>CAYXLI010000030.1:0-41825 GCA_964464925.1 uncultured Solibacteraceae bacterium | reverse complement strand
CATTCCCGACCCAGACGTACTCTTCCAGCAACTACTGGGTTGATGTTGTCTTCACGGCAACGTACGACACGGTGCCGCCGGTGATCAGCGCGGTGCAGGCGAGCGGGTTGACGTGCGGCGGGGCCACGATCACGTGGACTACGGACAAAGCATCCGATAGCCAGGTGGAGTACGGATTAACGACCGCATACGGCAGTTCCACAACACTGGATCCGACGCTGGTGACGAGCCATTCGCAAACGCTGAGCGGGCTTGCGGCGAACACCATCTACCACTACCGGGTAAAGAGCAAGAGCAGTCCGGCCAACCTGGCGGTCTCGGGGGACTTCACCTTCACGACCGGTGCGTCGAGCGGGACACCGCCGGTGATCAGCGCGGTTCAGGCAGTCGGCGTGGGCAACACGAGCACGTACATCACATGGACGACGGACAAACCAGCAACGAGTCAGGTGGACTACGGCACGACATCGACGTACGGGAGTTCCACGACGCTGAATTCGACACTGGTGACCAGCCATACGGTGCTGGTGAGCGGGTTGACCCCCGGGACGGTGTATCACTTCCGTGTGGACAGCACTGACGCATGCGGCAACTTGAGCAACTCTCCGGATGCAACGTTCACCACCAGCAGCACTGCTCCGAATACGATCTGGAGCAGCACGGCAACTCCGTCCGTAGCTTCCCAGAACGACGCCTCCGCGGTCGAGTTAGGAGTGAAGTTCCGCTCCGATGTGAACGGCTATATCACGGGGGTACGTTTCTACAAGGGCTCCGCGAACACTGGCACGCACATCGGAAACTTGTGGACCACGACGGGCACCCTGCTGGCTACCGCCACGTTCACGAACGAAACAGCGACGGGATGGCAGCAAGTAAACTTCTCCGCGCCCGTGGCGGTTACGGCCAATACCGTGTACATTGCGTCGTATCACACGAACACCGGTGGTTACTCGCTCGATCTGAGCTATTTCGCCTCGGCGGGTGTGGACAATGCTCCGCTGCACGCCTTGCAAAACGGAGTGAGCGGCCCGAATGGCGTCTACCTCTACGGCGCGGCGAGTGCATTCCCGACCCAGACGTACTCTTCCAGCAACTACTGGGTTGATGTTGTCTTCACAACCAGATAGGCGCACGGGATTTTGAGATCAGAACTGAATAGCATTAGCGGAGCCCTATGATGAGCATCCCCTCATTTCCTTTTAGTGTGTGCCTTGCCAGCGTGGTGATTATGACATCTCAACCCGATGTCATGAATGCGGCGTCGACGGGGTTGGTAGCTGCCTATGCATTCAATGAAGGCAGCGGCAGCACGACTGCTGACGCATCCGGAAACGGGAATGCCGGTACGATTACCGGTGCGACTTGGACGACGTCCGGCCGGTTTGGTGCCGCCCTTGTCTTCAACGGTACGAACAGTTGGGTGACGGTGAACGACTCTACATCGCTCAACCTCGCCACAGCTTTTACTCTGGAAGCATGGGTGAATCCGCCGTCACAAAGTAGTTGGCAGGTTGCTGTCATAAAGGAAGCCCCAGGTGGGATGTCTTACGCCGTTTACGCCAATACCAGCGGCAATGATCCTGCCGCCGCGCTGCATACCACCGTCGATGTGAACCTCTATGGTCCTTCGGCTTTGCCGCTGAATACCTGGAGCCATATCGCGGCCACGTACGATGGCTCGAGTGTCAAGCTTTACGTGAATGGATCCCTAGTAAACAGCCAGTCGTGGAGCGGACAGATGCCCGTCTCCTCAAGCCCTTTACGGATCGGCGGCGACTCAGTATGGGGTGAGTACTTTAAAGGAACAATCGACGAGGTCCGAGTCTATAACCGTGCGCTGAGTGCGGCCGAGATTCAAACGGATATGACAACGCCGATCAGCACCGCGACACAAACCGGGCTGACGGTGGCGCCGACATCATTCACACTCGCGAGCGCGGGCGCGACGCAGCAGTTGACAGTAACTGGTACTTTTTCCGACGGCACAACTCAAAACCAGACCAGCGACCCGGCGACAACTTACGTATCCAGCAACACTGGGGTGGCGACCGTGAATTCGACGGGGCTGGTCACGGCTGTGGCCAACGGTAGTGCGACAATTACCGCGACTCACGGGAGCTTTTCGGTTCCTTCGACGGCGACGGTGAATATTCCTCCGCCCGTGCTGAGTAGTGTGACTGTGGCACCCGCCAGCTTCACGTTGGCTTCTCCCGGGGCGACACAACAACTGACAGTGACGGCGAATTATTCGAATGGCTCCACGCAGAACGTTACCAGCAGCGCTACTTACAGTTCCAACAAGACATCGGTCGCGACGGTGAGCGGTACGGGCTTAGTCACCGGCGTTGCTACCGGTACGGCCACGATTACGGCTTCGTATGGAGGTCTCTCCGGAACGGCGACGGCTACGGTTCCTCCCGCTCTAACAGGAATTACGGTCGCACCAGCCTCGTTCACTCTGATTACGCGAGGGGCCACGCAGCAACTCTCCGTCACTGCGAGTTATTCAGATGGCACTACCCAGAACGTGACCAGCACGTCCTCGTATGCCTCCAGCAACACAGCTGTCGCGACGGTGAGCACAGCCGGGTTGGTGACAGCTGCCGGGAACGGGACGGCTACGATCACAGCAACATATAAGGGCGCCTCGAGCAGCGCTACAGCAACTGTGAACATTCCAGCAGCCACCGTGACCGGCATAACAATTGCGCCGACCAGTTTTACGCTTACCTCAATTGGTGCGAAGCAGCAACTGTCGGTAACTGCCAAGTACTCGGATAACTCGACACAAGATGTGACGAGCAGCTCCACTTACACCTCGAGCAACACTTCCGTAGCGACGGTAAGTACTGCGGGGACCGTCACCGCGGTAGCAACGGGATCTGCGACCATCACTGCCTCGTATAGCGGGTTCTCCGCAAGTTCCACTGCGACAGTCACTACCACCGTGACTGGTCTGGTGGCTGCATATGCGTTCAATGAGGGTAGCGGAACGACTGTGGCTGACGCCTCCGGAAACGGAAACACAGGTACGATTTCCGGGGCGACCTGGACGACCTCCGGGCGGTTCGGCACGGCGCTCTCTTTCAACGGAGGCAACAGCTGGGTGACCGTAAACGATTCGACTTCACTTGAAATGTCGACGGCAGTGACGCTGGAAGCGTGGGTCCGGCCTACCGCCCCTGTCGGCTGGCAAGCGGCCGTGATCAAAGAGCAAACTTCGGACTTGACTTACGCTCTGTATGTCAACACCGACCAGGATCAACCTGTTGGCACGGTCAACATCGCTGGAACCGACATTGCGGTGAATGACGCCTCCGAAGATGGTCAGGTCCCAATGTATACCTGGACGCACCTTGCAACTACTTTCGACGGCACGACGCTCCGGCTGTATGAGAACGGTGTGCTGGTGAACAGCATCGGGAAATCGGGGAAGATGAAGACCGGTGCGGGTCCGCTCCGCATCGGCGGCGATTCCATTTGGGGGGAATACTTCAGCGGAGCGATAGATGAGGTGCGTATATATAATCGGGCACTGAGTGCTACTGAAATTCAAACCGATATGAATTCTCCGATTACGCCGCCGGCTCTCACGAGTATTTCCGTGTCGCCAGCGTCGTTCAGCATGCCGGTGGTAGGGGCAACGCAACAGATCACGATCGCAGGCACGTATTCAACCGGTGTGACCCAGAACGTAACGATGAACGCCGGCGCGACCTTTACGTCGAGTAATCCCTCGGTCGCGACAGTCGCCTCAACAGGATTGGTCAAGGCGGTGGCAAACGGCACTACATCCATCACCGCTACATACGGAGGTTTCTCTCAAACGATCACGGCCACGGTTTCGGTTACTTCCGATCCCTCCATTGTGGGGCAGTGGTCACAACCCTTGAACGTGGGAGTGGTCGCAGTGAATCTGATCCTACTGCGAACGGGAAAGGTCCTACTGTACGGGGGGCAGTTGACCAGCGGACAGAGTGCGACAGTGTTCGATCCCGCAACCGGAAATACAGTTTCGGTTCCGACGGCTACCGATCTCTTCTGTTCGGGACATGCTACTCTCCCGGACGGCAGAGTTCTCGTGGTGGGTGGGCACGATTCGGTGAACAACATCGTCGGTGTCGCGGATGCAAACATCTTCGATCCCGCCACACAGCAATGGACATCCGTACCGAAGATGGCCTATGCCCGTTGGTACCCAACGGCCGCAGTCCTGCCGGATGGACGCGTGCTGGTTACCTCCGGAGCACAGAGCTGCTATGGATATCGTTGTCTGGCAAGTACTCCAGAGATCTATACTCCATCAACGAATAGTTGGAGCAGTCTCACCGCCGCGACAACAAGCTTTTGGTATTATCCGTTCACGTTTGTACTTCCCGACGGCCGAGTTCTGCTTGCTGGAACCAGTGAGCAACCCACGCCGACGCAAGCGCTAAGCGTAGCATCGCTGCAGTGGAGCATGATCGATCCTGTTGCAGTAGACGGCGGCAGCGCGACCATGTACGCGCCCGGCAAAATCATGAAATCCGGTACCGCGTCGGATGCCGGAGCTCCGAACGTTCCCGCATCCAACACAACCTACGTTCTGGATATGAGCCAAACGGCGCCGTCGTGGCAGCAGACGGCTCCGATGGCTTCGCCGCGGGCCTTCCATAACCTGACCGTCCTTCCTGACGGGACTGTTCTTGCGACGGGAGGTGAGCAGACGCTGGACGGGAGCACGATTGCGAATGCGGTGTATCAGGCCGAGTTGTGGTCGCCTGTGAGCAAGACCTGGAGCACGCTATCGCTCGGCAGCGTGCCCAGACTGTACCACTCCACTGCAGTTCTGATGCCTGACGCTCGTGTCTTAGTTGCAGGCAGCGGAAGCGTCTATCCAGCCGCGGACCAGACTCAAGTGGAGTACTTCTCCCCGCCTTACCTTTTCAAGGGAACACGCCCAGCGATTTCCTCAGCGCCAACAAGCGTCACCTACGGAAGCAGCTTCGTCATCCAATCGCCTGACTCGGCAACCACTTCGTCGATTGCGATGATTCGGCCGTCGACGGTGACGCATCAGTTTAACCAAGACCAACACTTCGTGAGCCTGGCCTTTCAGAACAGTGGCGGGCAACTCTCAGTTCAGGCGCCCGCGAATGCAAATGTCGCTCCGCCAGGATTCTATATGGTGTTCCTGGTTAACGCGAACGGCGTCCCCTCAGTGGCTAAGTTCATCAAGATCAATTGAACCGAAAGGCATTATTCGCTATGTGCGGCATTGCTGGCATCGTCGACGTAGAGGGCGGTTTCATCTCGCCTGCGCACCTGGTAGATATGAACGAGGTCCTGGCCCATCGTGGTCCGGACGATGAAGGCTACGTCCTAATCGACGGGATGCACTCGTCTTATAGAAACTACTCAGGCCCGGCAAGCCCCAGAGAGATTCGCGAGCGCTTCCCGGGGCTCCCGGGAAATGATATGGCCACGCGCGCCAACATCGGCCTGAGCCAGAGACGTTTCTCGATCATCGACTTATCCGCAAGCGGCCATCAGCCCTTCTTTGATGAAGAGGGAGCATGCTGCATTGTATTCAACGGCGAAATTTATAACTATCTCGAAATCCGCGAAGAATTGATCGCCCATGGGATTACGTTCTCGACGGGTTCGGATACCGAGGTGTTGATCAAAGCGTACCGTCACTGGGGGACGGATTGTT
Source organism: uncultured Solibacteraceae bacterium (assembly GCA_964464925.1). Taxonomy (GTDB): domain Bacteria; phylum Acidobacteriota; class Terriglobia; order Bryobacterales; family Bryobacteraceae; genus CAYXLI01. The sequence continues at coordinate 36,130 of CAYXLI010000030.1, read as the reverse complement.
TTGCAAAAATGATCGGGTTCTGGGCATTTGCACTGTATGACTTTAAAAAGAGACATCTGGTGCTCAGTCGCGATCGTCTGGGCAAGCGACCTCTTTATTGGACGCGGTGCGGATCGCAAATCTACTTCGCGTCTGAAATCAAAGCGCTGTTACGTATACCTGCGGTGCGTAACCGACGCAGTGTCAATGCGGTCGCAGCCTACCACTGGTTGTCTTGCGGCCGGAAGGATCTCGAGTTCAGCACGTGTTTCGAAGGAATATACTCACTACCTTCCGCCTGCTGGGCAATTGTGAATGAGGAATTTCCAAACAATGCCCGGACATTCTGGTCAGTGCCCGACGTGCGCCTGAGCGAGAAGGACATTTCCATTCCTGAAGCGGTCCGCATGTTGAGAGAGCTACTCGAAGATGCGGTCCGGATCCGTTTGCGTGCTGATGTGCCATTAAGTATCGAACTCAGCGGTGGACTGGATTCATCGGCGCTGGTGGCATTGGCGGCGGCAGCGCGCAGCGACAAGATCACGACATATACAGTACAATTCCCAGAGAAAGAGTACAACGAAGAACCGTACGCGCGCTCGGTTGGGAAGCGGTTCAACACGGATTACCGCGTTCTTGAATCTCCAACCGCGAACTTCTGGAGTCAGATCCGGGCGTTTACATATCTGGAGGAGGAGCCGTACCACTCACCGAATCTGCAGACGAACCAGGTGATCTGGGCGCAGATGCGCTCCAGGGGGACAAAGGTGTCTCTCAATGGCGCCGGCGGTGATGAAAACTTCGCCGGTTACAGCACGTACTACATTCCCGCCCAGGTCGAGAATCTTATGAACCGCCGGTATTGGAGGTTTCTGGTTAACGCCGCGAAATATTCACACGGGCGAACGAATATCCGAGGGCTGTTGCATCCGCTGGCCGCCTACGCTCTGACGTCGTTTCAACGCTTCGCGCCGGAGTCTTGGTTTCCTGGCGAGACGGCTCCGAGCTACTTCAAAGGGAAAAGCGCGGTAGATTCAATTCCACGGTGTCCAACGCTGTCGCAAAGGCTGCACAGCGACATGACAAACACACTGATGCCCTATTGGTTGCGGTCCGGGGACCGTGGGTATATGGGAATCCCACTCGAGGTCCGGGCGCCATTTCTGGATCACCGCGTTGTAGAGTTTGCATTCCGGCTTCCGACCACATACCTGTTTCGCGATGGCTGGCATAAGTGGATACTCCGCAAGGCGCTAGAGGACGTTCTTCCAGCCGACGTGGTGTGGCGCCGCAGAAAAATGGGCTTTCCTTTTCCATTCAAGCGATTCTATTCTGAAAACAGAGAGATTCTCGCGATTATTTTTAAGAACTGCTCAAATCCGTTCGTCGAAGTTGCAAAAACCTCCAACTCTCAACATGACTGGAACCTGATCAGTTTTCTGCTCTGGTATGAGATGTTCTTCTCCGGAAATGTCGCTTTGTTTGACAAGATAGAGGCCGCCGCGCGCGAGATGAACCCCGAAGGGGATTATGGATATGCTCCGCAGTTCCTGACCACACGCGGTTTTGCCGTATGAAGCTGGAATCCTTGGCCGCCCGGGGCATTCGGTGGACGGGCCTCTCCAGCGCTTCCATCGTACTCTGCGACACGGCCCGGGCTCTCGTTCTTGCCCGCTATCTTTCCCCGACCGACTACGGCCTGATGGGCATGGCCGGGGTGATTATCGGGTTCGCACAGATTTACATGGATGCGGGAATCAGCGCAGCGATCATCCACAGGCAGGACTCCACGAAGGAGGAACTCTCCAGTCTTTACTGGCTGAACATATTCTTCGGCTTTCTCACCTTCGTCCTTCTGTGGGCATTCGTTCCTGTGGTTCCGGTTATCTTCCACGAGCCGAGGATGGTTCCTCTGCTGAAGGCGATGACGCTGGTATTCATCATTGTCCCAGCAGGCAGCCAATTCGAGATTCTGCTCCAGAAGGAGCTTTCCTTCAAGCAGTTGGCCCGGTGGGAAATCGCGGCGTCTCTGAGCGGTGTCACTGTCGCCATAGTGCTGGCCGTCTGCCACTTCGGCGTCTGGACATTGGTATTTTCCTTTCTGGCTAATGCGATCGTGAAGTCGGGGCTTTTGATCAATGTTGGTTTGCGGAGGTTCCGCCCGCTGTTACATTTTTCTCTCAAGGAGACGAAGGGTTACGTGGGATTCGGCCTCTTTCAAATGGGAGAGCGCACCATCAATTGCTTATCTGAAAAGCTCGACCAAATACTTATTGGACGCCTGGCGGGTGCAGAGGCGCTCGGCTATTACAATTTCGCGCTGTACCTGACCGCGCAGCCTATCTCTCGCATCAATCCGATTCTTACCCGGGTAGCATTTCCGCTGTTCTCTAAGATCCAGCGTGACCGGTCCGAGTTGAAACGCGGATATCTCCGGGTACTTGGTCTTCTAGCGACTGTGAATGCTCCGTTGCTGATAGGTCTGGCCGCTGTAGCACCGTGGGCAATCCCGGCGGTATTTGGCGCTAAATGGCACGGAAGTGTCTTGCTCGTGCAAATCCTGAGTTTCGTCGCATTGTTGAGAAGCATGGGGAATCCGATCGGAAGTCTGCAACTGGCAAAGGGGCGTGCGGATCTTGGATTTTGGTGGAACGTCCTTGTATTGTCTTGTTCGCTACCCACAATTTACGCCGGAGCCAAGATTGGACAAGCGACGGGAGTGGCATTGGGCCTGCTGCTCCTGCAAGTGTGCCTGACGATCCCCGCATATATGTTCCTTGTGGAGCCGCTAATCGGACGCTGTGCACGCGAGTATGTCGGAGTCACACTGAGGCCGGTAGGAGTGGCAGTTCTCATGGGCCTGCTCGTGGCGATCTTGCCCGCTTTCTATCGAGACGCGCCATCGCGAGCGGCGCTGGGTATTCAGATCCTTTTGGGAGCGCTGATCTACATTAGCCTCATTCGCATGTGGAATCGAGGAGCCATTGCGGAAATCCGATCTACCTTGCTTTCCCGCTGATCTCGAATCGAGAGAGGGGATCCGACAGATTGATCCTTTGAACGACCCTCGTTGGGGGCGGTTCATCGAAAAACATCCGAGTGCCTCCCTTTTCCACAGTTCCGAATGGCTGCAAGCTCTGCAGCTTACCTATGGGTACAGGCCGGTCGTATTGACGACGGCGAGATCGGGGGAGGAACTTTCAGACGGCGTCGTCGTGTGCAGGGTCGACAGTATGCTTACCGGCCCGCGGCTGGTGTCGCTGCCATTCTCGGACCATTGCGAACCGCTGGTGCAAGATCCTTCCGACCTGGATCGGATCGCTCGTACTCTTGAACACTGGGTGCACGCACTTCATTTAAGGTACGCCGAGATCAGACCGGTTACAGCTAAATTGAGCGCATCCAGTCATTTCCTTGAGAGTTCGAGCTTCTGGCTGCATACGCTCGATCTTCGCCCAAGCGTAGAAGACCTGTTCAGGAGCTTTCACAAGAATTGTGTGCAGCGAAAAATCAGGCGATCCGTGCGCGAACGTATTGTGTGTACCGCTGGCGCGCGTCCCGAGCTGTTACAGGAGTTCTACCGGTTGCTGATGATCACCCGGCGACGGCATCGACTGGCACCCCAATCTTTGGCATGGTTTGAAAACCTCTTGGAATGTTTCGGAGAAGATCTCACAATCCGCGTTGCCTCGAAAGACGGTATGGCGATCGCCAGCATTATCACGATTCGGCGTGGAGACAATCTGATTTTCAAATACGGCTGTTCCGATCCGGCATATTGGCAGCTTGGCGGCATTCAGGCCGTCTTCTGGTCGGCAATTCGCGACGCCAAACTGCTTGGCCTGCGCAGTTTCGACCTTGGCCGTTCCGATTGCGACCAACCTGGGCTGATAGCTTTTAAAGATCGATGGGGTACGACCCGAAGTATGTTGCGGTATTGGCGCTACGCCGCTATTGAGCCCAGCGCGTTTCAGAGAATGTGGACTTCGGATGTGGCGAAGCGAACGATCTCGCGAATGCCAGACTTACTTCTTGCAAAGGCCGGAGAACTGCTCTACAGGCACCTCGGCTAACGAAGCCAGGCGGACGAACGGGTAGCCAAGTAAGAAGCAAACTATAAGGGGTATGTAAGGATGAACGCGGAAAGCTCAGACTCACCATCTCGCGCGCTATCGTCTTCCGATCCGGCCGAGGCTGACGTCAACGTGAGCGAGACCGTAACCCGGGTTCTCGGGATAGTGGCACGCCGCCGGTGGTATATCCTGCTCGGCTTCTGTGTGACCGCACTCGTGACGTCAATCGTCTTGTACGTAACACCCAATCGCTACACTTCCGAGGCAACGATCCTGGTTGTGCAACAACAAGTTCCCGAACGATATGTGATTCCGACAAGCACCACTGACATCAGCAAGGCACTGCAGGGGATGAAAGAACAAGTCTTATCCCGCACCCAACTACTCGCGATCATCGAGGACCTGGGACTCTACCCGCAATGGAGAAAGCGGCTCGCACCGGAGGCGCTTGTCAATGTGATTCGCAAGGACGTAAGTATCGCCCCTTTGGAAAGTAATCCTGAAAGGCGGGAAATCAACGCGTTCCGCATCTCTTTTGTGGGGGACGACCCTCGGACCGCACAGGAGGTAACCAGCCGTCTTACTACACTGTTCATTCGGGAAAACCTGAAATCCCGGGAGGATCAAGCGACACTTACGACAAAGTTCCTGCAGGAGCAATTGGATTCTGCGAAGGCTCTGCTGACAGAGAAGGAAAGTGCGCTGCGTGACTTCAAAATGCAGTTTCTTGGAGAGCTGCCGGAACAGCAGATCGGCAATCTTGGAATTCTGGCTGGGCTGCAGACGCAGTTGCAAAACACGCTTGCAGCACTGAGCCGCGCGCAGCAACAGCGACTATACATCGAGTCGCTTCTCACACAACAGCGGCGGCCACCTCGCCGGCCCGTGATAACTGCGCAGTATTCGGGTCCGATGACTCCTCTTGAGCAAGCCGAACGCGACCTCAAACGGCTTCAGGCAGAGCGGGCGGAGCTGCTGGACCGGTATTCCCCGAAGCATCCTGATGTGCTCTTGAAGGATCACGACATTAGCAGGAGGAGTGCTGAGGTCGAGAGACTTCGGACATTCCCTGTGGCCAATACACCGGAGTCTGCAGCGGACACGGGCGAGACGATTGAGAACGAGAACACGATCGCACAGCTGAATAGTCAACTGCAGGGGAATACGCTGGAAATGCAGGAACTGTCGAAAACAGAGGAACGACTGAAGGCGGAAGTGGACAAATATCATGCTCGCATCAACATGACCCCGGTCCGCGAACAGCAATTGAGCGGTCTTCTCCGCGATTATGAGCTGCTTAAGCAGAACTATTCGGATTTGCTGAGCAAGAAATTGCAGTCCCAATTGGCGACAACTTTGGAAAAGAGACAAGAAGGCCAGCAGTTCCGCCTTGTGGACCCACCCAGCTTCCCGACTATTCCGTCGAGTCCCAAGCGCACAAAGATCAGCCTTGGCGGGCTTGCAGCAGGAATCTTAATGGGACTGGCTCTGGCGTTCGCCGTCGAAATGAAGGACTCCTCTTTGCATACGGAAGCGGATTGCGTGAAGAAGTTTGCAGTTCCCGTGGTCGTCGGTGTTCCTCTTCTTCTCACCGCATCCGAAAGACGGAACCGGATCTGCTGGCGAGCTGCCGAGTGGCTATGTGGATTCGCACTGCTGGCTGCCGTGTGCGCTGCCGAAGCGTACGTCATCCGTTTGAACTGATTGCCACGGCGCAAGGTATTTATCATAATCACGGGGATCGCAACGCTGCCGGCGAGCGGGCCACATGTTTGCGGTGAATTCTTCTGAGAAGGAACATGGCTATCTCATGGGTGCTGACGGTTCTGTGGGCGGTGCAGATCTTTTGGTTTTCAACAGCGGGATTTGGGGGAGCTGAATCCCGGTCTTCGCTGGTTCATATGCTTGCTCGCATTGGCCTGGACATTCCAGTTCCAATCCTGGATCTGATCCACGCCGGCTTGAGGAAGCTCGCGCATGTGCTGGAGTACGCAGTTCTCAGCGTGCTGCTGTATCGTTCCATTTCCGAGCAAAACCGGCTTCGCTGGGAGCCGGGCGCGGCGCGGACTTCGTTACTGATTTCGGCTGTCTATGCGGCGACCGACGAGTTGCATCAGATATTCGTCCCCGGGCGGCATGCCTCGCTTGCCGATTGGGGGCTCGATACGGCCGCGGCCATATTCGTTGTGGCTATGGTGTACATCGTTTCGCGGTCGTCTGAAAACGTGAGTATCAAGAATGCTGGATCAGGCTTCCAGAATCTCTAAACTATTCCCACTTGCCGTGCTGATTTCGGTGAGTGCCGGCGCACGCGAATACGGGCCGCCCGAGGGCGCTCGGATGCCGAATGTTGAATTGCGTGATCAGGACGGGAAGGCGCACAGCCTGTCCAATCTGCTTGGGCCGGCCGGCGCATTGATCGTATTTTACCGGTCCGTCGTCTGGTGTCCTTTTTGCAAAGCATTTCTTGTCGAGCTTGAGCGGAACAGCGCTGAATTCGACAAGCTCGGAATGAAAGTAGCCGCCATCAGTCCCGACTCACCCGAGCAACTCCGGCCCTTTGTTGTAAGCCGCGGGATCGGCTATCCACTACTTTCCGATTCGCGATCGGAACTCATCAAGAAGCTGAATCTCCTGGATGATTCCATCCCCGCCGATAGCACCCTGTTTGGAATTCCATATCCTTGTTCGTTCATGCTCGATGCGCAAGGAACTATTGTGGGCAAATATTATGAAGACGACCGCCGTCATCGGTACACGCCAGCAGATATCCTGAGACGGAACTTCGAGGATCATGGAGCGGGGGTAAACGCCGTTGCAGAGACCACACATCTAAGCCTCTCGGCCGCAATGGGCAGAACCATTGTCACCGCGGGCCAGAGAGTCGCCCTCGATCTTGACGTGAATTTGAAACCTGGCCTGCGCGTCTTTGCGCGGGGTGTCGAAGGCCACACCCCTTTAGAGCTGCGCGTCGAACCGTCAACAACCGCGGTGGCTCACGAAGTGCGCTATCCGGCTCCGCAGACAGACCCCACGAGCGAAGGTGCCCCGTTTTATACAGGCCACATAAGGCTGAAGGGCTCTTTACTCTTAGGGAGCCATCCCGATTTGAAGCGCTTGGCCGACAGCACGGGAAGACTCAGGATCAACGCGACCCTACGGTTTGAGGCGTGCGACGAGCGGCAGTGTTATCCGACGGAAAGAGTACCCGTGAGCTGGATCGTTCAGTACGCCGGCTTCGACCGGCCCTGAGCATGCACCGTGATTTGCAAGCCGAAGGTTTTTGAACGCCATGAACTACCTCAGCCCCATCTCAGTCTTGGTTGCGGCGGAACGAGCGGAATTGCGCAGGTATCTGCGTAGTTCTTTAGACTGCTGCCCGAATTGTTGCGTTCTAGGCGAGGCGTCCGCCGGCCCGGCCGCGGTGAGCCTGATACGTCGATCCCGCCCTCGAGTGGTGTTGGTGGATCTTGAGCTGGCGGACAGGGATGACCTGACGGCCATGCTTTTAGAAGCAACTTCCGTAAAGGCCATCGCAATTGTGCGTGAGGTTCAGGCAACTTCGGTGATCGATGCGATCCGATTCGGCGCGCATGGGATACTCTGTGAAACGGCTTTTCCAGGGGAGCTTCAAGAATGCATCCGGAAAGTGGTAGTGGGAAATTACTTTTTCGGTCCGGACGCAATGGCCATTGTTGTCGAAACGCTTCGTCATAGCATTGCCCGTTCCAACGAACCTAAGCTGGCGGACGAGTATGCACTTACGCGGCGCGAACTTCAGATCATCGCGAAGATCACTGCGGGATGCTCGAACCGAAGGGTCGGGGAAGACTTCGCAATTAGTGAGCGGACCGTAAAGCATCACCTCACGAACATCTACAGCAAGGTTGGCGTGTCCAACCGGCTGGCGCTCGCTCTGTTTGCGGTAAATCATCAACTAATGAGCAAGCGGTGAGCGCCGTGCCGCGGGCAATCATGGTACGCACACGTGCCTTCTATGCCGTTCTCTTTTGCCTCAGTTTCCTCGTAGCGTTTCTCGGGCCGTTCACGGAGGCAGGGAAGCTGTCGTTGCATGACGACCGCTACACGCACATCCTGATCATCCCTGTTATCAGCGCGTTGCTGATGCTCCGAGAACGAAAGATAATCTTCCTGTGCTCGAGGTATTGTCCGGCATGGGGCATACCGATGGTCGTGACAGGAGGGATACTCGCTTTCTTCGCTCGCGAGCAGGTTGAGTTACGAACTCCGGAGTTCCGGCTCGCGTTTCTGTTATTGGCTGCATTTGTGATCGGCGTGGGCGGATTTGTACTGTTCCTGGGCCTGTGTGCGCTTAGGAGGGCAGCGTTTCCCATATCTCTCCTTCTATTCGCTATTCCTATTCCGGCACCAGCGCTTGAGCTGGCCGTCGGCGGGCTGCAGAGAGGTTCGGCTGATTTGGCTTACGCTCTTTTGAAGCTTGTTAGAGTCCCTGTGTTCCAGCACGGAATGGAACTCTCGCTGCCCGGAGTGACAATAGAAGTTGCTCCTGCCTGCAGCGGCATCCGTTCCACAATTGCTCTGGTCCTCACAACGGCCGTTGCGAGCCACGTGTTTTTGCAGGCACCCGGAAGCAGAATGTTTATCACATTGTTTGCGATTCCTGTCGCAATCTTTAAGAATGCCCTGAGGATCGTGGTGATCTCACTGCTTGGTATATACGTAGACGTGGGGTTCCTCTACGGATCTCTGCATCGATACGGGGGACTGCCGTTTTCATTGGTTGCTTTCGGCGTGTTGCTGCCCTTGTTCTGGGCATTACAACGAATTGAGAGGCGGCGGAAGGAGTCCAGGCCGGTGACCTTATCAGCGCTGTCCTGACGCCATCTGCGGTTCCAGTGCCGCCCTGGTGCCGGCTGCATACGCGAACCGCGCGTCCGATGCGGGTGAGCGACCTGAGTCGGCCTACTTCGTTTGCGTTCTTCCGTTCTGCATACACAGCTTCAACAGCCCTGCCAGATCTGACAGCGAAGTGGGATTTCGCTTCAGCCTTCCAACGTGTTCCTTCCTTCCCGAAGTTGCCTAGTGCAATCGTTGATGAGGTTCCGCGCATCCGATCAGCCCGTGAGCGCCGGCAACCGTACTCGCCGGCGCCGCGCCAGACGGCGGACCAATGCAGAGGGAAATCACACCGCCGGCCTGAAGGGCTTGTAATCGATCGCACGAATCAGAGACGGGCAAGAGCCAAAACTTCGGAAGAGATTTCCTATTTTGTCGTCATTAATACGGCGGTTTCTCTTATCGTGCGCGTGCTGGCCGCAAGACCCTCGGAAAACATGGACGCGCGGCGCAGTAACTGTTCTGGCACGCCGGATGCAACACAACGCAGGGAATCCGGAGGTGATGCGTGATCCGTCTGGGAATTATCGGATATGGTTATTGGGGCCCAAATCTGCTTCGCAATTTCATGGAAGCACCTAACACGAGCGTCGCCGCTGTTGCCGACCTCAATCAGGATCGCCTCAACCTGGCGAAACGACGTTACCCGGGTGTCGAAATCAGCACCGATTACCGGGAACTTCTAAAGAACCCCGAGATTGACGCAATCGCGATTTCGACACCTGTCTCAACTCATTACGCGCTTGCGATGGAGGCCTTGGCGGCGGGAAAGCACGTACTGGTTGAGAAGCCGATGACTACAAGTTCGGAGGATGCGTTGCGCCTGATCGAAGCTGCCGAGCGACGCAAGCTCATTCTCATGGTGGATCACACATTTGTCTACACCGGCGCCGTCCGTAAAATTCGTGAGTTGATCGATAAAGGTTCTCTGGGAGAGCTTTACTACTACGATTCCGTACGGGTGAACCTGGGCTTGTTTCAACAGGACATCGACGTAGTGTGGGATCTGGCAGTTCATGATCTCTCGATCATGGAATACATCCTCCCGGAGGGCCCGGTCGCTATATCCGCAACTGGGATTGGTCACGTGAACGGGGCTGCGGAGAACATAGCGTACGCCACGGTTTTCTATGGAAGCTCGATGATCGCCCATCTGAATGTCAACTGGCTGTCGCCGGTGAAGATCCGGCGGACTCTAATCGGCGGTAGCAAGCAGATGATCCTGTATGACGACATAGAGAGCAGCGAGAAGATTCGCGTCTACGATAAAGGAATCGTCGTCAAGAATGGACCGGAGTCTCTCTACAAGCTGCTTGTGAGTTACCGTTCGGGCGACATGTACGCGCCACACATTGACGTAACAGAAGCCCTACGGGTGGAGGCGCAACACTTCGCAGACTGTATTGCGAACGGCTCTACGCCCATCACCGACGGCTACTCCGGTCTTCGTGTTGTCAGTGCTCTCGAGGCCGCGACACGATCGATGCGAGACCACGGCAGTTCTGTCGCGATCAGGACGTGGGGTGCCACTCGAGTGGCTTGTGCTTGAGGAGAACGCCGCGCATATGACTATTCCACTAGTAGACTTGAAACGCCAATACTGCCTGATCAGGGACGAGGTTATGTCTGCGGCGGCCAGGGTTTTCGAATCCGCAGAGTTCTGCCTGGGGCCGGAAGTCTCAGCCTTTGAAGAAGAATTCGGGTTCTTCTGCGGAGCACGGCATGCAATTGGCGTGAACAGCGGGACGAGTGCCTTGCATCTCGCGCTGTTAGCTGCGGGCGTGGGACCCGATGATGAGGTCATCACGACGCCATGGACCTTCGTGGCCAGCATTGCGGCTATCGTCTATACAGGGGCCCGGCCGGTCTTCGTCGACATCGATCCGGAAACTTACGCAATCGACCCTCTGCGAATTGAGCAGGCAATCACCCCCAGGACAAAGGTGATCCTTCCCGTCCACATCTATGGGCACCCGGCCGACATGGGTCCTATTCTCGATATCGCACGGCGGCGCGGCCTTCTGGTAATTGAAGATGCGGCGCAGGCCCACGGGGCTGAATATCAAGGAAGACGATGCGGGTCAATCGGAGATTTTGCTTGCTTTAGCTTCTACCCGGGTAAGAACTTGGGAGCATATGGCGAAGGTGGTCTGGTCACTACCCAGTATCCTGAACTCGCCCGCAAGATCCGCATGCTGCGCGATTGGGGCGCAGAAAAGAAATACCAGCATCAGCTGAAGGGCTACAACTATCGGATGGAAGCCATTCAGGCGGCCATCCTCCGCGTTAAGCTCCGGTATCTAGAGCGCTGGACCGAGGCGCGCCGAGCGCACGCGATGCGGTATGCTGAACTGCTGTCCGGAGCACCGGTGGGCCTCCCGACGGAGACACCAGGCAACCGGCATGTGTTCCATATCTATGCGATCCGTACGGCTCACCGGCGCGAACTGATGGAATCGCTTCAGTGTTCGGGAATCCGTGCCGGCATCCACTATCCCTATCCTGTCCACCTTCTGCCTGCCTACGCCGATCTTGGCTATCGCGCGGGCGATTTCCCGCAGGCAGAAGACGCTGCCCAGCAGGAAATCTCGCTTCCCATGTTTCCTGAGTTAACGGATGCCGAGATCGAGACTGTCGCTCAAGTTGTGTGCGGCAGCGCTGCTCTCACTGTGACCGCCTAGACGCGGGACGAAGCACAGAAGCCGCGGGAAGTATTACGCGCGCTTTTTCTCACCGATTCCGAGCTTCTTCATCTTGTACAACAAAACCTTGTACTCCACCTCAAGGAGCGCAGCAGCCTGTTTGCGATTCCAGAGCGCTTGGTCCAGAGCGGCGAGGATCGCCTTCGCTTCGGCCTTCTTTCGTTCTTCGTTAACGCGGCCGAGAATTCCGGCGCCTCCGGGGCCCGATGGGGATGGAACGATCGCCAGAGGCGGCCTCGCAGCCGGGGCAGGCGTGTTCCCCGCGGCAGCAGAGATCTCCGCCGCCGGCGCATGCTTCGGCTCGTTCACGCACTCGGGAGCGGCGGAATTCGTCGCCGGCGGATGCGATTGCCGGTGGCGGGTTTTGAGTTTCAGTTCTTCCGCAATGAATGTGGAACTGCGATAAACCAGGAACCGACGGAGCACGTTTTCGAGTTCACGAATGTTTCCAGGCCAATCGTGGTTGACGAGGGCGTCTTTCAACGCAGCGAGAATCTCCGGCGGGGTCTCGCCGGGCGCAGCGTGCTTGGACAGGAAATAGTCGGCAAGAGGAAGAATTTCCTCCTTCCGCTCACGAAGCGGCGGGATCACGACGTTGACCACGTTCAGTCTGTAGTAGAGGTCCTCACGGAAGCGCCCCTGAACGATTGCTTCCTCCAGATCGCAATGGGTGGCGGCGATCACCCGAACGTCAACGCGCGTACTCTCTTTCGACCCGAGCCGGATGAACTCCTTGTCCTGCAGGACCTGCAGTAGCTTGGCTTGCAGTCGAACATCCATATCGCCTATTTCATCCAGCAGAATCGTTCCGCCGTTCGCCATTTCAAATTTTCCTGGATTATTTTTAATAGCCCCGGTAAAAGCGCCACGATCGTACCCGAATAGTTCACTTTCGACTAACTCAGCAGGCAGCGCCGCACAGTTAATCTTTAGAAATGGTTTGTGTGCCCGAAGTGAGCGCGCATGAATTTGTCTGGAGAGCATTTCCTTGCCTACTCCGGTTTCCCCCTGAACGAGCACGGGAACATCAGAGCTGGCAATGCTATCCAGGAAACCACCCAGGCGCCGATGCCACGGCTCTCTGGCGGGGTCATTTTTCGTAATTTCGGCGGACGATTCTGGATTGAGCAGTGGCATCGGCGCCGGGAGATCGAGCGCTTTGTGGATAGCAAAACGGAGTTGTTCATGAGTAACAGGTTTCGGCAAGAAGTCCTTCGCGCCGCGTCGTATTGCTTCGACGATTGTGTTCGAGGAGCTAAGGCCTGACATCATCACCACGGGGAGATCAGGCCACAGGCGCCGGACATGCTCCAGCGTTTCGAGTCCATCTTTATGTGGCATCAGGATGTCGAGCAAGAGTAGCGCCGGACAACTCACCTCACTGTTTAGATAGTTCAGTACTTCGTCGCCGTCGTGTGCGAACTCTACGTTATAGCCTTCGGATCGGAGCGCCAGTCGGAGGAAATTACGCACTTCAGGCTCATCTTCGGCGACCAAAATGGTGTTTCGAACAGGCGTAGAAAGCATTGGATAGAGACCTCACACCGCGCTGGCGGTGTTGTATAAGAAGCGCTCATCAACAAAGGGGCTGCTTGCAGAAGCTCTGGAACAGCACGGCACAACAAATGAGAACACCGCGCCTTTCTCCGACGAGTTGACCCAGATGCGGCCGTTGTTTGACTCGAGAATCATCCGGCATATCGAGAGTCCGAGCCCGCTGCCCGATCCGTCTCCGTGGCAGGAGTACTCATTGAAGATCTCGCCGGAGTGTTCGGCCATAATTCCACGGCCGGAGTCCTTCACATCGACCCGATACGCATTAGCGGCATTTCCGGGCTGAGGCCTGAGTCCATTCAGGCTCTCGAAGCTGGCTGTGCCGTCCCAGCGGACCGGATACCCGAGCACCTCTATCGATCCGAACCTCGGTGTAAATTTGCAGGCGTTTTCCATCAGGTTGACCAGCACCTGCTCCAGTTGGCTCGGATTGAAGCGAACCGTTCCGGCCGGCGGTTGAGTTTTGAAGTGAACCTGAACATGTTTGTCAGATGCCAGTGGAACAATCTCACTGACTGCCTGCCGGACGCAAGACTCTACACAGACTTCCTGAGAGCCCGGTCGAACGCGGTCCAGGCCGCCCATCGCCAGGTCCAGTAGTGTGTTCGCCAGCATCGAAAGCCGTTTGGCTGTGCGTTCCATGCCGCGAACCACCTCAGTTTGATCCGCCGTCAGCGGACCTATCGTTTGATTGATGAGTAGCCTGCAATACCCTTGCAAGGCGGTGAGCGGGACACGGCAATCATGCATCGTGCGGGCCAGCAGGTCAGTGCGCTTCTGATCGAATTCCTGCAAACGCAGGTTAGCGTTCACCAGCATGTCGAACAGCGGGTCGCGCTCGCTTCCAGGCCCATCGGAGGTAGCGGACATGGAGTGGTATTGCGCGAACGCGTGCTCCAGATACGTCTGCAGCATCGCGTCATTTGCCGGTTTCAACAACACCCTCGCGCTTTCGGCGATGTTAGCTTCCCGCGCATGTGCAAGGTCGCAGCGCCCGGTCAGGATAATCAACTGTGCTTGGGGTGAGAACGCGGCACCACGAATTTCGCAGTCGGGTCTGTAGTCGATTATGACAACGGCCGCCGACCGGCACTCATCCGAGAGCGCTGAGCGGCAAACCCGGAGAGAGGCAAAATCAAAGCCGCTGAGGATTCGCCGGCATGCCTGCTCAAGCTGTTTGTTATCCGATATGAGAACGACGCGCATAACCATTCCACCCGTAGTTCGACTTTCGTCAACGTTTCTATTTATATTCGGATCGTGCGAATAGGAAAAGCTTTTGAGTTTCTAGTGTCGTGCCGCAGTGCACCTTTGTACAGGGGGGACTTTCCCTCTCCCCCCTCAGGGAAAAATCAGAGGTTTGGACCAAGGCACGAGCAGACACGGAGGTACCCGCCGGTAAGTCGGCAAAGACAGTGGTGGATTAGATGGCTTCAGGGGGCCATCGAAGAGTGGCGGCGTAAGCTTCGGCGGACTTTCGATTGTGCATGCCCAGCTTCGAGTATAGGCTGCGAATATGCCACCGCACGGTATCGCGGCTGATGAACAGAGCGTTCGCAATCTGCTGATTCTTACAACCTTGAGCAAGCAGCCGCAGAATGTCTCTTTCCCGTGGAGTCAGCTTGTGGCCAACGTCAGCACTCGAGAACTCTTGCACGATAGCAGAGACCGCAGCGCGCGACATCCACAGCTCGCCTCGAATGACTGTCGCGATTGCGCGTGAAAGCATTGGAGCGGTGAGATCCGGTAGTAGAACGCCCTTCCAACCAAGTTTCACAACGCGGCGGCAAACGTCCAGATCTTCACGCTCGGCTAGACCTAACATCTCCGTGTGGGCTGCTGCAAACCCGTTTGTCCAATTCTCATCATCGGCGGCGAGCGCATCCTCCACGTGCCTTACGACGATGCAGGGGGTGGGCTTGCTGCCAATAGCCAGGATTTCGTTAGGTTTGGCCGGGAATCTATAGACGGAGACCCCGGTCATGTTTTCAAGCTGAGTGAATAGATTGTTCCAAACGGGTTCTATGACTCGGGGTGCCCAGATGATGCTCACGTCTGGACAGCCGAAAGTCTGCTGACTAACTGCGGGTCCGCTGATTAACATCGGAGTACCCGCACCAGTCACTCCGATTCCTTTTACCACTGACGGAGATCCCATCGAATTGCTTGCCTCCGCTCTTTCCAAAGCGTTGCACTCAGCTCGACCTGAGCGCAGACCTAACCTGTTTCGTTACTGTAAACAGTGTATACGGTATTTCGAACAAAAGCACTCGTAACAGTTAGGGGATCATGCTGTATCTTCAGGAACTTGTAACCAGTTTGTACCTGCCAGGCGATCGACCAGATAGTCAAATATAAGTGTGAGGCCGCACTGGTTATAGTCCAGAGGTTTGAAATCTCTTCCCACGCCGGAGTAGATTGAAATCCAGCCGGGTGAAACCATAGGTTCTTTCTATCACAGCGCAGTCACTCGCCCATTTGAAGCTGTTTAACGGTTAGGCTGCCAGTCTCCTACGCAGACTTAAACCATGGTACGCGTAACGCGCGGGTACTACTCTGACCGTGCAATAGAATTCCTCGCGGAGGATGTGAGACCAGCGCGCCGGATATTTTCGCCGGACGCCTCTCTGCTTCGAAACCGCGCGCGGAGTCTCGCGCCCGATTCCGCTTGGCAGCCGAAGTGCTGTTTGCATCATCAGTCCACATCGTAAGGAATTTGAAATAGGAGCTGGTTAATGAAGGTGCTGGTCACCGGGGGTGCCGGTTTTATCGGTTCACATGTATCCCAGCAACTTCTGTGCAGGGGGCACGAGGTTGCTATCATTGACGATCTCAACGATTCCTATTCGCCCCACTCGAAGTTGGAAAACCTATCCGCAGTTCGAGCAACCCGATCCATCGCCTTTCACGTCTGCGACATCCGCGACTCTGAGAAAGTATCTCGCGTAATGCAAGATGAGCGCCCAGACGCCATCGTGCACTTGGCGGCCCGTGTTGGACTTCGGCCTTCCCTCGCGGATCCTCAGCTTTACGAGTCGGTCAATATTGGCGGCACTCTGGTGTTATTGGAAGCTTGCCGGCGATTTAAGGTTCCGCGGTTCATATTCGGTTCGACCAGTTCCATCTACGGCGCTACTGACCGTGTGCCATACCGCGAGGATGACGGAGCCAACTGGCCACGTTCTCCTTATGCGGCGACGAAGGTTGCGGGTGAGAAGTTGTGCTACACATATTCCCATCTGTATGGGCTTACTGTGGCGTGCCTTCGTTTTTTTGCCGTATACGGACCTCGCCAGCGTTCCGATACGGCCATATTGAGATACACCGAAATGATTGATGACGGCTTGTCGATTCCCGTCTTCGGCGACGGCACAATTCAACGGGATTATACCTATGTGGACGACGCTGTGCAGGCGATCATGCTGGCGCTCGAGCTGGATTGCAGATTTGAAGTGCTCAACGTTGGCAGTTCCCAGCCCATTGAGTTGATGATGTTGGTTCACTTGATCGAGAATCTTCTCGGAAAGAAAGCGACGGTTGCCTGGCATCCGGAGCTGCCGGGAGAAATACCCCTTGCCTATGCTGACATGTCGAAAGCGTATCGTATGCTCGGCTATCAGCCGGCAACGCCGATCGCACAGGGCCTTCGGATGTTTATCCAGTGGTTCGTGGGGCGCAAACTTACTGCAGCCGGTGCGTGAAGAAATCCCAGATTCTCGTAAATCGATCCAAGTCTTGGGATAGCAAAGGCTGAGTCGCCCGATAAATTTGCTGCGGTCGACGACTTGCAAGTGGGTCTCATAATGACACTGAAATTTATCTGTGTTGCCGCAGCTCGGCCAAATTTCATGAAGCTGGCCCCCCTGATCCGCGCTGTCTCGAAGGAGGAGGGCTTCCTCCCAGTGCTGGTTCATACGGGACAGCACTATGACGAAGCAATGTCGGGCCGGTTCTTTCGAGACTTGCAACTGGCGGATCCGGCCTACAATCTGGAGGTCGGGTCCGGGTCGCATGCGGTGCAGACAGCGGAGGTATTGCGGCGGTTCGAACCGGTGCTGCAGCAGGAGCGACCTGACGCCGTAATCGTCGTTGGTGACGTAAATTCAACTCTCGCTTCCGCACTCGCCGCTGCCAAGCTTCACATCCCTGTAGTCCACGTTGAAGCCGGTCTGCGCAGCTTTGACCGCTCCATGCCCGAGGAGATCAACAGGGTAGTGACAGATGCAATTTCCGATATTCTGCTGGTGACAGAGGAAAGCGCCATCACAAATCTGCAGAAGGAAGGAATCGCGGCGGAGCGGGTGCATTTTGTTGGCAACCTGATGATCGACTCGCTCCGATTTCATTTGGAGAGTGCGAAACAGTCCGACATACTGGATCGCCTCACGCTAAGCCGAGGATGTTTCGGCCTGGTGACTCTGCACCGTCCCGCCAACGTCGACACACCAGAGCAGTTTGCCGAGATAATGTCTGCATTAAATCAGATTTCCACGGAATTGCCGCTTTGCTTTCCCGTGCACCCGCGCACACGCGGAGGTCTACAAGTCCTTTCGCAGTCCGGGTCCATCAAATTTACCGATCCACTCAGCTATCTCGACTTCCTTTGCCTCATGGCAAACAGTGCGGCTGTGTTTACTGACTCAGGGGGGATTCAAGAGGAAACCACGGCGCTGGGCATCCCATGCCTGACGTTGCGCAACAACACCGAAAGGCCAATCACCATCGCAGAGGGGACGAATCGTCTGGCGGGCACGAGCAAACGTAGCATTCTGAATGCTTGGGGACAGATGACTGCGGCGCCGCCGGTGGGTAGAATTCCGAAACTCTGGGATGGCTGCGCAGCGCAAAGATGCGTGTCTGTGTTGCGCGCGGCGTTTGCTGAAGTAGCGTTGTCAGCATGACCCCTTGAGTTGAGAATTGGCCTACAGATTTTCGCTCAAGCCGCAATTTTAAGACTGTAAGCGAGCACCCAGCAGACGGCGCCTGCGCCAGTCCAGCCCGCTCTCGCGATAGCGCCCGCCCCCGGACGCACGCCACCTGCGAGTGTGACCGCCAAGTGCGTCTCTTCAGGACGCGCGAAACGTCGCATCTCCAATTCGTTAGTTCGGCCCTCTCCGATTGAGGCTGAGAGCTCAAGTCGCACTACCGGCTCATCTCCCGCACATTCTCTAGTCTCATCCTTCTCAAGGCCGGAGAATTTCGATCAACACTTTGAGGATTTTCCGCACAGGTGCTGCTAACAGAAGAGACCTCTGCCTACAAACGATGTGTGCACCGATTCTTTTCTGCTTTGTTGTTCTTGTTTGATTTCACACCAAGACACCACGCCGTAGTGTTTCGAATTGTCGTTTGAAACGAGCCATTGTTTGTACATTGAGATAAGAATCCATGGGTAGGTAACGGTGAGCCGGAATCGTCTTTGAGGGACTCTCGAAGGTTGGCGTGTCTCTGATCGAAACCGTAAGAAATTAGAATTCCAGTCATCAGAGCCGACCGAATCACTCTCCAGGTATAAGATTCTTCGTGCCATGGAAGTCGAACTTAGCAAAGGCGCAATGCCAGAGGACCAATCTCTCGATCACCTAAATTTACGGGTGTCGCCGTGACTAAGATCCCCTCATAAGATCGTATTATACCCACAAAAGAGGGTAATTAAATTTTACTGACGATCTAGAACTAGTAGGGTAAAATACGGAGGACTACCTAGGCATAAGTCTCAGTGAGAAGTGCAGTGGTACGGTCGAATTCTTTCCTAGGGAAGAATAGCCCGACACACTCGGGCAGTTAGGAAAATAAAGCGTCATTTGGTTGTTGCAGCTCTCAGTGTATCTAGACTTCTGTATTTGCAAGTCTCAGATGGGATTGAAGTTATTCAATGCCGAGGGCCATATTTGGTGCGGCCTCGGCCACCGCCGGGATGCCCTAGGCACACTAATCTCGATCTCCGAGTGTAAGAAGGATTATGCGAATTACTAACATTTTGATTTTTTTTGTATCTCTCGCGGCATCAGCATCAGCGGCGACGTATTACGTGGACTTTGGTACTGGAAATGATTCCAGTGCCGGCACTTCCAAGTCCGCACCATGGAAGCACGCTCCAGGGATGAACGGGTGTACTGGAGCCTGCAGCTCCGCGTCTCTGAATCCAAGTGACGCCGTGATATTCAAGGGAGGTGTTCGATGGGACCACACCGCCTTTCCGTTCATGATCAACACGGCGGGAAGCGACGATTCCCACCGCATTTACTACGGTGTAGACAAGACCTGGTTTGCGGGCTCTTCCTGGACTCAACCTGTTTTCGATGAAGAGAACAATATCCCATCTGGGTACAGCATGGTGGTGTTCGGCGCAAATGCAACATGGCTGACGTTGGATAACGTCGAGATTAAGAATTTTCGGATTGAGAACTCTACGGACCCTCTGGACCGGTCAATGATCCAGTTCATGTACGGTGCGGTCAATATTACCGTCACGAATTCGGTCATTCATAGTTGGACCGCGACTGTGGGCAGTTGCAGCTCCGGTTGTGATGATCAGACCGGCGCGGTCACGGGACTCGGTCCGATGACCAATATTCTTCTTGACCACGTAAACATCTATAACGACACGGCGAATAAGAACATCGGGTCTTGCACTTTCAACGTCCCTGGGGTTCAGTACTCGACGCTACATGATTGCACTGAAGGTATCTTCGGCGGCTGTCAGGTTCACGACAATCACATCTACAACATCTATCAATCGGGCGATAACTCGGCACACGAAAATGGTTTGCAGATTGATGGACAGAACTGCCGCGTTTACAACAACACCTTACACGATGTGATGCATGGAACTGGTCTGTATATACTCCCCGACTCAGCCGGCCAGTCAGTTGCCTACAACATGTACATCTACAATAACGTGGTGTACAACACAGTGCCCACTCCGTGCGGCATCGAGCCCGAGAGAATCGGCAATGGAACCGTAACGGCTTACGTCGTTAACAATCTATGCAACGGACAGGGAGGAGCGGCGTGGAGTGACGGCTCTCGTCCGGGTAATAACCCGATCGCCACGATGTACCGTCAGAATAATTTCTGGATTTCGGACCTCGGCACTCCAGCAATAGAGCCCTCGGGCGCCGTCGCGAATCTGATCACCGACCACGAAGTGAGCTTGACGCAGGCGCAGGCCGCACAGCAAGGCTACACTGCAACCAATGCCTTTGCTCCCACGAGCAATGGTGTGTCAGTAAATGCCGGGGCTAATTTTACGTCCCGATGTGGTTCCATGCCAGGCCTGTGTGCTGATATACACGGAGCGGTCCGGCCTACTACAGGAGCCTGGGATGACAGTGCCTACCAGTACGGATCCGGTGGTACTACTGCTCAGCCTGGCGTGTCCTCTCTGAGTTGCACGCCGACTTCCGTGCAGACACCGGGCACTACCGCCTGCACCGTCACTTTGAAAGCCGCGGCATCCGCCAGCGTGATCGTTAGCTTGACCAGTAGCCAAAGTGCGCTCTCCGTCCCTGCATCGGTTACAGTGTCCACGGGTGCGCAAACTGCGAATTTCTCTGCGTCCGCAGCGGGTGTTGCGAGCAATACGACGGCGAACATTACAGCTTCAGCCAATGGTTCGTCTGCATCGTCCTCGCTGACGCTCTCGCCAACAAGCACCGGTTCTACTTCTCCGAGCTTGGTGGCGCTGGGCGTGAACCCGTCTTCGGTGACTAGCGGTGGAAGCGTCACAGGAACCGTCACGCTTTCGGCAGCGGCGCCCTCGGGCGGTATAGCCGTCGCAATTGCCAGTTCGAATTCGGCATTGGCACCGGTGCCATCGAGTGTCACCGTAGCTGGTGGTGCTACCACTGCGAATTTTTCCATCAAGACAGGGAGCACAACCAGCACCAGTTCTATCACCCTTACCGCCAGCAGTTCAGGGATAACCAAGAGCGCAACGCTGACGGTCAACCCTACGTCGACTTCCTCGGTACCGGGTCTGGTGGCGGCGTATAGCTTCAACGAAGGTACGGGAACGACCGTCGCCGATCTTTCCGGCCTCGGAAATAACGGAGCGATCTCGGGAGCAACCTGGAGTACGTCAGGGCGATTCGGTAACGCTCTTTCCTTCAACGGCACTAACAGCTTGGTTACAGTCAATGACTCTGCTTCTTTGGACCTGACGACCGCGGTCACAATGGAAGCTTGGGTCTACATGACCCAGGCAGCAGACTGGCAGGCGGTCGCGATCAAGGAGCGACCCAATGGCCTCTCCTATTCGCTTTACGCGAACACCTATACGTCTACGCCTGCCGGGACCATCAATGTTGGGGACGACGTCAATCTGTATGGCGGCTCGCCGATACCGCTGAACACCTGGACCCATGTAGCCACAACGTATGACGGTTCGGTTTTGCGGCTCTATGTGAACGGCCAACTCGTGAATAGCCAGCCGGTTTCAGGCAGCATGCCGGTATCGACGGGTGCGCTTCGCATCGGTGGCGATTTGGTATGGGGCGAGTACTTCGGTGGATTAATCGATGAGGTTCGGATCTACAAAAGAGCTCTGAGCGCTTCCGAGATTGCTACTGACATGAAGACGCCTCTCTAAAACGGCACCGGTTGAGTCTAGAAACAGCACGTTCGGATCTCCTATCCGGACGTGCTTTTTTCATTGGGGAGAGGGATCACGGCGCGAAGTAACCACTCAGATCGAGAATTAGATCTGAGGTGTCCGTCACGAAAACGCTGACAGCCCCGCCACTGCCGGCCTTGACAATCGCCGCATTGGCCGATGCACCGCCTTTTCTGCATTGAGGAGGGAGGCGAGGGGCCGTGGCTCTCCCGCAGGATACAGTGTGAGATAACTGAGCGGCGCTTGCGGAACAGCTGTGACGTTCAACGAATATGCCAGCGCCGAGGGTGGAGGAGTGCAGGCGCTTGCTAGTAGAGGGAAGGATCGCGACTTCTGCGGAAGGAGTGAAGGTGCGGTGAAAAGGCCTACTGGAGTATTACGAGTATCCACCATGCGACAGGGCGTGACTGGATAAAATGACAGCCCGCCTGGGCCGGGCGGACCGAAGTAACCATTGATGTCGATGATCAAATGCGTTTGATCGGTGGCGAAGATGTTGATTGAGCCGCCCGTTCCGGCGGGAACGATGGCTGCGTTCGCGACCGTACTTCCGCTGGGGGAGTTCAACGTCGAAACCAAGGGCAGGGAACTGCCGGTCGGCCAAGCGGTCAGATAGGTAAGACCAGTGCTCGGCGCGACGGTGATATTTAACGCATACGCACGTGCTGTTGCGGGAATATTGCAGGCTGAACTCAGGATCGGAAAGGTCCTAGTTTCTTTCGAGCTCATCATCGGACCGCCAAATTTTCCGTAAGGATTTCGCGTATCGGCAATCCGGCAAGGCGTGAGCGGATAGAACACCAAGCCGTCCGGATTCGTCGACTCAAAGTAGCCGTTGATATCCAGAACCAGATCCGTGGCGTTTGTCGCGTACACGCTCACCGAACCGCTAGTGCCGGCGGCCACTATGGCGGCATTTGCCTTGGTGCGTCCATCCTCGCTATTCAACGTGGCGACGAAAGGTTGCCGCACGCCAGCAGGCCACAGCGTCAGATAGCTGAGCGGGACTCTGGGAACGACCGTGACATTCAATGAATAGGAGGCAGCGCTGACAGGAATTCCGCACCCGCTCGATGGGATGTTGAACTCGCGTGAGATCGAGCCTGCTAACGTTGGTCCACCGAGTGGACTATCAGGATTTCGTGTATCCGCAATTCGACAGGGTGGCACCGGCACGAAGCGCAATCCGAGCGGAGCCGAGGCCAGGAAGTTTGCGGTTTCGGTGATTGGAGCGTTGATGGTAATCGTCGCATTCAGATTCGCTCCCGTATAAGAACCGGGTCCGTTACCAGTCCATCCGGTGAACGTGGCATTGGCATTGGGCGCGACAAATAGTGATAGCGTCTGACCAGCGTTGTAGAATCCGGTGGGCGGTCCCACCATTCCCCCGTATGGCGGCGATGCAACGCTATTGAACAGGTATTGAGTTTGAAAATTGGCACTGTAGGAAGCGTCTGCGGTGATGTTGATGGGGCGTGTAGAACCAGCATCTGAATCCGCCCAACTTTGGAAGACATACTGAGTGTCGGATCCTTTCGCTTGCGGGGATACCCAGGTGATCGAGTGATCACCCTCAGACAACCACACCGTGTTGGGAGAAGTCAGCAGAGTTCCATCTTCGAGTGAAAACTGCAGTCCGGGGGGCGTTGAATCGATATTCAGGAGATGGACATTGCCGCCAGTAGGGACTATCGGTATACAATCGCGAAATTCGTATGCGCCAACGTCCCACCCCTTGCATTGCGGCCGCGTTACGCCTCCTATGTCGGTACTGAAGAGCCTCGCCGCCTCACTCGACCCAGTATCCACCGTGCTGTTCGTGATGTTAGTCGGTGCGAAACGGTTCTCGACGGTGTAGCCTTGGCGCGTGGCCACGGCGGTCGTCATCACAATATTGTTCGATTGCGTTATGGTCATCGCGGCTCCGTTCACGACGTATAGAGGGTTACTCAAATCACTGATCCAATGATTGTTCCGGATCGTGAGGACGCGAATCGGATTGTTTCCAGCGCGCGGACCAGCCGAAAACACTGAACCTCCCTTGGCCGTATTGTTATAGATGTTCACGTCCACCGTCGCGCTGCCGATACGCTCGCTGTCGGGTCCGAACGGAGTTGGCACGCAATTCCAGACGACGTTGTTGAATACGTTGACGGTTCCGGAATCAGGCCCCAGCACCGGGTAAACACATGTGCCATGAAACACGTCATGAACGACGTTGTTGTAGATCTGCGCCCGCCCGCTGCTGGTTTGCAAAGCATTCTCGTGAGCTGACGCATCGCCAGACTGCCGGATATTGTAGATTTGGCAATCGTGGACGATGACACCACCGAACGTTCCTTGTGTACAGTCGTGCAACGTCGAGTACTGAACAACTGCCACATTGAATGAGCAGGCACCGATGTTCTTGTTTCCCTTATCGTTGTAAATGGTGACGTGATCAAGCACCGTGTTGGTCATCGGCCCCAGGCCCGTCACCGCGCCCGTCTGATCGTCGCATCCAGAATCGCAACCCCCCACAGTCGCAGTCCAACTGTGGATGAGAGAATTCGTGACCGTTATGTTTGTGGCGCCGTATTGAAACTGAATCATGGATCGTCCGAGAGGATCGCTTGAGTTTTCAATTCGGAAGTTTTTTATTTCAATATTGTCGAGCGTTAACCAGGCGGCGGTCGGTCCGAAGACAACCATGCTATAGCCGGTTGGGATGTTGTCCTCCTCGTCGAAGATAGGCCTTGTCCACGTGGAACCTGAAAACCATGTCTGGTCCACGCCATAGTAAATACGGCGAGAGTCATTGAGACCGGGCGTACGAATTGTGAATGGGAAGCATGTATGGTCCCATGTCACACCTCCCTTGAAAATCACCGAGTCTCCGGGCTGGAGCACCACCGCCTTGCAAAGGTCGGAGCAGTCCGTCATGCCGGGGGCGTGCTTCCACGGAGTATTCTTATCTGTTCCAGTGTTGTTGTCGGCACCCCGAGAGAAATCAATGTAAAACACTGATCCAAACACCGGAGTTGGATTAACCGCTGCCCAAACGAAGAGGAAGATCAAGTAAACTCGCGGCCGCCAGGGGATAAAACGTATCACGCGACGTCTCCCTTCACCACGCTCAGGATCAGCCGGTGCAGAGACTCACCCCAGGTATCCCAGTTGAGCCGGGTCCTGAACGTGTCCAGACAATCACGCCTCATCTGCGCGTATACATGCTCCTCCGATAAGAGGTTTGCGATGGCATCGCCGTATCGGTCGCCCCGCGCTTCGAGCGGCAACAGGATTCCATTCTTCGCATCTTGGATCAATTCGGAAATGCCGCCCGTATCCGTCGATACAACGGGAAGTCCAAACGCAAGGGCCTCACACATCACGATCGGCGTGCAGTCGGCCCTTGTGGGGAGCAGCAAGAAGGTTGCGGACCGGAGCAGGTCCGAAAGACGGTGCCGCCCCACATCGTCGTTTTTATTCAGAAAAGGGATGACCTTGAGTTTGGGGTGGCATATGTTCGATGGCGGCACGCATCCAACGACAGTGAGTTCCGCCGGAACGCCTAGTTGCTCCAACCGCACGAGCGTCTCGAACGCGATATCGCCACCTTTTCTCTGCCACTCCACGCCTAGAAACAGGAGACGGCAGACGCTGGTGTCGAAATGATCGGCGTCGCCTTGTACAGGGCGTTCGTCAAGATTCGCGCCAAATGGGAGAACGTGCACTCTTCCTGGTTCGGCGAGATAGTCTCTGCAAGCTGATTTGGCAGCCCAAGAAGAGGAGAAAATAGCCAGGCTCGCTTTGGCAATGGCTGACTTTTCTATCTGTTCACCTTCACGGCGGCAGAACGGGAAGAGGTTGGAAAATTCTGGGTAATAGTCGACGATTAGAGAAAAAGTCGTATCTGAGATATAAATGATTGGGATTCTCGTATTGAGATATGCAATCTGCCCGGCTCCTGCCGGGGCGACGATGGCATCAAAGGACTGTCCTCGCATACGCTCTTCGGCAATATGGCTAACCCGCCTGGCTAGCGAGATGGTGTGCGTGTACAGGTATGTCTTGCCTGTTACCTTATGAATCGCTTTTCTCAATATTTTTCTGACGAACATCGACGGTATTTTGATCGGACCGATATAGGTCACATCGCCACAATGCTTCTCGACGGCTCGCGCCATGTAGTAGTGAGTTCCCGACCACGAGCGGCGGTCGTTAGGATCATTGCTGGTGAGATAGGCGATTCGAAGTCGGTGGCTACTGCGGGATGAAGATGGCGCAGCATCCTGGAGATCGGTGTTCATCAAAGATCTGCCTTTCTTTCCTGGCGCCGCAGAGTCGTTTCGATGGTATTGGCTGCCGGCACCATAGCGGCGTAATCAAACGTGGGATTAGCTGGTGTCCGCACACGAATTGTCCTTTCGGAGACGGCAGGCTGATTTGCCGCGGCCGAAATCATCGCCAATAGCGAATACCAGAGGACGATTGTCTGATCAAAGTAGCTGATGCCTAGGAATGCTACTACGCTTGAGAACAACGCGGCTCCGAGCGCCCAGCGGGATTTCCGGAGGTCCAAGTTCGCTTCCAACGACGACTTCCTGCCTAGTGCTTTGAAGGAATAGACGATGATGGCGAGGAACGAGAGCAGACGTGGAAACCCCCCATTCACCCCTTCACCGACAAACCAATTGGACGTGTCCGACATCTCAAAGCCCCATGAGCGATTGTTGGTTGTCCCGATCATCCACCATTCGTTCATGTGCAAGACAAACTGATTGACAAGTTGATATCTGTGGTCCCCTGACGAACCACCGACAAAATCGATTCGCGCAATCAGCGCCCACACCGGAGCGTTCATAGAAAAATGAAGGGTAATCAGGATCAGCACAATGGCCCAGCGAATCAGTCGCATGTAGTTCCGCAGAGGCCAGAAGAACATTGCGGTGATACCCGCGACGCTTGCCCCGACTGGCGTACTTGACATGGAGCAAATAGTCCCGACGCTCGCCGCCACTGCTCCGAGGAGCGCCATCGCTCGCGCTTTGCGACTTCGCCACCAAAGGCCCAAAAACAAAGGCAACAGCGTTGCGCAGAACGTACCCGCGAGGATGGGGTGTGCGAACGCACCTTGCGAACGCAATTTTCCTTCACGAAGGTACGTAAAGGCCGGCACACCTCCAAACACCGAAAATAGATTTCGCCCTGTCATTTGCTCGTTCAGCATGCATAGGGCCAGAATCGCGCAAACAGCGGCGTATGCTTTGATGGTTATGTCCAAATCCGCCGGTTCCCGGCATAGGAATCGAAGTAGGAAGTAGATCCCGATGGCGTCGTAGAACGACCCAGTGGCTTTGATGACGGCACCACTCTCGGCCCAGAGCAGCACAAATGTTATGGCGGATACGACCGACCAGGCAAGCACGGCCTTATCAATGCTGTTGAAACGGAATCTGAAGCGGCGATCTTGTGGTGACCCGCTTTTGATCAGCACGCGTAGCCAGCCGAATAGAACCAAGACCCGCAGCATCATAAAGTGCAAGCCAAACACGACTACCTGCTGCTGAAGAGGGATGAAAAATGCGGCTAGAAACAGCGGCACAACCGCGTATTTACGTGGTAACAATAAGATCAGACCGCCAGCTGCGATTATGAAGGCGAGTGCCACGGGGTCGACGTTTGTTCCTCCACCCCCGCCGAACCGGAATTGCTGCTCGCGTTCCAGGTCTGTCTGCATGAACAATCGACAGCGGCATGAGTGATGCCAAACAACGTTGCACCCGCGGTAAGCACTTTAGACTCAGCAAACTGGACGTCTGAGCTCAACTTTTCGACTTTTGTCCTAACGTTTGGGGAGGAAGTTCCACAAATCCACCTGGTTGAAGTCTGTATCATCATCAGGACCTACGAGCGGCACCGCGACCGCCTCGAGCGCCACCGGATCGGCCGCGACAGGCGGAGGAAAGGGCCCGGCTAGCCGTACTTCGATCCGTTCAACTTCGTGCCGGTCACCGATGCTCGATTTGGCAACCCGTCATTTAATTTGTTGCGGCTGGTGCTGGATTGATCGGTTATACCGTGATCACGTCGACACTTCACAGAAATGTTACTTGCGTGACGGCTATCAGTCGTAATACGCTCTTTTCCGTGACTACACTCCCGATGAGGTGCACGCGATGAAGACGTTCTCGATTCTTCTGCTCGTAGTGTTATTCCCGGCTCTTCTTGTGGCCCAGGTGACTGGTTCTATCAACGGTACGGTGGTGGATGGAAGCCAGGCTGCGGTCGCCGGCGCTACCCTGACGCTGAGCAATCGAGCGACAGGCGAGAAAAGACAGCTCACCAGCTCGCCCGAAGGCTACTTCAACTTTGTCGACCTCGCGCGCGGCGATTACTCGCTCACCGTTCAGGCGCCAGGTTTCCGTGAACTCGAACTGCAGCAGCTTTCGCTTACCGTCGGTCAGGCTCTCACTGTGCATCCGAAGCTGGATCTGGGAACCGTGACGGAGGTCATCAATGTCCAGGGCGTCGTTTCTCCGGTCACCACCTCTACGAGTTCCGTAGCGCAGTTGGTTGACACAAAACGCATTGAGCAGCTTCCTCTGAACGGACGCAATGCCCTGCAACTGGTGTCTCTGCTGCCTGGCGTGGTCAATGCCGGGACATCCGGACAGATGGGGGCCACGCAGGTGACCTTCAGCACCTCGGGCGGCCGTAACATCGACATGAACTTTACGCTCGACGGCGGCTACAACATGAATTCTTTTTACTCGATTGCGAACGAGTACCCGAATCCGGATGCGCTGCAGGAGTTCTCTGCCAGTACGCGGAATTACTCGGCTGCGTTCGGGCGCGGCACCTCCTCCGTGGCGGCGGTCACGCGCTCCGGAACGAATGCCTTCCATGGATCCGCATTCGAGTTCCTCCGCAATACGGAGTTGGACGCCCGCTCGTTTCTATCCAGCCGGCGGGCGGACTTCAAACGCAATCAATATGGAGGAACCGTCGGCGGCCCCATCGTGCGGAACTCTCTCTTCTTTTTCGTTGGCTATCAGGGAACCAAGGTGCGCGGCACGCCCACCGAAGTGCGCTACCGCACGCTGAGCGACGCGGAACGGATGGGCGACTTCTCTGCGCAGTCTGCTGTGCTGCGTGATCCCGACAATCCCGGCAGCGTCTTCCCGAATAACCGCATTCCCGCAGACCGTATACGCCCGTACGCGAATAATTACCTGAATAGGTACTTGCCTCGCGCAAACAGCGGCGACTTCTACCAGTTCTCGCCGCAGGGCAACAAGCTCGACCAGAACCAATGGATCGGCCGTATCGACTATCTCCTCGGAGTTGCCGATAAGCTGAGCTTCCGCGGTTTTTACAATGATGTTCCCCAGGTGCAGATTTGCGCCAACATCGCGGCCGACTGGACCTGCGATCTGCCGACAACGTTTCAGAACTACACCATCTCCGAAGATCACATCTTTTCGCCGGCTCTGATCAATTCCTTCCGCATGAGTTATGTCCGTAGCGCTTTCGGCATGCTCGCCAACAAGGATTTTTCGCTTTCCGGGATCGGCCTGCCAGTCATAACGGCAAACTACAATACCGGCTTCGGACTGACGCCGCAGTCGGTTCTGGGTATCTCCGGCCTGGTCTCGGCGGATACCGGCTTCCCGACGCGGGATATCATGCCCACCACCCACATCACGAATACGACTTCCTGGATCCGCGGCGGCCACAGCCTCGGGTTCGGTTTCGAGTTCTACCGCAATCGGGTGAACGAGCTACAAAACTGGCTTTCGGGCGGAAATATCCAGTTCACCGGATCCGCCTCCGGAAATGCCGCCGCCGACTTCCTCCTCGGCCGGTTCGACTCCTACCGCCAAGTCACCGGACTCACGTCGCGGCTCCGCCAGAATTTGCCGTCTTTATTCGTTCAGGACGATTGGCGCATCAGCCGCCGCGTGACAGTAAATCTGGGCGTGCGCTGGGAGCCTTACTTCGGATACCGCTCGGAAGATCATCAGCTCATGCTATTCGCGCCCGGGAAGCAATCGAGCGTATTTCCGCGTGCTCCCGGCGGTCTCCTGTTTCCGGGTGACCAGGGCGTTGCCGAAAGTGTCGTCGGCAGTCGGCTAAATAACTTCGGGCCGCGCGCCGGACTCGCTTGGGATGTGTTCGGAAATGGGCAAACCTCCGTGCGCCTTGGCGCGGGCAAGTTCTTCGTACCCCTCACGCGCGGAATCAGTCTGAACCGGTTCACGCTGATCCAGCCGTTCACCACCGATATTACGGTTTTGGGAGGAGACACGAACAACATCTTTGGACGCGCGCCATTCAATGGCGTCAGTCCATTTCCGCGTCCCTTGTCGGGCGATCTGAACGCGCTCCGTCAGGCGGCGTTTGTGCCTACGGCCAATGAAACCAGTTGGGGCCTGCCGTTCAAGACGCAAGCGGATTACCAGTGGAGCCTCTCTTTGCAGCAAGCCTTCGGCTCGGCGACGGTCGTCGAACTCAACTACGTCGGCAGCGCCTCTTCGAACATGTTCTCTTCGGTCGAGGCCAACTACGCGCGCATCCAGCCCCAGGCGACCATCGGCAACACGCAGGCTCGGCGCCTCAACCCCGAGATCGGCGGCATCAATCTCGCGCTCAGCGCCTTCAGCGCGAACTATAACGGATTACAGGTAGTGCTGAACCGCCGCTACGCAAAGGGCTTCAGCGTGCTTGGATCTTATACCTGGTCGAAAGCCCTCGGCGTCAATGTGTCCTCCGGTGAGGGCAGCAACGGCCCGCGGAATCCCTTGGATTATCGTGCCGATTACGGACCGCTGAGCCTCGACCGCACTCACAACGCCACCGTCTCCGCGCTCTGGGACCTTCCCTTCGGCGCGGCAGGCGCGCCCAAATGGCAGCGCCTGGCCATCGGCGGATGGCAAATGAGCGGCATCGCCAGCGTGATTTCGGGCGCGCCGCTGACCGTCCGGTCCGGCCGCGACAATTCCTTAACCGGCATCGGAGGGGATACCGCGGATGTGGTGGGCAACTGGCGTCTGCCGGACGGCCGCAGCAAACAGGACCAAATGAACGCATGGTTCAATACCGCTGCGTTCGTGCAGAATGCCGCCGGTACGTTCGGCAATGCTGGTATCGGATTCCTGCGCGGGCCCGGCAGTTGGAACATCGACATGGCGCTGCAGAAGCAGTTCCGCATCACGGAGAAGCAGCACCTGGAGTTCCGGGGCTCTTTCTACAACGTGTTGAACCACGCCAATCTCGGCAATCCCAACACCACGCAACTGAACTCGATATTCGGCAGAATCACCTCGACAAGCGCCCCGAGAGTAGGCGAAGTCGGGTTGCGATACGCATTCTAAACCCAACCCAGGCAAGTTGAGCTATCCGGTCGCAAAAGAAATGGCCCGAGCCTCCGCTAGGGCCATTCGCGATTGCACAGCTTGTGCCTCGACCCAACCGAGGTTGAAACCTGCGCGAAGCTTAGAGCGGCCGACCTGCGCTGGCGAGGTCAGTGGCTCTCCGATAGCCGGACGCGCTGCGCCCGGTCTCGATTGAACGGATCCAGCCCGCATCACGGAATCGGTGACTGCCGCAATCAATGGCGTTACTGGGACAGTTCAATTCGCTGGACTCACGCCTGGCTCCGCTGGACTGTACCAAGTAAACGTCTTGCTGCCCCAGGTTGTTCTGACCGGTCCCGCCAATGTGGAGGTGCGCATCGGTGATCTCAGGACGCAGGCGAAGGTGAACATTCCGTTCCGCCAACTCGGATTCTACTTATCGTTTTTGGGAGGGAAGCCTGTTCCTGGCCAAACACGGAACGCCGCCGGCGGCCCGAACAGTTCGCTCGCTTTTCGTCACAGCGATCTGGTTGCCTGGGGGACAGAAGGATATAACGCCTGGACCAAGAACAACGGCCTGAATAGTACGTTCTCCGGCTCGTCCGGATTGACCCTCACACTTCGCAGCGGCAATACGGTCGTCTTTGACAACAACGGTATCGAAGACCGGAGCTTCAACCTGGTGTTTGCGACGTATGTCAAACTCACCCAGCGTACCACCCTCACGGAGATTGACGTCTACAACCTGGAACGACGAGATCAATGCCCATGCGGAGTCCCACGTTGTGCCGGTATCGGATCCTCGTTCGTAGTTTACTTTGGATCAGCTTTCCAGCGGCAAAACAACGGAACAGCAGGTTGTAATCCAGTTGCTCCATTACAAGCGTTCGCTGCGGATCGAGGTAGAACACCTTAATGGCAGGGCGCGCAAGAGCCGCTCCGGCGGGATCGACGGCTATCCACCTCCGAGTACAAACCCATCGAACTCCTTCCACCTCCCCGTCAGAACCTGGTCCCCTAGTTTCCGGATCGGCCCGTAGCGGATGATTTTGCGGTATCCGATCCTTCAGGGACCACGCAGCTGAAGTATTCCGGATTGCAATTTTTTGGTCTCCGCGCATAACGAAAAGACACGCACAACATTCAATAAGTATTCTGTTTCCGGCGCTTTTTCCCGCAAACTTCCCAGGACTTAGAAGTGGATGCGCCCGGTGTACTGAATCTCGCGGCCGTAGTTGCCTCCCGCAACCCAGGTGCTGCGTCCCATCGTCCCGCTGCCTATGCCGGTATTCGGATCGCTGGGCATGAATACGTTCGGAGTGTTGAACATCTCGAAACGCAGTTCGAACTTGACCCGCTCGGTGATCTTGAAGTACTTCGCCACGGTCGAGTCCAATTGCCAGAAGCTCGGACCCAACAGCCCGTCGTAATACAGTGGGTTGGTCCGCGGCGTGTAAGCGGGTGAGACCGCAAACACCGCCGGGTTAAAGTAGTATCCTGCCGGAACATTCTGGCGCGGGTCGCCGGTGACCGTCGCCTGATTGAACATCAGGAGCCTTCCGCTACGGGCCATGAGGATGTGGCTCGTGGCCCACCCGCCGATCACGCCGTCGAGCACGCGATTGATCTGATTCAGATGCTGGCGGCCGCGACCGATTGGAAGTTCCCAAGTCCCGGCAAGTGTAAAGTTATGCCGCGGCTGTCCCCGATCCCACATCGTGAACTTATTGTTATAAGTATCGATTTGGTTGAAGTACCGCGAGTGGTACTCCTGGTTGTAATTGTAGCCGGCCATGAACACTAGCCCATTCGACATGGGGCGTTCCGCCTTCAACGCCAGACCGTAATAGTGATCGGTGCCGCCCGGCCAGCCTCTCACGGTCAGGTTGCCGTATTGCGGATAGGGCCGCAGTAACTGGTTCACCGCCACAGTGCGCTGAGTTCTCAACGAACCAGGCATGATGTTGGCCGGCAAATTGTAAAACGGATTCGGCACGGACTGGTCCACCAGCCCCTTGTACTGGTAAGACAGGTTGGGGTCGGCCTGGTTCAGGTTAAACCCATAGTCGCCGCCCCACATGCTCGCATCC
This sequence comes from uncultured Solibacteraceae bacterium, assembly GCA_964464925.1. GTDB lineage: Bacteria > Acidobacteriota > Terriglobia > Bryobacterales > Bryobacteraceae > CAYXLI01. The sequence goes on along the minus strand of CAYXLI010000030.1, from coordinate 2,899 downwards.
TGCACATTGTGGCCGAAATGCGTGAAGAATGTGGCCTCCGTGAATAGATGACTCAGGGCCTGCCGCTGAATACTGAAGTTCATGCGATCGTTCATCGGCGTCTTCATGATGTTTCCATCCCAGAAACTGACAGAGTTGCCAAGCTGGGTGTAGCGCCCCAGGCTGCTGCCGGATGGCAGCAACACCGGGTTGCTGGCCGGGAACGGGTCGCTGGCCAAGGCGCGAGGAACACCTTCCAGCGGACCGAGCACCGAGGTGGACTGCGAGAAGCCGTAGGTGGGCAATCCGCCGGTCTCCGGGTGCACGGTGATCCAAGGCACCGCGTACCGGGCATAGCCGGCTCGAACCGAGGTCTTATCGTTGATGCGCAGAGCGAACCCGGCGCGCGGCAGGAACGTGTTCCAAGGCGCTGAGTACATGCGGGGATCGGAGTTGCTGGTGTACACCATCGCGCCATTGAACTTGTAAGGAACCTTCGCGATGCTGGTTACCTCCGCCGGCATGGAGATGCCTTGCAGCTCCGGAATCGGCTGGGTCAGGTCCAGGGTCTTCACCAACTGTCGCATCTGCTCGGCGGGCCCCGTTTCACGTTCCCAGCGCAATCCAAGGTTTAGCGTTAGATTGCGGGTGAGTTTGATGTCGTCCTGGAAATAGAAGCCCCACTGCTGCTGGCGCATGTCTAGGTTGGGCGCGATATTCGCATTGCCCGAGTTCAACACCCCGAGCAGCGCCGAGGCGTACATGCTCCCCGACTGTGTGGCGTCGTAACCCAAGAACGATTTGCCGGTGTCGATCGAGTTGAAGCTCATGCCCCCGGGCCCGGAGTTCGCGTTGTCCTGGTCGTAGGAGTAGCGCAACTGCCAGCCCGCCTTCATGTGGTGAATTCCCGCGTCGTGAGACACGTTCACCGTGGGATTGTACGAGCGCCCGTGCACCAGCCACCATCCGCCTATGCCGGAGTAAGCGCCGCCGTTGCCGCTGAAATTAAAATTTGGATAGTAGATGCCCTGCTCCGGGTTGATCACGCCCTTATACCAATTGCTCTTAGGCCAGAAACTGGCCCACACACTGGTGGGCTGCTGCGCCCACGCCGAAGCGTAGTCGTCCTCCATATAGGTCACGCCGAAGCGGACGTTGATCGTGGTCTTCGGGCTCAGCATGTATAGCAAGTCGGCCGCCGCGTTCAGGGAATCCATGATGCCGCCGTTGTCGGATGGAACCGCGATGGTTCCGCCCCAGTTGGGGTTGTCCAGACGAGTCTGGAATTTACTGAAGCGGGAGAAGAATCGCCACTTGTCGTTGATGTTGTAATCGACGCGATCCGACAGGTTCCAGTAGTTTTCCCACCACGGGTAGGCCTTCTTGAAGTTGCTCACGCCCGACGCGTCGTTGCCCGGATTGTTTGGCAGCCAGAGGTCGTTCACCGCCTTTACTCCCGCCGGATCCATGCGGTCCTTAGGTATGATGTTGCCCGGAAACGGCATCCGCGTCACTGTCGACGTGACCGGATCGAACACTGTGCTGAACGGGTCGTAGATCTGCCGTAGTGCTCCTTGCGGCGTGAATGTCTGCGAGAAATCTCCAGTGCGCTCGAGTGCGGTGGGCACCGTCGACTCATTGCTCGAAGGCTGCTTTACTTTCCAGTTTTCGTAGGAGAAGAAGTTGAACAGCTTGTTCTTGAAAACGGGCTGGCCGATACTGCCGCCGTAGATGTTCTGCCGGACCACACCCACGTCGCGGGTGATGCGATTGGTCAGCGCATCAAGAGCTGGGTTGCGGCCGAAGTAGTAGGCGGTTCCGTGAATTTGGTTGGTGCCCGACTTGGTGGAAAGATTGATCGTTCCGCCGGCGCTGAAGCCGAACTCGGCGTCCATGGCATTCTGCTGGACAGCGACTTCCTGCACGGCGTCCATCGGCGCGTTATACGAACCCCGCGCCGAGATGTTAAGAGTAGTCCCGTCCATCTCCTGGTCATTCTTTCCGCCGGTGGGGCCGCCGATATTCATGCCTCCGTTGGACCACATATAGAAAGGATTGCGATGCGCAATGTCCCAATATTGATTCACGACCGCCGGATTCAACAGGGCCAACGTAAAGGGATTTCGCGCCAAAACCGGCAGATCCTGGATCAACCCGCCCTGGACGGTCGTCGTCATGGTAGAGGTGTTGAACTCCACCGACGTAACCGCGGCAGTGACCTCGACGGCGGACGTGACCGCGCCTACCGTGAGATTTGCGTTGACGGTTACGTCTCCCCGAGTCAGAACCGTGACGTTATCCTGCACATATTTCTGAAATCCCGTCTCAGCGATGGTAATGGAGTACGTTCCAGGGATTACGAAGTCGAAGAGATAGTGACCGGCGGAATCCGTGTCCTTCACGGCCTCAACACCGGTATTGACGTTCTTCAGGGTGACTTTGGCACCCGTCACGGCGGCTTGGGTGGGGTCGGTCACGGTACCTTGGACCTTGCCTCGATAATCTTGTGCGGAAACGATTCCCGCTAGAAATGTGAATGAGAAAGCTAGCCGGGCTGCCCAGCATTTAACGAATCTGGCTGTCATCATTTATCTCCAAGCGCCCTGATTTCTGCAAACTGCTGACGTTATCGAGGCATTTCGGCTCGGTGCGGACACTCCCTTGCCTAGAAGTGATTTCGGTGAATTATATGGCGATCCGTGAATCAAGTCAATCGCGGAATTGGGTCTGTCAAGGCAAAGTAGAAATGTCCCCTTGCTGGCAAAGTAGAAATGTCCCTTTTTGCCTTGGGCCGGGATGAGTGGGTGTCATGCTGCTGGGGCCGGTGAAGCGGAGACGGGCACTGCTTGGGAATCGAAGGATGGACCCTCACATCCAATGCCACGATTTCACCAGCAAGACCGCGTTATCCGGCACGATC
>CAYXLI010000029.1:0-73837 GCA_964464925.1 uncultured Solibacteraceae bacterium | reverse complement strand
CGCAATGTTACGATCGCTAGGCCGTCCGATGAAAACTGCCGATTCGTTCAGCTTGATGACAGGCTCGGGACTGCCCGACACCGCGGTGGAAGCTTTGCATCGTGACGGATTCGCCGTCGTACCCGGACCTGTTTCCAATGCGGAACTGCAGGCATTGACGGATACCTACGACGAAGCATTACGGGAAGCCGATCCCAGAGACACAAGGCATGGGAGCACAACCACTCGTGTAGATGATCTTGTCAACCGCGGACCCGAGTTCGATTGCATCTATGTTCACCGGCCGCTGCTCGAAGCCTGTTGCAGCGTTTTCATGCGGCCATTCAAGCTCAGCACAATGCTCGCCAGGACGCTTCGACCCGGGTCCACCGCGCAGAAACTACACCAGGACTTTCCTCGCGACGAAACGGGGTGGACGATGGTCGGTTTCATCCTCATGATTGACGAGTTCCGAACTGACAATGGGGCCACCTGCTTCCTACCCGGTTCTCATCTCTGGTCCAAGGCGGCGGCCGAAGATGCCGCATGCGGCCGTCCGGTGGCGGCATGCGGCCCGGCGGGCTCCATGATTATCTACAATGGCTCTGTCTGGCATGGGCACGGGCGCAACGGGACTCTTTCGGCCCGGCGGTCCATTCAAGGCGCTTTTATCCGACGCGACTTAAACTCCGGGTTCGAATTGGCCTCACGCATGCGTCCGGAAACCCTCTTTCGCATCGGGCCAGTCGCGAGGTATCTGATATTTACCGAACCGGACGCGTAGGCCAAACCGCGAGCGAGCGGCCGTAACGGCGTCCGAGCGGCGCGAACGCCAGTGTCCCATAGCCTAAATTCGCATTCACGGCGAAAGGCGGAACATTCGGGCGCCGGTTGCCGTATCACCCTCGTCGGACCATCCGAAGAGGAGAACCCATGCGAACGCTTCTGATTTGCCTTCTTGCGACAGCCGCCGTCGCCTTGGCCGAGGACAATCCGCTCAGCACCTACAATAAGGGCATCTACGGAGGGGTAAAGAATATCCTGATCCGTTCAGCCGAAAAAGTGCCCGAGGAGAATTACAACTTCAAGCCCACGGACGCGGTCCGCAGCTTCGGCCAGGTGATTGGACACGCGGCCGACGCGCAGTACCTGTTTTGTTCGATCGTACTCGGCGAAAAGAATCCCGCTCCGAAAATCGAGCAGACCAAAACCTCGAAAACCGATCTGATCGCTGCACTCAAAGACGCGTTCGCCTACTGCGACAAAGCCTACGACGGGATGACCGACTCGTCCGCCACTCAAATGGTGAAGCTTTTCGGAAACGACGCACCGAAACTAGGCGTGCTGAGTGTCAACACAATGCATACTGTGGAACACTACGGCAATCTCGTCACCTACATGAGACTCAAGAACATAGTTCCTCCAACCAGCGAGCCGGCCTCACAACGACCTGCACAACCGCAACCACAGCCACAGACACAGCCGAAGAAATGATAGCCCTTGGGGCAGCCGCCGGCCTGATATCGAAAACTGCCGCCGCCGGTGAAAAAAATACGATCTTTTGGGGAACCCAAGCGCTGGAGCCTCGTAATTGGTTAAGAGGCCCGAATGCAAAACCTGCGCAGCACTCTTCGCTATACCCTGCGGCAGTTCCGGATGTCGCCGGTGTTCACGGTGGCCGCCACACTGACGCTGGCGCTGGGAATCGGGGGAACGACGGCGATCTTCACCATCATGCACGAGGTCATGCTTCGTTCGCTGCCCGTTTCGGACCCTGCCCTTTTGTATAGGATCGGCGACGGCGACGATTGCTGCGTGGAAGGCGGCCCGCAGGACCGCTGGGGGATGTTTTCCTTTCCCCTATATGAGCGACTGAAAGCAGAGACGCCGGAATTCGAAGAAGTGGCCGCGTTTCAGGCCGGCGGGGCGCGTTTCAGCGTGCGGCGGAAGGGCAGCGCACTCGCTGCCAAGCCGCTGCGCTCGGAGTACGTTACGGGCAACTATTTTCAGACGCTTGGCGTGAAAGCGTTCGGCGGACGCTTGCTTTCCCCCGCAGACGACAAACCGTCCGCTCCGCCTGTTGCGGTCATGAGCCACCAGACCTGGCAAGCAGCGTATGGAGCGGATCCTTCCGTGGTGGGCTCGACTTTCATTGTGGAGGGACATCCGTTCACCATAATCGGAGTTACCCCGCCAGGATTCTTTGGCGAAACACTACGTAGCGATCCGCCGGACATATGGATTCCCGTGCAACAGGAGCCCATGATCGCAGGTGACGGCGGTCTGCTCCATCAGTCTGTGGGCGCATGGTTGCGAGTGATCGGCCGCTTGCATCCGGGCGCTTCCACCGCTGGTATGGCTCCGCGGTTGACAGGCATCCTGCGGCAATGGATGCAACATGATTCCGGGTATCCCGTCAACTGGATGCCTGACGTAATTCGCCTGCTCCCCAGACAAGTCATCAACGTGGTTCCAGCGGGCGGCGGAGTCGCGGTAATGAAGGAAGAGTACGGCCGCAGTCTTCAGATCCTGCTCGGCGTTTGCGGCATGGTGCTGCTCATTGCTTGCGCTAACGTTGCCAACCTGTTGCTGGCCCGCGCGGTTGCGCGCCGGGCACAAACGGCACTGCGCCTAGCGGTGGGGGCCAGCAGGGGGCAAATTGTCGGGCAGGCCCTGGTGGAGGCTATTCTGCTGGCTACCGCCGGTGGACTTGCCGGGCTCGCGGTCGCAGTGGTGGCCGGCCGTCTGCTGCTGGCCCTGGCATTTCGGAGCTCACACTTCCTACCGATCAGCACTTTACCGTCTCCCCTGGTTCTCGCGTTCACCTTTGCCGTAGCGCTATTAACGGGTATCCTCTTCGGCGCCGCTCCAGCCTGGTTTGCGACGCGAACGGATCCAGTGGAGGCGTTGCGCGGCGCGGGCCGGAGCACCAAAGACCACACTTCGTTTACTCGCAAGGCGCTGCTGGTCGCGCAGGCGGCTCTGTCCGTTGTGTTAGTCGCGGGTGCAACCATGCTGGCGCGAAGTCTCAACAATCTGGAACACCAGAATTTCGGGTTCTTGACGGAAGGCCGCGTAGTGGTTTCCCTGAACCGGCCTCCGGCTACTTACACGCAGCCGCAGTTGGCATCGCTCTACCGCCGGATTGAAGAAGGCATGAACGGCCTTCCCGGGGTGACCGGATCGGGCCTTGCTTTATACAACCCACTCACGGACAACTGGGGGGAACTGGTTCTGGTGTCCGGACATCCCGCGCCGAAGATGAGCGGGGAGGCGGGAGCCTCGTGGGACCGGGTGAGCACCGACTATCTTCAGAACTTTGGCGTGAGCTTGTTGCGCGGACGGTATTTCGCCCGCACCGACAACGAAACTACGGAGCCCGTCGCGATAGTCAATGAGGCTTTCGTGAAGCGTTTCTTCAGACAAGAAGAGGACCCGCTCGGCCAGCACTTCGGCCTCGACCTGCCGGAGAACGCCGGGACATTCCGCATCGTAGGAATCGTGCGGGACGCGAAGTTCGCCGGCTTTGCCCTGCGCAGGCCGGCGCGTCCTATGTTCTACGTTCCGTTGGCGCAAAACGTCCCGTATAGGGACCCGCTGATGAAGAGAGTCGAGTTGCAATCTCATTTCATCGGCGGATTGATGCTGGTCACGAATGCTTCGCCCGGTACGCTGGAGCCGCTGCTCATCCGGGTGCTGGCAGGAGCGGATCCTAACCTGACGATCAACAGCGTGAGGACAATGAGGCAACAAGTCGAACTCCGGTTCGACCAGGAGCGGGCCGTTGCGAGCCTCGCCGGGCTGTTCGGGATCGCGGCTCTATTGCTGGCTGCAGTTGGACTCTACGGGGTCACAGCCTACACAGTTGCGCAGCGAACGAATGAAATCGGAATTCGCATGGCGTTGGGCGCTGACCGCACCAAGGTGGTTCGACTCATACTTCGGGGGGCTTTGATCCGCGTTGCGGCCGGGCTGGCGCTGGGGTTCCCGCTGGCCATCGCCTCCGGACGCCTGATCTCGACCCAGTTATACGGGGTTTCCTTCTGGGACCCGCTCGCGCTCACCGTAGCGGCGGCTGCGCTGGTGAGCTGTGCCTTCATTGCGGCTATGATTCCGGCCAGTGTGGCCGCATCCATTTCTCCCATGACTGCGCTCAGAGCGGAGTAGCGCAGACGCTGAGCAGGCGGTCCGTGCCGCCAATTTCACGAGTGCGTAGTCCGTGAACAGGATGGGTGCTCGAGTAGGTTCGCCAATGCGCCGCAACCCGCCGAGGAACTCATCCTGTCTCCCCGTTCCTTGCAGCCAGACCAGAGGGGGGCTTCATCGTTCCACTTCGCACCGTCGAACACGCGAGACGTCCGCGGGAGCATTGACGGTTCAACTGTTGTATACTGCGAGCCGAGTTCGGAGGCCCAAAGATGACTCCTGCGGCGAAGGCGCAGCCGATTCCCGTCAAACCAGACGTTGTCTGGACGAGGCGAGGCTTCGGCCAGACGGCGAGACCGGACCGTTGGTGGCTTTCTCCGCTGCTGGTTTTCCTGGGTTTCGGAACTTTTCTGATCTATGCGACTTGGGCTGCGTTCCAAAACGCCTACTATACCTACGGGCCCTATATCTCGCCTTTCTATTCACCTGAAATCTGGGGCGATTCGCCGCATGCCTGGTTTGGCCCGAAGCCTTCGTGGTATCCGGCCTTCCTGCCATTCTCACCGGCGTTGCTGATTCTCTGGATTCCCGGCGGCTTCCGCTTCACTTGCTATTACTACCGGGGCGCTTATTACAAATCATTCTGGGCGGACCCGCCGGCATGCGCCGTCGGGGAACCCCGAAACAACTACCTGGGCGAACGCTGGTTCCCTCTGGTGCTCCAAAACTTCCATCGCTACTTCCTTCGCCTCTCCTACATCATCTGGGGCTTCCTGGTCTACGATGTCTGGAAGGCGCTTTGGTTCAACGATGGCTTCGGAATCGGCGTTGGCACGATCATCCTTGCCATAAACGTTGTGCTGATCGCGTTGTACGTTTTCGGGTGCCACGCCTTCCGCCACCTGATCGGCGGCACGTTCGATCGCATTTCGGAACACCCTGTCCGGCACAAGCTCTACGATTGCGTCAGTTGCCTCAATGGCAAGCACAAGCGGTGGGCCTGGGCGAGCCTATTCTCCGTCATGTTCAGCGATATCTACGTCCGCTTGTGTTCCATGGGCATCTGGACCGATTGGAGAATTCTCTAGATGGTCGACTGCCAGGAGTACTCGTACGATGTCCTGGTCATCGGAGCGGGGGGCGCAGGATTACGGGCTGCGATCGAGGCCGCAGGGGCCAAGGTAAAAGTGGGCGTGATCTGCAAATCGCTGCTAGGCAAAGCGCACACGGTGATGGCCGAGGGCGGAGTGGCCGCTGCCCTCGCCAACATCGACGAGCGCGACAATTGGCGCGTCCATTTCGCAGACACAATGCGCGGAGGCCAGTACGTCAACAACTGGCGAATGGCTGAACTGCATGCGCGGGAAGCGCCAGACCGCGTCCGTGAACTTGAAGCGTGGGGCGCGTTGTTCGACCGGACCAAGGACGGGCGGATCCTGCAACGCAACTTCGGCGGACACCGTTACCCCCGCTTGGCCCACGTCGGCGACCGCACAGGCCTCGAGATGATCCGCACGCTTCAGGACCATGGGATTCACTCCGGCATGGAAGTACACATGGAGTGCACGGTCCTTTCGCTGTTGACCGATTCAGGCAGGGTTTCGGGCGCCATTGGTTACGACCGTGAGAAGGGGCACTTCCTCCGCTGGGCGGCGAAAGCGGTGGTCATCGCCACCGGAGGTATCGGCAGGGCCTTCAAGATTACGAGCAACAGTTGGGAATATACGGGCGACGGCCTTGCGCTCGCCTTTCGCGCCGGTGCGGAACTGATGGATATGGAGTTCGTGCAATTCCATCCCACCGGCATGGTTTGGCCTATGAGCGTCCGCGGCATTCTTGTCACCGAGGGTGTGCGCGGCGAAGGCGGCGTGCTGCGCAATAGCGAAGGCAAGCGCTTCATGTTCGACGATATCCCGGACAACTACAAATCGCAGACCGCCGATAACGAAGACGAAGGCTGGCGCTACACCCAAGGCGACAAGAATGCACGGCGTCCGCCGGAACTGCTGACGCGCGATCACGTGGCTCGCTGCATTAACCGGGAAGTGAAGGCGGGACGCGGCAGCCCGCATGGGGGCGTGTTCCTGGATATCGCGTGGATCAAGGAACGGCTGCCCAACGCCGCCGATCACATCAAGCGCAAGCTACCCAGCATGTATCACCAGTTCAAGCAACTGGCGGGCATCGATATCACGCAAGTGCCGATGGAAGTGGGCCCGACTACGCATTACATGATGGGCGGCATCCGCGTGGATGGCGACACGCAAATGTCCAACGTGCCGGGCCTGTTCGCAGCGGGCGAGGCCGCCGCCGGTCTGCATGGAGCCAACCGTCTGGGCGGCAATTCGCTGTCTGACCTGCTAGTTTTCGGCAAGCGGGCCGGCGAGCACGCCGCCATTTTTGCGAGGCAGAACGGTGGCGGGGCGATCGATGCGGACCAGATTCGCTGCGCCATCCAGGGCGCTCTCGATCCCTTTGAGCTCCGGGACTCCACCGAAAATCCCTATAAGATCCAGTACGAGCTTCAGGAGAAGATGCAGGATCTGGTGGGCATTGTGCGCACCGGGTCCGAGATGGAACAGGCCATCGAGGCGATCGGAGACCTTCAGGAGAGGGCTGCCCGCGCGGGAATCGACGGGAACCGCCAGTACAACAACGGCTGGCACACCGCCATGGATCTGCCGAATCTGCTCACCGTGGCCGAAGTCATCACCCGGGCGGCGCTGTTACGCGAGGAAAGCCGGGGTGCCCAATTCCGTGAGGATTACCCGGAGAAAGATCCCGAGTGGGGCAAGTACAACATCGTGGTTCGCCGCAAAGAGGGCGGAATGACCGTAGAGCGCAGCCCGGTCGAGCCGATGCCCACCGAGTTGCAACAAATCATCGAGGAGATGAAATAAATGGTTTCAGCCCAGGGAATGTTCCGGATCTGGCGCGGCGATGCCAAGGGTGGCAAGTTCCAGGACTACACGATCCCGCTCGATGATGGCATGGTGGTGCTCGACGCCGTCCACCGCATCCAGGCCGAACAGGCACCCGACCTCGCCGTGCGCTGGAACTGCAAGGCCGGCAAGTGCGGATCCTGTTCGGCGGAGATCAACGGGATGCCCCGCCTGATGTGCATGACGCGCCTCAGTGACCTCAACCTCGATATGCCGGTGATCATCGAGCCGATGCAGGCCTTCCCGCTGATCCGCGACCTGGTGACGGACGTTTCCTGGAATTTCCGGGTGAAGAAGTCCATCAGGAAGTTCCGTCCGCGTTCGCCCGATGAGGAAGACGGCACTTGGCGCATACAGCAGGTGGATGTCGATCGCGTCCAGGAATTCCGCAAGTGCATCGAGTGTTTCCTGTGTCAGGACGTATGCCACGTGCTGCGCGATCACCGCAAGCACGAAGAGTTTATCGGCCCCCGGTTTCTGGTTTACGCCGCTGCGCTCGAGATGCATCCGCTTGACACGGAAGATCGCATCAAAGACCTGAAAAACAAATTCAACATCGGGTATTGCAACATTACAACGTGTTGCCGCCAGGTGTGTCCGGAGTTCATCACAATTACGGAGAACGCCATCATTCCGCTGAAGGAGCGCGTGGTGGACGAATTCTTCGATCCCATTAAGAAGCTGTTCCATATCCTGTGAGGCGTTATGTTTGCGCGCAAGCCGATCTCTCACGAAAGCGTTCCGAGCGCCCTGGCCAAGGCCGAGCGTTACCGCTTATTGAACGAACCAGGCGAGGCGGAAAGCATCTGCCGGGACATCCTGGAAATCGAACCCGATAATCAGCAGGCGCTGGTGTATCTCGTGCTGGCGCTCACCGATCAACTAGCGGCAGACCCGCGGGCCTTCGCCGAGTCGGTGAAGACCTCTGGCCGCCTCCTCGGCGACTACGAGCGAGCCTACTATGAGGGCATTGCCTGGGAACGACGGGGCAAGGCCCGCTTCCATGCGGGCGGCCAGGGCATGCAACACATGGTCTACGAGTGGGTGGTCCGCGCACTGGAGAGATTTGAAGAGGCCGAACGCGTCCGTCCACCCGGCAACGACGACCCGATCCTTCGCTGGAATGCCTGTGTCCGCTTCCTCGACGCGCATAAAGAGCTGGCGCCGCAGGTTGCCGAGGAGCATGCGCCGATCGTGTCGGAGTAGCACCCGGAATCGAGCCGCTAAAGGAAAAGGCAGCTCCCGTAACAGCCAAAATCGCCTTCCACGCCGGCCGCCAAGTCTGGTACACTTTTTCCACTGTGCTGGCGAAACCGATGGTTGCTTTCCTCTTGGGATCGGGATGGCTGATCGCACAGAGTGGCCATCCGGGCATGGCCCAGCGGACCACATTCGATCCGGCAGTCCTGAAAGGCAACGGCAATTACTACGCGTTAGTGATAGGGAACAAGGAGTATCCGGAGCGTTCCAGGCTTTCCAAGCTCGAAACACCGGTCAAGGATGCTCAGGACATCGCGGACATTCTGACATCTCTGTACGGCTTCAAAGTGAAGCTGCTCCTGAACGCCACTCGCGACAAGATCATCGGTAGCATCTCCGAATACCGGCGCACACTGAGCGACTCGGACAATCTGCTGATTTATTACGCGGGCCACGGATATCTGGATCGCGACGCCGGCGGCCGCGCGTATTGGCTTCCGGTGGATGCGGAAAAAGAGAACAAATCGAATTGGATTTCCGCTGACGATATCACGGGCGACTTGGGGGCACTGGCGTCGCGCCATGTCCTGATCATCGCTGATTCGTGCTACAGCGGAGCGATGCTGCGGGATGCGGGGTCGGGAATTACGCCGGAGGACAAGAACCGGTTCCTGCTTCAGGTGAAAGCGAAAAAATCGCGTACGCTGATGACCAGTGGCGCTATCGAACCCGTCTCCGACGGAGGCGGCGCGGTAAACTCCGTGTTCGCCGAGGCGTTGATCAAGGGCCTGTCCAGCGAAGAGGATGCCGCCTTTTCGGCGGGTACGCTGTTTAGCGACTCCGTTCGGATCCGGGTTGGAGGGCGAGCTAACCAAACGCCCCTTTACGGTCCTCTCCGCAATTCCGGCGACCAGGGTGGCGATTTTATCTTTGTACGATCGCCAAAGGCGGCCCTGCCCGGAGTATCTAATTCCAACAGCGCTCTGGAAAACTATAACAGCGGGACGCTGTACTCTGACGATGGTAAGTGGCCCGAAGCAGAGGCGGAATACCAAAAGGCAGTGGCCCTGGAACCGGGGAACGCGATTTTTCGCGCGCGTTTCGGCGGGGCTCTTTACGCGCAGCGCAAATACGCGGAGGCGGAAACCGCGTTTCGCGAAGCGACCCGCCTGGATCCCAAAAACGCCTCGTATCGCAACATGCTCGGTAATTGCCTGGCGAACCAGAACAGGCCGCAGGAGGCCGAGACTGTCTATCTCCAGGGTCTTGCGATCGATCCTCAACACTTCTGGCTGAATTGGAACCTGGCAAACACACTAAATGTACGCGGTGAATACAAGAAGGGCGAGCCCTACGCCAAAAAGGCAGTGGAGCTTGCGCCGAACCATGCGGAAGCCCAGCATGTTTACGCTCTGAACCTCGCTGGGCTGCGGCAGCTTGCAGCAGCAGAGGCGGCCTTCCAACGAGCTTTGGAAATCGATCCCAAACCATCGGCGACCTGGAATGAGCTGGGGAACGTTCAGTGGGATACCGGGAACTACAAGGCGGCGGAAGCGAGCTATCGGAAAGCGATCGAACTGAGTGCTTCGACCTCCGCGTATCACTCGAATCTGGCCGGCGTGCTGTTTTTCCTCCGCCGGTATGAGGAGACGGAAGCGGAAGCAAAGAAAGCTCTCGAAATCAGCGATGAGAACGCGCGTGGCTACTATTGGCTGGGTCGTGCGCTCTATGCGCGTAACCGGGCTTTAGACGCGGAGCGGGCCTTACGCCGAGCCGCGGTGATGGCGAGTACGTATGCCGACACTCATAACCGGCTCGCCGAAACTCTTGCTGCGCAGAAGCGATGGGAAGAGGCCGTGCTCGAGTTCAAGGAAGCCATTCGGCTAGGCCCTAATAACGCTTATTATCACAGCAATCTGGCGGATGCCTATAAACATTGGGATCGTCCGGATTTAGCGGAAGCCTCTTATAAGCGTGCGATCGAAATGGCGCCGGCAGACCCCAACCTGCAGAGATTCTATGGAGTGTTCCTGTTCGACCAGAAGAGATTGGAAGAAGCGAAGGCGCTGTTCACCAGGATTCTAGCTGCGGAGCCGACTTATTGGCTGAACTATGACAACCTGGGGACCACGCTGGTCAGATTGAAAGACTTCGTTTCGGCAGAACAGGTCTTGAATAAGTCGATCCAGATAAAATCCGATAGCGCATCCAGCTACTATTTTTTGGCTGAATCACTGGAGGGTCAAGGAAAACTGGAGGACGCTTTGAAAGCTTTCGAGAAAGCAGCCGCAATAGCGCCGTCCGGCAATGGCGCAAGCCAAGCGGCGCGCCTGAAGACCAAGCTAGCGGAGAAGCAGTCACAGGAGTGATGAGATGAAGCAGTTGGTGATGCTGGCCCTCGCAGTGAGCTGGTGCGCCGGCGCGGAGCCGGAGCCGGCAGGCCGCCTTCTGAACGTCAGCGGGACGTGGAAGCGCGAACCGGGGCCCGAGCGAGTCCGTCCAGGGATGCTCGTGTATAGCGGCGATGCGCTGTGGTTGCTCAGCGCGCAGGGTCCTGCAGTCGCCGAGTTTATTCTTTTTGACGGCCGCACACTGCGGTGTGGAAGGAATGGCAGATGTGAGATTCCGCGCGTCGTGCCACCACCGAAATCCCTGTGGGAGCGGCTGGCCGCGCGTCGCGATGCCCCGCAAGTGGCATTCACAATCGCGCGGGGAGAAACCATTAATGAGTCCGTGCTCGCCTACCGCGGCGGATCTCTGGATCTGGCTCCAGCGATCCGGTCGCTGGATAAGGCGCGGTACCGGATCGTGCTTCGAAACCTTCGGGAATCGGCAGTGCCGGTCGAGTTCCCCTTCGAGTGGCAGCCCCGCTCGCCCACACCCGCCAACGTTACGATCACGCCCGGTCTTTATGAGATGACGGTCATCACACCCGAAGAGGGTATGCTCGGTCCGTCCGCGGTTCTAATTGCGAATGCCGCTTCTTATGCCGAATCCAGCCAAAAGTTCGATCAAGCACTGGCCAGCGTTGAGCGGGCACAACCACCGCTAAGCGATTTGGCGCGCCGGCAGTTTGCCCTGGCCATTCTTGACGCTTTGCCATGAAAACCCAACGCCTCCCTTTCTGGCCTTATTTCGGCCTAGGCGCGCTCCTTGTGTTTGCCGCGGCTGGAACGACACACCTGCTGCACCACTACGGTGCATTTGAACGCTGGGAAAACGACAATCTGGATCGTTGGCTGCTGGCCAAACCCGCTCAATTGGTAAAAGACATCATGCTAGTGGTGATTGACGATGCGGACTACGAGGGGCCAGAGTTTCACGGGACCAGCCCGTTGCAGGCCGGACGCGTAATCGATGTGCTCGAGGCAATTGCCAAGGGACATCCCAAGGTGATCGGAGTCGATCTCGATACCAGCCATTGGACCGAGGATGAAGCGAAGAGGGCATCCCGGATTTCGAACGTAGTTTGGGCACGCGGCGGTTGGGAGGAAGGCGGTTCCCTCAAGTTGGACAAACTGCTGGGCGGGTTCTACACGGAGGATACATGCTTTGGCTTGCCCGCCGTGCAATTGGATGATGACGGAATTGTGCGCCGGTATTCGCGGACACAGCAGGTCGGCGAGCGCATCGTTCCTTCGTTTCCGGTAGTTGTAGCGGAGAAGAGCAGTCAGAAGGAATGGGAACCTTGCAAAGCAGGCGGGACCGCGCATGAATCGGAGGAAGCCGGAGTACTCATCAACTTTCTTGGACAAGGCCTGAGTTTCAGGCGTTTGACATCGAGCGCTATCGTTCAGTTGGCAAAGACGCGCGAGTGGCAGAACGAGCCGGATGTGCGAGACAAAATTGTCTTGGTTGGTGGCGTGTTCCGCGCAGCGCGGGACCGGTATGTGACTCCACTGGGCATGATGGACGGCGTGAACATAGCCGCGCTCGAAACTTACGGCGAGTTATCGAAGCCAGCATCGGAAGCCAGTCCGTGGAAATACATGGCGGCCGATATAACTCTGGGTCTGCTTCTTGTTGCAGCGTTCTATATTGTGCCGTCCCCTTGGAGACTTGCGGTAATAATGGCTACCATCGCGCTGGTTGTCCTTGTCAGTTTCACACTGTTCTATACAAGAGCTTTTTTCTTCAGCTTTGTTCCGATACTGGCCGGCGTGATCGTGCACGAAGGTCTCGAATCGTCCATCGAACGCCGGTCGCTCGAAAGGGAGAACAAGGAATTGCACGCCGAGCTGCAGAAGCTTCGGACAGAATGAACTCCCTGGGAGTCTGTGTTCTTCCGGTCTAAGGTCTGCCCCTCTCCAGCGGCCGTGAAGCCTGCTTCGAACCGCAGTTGTTGCCGGCATGTGCCATGCTGGTGTTGCTATGCGAGACCCGGAGATAATCGAAACCGAGCTGATGGAAATCAGCGCCGTAGCAGACGATTCCGTTAAGCTTGAACGCCTCATTGCCTGGTGCGCATTGCATCCAGACGAGGTACCTTTCGTCCTGCATCAATTTATGAAGCAGCGCGAAAAGCATTCGGCCTGATTGCAGGAGCAGGTTTTGGGCGAACGCGCTGGCACCGGCCCTTTGACCCTTTCGAACACGAGGCGCATACCCATGAGAGCGATGGAAAATCACTCTACGCATTGCTGGAGGAATTCGGCGCGTTGCGGCATGAGAATCTGCAGCGCTTGCGCAAATGAAGACTCTTGACACGAAGTACTTTATACTATAAAGTTCCTGCATGAGCGCTAGTCGCGAGGCCATTGTGAAATCTCCACAGCGTCGATGGTGTCCAGCTGAAATGAGCCGGCCCCCGTTTCTGGATGCAACGATCGCGGGAGGACAGATAAGGGCACGGTACGCGCTTCTGATCAATCCGTTTTATCCGAAGGATGCAAACGCGAGCTTCGGTAAACACGTGCTTACGCCAACGCTCGCGTTGACCAGTTTCGCAGCGACGACACCCGAACACTGGGAGGTTCAGTATTGGGATGAAAACCTGCTCGACGGGCGGCCGCCTTTTGAGCCTATGCCGGAGGTGGTCGGGATCACGGTCCACCTGACGTTCGCGAACAGGGCGTTCGAGCTTGCGAAATGGTACCGCAGCCGCGGAAGCAAGGTCGTGCTGGGCGGACTGCACGTCCTATCGTGTCCCGCAGAGTGTGCCCCGCATGCGGACGCGCTTGCCGTAGGCGACGGCGTGCAGCTTTGGCCGCAGATTCTGGCGGACGTCGAGTCAAACTGTCTGCAGTCGAAATACATCGCAACCTATGAGAGTGACTACCGCCAGGATCCCGCACCACGACGGGCGATTCTGCCGCGAAAGAGCTTCCTGACAACGACCAGTCTAATTGCGACTCGCGGCTGCCATAACCGGTGCGGATTTTGCTATCTGGCGACGGAAGGCCTGCGCATGCCGTACCGAATGCGAGATCCCGGCCAAGTAGCCGCGGAGTTCGCGGCGGATGAGCAACCGTATGCCGTCTTCGTCGATAACAATCTGGGGTCCAACCGGGCGTATCTACGCGCACTGTGCCAGGCACTGCGACCGCTGAACAAGATCTGGAGCGCAGCAGTTACCATCGATGTTACCGACGATCCGGCGTTGGTCCGTATGATGGCCGTCGCTGGATGCACGGGCGTGTTCGTAGGATTCGAGTCACTCACGGACGAGAATCTCACCGATGCAAGGAAGAAAACGCCGAACGCCGGCGACTATGCCCGGCGAGTGCGCATGCTGCACGAGAACGGCATCCAGGTGAATGGCTCCTTCGTGCTCGGATTCGATCACGACCGGAAAGACGTTTTCACCCGGACAGCCGACTGGATCGAGGAGAACCGCCTGGAGTGCGCGACGTTTCACATTCTTACCCCGTACCCGGCGACGCCGCTGTTCCGGCAAATGGAAGCCGAAGGGCGCTTGTTGCACTGCGATTGGGCTCTGTACGATACGGCGCACGCGGTGTTCCGCCCGAAACACATGTCACCGGAGGAACTGGAAGAGGGGTATGCATGGATGTATCAGCGTCTCTTCTCACACGCTTCGATTTGGCAACGCCGGCCCGCGGATTGGCGCGCCGTTGCTCCATATCTGGCAATGTCGTACCTATACAAGCGTTCCAACCGGTTCTGGCGGTTGCTCATCAAATACCATCTGGTGCATGCCGTGTGGCGGCCTCTGGTCGAGCTAACGCGGCTCCGGCACGTCCGATTCCGCGAGGAACTGGCGGCGAGCGAAACGTCGAATCGGCGTGGGACCAATGTTGTGCCTGCAGGCGTCTAGGGACGGCGGCAGGAAATCGTCTGCCGAACAATCGTGGCATCAAAGATCCTATCCCGGGTGTTGAGATAAGATCGGTGATGATTTCCCGGGGTTGCTTGAGCGGGACTCGCCAGCGACGAATCAGGCACAAAACAAACTGTGTCTCGATTGAGCCGGAAATTGACATCACGAAAACGAAAAGGAATCTGTAATGTTCCGTCTTCTAAGCATCGCGTTCTCGATCAGCCTGATTACCGGCTTAGGTTCGGCAATGGCCCAGTCTCCGGCTGCGCCGCCTGCCGCACGCCCTCCACGGCCCACGCCGCCTACCCGCGATCCGAACACCCCCGGTTATGTTAAGGCGAAAGAATTGCCTGACGGCGCGAATGCTCCGGCAAATGCCGACGGAAACTTCATCCTTGGCCCTACGCACAATCCCGCGCCGGAGATGACGCCGCAGGAAGGAGTGCCGCAGGGAGCGGTCTACACATTCACAATGGAATCGGCCGACAGCAAAATCTTTCCCGGTATCGCGCGCGAGCCAAATACCTTCGGCACGGCAGACCCGAACGACCCCGCGAAGCTGGTAGTCACGACGAGCCACCCCGCGCCGTACACTCGCCGGGTGGCTGTGTATGTCCCTAAACAATACGTCCCCGGTACAGCAGCGCCATTCATCGTAGGGGCGGATGGACCTGACCGGATGCTGTTCACGGCTCTGGATAATCTCATCGCGCAGCATCGTGTCCCGGTGATGATCGCCATATCGATCGGCAACGGCTCAGGCGACGCCCAAGGAAGCGAACGCGGCCTGGAATATGACACTATGTCAGGCCGGTATGCGGAGTTCGTCGAGAAAGAAGTGCTGCCCCTCGTCGAGAAGCAATACAACGTGAAACTGACGAAAGATCCCGAGGGCCGGGCGACCATGGGCGGCAGCTCCGGCGGCTCGTGTGCGTTGATTATGGCTTGGTATCACCCGGAGCTTTACCACCGCGTGCTCACTTACTCAGGGACCTACGTGAACCAGCAGTGGCCATCGAACCCGGAGACGCCCCACGGCGCATGGGAGTTCCACGAACACCTCATTCCCAACAGCCCGGTGAAACCGATACGCATCTGGATGGAAGTCGGCGACCGGGACCTCCTGAATCCGAACGTGATGCACGACAACATGCATGACTGGGTTCTGGCAAATGAGAACATGGCCAGAGTCCTGGCCGCCAAAGGCTATCACTATCAGTTTGTATTTGCACGTAACGCTGGCCACACCGATCGCACCGTAAAACAACAAACCCTGCCCGAGGCATTGGAATATCTATGGCAGGGATACCCTATCGCCGGCCCGAAGAATTGATTTGAGCAGCTTTTCGTACAGGCGTTCGCTAGCGCCAGAACGCAAGACTGCGGTCCCGTGAGGCCGTCCTGCATTGTGGGACGAACACGTTCGAGCGAGTCTACGCGCAAGTTTCTCAAGTGCCTAAGAGGAAGTAGCGAACCATCAGCGCTGCGCCGACGACGAGAAAGGCAATAGCGGCGATCCACTTCCGTCTACGGGCGCGAATGCGATCGCGAAGTTTGCCCTTGTGGATCCAAGCCCGCCAGACTTCCTCAGTCAATTCTGGTGTTTCGATCTGGTAATCCATCATCTTTCACTTAGCTGCGATGGCTTGCGCTGCGGCGCAAACGATCTCTTGCCGGTCTGCCGGCACATTAGCGGGACTTCCTGCAAGGTGATTCCGAATTCAGACAGCATCTGCAGGTCCACGGCTACTGTGAATTGCACACGGGGCCGTATTCGCACTTGAGGCGTTCACAGCGCGCCGCTTGCCTCTCGGGATAGCAGACCTCGAAGACAAACCCGGCGGGGTTCCTTTTCCGGACCGAGCTATCCTCCATCAAATGGTCCATCAGACTGGCCTGAATATTTCCTGACGTCCCGATAAAGATCCATTCGCGGGCATTGGATATGCCATACACACCCGGGAGGGTGGGCGCATTCACGCGAATCGAGGACGCCGTAAAGGATCGGGAAAGCGGATTCGCGAACGGCATGGCACTAATCTGCTTTCTGCTGAGCTACCAGCGGCCGCCGGAACCGTTCTGATTGCCACGCCTCTCCCGGGGCTTAGCCTCATTCACGTTTAGCGTGCGCCCATCGATGTCGTGCCCGTTCAGGGCGGTCATCGCGGTGGTGGCCTCGTTGGGATTGGTCATTTCGACGAAGCCAAAGCCTCGCGATTGACCGCTGTCGCGATCCCGGACAACGCTCGCCCGTTCTACGGCACCGTATTCGCTGAAAGCGATTCTGAGATCGTCATCAGTAGTCTGGTAGGACAAGTTGCCTACGAAGATATTGGTCATTTCTATACTCCATCGTTGCTAACTGGCAACGTCACTGCACTGGCGAGCTAATCGAGGCCGGACACGAGGCGGGCACAGGTAGAACGCAAGGGAGCCGCCAATTGTGGCGGCCTACTGATGAGACGCGCCCGCAGGCGATTTGGCCCGAATTATTACTGCAGCACCCGTAATTCATCTCCCATGGGCGCTGGTTCGGCGCTCCGATCCGTTCGTTTACGGCCAATCGCGATCGAGGCCTTGAAAATTGCTCCCACCGGAATGACGCCGCCCAGCTTGTGTGCGGCTATCGCCGCCAACCCCATGGATGCGACACACCCGCACGATTTGCAATCCGGATTCCCGCCGAACTGACACGGGGTGACCTTGGTTTTCAGATCCGCGGACAAGATTTGAGTAGTGAGGGCAAATACACAATCCTTCGGGCTATCTGGAGGTGTTGCAAACTGACGGATCATCCCCTCGGGCATTTCGAGCTTGGGAAACTTCAGCCGCAATTCAAGCATGTCCGCGATTGCTTGGCGGCGCTCCTGCGGTTCCAAAACTTCGGGTGATTGATGTCCGACCTGCGGAGTGAACAGGCTGAACCAAATCTTTTCAATTTCCGGCCGGGGTGACCAGAACTTCAGAAATTCTCCCAAGTAGCCGGGCCGCTTCATCATCTGGCCGGTGACGGTGCAATGTATGGTGATTCGCTGTCCGGCGACGTTTCTGATAATGCGCTCGTATGTCGCCGGCGCGCGACGCACGTCGTGCTCCGGCTGAAGACCATCTATGGAGACAACGATCTTCATGTTCGCCATACTGACCCATTCGGCCGGCATGGGCCGAAATGCGCTGGTCACGACCTGAACCGAGATTCCACGCGCCAGCAACAAGGGGACGAGCGTTTCCAGTTCGCGGTATCTCACGAGCGGATCGCCGCCGACAATCGAGAGATGAAGCGGCTTGAGACGATCTGCTACGTCGAGAACACCTTCGACTAATTCCGAGCCCTTGCGGTCATTCAAATTGCGCAACGTCACTCCACCGCCCAAATGCGCGTCCTCATAGGCGTAGCAACCGGGGCAGCGGAGCGGACACTCGCGCGTGATTTCAATGGAGAGAGAGGGCTGTTCTCCCTTGAGGATTTTTCCCCAGGCGTGAAGAACGTCGATTGTTCTCATCGAATCCTTTCTTTGGAGGACGCCCATGGAACGCCCTGCGTGCCCAGTTCAAGTATCAGACTGATTCCGGGAAGCAAACGTAACAGCTTAGCCGGGCCGGCCGAAGAACAGACTCTTTTGGATGTGCCGCGCGTAGCCTGAAACGCGCGAGTATTTCAGTCCCAGAAAATTTCCCAGGGCGACCTTTGTAATTTCCAGACAGTTACACTTACGGAGTTTTACGCCTGCCAGCAGGCGCCCAACGGCCTTATTTATCGCGTTCTGCTGTGTAGATCCGAACGCCGTTCCGCTTATTTCCTCAGCCATCAAGAACAATCTCCAGCCTGCCCGCCGCATTGTGCGGTCCAGATCATATTGGGTTACATCGTCCAAGCAGACCCATCCGCTTGGATGCTGGCGCTTGTTGAGATCCATCCCATCGGGTAGCAGAGTTCCCTGTTCCAATAACATCGTGCCGACAGTCACTTCGTCGTTCACTCAATACCTCATTCCTTGGCATTAAGAAGGATTTGACTAACTGCGGCGCGCTCGCCTTGGGGCCATATAAGCTGCTGACGTGAGTGGTTGCCCGGCAAAGGCAAGCAGCGAAAACGCAAAGGTGGAGAAAGACGCTGCCACCAATGCGATAAACATGCCTCGTGACGGCATCTCAATGGGAATCCATGGATTGAACAGAATCGCGATCGTTGAGAAGGCCGCTCCCCAGGCAAACCGCCTCTCGCGGACTGTGCGATAGCCGGCTAGCGTCGCCCCTGCACATATGAGGCAATTAAGCAGGAGTTGCATATCCGTGCCGGAACGCCACGACATACTTACCAACGCGAGTGCTCCCAGGCAGAACCACTTCAGGATTTCCATTTTCAGCGGCCTTTCAGAGTTGTTGGCTAAGGAGAGGGAGACTTCAGACGACCTGACTTAGTTCAGATCGTTTGGAGAGTGGCGGGATTGCGCAGTCGATTACGAGCTTACGCCCCTTTGTTGGATCTGTCAATTCCAGCGGGCCCCAAGACACGCGGAGCGCAGGTTGACGGACACGATTCGAATTCTGTCCGGCCTCGCTTTCCTACTGGCTCGATTCACCCCGAAGGACTGTAAGCTGCAATCTTTGCGCCAGCAACTTACGAATCTGGAAAAGCGGTTGGCCATCTTCGCCGAATCTGTGGTTTCACACGGCGCAGGGAATCCGGGATATTCTCTATGGACATGAAACTTCTCTGGATTGGCCTGGTGATGGTCAGCAGCGTGGGCTGGAGCGCGACACCCCCGAAGGTGTTCGGGGCCGCGCAGGTGCAGGAGGTCTACCGCGTGTTGCTGGACCGAGATTCACTGTTGCTGGAGTCGATCCTGGACGTAATTAAAGAGAAAGGGATTCACGACGGACACGTGATGGTAACGGCCGGGTCCGTGCAGGAATGCACGTACCATTATGTTTCGTCGACCGCCGAGCAGCCGAAGGACCTATTCAAGACCATCAAAGGACCTTTCGAAATTCTGAATGGAGGCGGCATCATTGCGAACGGCGAACCGCATATCCACATCACTCTTTCCGCTCCGGATAAAGGCGCGTTCGGAGGACATCTGGAAAAGGGCTGCAAGATTCTGTACCTGGGTGAAGTCACGATTGTGAAGTATTCGGGCGCACCGCTGATCCGCAAGCCTAATCAGAACGGGGTGATGTTGTTGGAAGCCAAGTGATGGACATGGATCGAAGATCGTTCCTGACCGCCGCCGCCGGAATGAGCGGAATGTCAGCCGCTCCTCCGATTCCTATCATTGACACGCACATTCACCTGTTCGACCCCCGACGGCCGCACGGAATTCCTTGGCCGCCGAAGGACAACGCGATCCTCTATAAACCTGCGCTGCCCGGGCGGTACCGTAAGATTGCGGCTCCGCTGGGTGTGGTGGGTGCAATTGAGGTGGAGGCGAGCCCCTGGCTGGAAGACAACCAGTGGGTACTCGATACCATAGCGAAGACTCCGCTGCTGGTGGGCACGATCGGGAATCTGGAGCCAGGAGAACCGCAATTCAAAACGAACCTGGAGCGCTTTCATCGCGATCCGCTGTTTTTGGGAATACGGTACGGCAATCTTTGGGGCCGGAGCCTCTCACAAACGGCAGGGCGGCAGGAGTTCCTTTCGGATTTGAGACTCCTCGCGGAGTCTGGCCTGACGCTGGATACCGCAAATCCGAATCCTGAACTGCTCGATGCTGTTCTCAAGGTAAATGACCGGGTGCCGGGATTGCGTATCGTACTCGACCATTTACCGCAGATGCAAGACCGGGCCGATCTTGGCGAGTTCGCGACGCGCCCGAATATATTTGTAAAGCTTTCTGAGGTATTCCGGCACATCGCTGGCCGGGTACCTCGAGATCTCAGTGTCTATCGCGCAAAGCTCGATGAGATCTTTGGCGTGTTCGGAGAAGACCGCGTATTGTATGGAAGCGACTGGCCCAATAGCGATACCTGGCGGCCGTATGCCGATGTTCTTAGGCTGGTGCAGGAGTATTTCGCGGGCAAGAGCCGGGCTGCAGCGGAGAAATACTTCTGGAAGAACTCGGTCCGAGCTTACCGGTGGGTCCGGCGGGATCCGTCGCAGCCGGCTACGAATAACTGATCCAAGCGGACGACGGCGCGTTGTCGAGCGGGTTGTGGGCCCTAGAATTTTGCTCCGTTGATCCCCCGGACCTGCCGGCCCGAGTCACCTCGGCGCCAACTGGAAGGTCGTTTCCAGGATCCTGCATCACCAGCAAATTCCGTACACAAAGTGCTCTTGACGAGTCTCAGGGTAACGCATATAGTGGGCTATACGTCACGGTACTAACTTCCGGAGGCCTCCATGGGCAGAGAGAGCACACAGCACAAACTGGATCGCGTTCGTTCTCCAAGAGTGCACATTACGTACGATGTCGAAATCGGCAACGCCATCGAATTGAAAGAATTGCCGTTTGTGGTCGGGGTCCTGGGAGACTTCACCGGGATGCCGGAACAACCGCTCCCGAAGCTGAAAGACCGCAAGTTCGTCGAAGTCAATCCCGATAACTTCGATAAGGTTTTGGAGGGGATGAAACCCCACCTTTCGTTATCCGTTGAGAACAAACTCAGCGAAGATCCGGACGCGGCGAATCTCAAGGTGGACCTCAAGTTCGCCAGCATGGATGACTTTTCTCCGGAAAACGTTGTTCAGCAGGTTCGGCCATTGAAGGAATTGATGGATCTGCGCACCCGCCTTTCTGATTTGCGCGGCAGCCTGCAGGGCAACGATAAGCTCGAGGAATTGCTGCTGGAAGCCGTTGGTAATACCGAAAAGCTGGAAAAATTGAAGGGCGAAATCGGCGCGAAGAAGGAGGGCAACAATGGCTGATCCCAAAGCAGCGGCCGCGCCGGTAAGCGCAACGGAACAGGTCAAGGAGAAAGGCCTTCTAGACACGATCGTTGAAGAAGGCCGCTTAGGCTCCGACACCGCAGGAAGAGAACGGGGAAAGAATCTGGTTAAGGAGTTCGTGGCCCAGTTCCTTGAAGGATCGATGACGATCGCGAGGGACGCCGAACTGATGATCAATGCGCGTATCGCGCAGATCGATCATCTGATCTCCTTGCAGTTGAACGAAATCATGCATCACCCGCAGTTCCAGAAGCTGGAAGGCTCCTGGCGCGGATTGAAGCACCTGATGGACCAGAGCGAAACGGGCGTGATGTTGAAGATCAAGGTCTTCAACTGCTCCAAGCGCGAATTGCTTCGCGATTTACAGCGCGCGACGGAATTCGACCAGAGCGCTCTGTTCAAGAAGGTGTATGAAGAAGAGTACGGCGTATTCGGCGGCTCGCCGTTTGGCGCCCTGGTGGGCGACTACGAATTCGGGAAGCACCCGGAGGACATCGAACTGCTTGAGCAGGTTTCGCACGTAGCCGCGGCTGCCCATGCCCCGTTCGTCGCCGCTGCCGGGCCGGACCTTTTCAATCTACCGAGCTGGTCGAGCCTGGACGCTCCGCGGGATCTGGCGAAGATCTTCGATACGACGGAATTCGCGAAATGGAAGTCATTCCGGCAGAGTGAAGATTCCCGCTATGTGGCCTTGTGCCTGCCTCGCACTCTGGGACGCCTTCCGTACGGCAAAGACACTAAGCCGGTCGACACCTTCAACTATGAAGAGTCGGTGGACGGAACGGATCACTCCAAGTATCTGTGGATGAATGCTGCTTACTCCCTGGCGACGCGCATGACGAACTCCTTCTCAAAGTTCGGTATGTGCGTGTCGATGCGTGGTGTGGAAGGCGGCGGGTTAGTGGAGGGATTGCCCGTACATAATTTCTATACCGATAGCGGCGACCTGGCGATGAAATGCCCCACTGAAGTTCAGATCACGGATCGCCGTGAGAAGGAACTGGCCGACCTCGGCTTCGCTCCCCTTGTGCACTGCAAGGATACAGACTATGCCGCGTTTTTCAGCGTGCAGAGCTGCCAGAAGCCGAAACTATACGATCAGGACGCAGCGAACGCCAACGCAAGACTGTCCACTCAGCTTCCCTACATTATGGCTGTTTCCCGTTTCGCTCACTACCTCAAAGCGATGATGCGGGACAAAATCGGCAGCTTCATGTCGAGGGAGCAGGCTGAGAATTTCCTAAATCGCTGGATTACCAACTACGTGACGCCGGACGATACCGCCTCCCAGGAAGCGAAGTCAAAACGGCCTCTGCGTGAAGCCCGGATCGAGGTTGCGGAGATACCCGGCAAACCAGGCGCGTATAAAGCGGTAGCCTTTCTCCGTCCGCACTTCCAACTGGATGAACTGACGGTCTCGCTGCGACTCGTAGCGGAACTGCCGGCTCCAGCGAAATAGGCTTTTCGGGTTGTTCTTTTGAGCACCCGGCTGAGGTTCACCACTGATTTTAAAAACAAGGAGGCAGAATGGCAGTTAATGCGTATTTGCTCATCGAAGGTGTCGATGGGCCGAGCACAAGCAGGGCAAAGGCTATCGACGTCCTTTCATTCAGTTGGGGTGTTTCACAGACCGCAGTATATGGTCCTGGAGCTTCCGGGAAGGAAGCGAAGGCGGGACGGGCGGACTTCAGCCACCTCACCATCATGAAGGTTTTGGACAAGACCTCCCCGCTTTTGGCCGATCACTGCGCCACTGGCGACATCCTGAAGAAGGTCGAACTCATTTACGATAAGCCGGTCTCCGACCAGCAGGAAGATTATTTCAAGATAGAACTGCAAGACGCCCTGATCACCTCCGTTCAGCTTTCCGGCTCGAATGAGAATCCGACGGAATCGGTATCGTTTGCATTCCAGAAGGTTTCGATCGGATACAACCCAGAGCAGGACGACGGCAAGCTGGGCGGGTTTGTCACCAAGGGCTACAACCTTGCGACGCTGAAGCCTTTCTAATTAGCTGCGAGCGGAGGAGAATCGGTTTGACAGCACGAGAGCTTTTCAATGCGGGCCAAGTTCGGGAAGCCGAGAAAAGCCTGGCTGCTTATCTTCGCGATCATCCTACCGACACGACACAACGGACCTTTCTATTTGAACTCCTGTGCTTCTCCGGACAATACGACCGTGCGGAGAAGCACCTTGGCATTCTGGCGGAGGGGTCGAAGAACACACAACTGGGCGCCGTTCTCTATTATTCGGCTTTGCATGCCGAGAAGACACGCCATGAATTGTTTCGAACTGAGCAGTATCCCACCACAGTCGCCGGCCAATCACCACGAGGCAAGCTGAACGGAAAACCGTTCGAATCCATTACGGATGCCGATCCGCAGATTGGTTCGCGCCTGGAAGTATTTGCCGCCGGCGCGTATCTGTGGATTCCCTTCGAGCACATCACCTCGATTGTGATCCCGCCTCCTCAGCGTCTTCGCGACACACTATGGGCTCCGGCGATGGTTCTCGCCGGCCCGTCTTTTGAGGGCGCAGATCTTGGAGAAGTGCTCTTGCCGTGCATCTATCCTTTCTCCTGGAAGGATTCGAATGAGGCGGTATGGCTCGGCAGGACGACGGAATGGTGCGTGGATGAGAAGAATCGGGAATATCCGATCGGGCAGAAAATGTTGCTTGTAGACGGTGAGGAGATTCCGCTGCTCGAAATTCGCTCCATCGAATTCGAGTCCTCACAAGCGGCTGCAGGTAGTTAGCCTTCCGAAATGACATTACGTGAAGATCTGCTGAATCCAATCAGCGAAGACAACCCAGGCGGTCAGGACTTACGGTACGCACCTGTCTACGACAAGGTCAAGGAAGCTCGCCGCCAGGATGACGAGCTTTCGCAGGGCGTATGGGCCAGCGAACGCAAAGTTGCCGACTACTCACTGGTCAGCAAGCTCGCCCAGGAGGCCATTGCAACCGAGAGCAAGGACCTGCAACTCGCCGCGTGGCTGACGGAATCCGTGCTGAAGCTGGACGGATTCACCGGACTGCAGCAGGGCCTGAACCTCTGCCGCGAACTGGTCGACAAATTCTGGGACAGCTTATTCCCGGCGCTGGAAGACGGCGATGCCGAACTACGGGCCGCGCCGCTGGACTGGGTCGGGAGCAAACTCGAAACTGCTGTTAAAGATGCGCCTCTGAACGCGAAGGGGCACAGTTGGTACAAGTTCAAGGAATCCCGAGCCGTTGGCTATGAAGCTCAGGCCCAAACGGATCAAGCGAAGAAGGCTCGTGACAAGTCTCTGAAAGAGGGGAAACTCGCGCCGGAGGCCTTCGATCAGGCGTTTGCCGAGACGCCTAAGGCTTTCTATCTGCAAAGCGAGAAGGCTCTGGACGGCTGCCTGAAGACAGTTGCCGAGCTCGGCAAAATCTGTGATGAGAAGTTCGCAGACAATGGTCCGTCGTTCGGGAAGCTGACCAGCGCGCTCACGGAGGTACGCCACACCGTTCACAGTCTGCTGGAGAAGAAGCGCGAGACGGAGCCGGATCCCGTCGAGGAGGTTCCGGTTGAAACCGTCCAGGCCGATGCCGAAGAAGAGGCGCAAGCCGCCGGAGCGCAAGCGGCAAGCGGCACATGGATTCCGGCGCGCGTCGATAGCGAGCCCGCCGGACGGCGCGACGCGATTGCGGCCGTAGCTGCCGCGGCCACGCACCTGCGGCAAAGGGAACCGCTGAGCCCTGCTCCTTATCTCATGCTGCGCGGATTGCGTTGGGGCGAACTGCGGGCGGCGGCCTCGGCTGGAGACCAAACCGTAATGGAGGCGCCGCCGACCGAGATCCGGCAGGAAATCAAACGATTGGCCCTGAAGCATAAGTGGAAAGAGCTGCTGGAGATGGCCGAGAATGTCATGGCCCTGCCCTGCAGCCGTGCCTGGCTGGATCTGCAACGATTCGTAGTGGAAGCGTGTGTCGCGCTCGGCGACGATTACAACGTCATCGCCGTCGCCATCCGGTCCGAATTACGGGCGCTTCTGCGGGATCTTCCCGAACTGCTCGATGCACGCCTGATGGACGACACGGCAGTGGCAAACGCCGAGACGCACACGTGGTTGAAAGGGTTGTTGGCGGAATCGAACGAAGCGACCCCGAGCGCGAAGCCACAGGCCGATCCGGTATCGGATAATCACATCCCGGGCTGGCAAAAGAATTTCATCGACAGCTTCGTGCTGGCGAGCGATGCACTGCGGGCCGGTCAGGAACAGAAGGCATTCGAGCTGATGTTCAAAGAAGTGGAGCGGCAGCGGTCTGGCCGCGGACGCTTCCAGAGGAAGCTGCAACTGGTTCAACTCTGTGTCTCAGCCGGGAAGGACACCATCGCACAGCCGATGCTGGAAGACCTGACGGCAGCCATTGAAGCGCACAAGCTGGAGGACTGGGAGGATCGGGAAATGATTGCGAGCGCCCTTGCTACCATTTTGCGCTCCAGCAAGAAGATACAGGCGGATGCGAAAGAGAAGCAGAAGATCTTCGAAAGGATCTGCCGGCTGGATCCGGTTCAGGCGCTAACCATCAGTTAATGTCATGCCGCAAAATTCTTCTGACCTTCCTGTTACCCTATCCGTTCTCGACCGGCTGATAGACCTGGAGCCCCGCGATTCCAGAGAATTACCTCTGAGCCGCGCGGCCTCAGTCCGGCGTTTGAAGGAAGGGATTTGCCGGGATCTGGAATGGCTGTTGAATACCCGGCAGATCGCTGGCATTGGTGAAGATTCGGCACGGGAGCTGAGCCGCTCAGTCTATGCGTATGGACTGCCCGATTTCACTGCTTATAGCCTGGCCTCACCGAAGGATCAGGCGAAGCTCCTGCGCCTGCTTCAGTCCGCCGTGAAAGTATTTGAACCCCGTCTGGCGAATGTCCGGATTACTTCCGTAGAAGCAGCTTCTTTCGGTTCCCGCACTCTGCGTTTTCGAATAGATGGCCTTCTCATGATGGATCCCGCACCCGAGCACGTTTCTTTCGACACGGCCCTGGAACTTACCAGCGGAGAGTACAAAGTGAAGCGAGACGGGAATGCGGGATGAATTGCTGCTCTACTACGAGCGGGAACTCACCTATCTGCGGCAGAATGGCGCAGAGTTCGCCGAAAAATATCCCAAGGTGGCGTCCCGGCTGCTGCTGGAATCATCCAAGTGCGACGACCCGCATGTGGAACGACTGCTAGAAGCGTTCGCGTTCCTGGCTGCGCGCGTTCACCTGAAGATTGACGACGAGTTCCCGGAGATTACGGAATCGTTTCTTAATGTCGTCTATCCGCACTTCATCCGTCCGATTCCCTCGATGTCCGTAGTGCAGTTTCAGTTGGATGTGGAGCAAGGAAAGCTGACAACGGGCTGGCCCGTCCCGAAGGATACGATGTTGTATTCGCAGCCGGTCGGCGGCGTGCCGTGTAAGTTCCGCACCTGCTACGACACGACGCTATGGCCCATTTCCGTGACCTCTGCGCAATGGAGGCCCCCTGACCGGCTGCAGCCTGCAATTAAGGCGCCCGACGCTGGTGCGGCGATTCGCGTTGAGCTACAGTGCGGCCTGGACGCGGCCTTCCCGCAACTCAAAGCGGACACACTTCGCTTCTACCTGAACGGCGAGAGCGCGCTGGTCCACACACTCTACGAACTGCTCTGCTGCAACCTGCTCAGGATCGTCGTGCGCGATCCGAAGCCCGGATCGAAAGCAAAGCCATTTACGCTGCCGGCCAGTGCCTTGCGGCCCGTCGGTTTCGCTCCGGAAGAAGGAATGCTGCCGTATCCGCGGCGCTCGCTGGACGCATACAGACTGGTTCAGGAGCTGTTCACCTTCCCGGAAAAATTCTTCTTTCTCGACGTGACAGGCCTCGCCGCCGGATGGGATGGGGGCTTCAAGGACAGTGCTGAACTGCTCTTCCTGCTCACGGATCTCGGTGGGGAGGCCCGTCAGGAACGGCTCACGCTGGGGTTGTCGGAATCGACATTCCAGCTCAGTTGCGCGCCCATCATCAATCTCTTTCCGCAGACCGCTGAGCCAATTCTGCTCACCCAGAGGCGATACGAGTACCCGATTGTCCCCGACGTGCGGCGGCCCAACGCGACGGAGATCTTCTCGATTGAGTCGGTCCAGAGTGTAGATGCCGATACGCATGATACCGTCGTCTACGAACCCTTCTATGCGTTCCACTCGACAAGCTCTGCAGGCGCCGGGCAATGTTTCTGGCTGGCGAATCGCAGTGAGTCCCTGCGGCCGAATGATCCCGGTACGGAGATGAAGATCTCGCTCGTGGATCTCTCGGGTCGTCCGGCAGATCCGGAATCCGACACACTTACGGTGCGGACTATTTGCACGAATCGCGATCTACCCGCGCGGCTTGCCTTCGGGAACAACTCCGGAGATTTCGAACTGGAGGGCAACTCGCCCATCAAGCATATTGTTTGTCTGCGGCGCCCGACCGGCCCTCTGCGTCCCCCGCTGGGGAAGAGTGCTTTGTGGCACCTCATTTCGCACCTCAGCCTGAACCACCTATCCATCGTGGAGGAAGGCCAGGACGCCTTGAAGCAGATCCTGAAGCTGTACAACTTCACAGAGAGCCCATTTTCCGACCGTATGATTCAGGGCATCGTGGGACTCAAAGGGAAACGCGAGTTCGCTCGCGTCGTCTCCGATAACGGCATCAGCTTCGCGCGAGGGTGGCGGGTGGACCTGGAACTCGATGAAGACCAGTTCGTGGGCGGCGGGGTTTATCTGTTCGCGAGCGTGCTGGAACACTTTTTGGGAATGTACGCATCTCTGAATAGCTTCACTCAACTTGTGCTGAAAACCGTGCAACGCAAGGGAGTGGTGCGGGAGTGGGCGCCGCGCGCCGGGCGAAGGATATTGATGTGACCCATCCGGATCTGGAAAGAGCGCTACGAGAATATCCACAGCAGTTCGAATTCTTCCAGGCCGTGCGTCTGCTGGAACGCATGCAGGAGGATAGGGAGCCGGTCGGATGCTTCGCGAAGCCCGAGCGGGAGGTCGCGTCGTTCTCCGTCAACACCTCCCTTCTCTTCCCTCCCAGCCAGATTCATAATCTGCAGTGGACCGAAGGCCGGCGCCCTGTGCTGATCGTCAACTTTATGGGTCTGACGGGTGCCGCGGGCGTTCTGCCGATCCCTTACACCGAGTTCATCCTGGATCGCATCCGGGCGAAGGACCGGACCATCCCGGCATTCTTCGACATCTTCAATCACCGGATGATCTCGCTCTTCTACCAGGCCTGGGAGAAGTACCGCTTCGCCGTGGCGTATGAGCGGGACAAGCGGGATCGCTTCTCGCGTCACATCATGGCGTTGATCGGCCTTGGCACCGGGGGGCTGCAAAATCGGCAACCCGTGCCGGATCGCTCTCTTCTTTTTTATGCGGGCTTATTGTCGATGCAAGCTCGTTCCGCAACCGCGCTGGAGCAGTTGATTGCCGATTATTTTCGGGTGCCCGTCCAGGTAGATCAGTTTGTAGGCGCTTGGTATCCGCTCAAGAAAAAGGACCAGTGCTGTTTCGATGAGAGTAACTCGCTTTCCACACAACTCGGCTTCGGAGTGATCGTTGGCGATGCAGTTTGGGATCAGCAATGCCGCGTGCGGATCAAGATCGGACCGTTGCCGGTTGAGCGATATCTCGACTTTCTTCCGTCCGGGAAGGCGTATGATGGACTGCGCGCAGTTACACATTTTTTTGGCCGGGGCGACGTGGAGTTTGAGGTACAGCTGATCCTCAAGCAGGAAGACGTTCCACATTGCCGCATGGGAGAGGAGGGACCGGCCGCGCCGAGGTTGGGCTGGTTCTCATGGATGAAATCGAAGCCGACGTTTGACAGAAACCCCGGAGATGCCATTTTTTTATTGAATTAAGGTGCCACATGCCCGTCGATCTGAAATCCCTTATCGGTAAGCTGAACACACAGACCCGTACAGCGCTTGAGGCCGCAGCCGGCCTTTGTCTGTCTCGAACCCATTACGATATTGAGGTCGAGCACTATCTCATGAAGCTTCTGGATGCGAAGGACAATGACTTCGCCTACATCCTGAAGCAGTTTGAGCTTGATAGCTCCAGGCTGTCGGCGGAACTGACGCGCAGCCTCGACAAGCTGAAGTCCGGGAACGCGAGGACTCCGGCCTTGAGTCCGTCGCTTCTGAAGATGATGACCGAAGCATGGACCGTCGGCTCGCTCAACTATGGCGCCGGACAAATCCGTTCGGGCTTCACGGTGCTGGCCCTGTTCGGCAATGAAGAGCTCCTGCGCATCGTGCGTGAGGTCAGTAAGGAACTGCAGAAGATCCAGCCCGACGTGCTCCGCAAGGAGTTCGTGATGATCGTGGGCCGGTCGGTCGAAACCGAAGAATCGCCCGAAGCTGAATCCGCCCCTTCCGGCGATGAGCCTAATGTGCCTCGAGGCAGGGGCAAGACGCCGAACCTGGATCAGTACACTGTCAACTTGACGGAGAACGCGCGGCAGGGCAAGATCGACCCGGTTTTGGCGCGGGATTTTGAGATTCGGCAGGTGGTGGACATCCTCACGCGGCGGCGTCAGAACAATCCCATTCTGGTCGGCGAAGCTGGCGTCGGCAAGACCGCCGTTGTGGAAGGATTCGCTCTCCGGGTGGTGCAGGGGGACGTGCCGCAGGTGCTGCGGAATGTATCCGTCCGCACTCTCGATCTGGCGTTGTTGCAGGCGGGTGCGGGCGTTAAGGGGGAATTCGAGAATCGGCTCAAGAGCCTGATCAATGAAGTGAAATCCTCTCCCACACCAATCATCCTGTTCATTGACGAAGCCCACACTATGATCGGCGCGGGCGGGCAGGCAGGTCAGAATGACGCGGCGAACCTGCTGAAGCCCGCACTCGCCAGGGGCGAACTGCGCACCATCGCGGCAACCACCTGGTCGGAGTATAAGAAGTATTTCGAAAAGGACCCGGCGCTCGCTCGCAGGTTCCAACTCGTAAAAGTTGGCGAGCCGACCGAGGAACAGTGCCGCCTCATGCTCCGGGGTGTTGTACCGGCCCTGGAGAAGCATCACAACGTTCGCATTCTCGACGAGGGTTTGGCAGCGGCGGTGAAACTATCCCACCGCTACATCCCCGACCGGCAGTTGCCCGACAAAGCCGTCAGTGTGCTCGATACGACTTGTGCCCGGCTCGCACTTGGACAGAACGCAACACCTCCGGCCATTGAAGACGCGGTTCGGACCATAGAAGATCTGGCCGTACAGGCGCGAATCCTGGAACGTGAAGCGGCCGTCGGCGCCGACCACGGTGAGCGCCTGGAAGCGATCGCACAGAGCAGGGCCGAGGCCGAGAACAAGCTGAATACTCTGAATGCCCGCTGGGAAAAGGAGCGCGATCTGGTGAACCGGATCCGCGAGATCCGCACCCGGCTGGAGGAGGCCAAGTCGTCGGTTCCCGCAGCAGAGGGCCAGGATGCCGGCGGCGCGGCTACCCAGATGGCGGCTGATCCGGCTATGCTACGAGCCGACTTGGCCGCTCTGAATGCGGAGTTGGAGGCGCTGCAAGGCGAGACGCCTTTGATGCGTGTGTGCGTGGATTCCCACATCGTCGGTGAAGTCATCTCCGGTTGGACGGGCATTCCGGTCGGCAAGATGCTGAAGGACGAACTGGCCACAGTGCTCGCCCTGGAGTCTCACCTGGAGGCTCGCATTATCGGGCAGAACCACGCTCTGCACGCAATCAGCCAGCGCATCCGTACGGCGAAGGCGAGTTTGGACGACCCCGGCAAGCCGGTGGGTGTGTTCCTGCTCGTCGGACCGAGCGGCGTCGGAAAAACAGAAACGGCGCTGGCGCTCTCCGACCTGCTCTTCGGTGGTGAGCGGAATCTGATCACCATAAACATGTCGGAGTTTCAGGAGCCGCATACGGTCTCGACGCTGAAGGGCTCGCCTCCCGGATACGTCGGCTACGGGGAAGGCGGTGTTCTTACCGAAGCGGTGAGACGGCGTCCGTACTCGGTCGTGCTCCTGGACGAAATCGAAAAAGCGCATCCTGACGTTCTGGAGCTCTTCTTCCAGGTCTTCGACAAGGGGCAGATGGAAGATGGCGAGGGGCGTGTAATCGACTTCAAGAACACGATCATCATCCTCACTTCGAATGCCTGTACAGACACGTTGATGAAATTGTGCGCGGATCCGGAAACGATGCCCGGACCGGAAGGCCTGGTCTCGGCGCTCAAGCCGGAACTGAACAAGATCTTCAAGCCGGCCTTCCTGGGCCGCATGGTGACCATTACGTACTTTCCGATTCGCGACGAGGCGCTGAAAAAGATCATCATGTTGAAGCTAGGGAAGATTCAGAAGCGGCTGCTCGAAACGCACCGGATGCAGCTCACTTACGACGATGCGCTGCTGGATGAGGTTGCGAGACGATGCACAGAGGTGGAGAGTGGCGCCAGAAACGTGGACAACATCCTTACGAATACGCTGCTGCCGGAGGTTTCAAACCAAATTCTCAGCCGGATGGTAGAAGGCGGCAAGGCTGGGAATATTCGGGTCGGCATCGGACCGGACGGATCGTTCGTCTACTCTTAGGGGAGCCTATCGTTGCCCACCCAGATCGATCGGCCGTTTCGAGTCAATACAAAGTTGGGTTCGGACGTTCTGCTGCTGGATAGCTTCCATGGCACGGAAACGATCTCGAAGCCCTATGCGTTTTCGCTGAAGCTGCTCTCGGAGGATCCCAAAGTCGCTCTGAAGCAGCTCCTCAGCACCCCTATGGTCATTTCCATCGAACTGCCGGGGGGGAAGGAGCGCCATCTGCACGGTCTGGTGAATCGGGCCGTGCAACTGGAGTTCGGCGAAGACGGTCTTGTCGCGTATCAGGTCGAGATCGTTCCCTGGCTCTGGTTCCTGTCCTTGTTTACGGACATGCGGATCTTCCAGAACAAGACGGCTCCGGAGATCATCGAGCAGGTATTCAAGGATCGTGGATTCAGCGACTACAAGCTCCAACTCCAGGGCTCTTATCCCAAGCGCGAATACTGTGTGCAGTACCGCGAAACCGATCTCAACTTTGTTTCACGGCTTATGGAAGACGAAGGCATCTTCTACTTCTTCCAGCACACTACCGAGAAGCATACGCTCGTCCTGGCGGATAATCCGCAGGCCATTCAGGACTGTCCCGAGCTGGCTACCGCGCGGTATGTGCCGCTGGCCGGAGACGTAACCGAAGACGATACGGTGTTCACGCTTCTGCATGAACAGAAGGTGTACCCGGGGATGTCTTCGCTGAGCGATTACGATTTCGAGAAGCCGAACACGAGCCTACGGGCGACCATCGCGGGCGAACAGAAGGGCGAGATCTACGATTATCCCGGCAAATACAAAACCAAGGCGGACGGGGAACACTATGCCAAGGTTCGCCTGGAAGAACAGGAAGTGAAGCTCTCGATCGTCCGCGGCGACAGTTCGTGCCGTGCAATGCAGTCCGGCTTCAAGTTCGAGCTGAAGGACCATTACCGCGATGACGAGAACCAGGCCTATACGGTAATCAGTGTCACTCACAACGCGCAGAACACGAGTTATCGCTCTGGAAGCGCCGAAGGGTTCACTTACCAGAACGGCTTCGAGGCAATTCCGAATTCCGTTGTCTTCCGTCCTCCTCGCCTCGCGGTGAAACCCGTCGTAAAGGGATCACAACCTGCGCTGGTGGTCGGCAAAGCCGGTGAAGAGATCTGGACGGACAAGTATGGCCGGGTGAAGGTGCAGTTCTATTGGGATCGCGAGGGCAAGAAAGACGAGAAGAGCTCGTGCTGGATTCGCGTGGCGCAGACCGTGGCCGGCAAGGGGTGGGGTGGTATTCAGGTGCCCCGCATCAATCAGGAAGTCATTGTGGATTTCTTCGAAGGAGATCCGGATCAGCCGATTATCGTTGGCCGCGTCTACAACGCCGATCAGACCGTCCCCTACGCGCTTCCCGACGAGCAGACCAAGAGTGCGTACAAGTCGATGAGCTCGAAAGGCGGCGGAGGTTTCAACGAGATCCGCTTCGAAGACAAGAAGGGTAGTGAGCAGGTCTTCATTCACGCACAGAAGAACCTGGATACGCGCGTCAAGAATAACGAGTTCAAAAATATCGAAAAGGATCTGCACCTGGTTGTCGAACAGAACCATTTCGAGCACATCAAGAACGACCATCACACCAAGATTGACAATGACGAGGTACAGCAGATCGGGCGCGATCATCATGTACAGATCGGCGGCAAGGAGTCGATCAAAGTTGGCGGCAGCCACACCCTTCAGGTGAGTGGAGACGTAGTGCAAGTCTTTCAGAAGAGCCATGCGGAAGATACGAGCATGAGTATTTTCTTGAAGGCCGGCACCAGCATTACTATCGAGGCCGGCACCGGCATCACGCTCAAGTGCGGATCGAACAGCGTAGTGATCGATCCGGTTGGGGTGACCGTGACCGGCAACATGGTTGTGCTCGATGGCAAGATGACGCGCATCAACTCCGGCCCGGGGAGTCCCGCAATGCCAGGCGTTCCGGGTATTGCGATTCCCCCGATGTCTGCGAAACTTGCACAGGACGCCGACAAGGCGGACCCCGGCAAACTCTCCAGTAGCCCCCCCGACCCGGGGCAGATTCAGAAAACCAGCAGTAGCAGCGTCTCGCCGGTGCCGCACCATCCCCCACCGCCAAGTCCAATCCCTCCGGAAAAGGAGAAGACCTGGATCGAGATCAAGCTGGAAGACGAGGAAGGCAATCCGGTTCCAGGCGAGTTCTACCGTGTCACCATGGCGGACCAGACCGTTGCCGAAGGCACTCTGGATGGCGACGGGCGCGCACGCGTCGAAGGAATCGATCCCGGTTCGTGCAAGGTGACGTTCCCCAACCTGGACAAATCTGTTTGGAAGCCGAAATGAGTTACAAGGAGGATCCACTCGTTTGGCGATCGTAACTGCGCAGACTGGCGACACGCTCTGCACTCTTGCAATTCAGGCCGGGTTTCTTGATTGTGCGCCGCTGCGAGAGCTGCCCGCGAACGCAGCTTTTCTAAACCGCGATCTTAAGGATGGCGACCTGGTGACGGTTCCCGAAGTCGACCCGAAAGAACTCGAGAAGGGTACGACAAATGTGCACGTATTCGTGCGGAAGTCCGCGCCGCCTGTTTCTATCCGCTTCGTACACGGATCGCCCAATATTCCCTATCGCCAGGACAAAACGGTGGACGTCCTGAACATCAGCAATTACCGGACGACGAAGGGTGGAACCGACGCCCTGCACGCCTTCCCTGCCGATTTCGAATTTCAGCAGCCGGGCCACGTCGATCCCGACACGTTCAAAGTGGAGGTAGTAGACCCGGCGGCCGGCGGGACCGTAGACGTGCTGCTGGATGCGATGAAACCAATCTACGCCGCTGACTTGACGGTCACCGGCCACGAACCGTTCGATGTAGAGGAGCGCCAGATTAAGGCGCTGAAGTGCAAGAAGGTGCGGTCGGGAGTGGCGTACCGCTCGAAGTATCTGCGCCTGGTCACTGATTCGCTGGCTGCCGATCCCGATGCCGCCGACAAGCAATCCAAGCCGGAACAGACGCTGCTGATCGCGGACTTGGCCGACGGCACCGGCACCGGACAACCAAATGACGAAGACACGATGGAGATTCTGGATCAGCAGGTCCGTGCGTCCTACACGATTCAGCGTTGTCCGGGTGGACGCAAGTGTACCGTACGCACGCAAGCGCCGATCGGCGGCGATGAGCGGCGCAAGATCTCCGTCGCCATCCACATGTACCGCACGGCGGTGGGCGGATCACTGCCGGCAGGCATCACGGAGCAGTCGGTGCGTTTCCGCCTTTTCAAGTGGTTCCGCCGACTGTACGCGCAGGCCAATCTTGGACCGAAGCTGGTGGGTCCTGTGACGACAGAAGATCCACCGCCGGCCGATACAATCGTGATTTCCGACAACACAGGCGCGCCCGCCAGCGGCGCCGGCATCGCGGCTGCAACCTCTACGTTCAGTTGCACCATCGAAGCCGCTCCCGGTGTTGCGGCGGGCACGGTGCCCAGCACGAATGTGGTGCTTGATTTATCCACGGTCGCTGCTCCGCGTACCCCCAGTGATGTTGCCGATGCGCTCATCAGCGCCTTGCCGGCGGGATTCAGCGGACAGAAGTTCGTGAATCCGCTCGCGTTCAACGCCACGAACGGGTCCGCCGAGGTGACGATCAGCCACTCGAGCGGAGCCAGAATCGTCATCCGCAATGAAACGCACGACGATTCCGGTCCGAACTTCACGATGCAGGTGGTGCGGGTCAGTATCGCGAACCTGTTCGTCGATGCTCCGGAAAATTCGCTCGCATTGAATACCGCGGAACAACGTCGTATCATGCGGCAGGTCCCAGGGAGCGACGACGTGTTGCATTTCTATGTTGTGGGAAGGTTGGTGAATGCCTCGAATACCTCAATCGCACGGGGCATCGCGGTGCTGCGTCTCACGGATCTCGGACCCGCGTTTGTGCCGTCCGCGCCCATTCGCAACAAAGCTTTCATGGCCGCGGTGGCGATGGATCTATCCGATACCAATCCCTTCAGTTTTCCCCACGAAGCGGGCCATGTGCTCGGAGATGTCTTCCATGTTGCGACCAACGACCCGGTTCTCACGGCCCAGATGATGCGCTCCGGCACCTCGGGAGCCAATGCGGAGACAGCTTCCAAGCGAATTTCGGACAACCCCGTACTGGTTCGTTATGAG
The DNA here is from genome assembly GCA_964464925.1 of uncultured Solibacteraceae bacterium. GTDB lineage: Bacteria > Acidobacteriota > Terriglobia > Bryobacterales > Bryobacteraceae > CAYXLI01. The sequence continues at coordinate 37,644 of CAYXLI010000029.1, read as the reverse complement.
ATGCTCAACCCTGCTCAACCCACGGCTGGTGCAAGCACCACGGATCGCATCATAGCCGTAGATCGATTCCGTACAAGAGGAGCCGGACTCCTCCAACCCTGGTGATTGAATGCCTCACCCTATTCCCATTACGGTCGTCCGCTTCGACGAGCACTCCGCCCGGGAACGTCTGCATACGTACCTTTTCGAGGGCCGGTACGGCGGAGGGCGTCCTCCACGCGGCGTTGAGCCCAGGCTGGTCTCCGAGTATATCCAGGAGAAAATAAAACCCGACTCCGAGCCCGATGTCTACAAGCGCGTTGCGGAGCTTTTGCGATTCTACGAGCGCCCGGACGCTCTGCGCACGTTGCGTCTTGCGCTGAACGGCCATGAATCTAAGGCCGTCGATGCTCTTCGCTCAGCTTATGCGCTGCAGGCGATCGGCGACCTGGGAACCACGCAGGAGGCTGCGCAGGCGGCTGATTACTTCGAGCGCGTGATCGTTCGCAGGCCGGAACTGACTGCCGAATTGTATCCGATCCTGTTTGACACCGTGCTCGCTCTTACACCCGCAGGGTCTACCGCAGCGCTTGCGCAGAGGCTGGATCAGGATTTGGCCAAGCTGGCACCGGCACAGCGGACTAGCGAGGAGGCTATGTTCGCGTATGACAAGCTCGCTGCCGTGAAGCGGAACGACTTGCCCAAATTCAATAGCTTGATCGAGTTCAAGAAGCAGATTGCCGGCGCGCCGCAGGATGTGCGCAGGGCCGAGATGGTTCGTGTCTACCTCGGGATCTCCCCCCGGGGCGGCGCGTCGATCGGCACCTGGTGTGCGCGCATGCTGCGCAAAGAGGCAATGGAAGCCGATCCCGAGCCCGTTTACGCCGAGTTCAGCAAGTCCATCGATGCGATTGACGAAAAGAAGTTCGGCAGAGGTCCCGCGGACCTGATATTCATTCGAGGAGCCCAGGCGATCCTTTACCTGCAAGGCCACCTCACTGCGGCACAGCGGAAGCGCTTCTCCGAAGCCGGACAGAGCGGAGCGAACTTCCTTTGGGATGATCTTCCCATCAGCCCGAATACAGGAGACTGACATGCCTCCAGCAGCACGAGTCACAGACATGCATACCTGTCCGATGGTGACAGGCGTCGTTCCCCACGTCGGTGGGCCGATTATTCCGCCTTGCGAACCGACGGTTCTGATCGGTTTCCTTCCGGCCGCGCGCGTCTCGGACATGCTCACCTGCGTAGGCCCTCCGGACGTGATCGCTAAGGGCTCTTCGTCCGTGCTGATCGGCTTCCTGCCCGCTGCCCGGCTAGGTGACATGACGGTGCACGGCGGGGTGATCGTCATGGGCGACTTTACCGTGCTGATAGGTGGCTGAGGCCCTCGCTGTTTGCCCGTGTCCGTGTTACGCTTTTTCCTGGAGTAATCAACGAATGATTCTGCAGCTATCGTCCAGGTGTAGGCGCGTTATCTTCCTCGTGTCCAGTTTCGGACTGGCTGCTGTGTCCGTAACTGGGCAGGAAGAACCTTCCAAACTCACCGCGCGCCAACTGTTCTTCACGTCGCGGCCGGCCGCTAAGGCAACCGCCGCAGCTCCAGCCGCTCCGGAGCCGAAGCCTTCGCAACCCGCACCGGCGAAGCGCACGGCAACCAAGAAGCGCCCTGTCCCGCCGGCATCCGAGCCGGCCAAGCCCGCGGAGCAGACTGCCGCGGAAACGCCAAAGCCTGCAGAACAGGAGGCCCCACGCTCCCAGGCCGTCGTCATTCCCTATCTCGGCCTGCGGTACAGCATCCTGCAGGATAAACCGGGCGGCGCACGGCAGGAGGTGGATCCGGAGAAGGTATTCCATTCGAAAGAGCGCTTCTTCCTGAGCCTGGAATCGAACGACTCCGCGTATCTTTACGTTGTCCTCAAGGCGTCTCAAGGCAACTGGGAAGTGCTCTTCCCGAATCCCGGCATCGACAACGGCAATAACCGGCTGAATGCCAAAACGCCCGTGCTGGTGCCCTCACCATCGAATCCGTTCGTCTTCGATGAGAACGCCGGAACCGAAAAACTCTTCATTGTGCTATCCCGTCAACCCGAGCGCGACCTCAATGAGGTGATCCGGTCCGTGCAGCACCAACAACCCGGACGCGAACCGGCCGCGGCGAAGACGATTGTTGCCGCCAACGATTTCGATCGCATTCGCGGCCAGATGATGCTTGCCTCGCGCGGTATCGCCGTTGAGGGCGTGAAGAAATCGCCGGACGCGAGCACCGGCGAGAATGCCGTCTACCTCGTGAATACGAGCACCCAGGACAACTCGCGCGTGATTGCCGACATCGTCCTGAAGCACGAGTAGCAGCCGTGAAGCGCTGCCTCCTCGCAATCATCCTGTTGATGCACTCCGCCGTTTCGCAGACGGTCTCCAGGACCGTCGAAGTAGTGGTGGAGCGTGCCAAGGCGGATGATTGGGAAACGGTGGACGCGCGCACCGTGTTCATGCCGGACGAGCAGATACGATTCCGCCTGCGATCCAGCTTCTCCGGTTTTCTCTATGTGCTGGACGAGACCAGCACCGGACAATATGTCTGGCTGTTTCCGGATAAGAATGCGGGGCTTGATAATCAGATCCAGGCCGGACAGTGGAGCCTGGTGCCCGCAACTCGCGGTGCGTTCGGCATTCCCAAGCAGGCTGGATTCGAGACGATCTACTGGATTATCAGCCCCACGCCGCTTCGGGACCTCAATGCCGAGGCAGTGCGAGGCGCGCGCGCTCCTCTACCCACGATGACGCCCCGGTGTGACGAGCCTGTCCTGAAGGCGCGAGGGACTTGCCTCGACCAGACCGCGGGGCTGAAAGCGGTCAGTGATTCGGCTCGTATGCAAGAGGCGATCGGATCCAAGAGTGTTCTGCAATCGCGGAATCTTGCCTTTAACCGCACTCTGCAGTCGAATATCGTGAAGGCGAAGAATGCAACGGAGGATGCGCTAGTTTATGAGTTCCGGATTGCGCATCGCTGAAATTTTCCTGTTGAGTCTTTCCTTCGCGCTCGCCGCACAGCAGCCGCAGAGCCCGGCAAAGAGAGGCATCGGCATTGCCAGGGAAGGGCCGAAATCCGGTCTGGGCAGTGCGCGCGTTCCGCGGGGATTCGCAGTCATCATTGCGTCTCCACAAGGCCGTGCCCACTTTGCCGACAGGGATGCGCAACTGCTTTACGACACGCTGATCAGTTCGAATTCTGGAAACTTCGCCGAGCAGAATGTCCGCAAGCTGATCGGCCCGGCAGCGACGCTCGATAACGTGCGGCAAGCGATCGAGGTCTGGCTGCCTTCTGTCGCGCTCGAAGAAGATCGGGTGCTGATCTATTTCGCCGGTGAGGCCTTTCTCTCTGGAGGGAAAGCATATCTCGCGCTTCGCGATGCCGATCCGGCGCGCGCCGCGAACACGGCTTATCCGATGGAAGCTCTCTCCGGCGTGCTCTCGTCCCGTGTGAAGGCAAGGTGGAAGGCCGTCTTTACAGATGCCTCCCATGGCGGCGCCCTCACTCCCGAGACTTCCAACCAGGCGATCAACCAGCAACTCGGCAGCGTGCAGAGCGGCGTTCTGGCAATTACGGCGAGCCGCAGGCAGGAGAGCGCCTTCGAGGATCCGCAACTCGATGGCGGGCACGGCCTGTTCACCTATTACCTGGTGCAGGGCCTCAGAGGGCAGGCGGATCGGGACCACGACGGCTTTGTTGTTGCCGACGAACTGATTGAATATGTGAGGAGCCGTGTCCGCGATCACGCACAGCAGCGCGGCGCGCGGCAAACCCCGACGGAAAGCGGCGACTTCGATCCGGGATTCGTACTGGCGTTCAACCCTGCGGCCGAAGCAAAGCAGACGGCCGGAGCCCTGCTGGTCAAAACGGAATTGGACGGTGTCGAAGTGCTGCTGGACGGGAAGTCCATTGGCGTAATCTACCAAGCCAAGCCATTTTCGATCGCGGATCTCTCGCCCGGCCTCCACACGATTCAAGGGGTAAAGGGCTCTGCACGGACCGCGCCGCAACAGGTTTTGGTGCTCCCAGGCAAGGAAGTGCCGGTGAGTCTCCGCTTCTGATCTATCGCGTACCCGGTGTTTTCGCACAACGGAAGCCGATGTTCAGATGTCCGAACGCGGCCGGAAATGGGGCCGAATCCCACATCAACTCAGGTGTGAGTTTCACATCATAGGCGCCGCCGCGCATCGAGTAGAACGTGTCGTCCTTGGTGGGCTTATACGGAAGTCCGTCTACATCCCGAAAGCTCTCGATGATAGCGGCCTCCGGTACAGTGCGCTGATCCACCCACTCCCAGACGTTCCCAAACATGTTGAGAGCTCCCACCGGACTGGCCCCTTGCGGAAAAGAGCGAACGGGCAATGGCTTCCGTTCGGTGCCCAGGTCCGGATTATCGTCAACATTCGCGCGCCGCTGGTCCGGAGTATTCCCCCATGGAAACGCCAGGGCATCGGAGCCGCGCGCCGCTTTCTCCCATTCTTGCTGCGTGGGAAGCCGCTTGCCGGCCCATTTCGCAAAGGCCTGCGCATCGTAGAAGCTGACATTGACCACAGGATCTTCGGGCTTGTCCTCACGGAAATTCTCCGGACGTGCGTGGCCCGTTTCTTTTAGGAACGCGCTATAGGCGGCGTTGGAGACCTCCGTCTGGTCTATGTAGAACGCCGCAACGTCGACGGGACGCTTCTCCTGTCCCAGCAGAGCTTTCCCCGCCGCCACCAGCACCATGTTTCCGCTCTTCGGGAAGTTCAACGTAGGCTCCAGAGGCTTCGGCCGGGATGCGATCAGCGCGTAAACACTCACTGCCACCAGCAGCACTGCAGCCCCTGCCGCCGGTAGAACCCACGCGGGACGGCCGGGTTTCGCCGGTTCGACCGCTTCAGGCGTCGTCGGAGCCGGTGTGAAAACCTTGGTTTTCACACCGAGGTCCTGCATATTCAAATAGCCTTCGAGTTCCCGCGCGATCACGCCAAAATCGGGATAGCGGTTCGCGGAACTCTTCTGCAGGCAGCGCTCCACCATCTGCTGAATCGGCAGCGGCACACCCGCCTGTTGCAGAGGCGCAGGATCCACCGGCCGATTCATGATGGCTCCCCACAGATCGGAAATAGTCTCCGCCTGAAATGGCCGCTGACCAGCCGTGAGCAACTCATACAGCAGTACGCCAAATGCCCAAATGTCGGTGCGAAAGCTGACGCCTTCTCCCATCACCTGCTCCGGCGCCATATAAGATGCGGTGCCCTTGGTCAGGCCAGCCTGCGTCCGATTCCATTCCGCCTGCTTGGCAATCCCGAAGTCGACCAGTTTCACGCGGCCATTCGCATCTACGTTGACGTTGTCCGGCTTAAGATCGCGATGGATAATGTTCTGCTGGTGCACGCACTCCAGCCCCTGCGCAATTTGCAGCGCGATTCGCAGAATACGATTGAGATCGCCGACCTCGCGCTTGCGGATGATCGCGCGGAGGCTCTGTCCCCGTAGGAACTCCATGACGATAAAAGGAGAGCCGTCGTAGTCCCCTTTGTCGTACGTGGCGACGATGTTCTCATGGCAGCACTGACTGGCCAGTTGCGCTTCTTCCACAAAGCTGCGGCGAGCTTCTTCGTCGGTTCTGTTCTCCGGCTTCAGGATTTTGATCGCAACGTCCCTGGGCAGTTCGGAGTCGCGCGCACGATACACGTCCGCCATGCCGCCGCCGAGATACTCTTCACAGCGATATCTGCCGACATAGAAAGGAAGCTGCCGTCCCAAACTCGGTTCTGTCATGCACTAAGGCCGCCCGTTATTGGCAGCCTATACAGATTCTAGCCCGGCCTTTGTGGTTAGAATCGATCTTGCTTGATCCTTTAGCGGCTTTCCAGGCGCTGCAGAGGATTCTCGAAGTCAAACCCGAACAGCTTCGGGTTCTCTCCAATAACTGCCGCTGAGAAGATGTAATACACATACCCGTACGTCTCCTCCGGCACCTTGCTGCCTTCCTTCGTGAGCAACTGCCAGAAATTCCTCTCCCGCGGATTCGCAGGCATTTTCCGGATGAGCGGCACGACGCGGTCTTCGCCCCAGTTATACGACGCCATGACGAGGAGTCCCGAGGCTTGCGCGTCGGTACTGTAGATGTCCTTCAAGTATTTGGCCGCCGCGCGCGTGGCCGTCTGCCAATGGTGCCGGTCGTCGCCCGGGTCAGGCCGTCTCAGGTCGGCCAGTGGACCTACTTGCATCCCATACTTCGCCGCAGTTTCCGGAATGAATTGCCACATACCCTTTGCAATTCCCTTCCTCGTCATGGGACCGCTGATGTACTCGTCGAAATCGCTCTCCTGCAGCGCCAAATAGAAAAACTGCGGAGGGAGGCCCTGATTCAACAGTTCCTTTGCGATCACTGGGGTGTACCCCCTGGCATCCGCGGTTCGGATGGCATTCTTCAATCGCGCCGAGGATTGCCACTTCTGAATGTAGTTATGCACCTCGCCAACGAAGCCAGGTGGCATGTCAAGTTCGCACTCGCCGAAAATTCGCGCAACCCTTAGAATCAGGCGGTCCTGCTCGCTCAGCTTGGAGTTATAAACATGGAGTGTCGAGATAAAGCGGTCGTAGTTCTCATCCATCTCCCTGCGCCGGTCCCGGTATTTGCGGATCTCCTCCGCTGCCTGCGGTGACTGCGAGTTCATGAGCACACGCTCCATGTTCGCGATATTCACGTCGAGGCTTTTCATGGCGTAAAACAGATTCTCCGCCAGGGCCTTCTGCTGGCGCACTTGCTGGTGTTCATACAGCGCGTACCCCCCGGCGACCGCAAACACCACCACCAGCGCGCCGATGATCCAGCCGTAGCGGCGTTTCTGCTTGGTCTGGATTTGGCGAAACGCCTGCCGCACCGCCATGGTGTGCTCACCGGCTGTCTCATCATCGGCGCTCTCAGAGAAATATCTCTCCGAGATGCGGTGCACCATAGTTTCGCTGCCGGCACGGAGCGGCCGTGTCTCCTGCGGACTCAATAGGATTGTGGGGCCTTCTACGCCGAGCCGGAATGTGAGCGAACGATGAACGGCCGCGGACTCAACCCGCTTGCCCTCTACAAAGATTCCGTTGCTGCTATGCAGATCACGAACACTCCAGCGGCCGGCTTCGAAAGTGACCTGCGCATGTACGCGGCTGACGTAATCGTCCTTGATGCAGACTTCGCATTCTTCCGTGCGGCCAATTCGAAAGCTGCGCTGGAACGTGAGAATCCGTTCCGCCGGGGTATTCGGCAAAATCCTGATCTGAATGGGCGTTGGAGACGAAGAAGCAGGGGACGCGTTCATAACAGGGCTGTACCCCTAACTATTAAACAACGAGGGCACGCCGTTGCTTCGAAGCGTGCCCTTGCTGGTTACGAAAGAAATCAACGATCCTTGCGGATCTGATTCGAACTGCCCACCGAGTTAATGACAGTGGCCGCCACTGAACCGATGTCGTTCTTATTCCCGTCCACTACCACTGGAACCACCACCTTGAACACGCTACCCACGGAGGAGGTATAGAATCCACGGAAGAGATCGCTCACGTCCTTGGTCAGCGTCGTCGTTTGAAGTGTGGAGCCTGGCCGCGCCGCAAACGTGAGAGTCACGTTCGTGAGATCCCGGGGAGTCGAATACCCTGAGATCTGTACCTCGAAGCCGTTCGCAGTTTCGTTGATAATACTGACGTCCGTGAGGACAGGCGCCAGCCTCGGGATAACCAACTCAGCAAAGGGATGGTCCGTGGGCAGCACGTCCCGCGCCCCTTCGTTCAATTGGATCACTTCTACCCGGACGGTGCCCGCCACCGTCCCCGGCTGAATCGGAGGAAGCGGAATCGTCTGTTGTCCGGCGACGATCGTGAACGCGAACTGCTGTCCACCATTCGCAGACGGAGGAATGTTGAAGTAAACTTCCGGATTGTCGGCGCGGCCGAAAGCGTTCGAGACAAAGCTCAACCGCACTATGCCCGTCAGCGGCAAGGGCGCAGGGCTTGCAAGCTGCAGCGCTCCCGTAACGGGACTCAGCAATCCGCCCGACAACGTGAGGCCAGTAATTGTCACCGGTGGGATCGGCGGCGGATTGATCGCCGAGTTGCACTGCAGCGTGGCCGCATTCGAATTCGCGCTGTCCCGCAGCGTGACAGTGAATGAGAACGGACCCGAAGACGGCGGCGTTCCCGTAGTGCCTAGCGTTGTGGCCGCGCCCGTCGCGCTGCTGAGCGCCAGCCAAGCGGGCGCGGCGGCACTCCAGGCATAGGGCGGCTTGCCCCCAGCCGCACTCAGCGGCACGGAAATGCTGACCGGCACATCAAGTGCAGATGCCGGACACGCTCCAGTGATCTGGAGCGGCGCGAGCTGTACTGTAAGCGGACAGCTCAGCTTGGCCGGGGTTGAGTTGATGCTGTCGGTCAGCGTCACATTGACGTTGTAGTTACCCGGGTCAGCAGGTGCTGTACCCGTAAGGTTGGTTGCCGCACCGGTTGAATTGCTGACGGACAGCCCGGAATTACCATCCACTGCCCAGGCATACGGACCTTTCCCTCCCGAGGCGATCAGCGGAACAGTCAAAGCGGCATTTGCGAACACAGGGTTGGCAGGACAACTTCCACCCACGGCCAGAGGCGCCGGATTGATTGTAAGCGAACACGAGAAGGTCTTCGGAGCCTCCGGCCCGCTGCCATTCACAGTGACCGTGAAGGGGAAAGCGCCGGGTTGAGGCGGGGTGCCGGACACGCTGGCCGTCGCTCCCGAACTGCTGAGCGAGAGCCAATCCTGATCCGACGTCAAGTTGAATTTATATGGCGGCTGGCCACCCGTCACAGCTAAGAGGATCGGCGAGAGAGCAACACCTGCCAGCGTCGGAGATGCCGGACACGTGCCCGTCACGTTGAGCTGCGGCGGAGTGATCGACACCGAACAGGCATCACCGGTCACCGTTTGCGTACCGCTGGACACCTGAATACGGAAAGAGGTATTCCCGGCTGCGGTCGGCGTGCCGCTGATCGTATTCCCAGTCAGTGAAACGCCGGACGGAAGACTGCCGCTCGTCAGCGAGAAAGTGTAAGATCCGGCTCCCAGGCCGCCGGCCGCCGATAGTGGGAACGGCCCATAGGGCATCCCCTGCGTGCCATTGCCGGGGCAACCGCTGGTGAGCCGTAGCTGCGGCGCATTCACTGTCAACGAACAACTCAGTGAACCGGTTTGATCACCGCTCGATGCTTGCAGAGTGTAATCGAACCTGCCCGCGGCAGTCGCCGAACCGGTAATCGTATTGCCGTTTATCCGCAATCCAGGCGGCAAACTACCCGAGCTCAGGCTCCACGCAAAACTCTCATAGCCACCGGCCGCCGACAAGACCGCGGTGTACGGCTCGCCCAGATTGATGGGAGAAGCCGGACACGTGCCTGTAATCTGCAGAGGCGGCGGAGCGATGGTAATGCCGCATTGCTGCTGCGCGGTTTGCTGGCCGTCGGTGACTTGCAGTGTGAACGCATACGTTCCCGGCGAGGCAATCACCGTACCTGCAATCGTCCCGTTGGCGATGGTGAGATTGGGTGGCAGTCCGCCCACCGCGGAAAAGCTGTATACGCCCGTGCCGCCCGTCGCTGTCAAAGGAATAGGCGCGATTGTGCCGCCGCTGCGAATTGTGGGCAGTGGACAAGCCGTCGTCATCGTGAGCGCCGGGCCATTGACGACGAAGGTAACCCCCACACTGCGGGAAGCGGAGACAGGGCCGGCGGAATTGATGTTGACACTGCCGCTATAAGACCCGGGCTGCAAGCCGTTCGGATTCGCGTTCACTATGATCGTGCCTGGATTTGTCCCCGGCGGCTGCACTGCCACGGACAACCAGTTCACGTTCGCTGGCGTGAGCACCGTCGCAGTTGCGGTGATGCTATTGGACAGAGGACTGTTCGTCGTAAGAGTTTGCGGAGGCGGTATCGAGCCGTTCGTGCTCGTGAATATGAGCATGGACGGATTGACTGTGATCGCATTCGCCGCAACCGCAATTCCATTGGGCGATGCCAGAGGCGGCGTATTCCGGAGCTGGGCTGAGCCGCCTAGTTGATTCGTCCGAATCACGCTGGCGCCGCTGAGTACCGAAATCAAGTCCCCGGTCGTAGGATCGATTGCGGTGTCGGTAATGCTGCAACACAGCAGGCCGCCGCTCGCAAGACTAGTCACCGTGCCGGCGCGAGTAACCACGAAGAGCGCGTTGCGTCCATAGTCGGCGACTACGAAGTCGTCGGTCGCAGCCCTGTACACCAGTCCGCTCATCTTCTGAATTTGCGAGCCGCTAAGAATGGTCGAAATCACGCCGGCCGGCGTAATTGAATAAATCTTCCCCTGGCCCGCCTCATCCGAACTGACAATGTAATTGCCCGCCGGATCCGCTACGATCGAAATGCTTTGCGCTTCGTTTGGAGACGGCACCGGGAAACTGGCTACCTGGGTGATGGTTGTTCCATCCTTGGCGATACGGAATAGAGCGTCCGCGGCATTGTCGCCAACGAGAATATTTCCTGCCGCATCCATCGCGAGTGTGACGGGATTTACGAGCGGACTACCGCTGAAGAATGTCGTGGCCGCACCCGAGGGTGCTATCTTGATTACCCCCGCCGGCGAGCCCGTCTTTGCGACGTAAACATTTCCTGCACTGTCGATCACGGGCCTTCCATAAGCTCCTGGAACCGTCGCGAACAGTGCCATCACCGTGCCGTCCACCGACATCGTAAGCACTCTGCCCTGGTCCACGATGTAATACAGCTCCGACGTGTTGACCGGTGGGCTGATTCCGATGCTGCAGGTGTAGGTGGCCGATCCGTTCGCGCTATCGTTCACTCGTACCGTGATCGGGTAAGCTCCCGATTTAGCCGGCGTGCCGCTGATCACGCCCGTTGAAGTGTTCAGGGTAAGTCCTGGCGGTAGCGTGCCGCTTGTCAGCGTCCATGTGAGCTGCCCCTGTCCTCCGGTGGCCGTGATAGGGAATGAATAAGACGTGCCCTGCATTCCCGCCGTTGCGGGGCAGGGCGCCGTGATCGTGAGCGAAGCGATACTCACGACGATGGTGCAGGTGAACGTCGGTAACACCCGATTGCCTGACGTGCTGCTATCCGCGGCCGTGATGGCTATGGGGTAAGAACCGGTCGCCGTGGGAGTGCCGCTGATTACGCCCGTGGAGGGATTCAACGTAAGACCGGGCGGCAAAGTTCCGCTTACCAATGTGAACGTCCGTGGGCCCTGGCCACCCGTTGTGCCGATGGTCAGCGAATACGGCGCGTTCAGCGGGATCGGTCCGGGACACGCTGTCGTGATCGACAATGCGGGCGCTATCACAATGGAGCAGGTATAGTCAGCAGTCGCAGGTTGAAAAACAGCGACTGTATTCAGAGGGGCGCTCTCAGTAACTCTCACCGTGATCGGGTACGTGCCGGAAGCCGTTGGGATCCCTGTGATCAGGCCGTTCGTTGCGTTCAACGTCAAGCCGGGCGGCAAGGAACCGCTTGTCAGCGCCCAGCTCAATGGAACGCGGCCGCCGACTGCCGAAACAGCGAACGAATAGGGCGCTCCTTGCACTCCGCCGGCCGCCGGACAAGTGGCCGCAATCGCAAGCGGCTGCGGCGGCGCAATCACGATGGCACAGCTATACACAGCAAACTGCAGGCCGCTACTATCCGTGATCCTCACCGTCAGAGAGTAACTGCCCGTCGCCGTAGGCACACCACTGATCTCACCAGTCTGCGGATTGAGCGTGAGCCCCGGAGGCAGCGCACCGCTTTGCAAAGCCCACGTCAACGGCGCCAAACCGCCGGATACCGTCACTGGGAAGGAATAAGGAGCTCGCAATGTTCCCGCAAGTGCCGGGCAAGGTGCCGTCGGGACCAGGGGAGCAGCGATCACGATATTGCAACTGTAGGTCGCGGTTGCAGGCGGGGCGTCCACAAGAGCCTGCGCATTATCGGAAATGCTGATAGTGACCGGATAGGTGCCCGCGTCCGTCGGGCTGCCGCTGATCACGCCAGTCTGCGAGTTGAGCGTTACCCCTGCAGGCAGGAAACCGCCTGTCACAGTCCACGGTCCGTAAGGCGCAATACCGCCTGTTGCGGACATGTTTAGTGAATAAGGCAAGCCTGCAACGCCCACGGGCGCAGGGCATGTGTTCGTGATTTTCAACGGAGCGGGAGTGATGGTGCCGATCCGTCCTACTGCCTGCTCGGTGAACCAAAGGGCTCCGTTCGAAGCGGCGATTCCGGTAGCCTGGCTGCCTTGCGTGGGAATCGGGTACTCGGTAATCGTGCCGGAAAGGCTAATCTGCCCGATATTGTTCCCCTGGGTTTCGGTGAACCAGAGCCCACCGTTGCTTCCGCTGGCGATGCCTGTCGGCCGCGACCCCTGCGTGGGCACTGAATATTCCGTAATCGCTCCGGCCGTTGTGATGCGGCCGATCTTGTTCCCGGTCGCCTCCGTAAACCACAGCGCCTGGTCGACGCCCAAGACGATGCTGTTCGGGGATGAGGCGACCACGGGAACGGGGAATTCCGTGATCACTCCAGCCGTGGTGATGCGTCCGATCTTATTGCCGTTTGCTTCCGTGAACCATAGAGAATTGAAGGCCACCGTGATTGCCGTCGGCTGGCTCGCGGGCGTTGGAATGGAGAACTCGGTAATTACCGCATCCGTTCCGAACCTCCCAATCTTGTTGCCGCTGAATTCGGTAAACCACAAACCCCCATCAGGTCCCGTAACAATACCCATCGGCGCCGAAGTTGCCGATGGAAGCGGATATTCCGTGATTACGCCGCCCGTAGTGATCTGACCGATCTTTGCAACCAGCCGTTCAGTAAACCAGAGCGCACCATCCGGCCCCAGCGTGATTCCGGTAGGGCCTGAGTTCTGCGTCGGGATCGTATATTCGGTAATTACACCGGAAGACGAAATCCGGCCGATCTTATTGGCGCTGAATTCCGTGAACCAGAACCCGCCATCACTTCCGCCGGTAATCCCGATAGGACCGCTGCCGCTCGCCGGCAATGCGTATTCCGTCACGCTCTGAGCGTGCGTCGGCCGGCAGAGCAAAAGGACAACGAGAGCGAACCACAACATGGAGCGAACGGCTATTTTATTTTCTGTTCGGATGCGCATCGCCTGTTTACCCTACTGAACTCTGTTGCCCACCGGCAGACGCCATACATGCACGTTTGCCGTCTCCGGCGCCCACAACCCCGCTCCGTCCCCATCCTGTGCCGCAATCAGGAAGACCGGTTTGCCTTCGAGTCTCTGTAGGCTCGCGGGAGTATAGGGACAAACCTCCGTTGTGATCGCTCCCGAATCGAGCTGCACAGTGAGCAGGGAATTCGCTCCTGCATCTGCGATCCACACGCGCTGGCCGTCCGTCGAGATCCCCATGTCTATCGGAGCATTTACCCCTTGCGCTTCTCCGGCAATCAGGCGCGCGGCTCCGCTCAGAAGAGTCACCTGCTTCGACCCTCTATCCCCGATCAGAATGTCCTGACTCCGTGCAAGAAACCGCAACGCAGACGGAACGGATGCACTCAATAGCTTCCGTACCGGGTCAGACGCCGGTAGTAACCATACAGAGCCGCTGCTTCCATCCGACGTTCCGGCAGCCACGCTACTGCCGTCGTCACTCACCGCCAGTGCCGAAACCGGAGCATCGCTGGATGTCCCCAGATCCACGTTGCGCACCACTTGCGGCTCCGAAGGCAGCCCGCCCAGAACCTGCATGCGCCGGTCCGCGCCCGAATAGAGAACCGCAAATGATCCGCCGGTGCTGAACGCCACGAGGTCCCAATGCGGCAGGGCTCCCGGAACGGCCTGCAGGTCGGCGGCTGTCCCGGCCTCAAGGCGAAGAATGGCTATGGACGGCTCGCCGCTGCGTTCGACGATCGCGTACTGCTGGCCCTCGGCCACAACCAGGTTTGTCGCCCGGTCGGGCAGCGGAATCATATCGCCCAGAACCACAGCTCCGGGTACGCCGGTAACAGGGCGAAGCGTAAGAGGCGAAGCCGTCTTGACATACCCCAACACCGGTACCTGTGGCCTGGCTGTATTCGCCTCCAGCTTCCTTGGAACGCCCACCGGAGTTTCTGCAACGAGCGCTCCACTTGCCGCTGCCAAAATGAAGAGCCACCCGAATCGAGTCGTCATGTTCATCCTTCCGAACCAGGTAAAAAGTGACCAGTAAGCTCAGGGAATGCGCGGCGATCCCAGCGACACATTCGTCTTCTTATCGCCGCCGATCGTCTTCACCAAGATTACAGCCACAGCCGCCGCAGCCGCGGCTCCAATCACCAGCGCCGTTCCCAATCCGATACCCGCACCCGCCGCTGCCGCCAGGTTCGATTGCGTAACCTTCGTGGAAAGTGTCTGCCCCTGCGAGTTGACGCTCACATCGATATCGAAGCGCCCAACTCCCTGCGGCTTGAAAGTGGCGGCAACCTGCCCATTCGCGTTCGTATTCAATACTGCCGTCTGGGAACCGTTCGGGAAAACGCCTCCGGTGCCTCTGGGAAGCGTGAAGGTAACGATCGCACCGCCGATCGGTTTGTCGTTTCTGTCACGAACTTCGACCACCACCTCAGAGGTGGCACGCCCCTTCTTCAAATTGTTCTGGGCGTCATTGCCGCGCACAATGTTGATCGTAAATTTCGGTGGCTCTTGTGGAGAGGCTTCCTGCGCGAGTGCGCAGAATTGAGAAGTAAGCAGGAGACAGCAGCAGAACTTCGACAATATCGCACGTATCTTGGTCATTCCTGGGCCCCCTGCGGCAATCATGCCCGTTTAGTATACTCGATAACCCGGAATCGGAAAACCTGAATTCGGTGGTTACTTTACGCGCGGCAGCAGTTCTTCGATACCCTTCAGATTGGCCTTGGCTTCCGCGGCGAGCGTCGAATCCGGCATAAGTTTGACGGCCAGTTGTAGGCTCTGCTTCGCCTTGAGCAAATCCGACCGGCGGTTGTCCCGGTTGAACAGCTCCAGATATACAGTCCCTAGCAGGTTCTGCGCAACGCCATCCTCTGCATCAATCGAAACTGCCTTTTCACAGTACTCGCTTGCTTTGTTGAAGTTATGCAGAGACATCTCGCACCAGCAGAGTCCAAAAAACGCGCTGGACCGCTGATTCTTGTAAATCGCCTTGTAACCCGCACTCTTTTTACTTAGTCCGCTTCCGATCAGATACGGAATCCACTCGTAAAAGCGTGCGTCGAAGTTATCGAGCTTCAGATACTGCGAGTAATCGTCCCGCGCTTCGTTGTAGCGCTTTTGAAACCGCCTCGCGTCCCCACGCACCAGATACGCATACGAATATTGCGGCGATACAGAAATTCCTTTAGACGCAGCCTCCTCCGCCTTGTCATAACTCTCGGTCAGCAGAAACGCCTCGCCCAGCAGGGCATGCGCGATCGGATCCTGTTTATTCTGCGTAGTCGCCATCGCCAGTTGTGAAATGGCTTCCTTCGTATCCCCGGCCTCAATCAGAATTGCCCCGAGTTGCGTGCGCGCCTCTTCATAGTCAGGATCTAGATCGACCGCCCGGACACATGCCTTCTTCGCGATATCGGTATCGTTGAGTTGCTGCAGAGTCCGGCAGAGTTCCAGGGCGGCGGCGCTGTACTTATCGTCTTCCTTCAGCGCGCGCTCGAACAGCGAAGCCGCTCTCTTCAGGTCGGCCTCTGACTTCCGCCGCTTGAAGATTTCCCGCCCCTCGTGATACAGATCCTGCGCCGTCTTCTTGATCCGGCGCGCGTACTGAATCCGCAGCGTCACTGTGCGGCGCTCGCCCGGAGACACAAGTTCTTCTTTGGAGACGGGATCATAGCCCAACCGCACACCCTTGATCACATGCTGGCCGCTAGAAAGCCCCGGGATTTCCAGATTCTTTCCCGGACTGGCGGTTCCGATCAGCTTGTCGTCGACATAGACTTCGACATTATCCAGATTCACCTCAATCACCAGAACGCCGTCTGCGAGCCCCGCGCCGCCCGCCGAGGCGAGTTGCTGTCTCCTCTGCGGGCTGAAACCGAGCAGCATGTCGTCAGGGAAGTCGCCGCCGTGTTCCGTCGGCGTCTGGTCGCTCCCTCTCTGACGCGCGTAAACCTTCACTTCGCGGCGGACGTATTCCACCAGCTCATCGGCGGTCACGATTCCGTCGCGAGGGTTTACGTCCGCGTTTCCCATCCACCCTTGAATCACGAAGTACGAGAACACTCCATATCCCGTAGCTAGGGCCGGATCCTCATAGCTGCTCTCCTGCTCCCGGCTCGAATTTAAGGTAAGAAACTTCGATGGCAGCTTGCTGACTGCGTTATAAACCGCCTGCTGCGTCGATTCAGCCGTAATCTTGGCCGAATGGCAGGCGTCCGTTAAAAGCACTTTCCACTTTGCCTTAACCTTATTGGAGAGAATATTCCCGAGCTGATCCATCGGATAAGCCGTCGCGGCCAGGTTCGAAACATCTACGTCATACGGAGCCAGGTAGCCGCGCCCGTCCGCCACCAGTCCATGGCCCGCGAAGTAGACGATCACGCGATCCTGTTCTTGCGCCACCGCAGGTAGCCAATTTTCCAGCGCTGCCCGCACATTGGCAAGCGTCGCATCCTTGCCGATGAGCTTCTTCACATTCTCCGGTTCGATATTGCCGCCTTCTTTGCTGATCAGCACGCGCGACACCGCCTCGGCATCCGACTCCGGAAATCGCAGGTCCTGGCCGGCTCCACCCAGGTTCTTGTATTTCCCGATTCCGATCACTAGCGCGTAACCACGAGGCAATTGCACCTGTTTCTGCAGGTCAACAGGCCGCCCCGGCCTGACGGCGAATCCCCCGCCGGGCTGTTGCGGCGACTGCTGCCCGGAAGCGGTGCAGGCCCACAACATCGCACTCACCAGGAGAAACTCGCGCATCGTACACCTCTCAAAACGTTCCATGGATCTTCACACCGTCACGAACCCGCGTTCCATCAGGCGGCGGATCACGCCCGCGCATTCCCGCCGCACCTGCTCCGAAGGAGCATTCACCGTCGCGCTAAGGCTCTCCACCAATTCATCCAACGTACGGTTGCCGTCACACTGCGCGAGGAACTCCGCAACCGTCGGCTGAACCGCAAACGAGAATGGCAGTCCATCGGTCAGAACCAGCCGTAGCGAGGTAGATTGCCAGCGGCCTTCCTCCACCGCAAAAGATTGATCCATTCGAATCTCTTCCACCAGCTTCGGCTTGACACCCAACAGATCCGAATCCTCCGGATGTGCCTCGAGAAAATTACGGCCTTCAAAGCCCCGCAGGATAGCCGTTCCGAACGGCGTCTTCGGCGTGGCTCCGAGTTCGTCCACCCGCATCCAGTTATTGCCGGAGCGGCGCTGCAGTCCGATCAGTCCGCCGTGAACCATCTCCACGTCACGCGACAGATAGTAGTTCATCCAGTCGGAGAACACGTTGCTATCGATGGTTCCGGCTGACTTCTCGCGGATCCTCTTTTGCGCGTACCGTGCCGGTTCCTCGCTGTAGCCCTTGATCACCCAGGCATTGCATCCCGTTCCCTGCACCCACTCCCCGATACGCTCCGCCCAATTCTGCCCCTTTACCTGAACCCACTCGCACAGCACCTGCAGGTATCCGCCTTCATTCAGCCGCTCGGCGCCTTCGCGTATCACTCTGCGGCAGTATTGGTCCAACTCCATCGCGTTATCGCAGAACAGATCTTCATTTACGGGACTCACGAAGAACGGCGGATTGCTCACAATCAGATCGAACTTGCGGTCTCTCACGGGCCCATAAGTGTCGCCTTCCAGGCATTCGATATTTTCCAGCCCGTTCAGCCAGGCATTGAACTTGCTGAACACCACCGCCCGCGCATTCAAGTCCGTCGCAACCACGTGCTTCGCGTGGTTCGCCGCCAGCAGCGCCTGAATGCCGTTGCCGGTGCCCAAATCCAGAACAGACTCGAACGGCTTCCGAATCGTAAACCGCCAGAGAAGCCAGGTCGTCGGATTCGGCCAGAGAACCAGGTCCGCATGGCCCGGCGCCTCCGAGACGGCCAGCGGATCGGACGCCACCAGCAAATCCTCGAACGGCGCCAGCATCACAGGGGATTGAAATTGGCCATCCGTAAGCGACAGCAGCCCGCAATCCAGCAGAATCCGCAAGATGTTCTCCGGAATTAGTTCTCTTGCCGTATCCTCGTCAACGGCGGTGCCGAGAAAGAACCACCGCAACAATGTGGACAGGCGGGTGCGCTCGCGAGTGCGATACAGCAGTTGAGGCAGGTTTCCAAGCCGCTTCGACGGCAGTTCGCGGAGTGAGAACCGGTCGCGAATCTCGCTCTGCTTGAAGTTGGATTCAAACAGGAATTCGCGCAAAAGGGCGCCTTCTTCTGGCGATAACGTTCTTAGCATCGTCTAGTCTTGCAGTATAGTTGGTATCCAGAAGCATATGAAGAGTCTGCAGCCGGTGATCTGGTCGAAGGGCACGTTTCTTACGCCGCAACATCTCCAGATGCAGGACCGGTTTATGGAGAGCTCGCTCCTGTTCCGGCTGGAGGCCCTGAACTTCCGTCCCTACGGATTCCGGCATCTTCAACTGGACCACGCGAAGCTCGCCGCCGGAACGTTTGCCATCAGCAGCGCCGCTGGCATTTTTCCCGACGGGCTGCTTTTCGATATCCCGAATGCTGACGCCGCTCCTCCGGCAAAGCCGCTTGACGACGTGTTCGAGGCCGATCAGGACACGGTCGATATTTACATGGCCATCCCGGTGCACCGCGAACGGGGTATCAACGTCTCGGTTGGCCAATCGGAAGGAAACGCGCGCTACTCGGTCCAGACCGTTTCTGTCCGCGATGAGAATTCCGGTTTGGCTGAACGGCCCATCCAGGTCGCACACAAGAATCTGCGCTTTCTCTTGAAAAGCGAACTACGAGAGGGAACAACAGCCCTTTGCGTCGGCCGCATCAAACGAACCAAGGCGGGAATGTTCCAGGCGGAAACGTCCTTCATCCCTCCCTTGATCGACTACACGGGCAGCGACTACGTAGTTTCCATCGTCCGCCGTCTGGTGGAGATTCTGTCGGCTAAAAGCAGCCAATTATCCGGCACGCGCAGGCAGAAGAACCTCACGCTCGCCAGTTTCACCGCGTCCGACATCCCGAACTTCTGGCTCCTTTACACGATCAATTCCTATTTCCCCTGGCTAAACCATTTGTTTGAAGCCAAGGCAGGCCATCCCGAGCGCGTCTACTCCGCCATGCTGGCACTGGCCGGTGCCCTCACCACGTTCTCTCAGGATCTGCAGCCGCGCGATTTTCCGCTGTATGACCATGACAACCTCTCGTTCTGTTTCGCGGACCTCGATCAGAAGTTGCGCCTGCTGCTGGAAACCGTCGTTCCGAGCAACTTCGTCGCTCTTCCGTTGAAACTCGTGCAACCGTCTATTTACGCGGCTTCCATTGCGGAGGATCGATACTTTCAGAAGACCCGCATGTATCTGGCCGTGAATGCCGATGTCAATCAGGCCGAGCTGATCTCCAAGGCGCCACAACTCATCAAAGTCGGTTCGGCCAGCCACGTGGAGCATCTCGTTCGGCAGGCTCTCATCGGGCTCACGCTGACCCACACCCCATCCCCGCCATCCTCGATTCCGGTCAAACTGAACTATCAGTATTTTTCGCTCAATCAGTCCGGAGCCCCTTGGGAGGCCATTGCACGGGAGCGAAACCTCGCCGCTTACGTACCCGGCGAACTGCCGAATCCGCAGCTCGAACTGATCATCTTGTTTACCTGAGCGCGAAAAAGATCACCAGTCCGATAGCGATCAGCAGAAGCACGCTCAAGATGACCACCAGGATGATCTTCGAGTTGTCTTTGTGAGGAGCGGCCGGTGCCGGCTGCACCGCTTTCGGCTCAGGCTGGAAGGGCGCGGGCGCGGTCGGCTTCTCGAACATGCGCGTATACTCGCTCGCTTCTCCAGGGAAGCGCTGCATCGACCCTTGCTGCGAACGGAATACACCGGTGGCTTCCACGGACCCGCCGGGCCCGGCGTAGCCCGGTGTCGGCGGCTGAGCTTGTTGCATCTGTGGCTGCTGTGGCGGCGCTTGCGGAGTGCCATAAGCCGCCGGGTTCTGAAAGAACTGTGTGAACGAACTCGGAGCTTTGTCTGGCGTGACTGGTTGCGACCCGAACGGAACAGGCGGCGGCAGTGGCTCAGGCGCTGAAGGCGGAGCCGCAGGACGCTGAAAGAACGCAGTGAAATCTCCCGGTGCGGCTTGCTGCGGAGCGGGTGCATGGAAGAGCCGCGTCTCTTTCTCTTGCTCACGCGCCGCCGGCCTTCCGGGTGTCTCGAAAGCTCCCGTGGCCTGCCCTGCCCCAAGTTCCGCCCGCGGAGTGCTAGCAGGCGGAGCCTGGAACATGCGTGTGAATTCGCCGTGCTCTACTACACGCTCAGGCTGCGCGGCAGGTGCCGTTTCTACTTTCTTGATCGGAGTCGGCTTTGCCGGAGCTGGTTTGTCAGTCGAATCCGGAGCCGGTGCCTGAAACATACGCGTGAACTCACCCGGCTCAACTACCGGCTTTGCATCGGCAAGGGGCTGCGGCGTCGTTGCCGGCGTCCGTGAATCCGTGTGCGTTTCAGCGATCGGAGCCGGTGCCTGAAACATACGTGTGAACTCACCCGGCTCAACTACCGGCGTTGCATCGGGAATGGGCTGCGGTATTGTTGCCGGCGCCCCGGAATCGGTGTGCCTTTCAGCGATCGGAGCCGGTGCCTGAAACATACGTGTAAACTCGCCTGGCTCAACTACCGGCTTTGCATCGGGAATGGGCTGCGGCATTGTTGCCGGCGCCCCGGAATCCGTGTGCGTTTCGGCGATCGGAGCCACCTGAAACATACGCGTAAACTCACCCGGCTCAACTACCGGCGTTGCAGAAGCAGGCTCTGGCGCCGAATCCCCTCTACGCGGCTGCCCCTCAGCGGCAGGCGCCGCCTGAAACATACGCGTAAACTCGCCCGGCTGCGCGGCAGGAACGCTCCCGGGAGCGGCGGCATCAGCCTCCTCTCCCGTCTTTGCCTCGTCAACTGGCATTGCCGGCAGAATGCGAGTCGGTCTGCTCCACAGGTCGTCCGGCGGCTCAGGCGTATGCGCGGCAGGCGAGCTGAACATCTGCGTAAATTCACCCGGCGTTTCCAGTCCAGCCTTCTTTGCAGGAGCCGCGAATATCTGGGATGCGTCTCCTATCGCATCCGGCTTCTTCCCGATGTGCGTGCGCTCCCGAATCGCGGACGTCTCGAAGAACTGTGCCTGCATCCCCCGCGTACCGGAATCTGGTTGGGGGGGTGCCGGAGGTGCTGCCGGAGGGGTTGCCCGTGCATCCGCCGGCGGCGGGTTCGTGCGCCAGACACGCCTTTCCAGAAACGGATCTCCAACGGATGGTTCAACAGCACCCGCCGGCTCTTTCCTCTCCGTCACCACGTAGAGCGTCTGCCCGTCTTGCCCCTGCTCCAATAGCGCTTTGCTCAATGGATGCGCCAGAGCGGTATTCAGCAGGAAATCAGAACGGAGCCCGAGCCCAACGTGAATCAGCACGTTGCTGCCCGACGCCACATCACGCGCCGCGTAACAGCGAATAGGGCCGTCGAGCAAAATCTCACCCAACTCGAATCTGTCTTGCAGGCTCATCAGGGACACCTCTGTGAACTCCGTTACTACATCCTACAACGCAATCCCTCCAGTCCGCCTCGCTTTGGAGCTAGAATGGTGCAACGTTTCGTCATCCGTTAACGTTTATGAGAACTCTGTCCCGAGTTGTGTGGTCGGAAGGAATGCACCTTGGACCACACCATTTCCAGGCGCAAAACCAGTACTTCGAAGACTCCATTCAGTTCGCGACGTCGGCGCTCTGGCCGGCTCCCTACGGGCTGCTTGGCAGTCAGTTGGATCTGGATGCCGTCGCCAACGGCACCATCAATCTGATCCACGCACGAGGCATTCTCCCGGACGGACTTATCTTTAACATGCCGGAGAGCGATACCCTTCCCGCGGCGCGGAATATCGCCGGGATCTTCCCTCCCACTCGTGACAACGTAACCGTCCTGCTGGCGGTTCCCGCGGTAAAGCCGGATGGACTGAATTGTGCGCTCGATGAGACCGAAGATGACGGATCAACCCGGTACATCGCCGAGGAGCGCCCGCTGCATGACGACAACACCGGTCGTGACGAGCGCGGAATCCGCTTAGGCCGCAAGAACGCCCGCCTCCTGCTCGACATTGAGCCGGCCGAAGGCTTCACCGTCCTGCCCATAGCGCGCATCCTGCGTTCCGGCTCCGGCAAGTTTGTCCTGGATCAGAATTTCATCCCGCCATGCCTGATGATCGGCGCCAGTGATCGCATATTGTCCATCCTCCAGCGCCTCATCGAGATCATGGAGGACAAGAGCAGTTCCTTGTCCGCACCCAGCGCCTCAGGAGCGGGAAGCCGGGCTGCATTTTCCAGCCGCGAAATCGCAAGTTTCTGGTTTCTTCATACCGTCAATTCCAGCCTCGCCGTACTGCGGCACCATTTTTTCTCTCGCTTCGGGCATCCCGAACAGCTCTATCTCGAGATGGCTCGCCTTGGCGGTTCCCTCTGCACATTCGGCATCAATTCACACCCCCGTATGCTGCCGCTTTATGATCATGACCACCTCGATGAATGTCTCGCCGTTTTGGACAAGCACATTCGCGATCACCTGGAGATGATCATCCCGACCAACTGCATCTCCATCCCGCTGAAGCGGACGGACGACTACTTCTACGCCGGCGAGATCACGGATTCGCGATGCCTGGGCCGTTCTCAATGGGTGTTTGCAATTCGCGCCGGACTCGGCCGTGCCGACCTGATCGCCAGGACGCCCCAACTTGTGAAGATCTGCTCTCACAAGTTCATTCACGAACTGGTCCGGCGCGCCGTCCAGGGCCTTGGGCTCTCCCAGCTTTCCGTTCCGCCGGCCGCCGTCGCTGCTCGCGTGGAAACTGAATACTTCGAGGTCGATCGAACCGGCGCATGCTGGAACAGCATCGTGGATTCTCGCCAGGTCGGGGTGTACGTGCCCGGCGAGTTCCCGGCCCCGGAGATAGAACTTCTAGTGGTACTCGAAACCTAGTGGGACAAGGATCCTGCCTTTGACAACTCAACCTGCAACCAAACGCACCACCAACCTTGCCTCGATTTTTCAGGAACTGTTGACCGCCACGGTCCGGCTCCGGGCCAACCGCCAGGTCGTGTCCGATGCGGCGTCCTTCCGCGCGAATATCCGGGAAGGGCTGAAGCTCGCCGATCAGCAAAGCCGCGCGCAAGGATACAGCGGAGAGGACTTCCGGGCCGCGGTATTCGCCGTGGTCGCGCTCCTCGATGAATCCGTTCTGAACTCCCAGAATCCCGCGTTTGCGGATTGGCCCCGGCAGCCTCTGCAGGAAGAACTCTTCGGGGGCCACGTCGCCGGCGAAATCTTTTTTCAAAATATCCAGCGCATGCTCACCCAGCCCGATTCAAACGACTTGGCCGATGTCCTGGAGATTTATGACCTCTGCCTGTTGCTCGGCTACGGCGGCCGGTACAGCTTCGGCGGCAAGGGCGAACTTCGCGCAATCCGGGAAGCGGTCGCGGCGAAAATCCAGCGCATCCGCGGCTACAATCCGTTGATTGCTCCCGGTTGGGCCATCACATCCGGAGCCATCGTCCACGCACAAGCCGACCCATGGCTGAAGCGGCTCACCTACGCGGCAATTGCCTGCTGTGTTCTGATGATCGTGCTCTTCGTTGCATTCAAGGTCTCTCTGTCGGGCGGAGTTACCGAACTCCGTTCCATCGCCGGCGTCACGAGGTAAAGGAGGACAATCCGCATGATGTATCTCATCACTGGCTTGGTATTCTCGCTCTATCTCGCTTTTGTTATGTGGCTGGGCTCTCTTCTGCACCTGCAAGGCTCGGCACTGTGGGTGCTGCGCGGTGGACTCGCGGCGATAGGTGCCCTCGCCGCGGCCGCTTGCGTGATCCTCCTGAATAAGAGGAAAAAGGCCGCCACTCCGGGCCAGGTCATAGCCGGCGCGCCGGACGATGATCTGGATCTGGTCTTGCGCGAAGCGGAATCGAAGCTCGCTTCCTCCCAGCTCGGCGCCGGTGCGCGCTACAGCAGCTTGCCAGTGGTCTTCCTGGTTGGCCCGCAAGGCTCTGCCAAGACGACGTCGATGTTGTATTCCGGACTCGAACCGGAACTGCTCGCCGGACAAGTGTATCGCGATAACGCCATCATCCCGACGGAACTCGCCAATCTATGGTTCGCCGGCAAGGCCATCTTTCTGGAAACGGGAGCGAAGCTGATCGGTGACGATTCTGCATGGGCTCGCGTGATTCGCAAGATGCAGCCCGGCCGGTTGCATTCCGTATTCAGCAGGGCCGCACAGTCGCCGCGCGCTGCCGTCGTGTGCCTCGATTGCGAAGCGTTCCTCAAGGCAGGTGCAACGGAGCAAAGCTCTGCCATCGCCCGGCAACTCCGAGGCCGCCTCGGCGAGATCTCGCGCGTCCTCGGCATCAACGTTCCTGTCTACGTGCTCTTCACGAAACTGGACCGCGTTCCGTTCTTTCACGATTACGTGCAGAACCTCAGGCAGGAGGAGGTCAGTCAGGTCGTCGGCGTAACCCTGCCACTCCCGGCAGCTATCACCTCAGGCGTCTACAGCGAGGAGATGACCCGGACGCTGAACGAGTCCTTTGACCGTCTCTTCCTCGGCCTCTGCGACAAGCGGCGCGACTTCCTCTCGCGCGAGAATGATTCCAACCGGCTGCCGGGCACTTACGAATTTCCGCGCGAGTTCCGCAAGCTCCGCAATGCATTGGTGCAGTTCCTGGTCGATCTCTGTCGCCCCAGCCAGCTCACCACCGCCCCTTTCCTGCGCGGCTTCTATTTCTGCGGCGTTCGCCCCGTGGTGGTGAACGACGCAGCGCCCTCCCCGATGACGGCGCGCCAGGAGAAGGCGTTCTCGGGGGAAAGCGGCGCAACGCGTATTTTCCGGCTCGGTGAGATGGTACCCGAGCATCCGGCCGCTCCCATGCGCTCTGCCAGTGCCGGCCGTCGCGTGCCGCAGTGGGTCTTCCTCGATCACGTCTTTAATGACGTGGTTCTTGCCGATCACGCGGCTTTGGGGGCCAGCGCATCCAGCACGAAGACCAGCGCACTTCGCCGCACTCTTCTCGCTTCCGCTGCGATACTGAGCCTGCTGCTCAGCATCGCTTTCATCACGTCCTATGTCGGTAACCGCCACTTAGAACAGACCGTTCTCGATGCGGCCCGGGGCATCTCCGCCGCCGATGGCGCGTCGGCGAATCTGCCGTCACTTGACTCGTTGACTCGTCTGGAAACTCTGCGCCAGTCTCTGGAGACCCTGGCCGATTACGATCGCAACGGCGCGCCGTTCCGGATGCGGTGGGGACTCTATTCGGGCTCCGGCCTGTATCCGGACGTGCGGAAGATCTACTTCGACCGGTTCCGCCAGTTGCTCTTCGCCGGCACCCAGGACCGCATGCACGCCAGTCTCGTGGCCCTGCCCGCCGTTCCAGGTACCGACGACAACCCGGGCACAGCGTATGACACTTTAAAGGCCTATCTCATGACCACTTCACACCATGAGAAGACCGACCAGCAGTTCCTCCCCACTACGCTCATAAACCGCTGGCTCGCCGGCCGGACACTGGATGCGGAGCGCCAGCAGCTTGCCCGCAAGCAGTTCGATTTCTACAGCAAGGAACTGTACATCGCCAATCCATACAGCCCGGAGAACGACGCCGGAGCTGTAAAACATGCGCGGGCTTATTTGTCTCAGGCCGGCAGTGCCGTTCCTATCTACAAGGCAATGTTGGCAGAGGCGAACCGCCGGTTCCCAACGCTCAACTTCAATAAGAAATTCCCGGGCACCGCCGACGTCGTGGTAAACAACCGCGATGTCAGTGGAGCCTATTCGCGCGATGGCTGGACGTTCATGCAGGATGCCATCAACAATCCGGACAGATATTTCAAAGGAGAAGAGTGGGTTCTCGGCGAGCAGGTCGCCGCGACAATGGACCGGGCGAAACTGAGCGCCGCGCTCAAAGCTCTGTACTATCCGGATTTCGCGAATCAATGGCGCGACTACATGCGCAAGGGCAGCGTCGTTCGCTATGAAAACCTGAATGCGGCTGCGGCCAAACTCACCCGCACGTCCGGGCCCCAGTCTCCCCTGCTGTCGATGTTCTGCCTGGCTTCTCAAAACACCGGCGTAGATGATCGGGACACAGTCAAAGCTTTCAAACCTCTGCACAGTGTGGTCCCGCCGGCCTGCGCCGATCAGTACATCAGCAAGGAGAATGCCGAATACATGCGGTCCCTGTCCGACTTGGAGCTCTCTCTCGAAGACCTCCTGAAACAGCAGGGCGGCAACGGTAGTGATCGCCTTGCCGACCTCACGCACGAGAAAGCCCGTACTGCCCTCTCCATCACGAGGCAGGTCGCGCTCACCATCGGCATTGATCCGCAAGGCGACGTCCACGATTCAGTTCGCAGGCTGCTGGAGGCTCCGATCACGTATGCCGACGCTCTGTTACTGCGGCTCGGGCCACAGGAGTTGAACGCGAAGGGAAAAGATCTTTGCGCGCAACTCCGTCCCTTCTTCAGTAAATATCCCTTCAATCCACGCTCTCAGGTGAAGGCGACGCTCGAAGACGTGAACGCCGTATTCCGTCCGCAGCTGGGCATTATCTGGGTCTTCTACGAACAGAATCTGAAAAAATTGTTACCGAAGCGCGGCAATGAATTCGTGCCGGATCCCTCCGGCGGCATGAACGTCACACGCGGCTTCCTGAACTTCTTCAACAACGCTGCGGCTTTCTCCACGGCCCTGTATGGCTCCAGCGGCACGGACCCCAAACTCAGCTACTCGATGCGGCCCATCTTCTCGCCGGATATCCAAAGCGTGCGCCTCACGATCGATGGGCAGACGGCCGACTTCACAGGACAAAGCACATCTCCGAAAACCTTCACTTGGCCCGGAGCCGCGAGCGGCGTGAAGTTGAGCTTGAGGGAGGGCGGTACCGACTATGTCTATCCGACATGGGACGGCCTCTGGGGCGTATTCAGTTTCGTCTTGGAAGCCGACGCGGCAAACGAACGTGCATCCGGTGGCACGTATGAGTGGCGCCTCCGCGGTGGTGCGAACGCGCGCCCCGTCACCGGCTCACGGGGCCAGCCGATCGTGAGCGGCTTCGATATCGACACCACGCCCGCGCCGAATGTGTTCCGCAAGGGCTTCTTCTCGCAGATGGGATGCGTGGCGGACATCGCTAAGTAAAGGCGCCCGCACAACCCTCGGCCGAACGCTACGTGAACAGCGATTGCTGCTCGTGTGCCGTCCACGCACGGCGGAGTTGTCCGGGTTCGTCTTCGATCCACGACAGCTCCCATGCGAATTCATCGAGCGCATCCGAGTCGCCGCGCCACTCAGCCGCTTCCTTGAGCTTCTTACAGACAAGTGCTGCTTCCGGCCAGCGCGATGCACCTTTAAGGAAACGCACGCCACGCTCTCCCAAGGTGACCGCCGTGCCCCAGTCGGACGCGAGCGCCCAGTCGAGCGCCGCTTCATATTCGGCAACAAGTCCACTGCATACCGAAGGGTGACGATCACGGAAGATAGCGCTTACTGTCTCGGCATGCGAGCTCTTCATTTGGGGGTTGCCCGCATAGAGTCTTCGGAATCGCTCACCTGCTTCATCGAGCGGTTCAACCAGACCCTGCGCGACCAGCGGCCCCAATTCTTCCCGTCCGATGTCAGCAAGCCGAAGTGCGAATCCAACCGGAAAATCATTGTGGCTGCAAGCGGAGATAGCAGTCGCCAGCCGTGACTTGACGCCGGGTTCGGCGCGCCCCGGCTCCCCGCCGCTTACCAAGAGCACCGACGAGCGCCCTTCCTCTTCTCTCGGCACACGCAGTTTGCCCTCCAGGCCATCCAGCACGACGAGCACACGGTGCTCGTCCAATGCACTGCCTACTTTGCGCGCGGCTTCGTCGGCGTTGCATTCCATTGGCAGCCCGAGCCTGACTCCCAGCTCACCCACAATCGAAATAGGATGCCGGCTATGGCATCCAACCCAGAGCACGTCACGGAAGTGTGTCCTGGCATTGCGTGCAAAGACCTGAGCGAGACGCGAATCGCCTACTCGAAACGAGCCGCTCCCATCCACGAGGGCGTCCCACAGTGGCTCGAGATCCTCCTGCCGCACAGAAAAATTCGGCAGCTCCGCGGGCACGAACAGACGCCCGCTTGGGGATGGATGCAGCGTTAATAGCCACCTCTGCATCGCGCGCAGTGTGCCGCGTAGGTCGTCTCCCCAGGAGAAGAACCGGCGGCGTTCCAGCATCGGCGGATAACGGCATTCTTCCAGGCGAAGAAAACCGACCTGGGGCTCGCCCGAGAGTTCCAGGTGATGCAGCAGTTCCTCCCAATTTTTTCGCGTGGGTTGTGGTGGCACGCTATCGGCGGAGAGAAGCAGGAGAATTGCTCCCGCGGACACACCGGCATCCCATCGATTCGCTACCGTGTCGCCGTCCGGTGCGCTGCATTCGTCAAGGATGACACGCGCTTCGGCCCCGACTTCCAGGCAAGCGGCAATGCTTTGAGCGACTGCTCGGTCAGAGGAGGAGTGGCAAAGGAATACGTCGAGCAACGCTTCCCAATATAGCGAACTGCTTTTTCAGAATCGCAGCCGAACCATGAGTTGTATCGCTCGCGGACCACCGGCCTGAAATAGAGGCGCCAGGCCGCTGCCCGGAGTACCCATCCCGAGCATCAGATTCAGCATCGAGCTGGATTGCCCGAACAACGGATTGATCAAGTATCGCACCGGATCGGAGAAGCTCGGATGATTGAACACATTGAAGGCTTCCGCGCGCAGCTCCAGCGAACGCTTCTCATGCAACGCAAATTCCCGCCGGAGTGCCGCATCCACCTGCCACATTCCGGAACCAGTGAGCGCGTTGCGCCCGAGGTTGCCTTGCACGCCGTCCGCCGGCGTCTGGAATGCGTCGCGATTGATGCGTCTTCCTCCGGCAGCCTGCGGATCGTCGATCCATACGGGCACACCCACGACCAAATTCGGCCGGAATGCATTCGCAAGCGCAACTCCCAGGTAATGGTCCTTGTTCAACACGGCGATCGGGAACCCGGAGCGCGCGCGGAAGATCGAATCGATGTTGAACCCTCCGGCCGCCTTCGGCAGTTGGTAGGAAAGCGTGCCGGTTGCGGCGTGGCGGACATCGAAGTCGGATGAACCGCGGTCCGTCGTGGCGCTTGCCCCCCGGCCTGCCCAGTGTAGTGCCGCTTCGGTGGAGCTGTCGTCCACCGAATGCGACCATGTATAACCGAACCGGCCTTGCCACCGGCCCGCGAACGTCCTCGTGAAGTTCAACTGCAGACCTTCATAATCGGATTCGCCGTGATTGGTGGAAAGCGCGTACCAGGCAAGCTCTGTACTGCCGGCTCCGCCCACCTCACGCCGGATCAGCCTTCGTCCGATCGAGCCAACATACGTCGCCGAGACGATCCCGGACCTGCCGGCGGCCCGCTCAACCGAAAAATTCCATTGCGTCACTACCGGCAGTTTCAGATCGGGCATGAACCCGTAGCGCAATACCGTTCGCGCCAAAGGTGCGTGGATCGCGTTATAGAACTCCTCCACGTTCAGTGGTCCGCCGTTCACTACGTCCGTCGCGAAGCTGAGGCTTGAATCGTAATAAACTCCCGCGCCCGCGCGCACCACCCAGCGATCGCTATTTCCCGGACGGTAGGCCAGCCCGATGCGCGGCGCCACGTACGTGATGTCTGTCTTCCAGATCGGCCGCTGGAGTTGCTCAATCGTTTGCGTATACGGGTTAAGGAAGTTTGCCGCGCCGCTGTGATGCGGCGGCGGGCTGAGTTCCCATCGCACTCCGTAGGTGGCCGTCAAGCGCGAAGAAATCCGCACCGTGTCGTGAACGAATACGGACAGTTCATGGAGTACCGCTTCGCCGGTCTGCAAGGCAGACTGTGATTTCCATAAGTTCCGGTCCGCGCTGACGCTATCGATCGAATCGGCGATGAAACTGAGTGTTCCGCCCGCATCGCGCCGGTAAGGCACGAGCCGGCGGTAATCGGCGCCGAGCCGCAGCGAGTGTTTAGCGCGATCCAGCTTCGCGGTCTGGACGACCTGGAACTGCTGCTGCTCGCGCTGGCCTTCGCGGCCAAACGAGACCTGCGGTGTACCGGCAATCGAGAAGCGAATGAGATTGCTGCAGGCGTCCGCCGGGGGCAGCAGACGCGACAGCACCGGCGCCAGGGAACAGCCATCGAAGGATCTCGACTCCTCCAGCCTCCAAGCCGAGTCGGCGCCAATGTGCGAGCCGTTCCATCTGGAATCGAGCAACCACCCGCTCCCAATCTGCACGTTCAATCCGGCCGTCCCACTCACCGCCCGCACGTCCAAACGGTTGAGGCGCGTATTGCCGAATTCGCTGTGCGATGGCGAATCGCTGTACCGTGCAAACGCGCTGACCCGCGGCGTGATCAACTGGTCGAGGCGGATGCTGCCGGAATCCAGGCTCGAAGGGCGGTTGTTCCTGCCGGTCCATTCCGCCAGGCCGCGTCCGAGGTCGGCTCCGTTGGCCGCCGGGAAGGCATCCAGCAGCGGGCCCATCCATTGCGGGGCGGTTTGGCGGAAGGCCCTGGATGGAACCGCTGTGCTCCACGCAAACGGCTGCCGCAGCCGCATTCCCTCGTAGGCGGCGAAGAAAAACGTGCGATTCCGGATCAGCGGTCCTCCGATACTCGCAGCGTAGTCGCTAACGCGGAGCGGAGCCTGGGCGTCATTATGCCCGTTCGCGAACCAGTCGTTGGCGGCCAACAGTTCGTGGCGGAAAAAATAGACCGCCGAACCGTGCAATTCGTTGCCGCCCGAGCGGCTGGTCAACGAGATCTGGGCCCCCGGCATTCTGCCGAACTCGGAGCCGGCCGCCGACGTGCGCACGGTCAACTCCTCCAGCGCCTCGACCGAGATCATGCTGTGGAGACTCCCGATGGCGCTGAAAACGGGCAGGGTACCACCCGTCGTCTGCGCCGGCGAACCGCCGGCGATCACCCCGGAGTTTGCGCTGGCTCCGTCGACTGTGAAGTAGTTCGTATTCGGACGCTGGCCGTCGGTCGAGAACTGACCGGCCTCGCCGCGAGTCGCCGGCGTCATCAGCACGCCGGGGGTGAGTTCAATGTAGCTGAGAATACCGCCGCCATTGACGGGCAAGCGCTCCAACTCGTTGCGTCCGAGGCTCGACCCGGCCGATGGGTCCTCCGGGGAACGAAGTGCCGCGACCGCACCTTCTACCGTGATCACTTCCTGGGTGCTGCCCACCGCGAGGCTGAAGTCCACCCGCGCAGCCTGTGCGACCCCAGCACGCACGCCGAACCGGATCAGGGTCCGGAAGCCCTCTTTGCGAACCGTGATCTTGTAAGGACCAGGCTGCAGCGAGCCGATGACGTAGCCGCCCTCCGGACCGGAGACCGTCGAGCGGCGGAATCCAGTGTCCTGATTGACTACGCTGATCGCGGCATCGGGCACGCGCGCGCCCGAAGGATCGACCACAACCCCCATGACGCTGGTGAGCCGTTGCGCCTCTAAAGACGTACTGAATACGGCTACCAGAAGAAAAAACGCCGAGCTATTTGCCACTCGCAGCAGCGGCGGTTGCACGCAGTTCCGCGAGACTCGAAAGCACGTCCGAAGGGAGGCGCGGATTTTCAACTGCATCAGGTGTAACACCAACCAGCGCTGCAAGCAACGCTTCCGTTCGGCGCGCTACACGGAACACAGCATCGGCCCCCGCCTGCCACGGTTCGGGAACCTGCACGGCCGGGGACCCCGGAGCTGCGCCCATCGGCGCCAAAACTGCCGACAACTTTGATTGTAGCTGGGATACGGACTCGACGAGCGCCAAAGCATGCTCGTGATGCAGCCGCAGCAGCAACGCACGGTCTTCGCTCGTCAGCCGAGCCTCCGCACCGGGCGGGAAGCGCTGCGCGAGTTTGCGTATGGCATACGCGCGCGACATCATATTCTCACTCAAATCCAACACCTGGCCGGAGAACTGCTCGAACCGCTGCCGGCCGCCGACCTGCTTCTCCAGACTTGACTGAAACTGGCCCGGCAAAGCCGTCCCGGAAGTCACCGGGGCACTCGTTGTGTTCTCGGCCGACGGCACCGGAGCAGCGTCAGAGAAGCGCACGACAACCCGCGGCAGGGCCTGCAAGGATTCACGAATCTGCTGCTGCCTCTGCGGCGAAACGCCAACACCGCTCACTTCCACGTTTCCGCCCGTTCGAGCGATATCGATCGGATCGCCCAAGTCCGCGCCGATCCCGTGCAGCGCGGCCAGGACTCGAAGCTCCTCGGCCTTGGCCGCTTCGGGCGGTTCGACGTCCGCTGATGCCGCTGGTGGGAACGACTCACGCCCGGCGGAAGCTTGGACCGCAGCAGCGGGCTCTTCGCCCAGATCGCTGATCTCGACCCATTCGCGATTCCGAAATTCCAGACGTTCCCGTACCGGCAGGAAGTCTTCGGACCTGACCGTCAGCCGCGCATCGGCCAATTGGCTCGTCTGGCTGGTGGTATGAATCTGATACGTACCATTCGCCTGCGAGACTTCATCGCGCTTGTCCGAGACACCCTCACGCCAATTTTGGAACGACTTCGCGCTGAGCGGATCGTTCCAATCGAATCGCGCCCCCGCGAAGAGAGGCTCGATCGGGGCACTCACCGGCAATGCTGCCATCGTGCCGGTCTTGCGCGTGAAATCCACCTTCGCTGTACGAATCCTGATGCGCCGCGGAGCCTTGGCCGGTTTTGCATCGGCGGCCGCGACCGCTTTCCGAAGCAATTCCGCCGCCTGAACGGAAGAGGTATTCCGCAGGTACGGGACAAGAATCACGATTACCGCGACGGCAGCGGCCGCCAAGGGAGCCCAGCGCAAGGCCGGCCGGAGGGATTCAAAAAACTGAACAAAACGGGGGACACGTTCCTGGGATGCGTCAATTCTGGCGAATCCTTCGTAGATGTCCCCCCATTGCGCCGGCGGAGAAGGGAGGAAATGATAAAGCACATTCTTCCGGTAGCGCACACATTCTGAAACCACGTTCTGCAACTCATTCAACCCGGTGCGGCACTGCCAGCAGGCCTCGATGTGCCGCCGCACGACGCGCGCGTGCTTTGCGGACAGTTCGCCGTCCGCGAATCTCAGCAACTGCTCGTCATCCAAATGGGCGTTATTCCTCATGAATTCGCCTCAACCGCACCATGGCGCGGCGGAGAAACTCACCGACCGCCGACGCGCTGATTCCCAAAATCGATCCGATCTCCGGATACCTCAACCCTTCCATACGGAGCGACAGGCAGCGTTTCTGCTGCTCCGAAAGACTTTCCACCGCACGGTAGAATCGCAACCATTTCTCCCGTTCCAGCAGCCCATGTTCGGCGTCTTCCACCGGACTGACCAGCCGCTCCTCGACTTCCGGATCGAAGGCGGCGAGAGCATTTTGTTGAGCCCTCACCCGCAGCCCCAGATTGTGAGCGATCCGGAAAACGTAGGCTCGCGGATTCTCGATTTGCTCGCCTTTCTTTAAAGTGGCGTACAACCGCAGGAACGATTCCTGAGTGGTTTCCTGAGCTTGAGGAGGGTACAGCCCGAGAGTGAGCAGGTACCGGTAAACGTCCTCCCTCGCCTCCTCAAATAGCCGAGCCACTTTCTGCTGCAGCGCCGACCCCGCATTCTCTTTCCGCACGAGGCCCGCGAGTTCGTCACCGAGAGAATCGGAAAACATCACTGTAAATAGCTGCAGGTTCGCGGATCACTTTTAATCTCTGTTTCAAAGAGCCGCGCCAATGCCCGGCCAACTACACCGTTTAAAAATAAATTTGTTACGGTCAGGTGTAGTTCCGGCCACTCTATTGCGGCTCTTAGAGATAACAGCATGAGTGTTCCACCGCAAGTTTCTGTGACCATCGTCACATACAATAGTGCTCGCTTCATCCGGCCCTGCCTCGATTCCCTGCTCCGGCAAAGCGGTGTGCGGTTTGACATCACGGTGGTGGATAACGAGTCGAGCGACGAGACTTGCGACCTGTTGGAGCCCTTCCGCAGCCGGATTCAGACCTTACGGAATACGGAAAACATAGGTTTCGCAGCAGCACAGAACCAGGCGATAGCCCGCACCAGGGGCGAGTGGGTTCTCGTGCTGAATCCAGACGTAGTGATGCGCCCGGGATTCCTCGCCGCGTTATACGAGACAGGGCGCGCGGCGGGAGCGGTTGGTACCGTCTGCGGCAAGCTGCTATCCATCAATTCCAACCTAGAGCCGGCGCCAGAGCCAGCGATCGACTCAGCGGGAATGTATTTCACTCCCGAGATGCGCCACTTCGACCGCGGCTGGCACGAACCGGACGACGGCCGGTTCGACCGCGTGGAGTATGTGTTCGGCGCCAGCGCCGCGGCTGCGCTGTACCGCCGCGAAATGATCGAGGACGTTGCCGGCACCGGAGAGTTCTTCGACCCCGACTTTTTCGCCTACCGGGAAGACGCCGACGTCTCCTGGCGGGCGCAATTGCTCGGATGGAAGTGCATCTACACTCCGAATGCCGTCGCCTATCACGTCCGGCGAGTATCACCTCTCAACCGGCGCTCGGTTCCAGCCGTCCTCAATATGCACTCGGTCAAGAACCGGTTCCTGATGCGCATCAAGAATACAACCGGCGGGCTATTCGCCCAGTGCTGGATGCCCATGCTGTGGCGCGACGCGCAGGTGATTGGCGGCTGCCTGCTGATGGAGCCGTCCTCGCTACCGGCGTTCTGGAAAGTGGCGGGCTGCCTTCCCAGATTGTTGGAGCGGCGCCGCGATCTGCTCCGGCGGAGAAGGATCAGCGATGATGAGCTGGTCCGGTGGTTCCAGACCACACCGGTTGCCGAGCCTGTGCGGGAACTTTCCCAACCGATTCCGGCCTGAAGGGCCGGGCTCCCGCGGCTGTCTGCTAGCGCCATGAGCGCCATGTTGCGAGGGCGACCGAGAGGATCAGGTCGTCGTGCGTAAGGCCCTCGGCGGAATAGGAGTCGTGGCCTGTTGAGGTGAAGCGGAGCCGGAAGGCCCTGAACTCCTCACGGAAGTCAGGCAGAGCGGGCAGCGTGAACGGAATGCGCAGCGCGTTGTCTTCGAGCATCAGATGGAGACGGCTCATCAGGTCGCGTTTCGGGACGCGATACATTTCGCCGCTGAAGGAGCCATGCTCGGATCCCGTGATGATGACCGGCACGATGGTACAAGCAGGCCGGGCATTGCGCAGCATTTCGACGATGGGCGTTCCGACGGCGGTGGCGTCGACGACCAGTTCGACGTGACCGACTTTGGCGGCGCGGCTGAGTTTCTCCACCCACTCGATCACCTTGGCAACCACCTGATGGTAGGCGGTCTGGAGAGGGAGGCGCTCCAGGTGGCGGATGCGATGCTGCACCGACGTTGGGAACGTGAGTGAGTAGGGATCCCGCTCCAGGCTGACGAGTTCGAGACGCTCCAGGACAGTGAGCGCTGTGTAGTCCTGCGATTGGCCGAGGTCGAGACCGAGGAAGAAGTCGCGGGTGCGGCATTCGCTGGGATAGGCGTTGAGAACCTGGGACGTGGGCTCGGAGGCGGCGGTGTAGTAGGGATCGAGGCTGGAGTCGAGAGCGCGGTCGAGGAGGGCTTCGGGGAAGTAGGCTCCGGAGGCGTCGAGGAACTCGCAGGCGTAATCCTGGCGGAAGATGATCTCGGGAAGCGAGCGGCGCTGCTGTTCGAGAAACTCCTGCGAGTAGCGGGCGCATTCCGTAGTGGGCGCGAAAAAGCGCTGCCAGGATTCGGTGGAAGACCACTCCTTGTAGAAAAAGCCGCGGCGGCCATTTGGCGTGCTGAGCAGGATCAGGGTTGGGTCATGTAGGCCGAGCATGGGGGAGATTGCGTGATAGAGAGAATCGGGAATGCGGGCAGCCTCATCGAGGACGACCATGGCGGGGGTGAAGCCCACGACGGTGTTCGCCTGCGGCGGCAGAGAGATGATGCGGGCTCCGTTGGACAGGATTACGGATTTCCGGTTGAGGCCGTCGCCACGGCGAGCCATGCCCACGGAGGCGAGGAATCCGCGCGCGTTCCAAAGGAGGATGTCGGCCTGGCGCTGTGACGCGGAGAAGACGAGAATTTCGCTGCCCGGGTGGGTGAGGGCGAAGTGAACGATTTTGGCGGACGTGACCCAGGTTTTGCCGCAGCGGCGGCCCATGCAGAGGATGACGCGGCGGGATTGAGAGCGGAGGACATCGGCCTGGATCGGGTCGGGAGTGAAGCCGAGGCTGGCGATGGAGAAGGCTACGGGGTCGGGATCGATGGGGTTGGCGAGTTGGGGCGGAGCGACGGAGGGCAGGTTGACGTGCCAGCTCTGCTCGCCGAAGTTCATCATGCGGAAATCCTTACCCTATGCGCGAGGGTAGCAGGCGTTGGTGAGAAAAATGAGTGAATTGACCGGAAATGGTTGGCGGCGTGAGAGATAAAGACGGAATATTTCGGAAATGACCGGAACTGTGAGGACACTTCGGGCGGAGAAGCTGTCAGGAACATGCTTTTTCAGAGCCATTTCAGGCTGCGTTGGCTTTCAAAGCCGGCGAAACCGGGGCTTCGGCGGGCGGGATTGCCTGTTCGTGGCGGGTTCGGAAGGGTGCGAATGATTCGAAGGCCAAATCCGACCAGTTTTCGGGGGCAGAGGGCGCGGGTTCGGCGGAATCCGGCGTTGATTCTACTGGACTACTAGGTTCGTTTTGCGAATTTTTGAGTTTGGCGCCGGAGAGCAGCAGGCGGTTGCGCTGGGTGCGTTCGAGGGCGCGAAGAAGACGGTCGCGGACGCGTTCGAGGCGTGCCTCGAAGCGGGAGAGCGCGTCAAAACCGGGCTCCGAGTGGAAGAGTTCCTGGACGGCGAAGGTGAGGCGCGCGGGATGGGGCAGACCGGGGCAGGTTTGGGCGAGGGCGGGAGCCTGCTCGGCGAGTTCCTTTTCGAGAAACCAGCCCTGACAGGAGCAGAAGCGGCGAATGCGCCAAGTGTAGAGCACGAGGCTTTCGACGAGGTCGACTTCGGCCGCGCCGACGGGTTTGTAGGTGTGGAAATAGCGGTTGCGAAGTTGTTCGAAGAGGCCGGCGTCTTCGAGCGAGAGAACGGGGCAGCGCTGGGAGTAGAGTCCATGTTTCGTGGAGTTTCTGGATGACCGTTCCTTGCCTTCGGTGGACCTGGGGCCGCCTTTTTTGCCATTCTCGCGCGAGGCGTTGATTCTTTTTTCGCTGGACATATTGTGTCTCCGGGGTGTCTCTTCGTTGGGATACGCGCAGCGGGGCGCGGCAGGTTTCCCTATTGTGAGGATAAGCCTGAGGAATTGGGGAAATTGCGGGGAGAGGCGGGAAGTGGTTGAAACTATGGGAGAGAAATATGGGGGAGGGGCGTGACGGCGGCAGATTCGCCTTCAGGAGCGCACTGG
>CAYXLI010000028.1:0-74544 GCA_964464925.1 uncultured Solibacteraceae bacterium | reverse complement strand
CACGACCGCCTGGCCGCCCAGCTTGCCTTCGGTGCCGACTTCGCGCGCCACGCGCGTCACTTCGCCGGCGAAGGCGTTGAGCTGGTCCACCATGGTGTTCATGGTGTTCTTCAGTTCAAGAATCTCGCCGCGAACGTCTACCGTGATCTTTGTCGAGAGGTCGCCCTTTGCGACGGCCGTGGTTACCTGTGCAATGTTGCGGACCTGCGCGGTCAGGTTGCCGGCCATGGAGTTCACCGAATCGGTGAGGTCCTTCCAGACACCGGCGACGCCCTTCACATCCGCCTGTCCGCCAAGTTTCCCTTCCGTGCCGACCTCGCGTGCCACGCGGGTGACTTCGGAGGCGAACGAGCTGAGCTGATCCACCATGGTGTTGATGGTGTTCTTGAGTTCCAGAATTTCGCCGCGCACATCGACCGTGATTTTGCGGGAGAGATCGCCGTTGGCAACTGCCGTGGTGACTTGCGCGATATTGCGGACCTGATTGGTCAGGTTGCTGGCCATGGAGTTTACGGAGTCCGTAAGATCTTTCCACACGCCACCTACACCCTTTACATCCGCCTGACCGCCGAGAGCGCCTTCGCTGCCCACCTCACGAGCGACACGGGTGACTTCCGAGGCGAACGCATTGAGCTGATCCACCATGGTGTTCATGGTGTTCTTCAGTTCGAGGATTTCGCCCTTAGCATCGACCGTGATCTTCGTGGAGAGGTCGCCGCGGGCGACAGCCGTTGCGACTTGCGCGATGTTTCGCACCTGAGAGGTCAGGTTGCCGGTCATCAGGTTGACCGAATCGGTGAGGTCCTTCCACACACCGGCAACGCCTTTCACGTCCGCCTGGCCGCCGAGCTTTCCTTCCGTTCCGACTTCGCGCGCCACACGGGTGACTTCCGAAGCGAACGAGTTGAGCTGCTCCACCATGGTGTTGATGGTGTTCTTGAGCTCCAAAATTTCGCCCCGGGCGTCTACAGTGATCTTTGTAGTCAAGTCGCCTCGAGCCACGGCCGTGGTCACACCGGCGATGTTTCGCACCTGAGACGTAAGGTTGCTGGCCATGGAGTTCACGCTTTCCGTGAGATCCTTCCATGTGCCGGCCACGCCCTTCACGATGGCCTGACCGCCGAGCTTGCCTTCCGTACCCACTTCGCGCGCCACGCGGGTAACTTCCGAGGCGAACGAGTTGAGCTGTTCCACCATGGTGTTCACGACTCGCGCCGTGCGGAGGAATTCGCCTTTCAGGGCGCGGCCGTCCACTTCAAGCGCCATCGTCTGCGAGAGGTCGCCCTTCGCGACGGCGCCGATGACGCGCGCAACCTCCGTGGAGGGCTGGACCAGGTCGCCAATTAAGCTGTTGACCGAGTCCATACATTGGCTCCACGACCCGGTGGTGGTTCCGATGCTAGCGCGCTGACTGATCTTGCCTTCTTTACCTACGGCACGACTGATTCGTTCGAATTCATCGGTCATGCGCTGGTTGAGTTCAAAAATCTCGTTCAGCGTGTCGTTAATCTTGCCGGTCAGGCCGGCTTGGTCCACCGGCATTCTAACCGTGAAATCACCCTTTTTGAAGGCGGTCAGAGTCTTCAGGAGGGCTTTGGGATCGAGGATGTCGCTAGTAGTAGCAACGGGTTTTCGAGCAGTCGCCATGGGTTACAGTTCTCGCGCTAGAGATATTAGACCACGCCTTTGAAGACTTGTTACAGCGAAAACTTAACCCGCCGGTAACGTGTCCGGGGTTAAGAATCGCAGAGTGAACTGTTAGCTGAATTTCTATTCGTCAGGCGGAATCAAGCAAACGACGTTCAATCTCCCGCGACGGCTGGCTCCGGCACGGGGCCCTGCTTCTTGCCGCGGCGCCGTAGCCATGCTTCCTGCAGGCCAGCCAGATAGGTATAGAAGACTGGCGTAAGGTACAGGGTGATGAGCTGGGAGAAGAGGAGTCCGCCTACAACGACGAGACCCAACGGCTGCCGGGCTTCACCGCCCGCGCCATAACCGACTGCGATCGGCACTGCGCCGAGGAGCGCGGCCATCGTCGTCATCATGATCGGGCGGAAACGGATCAGGCAGCCCTGATAGATGGCTTCCATCGGAGGCATGCCCTCGCGCTCCGCTTCCAAAGCGAAATCAATCTGCATGATGGCGTTCTTCTTTACGATGCCGATCAGCATAATGAGTCCTACGAACGCATAGATGTTCAGGTCCATCTTGAACAGATAAAGCGTGAGCAGCGCACCAAAGCCCGCCGAGGGGAGGCCGGACAGAATAGTCAGCGGGTGGATATAGCTTTCGTACAGGATCCCGAGCACGATGTAGACAACCAGGATCGCGATGATCAGGAGTACCCATAGATTCGTCAGCGAACCCTGGAAAGCCTTCGCGGCGCCTTGGAATGTGGTGCTGACGGTATTCGGCAGAACTTGATTCGCGATCTGCTGCACCTGATCGACGGCATGCCCGAGGGAATACCCGGGCCTGACGTTGAAAGAAATGGTCACAGCGGGAAGCTGGCCATAGTGGCTGATCGCCTGGGGACCGGTGTCCTGTTGGATATCAGCGAGCGTATCGAGCGGAATCAGCTTTCCGGCATCGGACTTGAAGTACAGCATCGATAGTGCCTTCGGATCCTGCTGGAATTTGGGTTCGAGTTCGAGCAAGACCTTGTACTCGTTCACCGGAGAATAGATCGTGGAGACCCAACGCGGGCCGTACGCATCATATAGCGAATTTTCGATCTGCTGCGCGTTCACCGACACTGCCGCGGCTTTATCGCGGTCGATGGTGACGTTCACTTGCGGAGCAGAGATCAGCAGGTCGCTTGTCACGTCTTCCAGGCCGGGAACCATGGCCAAAGCGTTCTCGAGCTTCTGGGCCGCGGCGTAAAGTTCCGGCTTGTCGGGCGATTGCAGTGACAACTGGTAGAGACTCTTGGAGACCTGTCCGCCAATTCGGATAGTTGGAGGATTTTGTAGGAAAACGCGCATGCCAGGATGTGCGGCCAGTTGCGGGCGAAGGCGCGCGATGATGTCGCCGACCAGTAACTTGCGCTGGCTGCGCGGCTTCAGATGGATGACGAACTGCCCGAAATTCGGTCCGCCCAGCGTTGAGGAGCCTGACCCGCCGATGGAGGAAACCAGCGATTCCACATCCGGGTCCTTGGCGATGACGTTCGCGACAATAGCCTGAGATTCCGCCATCTGCTGGTACGAAGTACCCTGAGCGGCTTCCGTAATGCCGGCGATCTGGTCGGTGTCCTGGTCCGGGATGAAACCCTTCGGGATGACGATGAAGAGCCACGCTGTGCCGATCAGCACGATGAGGAACATCACCATGGTGATGGGACGGTACCGAAGCACCCATTTCAAACTCTGATCGTACATGCGCAGCATGCCATCGAAGAACCTCTCCGTCACTCGGTAGAACCAGGAATGGTGCTGTTCATGCGGCGGACGCAGGAAGCGGCTGCAGAGCATCGGCGTCAGCGTGACGGAAACGACGCCCGAAATCAGAATCGCCGCGCAGATGGTGATGGCGAATTCCTTGAAGAGGCGTCCGAGGACCCCGCCCATGAACAAAACGGGGATGAAGACTGCGGCCAGCGACAAGGTCATCGAAACGATGGTGAAGCCAATTTCCTTGGAGCCGTTCAGCGCGGCCTCCATTGGCGATTCGCCCATCTCCATGTGCCGGACGATGTTCTCGAGCATCACGATCGCGTCGTCCACAACGAAGCCGATCGCCAGGATGAGGGCCATCATCGACAGGTTGTCGAGGCTGAAGTCCATCAGGTACATCACCGCGAACGTACCGATGACGGAGAAGGGAAGTGCCAGGCTCGGGATGATCGTGGCCGAGAAATTCCGGAGGAACAGGAAGATCACCATCACGATCAGCCCGAGCGTCAGCACCATGGTGAACTTGACGTCGTCATACGATTCGCGAATCGTGTCAGAACGGTCGTAGAGAATATCCAGCTTCACCGAAGGCGGAAGTTCCTTTGTAAAGACAGGAAGCAGGCGCTTGATTCCGTCCGTTACTTCAATGGTGTTCGTGCCCGGCTGCCTCTGAATCGCGAGCACGATTGCCCGCTGGTTCCTATTCGCCTTATAGAACCAGGAGGCGGTGCGCTCGTCCTCCACGCTGTCCTTGATCGTGCCGAGTTCTTCCAGCCGGACCGGAGATCCGTTGCGGTACGTGACTACCAGCGGCTTGTACTGGCTCGCGCTCATCAGCTGGCCGCTGGCCTGCAGAGTGAAGGCACGCTGCGGACCGTTGATCGTTCCGGCGGGAAGATTCACGTTCCATTGCTTCAGCGCCGTTTCTACTTCGTTCAGACCGATCTTGCGCGAAGCGAGCGCATACGGATCAAGCTGGACGTGGACGGCATACTTCTGGGCCCCCAGGACCTGCACCTGCGCGACACCGTTCACCATCGAAATGCGCTGGGCCACACGTGTTTCGGCGTACTCGTCGAGCGTCCACAGGGGCAGCGAAGGAGAGGTGAGCGTAAGATACAGAACCGGCTGGTCCGCCGGATTCACCTTCGTGAAGGTCGGCGGCGTCGGCATGCCCGGAGGCAGCAGGCGTGCGGCCTGCGTAATGGCAGCCTGCACGTCGACCGCGGCTCCGTCGAGATTGCGGCTGAGGTCGAATTCCAACGTGACCTGCGTGGCGCCGAGCGAATTCGTCGAAGTCATGGACTCCAGGCCGGCAATCATGGAGAACTGATTCTCGAGCGGCGTCGCTACGGCGGCGGCCATGGTCTCGGGGCTTGCGCCCGGCAGGCTTGCGGTCACCAGCAGCGTGGGCAGGTCGACGTTGGGAAGATCGCTCACCGGCAGCGACCGGTATGCCACCATGCCGAACAGCGCAATGGCGAACATCAACAGGGTAGTCGCGATGGGCCGATGAATGAAGGTTGAGGAAAAATTCATGATTGAATACCGAGGCCCGGGTCAAGAGCCTGACGAGCTACGCCGCTCGGTACGGGAGCGGCTTCTGGAACGGCCGTGCCGGACTGCCGTGGACGGGCCTCCTTCTTCTTGCCGCGGAATCTGGTCAGCAGGTTGGCCATGAAAACGTAGACGACCGGGGTCAGATAGAGAGTCAACAACTGCGAGAACGCCAGACCGCCGACTACCGCGAGCCCCAATGGACGCCGCGCTTCGCCGCCGGCGCCGTAGCCGAGCGCGATGGGCAACGAGCCGAACAGCGCCGACATGGTGGTCATCATGATCGGGCGGAAACGCGTCATGCAGCCCTCGAAAATGGCTTCTTCCGGCGT
This sequence comes from uncultured Solibacteraceae bacterium, assembly GCA_964464925.1. Classification (GTDB taxonomy): domain Bacteria; phylum Acidobacteriota; class Terriglobia; order Bryobacterales; family Bryobacteraceae; genus CAYXLI01. Next base: position 69,260 of record CAYXLI010000028.1, on the reverse strand, counting down.
TGCGCCGTGCTTGCGCTCCGCCTCGAGCGCGAAGTCAATCTGCATGATCGCGTTCTTCTTGACGATGCCGATCAGCAGGATGAGGCCGACGAAGGCATAAATGCTGAGCTCCACCTTGAACAGCAGGAGCGTCAGCAGCGCGCCGAAACCGGCCGACGGCAAGCCGGACAAGATTGTCAGCGGATGGATGAAACTTTCATACAGAACGCCGAGGACGATATACACCACTAGGATCGCGATCAGGAGCAGCAGCCCCATGTTCCGCAGAGAATCCTGAAATACTTTGGCCGTGCCGGTGAAGCTCGTAGTAATGGTGGCCGGCAGAGTCTCGTGCGCCAACTCCTGAATTGCGTCCACGGCATCGCCGAGCGCCACGCCCTGCTTGAGGTTGAAGGAGAGGGTCACCGAGGGCAACTGGCCTGAGTGATTGATGCTTTGAGGGCCTGCGTCTTCAACGCGCTTCGTCACGGAATCGAGCGGTACCAGAGCCCCTGTGTTCGAGCGCAGGAACAACTGCGACAGCATGTCGGCGTGCGTCTGGAATTTCGGCAAAACTTCGAGCAATACGCGGTACTGGCTGGTTGGCGCATAAATGGTAGATACCCAACTCGGGCCGAAGCCGTTGTAGAGGGACTGTTGAATCTGTTCCGGATTCAAACCGAGAGTGGCGGCCGCATCGCGATCGATATCCAGCCGGACGCGAGGCGTGCGGATTTGCAGATCCGTCGTGACATCCTGCACCATGGGCAAGCGCGAAGCGGCGCGCTCGAGCTTTGCCGCCTCCGGATACAGTTGCTTGGTATCCGGCGCCTGCATCGTGAACTCGTAGGAGCTTTTCGAGCCGCGGCCGCCGATGCGGAGGCTGGGAGGCAGCGTCAGGAATACCCGGACTCCCGTGAAGCCGCCCAATTTCGGCCGTAGTCTCTCCGCGATCTGTTGGGCCGTGGCGACGCGTTCGCGCCTGGGCTTCAGGTTCACGAACATACGGCCCTGATTGGAGCTTGCGCCGTAATTGCCGCCGCCTACGCTGGAAAAGAACGATTCGATGTCCGGATCGGTCTTCAAAACTTCGGCGACGCGCGCCTGCATGCGGGACATTGTCAGGTACGACGTGCCCTGTGCCATCTCTGTCGTGACCATAACCTGGTCCATGTCGGCTTCCGGAATGAAGCCCTTCGGCACGTGCACGTAAAGCCAGACTGTTGCGCCGAGCACTGCGAAGAAGACGACCCCCATCACGGCGCGATGCCGCAATACCCAGCGAAGGGTCACCATGTAGAGACCGAGCGTGCGTTGCAGGAAGTTCTCCATCCAGCGGGACACCGCATTCGGCTTCTCGTCGTCGCGGCGCCGGCGCAGCAGACGGCTGCAGAGCATTGGCGTCAGCGTGACCGAAACAAATCCGGAAATCAGGATGGCCACGCAAATGGTTACGGCGAACTCCCGGAAGAGGCGTCCGAGAATCCCGCTCATGAAGAGAATCGGGATGAAGACGGCCGCGAGCGAGATCGTCATCGAAATGATCGTGAACCAGATCTCGCGAGACCCGTTCAACGCAGCTTCCATAGGCGTCTCGCCGTTCTCCACGTGCCGGACGATGTTCTCCAACATCACGATCGCGTCGTCGACTACGAAACCGACCGCTAGAATGAGCGCCATCATCGAGAGATTGTCCAGGCTGTACCCCAGCAGGTACATCACGGAGAACGCGCCGACGATGGAGAACGGCAGCGCCATGGCGGGAATCAGCGTGGCCGAAGCGTTCCGGAGGAAGAGGAAGATGACCGCGATCACCAGCGCCAGCGTCAGGCCCATGGTGAACTTGATATCCATGAATGCTTCGCGGATGTTCTTCGCCCGGTCGCCCCGTATGTTCAGTTCCACGGCCGGAGGCAACTGCGCACGCAAAGCAGGCAAAGCTTTCTTGATCGCGTCGTTCGTTTCGATCACGTTGCTTCCCGGCTGGCGCATCACCATCAGATTGATGGTGCGTTCCGAGCCCTCGCGGTTTATCATCCACGATGCCGTACGTTCGTCTTCGACGCTGTCTCGCAATTCGCCCACGTCTTCCAGGCGAACGGGTGCGCCGTCCCGCCAGGTCACGACGACTTTCCGGTACTGCTCCGCATTCATCAGCTGGCCATTCGACTGCACGCTAAACGCCTGCTTCGGTCCCCAAAGCGTCCCGGTGGGTAGATTGACGTTCCAGTTGCGGATGGCCGTCGCCACTTCATTGATGCCGATCTTCCGTGCTGCCAGCTTGTTCGGGTCCACACTGACGTGCACGGCGTATTTCTGCGCGCCCATTACGTTCACCTGAGCCACGCCGCTGATCATGGAAATGCGCTGCGCGATGACATTCTCGGCGTACTCGTCCACCTTATATAGGGGCAGCGTCTTCGAAGCGAGAGCGAGGAAGATGATCGGCGAATCGGCCGGATTCACTTTGCGGAACGATGGCGGGTTGGGCATGCCGGGAGGCAGTAAGGGCATGGCCTCGCTGATCGCAGTTTCTACGTCCACGGTGGCGCCGTCGATTTTGCGGCCCAAATCGAACTGCAAAGTGATCTGGGTGCTGCCCAACGAGTTCACGCTGGTCATAGAGTCGATGCCGGCGATCGTGGTGAACTGCCGCTCCAGGGGCGTTGCCACAGAGGACGCCATGGTGGAGGGATCGGCCCCTGGAAGGGAAGCCGAGACGGTAATGGTCGGGAAATCGACCGTGGGGAGATCGCTTACGGGAAGGGCGTCGTACGCGATGACGCCGAACATCGCGATACCCAGCATGAGCAAGCTGGTCGCGATGGGCCTGCGGATGAATGTGGCGGAGAAGTTCACAGCCGATCTCCTGACTGCGGGTTAGCCCTTTTTCCGGCCAGCGGGCCGGCCGCTACCGTCACGAACCTGTACGCGCATCCCTGGTGCGAGCCGCAGTTGCCCTTCGGTCACTACGGTTTCTCCCGCTTTCAGGCCTTGTTCGACCACCATGTCCTGCTCCACCCGGGAGCCGGTCACGATGGGGCGCGGTTCTACTGTGTTGTCCTGCTTCACCACATAGACATAACTTCCGTCCTGTCCGGTTTGGACAGCCTGGTTTGGAACCACCAGCGCATTCTGCTGGGTGGTCAGGCGCAGGGTGACACGCAGAAATTGGCCAGGCCACAGCTTGCGCCCGGCATTAGGAAAGGTCGCTTTGAGCCTGATGGTTCCAGTGCTGGTGTCCACCGTGTTGTCGAGGAAGCTGAGATAGCCCGATTCTTCGATAGGCACTCCGTCCTGCGTGGCGGCGCGAACCGGGAGTTTGCCATTGCCCATGTACTGCTTGATGGCCATCAGTTGCGCCTCGGGTACCGAGAAGGTCACATAGACAGGCTGAATCTGGTTGATGGTCATCAGATCGGTGGTGTTGCCGGTAACGATGTTCCCCTGCTTTACGTTGAGATTACCTGTCTTGCCGTCTATGGGCGACCGGATGACGGTGTATCCAAGCTGGACGCGCAAATTGTCCAGATTCGCCTGCGTCGCCTCGATATCGGCCTTGGCTGTCTCTATGGCGGCACGGTCGGCAGCTACGCTTTCCGATACGGCCTTCGCCGTCGCCGATGCCTGATCATTCTGCTCCCGCGAGATCACGCCCTCAGCCATAAGTTTGCCCGAGCGATCCAACTGGGATTTAGCCAATTGCTCCTGGGCGATGTCTTTTTGCAGATTGGCTTCCTGCAACCGCTCCTGGGCCCGGTTGCGGGCTAAGGTCGCTTCCGCCTGCCGGATGGCTGCCTGAATCTGCCGGGGGTCGATATTAAAAAGCAGGTCGCCTTTCCTCACCATGTCGCCTTCGTGGAAGTTGACCTTCACGAGTTCGCCGCTCACCTGCGCCTTTACACTGATCGTGGAGTAGGCTTCCACGTTCCCGATCACTTGAACGTCGACCGGAACGTCTTTCTGACCCACTTTGGCGACCAGCACGGGTACAGGCCCGCCTGCGCCCCGGCCCCCCTTCTTATCCTGAGCTGTTTCTTTACTCTGAGCTGAGCAGCCGGCGAAAAACACTGCCGTGCCGCACACCAGACCGGTAAGCAGAATCGAGTTGCGGACGCGGATTGCGAGCTTCATTGGGAATAGTTTTCTATATGCTTCGATGCCGTACGAATACCAGGGGGACCGATTGATAAGGATCTCCGACGCGGCCGCATCGTCATGCCCTTCCGAACTGGGGAAGAAACGCGGCAGATACAAGCCAAATCTAATTGGCGTTAGCCTTTGGCGTAAGGTTACGACACTACTGTGTTCTAACGCAAGGGAGAACGTGCGTTCCGAGTCACCCAAGCTGAACGGACACTTCTTCCCATTCGGCCATCAGATTTTGCAGATGCTCGCGCCGCTGTTCAGTCAGTTTAGAAAGTCTGAGTGTCTCGTCGGTGCTCTTGAAGTCTGCCAGCTCGGCTTCGAGTGAGGCGATCTCACCCTCGGTCTGTGCAATCTGGCTCTCCAGGGTGTTGCAGCGATCCTTTAACTTCTGCAACATCATGGGATTCACTCGTTTCTTCGCTTCAGAGTGAACGGCTTCGAGCGCCGGCAGTTCGGGTTCGGCAGCGGATACCTGACCGTCCAAGGCGAGGTCGATCGGCTGGCCGGACTTCCGCCAGAGGTAATCTTCGTAATTACCAGGGAAGACGGTAAGAGTGCCGTTCTCGATCTCGAAAACGCGGGTTGCCAGCTTGTCGATGAAATACCGGTCGTGCGAAACAAAGACAACGGTTCCCGTAAAGTCCTGCATGGATTGGAGCAGCACGTCTTTGGCCCGCATATCCAGGTGGTTAGTAGGCTCGTCCATCAACAGAAAATTCGAAGGGTGGAGCAGCATCTTGGCCAAGGCGTAGCGATTCCGCTCACCGCCGCTGAGTACCCCGATCCGCTTGAATACGTCATCCTCGGAAAACAGAAAACACCCGAGCAGGCTTCTCAGCTCAGTAGTAGTGCGCCGGGGTGCGGCATCGGTCAGATCGTCCAAAAGGCGTGCATTGGGATCCAGTTCCTTATATTGATCCTGCGCGAAGTAATCGACTTCTACGTTGTGGCCGAGCTTGTATTCGCCCTTTGTTAGCGGTTCCGTACCCGAAAGCAGCTTCATCAGAGTCGATTTGCCTGCGCCATTCACACCTACGAGTGCGATTCGGTCGCCGCGCTCGATGATGAAGTTTACGCCCTCTAATACTTTCTTTTCGCCGTAGCTCTTGGCCACGCCCTGGAACTCAGCGACTATGCGGCCGCTCGCTTTCGGCTGTGGGAACGTGAAGTGGATAGTCTTCTCCTCGTCGGGGAGAGGTTCCACGCGCTCCATGCGCTCCAGTTCCTTGATCCGGCTCTGCACCTGCTTCGCCTTGGTGGCCTGGTACCGGAACCGGCTGATAAAGGCTTCGAGTTGCTCGATTTTTTCCTGCTGATTTCGCCAAGCCGCCTCCATGGTGGACCGCCGCTCTTCTTTTTGGGACAGATACTTCTCGTAATTGCCCGGATAGAACCACGCCTTCTTGTTCCAGAGTTCTACAATCCGGTCGACCGTCACGTCGAGGAAATAGCGGTCGTGCGAGATGAGCACAAACGCGTTCGGGTAGTTCTTCAGGTAGTCTTCCAGCCAATTGCGCGCTTCCAGGTCCAGATGGTTCGTAGGCTCATCGAGCAGCAGCAGATTTGGCTCCTCCAGCAGCAACTTGGCCAACGCGATTCGCATCTGCCAGCCGCCGGAGAATTCCTCCGTTCGCCTATGCCAATCGTCTTTCCGGAATCCCAGGCCATTGAGGACGGTGCCCACCTGGGCTTCGATCGCGTATCCGTCGCGTGCGCGAAAGTTGCTGTCCACTGTGTGGAATCGTTCTGCGATGGCCATGTATTCGGAACTGGCCGGATCCGTGTCCGACATCCGGTTCGTCAGGTCCTCGAGTTCCTTCTCCATCGCGCGCAGGTCCGCGAAAACGGCCATGCACTCCGCAAAGACGGTTCGTCCGGAAAGCCGAAGCCCGTCTTGGGGCAGATACCCGGCGGTGGTGCCCTTCGTGATGCTGAAGGTTCCATAGTCGAGCGTCTCGATGCCGGCGAGGACTTTCAGCAGGGTCGATTTGCCGGTGCCATTGGCGCCGACCAGCCCCGCGCGGTCACGCGAGGTGATCATCCAATCAAGGTTTTCAAACAAAAGTTTGTGGCCGAAACGCTTGCCGGCCCCGGAGAGTTGCAGCATGGAGGACTAAGTTTCATTGTCGCGCACCGCGAAATCCAGACCATCTTTGCCGGAGCCGGAGTCCGTCCTGGTACGCAAATCAGGTTCATCCAATGGTTGCGCTACGTTGGGAGTAGGCAGCCGAAATTGGACCTTCTCATTTTTGATCTTGACGGAACTCTCATAGATTCCAAACTTGACCTGGCGCATGCTGTGAACGCGACTCGCGCGTACCTGGGCATGCCGACTATGGAACACGACACCATCTACTCTTATGTCGGCAACGGCGCGCCCGTATTGATACGCCGTGCCTTGGGCGAGGGTGCCTCTGAAGCCGACGTTGCGGCCGGTTTGGAGTTCTTTCTTCGCTACTACCGCGACCACATGCTCGACCATACGGTGCTGTATCCCGGAGTGCGTGAGACTTTGCAAGAACTCCATGCGGAAGGAAAGCAATTGGCTGTCCTGACGAACAAGCCTGTGCGCATGAGCGTGGCAATTCTTCAGGGGCTCGGGGTCGGCTCCCAATTCTTCCAGATTTTCGGAGGGAACAGCTTTGAACAGAAGAAACCGCACCCGGTAGGAGTGGAGGCGCTTCTGGCAGAATCCGGCGCGGCGCCGGAGAAAACGCTGATGGTTGGTGACAGTGGAGTCGACATCCAGACTGCCCGAAATGCCGGGATCCGGGCATGCGGCGTGACGTATGGGTTTCAGCCCGAGACTCTCACGACCTATCCTCCCGACTTTTTGATCGATCGCTTCGAGCAGCTTGCAGCAGTAGTGCGCGGCGCCTAAGCCGCCGCATCCTCAACATCAACATCCGGGTTTTTCTTCGAACACCAGCCCGCTTCAATCCGCGATGGTCCGAACTTGCCGCTGCCCAAATCGCGGTGCTCGACCAGTTTCAAGAGATCCCCAAAACTCGGCTTAGCTTCATCCGAGAGGAAGTTGTCTTCCACCTTCGCTGTCAGATTCTTCAATTCATTAAGCAGCTTCCCGTTGTGAAACATACCTCGCCTCCACCCCGAACCTAGCAGATGAAACCAGATCGACACCTGACGTTTCACGCGAAAGTACAGCAAACGGATGAGTTATTTTTCTTCTACTTTGGTGATGAATACACACCTAGGTAGTGGATCCAACTATCCCCAGTACCAACGTTTGCTTTTTCCAGGGTCCGACCTATAGTATGGTTCGAGGAAGCACACTCCTAAATGTGGAATAGAAAGAAAGAAGACGAGGTGCCGGTTCGGCCGGCTGCTCCGCCGGCGCCCCCGACACCCGTTCAGCATCAAGCACCTAAGGAAGGGAACCCCATGTCGCCAATGCCCCCGCGCAGTTTTGACCCGCCTGCATCTCCCTCAGGGTCGGCCACTATCGGCAAGGCCGTGATGGTGAAAGGCCAGATTTTTAGCCGTGAAGATCTCGTGATCGACGGCGAAGTCGAAGGAACCGTTGAACTCCATGAACACCGTCTTACGGTGGGGCCCAACGGCAAGGTGCAAGCTGGTGTGAAAGCCCGCGAGATCGTCGTCCTCGGTACCATCCATGGGAATGTCGAAGCAACTGACAAGATCGACATCCGTAAGGATGCCCGCCTGGTTGGCGACATTAAGACTGCCCGCATCGTCATCGAAGACGGCGCATACTTTAAGGGCAGTATCGATATCATCAAGACGGAAGGGAAGGTAGCGCCCAAGACGAGCGTTCAGCCACCTCCCCAACAACAGGCCCCGTTGGTTGCCAGCGCAGCAGAAGTCAAGCGCTGAGACAGTAGGTAGTCATTTTGCTAAACCGGTTCAAGACGATTCTCGGAAACTCTCCCACCGCTACGTCTGCCGGTTCAAACGGTCTTCACAGGAACGGGGGCATTGCTTCGGGCGCTGCTCCCATCCAAAAGCACTCCCAGGGAATGGACCAGTTCTTTACCTCTTTACGTGGCCAGGAAGGTCTGAACATTCTCGATTTCGCGGGCGCCAGCCAGGCAAACATCACATTCATTACGGAACTGGGCCATCGCCTTTCGTCTGAAGACTTCGTCCGCTCACTGGAACTGGCGTTTGGCAACGGCCCCGACTTTTATGAAAATCAGAGCGACCCCGAACGCGCCGCTCGATTTCTCAACGAAAGCCTGAACTTTCCGGCGGAACATTTCGATGGTGTCATGATTTGGGACGCTCTTCAGTTTCTGAATCCCGCGTTGCTTCAACCCACCGTAGACAAGCTTTACGAAATCCTTCGCCCTAACTCCCTGCTGCTGGCGTTCTTTCACGCAGATGAGAAGGCTACCCAGGTCCCCTTGTATACATATCGGATCGCGGACCAAAAGACGCTGATCCTCACTCCGCGAGGGGAGCGGCAGCGAGGCCAGTTCTTCAATAACCGGGGCCTAGAAAAACTCTTCCAGCGATTTCAATCCGTGAAATTCTTCCTAACCCGCGATAGTCTTCGCGAAATCATCGTCCGCCGCTAAACAGCCGTTGTCGTTCCGCACGGGCTAGCATTTGCTTCGCGGGTGCTATTCTGGCAGGCAAACAATGTTCCGCTGCCTCTTCGCTCTCCTTGCATTCCCTCTTCTGGCGCAGACGCCCTCACCTGAGGTGCTGAAGCAAGCTGCCCGGGAAATGGTGGAAGGCCGCCGTAAGTTCACGCAGGTGATGGTCGACTCAATCTTCAGCTTCTCCGAACTCGGTTACCAGGAGCAGGAGACGTCGAGCTACATTACCGGCATTCTCGAAAAGGAAGGCTTCCATATCCAGCGCGGAGTGGCCGGTATGCCTACTGCCTGGGTGGCGGAATGGGGATCGGGTAAACCTATAATCGGCTTCATGGCCGATATCGATGGTCTGCCGGAGACCTCGCAGAAGCCGGGAGTCGCCTATCACGATCCACTCATCCAGAATGGCCCTGGACATGGAGAGGGCCACAATGCCGGCCAGGCGCTGAACGTCACGGCCGCACTCGTCGTCAAAAGCCTGATGCAGCGCCACCACATTCCCGGTACGCTGCGGCTCTATCCAGGCATAGCGGAAGAGTTGCTCGGAAGCCGAACCTACATGGTGAACTCCGGATTATTCAAAGATCTCGACGTGATGCTCAGCTCGCACATTGCGAGTGAGTTCGGCACAACCTGGGGGCCGAGCGGCTCCGGCCTCGTCTCCACGCAGTACTCTTTCCATGGCGCCAGCGCTCACGCTGCTGGTTCGCCCTGGCTGGGACGTAGCGCCTTGGATGCGGTGGAACTCATGGATATAGGATGGAACTTCCGGCGCGAACATCTTCGCCCTGAACAGCGCTCGCATTATGTGATTACCCACGGAGGGGACCAGCCGAATGTGGTCCCGCCGGAAGCGACAGTCTGGTATTACTTCCGCGAATGGGATTATGACCGCATTCGGGACCTGCACAACATCGGCACGAAGATCGCAGGGGCGGCGGCGATGATGACGGACACGACCATGACGGAGCGCGTGCTCGGTGCTGCATGGCCCGGCCACTTCAACAAGCCTATCGCCGAAGCGCTCATGTCCAATATCAAAGCCGTTGGTATGCCGCAATGGGACGAGAATGATCAGAAACTCGCGCGCGCAGCGCAGAAGGAGCTGAACTCAAAGGAGACTGGGCTCCCCACGAGCGTGCCGGACATGAAGACCACACCTCCGGGGCAGGGAAACGCGGGATCCGACGATATTGCTGAGGTGTCCTGGAACCTGCCGACTGTCGTGCTCCGCTATCCGGGAAACATTCCGGGCATGACCGGACATCATTGGTCGAGCGGCATTGCAATGGCGACGCCCATCGCGCACAAAGGTGCGACAGCCGGCGCAGTTGCTTACGCGCTGACGGCCATGGACCTGTTGCTGAAGCCCGAGATCCTACGCGAAGCGAAAATCTATTTTGCCGAGCAGACTAAGAATGTCCAGTGGAGATCGCTCATTCCACTGGACACCAAGCCGCCTGTCTACCTGAATAAGGACAAGATGGACCGCTTCCGGCCGGAGCTCAATAAGCTTAGATTCGACCCATCCAAGTACGACACGTACCTGCAGCAGCTTGGCATCCAGTATCCGGCTATTAAGCATTAGCGCGACGGCTGATTTTCTTTCGAAGCAGGAATACCAAACCGGCGGCAGCCGTCAGCCAGGTGGACGGTTCCGGAGTATCAAAGTTGAAAACAGTTGCTTCACTCTGGCCAGCCAGTTGAATGCCGAAGGCGTCCACGTTTCCTACGAAATTGGTCCACCCGCCACCCGCCTTAAATTCCGTGCCTCCGCCTACGCGAATGCCAGCGTTCGGGAAGCTGGTAAGCACCTGGGCCCATGTGCAGGGGGATGCGTTCGTACAAACACTATTTCCAGGCGCGCCAGAGAACCACCAATTGGCGCCTGAAGTCAGCGGGCTCCAGGTCTGCCACGTGTTGTCGAGGACAGTCTGAGTAAGATATGGCTCGTATACCAGCCGCCCCTGCCAACTCGTGTTCGTGTCGGTTAGATCCGTATCGACATCGAATTGCAGCGAAGGAGCGAGCGCGCTTCCCCCGGAAGAGCGATAAGTGCTGTATTGCAGGCCTGTGATCGAATCAAATCTCACGCCCGCATACCCACCGGTGGCCAGAAGAATACGATCCCCAGTGCTGGCCGCAGTAAGTTCGGCACTTCCGATGCCGAGCGGCGGTGCCCCAGGTCCGGTTACCATCTGTCCGCTCCCTGCACCACTTTCGACGATGAATGCCCATCCGTTCATATTGTCGGGAGTGACATCGACGACGGCTGCGGAACCGATACTCGCACTCGCGAACACACTAATAGCCATAAAGAAGAGCTTCGTCTTCAATTTGTTCTCCTATTCAGGTCAGAATGAACGCAAGCATCAGAAAATGGTGCCTGTGTTTGTTATTTGCACTGGATACTATCAGAGGTGTTTGCAGCGTTCAAGATCAGGTTGTACTGGGAAGGCGAGGTATCGATAGTACCGGACGGTAGTCCGGACTACTCGGTGAGTTGCTCTATGTCTGTTAAAATGTGATGTTTACAGAAAATAGTTTCTCGCTAGTCTACAGCAAAAACAGTAGGTACTAATTCTTGTTTTGATGAGTGCCGGATCAGATTTCGTACCGCGATTTGTGTCTTTCGCGTCAGAAGTGCCGGAATGGTTCTTCTATTTTCCTGACATTGTCGATCGCGCTGCCGCGGCGCGCACATCGCGCAGCACCGCACACCAGGGCTCGAAACCCTGGGCCGCGTTGTAGCTATCTTCCTGCAACTGAACGATGCAATCGACGCGCCCGCCTGTTGGAAACTCGGTCACGCGTTCGGCCATGTTCCAACCTTTCAGTGTGAGTGTCCTTAGATTCTGGCGGATATTCACCCAGAGGTGTTTCTCCTTCTTCACTGACGTGTTGCACACTTCGGCGTCAAGCACGGCGAACGAGGGCGCCTGATTTTCCATGCCGAACGGAGCCAGTGAAAGCACCTCATCCACTGCTCTGCCATCGATCTCGGCCAGAGAAATTACTGCATCCACCTCGCGCGTTGCGCAAAGGTCTTCCGGCGTCAGCACGCGCGCCGCGTATTCATTGAAGCGCTTGCGGAACTCGTCCAGCGATTCCAGCGGCAACGTGATGCCGGCCGCCTGACGGTGTCCACCGAACTTCGTGAACAAGCTGCCCATGGATTCGAGCGCCTCCAGCAGATGGAAAGCCGCTATGCTTCGACCCGATCCCGATGCGACTCCAAGCTCCTCGTCCTCGCTCAGCACGAACACGGGCCTGTGAAATCGTTCCACGATGCGGCTTGCTACAATTCCGACCACACCCTTGTGCCACTGGGTCCCGGAGAAGACAAGAGCGAACTCATCGTCGAGCACAGGCCTCTGATCGCAGCTTTCCAGGATCGCATTCACGATGCCGGCCTCGGTATCGCGACGCTCCTGATTCTGTTCGTGCAACTGCGCCGCAATAGTCTCGGCCTCCCCGGCATCGTCGGTGAGGAACAGCCTGATCACAGCCTCGGCAGTATCCATGCGTCCTGCCGCGTTCATGCGTGGAGCAATCCGGAATGCCACGTCCGTGGAACTCGGGCATTGGCCTTCGCGGAAGCCGGCCACCTTCAGTAGCGCGCGCAATCCCGCATTGCGGATCCGATCGAATCCTTCCAGCCCGCGCTTCACAATGATGCGGTTCTCGCCCGTCAGCGGAACCACATCGGCAACCGTAGCCACGGCCACCAGTTTCATCAGCGATTCCGTCATCCGGCGCAGCCTGTCTTCCGGCCAGGCGAGTTTCCGGAGGAGCGCCTGCACGAGCTTGAACGTAACGCCTGCCCCGCACAATCCCTTTTCCGGGTAAGCGCAATCGGGCCGGTTCGGATTGATTACGGCAACGGCGGGCGGCAGTTCCGCTTCAGGTAAATGGTGATCGGTCACGATGACGTCGATCCCGAGCTCGCGCGCATGCGCCACAACCGCGGCGGCGCGAATGCCCGTGTCCACGCTGATTACAAGCTGCACGCCGTCGCGCGCGGCCTGGTCCATCACATCACTTCGCATGCCGTAGCCATCGCGCAGGCGATGTGGAACGTAGAACCCGCAATCGGCTCCGGCGACGTCGAGTACCTTCTTCAGAATGACGACGGAACTGGTGCCGTCCACATCGTAATCGCCGTAGAGGAGGATCTTTTCCTTGTTCGCGATGGCTCGGGCCAGGCGGTCCGCGGCGCGATCCATATCGCGCAAAAGGTACGGGTCGTGCAGATGCTCAATCCGCGGATTTAGAAACGCGCGGGCCTTTTCCGGGTCGGCGTAGCCGCGGGTTGCCAGCACGCGCGCAGCCGGGGGCAGGATGCCCAACTCTGTGCACAGATGCTTCACTGCCGCTGGATCTTCCGCCGGCAGCAACCACTTCGATCGGGCCATCAGTTCTTCGAGTAGTAGCCGCCGAGTGTATCATCGTCGTCGGCGGTTTCCTCTCGCAGATCCAGTTCTTCCAGGATGTCGTTCAACTCCCGATACCAGTCGGTTTCGAGTTCGAAGCGGTAGACCGTCTCATCGTGCGAGTAGGAAAGTTCGATCCGTGCGGTGAATCCCTCATACACGCTTAATTCGCGCAGGCGGCGTTCCATCGCGCGCTGATCTTCATACTCGAAGCCCATGGTCGGCAAGTCATCGAGTGCCTCGTCCACCAGTTCGGTCGAGAATTCGTATTGATGGAACAAGACCATCTTGACGCCGAGCGCCTTTGCAGTCTCCGCGAAGGCCTTGTAGTCGGGATATTTCTTGGAATCCCAGGAAACCTCGGAGGACGGATCCCACTCCCTCGGGTACCCGTAGAAGACAACGAAGCCTTGCTCGCGCAGGTAGTCCGGTATTTCAGTTTTTAGAGTGTCGAGGTTCAAGCTCATGACCGTTTGGCGACCACGAGCGTATCATGAGCGGACGCGAGATCGCGCGCCGACGGAGTCACGATAGTCTTCGGGCCGATGTAGATCTTCTGGTTCTTCTGTATGGCCGCACGCACGTCGTTTTCGCACACGAAATTGACGATCGTTACGGCAGGCTCGGGCGCGGGTGCAGGGGGCTCCACATTGCATGCGCAGGAGGGTGCGGCGGGCGCTTCAGTGCTGCGCCGCCCGGATAAGAACTTGTCCACTACGCTCTCCGCCGCACTGGTGGAATTCTTTCGCATCACCGGAGCGAGACCGCGCTCTGTCAGGTAGCGCTCCACCGCGCTGACCACGGTCTGCCTGTCCACCTTGCCGTCCATGTTTCCCGTGCGGGAAGAACCCACCTGGTAATCGAATGCTTCGTCCGCGTTTCGCACTGCATAGGCTAGACGCTTCACATTGACCAGATGCTTCGGTCCGATATTGTCTCCCGTAATGTTTCCGGCAATGGCGCCGCAGCCGAGTGTCATCGCAGGCTGCAGGTTGGTGGTGATCCCCACGGAACCCTGCGGGGCGGAACTGTTCGCGAGCACGCGCATCGCAGGCATTCGGACGGAAAACTCCCGGATTCGCGCATCATTCTTTGCGTGGATGACGCAGGTATGTCCCAGGCCGCCGAAGCGCAGAATGGCCTCCGCCGTTTGCAGGCACGCCTCGAAATCCTTCACAAAGAATAGCGACAGCACCGGAGAGAGTTTCTCTGCCGAGAGCGGATGATCTCTGCCCACACCGCTGACGTGCACAGCCAGTATCGATGTATCGCCCGGAACCGTAAACCCGGCCATCTGCGCAATTTTCGCCGGTGCCTGACCCACGCACTCCGGATTGACAGACCATTTCGGCGGGAGCAGCAGAACCCGGGCGAGGGCATCCGCCTCGGCGGCATTGCAAATGTACGCCTTGCTCGCCTTCAGCTGGCTCAGAACCTTGTCGCGAATGCTCTCTTCAGCGACCAGGGCCTGCTCGCTGGAGCACAGTGTTCCGTAATCGAATGATTTGCCGGCTACCACCTTTGCCACGGCGTCCGCAATGTCCGCACTTGTATCTACAACTACAGGCACATTCCCTGGACCGACGCCGAATGCGGGCTTGCCGCTGGAATAAGCCGCCTTGACGATTCCGGATCCGCCAGTGGAAAGGATCGCTGCCGTGCGCTTGTGGCGCATTAACTCATTCGTCGTTTCGATCGTGGCGTTCGTAATGCATTGGATGATGCCTTCCGGCGCCCCGGCGCGTTCCGCGGCTTCGGCCATCAGTGCGGCAGTCTCGCAGGAACAACGGCGCGCACGCGGATGAGGGCTCAGCACGACTCCATTACCTGCCTTCAGGCAGATCAGGATCTTATAAATCGCGGTGGACGTCGGGTTGGTCGTAGGAAGGATTGCGGCAACCACACCCATGGGCACGCCAATTTCGACGATCTGGCGCTCCCTGCACTCCTTCAGAACGCCCACGGTCTTCACTCCGCGCATAGTCCGGGGAAGAATGTCGGCCGAGAGCAGATTCTTGTACAGCTTGTCTCGCGCATTGCCGTAGCCTGTGTCTTCGACGGCGAGTTCCGCCAGACGCTGCGCGTTCTCCCGCGCCACGGCTGCGCACGCTTCGACAATAGCGTCGATCTTCTCCTGCGAATAGTTCCTGTAGCTCTGCCAAGCCGCGTAAGCTTTTTCAATCTTGTTGCGGACTTCGTTCAGGGCCATCAGGTCAGTATCAGTGACCATTTGGGATTACAATGCGCCGTTTGCTTTCTTCGATCCGGGCAGAACTCTTTCGGTGTCGCCGTGCGGGGCAGGTATGACGTGAACGGCTACCAGTTCCCCCACGCGGCGGGCTGCAGCCGCGCCCGCATCCGTTGCAGCTTTCACAGCCCCCACGTCGCCACGCACCGTGACGGTCACGTAGCCGGCCCCGATGTACTCCTTGGACTGCAGGGTCACGTTCGCCGCTTTCACCATTGCATCCGCGGCTTCAATGGCGCCTACCAATCCTTTCGTTTCGATCATGCCGAGGGCTTCCATACATCCTCCTGA
The DNA here is from genome assembly GCA_964464925.1 of uncultured Solibacteraceae bacterium. Lineage (GTDB taxonomy): Bacteria > Acidobacteriota > Terriglobia > Bryobacterales > Bryobacteraceae > CAYXLI01. The sequence continues at coordinate 53,577 of CAYXLI010000028.1, read as the reverse complement.
GCGCTAGAAAACTGAATCTCCCACAGTATCACAGGGAGCCCTGCGCCTCGGCCGCTTTCCGCGCCGCCAGCTTGTCGAACTTGGGCAGAATCAGGTCAATAATGCTATCGATGCTATAACCCGCGAAGAAGGCCGTCAGCCAGTTCAGGTCTGGATTGGTCCACGCCAAGCCCAGGAAACCAATGGCAACGTACAGAATCCCAAACAGAATGGAGGTTTCGCGCACATGTAGCCAAAGAATCCAGTCCCCGATGGCAACCAATCCGAGCGATCCCCGTGAACGGTATTCTTTCACGGCGTTGATCAGAACGTGCGCAACGCTCCCCATCTGTATGGCCAGGAAGGCAACCATCAGATTTTCCAGGTTCCCCGCCGCGCTGCTCATTTGCTGTCTTGCGTAGTAAAACGCGGAGGGCACTACGAAGATAGCCAGCAGCACTGCAAGCACAATGCGGTATACCGAGGCGCGTTGGGATCTTGGATTCGCCGCGGCACGGTAGATAATCCCGAAGTCCTCGTCCACTACGCCACCCTCTACGGCTCCGGGCTCGCACGCCAGTTCGTGAAGTACGCGTTTCCGGTGCTCCGGATTCGGAAGTTCGTCCGCGAATTGTTCATCGAATCGCAAGGCCTGCCCTACGCGAAGGTTCTCCATCTTCGATCCGACACGCTCGGCCACGGTGAGAGACGCGCAGTGATAGATGATCTCGTCCAAGTGCTGGTTCGAGATATCCATTCTTCTCTGCCATTCATCCGGATCCTGCCCGGGCACGGGCCAGTGGGCCTGCACATCCGCCCAGTCGTTCTCGATAAACACGACCCAATCCCCGCACCAGCAGTAGCTCTCGGCGTTGGCATCGAAAAGAGCACGGATATCCGCCAGATTCTGGCGCATCCCGTCGTTATTGCGCTGGAATGTCAGCAGGGATTCCTCGACCGCCAGGCCGCTTTCCAGCGCTCGGGCATCCGTATCCTTCAACTGAAACGTCTTCCGGATCTCGTTTAGGCATTCCTGAAGCTTCTGCGCCCGGGCCCGGACATCGCGCAGCAGCCCCATCAGCCGGTTCGATGGATCCTCTTGGGTCTCGGGCGTCCTTTGTAACACTGGAGGGGTTGCCATTGTAGCCAGTTCTAGGGCACAACGGCCTAAGAGTCAACCCCCTAACCAGTACTATTTGGGGTTTGACCCCAATTCCAAAACGGGAAGCGGGCGCGGCGTGGTCACATATGCGGACACCAGGCTCTCATTGCCGTCCGTATCGATGGCCTTCACTCCGAAAACTACATCGTCGATCGAGACGTTCTCGAGCCGGTACTCCGTCACGTTTCCCACGTAGATCTCTTTCTCCCAATCTGGCGAGGTAGTTGCCCTCATCACGACAGCGTACCCGGCCAGGTCGGGCTCCGGCTTCCCGTTCTTCCATCGGAGTATCGCGTCGTACCGGGTTTTTCCCCGCTGAATCATCGCCACGCGATTCCCTTTATTAGGTCCTGTTTCCAAGACCCGGTACACATCAGGGGGCTTGGGCGCCCAAGCCAGACTTGCGAGCGCTGCGGCGTTCATCCGAGTGACTCTAGCGATGTAAGGCACGTTCGTATTGGCCACCGTATCGGTCGCTGTGTGTTGATTCGAGTAGTTCTCCATTGCGCTGGTGAAGCGAACGGCGGAGAACCCGTTTGCATTCATGGGAGTATGGTCTCCGCCCCGGGCGAACCGGTCATGCCGGAAGACAAGCTCGGCCTTGAAGGATGGCTGATACCGCTCGCCGACCTCCTTCACGTACCGGGCCAATTGCCGCGATCCGGAATCCGACGGCTCCTCGGAAAATACCCGAACCACGGAGTTCTCGGTCTGACCCGCTCCATTCTCTACGCTGCCAATGATGTCGTTGTTCAGCACCGCATCGATCACCGCGCCTTCGCTTTTCATGCGTGAACCGTACAGCCGCGCGCCCAGCAACCCATATTCCTCACCCGAAAACGCAATAAACACGATTGTGTTGTCGAATTCGTATTGGCTCATCACTCTTGCCAGTTCGAGAACTGCCGCCGTTCCGCTGCCATCGTCGGTGACGCCCGGCGCGGCGGCGGCGACGGTTTTCTCGTTATCCAACTCGCCCAGCTCATCACTGCTTGCTTCGGGAGAGCCCGGTTTCCTCGCGATATGTAAGGAGTCATAATGCGCGGAGACGATCACCTTCCGCTCGCGGTTGACCTTGCCAGGCAGCACTGCCATGACATTTGTGATTTCCACATCCCGAAACACACGTCCCTGCTTCTTGATCTTGTACGTATCCAGGATTACTTCTAGCCGCGGGCTGTAGCTTCGAAACTCCCCGGCAATCCACCGCGCAGCGCCGCCCACACCACGGTCGGGCGCATTCTGCTCGGAAAAGATATTCCGGGTGCCGAACGATTCCAATTTTTTTAAATTGTTGAGGATACGTTCCTCGTTGACAGTTGCCAGGATCTTCTGAATCTCCGGCCGAACCTGCTTCGGTGGCGTGGATCCGCACCAGACTTTTGTAGCGGTGACTAATAGACAAGCGGCGACGCGGGTGGAGAGTGTCATCCTAAAAGGGGCCTTTCCGACATAGTACAGTTAGAGCTAAATTCGTTGAAAGAAGACAGGTTGAAACTGCGTCTAAAATAAGTTCGCCACGAGTAGGCGATGCTGCAAGGGACGAAACCCTTCAAGATATCGGTTATGGATCGCGAGGTTGTCACAATAATTCACGTATATCCGCCCAACGAGAAGCTGGCCGAAGCATTGCAGCGCCATGGATTGACAATTCAGGCGCATGAAGATCTCTCGAGTCTGTTTCGGCTTCTCGAGACCGGCCCTGGCGTTGCTATCCTCGGCAATTCCGATTCTGGGCTGGAAGCAATTCCCTCATTTCGTTTGAGGGAGCCCGATTGGTACAAGACTCCCATCATCCTGTTCGCTCCCGCCAACTTACAAAACGATCCCGCGCTCAGCAACGTTACTTGGTTGGATGCCGATGCATCTGAACTTGCCTTAGTAAGCGCCTGTCATTCCGCTCTGCGCGATCGCCACCTTCAACTTGAGCTCCACGAAACGATCGAGCGCTTCTCCCAGCAAACCCAGCGGACTGAGGAAGAATTTCAACAGTTTGTATACGCTGCCAGTCACGATCTGAAAGAGCCGCTACGCATGGTTTCCGGCTACCTGCAGCTTCTGGAGAAGCGTTACGCGAAGGTGCTCGATCAGGAGGCGGGAGAATTCATCGAACTCGCCGTGGATGGCGCCAACCGCATGTCGCGCCTCATTTCGGATCTGCTTGCCTATTCGCGCGTCGGCACCCGGCCGGCCCGCGTCGAACTCGTGAACGGCGACGACGTATTGCTCTGGCTTCGGATGAATTTGCAGAAATTGTTCGAAGAAAGCAATGCTCAGCTCACTCACGATCCATTGCCCTCGGTGGTTTTCGACCAGGGCGAACTGCTGCAGATCTTTGAACTTCTGATCGGGAACGCCTTGAAGTTCGGAAGCGGGTCGCCGGACCTCCACATTCACATCGCTGCCGAATCGCGAAGCGCCGAGTGGGTTTTCTCGGTTTCCGACAATGGCCCGGGATTCGATCCGCAGCACTCGGAACGCATTTTCGGGGTCTTCAAACGCCTGGTTGGAAGGGATATACCGGGAACCGGAATGGGTTTGGCGCTAGCGAAACGGATCGTCGAAAAACACGGTGGGCGCATCTGGGCCACCTCTCAGCCGGGCCAGGGTGCCACTTTTTGGTTCACGGTCCGCAACGCCGCGCTTGCTGCCGCCCCATAGCCGGAACGGGGCGGAAGTCCCAGCCGTCTCCTGGCTAGAATTATTTGCACATGCAATCTCCTTCGCAGACTGCCCACCCGGGCCCCGCGTCGCCGGACACCAGTTTCTTCGGCCACCCGCGTGGACTAGCGACTCTCTTTTTCACCGAGATGTGGGAGCGCTTCACCTACTACGGTATGCGCGCCCTGCTCATCCTGTTCATGGTGGCCTCTGTGTCTAAGGGAGGGCTTGGCTTCTCTGACAGTAAGGCGGGCGCCATCTATGGATTCTTCACCTCCATGGTTTATCTGGCGACTCTTCCGGGCGGTTGGATTGCCGATCGTCTTCTCGGGCAGCGGCGGACGGTTCTAATTGGCGGAATCACCATCGTGATAGGAAGTTTCTCGATGGTCTTGCCAGGCATCGCTTCGTTTTATCTCGGCCTTGCTCTGATCGTGGCAGGTACCGGACTTCTCAAGGCGAACATCAGCACCATGGTCGGTGCGCTGTACGCGCCGGAAGATAACCGCCGCGATGCTGGTTTTTCGATCTTCTATATGGGCATCAATATCGGCGCGCTAATTTCGCCCTTGATCTGCGGATATGTAGGGGAGAAGGTGAACTGGCGGTACGGGTTCGGTCTTGCCGGGATCGGTATGTCCCTGGGACTGATTCAGTATGTTCTAGGAGCCCGGCATCTCGGGTCGGCCGGCCTGCGCCCCGCCACCGCGAACGACCCGCTCCAAATGGAAAGCGACCGCCGTACCTTCCGTCGCGTTCTCACAGGAACTGTGGCGATCCTGGTCCTCCTGGCCGCTTTCGGCCTTTCCGGTCTCGTGCCTATCTCGGCCGAAGGAATCGCCGATGTAATGGGCTACCTTCTGCTCGCGGTTGTGGTTCTGTTTTTCGCATGGCTGCTATTTGCCGGCGATTGGACATCGGTCGAGCGCAAGCGCTTCATTGCAATCTTTGTCTTATTCCTGGCGGCAACCTTGTTCTGGTCGGCATTTGAGCAGGCCGGCTCTACGCTGAACCTATTTGCAGAGCGCAGTACCGACCGTACCCTCACCGGCTTCGCCGCGAAACTCACGGAAGCTGGTTCCCCGATCACATCTACCCGGCTAGCTGGTTTCAGGCGGTGAATTCGATTTTTATTATTCTTCTAGCGCCGGTTCTTGGCTGGCTGTGGATTAAGCTCGGTCCGCGAGACCCGTCCAGCCCTGCCAAGTTCGCCCTCGGACTCATCTTCGTCGGCCTTGGATATGTGGTGATTATCCCTGGCGCCATGCGCGCCGCGACAGGCGTGCAGGTCACTTCCCTCTGGCTATGGTCGTTATATCTTCTACATACAATTGGAGAGCTTTGTTTGAGTCCGGTGGGCTTGAGCGCTATGACGAAACTCGCTCCAGCGAAGGTCGTTGGTCTTATGATGGGTGTCTGGTTTATGGCTGCATCCGCGGGAAATTACATCGGTGGACGTATGGCTTCCGTATACGAAGCTTTTTCTCCCGTTACTCTGTTTTCCGCGGTCGCTGGGTTTTGTATCTTACTTGGATTGTTATTGGCCGCATTTACGCATCCTATGAAACGGCTCATGGGTGGAGTGAAATAGGCATGTAATTCCGCACTGGCCTGATGAAGCTGCAAAGCGACAGGACCAATGTTTCTGGGCCTCCGGCACATTTTGACTTCCTGAAAACCAAGCTCGTGTCAAGCCGTGTGCAGTGAGCAATTGCTTTCCGCAACGACAGTTGATCTTGCAATTTCGGTGATCAAACCCTCGGTCTCTTTCCTGTACTTCTCAGGATATATCTGCGGGATACTCTCCCGGCGCGTGTGCATGAATTCGGGAAGAGGACAGCTCGGATCCCTGGCCGGTCGCAGTTGTAAATGAAGTCAAATGGTTCTGAATGAGTGTATGTAATCTTTAAGAACATACGCGGCCGCTCAATCCTCCAAACTGCAGCATCCTCGCAAGAACTCGAGAAGCAGTCCGCGCTCGACCCACGTCCCCAAGCTGTTCGAGCAGCAATCTGACGGCGCCTGTAACCTTCAGGCCTTCGGCTTCCATCTCTCTCTTGTACCCCGAATGTTGTACTTGGCGGGCCAGCCAAAATGTCCGCTGCCGCCATGAAAGGATCCCTATGAAAAGAAAGCTTGTTCTTGCGCTCGCTGCAGCGCTGGCGCTGTTCACCAACTTGGCGTTAGCGGCAGACGTTACGGGCAAATGGGTAGCGGAAGTGCAGGGCCGCGATGGCCAGACGCGCACCCAGACTTACAATCTCAAGGCCGACGGAAGCAAACTCACCGGCACAATCAGCATGGGCCAGATGGGCGAGCGTGAAATCTCCAACGGCAAGGTAGAAGGAGATAATGTTTCCTTCGACGTCAACGTGGAATTCAACGGAAACTCAATGACTTGGAAATATACGGGTACGGTGAGCGGCGATCAGTTGAAATTAAAAAGAGACTCACCTCGAGGACCCCAGGAAATCACTGCTAAGCGGGCCACCACATAAAGGTTCCCTTCGAAATCTGCAATGAAACGCCGGAGTGAATTCTCTTACTCCGGCGTTTCTCTTTTTCTCACTGTGAGATGCACCACTAAGGGGTTTTAAAGCTGGAGTTTCTGCGCTGGGCTGCTATAATGGACCAATGTTCGGCCCTCCGGACGGGGGCGGCCAACCGGTCGCTGCTGGATGTTGGGTCGGAACAGGTGTAGATCTTAAACCCAAGGAGGAGAAGAGCTTGAATCGAATCGTGTCAGGGGGGATTGTTGTCTTTGCAGGTCTCCTGGTCACTCCGCTGGCCCAGACCCCTCACTTGCTCCGCGCTTCAGAGCCAGTATCGGCAAAAGATCCCCGACTTCCTATCCTGAAACAGTTTCTGGAAGAGAATGGCGCACCAGTCGCCCGGCATGCAGAGGTTTTCCTCAAGGCTGCAGATGACAATGACTTAGATTGGAGATTACTTCCCAGTCTTTCCATCATTGAATCCAGCGGCGGTAGATTCTGCAGAAACAATAATATCTTCGGCTGGGGCAACGGTCAGGAAGTCTTTCCGTCAGTCCGGGCAGGCATCCATCAGGTCGCTGATCGCCTTGCAAATTCCAAGCTCTATAAAGACAAAACCTTGGAACAAATCCTAAGAACTTACAACGCGAACGCGGACTACGCTGCCCGGGTCAAACGGGTTATGAGGAGTATCGGCCCAGCCAATATTCCGATCAGTCTTGTTAACTAAGGCAGCCTAAGAGGCTGCAATCGAACGAGTATTACTCCAATACGCGAATAGCGTAGATCACGCCGCCAAAGACGAGAATGGAGACGACTGCGATCGTAACCCATTCCATAATCTTCTCTTTACTCGTGACCGCCTTGCGTTCATCTGCTTTCATCTGTTCGTCGAGGCTGTCAAACATCGGGTACCACCTCCAAGGATCGAGACGACCTCAGTCTAAATCCGTCCCTTAGTGAATGGAAGCCTTTTGTGAGGTAGATGCCGTATCTTGGGGTTACTCGGGGTTAATGAAACATTCACAATCCCATCTTGTCGAGCTTGCGATACAACGTCTTGCGCTCGATTCCCAAAATTTTGGCAGCCCGGCTCTTGTTCCCGCCCGCCGCGGCCAGAACCTTGCGAATCTGTTCCGCCTCGGTATCGGCCAGGGTTTCTCCCGCCGTCGGTCTCGGATCCATCGACTCGATCGCCGTATGAACAGCAGCATCATCAATCCGGCCATTTGTAGTCAGGATTACTAGCCGCTCGATCATGTGCTGGATTTGGCGGACATTCCCGGGCCAAGTGTATTCAGTCAAGGCTTTCAGACCCGATTCCGTGAGCCTGGCGCGCTGCCCATAACGCTGGTTCGACCGGTCCAGGAAGAACTGTGCCAGCAGCGGGATATCGGACCGCCGCTCCCGCAGAGGAGGAACCGAGATACGAATTACATTCAGCCGGTACCATAGATCCTCCCGAAACTTGTTTTCCTCCACCAGGCGTTTCAAATCGCGATTTGTGGCGGCAAGAACGCGAACGTCGATTGTACGCGAGCGGGTGCTTCCGACCGGGCGTACTTCCCGTTCCTGCAAAACTCGCAGCAGCTTCAACTGCGCATTTGCCTCCATTTCGCCGATTTCATCCAAAAATACCGTGCCGTGGTTGGCTGCTTCGAAGACACCCACGCGGTCGCGGTCCGCGCCCGTGTACGCTCCGCGGATCGCACCAAACAACTCAGCCTCGATGAGCGACGGCGCAATCGAGCCGCAGTCTACGGCCATGAATGGCTGATCGCTGCGGCGGCTGTTGCGGTGGATCATGCGGGCAATCAGTTCCTTGCCCGTGCCCGTCTCACCTTCGATGAGTACGGTCGCATCTTTCGGCGCAACCAGCGAGACGGTCTTGTAGATGTCGATCATTGGCGCCGAGACGCCGATCATCTCGGTGTCCGGCAGATCCTCGACCTCCACCTCATCGTCGTCGTCTTCTTCCGGAGGTTGCTGTTGAAGCGAAGCTTCGGCGCGCTTCACGGTCTCCAGCAGATGATCCATCTCGAACGGCTTGGCCAGATAATCGAAGGCGCCGCCGCGTGTCGCCCTCATGACGGTCTCCATCGTCCCTCGCCCGGTCATCAGGATGACAGCACAATCCGGATTCGTCCCGCGTGCTGCGTCCAGCACATCCAGGCCGGTTCGTTCATCAAGGTAGATATCCGAAAGCACAATCGGATACGTGTTGTTCTTCAGCCGCTCGAGCGCTTCGCGTGTAGACGATACCGCGTCGACCACATAGCCTTCCAGTTCGAGCAGGGTCACCAATGTTTCGCGAACTGATCGATCGTCTTCTACGACAAGGAGTCGAGACAAGAGCATTCCTTTGCGTTGTTGGAGTAGATGTGCCCTAATTTGATGGCACCAATGTGGACGCGGGCACTGCGGAACCCGTGATTCCGCGAGGCAATACTATGGTAAAACACGAACCCTTCCCCGGGGTACTCGTCACCTCGACCTTGCCGCCATGGTGCGCCACAATCTGCTCTACGAGTGAGAGTCCAATCCCTGTGCCCACCTCGCCGGACGTCTCCGCTTTCTTCGTGCGATAGAACTTGCGGAAGATATTCCTCAGTTCTTTTTCGTCCATTCCGATGCCCTGGTCCGCCACGGAAATCCGCAACGTGCCGCCCTCTCTGGTCCCCCGCACTGTCACCATTGTCCCGGCGGGCGAATACTTGATCGCATTGGTCAGTAGGTTGTAAACCGCGTATTCCATCAGTTCGCGATCTCCCTCCAACGTGGCCGGGTCCACGCCTTCCAGCCGCATGGCGATCTGCTTTCGCTCTGCGAGCGGCATCGCACGTTGCATGCAGATATCGATGAGGAACTGCAGCTCGAATGGTTCCACACGAAAGTCCATCTGTCCTTCGGTAAGACGCTCGATGTCGAGGAAAGTCTGGATCATGCGCGCAAGCCTTTTCGATTCCGAGTTGATCATCTGCGCCATCTGTTTGCGTTTGTCGTCGGTCAGGTTGTAGCGCCCCATCAATTCGCTGGAGCCCTGAATCGCGGTCAGCGGCGAACGCATTTCGTGCGTCACCAGATGAATGGCATGCTGATACCGGGCCTTGTCTGCTTCGCTTTTCCGCAACTGACGGCGCACCGCGAAGTAGACCCAGGCCGCCGCGGTCACTACCGTCAGCCATGCCGTCATAATTGGCTCGACATACGGGACCAGAATCCCGTTTGCGAACGCAACGTGCGGAATAGCGTGCGCCGTGGCGAGAACCAACGGCGCCATGAGATACGCCCTCCAACCGGGCAGCAAATAAAAGATGACGCCCGCCATGACCGCCAGCAGAAAGCAGATTCCGAGCACAGCGAGATTCGATGCCGGTATCAGAAACTCGCCGTGAGACAGTGTCTCGTAAGCTTGCGCATGGATAGCTAGCCCGCTCATTGTCTGGTTGTAAGGCGTCATCAGGCGGTCGCGCGCCGCCGAGAGTGCCGTAACTCCAACGAACACCGCCTTACCAGCAAACCGCTTTGCGAGCGCGGGATCGTGCAGAAGCTGCGAAACGGAAATCTGTGGAATCGGCTGCGAACCGTCTTCGAGCGGCGGCAGATACCGGATCCGGATCGACGGATCGTGATCGCGCACAAAAGGAACCACCGTGAATCCGATCCGTAGATCATCCGGTGACTCCTCAATCCTCGCCACATGCTTGCTCAGCCGGAGGGCCTCCAGAGCAATAGCCCACCGGCGCTGGTGACCCGCGGCCTTATAAAGTGGCAGCACTCGGCTAACAGGATCGGGATCGGCATGCACATGTCCGATGGCGGCAGCGTGCTTTGCAAAGCGCGGCAGGGGATCTTCCCATGTCTCACCGCCTGGTAGCAGATCGCTCGCCAGAACCAGATTCGGTGTTCTGGTCAGTGCCGTTTCCAGAGCTGCGTCTTCTACTTCCGTTGAAGTGTCGGAGAGGATCAAGTCAATCGCGAGTGTCGTGGGTTTCGCGTCTGCGGCCAGTGAGATCGCATCTGCCAGCGGCCGCCGAATGTGCCGCATGCCGCCGTACTCCCCGAGCGATATCTCATCGATCGCCAGCAAAGCGCTGGTGGGTGCCCACGGCTTTGGGGGTTGCACCCGGAACAGCCAATCATACGCGTAGCCATTGATGCCGGGGGCGGGCCCGCTCCAACCCGCGATAAGCGAAACGAGGAACGCCGCCGACATCACCCCCATGTACTGCAGGAGAGGCACTGCCGGTCGTCGATTCGTTAACGCCATGTCAATGGGCCAGGGTTTTTTCGATTTCCGCCGGCTCCCTCGGGAGTCTCCCGCTGAGGATTTGTGCCCCCGTCTCGGTCACCAGAACGACGTCTTCAATGCGAATGCCAATCCCTTCCTCGGGGATGTACAAACCCGGTTCCACGGTGATCACCATGTTCGGAGCCAGCACGGATCCGGTCTCGCTGGGATCGTGCACATCCAGCCCCACATGATGGCTTACCCCGTGCGTAAAGTACTTGCCCAGGGATCCTCCATTCTTGTCCTTCCCATGGGTGCTGATGTAATCCTGGGCAACTTTATTCAGGCTGTTCGGTCCGTTGCCGCGCAGAACCATTCCTGGCTTGATCGCCGCGATCACAGCCTTCTGAGCGCCGAGCACGACTTCATACAGCTCCTTCTGTCGAGGCGTGAATCTGCCATTCGCCGGTACCGTGCGAGTCACATCGGAAGCATACATGCTGCACTCGGCCGCTACATCCATCAGCACCAGTTCGCCCGTGTCGATCGTCCGGTTGTTGCGCGAATAGTGCAGGATGGCCCCATTCGGCCCCGAACCGACGATGGGCGCATAAGCATGCCGCTCACAACCCCTGCTGAAATACAATCCAGTCATCAGCGCCGCGATCTCGTACTCCGCCTTGCCTGGCTTGATGTTCCTCCACGCAGTCAGATGCGCGTCGATCGTAATGTCTGTAGTGCGCTGAATTGCGGCCAGCTCCGCCGCCGACTTTGTCATCCGCAGCTTCGCAATCGGCGTCGAGGCTTCATAAAAATCCCGCAGCGGCAACAATTTCTTCAGTGCCTCGCCCTGTTGCGTTTTCATCAGCGTGTAAATGCGCTTTCCATTCTCTGCCCAGCTATTCAAATTCGATTCGAACGCTTCGGCCGGCAGCACATTCTCAAATCCGGTGATGGCATTGATGTTCGGCGATTCCGGCCCCAGCTTCGGGCCGGTCCACTTCTCTTGATCCGGATTGCGCTTCGGAATCAGGAAGAACTCCTTTTCTCGCGTCAGCACAAGAATCGCTCCCGGTTGGGTCCATCCGGTCAGGTAATAGAAGTTCGGTTCCTGGAAGAATCCGGATCGCAGATCCCCGATCTCGCCTTCATCTGCTCCGAAGAGGATGACCACGGCATCGCCCTGCGCCTTGCGTAGGTTCGCCCGCCGGGTCTTATATTCATCGAGCGGGATCCGGTCCGCCCCAAAAAGAGCACACACACCAAGAGCGAGAGCAATCCACCGCATGATCGAAGTGTATCGCGCAACAGTCTGGTTTTTCACGGCCGGCCTCGCCTTGCGCAAGTGTGTTGCCGGTTACTTTTTATCGGCTCGATACACTGCAAACCGACGAACAGGCTGCACCCCGCCGGTGGCGAAACCGCGTGCCATAATCAGGTCATGCGCAATGAATGGATTGCCGCGCGGAGCAAGGACGCCGTCCGCACGCAAATGCACTACGCCCGCAAGGGCATCGTTACCGGTGAAATGCAGTACGTAGCCGACATCGAGCGAATCACTCCCGAAACGGTGCGCGACGAAGTCGCCCGGGGCCGGATGATCATTCCGGCCAACATCAACCACCGTTCGCTGGTTCCCATGGCCATCGGTGTCGCTTCCAAGTGCAAAGTCAACGCGAACATCGGCAATTCCGCCACTACCTCCAACATCGATGAAGAGCTGGAAAAGCTCCAGTACTCAGTAAAATACGGCGCGGATACCGTTATGGATCTGTCGACCGGCGGCGATATCCCGCGCATCCGCCAAGCCATCATCGAAGCATCGCCCGTGCCCATCGGCACCGTGCCGATCTATGAAGCCCTCAGCCGCGTCCGCCGCATCGAAGACCTGACCGCCGGCCTCATGCTCGAAGTGATCGAGGAGCAGGCGCAGCAGGGTGTTGATTACATGACCATCCACGCCGGAGTGCTCATTCAGTACGTGCCCCTCACCACCAAACGCGTGACGGGCATTGTCAGCAGGGGCGGGTCCATCCTGGCCGAATGGATGGTAAAGAACCACAAGCAGAACTTCCTTTACGAACGGTTCGCGGATATCTGCAAGATCTTCCAGAAATATGATGTGAGCTTCTCTCTCGGCGACGGCCTGCGTCCGGGTTCGATCGCAGATGCCAGCGACGAAGCCCAGTTCGCCGAGTTGAAAACCCTGGGTGAGCTCACCAGGATCGCCTGGGAATACGATGTCCAAACGATGATCGAAGGCCCGGGTCATATCCCACTCGACCAGATCCAACTCCAGGTCGAAAAGGAAAAGGAACTCTGCTACGAGGCGCCTTTCTATACGCTTGGCCCTTTGGTCACGGATATCGCTCCCGGCTTTGACCACATCACCTCGGCCATAGGCGCCGCCATGATTGGCTGGCATGGCGCATCGATGCTGTGCTATGTCACCCCGAAGGAGCACCTCGGCCTCCCCAATAAGGAGGATGTGAAGCAGGGCCTGATCGCTTATAAAATTGCGGCCCACGCGGCCGATATCGCACGGCATCGTCCTGGCGCCCGCGACCGCGATGACGCACTCTCACGAGCCCGGTTCAATTTTGATTGGAACGAGCAATTCCGATTGTCCATCGACCCTGAAACCGCGCGCTCTATGCACGACGAAACGTTGCCCGAGGAGGGCTTCAAGGATGCGCACTTCTGCTCGATGTGCGGCCCGAAGTTCTGCTCGATGAACATCAGTTCCAAGGTACAGGAGTTCACTTCGGAAGAAGCCGAATCGGTGCTGGTCCAGGTTTCGGCCAAAGGTGATTGAAGTTGGGCCGGCGGACCGCGTGCTGCTGCTCGCGGTCCCCACGCCGGATCAGTTGCGGGCCCTCTCTGCGCAACTGCCGGCGGGGTTGTGTGTAGTCATGGGGCCGGAGGAGGACATTCGCATCCTTAGGCGGTCCTGCGCCGATCTCGAGAATGTCATGTTAATCTTCGATCCTGAAGACGGCACCGTCCCCTGGCAGGATCGTTTCTTCACCGTCGCGGTGGCACCCAATCCAAAGGTGCACCTGCAGCGCGTCCTCGCCGAAGGCGCTCGCGTGCTGGCATCCGAGTAAGAAGAACGTGTCTGCCTGGCCCAAGCCATTCGGCTTCGCGGCACGAGCTCAGGGGAAAACCGCTTGCAATCTACTCGAAACCCACGTGTAATATCCGAGTGCTAATCTAGGTCGATTTCTATGAGAACGCTACTGGTCTACCTTTTCATGGTGTGCTGCGCCTCCGTCGGCTTCGCGCAGTTCGAAAGTGCTTCCGTCCTGGGTACCGTAAAGGATCGCTCCGATGCGGTCGTCACTGGCGCACGGGTGACACTCACCAATGCCGATACAGGCTTCACCAGCACGAAAGATACGGACGAGAACGGCAATTATGAGTTCGTCAATGTCCGTGTAGGGCGATACAAACTGGTCGCCGAAAAGACAGGCTTCAGCAACGCGACTGCAGAAAACGTTACCGTCAATGTCAATGCCCGGCAGCGTGTCGATCTGATCATGACGGTCGGCCAGATCACTGAATCCGTCAGTGTCAGCGCGAACGTCTCCATCGTCGAGGCAGACTCGAGCGAGCGCGGCCAGGTCATCGAAACCAAGAAGATCGTCGAGCTTCCGCTGAACGGCCGGAACTATTCCGATCTCGCACTGCTCTCGCCCGGTGTGCGCCGCTCCGCATACGCTGTCGCCAATCCGCCGCGGGAAGGCTCCTTCAATGTGAACGGCCAGCGCTCCGTCTTCAACAATTTCCTGCTCGACGGTGTGGACAACAATTCCTACGGCACCAGTAACCAGGGATTCGCGAATCAGGTGATCAACCTCCCGCCCGACGCACTCACCGAGTTTCGCATCGTTACGAACAATATGTCCGCCGAATACGGCCGGGCCTCCGGAGCGATGGTCAACGCGTCCATGCGCAGCGGTACCAATCAACTGCATGGCGCAGCCTGGGAGTTCCTCCGCAACACGGATCTCAACGCCATCGGTTTCTTCAAACCTGCTGGAGGCGTCAAGCCCGTACTGCAGCGGAATCAGTTCGGCGCTACACTCGGCGGCCCCATCGTAAAGGACCGTGCCTTCTTCTTCGCCAACTACGAAGGCTTCCGGGAGAACAACAAGTTCCTCACCTTCTCCGTTCTTCCCACCGCGGCGCAGCGCCAGGGCATCTTCACCACCACCATTACCAACCCGCTTACGGGCAAAGTCTATCCGGCTGGAACGCCCATCCCGCAAAGCGACTGGCAACCCTTCGCGCGCAAGGTCATTAGCGATCTGCCGCTGCCGACCAACCCCGAATCCGCGAACAACTACCAGCGCATCCGTACCGACCGCAACCACACCGACAAAATGGATCTCAAGCTGGACGGGCAGCTCACCAGCAAGCTCACGGCGTTTGTGCGAATCGATCAGCGGAAGACGAACCTGTTCCAGGAGCCGGAGATTCCCGGCCCGTCCGGTGGCGGCGGAAACGGCTTCATCCGCATTCTGAATCAGGAAATCGCTTTTGGCACCACCTGGACCCTCAGCCCCAGCTCCCTTCTGGAATTCCGCATGGGCATTTCCCGCACCGAGGCAGGGAAGTCACCGCGTGACCTCGGCGGTCCCAACATGCTGGCGACTTACGGCATCCCAGGCCTGCCCACGGATGCCCGCGTCTCCGGTGGTCTCACAAATCAGGCAGTGGCCGGCTACACCGCGTTCGGCCGCCAGGCTACCAACCCGCAGTGGCAATATCCGTTCGTCTATGACCCGAAGATCGTCTACTCCAAGATCCTCGGCCGTCACTCTCTCAAGATGGGTTACGAGTATCAGTGGATCAATACCGAAGTCGAAGACGTAAATCCGCTCTATGGTCTCGATTCCTACAATGCAGCCTTTAGCGGGAACAATCTCGCCGACTTCCTGTTTGGTCTGCGTAGAACCTACGCCCTGACGAACTTCTTTGTTGCGAACCTCCGCAACTACCTCCACTTCGGCTACGTACAGGACGATTTCAAGGTCAACAATAAGCTCACTCTCAACCTTGGCGTCCGCTATGAGTTTGCTACGCCCTATTGGGAACGCGACAACAAGCTGACCAACTTCGATCCGGGTACAAACACATTGCTGCAGGCGAAAAGCGGCAGCCTCTATGACCGCACTCTCGTGAACCCGGACCGGAATAATTTCGCGCCTCGCGTCGGCTTCGCTTACTCGTTCACTCCCACTTGGGTCGTGCGTGGTGGCTATGGCATCAGCTACGCGCATTTCAATCGCGCGGGCGGCGGGAACCTGCTGGCCATCAACTTCCCGCAGTCCATCAACGTCGCTGTCACGCAGGATCCCACGCAGTCCACTTTCCGCACCACGCAGCAGGGCTACCCGGACAACCTCCTTAACCCCGCCGGCTTTGACCAGCGCCTCGCGAACATCTCTTACATTCCGAAAAACACGCCTACGGCCTACGTCCAGAACTGGTTCTTCTCCATCCAGAAGGAGATTTTCCATAACGTGCTGTTTGATATCGCTTATGTCGGCAACAAGAGCACTCACTTGATCGTCTTTGCCGATTACAACCAGGCCACGCCCGCGGCGGTTGGCAGCGGCCCCGGTGTACCGTCGCTACAGCAGCGCCGTCCCAATCAGGCCTGGGGACCTATCACTATCACTTGGCCCGGAGCGTTCGCCAACTACAACGCTCTCCAACTCAAATTGGAGAAGCGCTACTCCGGCGGCCTCAGCCTGCTGAACTCCTTCACCTGGTCGAAAGCTCTCGACAACGCCTCACAATCGCTCGAAGATCAAGGCAATGGCGGCCGGCCCAGCCCGCAGAACTTCTTCAACATGGCGGCCGAAAAGGGCCCATCGTCCTATGACCAGAAGTTCAACAACACGCTCAGCGCCGTCTATGAACTTCCGTTCGGCAAGGGCCGTCGCTTCGGCTCAGACTGGAATCGCGGAGTCGATGCTCTCTTAGGCGGATGGCAAGTCAGCGGCATCAGCACGTCCGTCAGCGGTGAGCCGATCAACCTGCTCTATAGTTCGGTTCCCGCCGGATTCCAGGTCTCCAACATCGGCCAGGATTTCCGCGGCCAGCCCAGCTACCGCCCCAACCTGCTTGGCGATCCGCTCGCTCCGGGCGATCAGCGTACCATCGACAACTACTTCAACAAAGCGAACGTAGTCGTCCCCACCAATGGCCCCTTTGGCAACGCCGGCCGCAACGTCGCCCGCAGCCACGGACTTTTCCAGATCGATGCAAACGTTCAGAAGAATTTCCGGATCACGGAGCGCGTCACCACGCAGTTCCGTTCGGAATTCTTCAATCTGATGAACCACACCAACTTCCGCGCGGCGAATCCTGACCGCTCCAGCGCGGCCTTCGGTACCATCCGCAGCACCTACCCTGCGCGTCAGATTCAGTTCGCGCTCAAAATCTTGTTCTGATATCGAGCGCGATGTCCCACCTGTGCAGCCTCTGGGCTGCACAGGGCTGGAACCCCGCTACAGCGCGGTAACTGGCACTGATTCGCTCGCCTTGGCAAACTTTTTCAGCAGAACCGCCAGCTCAGCCTGAACGGCTGAGGCCGGCACACCGGCTTTTGTTTTGCCATACAGAACCATCGAAGGATCATCCGATTCCTTTAGCGGCATCCACACATCCGCGGCATCCGATGCGGTGACGCCGACCACCTCTACCGACCGCACCCCGATGCGCACGTGCCGCCCTATCACTTCCGGCGCGCCGCCGAATTGAGTCTTCCAAACCGACTCGCTCAGCACGGCCCGCTCTGTTCCTTCATCGCTCGTCGCCAGCGTGCGCCCGGCAAGAGCTTTCTCGCCCAGTAATCCGAAGTAGTCGCCGGCCACGAATCTCGCCACTACGCGCGATCCGTCCAGCGGTACTACGGTTTCGGCAAAGCCGGTGAGATTCGCAAGGGTCTGTGTATGTCCCCGCAGGTACCGGTAAGTCGAGTAAGAAATGGCCTCCTCGCCTGGCCGGTAGATTCGTAGGATCTTCTCTGTCCTTCCGATTCTTCCTGCCCAAAACGCCAGGGCCATTGCCAGTGCCACAACTGCTGCCCGCCGCATGGGGGGAATAGCCGCAATTCCACTTCCACCCCTAACTCACTCATCTTGCAAGAGACCGCCGAACAGTCACCTGTTCGGATTTGGGACATCCGTGTTTCACCCCGCACAGTGCTTTAATAGGAACTAGCCCCATGGCAGGAAGAGGCACGTTGCTACGCCTACGTATTGCACTGTTTGTGTTCTTCCTCGTTCCGCATTTCACCGTTCTCGCCCAGAAGAAATCCGCTCCGCCTCCGCCGAGGAAGGAGGAACTGTCTGGCACTCGCGCAGCCGCAAAGGCGCTGCTCGCCCAGGGAGATGCCGACCGGGCGCAGAAGAAACTCGATGATGCCGAGATCGCCTACATGCACGCCATCAGCATGTTCCCGAGCGAGGAGGTCAATCCCGAGTTAGTCGCGGCTTTGGACTCGCTTACGGAGCTGTACACCGCCGAAGGGCGCCGGGAGGACGCTCTCGATGCGGCCCTCACCACCATGCAAGCGGCGCGTCTCTGCGGGTTTCCTGCCAACAAACCTCAGGGACCGCAATCCTGCGTCAACACCGCCATTCGCTACGTGGTCAACGGTGGCCGGTATTTTCTGGAAATGCGCGACTACAAATCCGCTGAACCCCTTATCAGACAGGCGTACGACGTCGGCCGCGCCGGGTCCCTTCCGCCTGCCCTTTATCTCACCGCCATGCAGCAGTTCTTGAAGCTTCTCGAGGAAACGTCACAGCCTGCCCAAGCCGCAGTCATCCGTCCCGAGATTAACGAAATGTATGCTGCCGGACGCTTCGGCCCGAAGCCGAAGGGCGCCTCCGCTCCGCCTCCCCTCGTCCCGCTCTTCCCGGCTGGCGATCCGCACCCTGCGCCCGCTCTCACCTCCCTGAAGGACCGTACAGCGTTCTTCGACACGCGTCTGCGCTTCGCCTTCGTGGATTCCCAATTCGGCCTTTTGCCGCGTACGGAAGCAAACATGCGTGCGGCCATTGCACAGGGCCAGGCCGAGCCTCCGGTCGATCATGTGCGGGTTGCCGGCGCCATGCGCGGACTCGCCAACCTGCTTTTTGAAAACAGGAAGCGCGCGGAGGCGCTCGAGGCCACCCGTCAGGTGCTGGATTTTGTTAGCAAACAACTCCCGCCGAATAGCATGGAACTGCCCCAGGCGCACCTGGATCTGGGCTCACAGTTACTCCATGAACGCCAGCACGATGAGGCCTTGACGCAGTTCGATTTGGCCGTCGCCACCGCCAAACAATGCGCCCCGCAAGATATGTGTGACAAAATCCGCCTGCAGGCTCTCGCTTTCAAAGCGTTTACGCTATTGGGAGACGGCGAGTTCGCGAAGGCTGAACCGATCGTGAAACCCTTACTCGATGCTTCCGGCAAAATTCCGCCGGATCTGTTTCGCGCCCTGATCGAAAGCTATGCCGATTCCCTCCGCTCAGCCGGGCGAACGGACGACGCAAAAGCAGCCGAATCCAAGCTCCGCCCATAGCTTACAACCCGTTCCTCCAACTCTCTGACCCCCCAAGTGGACGTGCTTCTCCTTTTCTTCGCCTTTTCAGATGCTTACGCCTTCTCTTCCCCGTAAAAAAGGTCTTGCGTTCACTATGTACTTATGTGAAGATCGGTCAAGTGGTCAGAAAGTGGCCACAAAGTGGATTAAAAGTGGAAGACGCCGTCAAATCCGGTCCCGCCGTGCCCCCGCTCGGCTTGTACACCGGCCGGACAGACGACAAGGGGAGGTTGAAACTCCCTGCCGATATCCAGCGATGGCTTGAATCCACCGGCGACACGGACTTTTTCGCGACCTCGTTTGACGAGCGCATAGCTCGAATCTATCCGATTTCGGAATGGAAGAAAACGGAAAAGTTGCTGCAGGAGCCGGGAGAGGAAGCCGACGCCGCCGAAGACCTCTGGTTCACGGCGATGGATCTCGGTGGCCTGTGCCAGATCGATGGTCAGGCGCGCATGGTTTTGCCGCCATCTTTGCGGCGGTCGCTGGGACTGGAAAACGTGCCTTGCCACGTCGAGGTGTTCAAGGGTTACGTGAACGTCTTCAACGAAGCGGTTTATGAGGAGCGGAAGCAGCGGGCGCGGGAGGATCGCGCAAACAAGCTCTCCGCATTTAAGAAAAAGGGGTTGTAGGCGCCGCCATGTATGCATTACCCGGTGCTACTGGACGAATCTCTCGAGTATCTGGCCATTCGGCCGGACGGGATTTATCTGGACTGCACTGCGGGCTTGGGCGGCCACACCGGGGCGATAGCCAGGCGGCTCACAACGGGCAAGGTGATTTCGTGCGATCGGGATGCCGAGTCGCTGGAAACTGCCCGGGCCAATACGGCCGATGTAGCCGAACGGATCGAGTTCGTGCACGCCGCGTTCGCGGATTTGCCGGAAGCTCTCCGGTCGCGCGGCGTTGGGCCGGTAGACGGATTATTAGCGGATTTGGGTGTTTCGAGAGTTCAGCTCACATCGGCCGGGAGGGGCTTTTCGTTCCTGTCCGAAGGTCCTGTGGATATGCGAATGGATCGCACGCAGGAGACCACGGCAGCCGACATTGTGAACTATTCCGCGGAGAAGGAACTCGCGGATTTGATATTCCAACTCGGAGAAGAAAGGAGAAGCAGAAGAATAGCCAAAGCGATAGTTCGCGCACGGCCCATTCGGAGCACATCGCATTTAGCCGAAGTGATCGAGCGGGCCGTGCCGCGAACGGGGCCTATTCACCCTGCGACTCAAACGTTCATGGCTCTGCGCCTCGCGGTGAATCGCGAGTTGGAGCACTTGGACGCTCTTCTGGATTCTCTTCCCGAGCTGGTCAAGCCTGGCGGTCGCGTCGTGGTGATTACGTTCATGTCGCTCGAGGATCGCAAGGTCAAACGGAGTTTTCAGGAACTGGCGCGCTTTGATCGCGCCTCCGTTCTGACGAAGCACGTGGTTCGTCCGTCGGAGCGGGAAGTGCAGCAGAACCCGCCCTCGCGCAGCGCCAAATTGCGCGCGCTGGAGATGCGGTAGCTGTGGACGGGGTTTGTAGTTGACAGTGCTCTTGGGGTAATAAATGGCAACGCTGGCTAATCTCTTCAATCGATTCACCGACGCCGAAACCATCGCTGCGGCAGCACCTGAGCGGGTGCGTGTTGTGAGCGACGAATACAAGTTGCGCGCGCTCCCGAACGAAGACGTGTACTTCTTCGTCAAGCGCATTGATAATACGCGCGTCGTGCGGGAAGCCGATCCGCGTGCCCGTGCCCGTAGCTGGAAATTCCTCGGCGCCGCATGCCTCTCGGCCGCCGGGCTTATTGGCGCCCTCCTCCCCAGCGCCTATGGCCTCATGGCCGGCTACCAGTTGAATGCACTCCAGCAGGAGCACCAGCGCCTCGTCACCGAGCGCGCCACGCTCGAGATGCAGGAGGCCAGCCTCGTCAGCCCCGAACGTCTTCAAAAGCTGGCGAAGGATCAGTCGTTCATCGACCCTACCCCGGAGCGCACGATCTTCTTGCCGTCGAAGGAAGGCTCGTTCGCAATGAATGCGCGCTAACCGCGCTGAGGAATCCATGATCGCGCTAGTTGAACCGATTGCCAATGATCGCCGCAAGCGCCGGCCCCGCGCTGAAGCTGTCCCCGAACCGGCTACAAGCAGCCGGCCGCAGCGGGAGCTCGTCCTCGAAGGACTGCTCGCGCCCGGTCTGCGCGTTCGTGTCTGGTCGGTGGCGCAGCCGCTGACCCCTTCCCGGGTTTGATTTTTCAGGAGCTATCCTTGGACGCGCGCGCGGACCTGACCCTGAGACGAATCAGAATTCTCGCGCGTATCTGTTTGTTTTGGGGCGTGCTGATCCTCGCACGCCTCATTTATCTCCAGATTATCCATCACGACGACTACGTCCGCCAGGCGCAGGCCCAGCAGGAACGCGAGATCGAAATCCAGGCTCCCCGCGGCACGCTGTTCGACCGCACAGGCCAGCCGCTCGCCATGAGCGTTCAGGTGGATTCGGTCTGCATCAACCCGCTCCGCGTCCCCGATATCGACATCGCCGCCAACCTGCTTGCCCAGACTCTGTCAATGGACGCCCGTGACCTTCGCGATCGCATGAAGGCCGCTGTCGACAACAGGCGGGGTTTCCTCTGGATCAAGCGCAAGATCACTCCCGAAGAGTCCGCCAAGCTCCGCAACTTCCGCCTCGACTGGATTGAGTTCCGGCCCGATAGCCGCCGCTTCTATCCGTCCGGCCAGGTCGCTTCACACGTCATCGGCGCAGTCGATCATGAAGAGAAGGGCAATGGTGGTCTCGAACTCGCGCTGAACAAGGATCTGCAGGGAAAGCCCGGCTATGTCCGCACCACGTCCGATGTGAAGCAGCGCGTCGTGGACCTCAAGGTAATGGGTGACCCTCAGCCCGGCAAAAACGTCACTCTTTCTATAGACGCGCGCATCCAGTACGTTGCGGAGAAGGAGCTCGCCGCTGCGGTCACTGAGAATCACTGCAAAACCGGCACGGTCGTGGTCATGAACCCGAACACGGGCGAAGTCTACGCCATGGCTTCTTACCCTACGTTCAATCCGAACGAGCCCTTGAAGGACAAGGAAGACCAGAAGGCCCGCCTCAACCTGGCTGTGTCCGCCCCCTTCGAGCCCGGCTCGGTTTTCAAGATCATCACGCTCTCCGCCGCGCTTGAAACCACCAGGCTGAAGCCGGAATCGCAGTTCTTCTGCGGCAACGGGTCGATGACTCTCTTCAAGCGCGTCATCCATGACGCGCACCCTTATGGCACGCTCACCATGGCGGATGTCCTGAAGAAGTCGAGCAATATCGGCGCTATTAAGATTGGCCTCGAAGTAGGCAACGAGCGCATGTACGAATTCATCAAGAAATTTGGATTCGGCAAGCCCACCGGTATAGGCCTTCCGTCCGAATCCGGCGGACGCGTGTGGCGTCTGGAGCGCTGGATCCCGAGCTCGATCGGTTCTGTCGCCATGGGCCACGAAGTGACGGTCACTTCCGTGCAGCTCGCCCAGGCTGCTTCCGTCATCGCGAACGGCGGCATGCTGGTGCATCCGCGCCTGACGATGAAGCGGCAGCGCCCCGGCAACACTCCGGACCCGCAGGACCCCGATCAGCCGATCGTTCGCGTCCTTAAGCCCGAAACCGCGATTACAATGCGCCGCATGATGGAGCGCGTTGTCGAGAAGGGCGGCACCGGAACCCGTGCCGCAGTGGACGGCTACTCGGTCGGCGGCAAGACGGGCTCGGCGCAGATGTACGACCCCGTCGCCCACGTCTATACGCACCATTACAACGCCTCGTTCGTAGGCTTCGCGCCGGTCAATAACCCGGCCATCGTCGTTGCCGTCACCATCACGGACTCCAAGCAATGGGGCGGCACGGTAGCCGGCCCTGTATTCTCAAAGGTGGCTCAGGCGGCCCTGCGCATTCTCGATGTCCCGAAGGATCGTCCCGAAGGCTTGAAGAAGCAGAGTCAAATCGACGACGACACGGACGACGATGTCGCCAGCCCCGAGTTGGTTGCCCGCAACCCGTATGAGGACGAGGATGAGAAACCTCCCACGATCCTGGCAGGCGTCGGCGCACTCTCCCGCACGGCAGCAGCGGCAGAGCCCGCGGTTCCTACGGAGGAGAAGTTCATCGGTCCGCCGGTCACTCAGAACGAAGTGGTAGTCGCCGGTCCGAAGACGCCCAACTTCCGTGGCAAGACATTACGGCAGGTGGTTCAGCAATCGGCCTCGTCCGGAGTTCCGATTGAAATCGTTGGCAGCGGTCTGGTGCGCGATCAGTCCCCGGCGGCCGGAACGCCTTTAAGGCAGGGAGAAAAGGTTCGACTGGAGCTTGCGCGGTAGGCACACGATGACGCTGAAGAAGACCCTCGAAGGGGTCGCATTGATGACGGAGGTCGGATCCTCACTGGCATCCGCGTCTGTCCGCGGCATTGCGTACGATTCCCGAAAAATCGAAGCCGGATTCCTGTTCTTCGCCTTCGCCGGCGCTCATGTGGATGGCGCTCGCTTCGCCGCCGCCGCACTCGCGCAGAGCGCACTCGCGGTCTTGAGTGAGAGCGCTGCTCCCTCTGGTTTCCCTGGTCCCTGGCTGCAGGTTCGCCACGGCCGCGAAGCGCTGGCCCTCACCTCGGCAAATTTCTACGGCCATCCGGACCGCCGGCTCGGCATCACCGGAATCACCGGCACCAATGGCAAGACAACGACGTCATTTCTGATCGACGCCATCCTCCGCCACGCGGGGAAAACGACGGCGATGGTCGGAACGATTCAATACCAGCTCGCGGGTAGGATCCTGCCCGCCCTGAACACTACGCCGGAATCCCTCGATCTCTTCCGGATCTTCCACGACCTCGAGCAGGCGGGCGGCACCCACGCCACCATGGAAACCTCCTCTCATGCGCTCGCGCTCGGCCGTGTCTACGGGATTCAATTCCATACTGCAGTCTTTACGAATCTCACCAGGGACCACCTGGATTTCCACAAGACCATGGAAGCGTATTTTGCGGCCAAACAGATCCTGTTTACGGGTCAGGGCGCGGCCGCACCGCGGTTTGCCGTAATCAACTACGATGACGACTACGGCAGGCAGCTTCAGATAAAACCCGATACGGAGGTGTTCTGGTATGGGCTGGAAGAGGGCGCAACAACTCGCGCTCGGAAGGTCTCCTCGAGTTTTGAGGGGCTTCGCTTTGAGATTCAACACCACGGCAGGACTTACCCGGTGGAGTCGCCGCTGGTCGGGAAAATCAATGTCTATAACATTCTTGCGGCGTGGTGCGCTGGGGCGTCCTATGGGATTGACCCGGCGGTGATGTCGGAAGGCATCGCTCAGTGCCGTGCTGTTCCCGGCCGTTTTGAGCGAGTCGAGGTAGGCCAGCCCTTCCTCGTGGTAGTTGACTATGCCCACACAGACGACGCGCTTCGGAACGCGATCTCCGTCGCTCGCGCACTCACCAGCAAGCGCGTCATCACCCTCTTTGGATGCGGAGGCGACCGCGACCGCAGCAAACGGCCGTTTATGGGAATGGCCGCGGCCGAACTCAGCGACTTCGTTGTCCTCACTTCGGACAACCCGCGCTCGGAAGATCCCATCGATATCCTCAACGATGCGCTCGTAGGCGTGCGCCGTTTCGACACGCCTCACATCATCGAACCCGATCGCGCAATCGCGATCCGCAGAGCTCTCGAACAGGCCGCCCCGGGAGATGTGGTTCTGCTTGCCGGCAAGGGCCACGAGAACTATCAGGTTCTCAAGGACAAGACCATTCATTTCGACGACCGCGAAACAGCGCAGGAAATCCTGCGCTCATTCGGCTACGGAGGGAAAGAATGAAGGAGAAAAGAACCACTGCCGCAAAGGCGAAAGATACGGTTGCCATCACCGATTCATGCTCGCCGCTGTTCGCGGGCTTCCTGAGCGCCCTCGCGCTCCCGCAGTTCCCCGCCGTTCCGCTCGTCCCGCGTGTAGCCGCTCGTCCTCGCTTCCCGCGGATCCCGTCCTCGAGGTTGTTCCATTGACGCTGAGCCTCCAGGAAATATGCGAAGTCACCCGCAGCACCGGCTCGCTGCAAGGCACTATCACCGGATACAGCATTGACACCCGCACAATTCAGAGCGGAGATCTCTTCTTCGCTCTCCGCGGGGAAAGGTTGGATGGCCATGAGTATCTCTCGCAAGCTTTCGAAAAAGGCGCGTACGCCGCGGTTGTGGATCGTCCAGTTGCGCTACATGGGAAATTCCTTCACGTTCCGGATACCCTCCAAGCGCTCCAGACGCTCGCGCGGTGGGCTCGCCAAAGATTTGCTAAACCGGTCGTTGCCGTTACTGGTAGTGCCGGCAAAACGACTACCAAAGATGTAATCGCCGCATTGCTCAGCGTCAAGCTCAAAACCGGGCGCACTGTCGGGAATTTCAATAATCACATCGGGCTGCCGGTCTCCATACTTCGTTTGCCCGATGATGCCGAAGTCGCCGTCCTCGAGATGGGCATGAACCATGCAGGCGAGATCCGCGACCTGACCAGGATCGGTCTCCCCGATGTGGCTGTCGTCACCAATGTCGGCTATGCGCATATTGAGAACTTCGATTCCGTCGAAGGCGTTGCCCTCGCCAAGCGCGAACTCGTCGAAGGCCTGAAGCCGGGCGGCATCGCCGTGCTGAGTGCCGACGATGAGCGGGTACGCGCCTTCCGCGGCGTCCATCCCGGCCGCAGTGTCACCTTCGGCCTGTCAGCGGATGCGGATGTGCGCGCCGAAGAGGTACGGCTCAGTGATACGGGCGTGAAATTCCGCGTCTCCGGCACGCAGTTCGAAACCTCTATGTTAGGCCGCCACGGCGTCCGAAACATTTTGGCCGGGATTGCGGTCGCACAGATATTTGGGATCGACCTGGTAGATTTGGTCGAGGCAGTTCGCTCCCTTTCCCCAGGGAAAATGCGAGGCGAGCGGCTCGTCCATGAAGGCATTACAATTTTGAATGACTGTTACAACTCCAATCCCGATGCCGCCCGCTCCATGATCGACGTGCTTCGAGATGTCCCGGCTCAGCGGCACATTGCTGTGTTGGGGGAGATGTTGGAACTCGGCCGCTGGGCCGAGCCTTTGCATCGGGACGTGGGTTACTACGTCGCCGGTTCAGGGATATCAGTGCTCATCGGGATACGCGGCGCAGCTCGCAATATGGTCGACGCAGCCATAGAAGCTGGCCTCGCAGGTGACGCCGCGTACTTTTTTTCCGATCCAGAGCCAGCCGGCCGCCAGTTGCGTGAAATCGCACGCCCCGGCGATGCCATCCTCTTCAAAGGCTCCCGCGGCACCCACGTAGAGAACGCCCTGGAGGCATTTCTCGGATAATGCTTTACTGGCTTCTCTACCATAAACTCTTCATTGGATACGGAAAGCAGGTGCCTGCATTCGGCCCCCTCCGTCTCTTCGGCTTCGTTACTTTTCGCACTGCGTTCGCCAGCCTCACCGCTCTCTTCCTCTGCATCGTCCTCGGCCCCTGGTTCATTCGCAAGCTGCGTGAATTCCAGATCGGGCAGCAC
Source organism: uncultured Solibacteraceae bacterium (assembly GCA_964464925.1). Classification (GTDB taxonomy): domain Bacteria; phylum Acidobacteriota; class Terriglobia; order Bryobacterales; family Bryobacteraceae; genus CAYXLI01. Next base: position 26,898 of record CAYXLI010000028.1, on the reverse strand, counting down.
ATCCGCGAGGAAGGTCCGCGCTCGCACCAGACTAAGGCCGGCACGCCTACCATGGGCGGCGTGCTCATCATCGTCTCTATCGTGATCCCGACCCTTTTGTGGACGGACCTCCGCAATCCCTACGTCTGGATCGTGCTCTTCGCCTTGCTCGGCTTTGGTGCTATTGGCTTTTGGGACGACTACAGCAAAGTGCGCAAGGCGCGAAACCTGGGCATCACGGGACGTCAGAAAATTTTCCTGCAGGTCCTTGTTTCGCTCATCATCGGCTTCGCGCTTCTCGTCCTGCACGCCAACGGAATGTATGACACCTCCATGAACGTGCCGTTCGTAAAGCAATTCCGGCCGGACCTGCTGATTACCGGCTTCCTGAGCAGTTACTGGACATACGCGCTCGCCTTCGTCGGGTTCTACGCGTTCACCGCCTTCGTGCTCGTAGGTGCGTCCAATGCAGTCAACCTCACAGACGGTCTGGATGGTCTCGCTATCGGTCTCATGATCATCGCCTCGGGGGCCATCACGATCCTCACCTACGTCAGCGGCCATCGCGAATTTTCGAACTACCTCGAAATCGCCCGCCTGGCCGGCGCCGCCGAGTTAACCGTCTTCTGCGCCGCCATGACCGGCGCCTCGCTGGGCTTCCTCTGGTACAACGCGCATCCGGCTGAAGTGTTCATGGGCGACGTAGGGTCGCTCGCTCTCGGCGGAGCCCTCGCCGCTGTCACCGTTCTTATCAAGCAGGAGTTGCTGCTGCCTTTCATCGGCGGCGTGTACGTGCTCGAAGCGCTTTCCGTCATCATCCAGGTCGGTAGCTTCAAACTCCGCGGCAAGCGTGTCTTTAAAATGGCGCCGCTGCACCATCACTTTGAAGCGCTCGGATGGCAGGAGTCGAAGATCATCACGCGATTCTGGATCGCCGGCCTCGTGATGGCACTCTTCGCCCTCACCACCTTGAAACTGCGATGAAGGACCTCACCAGCAAACGGGTTCTTGTCGCCGGGATGGCCCGCTCCGGTCTGGCTGCCGCCGCCCTGTTGCTCCAGCATGGGGCGATCGTCAAAGCGATGGATCAGCATCCGGAGAAGGTCCCTCCCCAGTCTTACCTCGTCGTTCCGCAGAACATCGAAGCACTCAGCGATGTGGATCTGATCGTCCTCTCTCCCGGAATCCCCCTGGACATTCCCGAGCTGGACGAAGCACGCCGCCGCGGCATCCCCATCGTCGGAGAAGTCGAGCTTGCCGCCTGGTTTCTGCAGGGCCCGATCATCGGTATTACCGGTTCTAATGGCAAAACAACAACAACCGCGATGATTGGGCATATCTTGCAGAAAGCCGCGCTTCCTGTCCAGGTGGGCGGGAATATCGGGACACCGCCCACCTCGATGGTCGAATCCTCCAGGGCCGGCCAGTGGAACGTACTCGAACTCTCCAGCTTTCAGCTCGAAACAATTTCCGAATTCCAGGCGAACGTCGCCGTTTGCCTGAACGTCACTCCCGACCATCTCGATCGTCATCACACGTTCGAGAACTACGCAAACGCCAAGGCCCGCCTCTTCGAAACCCAAGCCGCGGACGGCTTCGCAATTCTCAATGTCGATAACCAGCCCACCGCCGCCTTCGCTTCCCGGACCAAGGCCCAGGTAATCTGGTTCAGCACCTCCCACCAGGTGGACCGTGGCGCATGGCTCCGCGAGGACGGCCGGATTTTCTTCGACGATACCGCCGTCATGCTCGCGAAAGAGATCCCTCTGCGCGGCATTCACAATGTGGAAAATGCCCTCGCCGCCATCGGTGCCTGCCGCTGCGCCGGCGTGCCGTTGCCCAGGATCGCGGATGCCCTCCGCACTTTCCCCGGCGTCGAGCACCGCATCGAGTTCGTGCGCGAGTTGAACGGTGTCCGCTACTACAACGATTCGAAAGCCACCAACGTCGACGCTACCGAAAAGGCCGTCGACGCCTTCGATGAAGGCTTGTGGCTTATCCTCGGCGGCAAGGACAAGAACAGCGACTACACAGTCTTATTTGACAAACTGCAGAAGAAGGCGCGCGCCATTATGTTGATCGGCGCTGCGGCAAATATCATCGCCCGCCAACTGGAGGGTCTCCCGCTCGTTCAGTGCGGCACCATGGACGCGGCGATCCGCTTTGCCCACGCAGCCGCAGCCCCCGGTGAGGTCGTGCTGCTCTCTCCCGCGTGTGCCAGCTTCGACCAGTTTGAAAATTACGAACATCGCGGTACGGTATTTAAGAACCTCGTGAACGGAATGTAGCGCAGCCTCTGGCCGCGCCGGTATCAAGACAGCCAATGGCACAAAGACTCAAAACCGACTGGATTCTCTTCTTCACCGTCATCGTGATGGTCTGCTTCGGACTTGTCATCGTCTACAGCGCGTCCTCCATCATGGCCGAGTTGAAGTACAAGAGCAGCTATGTCTTCATCAAGCAGCAGGTCCTCTGGGCCATCGCCTCGTTTTTGATCTTCATGTTCTTCAAGAGCGTCGATTACCGGCGCTTTAAGGAGCCCATCTGGGCTTTTGCCCCTCTCGGCATTGTGGTCGCTCTGCTCGTCGTCGTGTACTTCGCCGACCCCTTGCGCCATCGCTGGCTGCACATCGGCGGCCATGGCATCCAGCCCTCTGAGTTCGCCAAACCTGCGCTCGGCATCTTCCTTGCCTATTTCGTCACCTTGCGGATCCGCGCCATCAACAATAAGCACACGCTCGCGCCCGCGTTTCTTCTCCTCGGCGTCCTGCTTGCCGTCGTCGGTATCGCGGACCTTGGAACCGCCATCGTCCTCGCGCTTACGGCAACCGTCGTGTTCTACATCGCCGGCCTGGAGCGCCGCTACTTCTTGATTGCCATGGCCGGAGGATTCGTGGTCGCTTGTTGCTTCGTTGCCGCCAAGCCATACCGCCTCTCGCGCATCATCGGCTACGTCGACCCCGAGTACAAGATTATCGATAAGCTGAACCCCAGCGGCAGCCTCAAGCGCTACGTCCATAGCTCTCTGTCCACGCGCGACCCCGGCTATCAGGCCCGCCAGTCAAAGATCGCCGTCGGTGCCGGCGGCACGCTCGGCGTCGGCCTCATGCAGGGCAAGCAGAAGCTCCTCTATCTTCCCGAAGCCCACACCGATTTCATCTACGCCGTCGTGGGTGAAGAACTCGGCCTTTGGGGCTCCAGTGCTGTTCTCATTGGCTTTTTCCTCATACTTTGGCGAGGCATGCGGCTCTTCTGGCTCGCCCCTGATGACTTTGGGCGCTATCTCGCTCTGGCCATCACCACCTCAGTCGTTGTCCAGGCCCTTATCAACATGAGCGTCGTCCTCGACATGGGCCCTACCAAAGGCATTCCACTGCCCATGATCAGCTACGGCGGAAGCTCGCTGCTCAGCACCCTGGTCTCGCTTGGTATGCTCATGAGCATCAGCGAACAGGCCGGATGAGCGAATCCCTGAATTTTGTCATGGCTGGCGGAGGCACCGGCGGCCACATCATACCTGCGCTTGCAGTCGCCCAGGAACTGCGCTCGCGCGGCCACAAAATCACCTTCATCGGAACGCGTCACGGCCTGGAATCGAAACTCGTGCCCAACGCGGGCTTTCCCATCGAATGGATCGAGATCGGCGGCCTCAACCGCGTGGACTTCACGCAGCGTATCCGCACCCTCGGGCAGCTCCCCCTCAGCACCATGCGCGTCCGCAAAATGTTCTCGTACGTCAGGCCCGCGGCCGTGTTCTCGATGGGCGGCTATGTCGCCGGACCCGTGGTCCTTGCCTCGTGGCTCGCCGGCGTGCCAGTCGTAGCCATGGAACCGAACGCGGTTCCCGGTATGGTGAACCGCCGCATGGCCCGCTTCGTCTCGAAGGCTCTCATCCACTTTCCTGAAACCGCCGCATATTTTCCGCCCGGCACCGCGGAGGTCGTCGGCATCCCCGTCCGCGAGCCTTTTTTTCAGATCCCGCCGCGCGTCCCGCTGAGCGAAGGTCCCTTCACGCTCTTGATCACCGGCGGCAGCCAGGGTTCGCGCACTCTGAACAACGCGGCGCGCGATAGCTGGCCCTTGTTCGCCGCTTCCAGCCGCGCCCTTTCACTTCGGATCATCCACCAAACCGGCCTCGAAGCCTATGCCGGCCTCGAAGGCGAGTTCCGCGAGCGCGGGCTCCAGGGGGAGATCACGCCTTTCATTGACGATATGCCCGCAGCCTTCGCCAAGGCCGACCTCATCCTCTGCCGCTCCGGCGCCTCCACCGTCGCCGAGATCGCCGCCGCCGGCAAGCCTGCGATCCTGATTCCTTTCCCCTTCGCTGCCGATGACCACCAGCGCCGCAATGCCGAGGCGCTCGTTAATGCCGGCGCCGCCCGCCTCATTCTCGATAAGGACCTCACGGGCAAGCGCCTCTACGACGAAGTGACGGCGCTCTCAGCCGATCTGCCCGCGCTTCAGAGCCTTTCCACCGCTGTTCGCCGGTTCGCTCATCCCGGCGCCGCAAAACAAGCCGCCAGCACACTCGAACGCGCCGCTCGATAAGTGCCGTGCCATACTACGGTTTGCTGCCATGTCTATTCTCGACGCTTGCACACAGGGTGATACTGATGCGGTTCGCACCGCCCTCGCGGAAGACCCTTCCGCCGTCCAGCAGCGCGACGAGGTTCTCGGCAGCACGCCGCTCATCCTTGCTGCCCACCGTGGATTCCTCGAAATTGTGCAGCTCCTGCTCGAATCCGGCGCTCCGGTAGATGAGCGCGAAGAAGCCAGCCAGACCACGGCCCTTCATTGGGCTGCCGAAGGCGGTCATCCGGCCATCATCGAATTGCTCATCGGCGCCGGAGCAGACCCCAATCCCCGCGACGAGTGGTTCAACCTCGGCCCCATCGGTTGGGCGACCATCATTCGTTGGGCTCCTCAGTTTCATGAGGACCGCGATGCCGCTGTGCAGTCCCTCCTCGAACGCGGTTCGCTCATGGACCCGTTTTCCGCCATCGTCCGTGACGATGAGGAGGCTCTCTATGCGCTCGCCGAGCAAGTGGACGAACGCCTCGGCTTCGCCCGCCAAGGCCAGACCCCTCTGCACTTCGCCGTTGCCCGCGGCAATGTGAAGGCGGTGCGCCGTCTGCTCGATCTGAATGCCGATTTCAATGCACTCACCTGGTGGGGAGTCTCTCCCTTGGCGCTCGCTCTCCAAGCCGGCCACAACAGCATCGCTGAACTCCTCCAGGCTCACGGAGCCGAGTTCGACCTAAGCGCCGCACTCTTCTCCGGCGAGTTCGAGAAGGCCAAAGAAATTCCCTTCGATCCGGAGATGCACGCTTTCCTCCTTCACGCCTGCACCGCGGACGGGATGGATGAGGCCGTGGACCTCCTGCTCGAATTAGGGGCCGACCCGGGCGTGCAAACGCCCATGCTGATCGCCGAGACCAGCACGAACTGCACGCCGCTCCATATCGCGGCCCTCGAAGGTCACATCGGAATAGCGACCGAACTGCTCGGTTACGGGGCCGACCCCAATGCACTTGCCGAGGGCACGAACCAGACGCCATTGCACTGCGCCGCCTCCACCGGCCAGGCCGAGATGGTCGAACTCCTCCTCGGTTACGGAGCCGACCCCACCGTCCGCGACTTCCAATACGACAGCACCCCCGCGGGCTGGGCCGAATTCGCAGGTCATATGGATGTGGCCGAACTGCTCACGAAGCAGGCTCCTGAATAAGTAGCCGTAATTACGGCAAGGGACCTCTCAATCGGGTCCTTTCCGCGAATTCCTTTCGATTCTGTCTGCTACACTTCTAGAAGTGAAGCAGGCCCAGAGCGTTTACAAAGCTTTCTTCGGTTTCAAAGAGGATCCCTTCAGTCTCAGCCCCGATCCAGCTTTCCTCTACCGGAGCGAGCAGCATGAAGAAGCTCTCTCGAATTTGATTTACGGAGTCCAGGCCCGCAAAGGCTTCATTGTCCTGACCGGGGAAGTAGGTACCGGCAAGACCACAATGCTCGAATGCCTTAGGGATTATCTCTATGAGCAATCCATCGAGTTCGCGTTTCTGTTCAATTCCCGCATCAGCAGCGATCAATTTTTCGAGATGATGGCCTACGATTTCGACCTGCGCTGCTCGCGCACTTCGAAAACCGAGGTTCTGGTCGAGTTAAACCAGATGCTCCTTTCTCAGGCCGAGAAGGGAAGCACCGGCGTCCTCATCGTCGATGAGGCGCAGAATCTCGAATGGGAAGTGCTCGAAGAGATTCGCCTGCTCGGCAATCTGGAGAACCGGCACGGCAAATTGCTGCAGATCATCATGGCTGGCCAGCCCGAGTTTGACCGCAAACTCGATGCCCCCAATCTCCGTCAGCTCAAACAGCGCATCGTCCTCAGGTACAATCTCAACCCGTTCTCCGAAGAGGACACCATCCGTTATATCAACAGCCGTTTCACTAAGGCCGGCATCCCGGAACAGGCTATCTTTCCGCTTGAGATCATGCAGGAGATCCACCGCCGTACCCAGGGCATCCCGCGCGTCATTAATGCCTTTTGCGACAATCTGCTGCTCACTTGCTTTGCTGATGCCTCTAAATCCGCCTCCGCCGAGATGCTCGACGATGTCAGTGCGGATATGCGTCTCGAATGGCCTGGCCGCCACTCCCGAGGCAATCGCTCCAGGTACTCCGACTCAATAGAACCGACTTCCTCCTACACAGGCCGCGAATAATACCTATTTGTAGGTATTCGATACCCCCTGTTGCGGTCACTCTAACACCCTAAAAGTACTTAGTACTGTTCCTGATAGCAGACACAGTCTCTAAAGCCGTAACACCAATTACGCTTCTTGACTCAATTGCTTAGACTCTTCGTACCGCCTTTTCTCGGCCTGTCAGAGGTTTTATTGTCTTTAGTGTTCCTTTTTACCTATGGCATGCTACGGAAATCCGGAGTACACTCATGTAAACTGCTTAGCCCAAAGATCCTAGTCCATTTAAAGGATCGCTAAGAGTAGATTTGGAGATTTTTCATGTCTAAAGCACTTGCCAATCCGAAACTGTTCGCCGCGACCGGTCTCCTGTTCGCCCTGGCGACTTTTGTTAACCTGACCTTCCCTCCTTCCGAGGCCACCGCCGGTGCCGCCATCGTCTCTCCCGCCCACGCAACGCCAGTCCAGGCGAACACTGCTGCGCCTTCCGGCGCGCCCGGTGTTCAGGCATTGGCCCATACAAGGTAAATAACTAATTTTAAAGGAGATATGATGAAGCGATTACTGGAAAGCCCCAAACTTTTTGCCGTTGCCGCGATTCTCTTCGCGATCGCTACGTTCGTGAACGTCGGTACTATGAATGCAAGCCAGGATATCGACTCTGTTTTGCCCCTCGTCGATTCCTCCTTCCAGGCCAGCCCCACCATGCCGCCAGACCCGTGGGGGGATCCGCCCGCCCTCACCCGCGCTCAAGGAATCAGCGCCAGCCCCACCATGCCGCCTGACCCTTGGGGAGATCCACCTGCCGCCATCCTCGCCCGCTCTCACGGAATCAGCGCTAGCCCCACCATGCCGCCCGATCCGTGGGGAGATCCACCATTCTTGGCGTAGGCCGCTGATTTACTTGCGGTTTCTGTCCGCATCGACGCAGAATGGCTTGACGATTTTCCTTTCCAAGCGAAACAATTGGTTCGATAGGGCGGCTATGGACTTACAATAAGAAGACCGTCCCGTAATGCCTTATCTCCAATGGTCATTCTGGATCATCGGGCTTGGACTGCAGTTCCTGGTCGTCGCGGCTCTTCTCGAAGGAGCGTGGCGCGAATATAGAACCGCGTTCTTCTACTCGTGTCTGTTGGTTGTGTGCACGATCGCCGATATCGTGATGGTCTCAACCGCCAGTCAAAGAGCCTACATTTACTACTATTGGACCTCTGAAGTAGTCCGGCAAACCGGCCTTTACGCCGTGGTCGTTTCGCTTGTCTCCCACGCCATTCCGAATAACCGCTTGCGTGCTGCACTCACGCGCTTGCTCGTTTCGCTCGCAATTATCTTCTGGGTCGGATCCCTTTATATCCATGAGGTGCCGCAGTTGTCACTCTGGATGAGCCGGGTAATCCGGAATTTAAGCTTTTGCTCCGCTATCGCGAATTTAGCTTTGTGGTTCGTTCTTCTTGCCGCTGAGAAGAAGGATACACGGCTTCTGATGATCACCGGCGGTCTTGGTCTGCAAATGACGGGGGATGCCATTGGACAATCGCTGCGTCAGATTTCCAAGGCCACCATTCGGGTGGGTGACATCGTGCTGGTTCTTACGCACTTTCTCTGCCTTTACATCTGGTGGCGAGCCTTTCAGGAGAAGCCCGCCCCTGTCTCCCGGATTCTCAAATCCGGGCCAAAACCCGAGCTGGTAGTGTCACGATCGCCCATATCAGATGCAGAGCACCGCTGACCGCAATGCCCACAACACGGAACGGAAGCAGCAGCAGCCAGATCAGCGGGTAAAGTAACAGCGCGATCAGTGCTAACGGCCAGCAAAGTACAAACAGCACGCACCAGACCAAGAAGCTGAACATAGGTTGTACCTGTCTGACTGTACGAAATTGTGAACCAGTTTGTTCCTGCTACAGGGCTGAATCGGCGTGATAGGAACTCCGTACCAGAGGGCCGGCCTCCACATGCGAGAACCCAAGCCTCTGGCCGATATGCTTCAACTCCGCGAATTCCTCTACGGGCACATACCGGATAATCGGCAGGTGTTTCGGCGAGGGCCGCAGATACTGACCGAGCGTGAGAATGTCGACCGCGTGTGCCTGCAGATCCTTCATCACGCTCACCACCTCGTCCTTCGTCTCTCCCAGGCCCAGCATTAATCCGGACTTGGTCGGAATGTTCGGCCGCAGTTTCTTGGCATACTCCAGCATCTCGAGCGACCGCTCGTAGCGAGCCCCTAGCCGCACCTGTCTGTATAGCCGTGGGACCGTTTCTGTGTTGTGGTTCAGCACATCCGGCTCTGCCTCCATCACGATCTCCATCGCTGCCGCCGAGCCCTGGAAATCAGGCACTAGAACCTCCACCTTGCAGCCCGGAATGCGTTCCCGGATCGCCCGGATGACGGCAGCGAAGAGTTCCGCCCCTCCATCCTTCCGGTCGTCGCGATTCACACTTGTGATCACCGCGTAGTTCAGCCCCAGCGCCGACGCTGCCTCCGCCACTCTCCGGGGTTCGTCGTAGTCCACCTCTAGTGGAGCGCCCTTCTGAACGGCACAGAATCCGCATCTGCGAGTGCACACGTTCCCCAGGATCATAAACGTTGCCGTGCGCCGGTTCCAGCATTCACCGATATTGGGACAGGCCGCGCTCTCGCATACCGTATGCAATTTCAGATCGCTGACCAGTTGCTTCAGCTCTCGATAGTTTTCACCAACCGGGGCGGGTGCGCGAAGCCACATCGGACGCGGCTGCTGCTGGGAGGAAATCGTGACCAACACTAGTCTTAGTGTAACGCCTCGCTGGCCATCACGTCCGATGGCGTTTTATTTCCGGCTTGTTTTCAATTACTTGTAGCGGCTCTTCTCCCTCGTCTGATATACGCATCCTGGAAACTGCGATCAGGGGTAATGGATTGCCCCAATCTCAAGCCAGGAGCGAAAAACATGCAAGTATCGCAAAAACGAATCGAAGCGAATCGCGCGAATGCCAGGAAATCCACAGGTCCCAAGGACACATCCAAGACCCGCTTTAACGGAGTGAAACATGGGCTCACGGCGCAGCACGCGATTCTTCCCTGGGAACATCGGGAAGATCTCGATGCGATCATCGAGTCGTTCGAGACCCGCTTTGAACCCGTGGACAATTACGAGCGGCTCCTGGTCAAGCACGCCGCCGAGGCCTTCTGGCGCATGGAGCGGTCGCTTCGTTTGGAAGCCAGCATCTTTGAAACCACGGCCAATGCTGAGTACGAGGCCGCCGGAGCGCAACCGGGCGACCTTCATGCCGGCCACCTCGAAGCCATGGGCTTCATGAAGGCCGACGAGATTATGGATCGTTACCGCCGCTACGATGCCCACCTCCAGCGTGCCTTCGATAAAGCCATGCAGCGCGTCGAAAAAATGGCTTCGCTTCGTAAAAAACACGCCGAGCCGCTTCCCGCCGCCGAACCGGTCGCTGAACCGCCCCGTCAGGGCCTGAAAGAATGTTTTGCGCAACTCCCGTTGGAAAAAAACGCCGTGATTCGGGTCCGCGGTGAGCGCCTCGCTCCTTTGCCCGCCCCGAAAACCGGGATAAACGAAGCGGGTATCCCTTCAGGGGCCACAAGCTAATACAATGAGACAGTTGCACCCAGGAAAAGGGTGGGGCATTGTGTGAAATGATTCACCATTGATCATCACCTAAACGCATATATGCAGAGGAGACTACATGAACAAACTCTCAGCGGTTGTCTGCCTGCTGTCGGCATTCGGCCTCGCTTCGGCTCAGCCGAAGGTGAATTCCATCTTGAATAACTACAGCTATACGCTGCCCGGACTGCCGAACTACGGCATCGCTCCGGGATCTCTGTTTCACATCTTCGGTTCCGGTATCGGACCCGCGCAGAATCCGTCACTACCGGACCTGTCTAAGGGCCCGCTCACCACGAATCTGAACGGAGTCATCGTCAGCATCACCGTCAACGGCACAACGGTGCAGGCGCCGCTCTATTACGTCTCGGCAACGGACATCGCCGGCATTCTTCCTTCGAACACGCCCGCCGGGACGGGGACCATTACCGTCTCCTACAACGGCCAGACGAGTGCGACAGCTCCTATCACCGTGGTGGCTTCAGCATTTGGTCTTTTGACCCTGAACGGAAACGGTACGGGAGTCGCTGCAGTTTTTGATGCAAACAACGGCGGCTCGCTGATTACCCCGACGTCCGCCGCAAATCCAGGCGACACCATCGTTCTGTGGGGTTCCGGTCTGGGTGCCTCTCCCGGTGACGAGACCAGGTATCCCTTCCCGCAGACTGACCTGAAGAGCACCGTGAATGTGAAGGTGTATATCGGCGGCCAACCCGCCACAGTCGCCTACGCCGGCCGTTCTCAATTTCCTTCCGTGGATCAGATCAATGTCGTGGTCCCAGGCGGAGTGACGGGATGCAGCGTTGGCGTTGTCGTTCAGACCGGCAGCTACGTCAGCAACTCCGCCACGATCGCCGTAGCCGCATCCGGCCGCACTTGTTCTGATCCGGCAACTACCGGCCTGACGACTACCGATCTGCAGAATCTTCTCAGCAAGGGTTCCCTTCGTCTCGGCTTCATCGGAGTAACCAAGTCTACGGTCCAGACACCCCCAATCTCCGTTGGAGGAGTCACCGTCGGCGGCGGCACCACCACGAGCGACAGCGCCAGTGCTCAGTTCTCCGAGTTCACGCCGTCTCAATACGTCAGTGCCTCCGGTTTGGCCATCCTGCAAAACTCGTTCGGCACGTGCACCACGTATCAGTTCATGGGACAGGCCGGCGGCACCGCTCCGCCGACCATCACCCCGAAGGTCCTCGATGCCGGCACCATCACCATGAAGCTTCCAAACGGGAATACGATGAACCTTACGAGGAGCAACAGCGGCTTCTACTTCGTCAGCGGTTCAGACGCCCAGGGCTCCATGTCGCCTCTCTTCATCCCCAATGGTGGCGGGCAGTTTAGCTTCACCAACAGCGGAGGCGCCGATGTCGGTGCAATCAGCGGAGCGCAGATCAACATGCCGCCGGCATTGAATTGGACGAACAGCGGCAGCATCAGCACCATCGCCCGATCGCAGGGAGTGACCGTCAACTGGGATACCGGCAATCCATACTCCGGCTTCGTCACCATCTCCGGCACGTCCTATAGCATCACAGGAATGAACGTGAGCAGTGCCATCGTTACTGGCTTCAGTTGCACGGCGCCGTACAGTGCCGGTACGTTCAATGTCCCGTCGTACGTCCTGCTCGCCCTGGTTCCCGGTCAGAGTCCCAGTGTCGGCGGCGTTTCCATACCGACCGGTTCTTTGTCGCTCGGGCTCAGCGCCCCGCCGGTGAAGTTCACCGCGCCGTCTATCGACTACGCCCTCGTCAGCGCCACGTCGAGCACAGGCAAGTCGGTTATCTACCAGTAGCGCGCAGCGCTACTTCTTCCTCCTGCTCCGGAGGTCAAAACGGTCACCCGCGACTAAGTAGTAAAAGTCCGGGTGGCCGTTTTCATATATCGCCACTTTGCTCGGCCCGATGACTTCAAACTCACCGCCCTTCACCACAATGGCGGTCTTCTCGTCGATGCCGATGCCCAGCAGTTCGGGATGCTTCTCTACTACCTGCAGCATGTCCCTTTCCCGCTTCCGCGTCAGCAGGTGCTGGTCGATGGCGGCATTCTGCAGAAAACCGAACCCTCGCTCATACCCTGGAGCCATCATGATCGTATTGCCTTCCCGCGCGCCGCGGACCATGTAGGAAGCCTGAATGCTCGCGCCCGCGCTGCTGCCGCCGATCACTCCGCCGCGCTTCAGCACCTTCTCCAACTCACGCATCGTGCGCGTGTCGAGATAGGAATCGGCCAGCCGCCACTGCCGGCCTCCGCTAATCCACACGGCCCGCGCTTTCCGCAGCGGCTTCACGAACTCCTTCGTGTTTGCCTCCTCGCGCTGGATCGTATGTAACACGGTGACATGCCGGAATCCGGCCGCTTTGAGAAACGCGTTGTCTTCGCCGGAATCCGCCTTCACTTTGCCGTCTGCCGTAGGGATAATAACGACCGGCACGTCCGGTCCGCCGGCCAATTCCACAAACCTCTTAGCGATTTCCGGTCCAAGGGTGCCCCCGCCTGCAATCAACAGCGCGCCCTTCTTCGGTCCGGTGGAAACCTGCGCCAGCAGGGGAATCGACACTAGCAATGCCAACAAATGCTTCATTTCGCGTCTATCTCGTGTATGCGTTATCTGGCTCTGTTGCTCTTGTTAACGATCCCGTGCCTGGCGGAACCGGCCAACCTCAGCGGGACTTGGCGTCTGGACATTAAGAAATCTAAATGGAGCGGCCACTCGGCACCCCAGTCTGGCGAGATCGTCATCGAACACAATGAGCCGAAGCTCAAGTATACGGGCAAGGTGACGGATCTTGACGGCACCGAGAATACCTACTCGTTCGATGGCGCTATCGATGGCAAGGAACACCCGGTGAAGATGGGAACCGGTGACCAGAAGATCACCTTCCAGCGCATCGCTCCGAACTCCATCTCGTCCACTCTGAAGAATGCGGATTCCGAAGAGGACGCCGTCACCACCGTGGCAAGCGACGGGAAGAGTCTCGTCCGCAAAGTGACCCGCAAAGGCCCGAAAGGCAAGAGCAGTTGGACCGAGGTCTACGACAGAATGTGACCCACGAAGGACCCGGCAACCGGAATGAGCGGCGCTGACCCGCTGTTCGCGAAAACCAACATGTCGCTGTCGCGTGCATGACCGTCACGCGCACACCGCTCTGCTCGGCTGCGGGAAATTGTCTTGACGGAATCTCCTTCCGCGGGCACGCTGCCGGAACCAGTCGTCATCCACTGCACATCGCCCGCCCCCATTCTGCCGGCGTGTCCTCGCGAGTCGTGATGCGGATGACCGGGCATCCGGACGCCTGTCCGGGCGCAAAATCGATCGGCCCGAAGTGGTCGAAAAGGAGAAATGGATCGATGCGGTCGACGTTGGGAGTTGAAAATGCGCGGCGGACCTTGAACCCTCCCCCCTCGGTGACGCGCATCGCGGGCACGACGCGTTCAACGGAACGAAGCTCTTTCACCATGGCCGGTTGGATGCACCGAACCGGGAAAGTCGGCGGACGGCGATCAGCCGCCGATGGCGTACATCGGCCTCGGCGGCGGCACGAACTTGGTCGAGTTGATCTGATGCCCGATCCACTTCGCCCGTACATTTCCGATCAGTCGCGATGCGATCTCTTCGTCGCTGCCCCCGCTGCGGAGCAGGTCTTTCACGTCGGTCTCTTCGATGGCAAAAAGGCAGTAGCGGAGTTTGCCGTCGGCCGTCAATCGAATCCGGTTGCAGTTCAGGCAAAACGGCTTGCTTACCGAGGCAACAATGCCGATCCCGCCCCGTCCATCGGCATAGCGATATTCAGTGGCGGGTGCGCGCGGGTCCGCGTCTGGAACCGGAACCAGCGGGCAAATCTCGCGCGACAGAGTTTCCAGAATTTCGTCAGCCAGCAGCACCTTCGACCGGTCCCACAGGTTCTGCGCATCCAGCGGCATGAACTCGATATATCGAATTTCAATGCCGTGCTCGCGTCCGAACTTTGCCAGGGGCACCACATCCGCGTCGGTTATGCCTTTCAGTGCGACCGCGTTGATCTTGATCGTCTTGTATCCCAGGCGGAGGGCCGCGTCGATTCCCGCCATCACCCTGTCCAGTTCATCGCGGCGCACAATCTGGTGAAACCGCTCGCGATCGAGTGTGTCGAGGTGGATATTCAGCCGGCGAAGTCCTGCCGCATAGAGCGCCTCAGCCTGCTGCGCCAGCAGCACGGCGTTAGTAGTGAGCGCGATTTCTTCGATGCCCGGCACAGAGTTCAAACGCATCACCAGTTCCGGAAGATTCTTCCGCAGCAGCGGCTCTCCGCCGGTCAGACGCAGTTTGCGCACGCCCAGCCCCGCGGCTATCCGCGCCACGCGTTCGATCTCCTCGAAGCTGAGTATCTCTTCACGTGGTCCGAACTGAACCGCCTCGTCTGGCATGCAGTAGTAGCACCGGATATTGCACCGGTCGGTAACGCTAATGCGCAGGTTGTCGTGCAGCCGCCCGAACGTGTCGACCAGAGACATCAGAAGCTACTTTACCGCCAGCATGCGCTCGATGGGCAAACGCGCACGGTCCAGAATGTTTTGGGGAAGTTCCACGCGAGGCTCGAGGTTCTGCAGGCAATCGCGCAGTTTCTCGAGCGTGTTGCGTTTCATATAAGGGCACTCGCTACAGTTGCAGTTCTCGTTTGCTACGAAGTAGAACTGCTTCTCGGGAGCGTATTTGTGAAGCGAATGCTGGACGCCGCTCTCGGTCATCACAATGAATTCGCGGGCGTCGGACTGGACGCAGAAGTCGATAAGCGCCGAAGTAGAGCCGATGTAGTCGGCCATGAGCAGCACATCCTGCGGGCACTCGGGATGCGCAACCACCAGCGCCTCCGGATGCTCATTGCGGACCGCCGCCAGACGGCGCGCCGGGAAGGTCGCATGCACGATACAGGCTCCCTGCCAGATCTTCATGTTCTCCCGGCCGGTTTGCTTCTTGACGTAGTTTCCGAGATTCACATCGGGCAGGAACAGGACTGGTTTCTCCGCCGGTATGGAGTTCACAATGTTGACCGCATTCCGCGAGGTGCAAAGAATGTGGCTCTCCGCCTTTACGGCGGCGGAGGTATTAATGTAGCTGACGATCACATGATCCGGGTGCCGCTGCTTGAACATGCGGATCTGCTCGGCCGAGCACGATTCCACAAGGCTGCACGACGCGTCCTTGTCCGGAACCACCACCACCTTATCGGGGTTCAGGATCTTAGCCGTTTCAGCCATAAACCAAACGCCACAGAACGCAATCACGTCCCCGTCGAAGTCGCGGGCCTGCCGCGACAACTCCAGGCTGTCGCCGATGACATCGGCAAGCTCCTGGATCTCTGTGTCCTGGTAATGATGAGCCAGCAAAATCGCCCTACGCTCCCGTTTCAGGTCAATGATTTCGTCGGCTATCGTGCTGGCAGCAAACATAATTCTCCGGATCCTATTTTACCAGTTAAGATGCGCCGGATGTACCTTCCGGCTCGCGTTTTCCACAGCCCGTTACTTTCTGGTACGCTACGGATGCTGTTATGTGCCTAACTATTAATCGGCTCCAGGTATGGGCGTTGCTGGCCTTGATCATGGTCCCTCAAGCGCATGCAGCGGTCACTTGTGCCGTCACGGCGACCCCTGCGATAATCCGCAGCGAAGGCATCGCCGAGCGGCTCGGCGACGTTGTTCTGGACTGCTCCGGCACCCCGGGTGAGCAGAATACCGGCAATATCAACCTGTTCCTCAACACTGCCATCACCAACCACGTCAGCAGTACCGGAACGCTAGACGTCATGCTGACTATCGACCCTGGCACCGGACCTGTGTCCGCCGGCGTTTCGGCTCAACTTGCCGGAACGGGACAGGTCGCGTTCAATGGCATCACGGCGACACCGCCCGCGAACGGTCGTATCCAGTACCGTATTTCAAACTTGAGGGGCACAGCTCAACCGCAGCCCATTCAGGTGCGGCTCTCCGCCTCGGGTCCTTCCTTCAACCTCCAGCAGACGATCGTTACCGTTGGCATTGCGCAGAGGGCCCTCGCGGGTACTGTGCTGTCGCCGCTGGTTTGTTCGCAGGCCGGGTCGCCACTTCCAGCGGCGATTACGTTTTCCAACCTTCTTGGCACCGGCAGCCGGTTTGCGACCGCTCGCGTCACCGAGGACCAGCCCTCCGGCTTCCGCCCGCGTGAGGCATTTGAAGACAACGGCACGCGTATTCTGGCGCGCTTCAGCGGATTTCCCAGCGGCGCTCGCCTTTTCGTTCCGGATGCCATCGCCGGTTCGAATGCACTGCGCCCCACCTCCACGGGTGACTTTGGGCTCGCAGCCTCTCCCGGGCAGTATCAGCCGGGCAGTGGAACACTCTTGCTGGTGCGCGTGAAAGGTGCGGATGGAAACGGAGCGGGCGGAACATTGGCGCCCGTCGTATTTGACGCTGCCAGTGAGGTGGACATGAGCAATGGCTCCGCCGTAGCAGTTTATGAAGTCGTCGATGCCAATCCATCCGTACGCGAGAGCGCGCAGATCCCTGCTTTCCTCGGCCTGCCCGCATCGGGTACGGCGTTTACCGCAGTCACGCAGGAGACCCTCGCGCTAGGGCCGCTGGCGGCGAGCAACGCCGTGCCGCGCTTCACCGGGGTTGCTGCCCAGCCGGATTGCTCTCTGCTCGGTGATTGCAACGCGGACTACCTGCCGCGGCTCTTCGTTGATCCCGAGCCCACCAGCCTTGTCGCGACTGCAGGTGCCGGTTTCCAGATTCGCTATGCGCGCATTCTGAACAATGGGGGCGGCGTGCTGTTCTGGACCACCACGGCCAACTACAAGAACGGGAAAGACTGGCTCCGGATCGATCCGGCTTCTGGCATCGGCGAAGCCCGCATCCGTATCGATGTGCTCCCTCAGGCTCTATCGCCAGGTGTCTATGATGCTGCCATTCATGTGGACGCCGGCCCGCAAGCCGGTGCGGTAGACATACCGGTACATCTCGAAGTGAAACCCGGGCCGGTCAATGCCGGTCCTGCGCCCTTGGTGCTCGCGGTGGTGAACGGGGCCAGCTTTCAGGCGGTGCCTCTCGTCAGCGATTCCTTCGCCACGGTGCAGGGCTCGGACCTGCAAGGGTCGAATCTGCAGCTAACGCTTGATGGCATCGCTGCGAAAGTGGTTTACGCAGATCCGAAGCAGATCAATTTCCTCGTGCCCGCGGAACTGGCCGGCCGCACGTCCGCTCAAATCGTCGTTTCCGTGAACGGACAGTCTTCCAAACCGCAGACCGTTCAGCTTGCGAAGGCGGCTCCCGGCATCTTTCAACCGGGCATTTTGAATGAAGACAACTCGATCAACGCGGCCACTGCTCCTGCGCTCGCGGGAACTATCATTCAGGTCTTCGTGACTGGGCTGGGCGATGCACCGGCCGATGTCAAGATCCATGACAGGGATCGCCTCACGCCTCTTTATGCCGGGCCCGCTCCAGGAATTCCGGGATTGCAACAGGTCAACGTGCGCGTGCCCTCGGATCTGCCGGCCATGACCAGCGAGATTGTCGTGTGCTCCACGGTGGACGGTGTAAGGGTCTGCAGCAAGCCGTCGCGTATCGACCTGCGTCAGTGAACCACAATCGATCAGAGGCGGGTTGGACTGGTCACTTTGCGGAAGATGTGTGATGCTATTCTTGGTGCGGTACTCACCCGATCCTTGGTGTTCAGGGGCCGGGCAGCGTCTCAACTGAGATGTCAATTGAATTTCGAACTGATTTTTTCAAGAGAGGGCCATGGCTAACAGCAGAATCGCCGAAATCGTAAATAAGTATCATGCCGAGATCTGGGCCGATTGGGTCTCGTTACTGGCGGGAAAGAACACCAGCAAGCGCTCGGCGACTGACCGGTTTTCCGAACAGGGGCGCACTTTTCTCGGCTTGCTGCGTGAGGCCTTGCTGCTGGACGATCAGGTCGATCTCAAGTCAGCCGCCGGGCAACGTGTACGTGAGTTTCTGGATGAGTTTGCCGCCAAGCGGGTCGAGGAAGGGTTCACCCCGAGCGAAGTGGCGACGTTTGTGTTCTCGCTCAAAGAGCCGATCTTCAACCGGCTCAGGATCGAGTTTGCACGCGGTTCGGCGCAAGAACTGGCAGACGAGATGTGGCGCGTGACAATCCTGATCGACAAATTCGGTCTCTACACGACCGAGGTGTACCAGCGCAGCCGGGAAAAGCTGATCGAGCGCCAGCAGCAGGACATGCTCGAGTTGTCGACGCCCGTTGTGCGGCTGTGGGAAGGTATCGTTGCCCTTCCGTTGATCGGAACACTGGATAGCGCGCGCACGCAGATCGTGATGCAGAACCTGCTCGAAGCGATTGTGCAGTTCGCGGCCTCGGTGGCGATTCTGGACATTACAGGAGTGCCGACCGTCGACACTCTGGTTGCGCAGCATCTACTCAAGACCGTTGCAGCCGCAAGGCTCATGGGTGCTGACTGCATCATTAGCGGCATCCGGCCCCAAATTGCGCAGACGATCATTCACTTGGGTGTAGAGCTTTCCGACGTTACAACCAAAGCTACACTGGCTGAAGCATTTCAACTCGCGTTGAAGCGGATCGCCGCAACGAAGACGGCCAAGGCTTAAGGGAGACGTCGGATGGATCGTATTCCAATCATCCGGCTCGGGGATTTTCTTCTGGTCAGCATTCAAGTTGATATGCACGACCAGCTAGCAATGACCCTCCAGGATGACCTCACCGCAAAAATTGTGCAGACGAGCGCTAAGGGTGTGCTCGTCGATATTTCGGCCTTGGACATGGTGGACTCCTTTATTGGCCGCATGCTGGCAAACATTGCCGGTATGGCCCGGATTCTGGATGCTGAAACGGTAGTCGTAGGCATGCAGCCGTCGGTCGCCATTACACTTGTGGAACTCGGGCTTTCGTTAAAGGGAGTGCGAACCGCTCTGAACGTAGATAACGGAATGGAGTTGCTGCGGCGTGATGTCCTCGCTGCGGAGGAAGTTATTGACGACGCAGAAGCAGAGTAGTTTACCGCTTCGAAACCAGGAAGACATTGTCATTGCGCGCCAGTTGACCAGAAAATGGGCGCTGGAAGCCGGTTTCAATCTCGTGGATCAGACGAAGCTGATCACTGCCGCAAGTGAGTTGGCACGCAATACGGTCATCTATGGCGGCGGTGGAACGATGGCACTGGAATTGCTGGAAAATTCCGGTTCGCGCGGCTTGCGGCTGACGTTTGAGGACCAAGGCCCTGGCATCGCTGACGTGCAACGCGCTTTGCAGGACGGCTACACGACCGGGAACGGCTTAGGGCTGGGACTCGGGGGAGCAAAGCGACTGGTCAACGACTTCGATATTCGCTCGGAAGTCGGCAAAGGCACGCGAGTGACTATCACCCGCTGGAAAGGTTGAGATGAGCTGTGACACCATTCTGGTGGAGGTTTCGGATCCGACGTCCATAGCGCAGGCCCGGCGTCACGCAATGGAACTCGCGGATAAAGAGGGTTTCTCAGAAGAGTCCTCCAACAACGCGGGAATCGTCGTGACGGAGGCCGCGACCAACATTTTGAAACATGGAGAGGGAGGGCTTCTGCAATGCCGCATCGTCTCCGACGGCGGGGTGCCGGAACTTGAGGTGCTCGCCATTGACAAGGGCCCGGGGATGCACGACGTGGACGCCTGCCTGCGCGACGGTTTTTCGACGTCCGGCACCGCAGGGACAGGGCTCGGAGCAATCCGACGTTTGTCGGCGGAATTCGATATTTATTCGCGGATAGGCTCTGGAACCGTATTAGTGGGCCGGGTCCCTCAGCAGAAGATTGGCACACCTTCCGGGATCTCTTCGGGAATCGTGAAAGCGCCGGCGCGCGGCGAAACAGTTTGCGGCGACGCCGTCGAAGTCATGAGCAGTTCCCGGGGGCCTGTGGTAGTGATGGCAGACGGGCTGGGACACGGGCCTGCGGCTGCGACAGCGTCCGCAGCGGCTTGCCGTGCGGTGAGGGAGCACCCGGAAGAGGAGGCCGCAGCGCTGTTGGAACGTGCGCACCTGGCGTTACGGCCGACACGCGGGGCGGCGGTGGCCATCGCCTGTATCGATCTGAATGAGCGCGCGCTGCACTACGCAGGGCTGGGAAACATAAGTGGAGCGCTGATTTCCGGCTCCGGTACCCAGCACCTGGTTTCGCATAATGGAACGGCCGGACATCAGGCAAGACGAATGCAGGAGTTTCAGTATCGCTGGCCGAAGGACGCCATTCTGGTCATGCACAGTGACGGGCTTACGGCGCGCTGGGATATCCGTTCCTACCCGCTGTTGGAAAGCCATCACCCGGCGACATTGGCGGGCGTGCTGTTCCGGGATGCGGTAAGGGGTAAGGATGACGCCACGATTGTGGCTTTGCGAGAGCGGTGATATGGAAGCGCGCACCGATCGCCTATTAGAACTGCCGATTGCCAGTGAACAAGACATCGTGACAGCGCGGCAGAGCGCACGAAAGATCGCGGAAATGGCCGGTTTCGACCATCAGGCTCAGATCCGGGTGGCGACCGCTCTCTCCGAGATTGCGCGCAACGCCTATCAGTACGCCCGCGACGGGCGCATCGACTTCGACATCGAGCAAGGCAGCCAATGCAAATTACGGATTACCGTTTCGGACCGGGGCGAAGGCATTCGCGCCCCCGACCAGATTCTCGACGGGACCTATCGGTCACCCTCCGGCATGGGACTCGGGATTGTCGGAGCGCGACGGCTGTCCGACGAATTCGAACTACAGTCGGAACCGGGCCGGGGCACGACTGTTCGCATGTGGAAGTATCTGCCGCTTGGCAGCAGCCTGTGTTCCGCTGAGGGAGTGCGTAAAGGGCGCGAACTGCTTCCCAGGCAGCCGGCCGACCCCAACGACGAATTTCTGCGGCAGAGCAGGGAATTGCTCGACACGCTTGACCGGCTGCGCCAGCGCGAGGAAGATCTGCGCAGGCAGAACCAGGAATTGGAAGACACGAACCGCGGAGTCATGGCGCTCTATGCAGAGTTGGACGAGCGTGCGATGTCGCTGCGAAGGGCCGACGAGATCAAGTCGAAGTTTCTCTCACACGTGAGCCATGAATTCCGGACGCCGCTGAACTCGATTTTGGCTTTGACCGGTCTGCTGAAGGGTCGATGCGACGGCGATCTCAATCCCGAACAGGAGAAGCAGATCGATTTCATCCGTAAGGCAGCGGAAGAACTGCGCGTAATGGTCGATGATCTGCTGGACCTTGCGAAAGTGGAGGCGGGTAAGATTGCGATCACCGAGGTTGAGTTCACGCTCGAAAGCCTATTCGGCGCCTTGCGCGGCATGATGCGGCCGCTTCGTACGAGTGAGGCTGTGGACCTGATCTTCGAGGAACCAGGCAGTGAATATCTGCTGTTCACGGACGAGGCCAAGGTTGCGCAGATTCTCCGCAACCTGGTCTCGAATGCGCTGAAGTTCACAGAACGTGGGGAAGTCCGGGTGAGCTTGCGTGAGGAGGCGGACTGGATTGTATTTAGTGTCTCCGATACCGGCATCGGCATTCGCCTGCAAGACCAGCAGCTGATTTTTCAGGAGTTCGCGCAGGTGGAGCACTCCCTGCAAAAGAACGTGAAGGGCACCGGCTTGGGATTGCCGCTTTCGAGGAAACTGGCCGAGTTGCTTGGAGGTAAGCTCCTGGTGGAAAGTGAGGAGGGGCGCGGTTCTGTCTTCACCTTCTACTTGCCGAGCCGGGTGCTGGTGCGGAGGACGGCTCCGCAGGCCAAGGAACTTGGGACACTGTTGGTGGTGGACGATGACGACGTTGCACGCTACCTTGTGAGGCAGATGCTGCGAAAGAAAGACGTGGAAATCCTGGAGGCGGATGGAGGATCAGTTGGGATCGACCGGGCGCGCTTCGAGCGGCCGGACGCGATTCTACTTGACTTGAGTATGCCGGATATGAGCGGATTTGAGGTTCTAGAGGTGCTGCGGCAGGTTCCGGAGACGAGTGAGACTCCGATCATCATTTACACGTCGCGACACTTGACGCCCGCGGATCGGGAACATCTCGCGAAAGCGCATTGCGCTGTGCTCTCCAAACGCCAATTGGACGAAGCAAGCTTTCTCGGCGCCCTCGAAGAGGCGAGACGAGCCGTACAATCGAAAATGCGGACAAACTGATGCAAAGTCACGAACCTGTTCTCTCCACCGTACTCAACGTGGATGACTTCGAGCCGGGAAGATATGCCCGGTCACGGCTGCTCTCATCGGCGGGTTACATTGTCCACGAGGCGGCGAGCGGAGAGGGTGCGCTGACCTTTGTGCGGCAGAGACGTCCCCCGCTGGTGATTCTGGATGTGCATTTGCCGGATATGAGCGGACTGGAGGTGTGCAGGCGCATCAAGGAGGACGCTACACTTTCTTCTACCCTCGTCCTGCAGGTTTCGGCGACTTCGATCTCCGCGACGGATTGGGTAACCGCGCTGGACCGCGGAGCAGACGCTTACCTCATTGAGCCGGTCGATCCTGGGGTTCTGTTGGGCACGGTCCGCGCATTGCTGCGGCTGGCACGCACCGACCAGGCGCTGAAAGAAGCAAATGCCGAGTTGCGCCGGTCCAATGAAGACTTGGCGCGCTTCGCACACGCGGCCTCCCATGATTTACAGGAGCCGCTGCGCACGATCGCGAGCTACTCGCAGCTTCTGCAAAAACGTTATAGCGGCAAACTGGACACCGACGCGGATCAGTTTATTCAATTTGTGGTGGATGCGGCTGTGCACATGAGTACTCTGATTCGGGATCTGCTGACTTACGCGCAGATTGGGTCGAGGCGAAGGCGTGAAATCATCGACCTGGGCGAGGTCCTGAGTGCGGCGCTGCGGAATCTTCGGGTGGCACTGGAGGAGTCCGGAGCGGAGGTGACGGCAGGCACGCTACCGCTAGTACGCGGCGATGCCGATCAACTAACTCAGGTACTGCAGAACCTGCTGAGCAACTCGATCAAGTACCGGTCCGACATGCCTCCGCGGATCGAGATTTGCTCCGATCGGCGCGGGGACGAGTGGGTTCTGTCCGTGAAGGACAACGGCATTGGCTTCCCGCCGCAGTATGCGGAGCATATCTTCGAGCCGTTCCGGAGGCTGCACGTGAACCTGGGCGGCACAGGAATTGGATTGGCGATTGTGCGCCGCACGGTCGAGGCGCACGGCGGCCGCATTTGGGCGGAATCCGAACCGGGGAAGGGAGCAATGTTCCTTCTGACCCTGCCGGTCGCGGAAGATAGTGCTCCTGCGGTCAATCGGGCTACCAGCGAGTAAAGCTACTGGGGAAGGAATCTCGGGCTGTTCTTCGTAATGTCCGTGAGCGCCTTTGCGCTGAAGACGGATGCTTCCTTATTCAGTAACTGCACGTCGCTGCCTTCCTCCATGGGCATTTCATGCTCCACCCAGTTGGAGAGCGGGATGTTGCGGAAGAAGAGGCGCTCCTGAATGACCATGGATTTGCGGTGGATGAAGGCGGACTTGCTCTCGCGCATGTAGTGGCGCTCTTCCACCCGGAAGTCCATGAGGAACTGATCGAACGCCTTGCGCTGGGCACTTTCCTCGGCAGCCTTGATTTTGTCCTGCAGGCCTTGCTCATGCGCCTGGATCTGAGCGCGTGCGGCTGCGAGATTCTCCCGTTCCTTCGCGATGGCCACCTCCATGCGGGCGGACATCATGTGATACACGAGAATGGCGGAGCCCGCGGCTACGAGAACCGGGAGCAGGATCCAAAGAAACGCGTCCATAAAGTGTACTAGAGTCTATCGGCAGAAAGCCTCGTACGATTTAGCCCTTAGGCGTACGACTACTGATTGCCGTCTATCTTCTGGCCTCCAAGTATACCTGTTAGTCTTTTAAAATCATACCCTAAGCTGCGGAAAGAGAAAACCTGGCCCAGCGCACGGAACGCCTGGCCTATTCGGAAACCCATGCCAGAGCCACCGTGCTTGCTAAGGTAAAGCGCCGAGCCGTGTACGCGGTCTACCGCGTAGGCAGCGGAATTGTCGGCTTCGGCCGTGTGAACAGGAACGGCGACGCTCCCGAGAGCCAAGATCTTCTTGCCGGACGCTTTGAGTTGGAAGCACAGTTCAAGGTAAGGACCGAATTCACCGTAGCGTTCGTCGAAGTAGTTCATGCTGAGGATGAAGGCGCGACGGACCAGAATAGGGGCGTTGCGGGGGAACTCTATGGCCTGCTCGGGTCCAGTGACGGGAACGGTGCGGGGGAATTCACCCGTTTGGCAGAAAATCCTCAGGTCGTCCGGAGTGGGAAGCGGGTGAGCGCTCTGGATGACCGGAGTAACGCCGCCGACGGAAGGGTCATCGGCGATCCGGGCGACGAGTTGGTCAATCGTGTTGGGATCGACGATGGCACCGGGCGGCAGGAAGAACACGTACTCGCCGCGGGCAGTGCGGATGCCTATGTTGAGGGCGCGGGTGGCTCCGAAGTCCTTCGGGAGCCGAAGGAGCTGCACGTCGGGGAACTCATGATCGATCTGGCCGCTTCCGTCGCTGGAGGCTTTGTCGACAACCAGGATCTCTAACTGGTCGCGATGGTTGGAGTGCTCAAGGGCAGCGACACAGCGGCGAAGATCCTCAGCCTGGTTGCGCACGACGATAATCACGCTGGTGCGCGGGGCCGAGGGTTCCTGGGCTCCCGTGGTGGGTAGAGACGGATCGGGCATGGAACTTTCAGGTTACGACACTTGCGGCGGCGGGCTACCAGTCCACGACGCTGCCGTCTTCGGCGTCGTAGCTCTCCTGGTTCTTCCAGTCGTGCCCGATCTTGTCGGCCATGGCGTTGTCGTCGAGTTCGATACCCAGGCCGGGACCTGTGGGGAGTTTGAGATATCCTTCGGCGATTTCGAAGGGCTTCTTGATGTAGCCGTCGCCGAGGCTGACCTGCTCCTGACAGAGGAAGTTCGGAATAGACGCCGCGATCTGCACGCCCGCGGCGAGAGAGATAGGGCCAAGCGGATTGTGAGGCGCGACGCTGGCGTAATACGCTTCGGCCATCCCTGCGATGAGGCGCACTTCGGTGATTCCCCCGGCGTGGCAGAGGTCGGGTTGGAGGATGGTGGCGGCGCGTTTTTCCAGCACTTCGCGGAAGCCCCACTTGGTGAAGACGCGTTCGCCGGTCGCGATGGGCAGGTGAGTGCCTCGTGCGATCTCAGCCATGACGTCGTGATTCTGCGCCTGGCAGGGCTCCTCGACAAACATGGGGTTGTAGGGCTCCAGGCCTTTGATCAATAGCTTGGCGGTGGCGGGACTGATGGCGCCATGAAAGTCGATGGCTATGTCGATGTCGTTGCCCATAGCCTGGCGGAGTTGCGCGAATCGCTCCACTGCGTACTGCACGGCCGCGGGAGTTTCTACGTAGCGCGCAGGGCGCTTCTTTGCGGGACCGGTCTTGAATGCAGTGAAGCCCTTCGCCTTGGCTGCCTGCATTGCTTCCGGTGTGCCGGCGTGCGCGTAGACACGAACTTTATTGCGTGTGGGGCCACCGAGCATCTCGTACACCGGCACTCCAAGGGCCTTGCCCTTGATATCCCAGAGTGCCTGGTCGATGCCGCTGAGCGCGCTGGTGAGGATGGGACCGCCGCGATAGAACGCGTGGCGGTAGATGGCCTGCCAATGATGGGCGACCTGGCGGGGATCCTTCCCGACGAGGTAGGGTTCGATCTCCTTGACTGCAGTGGCGCAGGTGAGCGCACGGCCTTCGGTGATCGGCTCGCCCAGTCCGATGATGCCCGCGTCCGTGTGGACCTTCAGGAAGAGCCAGCGCGGCTTGACGAGGAAGGTTTCGAGTTTGGTTACGCGGATGCGTTCTTTCGGTGTGATGGGCGCGTTATTGCCGATCTTCTGTGCAAGGGCATCGGCCGGAGCGAAGGCGGAGAGGCCGGCGCCGGCGAAGGCGGAGCGGATGAGGTTGCGGCGAGAGACTCCGTTCATGACGGACACAATCTATCACGGTTCCAGAAGACGCAGACGAAGGTCCTTGAATTCCGCTGAGGCGTTGACCATATGGATCTGCAGGCCGATCTGGCCGGGGTTGAGATCGCGTCCTTCGAGGCGATGGAACTCGGCCACGGGTTCGCCGTCGAGCCGGACGCGGCACGTGGCGCCATTCAGCAGGATCTGCATGAGAAACCATTTCTCCTCGAAATCTTCACTGATATTGGCGCGCGACCTCGTATAAAATACTGCCGGTGGGAAACACGGCGTCGACAGGACTGAAGATCTGCACTTCGAAGCCGCGGTACTCCTTCAGATCGGGCGAGCCGCGCAGGAACACACCGCTGTTGACGCGGTTGTGGCTGCGAACGAGCATGGTGAGTTCGAAATTCTGAAAGCGCCCGGGAGCGTAGAGAATGCCGTCGCCGTTGGCTCCGTAGATGGCGCCGTCGCGGATGGACCAGTTGCCTCCGTTGCGGAGTTTCCAGCCGTCCAGAGTGTTGCCATCGAACAATTCGACCCACTTTTGTTTTTCGCGAAGATCTTCGATGGTGAGGTTGCGGAGTGAATAGCGGTGTCCAAGATCGGGGAAACCGATGAAGCCTTTCTTCAGCCGGTCGCGGAG
>CAYXLI010000027.1:0-80098 GCA_964464925.1 uncultured Solibacteraceae bacterium | reverse complement strand
CCCCAGACCTCCTGCGTGTGAAGCAGGCGCTCTAACCAGCTGAGCTACGCGCCCTGACTTGCGGGACTTTTCTATTGTAAAACATGCGATTACGAACGCGCTACTTCTTCTACCCGGAACTGCGTCATAGGATAGAAAGAGCGCATGAACGAATCCTCTCCCGCTGTTGCTGTCCGCGAACTACGCAAGGTGTACGGCGATAAGGCGGCGGTGGACGGCATCAACCTGACGGTTCCGCGGGGCTGCTTTTTCGGGTTCCTGGGACCAAACGGGGCGGGGAAGACTACTACGATTCGCATGCTGATGGGACTGGCGCCCCCTACGTCGGGATCGATCGAACTGCTTGGGCTGCCGATGCCCGAAAAAGATGTCGAGATCAAATCGCGCATCGGCCTGGTTCCGGATGAGACGCTGCTGTTCGATCACCTCACGGGCGCCGAGTTTGTGGAGTTTGTAGGCCGGATGTACAAACTGGCGAGACCCGTGGCGCGCGAAAGGGCCCAGGAATTGATGGCCCTGTTTCAACTGGACGCCGCAACCGGCAAGCTGATCGGCGAATACTCGAAGGGCATGCGCAAACGAGTAGCGATGGCAGCCGCGCTGATCCACCGTCCGCAGTTATTTTTGATGGACGAGCCCTTCGAAGGAGTAGATGCCGTGGGAGCGCGCCTGATGAAAGACATCCTGATCGACCAGGTCCGGCAGGGCGCCACCATTTTTCTGACGTCGCACGTTCTCGAAGTGGTGGAGCGGCTGTGCGAAAGGGTCGCGATCATTCACAACGGGCGCATCGCTGTGGACGGTGTGATCAGTGAACTACGCTCGGGTTCGGAGAGCCTGGAGGATATCTTTGTTCGCGTAGTGGGCGGGCGCGACGTAATCGGAGAGAGTCCGGACTGGTTATGATCTTCCCGGACCAGGCCAGGGCAATTGTCTGGGCGCAATTCAAAGCGTCATTCCATTATTTCGCCCGGTCCCGGTCCGGAGTTCCGCTGACCGTCATCGTCGGTTTGGTCTGGTACGGGATGTGGGCCTTCGGCGCGCTGAGTGTCGGAATGTTGGCTGCGACCTCAGATCGTAGTTTGCTGCTCGCTCTGTTCACTCCAGGGCTGCTGCTGGCTACGATCTACTGGCAGGTGATCCCGATCCTGATGGCGAGCACTGGTTCGTCGCTGGAGTTGCGGAAGCTGATGGTGTATCCGATCCCGCACGGCTCGCTCTTCTCCCTGGAGGTGCTGCTGCGAGTGACCGCCGCGGTCGAGATGATTCTGATGGTGGGGGGCGCGGCGATCGGCTCGTGGTTCAACCGGAGCATTCCAGTGTGGGCCCCGCTGGGATTGATCGTTTTTATCGCTTTCAATCTGCTGCTATCCGCCGGGTTGCGGGATCTGCTCGGCCGCATCCTTGCGCACAGGCGTATCAGGGAAGTGGCGGTGGTTGCGCTGGTGATGATTGCCGCATTGCCGCAGATTCTACTGCAGCGCGGCGATCCGACGCAGATACGGCATCTGTTCAGGCAGCCGGCGATCCTTTTTCCATGGGGAGGCGCGGCGGATTTCGCGGTGGGTCAACATCCTATTGCCAGCGGCGCCAGCCTGATCGTCTGGACGAGCCTGGCCTACGCATTCGGCCGATGGCAATTTGAACGCAATCTCCGATTTGACAAGGCGGCAGCCGGATCGGGAGGGACACGGATCACTTCAGGAGGCGGATTGCTCGAGCGGCTTTACACTCTGCCTTCGAGGATCTTCTCCGATCCACTCGGCGCGCTGGTGGAAAAAGAAGTCCGCTTCCTGACGCGCTCCCCGAGATTCCGGCTTGTGTTCCTTATGGGGTTTACGTTCGGTATTCTCATCTGGCTGCCTGTTCTGATGCGCCGGAATAGCGGAGCGCCCTCCGCGCATTATCTGACGGCCGTGACGGTATACGGGCTCATGCTGCTCGGCGAGGTCTGCATCTGGAATATGTTCGGCTTCGACCGGAGTGCGTCTCAGGTGTACTTCGCTATGCCTGTGCGGCTGTCCGCCGTGATCGTGGCGAAGAACGTTACAGCGCTGATCTTCATTCTGCTGGAAGCCGCCAGCATCATAGTGGTCTGCGCCGCGTTGAGGATGCCCATCACACCGCTGAGCATGCTGGAAGCCTTGGCTGTGATGCTCACCTTTACGATCTTTCTGCTGGGTTTGGGAAATCTGATTTCGATTCACAACCCGAGGGCGGTGGATCCGGAGCAATCCTGGCGGCGTTCCTCCGCCGGACGGGTACAGGCTTTCCTGATTCTGGTCTATCTGATTGTGGCGCTCCCGATTTCACTCGCCTATCTGGCGCGCTTCGCATTCGAATCCGAGATTGCATTTTACGGGGTGCTTGCAGTGGATGCGATGATTGCGGGAATTCTCTATTATGTTGCGCTGGATTCTGCTATTGGTTACGCGGCAGCCAACAAGGAGACAATTCTTACAGCGCTCTCAGAAGGAGAAGGGCCAGTGGCCTGAAAACAGATACGGCCGGACAGAAAGGAGCCTCCGAACCCCCTTCTTCCGGCCGTTCAAGCCCGGTCAGTGCCTGCTTACGCGTCACTCTTCAAGCGGTGGCACGATCAAGCAACTGCACCGGCTGTCTGCGCACGAGTTCAGAACGGCTGTAACCGCTGATCTTTGTGCAGACGCTTAGAGCTTGTGCAACAATCTGGTCCATGTTGTAGTACTTGTACGTTGCCAACCGGCCGACGAAGTGGACATCGGGCGTGGCATCCGCGAGATTCTTGTACCGCTTGTAGAGTTCATTGTTCTCCTGGCGCGGCACCGGGTAATACGGATCGCCTTCGGCGCGTGGAAACTCGTAGACCACGCTGGTTTTGTTGTGTTGCTGGCCGGTCAGGTACTTGAATTCAGTCACGCGGGTGTAGGCGTGGTCGTTAGGATAGTTCACCACGGCTGCGGGCTGATGGATTTCCCGTTCATAGGTTTCGTGCTTGAACTCCAATGAGCGATAAGGCAGCTTGCCGAAGCGGAATTGGAAAAACTCGTCCACCGGGCCGCTGTAAACCATCTGGTCGTATTTCACATACCGCAGCACATCACGGTAGTCCGAGCCGAGCACCATGGTGATGTTCGGATGGTCGAGCATGTTCTCGAACATGTGAGTGTAGCCGTTGAGCGGCATGGCCTGATAGGTATCGCCGAAATAGCGATCATCGCGATTGGTTCGAACGGGGATGCGTGCGGTCACCGATGCGTCGAGTTCGCTCGGATCCAACCCCCACTGCTTGCGCGTATAGCCGCGAAACATCTTTTCGTACAGGTCCCGGCCAACGCGGGAGACCACCACGTCTTCCGACGTGCGGATCTGCGGGCGGTTTTCCGCTACAGACGCGAAGTACTCCTCGATCGTATTTTCGTCCACGTTCACGCCATAGAGTTGATTGACGGTGTCGATATTGATCGGAATGGGAACCAGCTTGCCATCCACGTGTGCCCGCACGCGATGTTCGTAGGAGCGCCATTTGGTGAACTGTGAAAGATATTCGAACACCTCGCGGGAATTAGTGTGGAAAATGTGCGGGCCGTACTTGTGGACCAGCACCCCATGCTCATTCAGATGGTCGTAAGCATTGCCGCCTATATGGGGACGCCGATCCACGATCATCACCCGCTTGCCCAGGGCGGCCATCTGTTGGGCGATCACGCTGCCGGCAAAGCCGGCTCCCACGATTAAGAAATCGAACATGTCTGCGCTCCTTGCTTGGATTCGATCGGTTCAGTGCCTGCAGCACCGGCAGCGGTAGCTGCGCCGGCTGCCTGCGAATTCCCGGAACATACTTCCTGTATTAACTTGTTCATGCCGGACCAGACTGCATCCCAGGATTTGGTTTTAAGGAACTCGTCTGCGCGCTGCTGCCAGGCCGGATCCTTTGCGTCGGAATACATCGCCTCTTGCGCGGCGATGACGAAGTCCTCGGGGGTATCCGCGATGTGCACCAGGCCCAGGTCTTTATACGGGCGGACGACGTCGCGAATCGAAGTGGACACAACCGGCCTGCCCGCGGCGAGATACTCGGGTGTTTTCGTCGGGCTGATGAAACGGGTGGATTCGTTGCGGGCGAACGTCAGCATCGCCACGTTCCAGCCGGCAAGGTAGGCGGGCAGTTCTTCGTACTTCTTGCCGCCCAGGTAATGAATATTGTGCGCCTCGGGAAGAGAGGCAGGGTCGATTTTGACCACAGGTCCAACGAGCACGAAGTGCCAGTCGGGCCGCAGACGCGCAATGCCGTCCAACAGGCCAATGTCGAACCGCTCATCGATCACGCCAACGAAACCGAGGCGCGGATGCGGAATCTGAGCCTGATCTGCCGGATCCTGCTGAATGGAGCGCGCATTCCGAAAGTGCGGCACGTCCACGCCGCTGGGGAACGGATATATGTGCGGATGCATATTCCGCTTGAATTCGTAGAGCGTCACACCGCCTGTAAACACCAGGTCGGCCCGGTCGAGCAGCATGCGTTCCCGCTCGTGCAACTCGGGCGGGGCGCCTTTGAAGGCGGACAGTTCGTCCATACAATCGTAAACGGTCGCCCTGCGACGCAGATGGTCGGAAAAGGCGATAGCCATCGGCGTGTAATACCAGAGAATCGGATCCTCGATCTGCTCCTGTTCCACAAGACCGTCCAACAGATTGCTCAAAATGCGTTCTACTGCATCCGGCGCTGAACCGGCCGGCAGATGCGGAGCAATTACATTCACGCCCGTCTGCGGGCAAATATGCTTCTGCAGGCGGGGCTCGTCGGAATCAAAGAAAGGTTCCTCCACGAAGAACACTCTTCGGTCGCGCGCAAAGCGGCTCATCAGATGCTGCGGACGCTGGAAAACGAATCCCCAGCGCAGGTGGGAGAGGCATATGAGGTCAGGCGGCAAGCTCTCTTCGACGCGACTCGATTTGTCCTGGTCTGCGAGGAATTCGTCAAAGTTCTTGACCTGGTTTTGGATTTCGTTTTTCAAGGGTTCACATACCTCTCTCTTGCCGGTGTCTCCGGCGTAATCAAACAGTCCGTTACAGCAGTGGCGCTCATCGTCCCAACCAGGGTGGTTGAGAATCGGATAGATGCATAGGCCGAGCAACGGAACACCTTCGCGCATTGCCGCACGCGATTCGGTACAGACGTACTTCAGCCAGGAGGGGCGATCGTCGTCTTCCGTACCGGTTTCGGAAATGAACATCGGGCGCTCATAACGACGGTGCACTTCCTTGAGCAGCTCACGGAATGGCAGGTAATGGGGGCTGCTTCGCCAAATGGGGCCGCCGTGGTGGAACCACTCGTTCTTTGGATAGAAGTTTACGCCGAGGATGTCGAGATGGTTCTCGGTTCCACCCAACTCGGGGCACAACCGGCCCGCGAGCATGTCCCATGCCTGATACATCGCGTTGCGATAAGCGGAAGCCTCCTGCGCCTGTTCCGGACGGTCCGGATGAGCGATGATATGAATCACCGGCTCCGGATGCACGAAGCGAGTGCCGGGTAGAATGGAGCGTACCTCATTCACCGCTTCGATGGCAGCGCGGACAAGCTGTCTTTTCAGGTCATCGCCTCGGTCGGAATAGAACGGATAGATGTATGCCGTTTCACCACCCGCCCACGCCATGAAGGAAATCTCATTCATTGGCGAGACGATCGGAAGGTCATCTGATTCACTCCGCAGGACACGCGCAAATTCTCTTGCGAAGCGGCCATACCGCGTCACGAATTCCGGCGTCAGAATGTCAAGCCAGTCAGGCCAACCGAAGTGAAAAAGATCCCAAATGACTTGCGTGTTGGTGCGGCGAGCCGCTCGCAACAGTCGCACGGCGGATGAAAAGTCGTACCGGCCGGGATGTGTCTCGATGAGGTGCCATGCAATCCCGTCGCGAGCCGTCGTCATCCCGCATTCCTGAATCAGACGGTAGTCCGAATCGACGAACTCGTCGTGACGGGTCGCAGCAGTCATGTTCAGGCGTTTGCCGCCTGTGATTTTGTGCAATGAGCACTCGAAGCCTGCTTGTAGAAAGCTTCGGAAGATTGGCTTTGCCGCAGTCAATCAGTTCTCTACCTTCTCGTTTTCTCTTGAAGACGCGAAGCGGATGCACGAGTCGCTGTTGCATAATCCTTCGCGAACCAGACTCGAAGATGAGACTACGCAGAACGGGGAAACGTTTCAGGGGTTACAGAAACGAAGAAGCTAACCGGAAACTTTTCGGAGAGGTCTTTCTACCTGAACACGACGCATACGGGCAGCTAAGGTTTCGGCGCTTCTGGAAAATGTGCGAAAGATTCAGCGCTTCTTTCGCGCGGCAGATTTCTTTGAGGCGGTCTTCTTCGTGGCGGTTTTCTTTTTCGCGGCAGTCTTCTTCGCGGCAGTCTTCTTCTTGGTTGCTGCCTTCTTCGGAATCTTCGCTCCGGCCTGCCGTGCTTCGCTCAACGCAATTGCGATGGCCTGCTTCGGATTCTTCACTTGCTTACGGCCACCAGACTTCAGTTCACCGTGTTTGTACTCATGCATGACCTTCTGAATCTTCTTCTTGCCTTTGGACGCAGTTTTCTTGGTTGCCACTCAGGTACAGTCCTCCGTCCAAAATGGACGCAAGTTGCGGAGGATTTGTGTCAGGCCGTTATGATACGAAGACGCATGCGCTCATCGTGTATTCTGCTCCTGCTTGCAACATCTGCGTTCGCGCAGACCGCGCCCTGGTTCTTCTTGCAGGGCTCAGATCCCCAGTTCGGCATGTACACCGGCGATAAGTCCTTCGAACAGGAAACAGCGAACTTCGAGTTCTTCATCGCAACGGCGAATCGCCTGAAGCCGAAATTTGTTATCCTTTGCGGGGATCTGATCAATCAGGCAGGCAACCGCGCCGAAGCGGATGAGTTCTTTCGAATCGCGGCAAAGCTCGATAAGAGCATACCGCTGCATCTCATCGCCGGTAATCACGACGTACGTAATGAGCCGACTCCGGAGTCGATTGCTTCCTATGTATCGCGCTTTGGTCCGGATCACTACTCGTTCCGGCAGGACGAATTGTTCGGCATCGTGCTGAACTCAACGCTGATTCACGCACCGGGAACAGCGCAGGCCGAATTCGAAAAGCAGGAGCAGTGGCTGCGCGGCGAACTACAGAATGCCAAGGCTTCGGGCGCGCGCCACATAGTAATATTCCAGCATCACCCGTGGTTTCTGCAGCAGGAGGACGAGGCCGATCAGTATTTCAATATCCCGCTGGAGAAGCGCCGGAAATATCTTGCGCTTTTTCGGGAGTATGGCGTGGAATACCTGTTCTCCGGCCATTATCACCGGAACGCAGTGGCGCAGGCAGGCAGGTTACATATGATCACCACAGGACCGGTCGGGATGCCCCTTACCGCCGAGGGTAGCGGATTCAGAATCGTTTCCGTCTCGCCGGAGGCCATCGAGCAGCAATGGATCGGATTTGGTGCCATTCCGAACCAGTTTCCGCCCAAGGCGAAGTAGGTCAGTCGCCGAGAGCTTCCGATGGCGTCAGGTTGACACCGCCGAGTTCCTGATCCTTGTATTGCAGTTGGTAAAGCTTCCAGTAAATCCCGCGCACCGCGAGCAGTTGCTGGTGCGTTCCGCTTTCGCGAAGCTGCCCCTTGTGCATGACAAAGATGCGGTCTGCGCGCTGAATGGTGGAAAGACGATGCGCGATGATGATGGAAGTCCGGCCTTCCACCAGATTCCCGAGCGCCTCGCGCACGCGGATCTCCGTATCCGTATCTACGCTCGATGTAGCCTCGTCGAGGATTAGAACACGCGGGTCATGCGCGAGAGCGCGCGCGAAGCTGATGAGCTGCTTCTGGCCTGTGGAGAGGCCGCTCCCTCGCTCGCGGACCTCATAAGCATAACCGTCCGGGAGGCGCTCTACGAAATCCTTCAGGTTCACCTTCTCCACGGCCGAGCGCAGGCGGTCCTCGGTAATGCCGGCCGTACCCAGGCGGATGTTTTCGCTGATTGTGCCGGTGAAGAGGTACGGATCCTGCAATACGATTCCGAACTGGCGCCGCAGTTCTTCCAACTCGAACTCGCGCACGTCGATTCCACCGATGCGAATCGAGCCCTTCTGTATGTCGTAGAAGCGCAGCAGCAGGTTTGTGATGGTCGTCTTGCCCGCTCCGGTGTGACCCACGACTGCTATGGTCTCGCCCGCTGCGATCCGGAAACTGACGTCGCGCAGGACCCAATCCTCATCTTTGTAAGCAAACCACACGTGATCGAATTCGATTTCGCCGAGCTCGCCGGGCACTCGTTTGGGCGCTGCTGGATTGACGATCACCGGTAAAGTATCCAGCAGTTTGAAAATTCGTTCGGAGGCCGCCATTGCGCCCTGCAGGATGTTGTACTTCTCGCTGAGGTCCTGAATCGGGCGGAAAAAGCGCATTCCGTATTGCAGAAATGCCACGAGAATGCCTAAGGACAAGGCGCCCTCGCGGATCCGAAATCCGCCATAGGACAGGATTGCCGCAAGCGCCACCATGCTGAGAAACTCAACCACCGGGTAGAACCAGCCGTAAGCAAATATGGAGTCTTTGAAGGCGACCATGTGCTCCTGGTTGATTCGGTCGAACTCTTCGCGGCTCTTCTGCTCGCGGTTGAACAGTTGCAGCACGGCGATGCCATTCACGTGTTCCTGCAGGTACGCGTTGATCTTCGCCACGGCGATACGGATGCGGCGGTAGCTGGTGGCAACGGACCGGCGGAAAATCGCGGTCACGAGAACGACCAATGGAAGGACAGCGAGCAGGAGTAGCGTGAGCCCGATACTCATCTGGAACATCGCCACGCAGATGAAGCCCAGCATGAGCAAGTCTCCGAGAATGTTCACGAGCCCGGAGGTGAACAGATCATTCAGAACGTCTACGTCCGTTGTGACGCGCGTTACCAGGCGTCCCACCGGATTCCGGTCGAAGTACGACACGTCGAGGTGCTGCATGTGGGTCATCAACTCGCGGCGGAGGTCGAACATCGCGTTCTGCCCGGTCCACTGCATGATGTAGGTTTGCAGGAACTCCATCACCAGCGCTCCTACGACCGATGCCAGATAGAGCAGGGAAATCTGCGACATTCCCTTCCAAGGATCGTGCGCCAGCCACGTATCAAGGAACGTTCCGGTCGCTTTGCCCGTTGGCGAGAGGTACCGGTCTATGGCGACTTTGGTGAGCAGCGGGCCGACGATCTGGAGGACCGAATTGAGCAGCAGGAAGACGAGCGATAGTGCGACGGCCATCTTGTAAGGCCGCATGTAGCCGAGCAAGCGCCGCATGATACGGCTGTCATAAGCTTTGCCAAGTACTTCTTCTTCCACTTCCTTGAGTGTACGATGGAGCCCCCGGCAGCAGCCTGCAACAATAAGGAGTGAGTATTCGCGACGGAGTCATCGTCGTGGACAAGCCCTCGGGCTGGACGTCCCACGACGTGGTCAATAAACTACGCCGGCTAACCGGCACAAAAAAGATCGGTCATCTGGGCACGCTCGATCCGATGGCCACGGGTATTCTGCCGCTCGTTGTGGGCAAGGCGACCAGATTGGCGCAGTTCTTCCAGAAGAGCGAAAAGGTTTACGAAGCGACCATCCGCTTCGGATTCTCTACTGATACGTACGATGCCGACGGTTTGCCTACCTCAAACGCTGTCGATATATCGATCGATTGTGAGCGCCTGCAGAACGCGCTGGAGGAATTCCGCGGCCGGATTTCTCAGGTGCCTCCGCCCGTCTCGGCAAAAAAGATCGGCGGTGTTCCGGCGTACAAACTGGCGCGCCAGAACGTCGCCGTCGAACTGAAACCGGTACACGTTGAGATCTTCTGCATCGAGGTGAGGCGGTGCGAAGGGAATGAGGCGGAAATCAGCATCCACTGCTCTGCAGGGACCTATGTGCGGAGCATCGCGCATGGGCTGGGGGTAGCGTTCGGCTGCGGCGCGCATCTCAGTGCACTTCGGCGTACAGCATCCGGAGGATTCGCTCTCGACATGGCGCAGACGATTGAGCAACTGACTGAGCGCGCGGCGGCCGGTACCCTGGACGATGCCGTCATTCCGGCCGCGCAGTTGTTGCCGGAGTTTCCGAGTGAATTGGTAGACGCGGGTACGGCAGGGTTCATAAGGCAGGGCCGGGATTTTCAGGTCTCGCCCTTCCGCCAGCGGAATTCACGCTACGTGAAGGCTGTTACCTACGAGGGCGACCTGGTCGCGATTGGAGAAGCAAAGTTGCCGCACGTGTATCACCCGGTGCTTGTGTTGTAGGCCGGGCAAATGAATTAACTTTAATGTTGCCTTCACCCATGCTTCATTCGTTCTAGATAGTCTAAATGATGTGGCTTCTTAGCTCGGTCCTTTTTTTCGCCCTCACCCGCGCGATCCCTGCACTTCCCGTCAATCAACAGGAGCCACTGCAGAACGAGCAGGAATCCTCACCAGAGTTCTATTCCGGCACTATTACGGAAATGCCCGAAGGCAAGGTCGTTGTTGTCCGCACTCTGCTCGGAAAAGCGCCCGAGTCGCGCACCTTCCTCATCAATACCGAGACGAAGGTGGAGGGGCGGTTACGCGCCAAGGCTCGTGTCACCGTTGGCTATAAGACCACGGCCGAGGGTGACGTGGCGGTTCGGATTATTGTAAGAAGTCAGCAGAATCAGAAGAGATAGGGGCCGCCCGCGCCAGCTTACGGCTGCCGGGCTGCCCGCCGCTTTTTCGCCCAACCCTCTTTGTTTACCTGCCGGCCGCGCCCGATCCCAAGTGCATCGTCCGGAACCTCTTCCGTGATCACGGATCCAGCAGCGATGTAGGCGCCGGATCCGATATGCGACGGCGCCACCAGCGTGGCGTTGCTTCCAATGAAGGCGTCATCGCCGATCAGCGTTCGATGCTTCTTCACACCGTCGTAGTTGCAGGTGATCGTGCCGGCGCCGATGTTCGTCTTACTTCCGACAGAGGCATCGCCGAGATAGGCGAGATGGCCGGCTTTGGCTCCCGCGCCTAGATGGGTCTTCTTCAACTCGACGAAGTTGCCGATATGCGCGTTCGCCTCCACTACGTTCTCCTGCCGCAGCCGTGCGAACGGCCCGATGGTCGCTCCGGTTTCCACCACCGAGCCCTGGATGATCGTGTAGGCAGCGATATCTACGTTGTCGGCGAGAGTGGAATCGCGCAGGATAGCGCCGGCACCGATACGCGAGTTTTCTCCGACGCTCGTATTGCCGCGCAGTTGGGCGAAGGCTTCCACTACGGAATCTTGACCCACGCGCACATGCTTGTCGATCGTCACGGTCTCGGGTTTCTCAATCGTCACCCCGGCCAACATCAGTTCCGTGGTTTTCCGTTCGCGGAAAATTCGGTCCACCAGCGCGAGCTCTACCCTGGTGTTGATCCCGAGCAGTTCATTCGAATCCGGATGAACTAGCGCATTCACCTCGAGTCCGGCCTGGTTGAAGATCTCCACGATGTCGGTGAGGTAATACTCATTTGAAACCGGGTTTGGTTGAATAGAGCCCAGATGCTGCCACAGCTTCGCTGCGTCGAAACAATAAATGCCCGAATTGATTTCGCGGATCTGGCGCTGTTCCGCGGTAGCCACCTTGTGCTCCACGATGGCGAGGACACGGCCGCCCGCGTCCTTGATCATACGGCCGTAGCCGCTGGCATCCTCGAGCACCGTAGTGATCACCGTGGCATCGGCGCGGGTCTCATCATGCCTTCGCAGCAGTGTCCGGATGGTGGCTTCCGAGAGCAGTGGGCAATCCCCGTAAAGCACAACCAGGAGGCCGTCGTGATCCGGCACAGCATTCTTGCAGTTCAGCAGGGCATGGCCGGTGCCGCGCTGCTCCTTCTGCTCGGCGAATCGCACCGCGCGGCCGGAGAGAGTTGCGCGTACCTGGTCCGCCTGATGGCCTACGACAACAACGACCCGATCCGGAGTGGTCAGCGCGAGGGCGGAATCGACCACGTGCTCCACCAGGGTGGCGCCGCCGGCCTCATGCAGCACCTTCGCTTTATTCGATTTCATGCGGGTTCCGAGACCCGCGGCCAGAATCACGATAGTGAGTTTCGATGTCATTGATTATTTCCGTAGTCTGCGCGCACGCCCTTCGCGAGCCAATTTCATTGCGATGGCGGCGATGGCGTTGCCGTCATGCCGAAGTTTTTCTGATCCGGAAGCGAGTTCCAGGCCGATCACGTCTACGCCCATATCCCGCAGGTTTTCTGCGTCATTCTCTACGGGTTTCGCCATCTCGCGCGCATAGCGGCGCTTCATGGGAGCGGTGATCGGCTTAGTATTGACGATGGCGTAGTCGATCAGTCCGGGTCCGGAGTGGTTGAGTATCGCCTCGACATGATCGGATGCGCGGAAACCGGTGGTCTCACCCGGCTGCCACATCAGATTCACAAAATAGGCCTTGGTCGCCGGGGATGCGCGAATGGCTTCCGAAATGCCTTTCACCAACAGGTTTGGAATCACGCTGGTGAAGAGAGATCCCGGTCCGAGCGTGATTAAATCCGCATTGCGGATTGCTTCCAACGTTTCAGGGAGCGGTTTACCGCGCGGAGGATTGAGCCTCACGCGGCAGATACGCGATTTGCTCTTGCTGATTCGCGTCTCTCCGGAGATGATTTCGCCGGATGCGAGTACGGCCTGCAACGTGACGTTATCGGATGTGGACGGATAAATTCTGCCGCAACTGGCCAGGACCTCCGACGATAACTGGACGGCTTTATGAAAATCGCCGGTCAAATCGTTCAGCGCCGTCAGGAAGAGATTGCCGAAACTGTGCCCTTTCAATCCACGCCCCTGACGGAATCGATACTGAAAAAGCTTCGAAAGCAGTGCCTCGTCCTCGCACATGGCCACCATGCAATTGCGGATATCGCCCGGAGGCAGCACATCGAAGTCGCGCCTCAGGCGGCCTGAACTGCCGCCATCGTCCGTGACGGTGACGACGGCGGTGAGGTCGAGGTCAGGATCCACCGGCGGTTCGTTCTGGCTTCCCAGTATGATCAGCTTCAGGCCATGAAGCAGGGTGGAAAGTCCGGTGCCGCCGCCGATTGCGACGATCCGCAGGACGTCACTGTCGCTAGTTGTCTGCGAGCGCCGTGACATTCGTTCTACTTTGCCGGATGCATCGTCAGGTATTCGGGCGCGCGCCCTTCCTTAGCGCCACGGGCCGTAAGTCTGTCAACCAGCGTTTGCATTGCTGCGGGTGGGTAGCCCGCTTTCGGCAGGAGTCCAGAGGCATAGGCCTCCGCCTGGCGCTCCTCATCCGCGGTGTACTGCATTTCCCAGAGGCGGGCGGCGAGTTCGTTCAAGACAAGCTGGCTTTCTCCATCGTTGGATTCTGCATTCCAGCCTGCCAGCATCATGAGGCCAGTCCTGCCCTTGCTGAGATGAGCATTCTTCAACTTCTCCATCGGCTGATGCGCGGCCAAATGACCCATCTGATGAGCCAGCACGGCGGCAAGTTCGCTGTCCGTCTTGGCAGCGGCGGCGAGGTCTTCCGTGATTACGATCTGATCTAAAGGCACGGGGACGGCCG
Organism: uncultured Solibacteraceae bacterium; assembly: GCA_964464925.1. Lineage (GTDB taxonomy): Bacteria > Acidobacteriota > Terriglobia > Bryobacterales > Bryobacteraceae > CAYXLI01. Next base: position 66,528 of record CAYXLI010000027.1, on the reverse strand, counting down.
CCTGAACCGGGCGCGCCATGACCAATGCCGCAATGTACTTCGTCCCGGCCGCCGTGTTCAACTTATCATTCACGGACACGACCTGTATCGTGGCGCGGCGGTTCGAACTTAGAAACGTGTGTCCCAGAATCGACTGCATCACTGCTTTCCCGAAAGCAGTTTCCTGAGCTGGCGTAACCGTTGTGGTCAGGGGCTGGTCCTTTCGCGAACATGCTGCAACCATCAAAACCATGATGACGAGCGATGCGCACGCGGCTCGCAAGGAGTACGTAGGATCTTGCATCAACACTCTATGGTAATGGATTAGTTTGCCGCGGCGAGCTCACGAACCCCGCACGGCACAACTCCTGTTGTCAGACGAAACGGGGGGCAGGGGATTTATCGATTCTTAGTCTTCGTCGTACAACGAAACAGTCTCCAGATCTTCGGCTTCGAAAACTTGTCCGCAGTCGATGCAGCGGACGTAGTCTACGCCGCTCTGTCTTGCCAATACTTCGGTCTTCTTGTGTTCGCAAGGCGTGATCATAACGACAAATCATCCCTATTTTAAGGAAGCCGTTTATCTTGTCAAGCCCCCCAAACGCAGTCCCTTACAAACCTTCCAATGACTTTGGTACTGGTGGAGTGCTTGTCCCTTACAATTCGGAAGAATGGTAACGAACAAGGCCTCGTCCGAAGGCACCCTCCGATTCACCGGACAACACGCTGTGCTACGGCAAGCGGGCTTCTATCGCGAAGCGCAAGGACTGCACGTTTCTTCCATCGGAATCGGCAGCTATCTCGGCGAAATGGACGACGCGACCGACCGCGGATATACGGCGTCGGTGGCCGCCGCGCTTGAGGCCGGCATCAACTTAATCGACACATCGCTGAATTATCGCAACCAGCGTTCCGAGCGCGCGATCGGCGGGGCGTTGTCCAATGTTGCGCGCGACTCCTACGTCGTGTGCACGAAGGCCGGCTACCTGGTGCCCGGCGCCATTCCAACCGCGCTGCTGCGGGATGGCGACGTCGTGGGCGGCATGCACGCCATGACCCCTGCATTTCTGACGGATCAGTTGGAGCGCAGCCGCCAGAATCTGGCGCTCGATACGATCGACGTTTTCTATCTGCATAACCCGGAGACGCAACTGAGCTTCGTTTCCCGCGAAGAGTTCTATACGCGCTGCCGGGACGCATTCGAGGCCTTGGAACGCTCGGTGGCGGACGGGAAAATCGGATTTTATGGAGCGGCTACCTGGAACGGCTTTCGCGCCGACGCGAGCGACCGGGGCTTCCTGTCACTGCCGGACCTGATCCATCTTGCCCGGCAGGTCGCAGGCGATGGCCATCACTTCCGATTCGTGCAACTTCCCTTCAATCTTGCCATGGGCGAGGCGTACATGCGCGCCAATCAGAACGGCAAGCCGCTGTTGCAGGCGGCGCAGGATTTTGGTGTGTCCGTGATCGCCAGCGCCACTCTGCTGCAATCGCGATTTGTGCAAGGCCTTCCCGGCCACCTGGCACAACTGTTCCCAGGCACCGGGAATGATGCGCAACGCGCGATTCAGTTTACCCGCTCGGCGCCGGGCCTGACGGGTGCGCTGGTTGGAATGTCTAACCCCGCTCACGTGCGGGAGAATATGCGGGCCGCGAGCCTGACCACGCTTCGCCCTGAGCAGTTCGCCGGCCTTTTTCAGCGCGGATGATGAACTTCGCCTCCGATCCCGCGGTACTTCCGGTAACGGACCTATCGTGCCTGGATGAACAATTGGAACTGCTTCCGGCAGGCTCGGCGGTGTACGCATTGTGGGCGCGGGAAGGCAAGCCGCTGCTCGGGCGCACATCGGTGCTGCGCCGCAGGATGAAAAGACTGCTTCGCGTGCGAACCGGATCGTCCCGCCTACTGAACCTGCGCGACGTAGTGATGAGGATCGAGTTCTGGCCCGTGGCTTCCCGGCTGGAATCGAACCTGGTGTTCTATGACGTGGCGAAGGCGTACGAACCGGAAACGTACCTCGACACCATCAAGCTACGCATGCCGCCGTATGTGAAACTGCTGCTGAATAACCGGTTCCCTCGAACGGCGGTGACCAGCCGCCTCGGCTCGGGAGGACTGTACTACGGCCCATTCCGCACGCGGGCCACAGCGGAGTATTTCGAACAGGAACTGCTCGATTTGTTTCAGGTCCGCCGGTGCCAGGAGGACCTGGAGCCCCGGCCCGATCATCCAGGCTGCATCTACGGCGAGATGAACCGCTGCCTTCGACCCTGCCAGCAGGTCGTGAATCAAACAGAGTATGCGAGCGAAGTCCGGCGGCTCTCGGATTTCCTGCAAAGCTCCGGACGATCGCTGGTTCAAATCCATGAGAAGGCCCGCGAACGGTTCAGCCAGGAGATGGAGTTCGAGGAGGCCGCGCGCCAGCACAAGCGTATCGAGAAGATTGACGGGGTGCTGAAGTTGCGGGATGAAATGGTTCGGGAACTGGATCAACTGCACGCGATTGTAGTGACGAAGTCGATTATTCCCGGAGCCGTAACCCTTCTGTTCGTCCGAAACGGCTTTCTCTGCCGGCCGCAGGTGTTTCCCGTGCACGAGGCCGTGGAGCAATCCATATCGCTCGATGCGCGCCTCCGGGAACTGGTGACGGCGTTAGAGCCCTTGCCAGTCACGCAGAGAGAACGGCAGGAGCAACTCGCCCTCTTAGCACGCTGGTTTTATTCGAGCTGGCGCGACGGGGAGTGGATCTTCGCCGACCGGCTCGACAAGTTTCCATATCGCAAGCTGGTCGGAGCCATCTCGCGGACGGCGTAGCTCAGACGTAGAGACGTTCGGCACTGTCGAGCATGGCCTGCATCGACGTACGCAGTGCTTCCCGGGATCCCATCGAGCAGACCCAGCCGGTCGACCGGATTCGGTCAGTATTCAGCCGGACGATAGGCACGTCGCCTTTCCATCCGCGATTTCCGCCCGCGTAGTCGAACACCGGATTGCACCCGACCACCTCCGCGGCCAATTCCGCGATCTCCCGCACCGTAATGTAATCTCCTGTGGCGACGTTATGAGCCGAGAACGGCTGCTTCACTGTGTCATTTACGTGCAGCACAGCGCGCACGACATCCAGGACGTAGATGTACGATTTGCTCTGCGAGCCGTCGCCGAGAATGCGCAGGCGGGACGGATCGTTGCGCAAATTGCGGATGAAATCGAAACCGACGCCGTGTGTCTGCCTGGGACCCACGACATTGCCGAAGCGGAAAACATGCCCTGTGAGATCGAACATGTATGCGTAAGAGCTGATCAATGCTTCTCCGGCAAGTTTGCTCGCGCCGTAGGTAGATACCGGAATCATCGGGCCGTAATCTTCCCGCGCTTCGAGTTCCCCGAGGTCGCCATAGACGCCGCTTCCGGATGCGTAGAGGATGCGCCGTGCGCTGGTGACGCGCATCGCTTCTACCACTTGCTGTGTGAGGAACGTACCCTCGCGGAAGTCGATATCGGGCTCCCTTGCAGCGCGTGCGATGTCCGGGTTCGAAGCAAGGTGGATCACCACGTCGTGGCCGTCCATCGCGCGGCAGAGAGCAGTCAGATCCTTGACGTCGCCGCGGACCACGTGCAGGGGTGCGTCGCCGGAGTGATGCTCGTAGTGCCACTCCCGGCCGGAACTGAAATTGTCGTAGAGCGTCACTCGCTTCACCAGATCCCGCGCTAATAGGGCATCGGTGAAATGGCTTCCGATAAAGCCGGCACCGCCTACGATGAAAAACTTCATATTCTCCTTAATCGTCAGGCCGCCAACGCTGCTTTACACGGCCGAGCGCACGCCTTTATTCGTTTCGAATCAAACTGGCTACGCAATTTACAGCGTCGCGCGAAATTGTGGGGAATATCGGAAGTGCGAGCACTTCTTTCGCCGCGCGTTCCGCGTTGGGCAAGCTGCCCTCGGGGTACGCAGGATCCCGGTACGCTTCCTGGAGGTGTGAGGGAATGGCGTAATGAATCGCGGTCTGCACACCCGCGGCGCCAAGCTTCTGTTGCAATGCATCGCGGCCGCTGGAGCGTACAGAGTAGATGTGGAAGACGTGCCGGCGATCCGGTAGCACGGCGGGTCGAATCACGGGAGCGCCGCTCAACGCCTCGCCGTACCACGCCGCGGCTTGACGGCGGGCCTCTGTCCATTGCTCGAGATATTTCAGCTTCACGTCTAAAATTGCGCCCTGGAATCCTTCCATGCGGTAGTTGAAAGCGTGAAGAACGTGATGATACTTCTTGGCCTGGCCCCAGTCGCGCAGCAGGCGGATTTTCTCAGCCATACCGTCGTTGTTGGTGGTGACCATGCCGCCTTCGCCGCAGGCTCCTAGATTCTTGGTCGGGTAGAAGCTAAAGCAGCCGGAATCGCCGAGCGAACCGGCCCGCCGGCCCTTGTATTCGGCTCCGTGGGCCTGCGCCGCGTCTTCGATGACCTTCAGTCCGTGCCGCTGTGCGATGCGGTTCAATTCATCCATTTCCGCGCACTGGCCGTAGAGATGAACCGGAAGAATCGCTTTAGTCTTCGACGTAATCGCGCGCTCCACCTGCTCGACGTCGATCGTGAAGGAAGCAGGATCGATATCCACCAGGACAGGCCTCGCTCCGCAATAGCGAACAGCAGCGACGGTTGCAATGAACGTGAAGGGAACTGTGATCACTTCGTCGCCCGGTTCCACCCCCGCCGCAAGCAAGGCGAGATGCAGCGCGCTGGTTCCTGAATTTAGGGCGACCGCGTATTTGGTGCCGCAATACTGGGCAAACCGCGCCTCAAAATCGGCAACATGTTTGCCGAGAATGAACTGCCGCGAATCCAGAACACCGGCAATCGCCGCAAGCAGTTCTTCACGCAGAGAGGCGTGCTGGGCCTCCAGGTCCATGTAGGGAATCATCACAATGGAACTTTCAGTGTATCGCCAGCACGCAACTGCGCTGTCTCAGTTCACTTTCATACGCAGAATGGTGAGCGAATGGGCCGGAAATGTGTAAGCGAACTTTGCGCCTGACGCCTTGAGGTTCACGTCCTTCACCACTGGACGCACCTTCGTATCCGCGCCGAACGTGTGCGTCGCCTTCAGATCCGGATAGTTCATCTGCCACGCCTGGGCGGTGTCGGAAAGTTTGCCGGACTGATTCTCGATCTCGGCCGAAATGTCGTTGGCCTTGCTCCGGTTCAGAACGTTTACGTAGACGAAGCCATTCTTTTTGTCGGAGGTCGAGGAGACGTCGAGATAGCCGACCGGTTCGCGGTTGCCCACTTTGTAGGTCGGCGAGCTCACCATCACATCCAGTGACAGATTGCCGCGTTGCTTGGCATACTCGGCGATCGGAAAGTAGATCGGCTGCAGGAAGAGCCCCTGCTCATTCGTGAAGATGGGTGCGATGACGTTGACGATCTGCGCCAGGTTCGCCATTTTCACCACGTCGGCGTGCCGCAGGAACGAGTTAAAGAACATGCCCATGGCGAGCGCGTCTTCGAAGTTATAGATTTCTTCCAGGCGCGTGCGGCCGGTTTCGTGCTCGCTGCCGCCGCGTGCGCGGTACCAGACGTTCCACTCGTCGTACGCGATATAGATGGGCCGCGGATTGGCTTGCATCGCCTGCACCGCTTTGATCTGCCCCTTGACGATTTCAATACGGCTGTCGATGTTCTGCCCTTCGGCCAGGAAGCGCTCCAGGTCGTTCTCGCGATTTCCGATGTAGGTGTGGAGTGAGATGTAATCGATGTCGCCGCCCAGCCGGTCGAGCACGGTTCGGTTCCAGCCGATCCAGTCGTAGCCCGGCCTGAAGTTGCTGGAACCCGACGCAATCAGCTTGATCGACGGATCCACGCGCCGCATCGCCTTAGCGGCTTCCAGCGCAAATTTCGTATAGTCCTCGGCGTTCTTGTGACCGAGTTGCCAAGGCCCGTCGATCTCATTGCCCAAGCCCCAGTACTTCACGTTATAAGGCTTGTCACGCCCGTTCTTGCGACGTTGCTGTGCCCAGTATGTGTCGCGCGATTCGTTCGTGTATTCAACCCAATCACGCGCGTCCTGAATCGAGCCGAGTCCCGCGTTGATGCAGATGTAGGGTTCGAAGCCGACTTTCTCGCTGTATTTCAGGAAGTCATCGGTGCCGAACTGATTCGGCTCCAGCGATCCCCACGCACCTTCGGGCCGCACCGGCCGCTGGTTCTTGGGGCCGATACCGTCCTTCCAGTTGTAGCCGGAAACGAAATTGCCGCCGGGCCAGCGCATGAGAGTGACGTTCAGGCCCTTAATGGCATCCATCACATCTTTGCGGTAACCGTCACTGTCGGCCAGCGGGCTGCCCGGTTCGTAGATACCGCCGTAGATGCAACGTCCAAGGTGCTCGGCGAAGTTGCCGAACAGGTGTGGATGCACCTCCCCGATCACGCGGTCGGTGTCGATCTTAATGCGCGCCTGGGCGCTTTGGGCGGGTGCGGCTGCCGCACCAAACGCAAGCGTTGCCAACAGCAGTATGGTTCGTCTTGTCGGGTTCATCGGTTTACGTGAAATCCTATCACCTGCCACAATGGGAGTGCGGGCATACTGATATGAACTCCATCATCCGCGTTTGTCCCAACTGCGGCGCCAAGAATCGGATTCCTCCCAAACACGTGAGCCACCAAGGCAGTTGCGGCACGTGTAAGGCGGCGCTTCCTCCCAATAGCGAGCCAATCGATGCCGATCCGGCGCTATTCGATGCCATCGTGAAGGAGGCGCAGGTGCCGGTTTTAGTCGACTTCTGGGCATCCTGGTGCGGTCCTTGCCGTATGGCCGCGCCCGAAGTGCATGCCCTCGCGAATGAGATGGCGGGGCGTGCCGTCGTACTGAAAGTAGATACGGAAGCCCATCCGCAACTGGCGGCGCGCTTCGGTGTGCAGGGAATCCCGAATTTCGTTGTCATGCGCAACGGGAGCGTGGTGCAGCAGAGCGCGGGTGTGGTTCCGCGATCGGAGATGCGCCGCTGGCTTCAGGCGGCCTAGCCGCTATTTGCTCCGCGGCCGTGGAGCATAGCGATTCGCCGTTGTACCTTACGGAACTACCCGTTATTCTTGAAAGTACGAATTCTTAGGAGGACAATGTTCCGAAGCACAGCAATAGCAGTGTCTGCTCTGTTTGCATTCGCGGGGCTCGCCGCCGCGCAAAAGAGCGAAGGATACCTGAAAGCCAAGGTAGAACCGGGCCGGGCAGGAGTCTTCGTGGACGGCAAGTATGTCGGGCCTGCGGCGAACTTCAAGGTCACTCGGAAGTACCCCGTGCCTGCGGGAGAACACGAGATCAAGCTCATTGATCCCCGCTATGAGGAGGTGACGAAGAAGGTCACCATCACGGCAGGCAAAACTACCCAACTCACCGAAACGCTGAAACCGGCGCCGATTGCCAAGCCGCCCTATGGCATTCTCCGCACACCTGGGTTTGAAAAATACACGGCGGTTTACGTGAACGGCAAGTTCTACGGACATGCCGACGAGTTCGACAACTTCGCCCAGGGTCTCCTGCTTCCTCCCGGCACTTACGATGTGAAAATGGTGCCTATGAGCGGCACGCCGAAAGAGGAGAAGATCACTATCGAAGCGAACAAGACAACCTTGCTGAAGAAGTGAGAAGCGCTGCAGGAGACCGAAACCGGCTCCTGGTACTCACCGCGGCCGTCCTTTTCTCCACCGGAGGCGCCGCGATCAAAGCCTGCTCGCTTCAGGCATGGCCGGTCGCTGCCTTCCGGTCCGGTATTGCTGCCGTAGCCCTTTGGATCCTCTTGCCGTCTGCGCGGCGGGGATGGTCCCTGCGCACCTGGATGATCGCCTGCGCCTATGCAGCCACGCTGATCCTGTTCGTCCTGGCGAACAAGCTCACTACGTCTGCGAATGCGATCTTCCTCCAGTCCACCAGCCCTTTGTATCTTCTGCTGCTCGGTCCGCTGGTACTGCGGGAGCCCGTACGCCGGATCGATTTGATTGTCATCGCATCCGTTGCTATAGGAGCCGTGCTGCTGTTCCTTGGGGCCGATACCGCTGTCGCCACCGCTCCCGATCCGGCACGGGGGAATTTGCTCGCGCTGATCTCCGGTCTTACGTACGCGGTCACTATTGCCGGACTGCGATGGGCCGGCAAGCGCGAGCCGCACGGCGACGCAGGCGCCGCCACTGTGATCGCGGGAAATCTGATCGCATTCCTGGCGGCACTCCCATTCGCGTGGCCGCTCACGGCTGTGTCACCCACCGACGCCTCGGTCCTGCTATATCTGGGAATCTTCCAAATCGGGCTCGCCTACATCGCCCTCACTCGCTCCGTGCGTCACGTTCCCGGACTGGAAGCCTCCACCTTGCTACTCGTCGAGCCCGTCTTCAATCCAATCTGGACATGGCTGATCCACGGAGAAAAGCCTGGTGCGCTTGCACTGGCCGGTGGAGCGCTGATCATTGTTGTGACTTTTGGCGCTGCGTGGTGGCGAAGCCAGCGCGTTTCCGCAACCGCGTGAAAGCGATTCTGTCCGGCGTCTCGATCTCCTGCGCGGCATGGTGCGCCACGGAAAGACTCATTAGCGTGCCGCGGACATCCGCCCATATGAAGATAGACTGCCCGCGGACTTGAGACTGTGTTATCCCTATATTTTGAAGCCTGTCCAACTCAGTATCGAAACACACGAGATCGCACCGGCAACCGCACTCGTGCAATTGTCCGGTGGCCTGATGCTGGGCCGTGAGGGGCAGGAACTCGAGAGCAATGTGAACCGGCTGCTCGCGCAGGGCTACCGGAAGTTCATCTTTGACCTCTCCGGTCTCACGCACATCGACAGCACCGGAATCGGCAGGTGTATTGCCAGCCTGAACCTGATCATGCAATCGAAAGGCACATTGCATATGGCTGCGGCGCCCGTGCCGGTTCGGGAAGGCTTTCGCGTCACTCGCCTGGATCGAGTCTTCCGCTTCTTTGATGACGTTCCGGCTGCTCAAGCAGCGCTGGCTTAAGGCGCTCCGAATTTCCTTACCAGGTGCGTTTGTACGCCAGGGCCAGGGCGGCTGTGCCAATCATGGGAAGGCGCACCCAGGCATCCACCAGGGAAAAAATCCCAAACGCAAAACAGAGTCCGAGGACTGCCGTCGCCGCCATCACCGGCGACATTTGCTTCATCAGCAGCGTTTGTGGTTTTGAAACCAGAATACGTTTCATCGGACTACTAATCGCATTGTAGTCCTATTATTTCCACATGGGTATTCCGTCGATGCACTGAACAACGAGAAAAGTACTAAAGTAAACGATTTGCTAGTACTGTTCTGGCGTCAATCGTTTAATCAAAATCACCTCATTGCCGCACTGGTTATATAAAACTTCGTCCACCAGTTTCGATGCCAATAACATGCCAAATCCACCCGGACGCATTCCGCATTCGGCTCGGACTTTTGCAGCCTGCGTAGGATCTTCCGGATTTGATACAGCGGCATGCGGCAGACTCAGATGGCGGAACCCTTCACCTGGATCTTCAATGTGATAGACAATGGCGCGATGGGTGCGAATACGGGAAACGCGTACCCATTTATCTTCGTCGAGCTTACCGCCGTGTTCAATCGCATTGAACAGCAATTCACGCATTGCCGTGGTGATCTCTTCGCGATCGCGCTCCGGCAATTCCATAGGCAATTCGCGCAGAAATTGCACCAGCCGCTCCGCCGTCGGCAGCGTGCATCGCAAACGAAATGTGAGGAAATTTGGGCTTGCGGAGGTTAATTGAATTGCATCGGCCCATTCGCTCAATAGCCCAGCCTGTATCACCATTTCCCGGACAGTTATTACATCAAAAGGACGGCCGAAATAGCTGAAGGCGTGGTGCCGCATCGCCTCGATAATCTTATGGGAGCTGGTATCCTTGACCAGCAGGATAAGGCGTGCGCTCCGGCACGCCATTCGAATGGCCTCCAGGTTTCGCACGTCCACTTCATCCGGACCATCTAGTTCCGCAAGAACCACGTCATAGGAATCAGACTGGAGGCGGGCAATGCCCGCCTCGATTTCGGAAATCCTCTCAACGCAAAGATGAACGCCTTCCGGAGTTGCATCGAAAACTTCGCGCAACTGGTCGGAGTTTCCTATCGCGAGCACGGAAAATGAGTGGCGGCCCGACATGGCGTCGAGTGTGGGATCGGATGCGAGCGTATACGTTCCCTTTTTTGCAGGTCTACTTCTTCAATGAACGGACGTAAGCAATCACATCGTCCGCTTCGCTGCCTTTTACGCTGGCGATCGGCTTCATCTTGCCTTTGCCGTTCGTGATAACCGCCTTCAGGTCCGCATCGCTCATCTTCTGAACATCGGCCGACCCGAGCGTCTTCATGTCTACTTTCATCATCTTTGCGATCGCCGGGTTCGGAGTGCCATCCGCCCCGTGGCAAGACTTGCAGGCTCTGTCATACACCGCTTTTCCGGCGGATGCGTTTCCAGCGGCTACGGCGAGGCCCGCTGAACACACGAGAAGCAATAAATTGCGCATCATAATTCGATTTCTTCTTCCTCTACAACTTTGCTTTCTGTACAACCTCGCTTTCAGCTTACGCGAAAATGCTTCCTTTCGCACCAGTCTTCTTATAATGCCCCCCGGCCGCAGAACGGTCCGCCGAGTGCGATATAGTTCTCCAACAGAAAGGATCTGCCAACTTGAATCGAAGACTCCGCCCATGGCTGTGTGCCGCGCTGCTGGTTACGGTAAGCGCTGGCATCACAACCGGCCAGAAGAAATCCAATCCCGGTATGAAGAAAAGTACATTTGGCAAAACCTCCGACGGCCAGTCCGTTGATCTATATACATTGACGAATTCCAACGGCATGCAGGTTGCGATTACGAACTACGGAGCCACCGTCGTTTCCCTCACCGCTCCTGATCGGAATGGCCACTTCGCCGACGTGGTTCTAGGGTTCGATTCCATGGACGGGTACTTGAAGGATCCTCCCTATTTCGGCGCCGTCGTGGGCCGCTATGGCAACCGCATCGCCAAAGGCACCTTTAAGCTCGAAGGCAAGGAATATCACGTTCCGGTCAATGACGGCCAGAACAGCCTGCATGGTGGAAAGAAAGGCTTTGACAAGCGAGTGTGGACCGCGGGCGATGCCTCCAAAGGCGCACCCGCTCTGGAATTGAAGTACCTTAGCAAAGACGGAGAAGAAGGCTACCCTGGCAATCTCTCGGTCACAGTGCTTTACACGCTGACGAACGACAACGCGCTGCAGATCGATTACACCGCCACCACCGATAAACCGACGGTCACGAACATTACGAACCATTCCTACTTCAACCTGGCAGGGCAGGGCAGCGGCGATATTCTGAAGCACCAGATCATGATCAATGCCGATCGTTTCACTCCAGTTGATTCCGGCTTGATCCCGACGGGCGAGTTGCGGAACGTAGCGGGCACACCATTCGATTTCCGCAAACCCGTTGCCATCGGCGCACATATCAATGACAGTGACGAGCAACTCAAACTCGGCAAAGGCTACGATCACAATTTCGTGCTGAACCGCTCCGGCGCGGGACTCACCTCCGCGGTGCGCGTTACCGAGCCAGGCTCAGGCCGCGTGATGGAAGTGCTCACCACTCAGCCAGCCGTGCAGTTTTACACCGGCAACTTCCTCGACGGCAAGATAAAGGGCAAGGGCGGAATGGTCTATGGACACCGCGGCGCTCTGTGTCTCGAAACGCAGCACTACCCCGATTCGCCCAACCATCCGGCCTTTCCAACCACCGAGTTAAAGCCGGGCCAAACCCTGCACACCACCACGGTGTACAGGTTTTCTACGGCGAAATAGGATGGCCGCGACCGCAGACATCGTCATCATCGGTGCGGGAATCGTAGGTGCCAGTGTCGCCTGGCACCTGTCCCGCGATGGCGGAGCCGGTCGCATCCTTATCCTGGAGCGCGAACAGCACACCGGCAAGGGCTCCACCGGCAAGAGCATGGGGGGCGTGCGCGCTCAGTTCTCCTCCGAACTGAACATCTGCCTTTCCATGTATTCCATCGAGTTCTTTCGCGATTATGACGAGATTGTCGGCCACCCGTCCGGCTACCGCCCGCAAGGCTACCTGTTTCTCGCCACCAGCGAAAGGCACGTAGAGTATTTGAACAATACAATCGGCCTGCAGCGCGCGGTGGGACTGGAATCCGTCGAGCGCCTGAGCACAAACGAAATCGTGCGCCGCGTCCCTGCTTTGCGTGCCGGCGATATCCTGTGCGGCAACTTCTGCGCCACCGATGGCTTCGTCGATCCGTACAGCGTCATGAACGGCTTTCTGGCCTCCGCCCAGGAGCACGGCGTCGAGCTGTGCCGCGAAGCCGAGGTCACCGGCCTCGATATGCATCGCGGATTCGTGCGAACCAACAAAGGCGACATCTCGACGCGAATCGTCGTCAACGCCGCGGGAGCCTGGTCCTCTCGCGTAGCCGCTATGGCGGGTGTTTCTCTACCCGTCGAGCCCCTCCGCCGCATGCTGGTTCCTACCGAGCCGACGGACCTCATCCCGCACTCCTGTCCCATGGTCGTCGATATGACGAACGGCTTTCATTTTCGTCCGGAGGGCCCGGGATTATTGATGGCCTGGAACGATCCTGAAGAAACGCCCGGCTACAAGACAAATTTTGATCCTGCGTTCATCGAAAAGATCCTGATCCGCGCCGCGAACCGCGTCCCCGGTCTGGAAGCAGTGCCAGTGAATCCGCGGCGCGCCTGGGCTGGACTATATGAAATGACTCCCGATCATTACCCCATCCTCGGTGAAGACGCTCGCGCTCCGGGACTGTTCCACGCCACAGGGTTCAGCGGTCATGGAGTGATGCATTCGCCCGCAACGGGCCGCATCACTTCCGACCTGATCCTCCACGGCCGCACGGAAGTTGTCGACGCGCCCGTACTCAATGTGAGCCGCTTTGCGCAAGGCAGGTTGCTTCACGAAATGGCAGTCCTTTAGGAGGTTCTAGGAGGTTCTTATGCGATGGTTTCTCGTTGCAGCGATTGCGCCGGCTCTACTGGCCGCCGATGCCGGCATTCTCAAACTGGAGCATTCGCCTTACGCGAAGCTCCACAATGTGCCTGTCACTGCCGTTAAGATTCAGGACGGATTCTGGTCCGCCCGCCGCAAGACCAACGTCGAGAAGAGCATCCCCACCATGCTCACGCTGCTGGAAGAGCACGGAGTGGTGGACAACTTCCGCCGCCTCACAGGAGAAAAGAATGTGCCCCGAAGCGGGCCTCTTTACACCGATTCCGACATTTACAAGTGGATGGAAGCGGCGGCCTTCGTTCTTCAAAACGAAGATCATCCGGACCTCCGCGCTACCTTCGATCAACTCACCGGCACAATCATTGCCGCGCAGGAGCCGACCGGATACCTGAACACATATTTCCAGGACGACCGCAAGACGAAACGCTTCAGCGAAATGGATCGCGGGCACGAACTTTACTGCCTGGGCCACATGCTCCAGGCCGCCATTGCGTATTACCGCGCCACCGGCAATCGCAAGCTGATGGACGCCGGAATGAAATACGCAAACTACCTGATCAGCGATTTCGGCCCCGGCAAACGCCCGCTGCTCGCAGGGCATCCCGAGATCGAAATGTCTCTCATCGAATTGGCGCGCACCACGGGAGACAAGCGCTACATCGATCTCGCCGGCTACATCCTTCACGGCGAGCGCGAGCGTCTGAAGCTGACTCCACAGCAGTTGACCTATATGTTTAGCGGCCGTCCGTTCACCGAACGCACCATTATGGAAGGGCACGCAGTCCGCGCGGGCTACGCTTGCTCCGGCGCCACCGATTACTACATGGAGACCGGCGACCCCGCATACAAAGCCACGCTGGAGCGGCTTTGGCAGGACATGGTCGGAAGCAAGATGTACATCACCGGCGGCATCGGTTCGCGTTCTGCCGGCGAGGCGTTCGGGGATGCCTACGAACTGCCGAATGCGAAAGCGTATACGGAAAGCTGCGCTGCGATCGCAAACATGATGTGGAATTGGCGTATGCTGCACGCCACCGGTGAGGCGCGCTTCGCTGACGTTCTGGAGCGTGCGCTCTACAACTCGGTGAATTCCGGCATGTCGCTCGAAGGCAATCTGTATTGTTATCGCAATCCTCTCGAATTGACAGCGGACACCGCAAAGTCGATCCGCAATCCGTGGTACAACACAACCTGCTGCCCGCCGAACATCGAGCGCATTCTCGGCTCGCTGTCTGGATATTTCTACAGCACCAGCCGCGATGGTATCTATGTTCACCTGTTCGACAACAACGAGATGAACTGGAAAGTAGAGGACGGGACGCCTTTGAAGCTGTCGCAAAAGACCGATTATCCGTGGAAGGGTTCGGTGGACATGACGGTGAGCCCTGCCTCCGCCAAAGCCTTTACGCTATTTGTGCGTATCCCCTCCTGGTCCCAAGCGACTCAGGTGCAGGTCAACGGAAAGGCGATATCTGAAAAGATCGTCCCCGGTGAATACCTCGCACTCAAGCGCACATGGTCTCCGGGCGACCGTGTTGCGCTCGCGTTCGACATGCGTCCGCGCGTCACGGCCTCTCACCCTCAGGTTCGCGAGAATACCGGGCGCGTGGCAATTGAACGCGGCCCACTGGTCTACTGCCTGGAGCAGCCGGACCAGTCCGAGCCCGTTGCGGAAACCGCGCTGAAGCTCTCCACCGATGCAACCAAAGATTTTCAGCCGGAGTTCCGTAAGGATCTGCTCGGCGGTGTCGTCGTGCTGAAGCATCACGGCGTCATGCAGCCTAGGCCATACGCGACACTGCCGCTGTATGCTCCCCTGACTGTGGAAAAGCCCGGAAAGCCGGTCGATTTGACGCTGATTCCTTACTACTCATTCATGAACCGTGGGCCTGCCGCCATGCAGGTGTGGTCTCTTTACTATCGCTAAAATGCTCCGACGGAACTTTCTCCTCACTGCAGCCGCGGCCGGTGCGCTACCCGCTTGGCCGCGATCCCGGCCTCGTCCGAATATTTTCTACATCATGGCGGACGATCACGCCGCGCACGCCATCAGCGCATACGGAAGCCGCATAAATCGCACGCCGAACATCGACCGAATCGCTAAGGAAGGCGTCCGCCTCAACAATTGCTTCTGTACAAATTCAATTTGCACGCCCAGCCGCGCCACCATCCTGACCGGTCAATACAGCCACATCAATGGCGTTAAAACACTAAATGACCCGCTGGATCCTGCTCATCAGAATGTCGCGAAAAGTCTGCAGCAGGCGGGCTATTCCACTGCAATGGTAGGCAAGTGGCATCTCCATAAAAACCCCTCGGGGTTCGATTACTGGAAGATCCTGCCCGGCCAAGGTCTGTATCACAATCCCGAATTCATTGAGATGGGCTCTCGCAGGAAGGAACAGGGCTACGCCACGGATCTGATCACGGATCATTCGCTCGCCTGGCTGCAGCGCCGGCCGAAGGACAAACCCTTTTTCCTCATGTGCCATCACAAGGCACCGCATCGCCCCTGGCAGCCCGACGCAAAGCACGCGGCGATGTATGAGAACGAAACAATCCCGGAGCCGTTCAATCTTTACGACGATTACGCGAATCGTGCGCAGGCCGCTCGCCTCGCCACCATGCGTGTCGGCGAGAACATGACCAGGACGGACGTGAAGCGCGACATCCCGCCCGGCCTGAAGGGCAACGATCTGCGCCGGTGGGCTTATCCGCTCTATATCAAGGATTACCTGCGCTGCGTTGCTAGCGTCGACGATAACGTAGGCCGCCTGCTCGGTTACCTGAAGGAATCCGGCCTCGAACGCGACACCGTAGTTGTCTATACATCCGATCAGGGCTTTTTTCTTGGCGACCACGGCTGGTTCGACAAGCGCTTCATGTATGAGGAATCGCTTCGGATGCCGTTCTTATTGCGCTACCCGCGCGAGGTGAAGCCGGGCTCCGTGAATCGTGACATGATCCTGAACCTCGATTTCGCCGAGCTGTTCCTCGATTATGCCGGCGTCGAACGGCCGGCCGGAATGCAAGGCATCAGCTTCCGTCAGAACCTGCGCGGCCATACACCAAAGGACTGGCGCAAGAGTATGTACTACCGCTATTGGATGCACTTGGCGGATCATGGCGTCGCCGCTCACTACGGCGTGCGCACCGATCGTTACAAGCTCATCTATTACTACGGCAAGCCTCTCGGCTCCAGTGGTGCGCTCGAAGGGGATCGCCCGCCGGAATGGGAACTGTTCGATTTGAAAAACGATCCGCACGAAATGAGGAGTGTATATGCTGATCCGGCCTATCAGAACGTCGTCACGGAACTGAAGGCCGAACTCGACCGCCTGCAAAAGGAGTACAAGGACACTCCGGTCTCATGAGAGCCGCACCGCTGATCGCCGTTTTCTTCGGTTGTATATGTCCGCTGTTGGCAGCCGATAACCAACTCACACCCGAGGAGCGCGCGGCCGGCTGGATTCTGCTCTTTGACGGTAAGACTACAAATGGATGGCTTGATATAACCGGCAAGCCGTTCCCCTTCACCTCCTGGCGCATCGAAGATGGTTGTCTCCACGCCTTCCCCAACCCGGACGGCTTTCAGGACATCCGCACCAGCGCCACGTACCGTTCTTTCGAATTGGAATTGGATTGGAAGATCGAAGCAAAGGGCAACTCGGGCATCAAGTATCTTGTACAGCGTGTAGACGAGTGGAAGCCGGGAAACGGAAACGGACGGAACGCACGCGCCAGAGGCTTCGAATACCAACTCGCCGGCCCTGCCAATGAAGAGGCCGGCCGGAACCCGGCGCGAGGCACGGGCGCTCTCTACTCTGTGCTGGCACCTTCCATCTACCTCCAGCCTCTCCTGGGAGCGTTCAACCACACGCGGTTGGTCGTAAGGGGGACGCAAGTGGAGCACTGGCTCAATGGGAACCGCGTACTCGCTTTCTCACTAACAGACCCCAGGGTGACAGATCTGCTCCGGACGTTGCGGAAGGATGCGCAGGGCGATGTGTTGCTCGATTCACCGATTGCCCTGCAGAATCATGCATCGCCTGTTTGGTTCAAGAACATCAAGGTGCGGCAGTTCACGAATCCGTAACCGGGCGAAGGTGAAATTCAGACGCAAGTTATAATCGTTTATTACGCTCCGGTGTAACTGTATTCGGCGGTTTGGCCGCTGAAGAAAAGCGAACACTCCGCGCGTGCGATCGCATCTACATTCCCGAGTACAGTTTGCAGGCCCGGATCGCTTGCCAATCTCCCCCTTTGTATGAAGATTCCTTTGTTCGTGCGCTCGCGGTACGTTACAAAATCGGGACTTATTGTTTTACTGTGCGTCAGCTCTCTTGTTGCGCAGACGCCGAATATCGGCTCCAGCCGCGCCGCACAAATTCCTCTTTCCGGCCGGTCAGGCCAACCCGGAGGCGTGGGCACCGTGCAGACGCCATTGCCTGGCGGACCATCCAGTGTCACCCTCAACGGCACCGTTCAGGTGCAGGGCGCTTATCAGGGCAGCGTTCCGCACGGAACGTTTTCGGCGGCGCCCGTTCCGTTATCGTTGAGTGAAGCCGTTAAGCGAGGGCTGGATTTCAACCTCGGCACCGTGGGCTTTCAGCAGGCCATTCGGCAAGCGCGCGGTGAACGCTACGTCGCTCTCAGCGCCCTGTTACCCAACGTCAACGGCAGCCTTAGAGATGTGGTGCAGCAGACGAATCTCGCGGCGCTCGGGTTCAAATTTTCGTCTCCCATTCCTGGATTCAACTTCCCCACAATCGTCGGCCCCTATAATTATTTCGACCTCCGCGCAGCCCTCAGCCAGTCGGTAATGGACCTCACTGCGATCCGGAACTGGCGTGCGGCGGGCGAGGTCCAGCGCGCGACCGAGCTTTCAGCACAAGACGCGCGCGACCTCGTCGCTCTTGCCGTCACGGGCGCTTACCTGCAGGTGATCAGTGCTGGGGCGCGAATCGAGTCTACCCGCGCCCAGGTAGCCACCGCGCAAGCAGCGTTGCAGCAGGCCTCCGATCGTCACGCTGCCGGACTCTCTGCCCGCATCGACGTAACTCGCAGCCAGGTGGAACTGCAGTTGCAGCAGCAGCGCCTCACGTCGTACCAGACCGATTACGCGAAGCAGAAGATCAATCTCGGGCGCCTTATCGGCCTGCCTCCGGGCCAGGACGTTACCCTTACCGACCCGTTGCCCTTTGTTCCGTTCGCGGAACTTTCGCTGGATCAGGCAATTCAACGAGCCCTTCAGGACCGGTCCGACATCAAAGCAGCAGAGGCGCAGGTGCGGGCCGCCGAACTGAGCCGCAAGGCAGCGGCCGCTGAGCGTTATCCATCGGTTGACTTCAATGCGGATTACGGCGTGATTGGCCCCAAGCCGTCCAACTCGCACGGCACTTTCGGCGTGACGGGAGCAGTGCGCATCCCCATCTTTCAGGGAAATCGCGTTCACGCAGATATTGAAATCGCAGATGCTGCCTTGCAGCAGCGCAAAGCCGAATACGAGGATCTCCGCGCCCATGTCGACGCCGATGTCCGCAACGCGTTCCTGGATCTCACCGCGGCGGCCAGCCAGGTCAGCCTTTCTGAAAGTAATCGTGCTCTCGCCCGCGACGCATTGCAACAGGCGAGGGACCGGTTTGCTGCGGGTGTAGCAGACACGATTGAGGTGATCCAGGCACAGGAGTCCGTCGCTGGGGCGGATCAGGATTACATCGCCAGCCTCTATGCGCATAATCTCGCCAAGGCGAGCCTCGCGCGCGCACTTGGCCGTGCGGATCAGAACATCGCGCAATTTCTCGGGAGACGTTGACATGGTGGACCAACAGCAAAAAGAAAAGGAACAGGAGCAGCCGAAACGGGCTGAACCACACCGCGAGGCGCACCCTCCCTTGCCCCCGGGGCGGCGCAAATCCCGCAAAGGCCTGTTCATCATAGGCTTTCTCGGTGTCCTCGCACTGATCGCGGGCGTCCTTTGGTGGCGGTATTCGAGCACCTACGAATCGACTGATGACGCCATCGTGGACGGTCACCTGAACGCCATCTCGCCGCGAATTACCGGTACAGTCACGACAGTCCATGCCGAAGAGAATCAGTTTGTGAAACAAGGGCAGTTGCTGGTTGAACTGGATCCGCGTGACTATCAGGTCGCCCTGGAGCAGGCTCGCGCGGGACTCACTCAATCGCAGGCGCAAATTCAAGCCGAGAATCCGAATATCCCGCTGACGCAGACGACCAGCGCTACGAACATCTCTTCCGCTCAGGCCGATGTAGCCGGTGCCGAAGCCGCTGTCGCTTCGGCCGAGCGGGATTATCAGGCCGCCCTGGCGCGCCTTCGGGAAGCCGAAGCGAACAACGTAAAAGCTCAAGCTGACGTCGCGCGCTACGCTGCGCTGGTTGCCAAGGATGAAGTTCCGCGCCAGCAATACGATCAGGTAGTCGCGAGCGCAAAAGCGAGCGCAGCGGCCGTCGATGCCGCGCGCGCGAATGCAGATGCCGGCTCCAAAATTGTCGAGCAGCGTCGCGCGCAGACCAATCAGGCGCAGACCCGGCTCGCGCAGGCCAGCCAGACCGCTCCTCAGAATATCGCAATCAGCCGTGCGAACCTGCAGTCAAGGCGCGCATCCGCGCTTGGCGCTCAGGCTGCAGTCGATCGCGCTCAATTGGATCTCAGCTACACAAAGATCTTCGCCCCGGTCTCCGGAATCGTCAGCCGCCGCAGCGTGGAGGTCGGCACGCGCGTACAACCTGGGCAGCAGTTGATGACTATTGCTCAACTGGACGATGTATGGGTCACTGCCAACTTCAAGGAGACTCAGTTGAAGCATATGCATCCGGGCCAGGGCGCCACTATCCTAGTCGATGCATTCGATCAAAAGTTCGACGGATATGTGGAAAGCCTGCCGGCTGCCAGCGGCGCAATCAGTAGCCTGCTTCCTCCCGAAAACGCGACTGGCAATTATGTGAAGGTAGTGCAGCGGCTGCCTGTGCGCATCCGCTTCAAGAAAGGGCAGCAGGGCCTTGAGCGTCTGCGCCCGGGCATGTCCGTGGAGCCGAAGGTGTGGCTCAAGTAGCGGAAACGCAGCACGAGGCGAATTGGACGCCTCGGCATAACCGCTGGGCCATCGCCCTTACAGTCACTCTGGCAACGTTCATGGAGGTTCTTGATACCTCCATTGCGAACGTTGCCTTGCCTCATATTGCAGGCAGCCTTTCTGCCAGTTCGTCCGAATCGACGTGGGTGCTGACCAGCTACCTCGTTTCAAACGCCATCATTCTTCCGATCAGCGCCTGGCTCGCCCGCGTGTTCGGCCGCAAGCGCTTTTACATGACTTGCGTCGCCATTTTCGGAGCCAGCAGCTTTCTCTGCGGACTTGCACCGAATCTCGGCAGCCTCGTAATGTTCCGGATTATTCAGGGCGTTGGCGGTGGCGGCCTGCAGCCGAGCGAGCAGGCTATTCTGGCCGACACATTCCCCCCTTCCATGCGCGGCATGGCGTTCGCCGTCTACGGTATGGCTGTCGTGGTGGCGCCAGCCGTCGGGCCAACTCTTGGAGGCTGGATCACCGACAACTTCAGTTGGCGCTGGATTTTCTATATCAACGTTCCCATTGCCATGATCTCCCTGTTCCTCACCAACCGCCTTGTGGAGGATCCGCCCTACCTGCAGAAGGAGCGCGAGAAGGGCAAGGGCTCCCGCATTGATGGGATCGGCCTTGGTCTGATCGTGATTGCGATCGGCTGCCTGCAACTCGCCTTGGACAAGGGCCAGGAGGAAGACTGGTTCTCCTCCACTTGGATTTCCACGCTGATTGCCGTTTCGGCATTCACGTTCCTGTTCTGGATTGTGTGGGAGTGGACGCACGACGATCCCATCGTCGATATCCGCCTGTTTCAGCGCAGAAACTTTGCCACGGCGATGTTCTTCACCTTTGTGCTTGGTATCGTGCTTTTCGGCACAACGGTCGTGATTCCGCAGTTTCTGCAACTGCTGCTCGGCTACCCGGCAGTGAAGGCGGGGGAGGCACTTGCCGGCGGCGGCATCGCGATGCTGTTCATGATGCCGATTGCCGGAATGCTCGTCAGTCGAATGGATCCCCGGGTGATGATGATGGGTGGTTTCCTCGCCACCGCGGCGTCTCTGCTTTATATGGCAAAGCACTTGAGCCTCGGGATGGACTTTCAAACTGCTGCGATGCTGCGCACCTACCAGTCCATAGGTCTGGCGTTTATCTTCCTCCCGTCCAACACCCTCGCGTATGTAGGCATCCCCCGCGAGAAGAACAATCAGGTGTCAGCTTTGAACAGTTTCGTAAGGAATATCGGCGGGAGTATTGGGATTGCCTTGATCAGCAGCTACGTCACCCGTCAGGCGCAGCGCCATCAGATGTACATGACCAGCCACGCAGTGCCGGGCAATCCCGCTTTCGACAATCTCGTGGCTGGCATTGCATCGGAATTAGCAGGGAAGGGGGTTGCGGACGCCACTCGTCAGGCATACGCAAGAGTCGCAGGCATGATCCAGGCCCAAGCGCTGACGCTGGCCTATATCGACATGATGACCACGCTCGCGATCGTAGTCGCCGCGCTCGTCCCGCTTGTGCTCATCATGCGTAGGCCCAAGCGCAGCGATACCCCTTCCCCCGGTCTCCACTGAACCTCTCGCCGCTCGAAGTGGTGACCGTAACTTGAATACTTTAGGGAGATCGTTCGGAAATGACAGGGAAGGGGTTGCGGACGATGATCGTGCTCGCGATTGTAGTCACTGCGGTTGGCCCGGCTTCTGCTCATCATGCCTTGGCCCAAGCGCAGCGCCCCCCTTCCCCGGGTCGCCGCTGAGCTACTTGTCGCTCTTAGTCAATGTGGTGACCGTGATTTCAGGTCCGTTCGCATTGCCCATAACCACCACACTCATCGGTGCGGACGTCGGGCTGCTCAGGGCGCCTGTGAATGCCGAATCGGTTTGGAGTTGCTGGCGGATTCGGGCGTTGCTTGCCTCGTCAAGGAAGAGAACCTGACCATTGCTGGCTACTGCAAAGGACGAGGTGGAACTGTTCACGTGGCACGCAGGATAGGGATCTGAGGAAGAACCGGTTGACGTGGAGGTAGTGCTGCTTTGCGTACTGCTCTCAATCTTGGTTCGCGACCGGGTTCCACTCTCAGGTTCCGTACCGTTCGCGGATTCAGTAGTGCGAGTCTTCTCGTCACGTGAAGTGCTGGCGGTTGTTTGCGTGCCGTCGCTGGTTGTGTGTTCCGTGCGCTGGCTGGAGGATGCTATCTCCTTATGTGTGGTTCCACTGGTGGTATCGTCGTGCGTAGTGGCGCTGGAGCTGCTGCTCTTCATCGTGGTGCTACGAACGGTTGGTTTCATGGAGCTCACCGCCTGGCAGTTCGCGTCAATCAGCATCCCTGTCCAGGTCTGCGGCTGCCCGGTGGCTGTTTGGGTGGCTGACGTCATACCTGTAGGAGCGCTGGACGTCTGACCGGTGTTCTGCGTATCCGGATTGGTCTGGGTCGTCGTGCTCTGGGCGAACAGTGCGCCGCCGATCAATACTGAAACGAAGAAACTCTTCATGGGGTCTCCTTTGCCCAGTGAGACTCCTACGGTAAGGATCGTATGTTGCCTAACAGTTAGTTACAATGCGGTTGTGACGGCGTATGAATTCGATCGAGTCGTGGAACGCGCACTCGAGCGCATTCCGGCTCCTTTCCGGAAACGCATGGAAAATATCGCCGTTGTCGTAGAACCGGAGCCGTCGCCGCGCCAGCTCCACCGCGCGCGGGTACCTCGCGGTGATACGCTGCTCGGGCTCTACGAAGGCCGTCCGCTCACCGTTCGCAGCTCTTTCGACGGTATCGCCATGCCGGATCAGATCACCATTTTCCAAGGGCCGCACGAGCGTCTCGCACGCAGTGCGGAACACCTGGAACGCCTGGTTGCGGACACGGTGTGGCACGAGATCGCGCACTACTTTGGCATGGACGAACGCGGCGTCCGTGCCGCCGAGCGCCGCCGCGGAGTGCGCCGGTCCTTCTGATGTTTGCGTTGCTTCTGTTTGCGGCTGTCACCTTCCACCACGACGTGGAACCCATCCTGCAGAAGCACTGCCAGTCCTGTCACCGCCCGGGCGAGATCGGCCCGATGCCACTGCTGACCTATCAGCAGGTGCGTCCCTGGGCCAAGGCGATCCGCGATGCCGTGCTTACCCGAAAGATGCCGCCCTGGTTCGCCGATCCGCATTTGGGTTCGTTTCGTAATAATCCCTCTTTGACCGAAACCGAGTTGCGGGTCATGCGCGACTGGGCGAACGGCGGCGCTCTCGAAGGCCCCCGCGCCGAGTCCCCTCCTTCGCGAGAGTGGCCGAATGGTTGGCAGATCGCCACTCCGGATCTGGTCGTTACGATGCCAAAGCCTTTCAGTGTCAACGCCGAGAGCGCCGTCGATTACCAGTACTTCGTCCTGCCGGTCGGCTTGGCCGATGACCGGTGGGTTCGTTTCGTAGAAATCCGGCCCGGCGAAAGGCGCCTCGTTCATCATGCGGTTCTGTATGTCCGCGAGAAGGGTTCGGACTGGCTTCGTTTCGCAAATTCGAGCCTGCCGCAGGAGGGCGAGCGCTTTGCCGACATCCTTGCCATCTACACGCCCGGCACCGGTCCGCAGGTTCTACCGGCCGGCATGGCAAAAAAACTGCCTGCGGGCGCCGACCTCGTGCTGCAGGTGCATTACACTTCCGGCAAAACGAATATGGAAGACCGCACCAGCGTCGGCCTGTGGTTCGCTCCTGACCGTCCGCAGAAGCGAGTCCTGACGCTGCAGATGGGCAACTACACCTTCAGGATTCCGCCCGGCGAGCGCGACTTCAAAGTGACAGCATTCGGCACTATGCCGCGGGACGCTACCCTGCTCAGCCTGTTCCCGCACATGCACCTCCGGGGCACGGCATTCGAGTATCAGATCGCCGAGCCGGGCGGGCACTTCGAAACGCTGCTTGCCGTGAAGCCCTACGACTTTTACTGGCAGTTGAATTATGTGCTGGCCACCCCTCGCATTCTGAAGAAGGGAACGCGCCTGATCTGGACGGGGCACTTCGACAACTCCGGGAATAACGAGGAGGTCCGTTATGGCGAGCAGAGTTGGCAGGAAATGATGATCGGCTTTTTTGATGTAGCGGTCGATCCGTCTCTGGACAAGCGTCAGTTTCTGCTGCACTAGTGCTAACCTGACTCAAAATGAAACGCCTTGCCTGTCTTTTCTTCGCCGGGGTAGCCGCATTCGGTCAGCCTCGAAAGGTTACGGATGAAGATGTGATGCGCGTTCATCGCGCAGCTTACCTCATTGACACACACAACGACATTCCCAGCCGCACGGTGGACGGGTTCGATATAGGCGAGAAGTCCACCTCAACTCACACGGACGTCCAGCGCATGAGAGCGGGCGGCATGGGAGGCCAGTTCTTTGCGGTGTTTGTTGCGGCCAACTATGTCGATGGCAATCATTCCGCCAATCGCACACTGCAGATGATTGACACAGTGAGGCACGACATCGTGGAGCGGTACCCGAAGGACTTCGTCTTCTGCCGCACCGCGGACGAGGTGCTGGCGGCGAGGAAGCAGGGCAAGATTGCGGCGTTGATGGGAATCGAAGGAGGGCACGCGATCGAAGACAGCCTGCGCCTGCTGCGGGATTACTATGCGCTCGGCATTCGGTACATGACGCTGACGCACACGAACACAAACAACTGGGCGGACTCCTCGGGCGACATGAATGATGTCAAGGTGAAGCACCACAACGGACTCACCGCGTTCGGCAAAGATGTGGTCCGGGAGATGAACCGCCTCGGCATGATGGTGGACATTTCTCACGTGGCGGATAAGACATTCTGGGATGCGTTGGAGGTCAGCAGGGCTCCGATTATCGCGTCGCATTCCTCATGCCGGGCGATCGCCAACGTGCCCCGCAACATGACTGATGACATGATCAAAGCACTGGCGAAAAAGGGCGGAGTCGTTCAGATTAATTTCTCCTGCGATTACGTCAGCCAGCGGTATTTGGACGAGACGAAGCCATTCCGCGAAAAGCGGTTAGCGTTATACGCAGAACTGCGCGAGAAGTACAAAAACGATCCGGCGGCATTGCGGGTCGAGGCGCACAAGCTCATGAGCGCCGGAATGCCCGGCGTCAAGCGGCCAACCATCGCCGACCTTGTGGATCATATCGATCACATCGTGAAGATCGCGGGTGTTGATGCGGTCGGTATAGGCAGTGACTTCGACGGCGTCAGCTGCGTTCCGGAGGGAATGGAGGACGTGTCGAAATATCCCAATCTTACGCGTGCGCTGCTGGAGCGACGGTATTCCGCCGAGGATATCCGGAAGATTTATAGCGGCAATATTCTTCGCGTCATGAAGGCAGTGGAAAAAACGGCCGGTGCTGTCTCTGACGCCGGCTTGCGGCCCGATTCCATCACGAACAGCGGCGTGAACGAACGAGTGCCGCCGCTCCCAATCCCATGATGACCAGGAACAGTGTTGCTGGCTCGGGGACCTCAGTTCCAACCAAGGCAAAAGCAGCATTGAATGGACCCTGGTGGGTGATGTCGGTGCCAATGCGCAGCCAGTCGGGATCGAGATTTTGATCGCGAATCCAACTCTGCAGATCGGGTGCGAAAGGTGTGGTTCCTGCGCCGGAAATAGGCCGCGGTGCAGATAACCAGTAGAACTCACCGCCGGAGACGCCGACCTGCGCCACGAAGAAGTAATGATTCGCCGGCAGGCTGAAGGAACTCGGAAGAGTGAAGTCGATGCGCACTTCTTTGCCGGTGATGGACCCTTCGCCCCCAGTGAAAGTGTTCGGCAGGGGATGGATCCCGTTGAGCACGGAATTGGCTGCGGTAAAGCTGGCGGACAGCGTGGTGACGGTGAAGGCGACTTCGCTGGCGGTAGAGCTACGCGAATCTAATGCGACATCGGATGGGGAGTTGACTCGCGTTGGTACAGTGATTGTGCGCACGGAGTTGGAGTCCAATGGAAACACCCTGTAAATCTCAACGTCGATCGAGCTAATAGTTGCCGGACCGGCATTGGTTGTCGTGAGTAGCCCGTAGAACGACCCACCTGTGACGTTCGTGACCGAAGCAGTCGTGATGAAGTCGTCGGCCGTCTCTATTTCGATCTTGCCGCCGCCGGACGGGCGGGACGCTGTTGCGATCAATCCGTCGGGCGTACCGGTGTTGACCAGCAGCGTTGCTCCATAAGTCGACTGCACGAAGGCACAAAAAAGAAGCAGACGCTTCATGGCCCTAGTCCCCCTGTCGGAATCGATTATACGGGAGCCAACCGCGCGCAATGTTCGCGATAGCCGTAAGTTTTGCAACACGACATAAAGCGTTGATCGTGTTCCGGTTTCCCAGTCAGCGTGTATTTAGGACGCCAGCCTACGGACGAGCCGGACCTGCCAGGGGAGGCAAACACTGTCACTCGATCGGCTTCTCATCCACGTGATCCATCATAATCACGGCAATCGCCCGCTTCTGTTTCACCAGCCGCAATCCCAGTTCGCGTTCCATCGCTTCGAAGACCGTAACCCAGTAGGCATTTTTGATGAGGTCGAGCATTGTCGCGTCGCGATAGATGTAGCGGCCGTCAAGCAACACTGGGCCGACGCTCACCGCAAATTGCCGGAGCGTGGTGCTGTTGTGAACGTCGGCAATCTCAAACTTCGGCTGCTGCGCCCACGCAGGGATCGAAGCCGCCACCATCAGCGCCGCCATACTCCACCACAGAATCATTTTCATTGGACAGTCACCTCGCGTGCGCAGGTTTCACTATACCGGTAACCGTCGCTGATGAAATCGCTGGTAGAACTTCAACCGCTTTCAGTGCTATCGGAAGCGAGAGCGGGGATTAGAAGCCGAGGCGGAAGCCCGAACCGTCAATCTGGTTGCGTCTCACAACGTGTCCTTTGCGACCTGCCAGCGGAACTCCAACAACCCGCCCGCAGTACCGACTTTGTGACTCATCCCGAGTAGCGCAAGCGTTGCAACCCAATAGAAGGTCTACTCTGGACGCATGAAAACTGGCAACTCCGCAGTAAATCATCAACCCCGAATTGGGAGCAGAAAACCCGCTCAAGGATAATGAAAAAGCTCCCAATGCCGCCAGCCCCAAAGCGACGGGATTCAGCTTTTCATTGAGAAAGCGCGTCTGGCACGCTGAAGGCGTATCCGGCCCGCATGATGGGGTTGCCTGAATACTGTTAGTTCGCCCCCAGGGGGAGGCGGCGGTGGTGGCTCACCGAACTTCCAGCCGACATTGGTATCGACCAAATCGCGGTCGGAGTTGTTGCCGCGTTCACGCCAGAGGTTGCCAAAGATCGGTTGGTCAATCCCGAGCACATAGACCACCGTGGCGTCAATCGGCTGAAATGTTAGAACGTTGTCATCGACGAAATCTCGATCAGAGTTGTTGCCGCGTTCGCGCCAGAGCTTATTGTCCCCCCCTTGAACATACACGAGGGCGTCGTTGATGGGAAAAAAGTCGAAGACGTTGTCATCGATGAAATCTCGATCGGAGTTGTTGCCGCGTTCACGCCAGAGCTTGCCGTCGGTCCCCAGAACGTAAACCAGATTAGAATCTATGGGCTCGAAACTAGCAACGTTGTCATCGACGAAATCTCGATCGGAGTTGTTGCCTCGTTCACGCCAGAGGTTGCCGTCGGTCCCGGCTACGTATACAACATTGAAATCGATCGCTCGAAACGCGCCTACGTTGTCATCGACAAAATCACGGTTTGACCCATCGCCCCACTCTCGCCAGAGCCTAAGGTCGGTCCCTTGGACGTAGACAACTCTGTCGTCCATTGCTTGAAAGAGATTGACATTGGTATCGACCAAATCTCGATCGGAGTTGTTGCCGCGCTCACGCCAGAGGTTACGGTCACTTCCTCCAACATAGACCGTTGTGTTGTCAATTGGCTGAAAATCAAAAACGTTGTCATCGACAAAATCACGGTTTGACCCATCGCCCCGTTCCCGCCAAAGCTTGCGGTCCGTTCCACAAACATAGACCAGAAAGCTATCTAGTGCTTCGAAGAAGCTACTTGCTGCAATTGGTGGCACTTTAAGTTTTCTCCTTTCTCGTGGCGCCATTCGAACCCCAGATACTGGGTCCGTAGACTATGCTGAAGTAACTATGGCCCGTAGTTGTACCAATTCACGACAGCCGCATTCGACAGAAGCAAGTAAACATTCGCGAGAATGGTATTGCCAGAACTGATCAGGCTGGTCGTGGCGGTTGTTAAGTCAAAGCTCTTATTCGCTGTGCTGCCCAAACACTGCCCAAACGTCATCGAGAGGAAATCCAGCAGTTGCGGTCCATAACCGTCGACCGCCCATTCGGCGGTTATTCCGTCGCTTGTGAATCCTTGAGGCGCGGTAATCCCGAGGTTGATTGCCGTTCCCGTGTTGAGCTGCCGCGCTGACACAAAGGCGTGATCCTGTCCAGGCTCACTACAGACCAGAAACTCGACGTGATCACCCGGTTGCACCGGAAAATTCATCACATTGACCGGGGGGGCAGGCCACCACTCCGCGAAGGCCGAGTAGGTAATATTGCCATTCGCGAACTCCGCCCGCGTGCCCGCTTGAACGAGCTGTTTGCTTCCTGTACGCTCATCTCCGCCTAGACCAACCCAGAAACCGACGCCCATATTTGGTCCGAGCGGTCTTTCGGGAGCCACGACAGAAGGAACAATCCACTGGCCATACACCATAATCGCCCGCTCGGGGCCGAGTTCCGTCGTGTTTACGGTCGCTGCCGCCCACTGCCGGCCGATGTCGAAGGGACGAGTCGGTCGGAACTGGTCACGCCGGGGATCGCGCTCGGGCTGTACTCTGTTTACTGCGAGTTCGGCCTTAATGACCTTCATAGGCCTCGAGAAAGCTTTTTGCCAGAGTTCAAACAGTCGGGGTTCCTTGAGGGCATCGGGACGGCGCGGGAATCCGTGCTTGCGCAGCAAATTGGGCCGCGCTGCCTGTGCGTCAAAACCACTGGGCGGCGGCTGGAACACAACGAAGCGGCTCAATACCTCTGCATCCGAGGGTCTCTTTTTCATGGCTGACCTCCGCAGTGCCGAATGGTGATTTTATGGTGCTTGTACCGGTGTTATACCACACATCAGGTATTTGCGATGTGGCTCGGTGAAGAAGAGTCTCCGCGCTGAAAGGAAGGCCAGCGGTCAGAACGTCTCGCAATGGGTGACAAATGCAACGTAAGCTGCAGATTCCGTTGCGGTAATGAGTGCATAAGCAATGCTAATCTGGAGATCATGGATTTTGCCGTCACACAGGATCAGAAAGCGCTCCGGAAGACGGTTCGGGAATTTGCCGAGACCGAGATTGCGCCGCACGTGCTGGAGTGGGATGAGCAACAGATCTTCCCGCTGGATACGATCAAGAAGTTGGGCAAGCTTGGGTTCCTTGGATGCGTTTTTCCGGAAGAACTCGGCGGCTCAGAACTCGGATACATCGAGTACGCGATCGTCATAGAAGAGCTGGCGAGGGTCGATCCATCTATCGGTTTGATTGTGGCTGCGCACAACTCGCTGTGCACGAACCACATCTACACGGCAGGCAGCGATGAGCAGAGACGGTGCTACATCCCGAAGCTCGCGACCGGAGAGTGGATTGGGTGCTGGTCTTTGACGGAGCCCGAGGCCGGTTCCGATGCGGGTGGGACCCGCAGCACCGCGACGCGCGCGGGAGACGGCTGGCTGCTAAACGGAGGGAAGACGTTTACCACGAACGCACAGTATGCTGATGTCTGCGTGGCGATGTTCGTGACCGACCGGGCCGCATCGCAGCATGGCATTTCGGCCTTTATTATCGAAAAGGGAACGCCGGGGTTTCAGGTCGGCAAGAAAGAGAACAAACTCGGCATGCGCGCCAGCGCTACTGGCGAAGTCCTGTTTGCGGACTGCCGTGTGCCGGCATCGCAACTCTGTGGCAAGGAAGGCGAGGGATTCGTCGACTCGCTCCGCATCCTCGACGGCGGCCGCATCTCGATCGCAGCCTTATCCGTGGGCACGGCGCAGGGCGCGTACGAGGCGGCGCTGAAGTACTCGAAGACGCGCAAGCAATTCGGCCGACCCATTAGCGAGTTTCAGGCTATCCAGCATAAGCTGGCCGACATGGCGACCAACATCGAGGCGGCCCGGCTGCTCACGTATCGCGCGGGGTTTCTGAAAGACCAAGGCCTGCGGATCACGAAGGAATCGTCAATGGCAAAACTTTTCGCGTCTGAGACGGCGGTGCGCGTGTGCGATGACGCCCTGCAAATTCACGGCGGATACGGATTCATCAAAGACTACCCGGTGGAAAAGTTTTATCGCGACGTGAAGCTTTGCACGATCGGCGAAGGAACCAGTGAGATCCAGCGGATGGTGATCGCGCGGCAATTGCTCAAGTGAGCAGTCTACTGCCGTAGCGCCTTTAGCTTTTGATCGAGTGTCCGGCCGATCGGGCCTTCCCAGGATCCGTAGATCGGGTTCGGCAGGATGATCCAGCGCTCGCCGAAGAAGGGGGAGTAGACGCGGAGAGCCTGGGCGCGTTGTTCCGAGGTGAGGCCGGGTTTGGGCTGAGGGATGAAGTCGTAGAAGTTGTCGCCTATCAGCAAGAGCACGCGATAGGCAGACGCGACGCGGGACCGCCGCATCGTTTTGTCTTCGGGATTCTCGGCTGTGGAGTCCTTGCACAACAAACGCCCCTGGGGTATGGCCAGCGGAGCACGCAGGTTTCGCAGGACCTGTACCGTTGGATCGTTTGGATCCGAAGCGTCGCACACGCGGTTTGTGATATAGATGAGCGCTACTCCGTGGACTTGGGCGAAGTTCAGGAATTCGACTGCCCCAGGCACCTGGAGGGCGCGCGCCTGCTTCACCCAGGCATCCCAACCGGCTCCGGTGTACTTCTCGCCGCGCGCAACCATGCCCGCGTTGAAAGCGCTATTGTCGAGAACAGTCTCGTCCAAATCGAGGATGACGGCGGGCGGCAGGCCGGCGAAGTTTCCGGTTTGCTCGAGAGCCGCAGTCCAATGCTTGTCTTCCAAGGCTTCGAGCAGATTCACGCGAGCGGTGCGGTATGCCTGCAGAGCATTGGCCTGATACTCCACCGATGCCTGTGTCCAGAGGACCGCATCGAGATTCTCATATGTTTTAGCCGGCTCCGCCGAATGCGCGGCCGCTGCAGTGAACACCGCCGCCACCAAAACTTTGTACATGCGTTATGGATAACACAGCACACCGGTCACCTGAGACGTGACGCACGCATTTGCGCTGAACGCAATGTTTCTACGAGACCTCTCGACGTGGCTCACTGCGGGCAGGCACTGCGGAATCACCAACCGAGACGCAGGCCTACCTGCATCACACGCGCGGGCCGGGCGCTTGAGACGACTCCGAAATCGGCTTCGCCGAGCGTGTGGCCGGGCACATCGAAATTCGCATGATTCAGGAGATTGAACGCCTCTCCACGAAGTGAGAAGCGATAGCGTTCGGTTACCGCGAACTCCTTCTCAAGCGTGGCATCGACGGTCTTCTGTGAAGCACCGCGTAGAACCGACCGAGGCGAGTTGCCGAAACGGAATGCGTCCGGCGCCGCAAACGCAGCAGTGTTGAACCAGTGTGCGAGTGTCTGCGTGCCGACGGCAGGATCTGCAATCAGATCCGGGCGTACAGCACCGGCGGGAAACGCGTTCGTCAGATTCGCCGACTGCACTACCGTGAACACCGCACCCGATTGCAGCGTAGCCATGGCGCCCAGTTTCCACGAGCCTGCCACCGGGTGAAGGAGGCGGTTGCCGTGGAACGAAGGCACCTCATACAATCCGCTGAGCACGAGACGGTGCGGTACATCGCTTCCGCTGCGGCCCTTGTCGAGACGGCGGTTGTACGCATCCATGTAGCTGGCCGGATCGCCATAGTCGGTACCGCTCGCCACGTCATCGAGGAACTTGGAGAATGTGTAGTGGGCAAGCAAGCTGTAGCCGTGCGAGAAGCGCTTTTCTGCCTTCACAAACGCGGCGTGATAGGTGGAGTTTCCGATTGCCGGGTTGATCCACGACACGTTGCTGAACTGCGGGAACGGCCGACGCGATTGCGCGTCTCCCGGACCCATCAGCTCCGGCCGAACCTGATTCAAACTCAGGTCGTTTGCGGTCAGATGGTGGCTGACGTTGGCTAGATATCCGATCTCGGTCACCAACGAACCGCGCATTTCGTGTTGCACGTTGAGGTTGTACTGATACGAGATTGGCGTGGGCTGGGAGGGATTCCAGAAAGTGACAGCCGTGTTCGGCCGCTGCCCGAGAGGAACCGCGCCGAAGGAGGCATTGAGAGAGGGCCGCGTGATCACCGGGTAGCCGTCCCGCAGATGCATCGCGACGCTCGTGTCCGCCTGCGCCACAACCAGACTGGAGGAAGTGGAGAAGCCCAGGGCAGCGGCATCGCCGACCGAGTTGCTCACCGTCGGTCCGTAGAAAATGCCACTGCCACCGCGGATGACCGTGTGTTCGCGGATGCTCCACGCGAACCCGAGCCGCGGAGCGAAGTTGTTCAACCGGGTGGCGAAGGCGCGGCGCGGGACGCCGTTGCGGCCGGAGAAAGTTACGATTCCTGGAGTGCCGCTTACGGGGTTGATCGCCAGCGGATCAAAAGAGTTCTGGCGGTCGCCGCTGACGTAACGAGGCTGCTCTGCTTCCCAACGCAGGCCGTAGTTCAGCGTCAACTTCGAAGTTACGCGCCAGTCGTCCTGCGCATAGAACGCGAGATAGGAGGCGTGGGAAGGAATCACATCGGAGACCTGCACGTTCGCGGCGTTCACCAGACCGAGCAGGAAGCTTGCCAGCGAATTTCCCGTGTTGCTGGCACCCGGTTTGCTGGTGATGAGCGAATTGAACGTGAAACTGCCGGAAGAGGATCGGTCGCGCGATTCGTTGTTGAAGCCGCGCCTGTATTCGCCTCCGAACTTC
This sequence comes from uncultured Solibacteraceae bacterium, assembly GCA_964464925.1. Lineage (GTDB taxonomy): Bacteria > Acidobacteriota > Terriglobia > Bryobacterales > Bryobacteraceae > CAYXLI01. The sequence goes on along the minus strand of CAYXLI010000027.1, from coordinate 33,503 downwards.
CCTGCGTGCTTTCCGCGGAACCAGGAAACCGCGTCCAGAACCTGCGTATCCTCAATGGGAGTCTGGAAGCGGGAGACCGCGCCGTTGCCACCGAGGGAAGCGAATCCGTTTACATTGAAATTCGGGAAAGCTGCCGCACTGACACCGGTCAATCCGATTTTTTGCGCGTAGCCGTCTCCGAGACCGTACCGCTGGTCTATGAATTTGCGCCTGAGGTAAGACAGACGCAGATCATTCAGTAAATCCGCTTTGAATATATGGGTGTACCTGCCGAGAACGCTCTGGATGCGTGCGTCGGTCCTATCGCCATTCGGGTCCGCAACCGGATTGCTCCAGGATCCCGGAATACTGGTGTTGCTGTTGTTCAGGTAATACCGGGCGGAAACTGAATCGGCCGGCCGGAACTGATGGTCCACTTTCGCCGCCACGATATCGCGGTGGAGAGACTGATCCGAATTGGCGAGGAAGTTGTTCGCTCCGGTCGAGCTGCCGGGTAGGTTCGGCAGAGGGTAATAGTTGAGAGCGGCGAGCGCAACAGGATCGAATCTCGAAGCGGGAATCCGGTTGTTCGGGAAGGGCGAGCGATCGCGGCCGCTGGTCGTGGCCGGATCGTAGATTAGCGGTCCGCCGGAGAAATCGCCATTCCGCTGCGCCAGCGTGGGTACGGTCTGCAGCACGGGATAGCTGACGGTTTCCCTCGTTTGTTCCCATGCGGCGAAGAAATGCGTCTTATCGCGGATGATCGGGCCGCCGGCGGATGCCCCGAACTGGTGCATCCGCAAAGGCGGCTGCTGGGCTGAGAAGAAATTGCGTGCGTCGAAAGCGCTGTTGCGGACAAATTCAAAGACGCTGCCGTGCAGATCGTTCGTGCCTGAGCGGGTCGATAGCTCAATGACGCCCCCGGTGGAATGACCATGCTCGGCGGAATAGTTGTTCGTAATCACGCGGAATTCCTGCATGGCGTCCACGGGCAGGCTGGTCATCTGCTGCGGGCGGGTCAGTCCGACTGCGTTCGTCACGTTGCCTCCATCCAGCGTGAAGTTCTGGTTGCGGGCCCTTCCGCCGGCGACGCTGAAGACCGGATAATTCTCCGCACTCGAACCGCTGTCGATCATCACGACTCCGGGGGCCAGGGCTACCAGGGTGGTGGCTGCGCGATTCGGCAGCGGGAGAGTTGCGACCTGCTTCTGCGTGATTACTTGGGTGAGGTCGGAGGTTTGCGTCTCCGTCAAGGGTACATTTGCCTCAACGTTTACTGAGGCCGATTGCGCGGTAACCGAAAGCGTGACGTCCAAAGAGAGAGTCTGTCCGAGGGCGAGTTCGAGGGTGCTGGTCGAGAACGGGTCAAATCCTGTGGAGGTCACCTTAAGTCCGTACTTCCCTGGAGGCAACGCCGCAAAGGAGAAGATACCTGCGTCGTTGCTGATGGATTGCAATGCGAGGCCGCTGTTGAGATTCGTCAACGATGCGGCCGCATTCGGGATGAGTCCCCCCGCCTGGTCTTTGACAACACCGGTGAGAACGCCTTGACCATAGATGGGAGAAGCAAGGAGAAGCAGAAGCGATGCGCGTACCATACTAGTTCTATAGAGAATAGTATGATTCTAGTCTACTTTCAACTACTAAACCACTCGACTATTCCTAACTTATGGATAATACGATAGTTCTATCCATGCTTTCGGAGGTAGGATGCAATCTCGGTTTTCCCTCCATGAAGTGCCCAGCCGAGAGGCGTACTTTCATAGACGGTGTCTTTGATGTCCAATCGGGCTCCGCGTTCGACCAGCAGCCGGACAACCGCGTCATGGCCGGCTAATGCGGCTTGATGCAAAGGCGTGGAGTGGGAATGATGGCCGTCGGGATTGTAGCGGTTCGGGTCTTCTCCGGCGTCGAGGAGTAGCCGGACGATATCCGCGTGGCCATGTTGAGCTGCTAGCGCGAGCGCGCGATGGCGGGTCTCGCCGTCACTTGCAGGGAGTAACTCACGGGCTTCGGCTAGCCGTCCCAAGCCGGCGGCCGCGGCGAGGTTATCCACTCGTGCGCCACGTGCCGCGAGCGCTTCCGCCGCGCCGGAATATCCGAAAGCCAGGGCCGTCATCAGAGGCGATCCCCATTTCCTCGAGCCGTGTCCTTCGATGGCTGCGCCGAAATCCAGCAGGGTTTCGACGAGCGGGACCTGTACACCCGCATTTGCCGGATGACAACTCGAGACCAGCATGCTCATTGTGGTGCAATGTTCGCCGTACATGTCGGCCAACGCGTCCGCTTCGGCGCCTGCCCGCAACAGGATCTCCGCCATTTCCACTGCGTTCGCCGGAGTCTTTTGGCGATAGCCCTCCACGCCATTGGCCGCGACATAATGAAGCAGCGTGGCCCGATGCACCGGCGGATCAAAGTGGGTGATACGCGTCGAACGGCCGAAAACCAAGCCGGGATCGGCATTCAAGAACGACTTCAGAGTGGCTACGTCTCCGCTGATGACCGCTTCCACGGCCGATTCGAATCGACAGATTGGCGAGCCCTCGTGAGCGACCGCCTCGGCATAATCGGCCAGTGCCAGCCAACTTTGGAAGTCGTACCAGCGCGCTAGGGCGAGTTGCGCATCGGACAGGTCCAGTCCTGCGTTTTGAATCTCGGCGTCCGAGAGGTTCCTGGGGAGCCACGGAATTTTGGGATCCAGAAAGCGGGGGTGGCGTTCGTGGATGAGCTGGATCGCTTCGGGCGCCCCCGACCTGTAGGCGAGGAGCAGTTCGTCCGCCTGCTTCTGGTATTCATCCAGACTGGCGCGAAATGGCAATCGTTGAAGATCCATTTTCAGGACCTCCTTTCGGGCGTGTGCCCGGGCGGACTCTATCCGCTAGCTAGGGCGCTGCAGGATGCACGTGCAGGCCGAAGTCATGAGTTCGCGCAAGAGGGGGACCTGCGTGACGAGGGGCAGACGCTTCACTGAAGTGAGCCGGAACTCGGCCACCCGCATGTCCGGCGCCGAATGAACGATCCGGTGGAAGCGCTTTACCGTCATCTTGTTCAGGCCGCCCCTGATTTCTTCAAAGCGCGTTGCGCCATCCGCTCCGTCTGGGTAGAGATTGCGGACGTTCATCAGAGTCTTTTCCGAGAACAGCAGATTCAACCAGGGCAACTTCGTGGTGCCCGACAAATGAGTGCCGTAGGGCGAATACCAAGGCTCGCAGAAGGAGATGAGCAGCTCTCCGCGCGAGAGCGAGCACATAGTCCGGAAGATCTGCTCGGGATTGCCGAAGTGCTCCATGGAACCAAGGCTCATGACGACATCGTACTGGCGCTGGGGAGGCGTCTTTGCGAACGTGACGCCGGTCACTCCGGCGGATGCCGCAAGCGAGCGGCCGTGGTCCAGCCAGTCATCATTGATGTCCACGCCGTCGACGGCCGCGGCTCCAGCCTGCTTCATTGCCACGACCTGCCAGCCCGGTCCACAGCCGAAATCAAGGACGGTTTTGCCCTTGATCCGCTCCGGGAAATCCGGGAACATTTTCTTGGCGAAATCGAGGGCGTTGTCGAGCGTGTAGGAGTAAGTCGCAACAGGGAGCGGCGCCGCTTCAACATGACGGCAGAAGGAAAGCAGCAGCTTCTCCGGAAAGCGCAGTTTCTCTCCTTCACGATTATGGGTTGGTTGGTTGGAAGTCATTCGCAAACGAAGGGGAAATCGGGCCGAAACGCTATGAGTATAGCACTGCCGGCCCGAAGAACCTCTATGGTGTTACGAACGGAAGCGGATGGATTTGAGGACCTGATCGAAAGCTCCGGACAGATCGCCGGCTGCGCGGGCCGGGGCAATGAAGATCACATAGAACAGACCCTCAGGGCGGGGAACTGTGACGAGTGTGTCGTGTTCGGTCTCGCCCTGGTACGGCGACTGCGAGTACAAGGTGGTGGCGAGTGCGTCCTGGCCATCCACGCGCGTGCGGCGCTGAGAGCCGACTTCCATGCTGGGATTACCACGGCGCAGTTCTGAAATCAGGGACTGCGTATCACGATTCAGGTCAATCTGGTTCCCTTGAGGGAAGTAGAAGTTCACCAACATGCCCATGCCTACCTGTGCATTTCCGCTGTTGTCCTGCGCGATTGCGGAGCGCGGAGCGATGGTCATAGAAGCGCCGTTACTATCGCCGAATACCTCCCAGTTACCGGGATAAGCCATCGAGAAGCCGTTGCCGTTGACCTGGCGGAATTGTCCGGACGGGCGGGGATCCGCACCACCGGCGCCACCGGATTGTGGCATGTTGGACGACAGATTGCGCTGGCCACCGCGAGGCGGAGGGATGTTCGCGACGATCTGCTTCGCACGCTGCAGATCACCATTGTTGCCCTCAGTGTAATTCCGCTGCGGCATCTGCTGGATCTCATCCTGGATCGCCTTCATGCGGTTGCCCGGGTTCGGGTGATCGGAGAGGAACTGGGGTCCTGAGTGGCCGCCTTGCGCTTCCAGTTTCTCGAAGAAGCGAGCCATCTCAATCGGGTTGTACCCGGCACTTGCCATGATCTGCGCACCATTCAAGTCCGCCTGGCTTTCCGCTCCGCGTGAGAACTTCAACAGCACCGAGTTGAAACCGAGTCCGACGCCCAATTGGGCCAACTGTCCGAGTAGCGATCCGCTGCCTCCGACGACCGCTCCCGCCAGAGCAGCCGGAAGCTGCAGCAGGTTGGCCTTGGAGGCTTGATTCGTTCCGTGACGAAGCGCGACGTGAGAAATCTCGTGAGCCAGAACGCCGGCGAGTTGCGCCTCATTGTCAGCTGCCTTGATGAGACCGGTGTTGACGAAAGTCGGTCCACCGGGGAGTGCGAATGCATTGATGGACGGATCGTTCACAACCTCGAAGGTGTAGGGGAATCCGCCGGCTTGGGGCTGCGATGCGAGGCGCTGTCCAATCCTCTTGATGTAACTTTCGAGGAATGGATCGTGGATGACCTGCATCTGCTTCTCAACCTGCTGCGCAGCTTCCTTGCCGAGCTGAATGTCCTGATCTTTTGAGAACAGGTTGAATCCCGGCTTGAACTGACGAACCTGAGCAAAGGCAGAAGTAGCCGTAAGAAAAATAACGAACAAGGTTGGCAATTTACGAGCCATCGCGCGGCCTCCTGTCCATGAGATGCAATGACGTTGGGGCGTGTTACACTTCTGTATTTCTGTTAATGTATGCAAGCAGACGATTTATCTCCGCGCAGACTGGGGCCGGAGAAGAAGTGAATCGTGGGCCTGCAAGTCGCCCCGGCGAGTGTTTCGATAAGACTACGTTAGACGAGTATAACTGTCTATAATAGTTGAATGTTAACGCCCACAGAGAAAATCTGGCACAACGGAAAATTCATCGCGTGGGACGAAGCGAAGATTCACGTTCTGTCTCACGTCGTCAGCTACGGAAGCTCGGTGTTCGAGGGTGTCCGCTGCTACGAAACGAATGCCGGGCCGGCCATTTTCCGGCTCCGCGATCATACGCGCCGTCTCCTCGATTCCGCAAAGATTTATCGGATAGATGTTCCCTTTTCGCTGGAGGAGCTTCACGACGCGCAGGTCGAGCTTGTACGCGTTAACGGACTGCAGTCTTGCTACATCCGCCCAATCGTCCTTCGAGGGTACAGCGATGTGGGTGTGCTGGGAATCAAGAATCCGACGGAAATTTTCCTTGCCTGTTGGGCATGGGGCAAGTACTTGGGCGAAGAAGCGTTAGCGCATGGTGTGGACGTTTGCATCTCAAGTTGGAACCGGATCGCGCCGAATACGCTGCCGGCACTGTCGAAGGCTGGTGCGAACTACATGAACTCGCAGTTGATTCGCATGGAAGCAGCGGTGAACGGGTATTCGGAAGGGATCGCGCTCGATCAGAACGGCACGATCAGCGAAGGCTCGGGCGAGAACATCTTCGTGATCCGCGATGGGAAAGTACTGACGCCTCCGCTGAGCAGCTCGGTTCTGCCAGGGATTACGCGCGACTCAATTGTACGGATCACTGAGATGTTGGGCATTCCGCTGGTGGAGAGCGTGATTCCGCGCGAGTTGCTGTACATCGCGGATGAAGTGTTCTTTACGGGCACGGCTGCGGAAGTGACGCCGATCCGATCGGTAGATCGAATCCAGATCGGGTCAGGGCGGCGCGGTCCGATTACGGAACGCATCCAGCGGGAGTTCTTCAATATTGTGAACGGCACATCACCGGATCCGTTCGGTTGGTTGACGCCGGTGCGGACGAAGAAGCTCCAGGAAGTGTAAGCCAACCTTTGGGGTCTGACCCCAAATGCAGAAAGGGCGCCAAGCGGAGAACCCGTGTGGCGCCCTTTCTGTCTTACGAAAGTCGATGCAATGGAATGAGACTCCATCGACGGACGCAGCCAAACGGGTTACCTCCCCCGAGATACCGCCCGGCCACGCCCGTATCAGGATCTGAAGCTAGTATCTCCGGATCTCCGCAAACGCGCTAGTGCAAAATTCGCCTGGTCCATCGCTTTTCAACAACTATTTCGTCATGCGTCATCATGGTGTTAGCAGCCATGGGCTGTTCAAAGCTTGTGAATAAAACAGCACTCCTATGAAATGTTCTGGCATTGACGTCTCGACGGGAGACCACGTCGAAGTCCACTTCGATTCCGTCATCAATGTGGTCGATCATCCGGTGGAGGAAGCCGAGCCGGATGTGTTCCTGGCTCCGGCGTGGATCGATCTGCAGGTGAATGGGTATGCCGGTGTGGATTACAACTCGCCCACGACTCCTGCCGAGGAGATTGCCCGTTCCATTCACGTGCTGTACTCGACAGGAACAGCGCGATTCTTCCCCACGGTCATTACGGGTGCGCCGGAAGACATGGTGGGTTCGCTTCGTAATCTGGCGAAGGCAAAGTTCGCGCTGGATGAGGGAACCGCCATGGAGGGCTTCCATGTCGAGGGCCCGCATATTTCGCCGGACGACGGGCCGCGCGGTGCGCATCCGCGTCGGTGGGTTCGAAAGCCGGATCTGGAGGAGTACAAACAGTGGCAGGATGCGACGGGCGGGCTGGTGCGCTTAGTGACTGTGTCGCCCGAATGGCCAGAAACACCGAGGTATATCGAGGCTCTAGTCAACGACGGCTGCGTGGTGAGCATCGGGCACATGAACGCTACGGCCCAGCAGATCCAGGATGCCGTGAGCGCGGGCGCGACCAAATCGACGCACCTCGGCAACGGCGCGCATCAGGTACTCCCTCGGCATCCGAACTATATCTGGGATCAACTGGCCGAAGACCGCTTGACGGCCGGGTTTATTGTTGACGGAATTCATCTGGGTGTGTCCTTCTTCAAAGCGGCGCTTCGTGCAAAGGGCGTAGGGCGCTCGCTGCTGGTAACGGACGCATCGATGCCGGCCTGCGCGACACCTGGAATTTACAAGCTCGGCGAACAAGAGGTGGAATTGACGGCGGACAACCGGGTGGTGCTGCGGGGTCAATCGCGGCTGGCCGGATCGGCGCTCCGAATGGACCGGGCGATTGAGAATGTAATCGCTCAGACGAGTATTTCTCTTACGGAGGCGGTTTCGATGGCGAATCGGAATCCGGCGCGAATCGCGAAGATTTCGGGGCGGCACAGGGGACTCACTCCCGGCGAGCGGGCCGACATTGTGCAATTCTGGTACGACCGGCATGCCAACCATCTGCAGGTCATGCGCACGATCGTGGGGGGAGAAGAGGTTTTCCGCAGTAAGACTTCCTGATGGCTGACTAACGGAGCAGCACCGGCTCGGCGCGCTGCTCGTGCTGATGGACGTGAAGCTTATTGCCGACGGGGTGAATCCACATGCCCTCTCCGCGGATGACGGGAATCTGTGAAGGCTTGCTGATCACGACAAAGTTGCGATCCAGTTCCACGCCCTGCAGTAGCTTGCCGATGTGGATGTGAAGATGGCATTGCGTCCGGACCTCGGCACCGTTATAGGCCACGCCCCAGCCCGGTCCCCACAGCTCTTTTGCCTTGCCGATTGCGGCCGTCCAAAGCGCGGTCCGTTCGGACTGCGACATATCCGCCAGTTCATGAAGGCCATCCCAATGACGGCGGGGAAGCAGGAGCCAGCGGTTCGGCTTGCGCGGGTTATTATCGCGGAGAAAGAAGAAAGGGACATCCGACGCATGTTTCTCGGCTTCTGCACAGAGGCTGCACTGGCGGAGTTGCAGCGTCTCGGGTTTGGCGGGATCGCAGGGGCAGTCGGCAGCCCACACTGAAGCGCTCAGCAGGGCGAATAACAAAGCTGTGCGGAACATCTGCATGATTATACTTGGGAGTTGGAGAGCCATCGTAAGTATCTCGCCGCGTTCCTTTTGCTCGCAGCAGTTTATCTTTACGGGCTGTCGCTGGTAGGCATGCTGGGGCCGGACGAGCCTCGCTATGCGGCGGTGGGACAGGAGATAGCTCGCTCCGGTGATTGGGTCACGCCGCATCTTTGGGGCGAAAAATGGTTCGAAAAACCGGCCCTGCTGTATTGGATGACAGCGATCGGATTCAAGCTGGGGCTGGGGCCTGATCTCGCTCCACGATTGCCGGTGGCGCTGCTTTCGATCGCGTTTCTGGTATTCCTGTTTTACGAACTGAAGGCGCATCTGGACGAACTGGCGGCCGCATACGCCGTGGGAATGCTTGCCACGTCGGCGGGATGGCTGGCGTATTCGCACGCGGCGGTAACTGACATCCCGATGAGCGTATTCTTCGCCGCCGCCATGCTGCTTGCGTTTCGCGGTGGAATGCAGCGGGCCGTGTTGGCGGGCGCTTGTTTGGGCCTTGCTGTTCTGGCTAAAGGTTTGGTGCCTCTGGTTCTGGCGGCTCCATTGGTTTTGCGGAAGCGGCGTTTCTTTGACCTGGTGGTTGTGGCGGCGGTGTGCGTTGCGGTTGCGGCGCCCTGGTACTGGCTCTGTTATCAGCGCAACGGCGCGGAATTTGTGAATGAGTTCATCTGGAAACATCACTTTCAGCGCTTTGCCAGCCCGGAGCTTCAGCATGTGCAGCCGTGGTGGTATTACGTCCCGGTGCTTCTCGCCGCGCTGTTCCCCTGGACGCCGGTGCTGTTCACAATGCCGGCATCGAAAGATCGCAGCGGCTTCCGGCTATTCCTGATCGCCTGGACGATCATGGGATTCCTGTTCTTTTCTGCCTCGACGAACAAACTGCCTGGGTACCTGTTGCCGGTGCTTCCAGCGCTGTGTATCTTGCTTGCGATGCGACTGGTGGAACTGAAGAACGCGCGCTGGGTGCTGGCCGCGTGCGGCCTGCTGCTGGCGGCGATTCCGTTCGTGGCCGATATGCTGCCCGTCGCGCTGGTGAGCGGACTGGGCCGGACGCCGGTCCCGAGCAGAGACTGGTTCTTTGTGATCCCGGCGTTGCTCCTGGCGGCTCAGACGTGGAAACTGGAAGCCGTTGCGAAACGGCAGCAAGCAGTTCAGGTGCTTGTACTTGCCGCCGGCCTGGCTGCTTTGTTCATCAAAATTGCGACTTTTCCGCGCATGGATGCCCTGGCCTCAGCCAGGAATATATGGAGGCGGGTGGCGGACCGGCCTGTGTGCGTGGAGGATATCAACCGGAGCTGGCTTTATGGGCTTAATTACTACGCTGGGAAGCAGTTACCTAAGTGCGAACCTAACATGCCCGGCGCGCATCTTGTACCGGGTACCACCTCCCGGCCAGTGATCGTGGACCGGGTTGTCCTACCATAGGATTTCTGGTATTCTCTATAGAGATTAGGAGATTTGTCGCATGGCAGATACCGCCACCCTTGTCCCCAACGCCGAGCAGGTCGCATTGGAATACGACAAGACGGTTCGCGAGGACATTGAAACCTTCCGTAGATATGCGGAGGATTACACCGCCGGTCGGATCAATGACGATCAGTTTCGGGCTCAGCGCTTGCGACGCGGCGTTTATGGGCAGCGCCAGCCGGGCGTGCACATGGTTCGTACGAAAGTGCCGGGCGGTCACCTCACTGCAGGGCAGCTAGAGCGGTTGGCTGATATCGCCGACGAATTCGGAAGCGGTCGCGGCCATATCACCACGCGCCAGAACGTCCAGTACCACTTTGTACCGCTGGCACGGGTGCCAGCGCTTTTACATAAGCTCGCCGACGTGCGCCTGACTACGCGCGAGGCTTGCTACAACACAGTTCGGAATGTGACGGCCTGCCCGACAGCCGGGCTGCGCCGCGATGAAGTTTTCAACGTGAACCCTCACGCACAGCGCGTAGCGTTCGCCTTCCTGCACAAGGAACTCACCGATAGCATGCCGCGCAAGTTCAAGATTGCACTCTGCGGATGCAAAGAAGACTGCATGGTGGGCGCGATTCACGACGTTGGTGCGCACGCGGAGATTCGGGACGGAAAGCGCGGATTCCGGCTCGTGATCGGCGGCGGCTTGGGCCCGTTGCCGAGAGAAGCCGCGCTGCTCGATGAGTTCATCCCGGAAGAACGCCTGATCAACCGCATCGAATCGGTGCTTCGCGTTTTCAATAAGTACGGAAACCGCAAGGACAAGAATAAGGCGCGAATGAAGTTCGTCCTGAAGGAGCGTGGATTCGAGTGGGTCAAGGAGCAAATTGAGGCCGAGTATGCCGACGTTCTGGCGAATGGCGGAATTCCGGCTCCCGAGTCAGTGCCGGAAGGATTCGGAGGTTTCATTGCCGAGCCGCAACCGGTGGGAAGCGGATCGTTGCTTCCGGTGTTGACCGCCAATGCTGCTGCCGATCCTGGCTTCGACGCATGGCTCGAGACCAACGTGGAAGAGCAGGCTCAGGCCGGCTATGCGCTGGTGACGGTTCGTGTGGACCAGGGCAATCTGACCGGGGCGCAAATGCGCGGGCTGGCATCGATTGCGCGGACGGCGGGCGACGGCAAGCTGCGATTTACCATCGCGCAGAACGTGATCCTCGGCTTCATCCCCGTGGCGAACCTGCGGCGGGTTTACGCGGCGCTTCAGCAGATCAATCTGCACGGCGCGGGCGCTCACGAGATTGACGACATCACAACGTGCCCAGGTGCATGGACCTGCAATTTAGGCATCACGAAGTCGATGACATTAGGCGCGGCTCTGGCGGGAACGGTGCGGAAGTATGATGATCCAGCCGTGAAGAAGCTTCAAATCAAGATCAGCGGTTGCCCTAATTCCTGCGGTCAGCACTGGATCGGCGACGTGGGCTTCTACGGGAATGCACGCAAGATCAACGGCCGCGAAGTTCCGTACTACCTCATGCTGCTCGGAGGCGGTGTGGAGGCGACCGGTGTGGCACGCTTCGGACTGGCTATCGCAAGTCTCCCGGCGCGATTGGCTCCGACGGCGGTGCAGCGCGTCCTGGATCACTATGTCGCAAACCGGATCGAAGGCGAATCGTTCCGTGAATACGTGATGCGGCACAAGGTGGAATTTTTCAAGTCCCTCACGGCGGATCTGGCAAAGCCGGCTGAACTCGAGCCGGATATGTACAAGGATTGGGGCGATTCGGAAAACTACTCTCTGCAACTTGGCAGAGGCGAGTGCGCATCCTAGTCTTTTTTTGTAAGGTTGGAATGAAAAAAGGGGCAGGCTTTCGAGCCTGCCCCTTTGTTGTTCTATGGTGGTGGTATTCAACCACGCTTGGATGAACGTGCGTTCTGATTCAGCCGCGGGGCTTCAAACAATGCGCCGTTTGCCATTACCTGCATAGGCAGGGTGATCGACGTATCGACGAGCTCGGCCATGGTTCGGATAGGTAGATTCTCTGCCTCTTTGGTGAATGTCAGGTTAGTGCACTCGCCGGCGAAGTCTACTCTTAACCAGTCGCCCGAGTGGATCTGGTCGGTTGCGATCAGATTCGACATGGGCTGCACGAGCAGGCGCTCGATGGCCCTCTTGAGATGCCGGGCGCCGTACTTTGGATCGGTACCTTCCTTCAGCAAATAACCCTTGGCTGAATCCGATACATGGAAGATGAACGCGCGATCCGGAGACGAATTGAAGATCCGCTGTTGGACCATGTTCAGTTCGATGTCGAGGATCCGGCGCAATTCGTTTTCGCCGAGCGGACGGAAGACAACTACCTTGTCCAGCCGGTTCATGAATTCCGGCGTGAACTTTCGGCGGGCCGCATCGAGGCCGCTCTTCTCGACCTTCTGATTCAGCTTGGCATCTTCCCGAACGTCTGTGTGCGCATTGCACATTGCGTTGAAGCCGAGCCGCGGGGACATCAGCGCACTCATCTCAGACGCACCCAAGTTGCTTGTCATAAAAATCAGAGCGCGAGAGAAGTCGACTTTTCGATTGTCGCCGAGAGTCAACGTACCCTTATCGAGAATGCCGAGCAGGAGGTTCCAAAGTGCATCACTCGCCTTCTCAATCTCATCGAATAAGATGAAGCTCAGCTTACAGCTATCGCTGTGATACTGATTGATCACTTCCTGGCTGAGCAGCGGATGTGTTTCGCGATGGCCGAGGTATCCGGGAGGCGAACCGATCAGCTTTGCAATCTCGTGGCTGTGCTGAAACTCCGCGCAATCAATCTTGATGACGGCGCGCGGATTCTTTACCAGCGCTTCAGCAGTTGCCTCTACGATCCGGGTCTTGCCCGAGCCCGTCGGCCCGAGGAACAGGAAGTTCCCTATCGGTCGGCCGGGGGCGTTCATCCCGGTCAAATGCATCTGATAGATGTTGACGATCTGCTCAATGGCTTCGTCTTGACCCACGATCAATTTGCGGAGAGTGGTATCCAGGCTTTCGGCTTCTCTGCCCGTTTTCGTCGGATCCAGCGTTATATTCAAGCGGCCCATGTTGCTTACTCCCTTTGTCATTTCCGTCGTCTCTCTCTCTCACTCGCGATTCCTCTGTGAGCAAGTCGCGTGCCAAATAACCATATCGGTGTAAAGGGAGGGAGTATGACCACGCGTGTAACGTTGAGAGCACACCGCCTGGGTGCTTCCGTCAGGATTTCTGCGGACGTGAGGGACGCACCTCCACGCGGCTAATTAATGTGCGTTCAGACATGGTCAGAATGTGCACCACGATCCCGGCAATGTCCTCGGGGGCAATCTTCCAGGATGCACCTGTCGAATGATTGTTGAACTCCGTATCCACGCTGCCTGGCATGACATAACTAACGCGAATGTTGTCATTGCGGTGATCGAGCATCATTGCTTCGCTGAATCCGTTCACGCCGAACTTGGATGCGTTATACGCGGCGCCGCCGGCGAACGGGTTCTTACCTGCGAGGCTGCTGATGTTAACGATAAACCCACCGCCCTTGTTTTTCATGCGCTGAACCGCTTCACGCGAGCAATAGAACACTCCGTCAAGGTTGGTTCGCAACACGGTCCTCCACTGCTCGACGCTCATCTCGCCAACACTGCTAAAGATTCCAAGTCCCGAATTATTTACCAGCACGTCTGGCGGTCCAAGACGCTCATCGACGAATTGAAAGAACTCAGAAACCTTTGCGGCATCGCCCACGTCTGTTGCGAGCCCTACGATTCTACTCTTGTAGGAGGCGCTGAGCTCGGTGACGGTCTGCTCGACATGCGCGGCAGTGCGGCTGCAGATGGCTACCTTCGCCCCTTGCTGCAGTAACGACTCAGCGACAGCGCGTCCGATACCTTTCGTAGCGCCGGTCACGATGGCAATTTTTCCCGACAGGGTTGTACTCATTTCTTGATGGTATTCCGGGACCGGCTCCCGGGGGTATGCCGGGTTCCCGCTATACTGAAATTTCATGGAGCAAACGAGCGTTTTCTGGCTGCGCGTAGCGGTATCGTTGTACGCGGTCGGACTACTGCACACGATCCAGACTGTTCTGCGCCGACGCGCGCAGATGAGCACCACCGTACTAGGTGTGTTTTGCGCTGCCGTTATCCTGCACCTTGTCTCGGTAGTGGATGCGGCGAGATACCTGGGTCACGTGCCTGCAAACAACTTCTACGAAACTGTTTCGCTATGCGCTCTGCTGATCGCGGTGCTGTTTCTATTTGCCTATTGGCGGTATCGCTTCGAAGGACTGAGCGTGTTTCTGTTTCCGCTGGTGTTCATCATGACCTTAATTGGGGCCATGCAGTTTCCCGTGGCGGGATGGACAAACCGGACGACGCGCGATGCGCTGCTGACGGTGCATGTGGTTCTGATTCTCCTGGGATACGCAGGTCTTTTGATGACCGCCATTGCGAGCATCTTTTACTTAATGCAGGAACGGCAACTCAAAGCGAAGCGGCCGGGAGGCTTCTTCCAAAGGCTGCCACCTTTGGGCACGCTCGACAACCTGATCTCCCGCTCGATGGGATTCGGTTTCACGCTCCTCACGCTCGGCCTCATCACCGCGTGTATTTGGGCATTCATTGAAACAGGGACGCGCTGGATTGGCGATACTCGCATCACGTTTGCATTTCTTACCTGGGGCTTCTGCCTGCTGATGGTGTTTCTCAGGGTTACCGCCGGTTGGCGGGGAAGAAAGGCGGCGCTGATGGCGATTGCGGTACTGATGTGCACCGTAGTGACATGGGCTGCACATGCGGGTTTGCGGAAATTATTGATTCTGCAATGAAGCTCTGGATCACAGGAGTGAATCACCGGACGGCGCCGGTTGAGGTGCGCGAGCGGCTCGCTTTTCCTGCTCAGGACCTTCCCCTGGCGTTGGAGAAGCTGAAGCGGGCGCCTGGGCTAGTGGAAGGGTTGATTCTGTCGACCTGCAACCGCGTTGAAGTTGCAGTGACCACGGACGAGGGCACAGATCCACGGGCGTGCGTGGAGGAATTTTTCGCCAGTACACAGAATCTAAGCGATCGAACATGGCTGCAGGATTATGTTTACGGCTACGAAGGCAGTGATGCCATTCGACATATCTTTCGAGTAGCCGCTTCCCTCGATTCGATGGTGGTCGGCGAACCGCAAATCCTGGGGCAGTTAAAGACGGCGTACTCGCTCGCAAAGGAAGCGGGATCGCTGAACGGCTTTCTGGATACGGTGGTGACGCGTGCGTTCTCCGTAGCCAAGCGCGTGCGCAGTGAGACTGAGATTGGCGTCAGCGCAGTCAGCGTGAGCTATGCCGCAGTCGAACTGGCGAAAGAGATTTTCGGCTCACTCAATCACCGTAAAGTAATGCTGATCGGCGCCGGTAAGATGTCGGAACTGGCCGCGCGGCATCTATTGCGTTCGGGTGTGGGGCAGGTGCTGGTGACGAATCGCACGCGCTCGCGCGCCGAAGTGCTGGCCGAGATGGTTCGCGGCAAGGTGATCGACTATTCCGAATATCTGGCGAAGCTGCCCGAGGCAGATATTGTGATCACATCGAGCGGCGCCAGTGGATATATCCTCGAAAAGCAGCAGATGCAAAAGATCATCGGCGCGCGCAAGAACCGGCCGATGTTTCTGATCGACATCGCGGTGCCCCGGAACATCGAACCGGCCGTCAACGAAATCGAAAACGTGTTCCTCTACGACATCGACGATCTGCAGAGGGTCGTGGATACAAATCTGAAGGAGCGCCTGAACGAAGCCGCGGAAGCGGACAAGATCGTCGCGGAAGAAGTTGAGCGGCTCGAAAGCTGGCTGCGGTCGCGGCAGGTGGTGCCGTTGATTGTGACTCTGCAAGAGCAGTTGGAGCAGATGCGCACGGCCGAGCTGGATCGCTCACGCGCGAAGCTGGCGGGCTTGACTCCGGAGCAACAGGAAGCAGTGGAAGCGCTGACGAAGTCGATTATCAATAAGGTGGCGCATGGGCCAATCGTGGAACTTAGGAAGCAGGCCGTAGCCGCGAACGGGCTGCCCGTCATCGAGACTATTTCAAAGATCTTCCGCCTGGACAAATAAACAGTGTTGACTATTGGAAGCCGTGGATCGAAGCTGGCCCTCTGGCAGGCTAACCATGTGAAAAGTGTGCTCGAAGTACTCGGGTACGAATGCCGGATTGAAGTGATCAAGACGAGCGGCGATCTGCGCACCGACGTGCCGCTGAAAGAGGTTGGGAATAAGGGCGTCTTCACGAAGGAAATCGAAGAGGCGCTGCTAGCAGGGACAATCGACCTTGCCGTTCACAGCCTGAAGGACATGCCGACGGTGTTGCCGGAAGGGCTCAGCCTGACAGCCACGCCGGAGCGCGAAGATGTTCGGGATGTGCTGCTCGGAAAGACGCTGGACGAGTTGAAGCCCGAAGAGCGCGTGGGAACAGGATCGCTCCGGCGTGTCGCGCAGTTGAAGGCCATGCGGCCGGATTTACGAATCGAAGCCATTCGCGGCAACGTGGATACTCGCATACGGAAGCTGCAAGACGGGCAGTACGACGCGATCGTCCTCGCAGCGGCCGGACTGCGGCGGCTGGGGCTGCACGAGCACATCCGGCAGTACTTGAGCGTAGAGCAGATGTGTCCGGCCGTGGGACAGGGATCGCTTGCGATCGAGACGCGTCTGGATGGCGGGGCAGGGTACGAAACCGTGGCGAAGCTGGACAATGCCGAGACACGCGCCGCGGTCACGGCGGAACGTGCGGTACTGGCTCGCCTGGGCGGCGGTTGCGAGGTGCCGATTGGAGCGTACGGCAAGGTTACGGATGGGCGCTTGCATGTACGCGGGATCGTAATCTCTCCGGACGGCCAGCGTATGGTGAAGGACGAGGTGGAGGGTGACGCCGCGGATGCGGAGGCCCTCGGATTCACGCTTGCAGGCAAGCTGCAGGAAGCCGGTGCGCGAGAGATCCTGACGTCGGTATGAAAAAGGTCTACCTGGTGGGTGCGGGTCCGGGCGATCCGGAATTGCTTACGCTGAAGGGCAAACGCGTGATCGAGAAAGCCGATGTGATTTTGTACGATCACCTGGCGAACGCTGCCCTGCTGGATTTGGCTCCGCGCGATGCCGAAAGGATCTACGTTGGCAAAAAGCGCGCCGATCACACGTTCCCACAACAGGACATCACGGAAATGTTGCTGGAGCAGGCGCGGCTAGGAAAGAACGTGGTGCGATTGAAAGGCGGGGATCCGTTCATTTTCGGGCGGGGTGGAGAAGAAGTAGAGGCTCTGGCGGAAGCTGGCATTCCCTACGAGGTCGTACCTGGCGTGACCGCACCACTCGGCATTGCGGCGTACACGGGCGTGCCGCTCACACACCGGGAACATACGTCGGTAGTGACGTTCGTGACGGGACACACGCTCGAAGGAATCGACTGGGCGCGCTTCGGCACCTCGGAAACGTTGGTGATCTTCATGGGGCTGCATTTCCTGCCGGAGATTGTGGAGAAGCTGCTGGAATCGGGACGTTCTCCGGGTACGCCGGCCATGGCCGTCCGATGGGGAACCCGTCCCGATCAGCAGACAGTGCAAGCGACGCTGGGCACACTGGCGGATGCGAGTGCGGGAATGAAGCCCCCGGCGACCGTCATTGTGGGCGACGTGGTTTCGCTGCGGAAGAAGCTCGACTGGTTCGAGAGACTGCCGCTGCACGGGAAGCAGGTAGTGGTAACGCGCGCCCGCGAGCAGGCCTCGGACTTGAGCCTGATGCTGCATGAGATGGGGGCCGAGGTGATCGAGTTGCCGGTGATCGAGATGGCTCCTCTAGAGGATTACGGCGCGTTGGATGGGGCGCTGCAGAGGCTTGGCGAGTACGACTGGCTAATCTTCACGAGTGCGAACGCGGTGGAGTACTTCCTCCAGCGTATGGACGCGTCGGGCTTCGACTGGCGGGCGTTTGCCGGAAACCTGTGCGCGATCGGGCCAGCGACGGCAGCGGCTCTGCGCGCATGCCATATGAAGGTTGACCTGCTGCCCGCCCGGGCCGTGGCGGAGAGCGTGGTGGAGGCGTTCGCTCCCTTCGAAATGGAAGGCGCAAGGGTGCTGCTGCCGCGTGCGTCCGCGGCCCGGGAAGTGGTGCCTGAGGCGCTCCGGAATCGTGGGGCAGTGGTGGATGTGATCGATGCGTACCGGAACGTGGTGCCCCGGGAAGCAGCGGAAAGTGCCTCTAAGATCTTCGGCGGAAAGCGTAGGCCCGATTGGGTTACGTTCACGAGCAGTTCCACGGTGAAGAACCTGCTGGCGCTGGTGGGCCCGACGGCGCTCGAAGGCGTGCGGACGGCGTCTATCGGTCCCGTCACGAGCGAGACGTTGCGCATGCACGGGTTGCCTGTAACGGCCGAGGCGAAAACCGCGAGTATGGATGCGCTCGTCGAGGCCGTGCTCGCCGGCTCCTGATCAGCTTCGGCGGGAGAAGCCGAGGAAGATGCGCAGGATATACCAGAAGAGCAGCGCGACGGATGCGAATAAGGACAACGACGCGGCCACATGCTGTTCCGGACCATAGCGGTGCAGCACGTTCGATGTGTTGTAAAGGATTGCGCCTCCGGCGAGGACAACCATCACGGCGGAGAACAGGACGCCGAGCGTGAAGCCGAAGATCATGCTGAGGACGATGATCCCGAGTGCGACGAAGAACAGGATCTTGAGCGTGCCGCCGAGCCAGGTGAAGTCGCTCCGCGTCGTAAAGACAACGAACGTCAGCCCGCTGAAGAGCACAAGCGTGAGCAGTGCGGCTGACAGGATGGTATCCGGGCCGCAGAGCGCCGCGGCGAGCATAAGAAGCGGCATGAAGATGATCGCCTCGGCGACTACATAGAGGCCAAGTCCGGCATACTGCATGCCGATCGACGAACCTGAGGTAGCCCAGCGCTCGGCTACCCAGGAAACACCCATGAACGCGACGAGGACGATCATCCAACTGAAGCGGCTGCCGCCGAGGGCGGTCACGGTTGCCAAGGGAAGTGGTGTCTGAAAGAGAAGGGCTTCCAGCGCTGCGAATGCCAAGATGGCACCGCCGAGATGGGCATATGTGCGGCGGATAAACGCGGCTCGTACTTCTGGAAGGGCACCGGCAACAAGCTCAGGCTGCATAGGGTGGATGATAGCAGGAATTCGGAACTGCTCAGTGGCTCGGATGGTAGGAATCAGGATTAGGAGCCGGACTCGCCGCCGAGCTCTGGGCGGATGGATTATCGATTTGAAGACCGATCGGCAAGCCGCGCTCGCCGTTGATGTCAAGCCGCAAAGTGGCCAACCCGAGTGGCGTGCCCGCGGGAATCTGGAACGTTATCTGATTGCCATTGACCGCAATAACCGGAATCGGCTGATCATTCAGGTTGAGTGTCGCGCCCGACGAACTCAATGCGGCTGGGTTAGAGAGCAAGGTGGCGGTGACTGTGGCGCCCGCGGAGAGGTTCGGCTGAGCGGTCATGTTCGCGCTGATGGACGCGAGCCGGGTGGAGCCCAGGATCTGTACCGCGAACGGCTGAGAGATAAGTTGGGCGCCGGTGGTGATGCTCAGCAATCCTACGCCGGGCGTTGCGGAAGCGGACACCGCGATGTTTACATAGAGCCGAGTCGGACTGGCTACCCAAACGCGCTTCACTTGAATATCGGCAGACCCGAAGCCCACAACCGTTTGGCCGTCCAGGAAGGCGGGCGTATTTGAATCAATCTGGACGAGAGTTTCCGTACCGGCGTTCAGAGCACCCGGGGTAGCAGCGACGAAGGTTGAGGACGGGGCCATGGCGGCAAACGCGGTCACTCCGTCGGCGGTGTCATAGCTGTACCTGGTGACGTTATCGCCTTGCAGAAAAAGCGAACTCTGGCCATCTCCGTTTACGGCAACGATGGCGCCTTTGTACCCTACGGGCGCCGGTGGAGGAGTTACGGTCAGCTTGCCAGTCCCATCGTCATAGGAACGGTTTATCGCCGTGAGCCCGTCGAGCAACACGCGCGTGTCCGCCGACAGATTCGTCCCGAAAACCGCGAGTGAACCGTCTGAGTTCCTGCTCACACCCGTGATATTCGGCGGCTGGTTCTGCACTTGAAAATAGGCGTTGGGCAGGACATAGAGGTCGTTGTTCGCGGAGAAGACAAGGTGCCGGGGGCTGTCCGTAGTGAAGGCAAAGGAACGAAGGTCGAGATCGATCTCCGCATAGGAATCGGGCGCCGGCGAGTACGGCTTGATGTTCAGCCCCGCACCGGAAAGAACGCTGACGCTCAGACCCGGCGCGGGCTGGCTATTCACGACCAACCCGTTGCCTGAAGCGACAAGGAATAGATACGGGATGTTCGGATTGATGTAGGGCGGCTTGATGTAGACGGAACTGGGAAAGCCGTAGGTGACGACGGAATGAAGCTGTACTGCGCTGCGCGGAGTGACTATGAAGTTGACGGCCGGATTCGTAGAACCTGCAGTCACGTTGAGCAGGACCGCCTGGCTCAAGTCACGTGTACCCGGGTAGAAGACCGTGTTGAACGCTTGGCTACCGGCTATCTGACGCCCATTCACATCCCAAGGGAGTTGCACATTTCCGGGCGTCGTCTCGCCCTGCACGGCAGGGGGGAGGGGATGGACGTACACGTAATATTGGCGTGCGGGCAGGCCGTTGATCTGATAAGTGCCGTCGGGATTTGTGAGCGTGCTAACGACCGGTCCGCCAGGCGAGATCGCCACCACGGAAGCTACGTTGACACCACTGCTGCCCATCGTGACGCGGCCGGCGATGCTGCCGGTGTTCGCGCCGAAGCTCTTGGCCGGATAAAGATTGGAGATGGCGGCAATATCATCGGCCAGGAGCGGTTTTCCCTTGCTGATGGCTCGCGTGAGGCCGGTCGACATGGCACTCGACGTAAAGGTGTGTTGCAGTCCGAGTGTGTGTCCAAATTCGTGAACCAGCGTCCCGAAGAAGTCTTCGCTGTAGGTATAAGTAGGCCGCTTGGTGAAGTCGGGCCGGATGATCAGCACGGAGCGGACGATCGGGAAAAGGGAGCCGTTAAAATCGCTTTTGACCGTCGGGCCGCCTAGCGCAACGATGCCTGGGGGTACATCATCGAAAACAATCTGAATGGGCGGGTAGCTCTGCTGAGTGCTGGGTGCGATGATGCCGCCATATGCCAGACGAAGATCGGACGTGTCCACATCGTTCCAGACCTTGGCCGCCGCACGAATTTCCGAGACGAGCGCAGCGAAGCTGTCGCCCGTTGCCATCTGAACGTTTGTTGGTTCCGATATGTAGAACGTGGCCGTTTTGTTCGGCAGCGCGCTCACATCGAATTTTTCATAGACGGGTGTAAAGGGAGCGGTCCGGGTAGTGTAGTGCGTGTAGTAATAATAAGCAGGTGAGAGATTGGCGAACAGCGTCAATCCGGCAAGTAGAACACCGGACCTTTGCAGCAGCCGTTTCATTCGGCGCCACCGGTTGCCGCGACCTTCGTAACGAGATCTTTCAGATCCCTTACGCTAATCTGAAGCCCCTTGTCCTGAACCGGGTTGCCGCTTACGTCCACCATCTTTTCGGTAATCAGTTGCCGCTCGGCCTTTGCTGCACCCTTTCTGTCGGTCCGGATGCTCAGCACGCCCTGGGAGAGACCAATCACCTGCGTCATGCCTGACTTGCCGGTCCAAAGAAAAAGAACGTACTCATCGCCGGTTGACAGGGTCGGAGTACCCGAAAATGTCTGAGTCAGCCCGTCGGCAGAGCCGCCCGGGATGCGGACGTCTACGGTGGCGGTGGGGGACCCCTTCCATTGTTCTGAAACAGCGATGCGGCAGCGGGTGTAGATGATGGGTCCGCGGGCTTCGCCGGAGCAGCCCTGAACGCGGCCCCTCACGACGGCTGTCGCCTTCTGGGTCATGTCATCGAGACTAAGCTTTTCGAGCGTAGCCCCGGCGCACGGCAACATGGCCAAACAGAATCCGGCAATGGCGATCAGACCGCGCATCTTCCTAAATCACCGGGAAAGCATTCTATTTGCCAGTCTAACATACTCAAAACGTGTGGGTTGACAACGAACGGATGGGTGATTGTGTAGCCGTTTCGACACAGACCTGGGACATGGTGTCCCAAGTGGCGTTACAGGCAGGTAAACTTAAATTTAAGCTTGTGCCATCAAGCCGGATCATCGACGCGCGCTGGATTCTAACCTTGGGTTTCGGGGGGCTGCTGGCGTTGATGGCGTATATAGGGATCGATTCCGTGCGGAATCTTTCCGGCATCCGTCAAAATAACGACCGAATCCGAAGGGCGCACATGGCGCGCAACCGCTCGCTCGATCAGATACGGTCGAACGTCTACCTGTCCGGAACCTTGGTTCGTGACTATCTGCTGGAGCCTGACGCCAGTGTAGCGAACCGCAATCGGCAGAGTCTCGAAAAGACTCGACGCGAGATGAGCACAGCCTTAGATGCCTATGCGCGGCTGGCGCCTCCGAACCAGGTACACCCCTTGGAAGCGCTACGCCAACAGCTTGGCCGCTATTGGGATCTGCTGGAGCCAGTCACGAAATGGGGTGCGGAGCAGAGGAGACAGGCAGGCTACGCATTCTTGCGGGACGAAGTGTTTCCACGCCGGACGGCGATGCTGGGAATTGCGGATCAGATCAATGTTCTCAACGAAGAGCAACTGACGTTGGGGGACGAAATGGTCGTGAGCCTCTTTGAAGAGTTTCAGAGACGCCTGGTGATCACGCTGACGGTAACGCTGCTGGTTGGAAGCGTGCTTGCCGCGGTGAGCATGCGGCGAATTCTGGTACTGGAGAGGCAGGCCGCGGCAAGGTACGCGGAAGTCAGGGAGCTTTCCATTCGGTTGGTAGAGGCTCAGGAGAATGAGCGCAGGGCGATCTCAAGAGAATTGCACGATGAGGTTGGGCAGTCGCTTTCGGCTGTACTCATCGGCTTGGGCAACCTCAGCGCGATGCTTCCCGCGGAAGCCAAGGAGCAGGTGGTGTCCCTGAGGACACTAGCCGAGAATAGCGTGCGGGCTGTACGGAACATGGCATTGCTGCTGAGACCCTCGATGCTGGATGATCTGGGGCTGGTACCAGCGCTGGAGTGGCAGGCGAGAGAGGTGCAGAGGCTCTCGCGGTTGCGAGTGAAGGTAATTGCGCAGAACGTGCCGGACGATATGCCCGAGGAACACAAGACATGCGTCTACCGGATCGTGCAGGAGGCGCTGAATAATTGCATGCGCCACGCCGATGCGGAGAATGTGGAGGTGACCGTGAAGGAGGAACCGGGCCGCTTACTCCTGCGGGTCCAGGACGACGGGAAAGGGTTTGCGCCAGCGCAACACAAGGGAATGGGATTGGTGGGAATCCAGGAACGTGTGGCGAATCTGAAAGGTCATTTTCGCGTAGATTCGGCGCCTGGACGGGGCACGCTGCTCGCGGTGGAGCTTCCTTACCCGGCATGAAGCCCATCCGCATCCTTTTAGCCGACGACCATGTGGTGATGCGGGGAGGACTGCGGCTGCTGTTGGAGCGTGAGGCCGATTTCGAGGTAGTGGGAGAGGCAGCAGACGGTCGCGAGACTGTGGAGCTTGCGCGCAAACTTGAGCCGGACGTGATTGTAATGGATGTCGCAATGCCAAACCTGAACGGCATTGAAGCCACTCGCCAGGTGGTGTCGGCGCATCCGGAGATCGCGATTGTGGTCCTGAGCATGCATTCCGATGAAAGCTATGTTCTGAGAGCTTTGAAGGCGGGCGCGAGAGGCTACTTGCTGAAGGACTCCGCGGAAGGGGACCTGATCCGGGCGATCCGGGCTGTGCAGGAACGCAAGGCGTATTTCAGCCCGGCGATCAGCAAGTTGCTAGTAGAGGACTACATGCGGCAGATGCAGCAGAGAAACGTAGAGGATAGCTACGATCTGCTGACGAATCGAGAGAGAGAAGTGCTGCAACTGCTGGCGGAGGGAAAATCCAACAAAGAGGTGGCCCAGATGTTGAATCTGAGTCTCTATACCGTAGAAACCCACCGCGGAAATTTGCTGCAGAAGCTGAATCTGCACAGCGTGCCGGAGTTGATCCTCTACGCCGTGAGGAAGGGGATTGTGTCTTGATCGCGCTTCCGCGGCTTTAGCGGTTACGGACATAGAGAGGGGCACACAGAATCTATTGGATGTTCCGAGGCTGCCGCAATAGAGTCCAATGGAAGTAATAGGATGCGCTGGTTACAGGAAATGAGCTTCGATGCCCCCATTGTGGCAACCGTGTGGTGTGCCTTACTGATGCGGGCGAAAGGCGTTCAAAATACAACAGCGCTGGTCTGCTTGGGCATTGTCGTCTGGGGCGTTTACCTCCTGGACCGATGGCTGGACGGGCAGCGCCGCCACACAGAGGCGATTCCGATTGCGCTCGCTTTGGGCGCCGGCGCCGTGTGCGCGATGGCGTTGCCGCGGATCCTGCTGGTGGCGGGAATGGCCTTGGGCACACTGGTGGCAGTCTATCTGATAGCCGTGCACCATAGCGTGCAGCGCGTGCTAATAGTGAAGGAAATCCTGGTCGGGATCACGTTTGCAATGGGTACCTGGTTGCCGGTTGCGAGTCTGCGTGCCGACTGGCACACGCTGGCCGGTTGCCTGGCGTTTGCCTGCGTTTGCACGCTGAATTGTGTGACCTGCGAATGGGGAGCGCGACAGGCAGTCCGGGGACGTTGGCGAAAGGATGCAGCGAGTGTCCTGGGGCCGAAACTGGCTCCATTGAGCGCAGTGACCGCGGCGGTGCTGTTGCTGTTCGCAGGCGAGGGTGCTATCTTCGCGGCCTGCGGGATCAGCGCCTTGTTGCTGTTGATCGTCAACTTGCGCGCGCCGGGCTCGGCACTTGGCACGAGGCTGTGGGCCGACGCGGCCATGCTTTCCCCTATTCTTTTCCTGGTTCGATGAACGCGGACCGGATCGCGCGAATATACCAGTGGCTGGAGTATGCGGCCTTCGGAGGCCTACTGCAGAAGTGCCGGACCCAATTTCTGGACCGGTGTGCCGGTGCTCAGCGGGCTTTGGTGATTGGTGACGGGGACGGGCGGTTCACCGCTGAACTGGTCCGGCGTTATCCGGGTCTCGCGGTGGAATCTGTTGATGCGAGTGCGGAAATGATCCGGCTGGCTGCCAGGCGGATTGGAGGCGCAGCGAAGCTGCTCCATGCAGATGCGCGAAGGATGGAACCGGCTGGCAGCTTCGACTTGGTTGCGACCCATTTCTTTCTCGACTGCCTCACCCAGACGGAAGCGGACGCTTTGATCCGGCGGCTTGCCCGGCACCTGCACCCGGGCGCCCTATGGATTGTCTCGGAGTTCCACATACCATCGGCGGGCTGGCGCAGGATGCGCGCCCGGGCGTGGATCGCGACGATGTATCGATTCTTTCGTTTCACCACAGGGCTGCAAGTTCATGAGATTCCGGACTACGAAGCAGCTTTCGCCGCGGCGGGATTCACGATGCTTGAAGAACGGCAGCAGTCGCAGGGGATGCTGCGTTGCACGCTTTGGCGCCTCACAGGCGATCGCAGTTCAGGGCAGCGTCAATCGCGGCGGGAGCGATAGCCGCCGCCGAGTAGTCCGAGATCGACCACGACGGCGAGAATCATCACCGCGAGAAATGCCGTGTCTACCGGATGGTGAGTCCTCGCGAAGTAGGTATAAGCAATCAGCGTGAGCGGCAGCACGATGAACCCAACAAGCGGGATGATCAGGTTGTCATAAACGCCGTTGAAAAACGTCGTGAAGAAATACAAGAGAACGATAGCAATCCGGGGGAACAGGAGTATGAGCGCGACGAGCAGACAGGGCATTCCGCTCCGTTAGATTGCGGCTGATTCAATCCGTTTCGCTATGCTGAAGGTTCTTATGACGACGATCACTCATTTGGAGTGCAGCTCTTGTGGGCTGCATTACGAAGCCGGAAAGATTCACAACCTGTGCACTTGCGGGAACCCTTTGCTCGTCCGTTATGATCTGCAGCGCACCAAAAACGAATGGGACCGCGAGGCTTTGCGTGACGCGCCAAACTCGATGTGGCGATATTCACCAGTGCTGCCCGTTACGAATCCCCTCTCGATAGTTTCGCTCGGCGAGGGAATGACGCCGTTGGTGCGCACGGACCGGCTGGGAACTTCGCTCGGCGCTCCGAATCTGTGGGTAAAAGATGACGGAGTGAATCCGACCGGCTCGTTCAAGGCGCGGGGGCAGAGTTGTGCGCTGTCCATGGCGAAAGAACTGGGAATTACGAAGGTGGCGATTCCATCGGCCGGCAACGCGGCGGGTGCGTTGGCAAATTATGCGGCTGCCGCTGGTCTGGAGGCACACATTTTCATGCCGAAGGACGTGCCTCAGTCGAATTACCTGGAGTGCAAAGCTGCGGGTGCCCACGTGACGCTGGTAGACGGGCTGATCAGCGACTGCGGGAAGATTGTTGCTTCGCGGAAAGACGCCGAGGGTTGGTTCGACGTCTCCACTTTAAAGGAGCCGTACCGCATAGAAGGTAAAAAGACAATGGGGTACGAGATCGCGGAGCAGTTCGGTTGGGACCTGCCGGACGCGATTTTCTATCCCGCCGGCGGCGGCGTGGGACTAATCGGCATGTGGAAGGCCTTCGAGGAAATGGAGCAGCTCGGCTGGATCGGCCAGAAAAGGCCGAAGATGATCGCAGTGCAGGCCGAGGGATGCCAGCCGGTAGTTCGAGCTTGGGAACAGGGGAAAGAGCGGAGCGATTTTTTCGAGGGTGCTCAGACGGTCGCGAGCGGCTTGCGAGTCCCCAAGGCACTTGGCGATTTTCTGATGATTCGTGCGATGAAGGCGAGCGGCGGCTGCGCAATCGCAGTTTCAGATGATGAGATGCTGGATGCCGGCGTGGAACTGGCGACAGCGGAAGGAATCTTCGCTGCGCCCGAAGGTGGCGCGTGCGTAGCCGCGCTCCGGAAGCTGCTGTCTAACGGATTCCTGAAGGCCGAGGAACGGATCGTTCTTTACAACACGGGTTCGGGCCTGAAGTATTTGGAAGCGTACTCCACCCGTTTTCCGCGCGTGTTCGCTTCGGAGGCAGACAAGCTGGGCGGGTTGATCACGCCAAGGTAGGCGGGAGCAGTCGCTAAGTCTCCAAATCTTCGCGGCGGACCGGTTTGCCATCCGAATGGCGAACGGTCTTGCGGCGGATGTGTAGCTCCTCACGTAGCATGAGCCGCTTTTCGACGACCCATACCTCTTCCATGAGGGGGACGATCAGAGTGTCACCTTCCTGCCGTGTTTCAGCCGGTTTGTCGAGTAACTTGCGAACCGGGACGCGCACTATGTCGCAGTCTTCCCGAAGCAGCGGTTCATCCGGCACGGCAGGTAGAGGGTCTTCCGTCGATGCTGCGCGCGACTCAGGGAGTGTGCGCAAGTAGAACGAGCCATCGCGTTGCGGCTCCAGCATTTCGGATGGCACAGTGAATTCTCGCCCGTCTTCCAAACGGATGCGGCGCTCCGTGGAGTCATCCAAGAACCGCGCGGGAGCGAGCAGCACACCGCGCAATCCATTCTCACCGTGAACCGGAAACTCTTTATCTGCGGGCATGAGACCATTTATGCATCTGGAGGGCCAGAGGAGAACCTGTTGCGGCAGAGAGACTCCCGAAGTTTCCGAGTAAGAAATTACGGGTCGCGATCGAAAAAAATACCCGGCAAGTAGCTGAGCATCCCGCAAATTGCTGAGCAACCGATCGGAACAAAACGTGCGTCTCTTGTTTAAAAAGGAGGATCCTGGATGCAGGTTCTGGAAGACACGTTCGAGGTCGGAAAGCTGGTGCGTGAACGCGAAACGCGGTCCTGGTTCGAAGGGCACGACCGCCAGACCGACCAACCAGTGTCTATCCAGCTATTTCGCGGCGCTGAACCGCGTCTGATCTATCGAAGATTCCAGGAGGCGAGCTTCCTTTCCCATCCGAATCTGCTTCGGATCTGCCGGGTTTTGCTGCACGAGGAAGGGGTGTATGTTGTCTCCGAAAGAGGCGAATACGATCTACCGCAATTTGTGGAGCAGCGCCCGATGCCTCCCGACGACGCCCGTGAACTGACTCTTCAACTGATTCCGGGGTTGCGAGCTTTGCACGATGAAGATCTTGTGTTGTGCAATCTCGAGTTGAATGGAGTCTGGAAAATCGGACAGCAATGGAAGCTGGCGGATTTCAGCGAACTTCGGCTCGCCGGAAGTGCGGACGGCGAGATGAGGCGGATTCTGGCGCGACTGCCGTCAGCGCCTCCGGAAGCGTTCGAAGGGAGGATCCTGCCGGCATGGGATGTATGGTCTCTTGGCGCCCTCTTGCAGAAGGTCCTGACGCCTTCGCCGGCGCATGTAGAGGGATCGGTATCGCTGCCCCGCGGGCGGCACATCCGTCTGCATGGGCTCCCAGAGCCGTTTGACACGATCGCCCGCGATTGTCTCCAGCCGGATCCTGCCGCACGACCATCACTGGACGGCATCGAGCAGCAACTGGTGATGGAGCCTCCGCCTTCGCCCCCTTCCCTCATGGAGGAACTTGGCGTGGCTACACCGCACGAGGAAGCCGCGCCCGCACTGCAGCATCTTCCGTTCCGCGAAGATCGGTCTCCGTCGCATCGACGGGTGTGGCTCGCGCTGATCCTCGGAATTCTGCTGGTGATCCTGGTAGGAAGTTTACTGGCCTTGCGCGAACGGCGTAAGACGGAGATCCCCGCTGACCGTGAGGCTGAACGTATGAGAACGAACGGCGCACCGGTGGCGACATTCGGAACGCCGGAGAAGCCGACTGAAAAGGGCAAGCCAGGATCCGGCGAGCGCATTCCGGAGGCTCCGTCAGGAGATTCGGTCGAGGCTTTGCTGAATCACTGGGTTCAGGCGACTCGCGAGAAAAATGCTGCTGCCGTGGCCAGCTTCTACGCTCCGCGCGTGCGTACCTTCTACGGACGCCGGAATCTCACGCGCGAGCAACTCCGCCAGGAACGCGTCCGAATATTCAACCAGATCGGACCCGTGCGGAAGCTGGAAATCAGCAATTTGCAGGTGACGCAGCTTGGCCCGAATTCCGCGGTAGCACTTTTCGATAAGACGTGGGACTTTGGCCAACGATATGCCGGCTCCGCACGGGAGCAGCTTTCGTTTGGGAAGTACGGCGGTGGTTGGAAAATCACCGCCGAGCGGGAACTCAAGGTCTATACGTCGAAGCGGCCCTAGACCCTTGCGGCACTGGGAGCGGATGCTGCCATCGTCAACGAGCGAATGGTGCTGAGTACCTGGCTGGTCGCTTTGCTGCGATTGAGTGTGTAGAAATGAATGCCGGGCGCTCCGCCTTGCAGCAGTTCGAGGGTCTGCGCCGTAGCGTGAGCGATTCCGATCCGCATCATAGCGTCCGGATCGTTCCGGTGCCGGTCGATCTCCGCGGCAAGCCGGAAGGGTAGGGAAGCGCCGCAGAGCACCGTCATCTTCTCGACGCCGGATGCGCTCGTTATCGGCATAATACCGGGAATGATCGGCACGTGGATGCCGCTGGCGTGAGCATTTTCAACGAATTCGAAGTAGCGCCGGTTATCGAAAAAGAGTTGCGTGATCAGGAAGCTTACGCCTTCGTCCACTTTGCGCTTCAGGTTTACCATGTCGACGGCCGGATTTCCGCATTCAATGTGCTTTTCGGGATAACCCGCACCGCCGACGCAGAAGCGGCCCGGGTACTCGCTATGGATGAACTCCACGAGTTCGTTGGCATAGGCAAAGCCGCCCTCCGTCGCAACGAATTGTGTTTGCCCTTTGGGCGGATCTCCACGAAGGCCCAGAATATTGTCCACACCGGCGGCTTCGAGACGATCGAGAACGCTACTCAATTCCTCACGCGTGGAACCGACACACGTCAGGTGCGCCATCGCTTCGACGCCGGTGTCCGCCTTGATGCGCGTGACAAGGTCGATGGTCTTTTCACGAGTGGAGCCGCCGGCTCCGTAGGTCACGGAGACGAAGTCCGGCTCGAGCGGTTTCAGCTCCAGAATCGTGGTTTCGAGTTGGCGCGCAGCCTCGTCGGTCTTCGGAGGAAAAAATTCGAACGAGAAGACCGGCCGCTTCCGTGCAAGAATATCCGCAATCCGCATTCTTTCTAGTTTGACAGAAGAGCCGCGATCTTGTCCGGATCGTTGGGCACAACCACGGGTTTGTTCCCGAATTTCGGGGCGATCGCTGCTCCATCAGGGGCCTGTAAGGCGCCAGTGTGATAGCGGTATATGTAATCCGGATCCTTTAAAACGTTGCCCGTGAGCACCGCAACCACATCGGCATCGGGGCGGATTGTGCCCGCCTTGGTGAGCTTCCGGATTCCGGCGAGCGTTGCGGCCGACGCCGGTTCGCAGCCTATCCCAGCCAGGCCGATCTGCGCTTTCGCATCGGCGATCTCCTGTTCCGTGACTTTCTCCACAAGTCCGCCGCTATGCAGAATTTCCTGCTCGGCTTTCGGCCAGGACACCGGATCGCCAATTTTGATGGCGGTGGCTAACGTCTCGGGATGCTCGACGGCCTGGAAAGCACTGCGAGTCTTCATATATTCGTAGAAAGGGGCCGAGCCCTCAGCCTGAATCACTGCGAGTTTGGGAATGCGCGTCAGGAATCCGTGCTGCTGCAACTCGCGCAAAGCCTTGCCGAATGCGGAGACATTCCCGAGATTACCGCCCGGCAAGACAACCCATTCCGGCGCATTCCAATCGCGCTGATCCATCATTTCGACAATGATTGTTTTCTGGCCTTCGATGCGAAACGGATTGATGGAATTCAGCAGGTAGATGCCCAGGCGCTCCGCCAGAACCCGCACGAGTTTGAGGATCTGATCGAAATTCGCCTCCACCTGCAGCGTGAGCGCGCCGTATTCGAGAGCTTGGGCGAGCTTGCCATAAGAGATGTTGCCGTGCGGGATGAAAATAACGGGCTGCAGGCCGGCTGCACTTGCGTATGCCGCCATTGATGCGGACGTGTTGCCCGTGGAGACACACGCCACGCGCTGCATGCCGAGGCGCATAGCCTGGGCGACGCCGCATGTCATGCCATTGTCTTTGAAGGAACCGGTCGGATTGAAGCCCTGGTGTTTGAAGACGAGTTTGTCGAGCCCGCCGTATTGTGCCGCTTTGCGTGTTTCGAGCAGAGGCGTGTTGCCTTCGCGGAGAGTCACGATGTGGCGCTCGTCATCAAGGAACGAGATCATCTCCCGGTAGCGCCAAACGCCGCTCTGCTCGACGGGCGCGTTGTCGCGGCGCCGATCCCGCCACACCTGCTTGAGCGATACAGGGTCCAGCGTCTGGCCGGGATACTGCGCCTCCAGAAGGCCTCCGCATTTTGGGCAATTATAGATCACCTCGGTGACCGGATAGTGCGCACGGCACTCCGGAGAGAAACAAACTAGCTCGGCTGGCATTGGAAACTCCCATTGTATCCAGTGCAACTGGAGGGATGCCGTTGCGCGCCGAAAGTGGGAGAATCCGTAGAATGCTGGCGACAGGTAAGTTGATGGGCTTCGTGCTCACGAAAGATTACGATGCAGCGCGCGATTTCTACGAGAAGAAACTTGGTCTGGAGTTTGTGAGCCTCGATCAGTTCGCGCTGGTATTAAAGAGCGGGGGGCATCACATACGCGTCGTGAAGATTCCGGCCTTTAGTCCGCTGCGGAGTACGGTGCTGGGCTGGGAGGTTGCGAATATCGAAGACGTCGTCGCGTGGCTGAAGGGGCGAGGCGTCGTGTTCGAGAAGTACCCATTCATTCAGGATCAGGAGATCGGTATCTGGACAGCGCCGGACGGGAGCAAAGTGGCATGGTTCAAGGACCCGGACGGAAACGTCCTTTCCGTTAGCCAGCACGGATAGCATAGACTTTCCAAACATGCTGAGTTACGCAAAAGGTCCTGACTGTCCGTTCCTCGAGCAGACGATTGACCAAGTCGTCGCAGGAACTGTGGAGCGATTCGGACATAGCGAGGCGCTGGTGGTCCGCCATCAGAATGTGCGCCTCACATGGCTGGACGTTGCAAGGGAAGTGCAACGGGTGGCGCGCGGGTTCGCCGGTCTCGGATTACAGCCGGGGGATCGCGTGGGCCTCTGGGCGACGAATTGTGCCGAGTGGGTTCTGGTGCAGCTTGCTGCCGCACAGGCCCAATTGGTTCTCATCAACATCAACCCTGCATATCGCGCGCACGAGCTACGGTATGTGCTGGCCCGATCCGGAATGAAGGCGCTGCTGCTGCACGATTCCGACGACAGGGCAAACTACCGCCAAATTTTGAAGGAAGCCGCGGGGGACCAGGCGGCGGCACTGCAGCACGTGATTTATTTCGGTGAATCATCCTGGCACGACATGCTCGCCAACGGCAAGGAGCTAACAGCGGCAGCGGCGGATCCAAACGATGTGGTGAATATGCAGTACACCTCGGGAACAACAGGAAATCCGAAAGGCGTACTGTTGACGCATCGCAATCAGGTGAACAACGGGAAGGTGATTGCAGACGCGTTGCACGCGACGGAGAAGGACCGGCTCTGCATTCCTGTTCCGATGTATCACTGCTTCGGATCAGTGATTGGAACCATGGCGTGGATCGTGAGCGGATGTACGTTCGTGATTCCCTCGCCTCGCTTCGACGCACGGAAGGTGCTGGAGGCGATCGAGGCGGACCGTTGCACGGCTGTTTATGGCGTGCCTGCGATGTTCATTGCCGAACTGGAGCACCCCGATTTCCGCCTGTTCGATCTGCGATCCCTGCGCACAGGCATCATGGCGGGCGCTCCTTGCCCGATCGAGGTGATGAAGCGCGTGATGAACGATATGCACTGCTCAGGGATGACCATCGGCTACGGGCAAACGGAAAGCACGCCGATTATCACGATGTCTAATGTGGACGATGACATCGCCACGAGAGTCTCCACTGTAGGCTGCCCCAGGCCGAATACGGAGGTGAAGATTGTGTCGATGTCCACGGGCGAGACCATACCCATCGGCGAGCAGGGCGAATTGTGTGCTCGAGGCTACCTGATCATGAAAGGATACGATCAGGATCCGGAAGCGACCCGGCGTGCCATTGACGAAGAGGGCTGGTTGCACACCGGCGACCTCGCCGTAATGCGCGAAGACGGATACGTGAAGATCACCGGGCGCGCGAAAGACGTGATCATTCGCGGTGGCGAGAACATTTCCCCACGCGAAGTGGAGGAGTTTCTCTTCACACATCCGAAGGTGGCTGAGGTGCAGGTGGTAGGCGTGCCGGATCCGAAACTAGGGGAGTCGCTGGCGGTCTGGATCCGGCTGAAGGCAGGTGAATCCTGCAGCGAAGGGGAGATCCGCGCCTTCTGCGACGGCCGCATCGCACATTTCAAAATTCCACAATTTATCCGGTTCGTCGATCAGTTTCCGATGACGGTCTCGGGCAAGGTGCAGAAGTACAAAATACGAGCGCTTGAGATTCAGGAACGCGGATTGCAACAGGCTGCGGACGTCGAGACGGCATGAGTTAATCCAATACAGCTTCGGTACAGAC
Source organism: uncultured Solibacteraceae bacterium (assembly GCA_964464925.1). Taxonomy (GTDB): domain Bacteria; phylum Acidobacteriota; class Terriglobia; order Bryobacterales; family Bryobacteraceae; genus CAYXLI01. The sequence goes on along the minus strand of CAYXLI010000027.1, from coordinate 230 downwards.
TACGGATCTTCGGCCCGCGTGAGGCAACCTAAGAAAATTCGGACGCGATAGTTACAAGTCCGCGATAGGTTTGTTAGAATAACGGGTTGGCGGCCAGGTAGCTCAGGGGTAGAGCGCAGCCCTGAAAAGGCTGGCGTCGGCGGTTCAAATCCGTCCCTGGCCACCATACTCCAAATGTCCATACCGGACACATAGGTAACAATTCGTTCCTAAGACATAGGTAACACTTT
>CAYXLI010000026.1:0-84333 GCA_964464925.1 uncultured Solibacteraceae bacterium | reverse complement strand
GACCCCAAACAGGTCTGGGCCATCCTCGACCCCACTATTCCGCCACTCTACTGAATGGCAGATGTTACGCTGAGCGCTAAGAACGCATGTATCGCCCTGTACCCAAGGTGCCCGATTTCCCTGCCATGGAACGGGAAATCCTGCGCTTCTGGAGCGACAACCGGATCTTTCACAAGTTGCGCGCCCAAAACGCCAATGGCTCGCGTTGGTCCTTCCTCGATGGACCCATCACAGCCAACAATCCCATGGGCGTGCACCATGCCTGGGGCCGCACGCTGAAGGACATGTATCAGCGCTATCACGCGATGAATGGCCAAGCACTGCGCTACCAGAACGGATTCGACTGCCAGGGGCTCTGGGTGGAGGTCGAAGTGGAAAAAAGCCTCGGCCTCGGTACGAAGCGCGATATCCGCAACTTCGGCATCGAAAACTTCATCCGCGCCTGCAAGGAACGCGTGCTTACTTTCGCCGCTCGCCAGACCGAACAATCCATCCGTCTGGGCTACTGGTGTGATTGGGATGACCCTGCACTCCTGCTTGCCCTTCGGGACGCTCTTCAGGATGGCGACCGCGTTCTTTCCGCCACACTCCCGAGTGGCCACCAAGAAACCGCCCGGGCTAGCGAGATCATCCGGAAACTAGGTTCCGCCGAATATGGCGGCAGCTATTTCACCTTCTCTGACGAGAACAACTACACGATATGGTCGTTCCTGAAGAAGTGCCACGATGAAGGCTTCCTCTATCGCGGCCATGACGTGATGCCCTGGTGCGGACGCTGCGGAACCGGCCTTTCGCAAATGGAAGTCGCCGAGGGCCGAAAGATCACGGAACACACCTCTGTGTTCGTCCGGTTCCCCATAAAAGGCCGCGATCGGGAGGCCCTGCTCGTTTGGACCACTACGCCTTGGACCCTCACCTCCAACGTTGCGGTTGCCGTGAACCCCGCCATGACCTACCTCAAGATCCGCTACAACGACTGGATCTACTACGTAGCCAAGGCCAATTACGAGCGTGACCGCATACAGGATCTCCAGGTTGAAGGCAAGCACGAAACGCACAAGCTCCCTGCCATTCGCACCATCCTGAAAGGCGCGGAGGTCCTCGACGAACTCTCCGGAACACTCTTACTCGATCTCGAATACACGGGCCCATTCGATTCCTTACCCGCCCAACAAGCAAACGGCGGCGTCTTCCCCTATGGAGTCACCGGTGGCGGCCGCACCTCAGCCGAATCGCATCGCGTCATTCCTTGGAGTGCGGTTAGCGAAGTCGAGGGTACTGGCCTGGTGCACATCGCTCCCGGCTGCGGCGCCGAGGACCAGCAACTCGGCAGAGATTACAACCTGCCCTTCATCGCACCTCTCGATGAGGCAGCGAACTTCATCGATGGCTTCGGTTCGTATACCGGCAGGAATGCGACCGGCGTGGCGGATGAGGTCGTAGCCGAACTCAAGGCATCTGGCTTTCTCATCGCACGCGAGCGATACCCGCACGTCTATCCTCACTGCTGGCGATGCAAGGAGGAACTGGTCTTCCGTCCGGTAGACGAGTGGTTCATCCGCATGGACTGGCGCGATCGTATCCAGCGTATCGTCCCCACTATCCAGTGGATCCCGGCCGAAGGGGAAGCCCGCGAGCAGGATTGGCTGCGAAACATGGGAGACTGGATGATCTCCAAAAAGCGCTTCTGGGGACTCGCCTTGCCCATTTGGGTTTGCTCGGAATGTGAGCACTTCACCGTCATTGGCAGCCGCCAGGAACTGCGACAGAAAGCGGTGAACGGCTGGGAGACGTTCGAGGCCCACTCCCCTCACCGTCCCTACATCGACGCCGTCAAGATTCGCTGCGAACGGTGCGGCGGCCTCGCCTCTCGCGTGGAGGATGTCGGGAATCCGTGGCTGGACGCGGGCATCGTTTCCTTCAGCACGCTGGGCTACTCTACGGACCGTGCCTATTGGGAAAAATGGTTCCCGGCCGACCTGGTTCTCGAAAGCTTCCCCGGTCAGTTCCGGAACTGGTTCTATTCATTGCTCGCGATGAGCGCGATGCTGGAGGGCCGCGCACCCTTCAAAGCGCTGCTCGGGCACGCTTCGGTCCGCGACGCTCGCGGTGAAGAAATGCACAAATCCAAAGGCAACGCCATCGCATTCGATGAAGCGGCCGAAACGCTCGGGGCCGAATCGATGCGCTATATCTATGCCGGGCAAAAGACCGCGCAGAACCTGAACTTCCCTGACCTGCATCCTACCGCCGGCCAGACCCAGGGGATCGACGCAGAGGCGCGTCGCAAACTGCTCACCTTTTGGAACTGCTACAGCTTCTTTGTCCTCTATGCCACAGCCGATGCATGGAAACCCGCCGCGGAGCCTCCTCCCCCGGCAAATGAGTTGGACCGGTGGGTGCTCAGCCGCCTGCAGCGCCTCATCGCCTCGGCACATTCCGCATATCGGAATTACGAGCACTACCGCGTAATCGAGGCATTCCAGGTGTTCGATGAGGAGGTTTCGAACTGGTACCTTCGCCGCTCGCGGCGCCGGTTCTGGAGCAGCGAATCCGGCGCCTATCAGACTTTGTATACGGTCCTGAATATCGTCACCCGCGTCATGGCCCCAGCTTTGCCATTCCTCACCGAAGCCATCTATCAGAACCTCGTCCGGTCCCTGGATGCTGGCGCCCCCGAGTCCGTACACCTCACCCGTTATCCTCAGGCCGATTCGTCTCTGGTCGACGAGCAACTGGAGCGCAGTATCGAGGTGGTGATTCGCATGAAGAACCTTGCCCTCAGTCTCCGCACCCGGAGCAGAGTGAAGATTCGCCAGCCGCTAGGCACACTCTACATCCGTCCAAAAGATGCAGCGGACCGGCACGTCCTTGAGAAGACCGAATACGCGTCTCAGATCCTGGATGAAACCAATATAAAGAAGCTCGTGCTCATTGAAGACGAGAAGACCCTGGTGAAGATAGTGCTTAAGCCCGATGCGAAAAAGCTTGGCCCGCGGGCTGGACGCCACACGAAACAGATCGCACAAGCGCTCGAGTCGCTGGACTCCTTACCATCCGGCCCGATCACTCTCGACCTCGACGGCCAGCCGTTCGTAATCGCCCCGGAAGAGCTCGCCGTCACCTACGACGGCCCGCAAACACTCACGTGCATGGAGGAACAGGAAACCTTTCTCGCCCTCGATACGCTTCTCACTCACGAACTGCTCCAGGAGGGCATCGCTCGTGACTTCAATCGTCTTCTGCAGGATCAGCGCAAAGTGATGAATCTCAACATCTCCGACCGGATCAGCGTCACCTACAGCGCTCCCCGTACAATCGCGGACGCCATCAGCACACATGCGGACTTCCTTCGGACGGAACTCCTCGCCGAACGCCTGGAACAGGGAGACCCCGGCGGGATCCGCCTCCTTCTCGCAGGGGAAGAGATCTTCGTGAGCATTGCAAGGGAGCCGGGGAGTTAGATACTTTCGAAGAGGCGGGCCTTCTTCGCTCGATGGAGCACAGGCAAGCTGGAACACCTGGCCTGATTTCTTATAGTCGCTGGACGCGAATTATTTCCACGTCCGAGACTGCCATAACGCCGGTATCCAGCATCTTCTCCACCACCGGGATGAGGCGCTGGATGTTAGTTTCAGAATCGATGATCGTGATCACGATCGGCTGGTCGTGTCCGAGCATATGGCGGCGATGAATTTCGGCTGTTTCACCATAGCCCTCAAGCCCCTTGAATACGGTGGCGCCGGCGATTTGAAGCTCCCGGCACTGCTGCACAATCGCTTCGTATAGCGGCTTCCCAGCGTATTTGTCGTGTTCGGAAATATGGATCCGCAGGATCTTACCTGCTTGTGCTTCCTGTGTCACTTGTGTAGCCGTATCATGTCCACATTAGAAAGAACAATCAGTCCGTCTTCCAACATACCCTGTATGATACCGGCAGCCTGTTCGATCTTTTCCGCCGAGTCAATCACCGAGATCATGATCGGGCAGTCTTTAGAGAGATGGAGGAAGCTTTGCTCTTTATGGGTGTGGCCCTTGGCTCCGTAGCCGAGAATTCCCTTGTAAACGGTGGCGCCGGCGATGTCGTTCATCCGTAAAATTTTTACCACCGCGTCATATAAGGGCTCGTCGTGCCATTTGTCGGCTTCTCCGAAGAAGATGCGCATCAGCCGGGCCGCGCCTTCACGCCGTACACGCGGTGCTTTCGGTTCAGACGCTCTGTCTGCGTTGCAGGCTTTGATGATCGTGGTGTCCGCGACATCAATCACGCCATCGGTCACCATTTCGTACAGCGTGGGGAGCAGTTCTTCTACCCTGCTGGCCACTTCCACGAATTCGATCTGGATGGGAAGGTGCTCCATCGTCGCTTCCATGTCCAGAGATCGAACAATATGATGGCTTCCGAAACCCAGGAGCGGACGCGAGACGGTGGCTCCGGAAGCCTGCTTGTGTAGCAGGAACTCGAAGACAGCCCTCCAAAGGGGTTCCGTCCGGTACCGGGTGTCCTCATTTACGTAGATCGTGACTCGCTTTGCAGGACCCTTCGACAACATAGCCACTCCCGCTTATCGACTCGCGATCAAGGCTCCTAGCCAGACCGCGACAAACCCTACGAATACGCTCACAAGCACATTTGCACCGGCTACGAGCGGATTGCCGCTGCGTATGGCTTGCAACGTCTCATATTCGAAGCTCGAGAACGTTGTATATCCTCCGAGGAAGCCCGTCACAAGTAACAAGCGCCAATTCGGATGAAGCTGAAGGCGGTCGGTAAACAATGTCATTAGGAATCCGATCAGGAACGATCCAGTGATGTTGATCACGACTGTCCCTAACGGAAACCGTCCTCCATAGCGTTCCATAATGGCCGCGCCCACAACATACCGGACTAGACCTCCTAGCCCGGCGCCGAAAATCACAGCTACGTGCCTATCCAAATTCATGTTGGTAGCGTGAAGTAAGACACCGCCCCCCTGTGGCTCAACAATCTGTGGAACGCGGTGAACAAGTGAGTGAGCGTCATCTGGCCGGAACTCCTGTCCGAACTCCAGACGAGAAATTATCCCTGTTGTTCAGAGCGGTCAATCAGCATAACATACAGAGGAGCGCACCAGATGGAAGAATGGAGCGGGAGACGGGAATCGAACCCGCAACCAACAGCTTGGAAGGCTGTGACTCTACCATTGAGTTACTCCCGCACTCGCTGGCCGAAATTCGATTGTAGCAAACGAAGGCAAATGAAAAGAACTGTTTTCGCGGGAGGGGTCGCTGTTTTTCTCCTTTGGGCGGCCGGGGCGGTATTCCCCGCCCATCGCGTCTGGCATAGTGGCGCGACCGTGCCGGCCCGCCACCTTTGTGTGTCTTCTCTGAACCTCGATATGGAGACGGACACGGACCGCATGACGAAAGACGTATTTGGAAACGCCGCCCTGCAAGACTGCGACATCCTTCTACTGCAGGAGGTGGTTCGCAGCGGCGATATAAACGCGGCCGAGCAGTTCGCTTTGCACAACGGAAGACACGTGATATTCGCCGCACCCGCCCCCGGCGACACGCTCTCCGGTCTGGCGATCATCAGCCGCTACCCCATACAGGACACCGAGACGCTCCGGCTGAAGCAGTTCGACCTCAAATTCCGTCCCCGTAGACGGCTGGCTCTGCTAGCAACGGTGGACACGCCGTACGGACCAGTGCGTATTATGAATACTCATTTGGACACACGCATCAACGCGCAGAGCCGACTCGAGCAACTCACGCCGGCTATTGAGAAACTGGAGCATTTCGACGGGCCGCGGGTGATCGGCGGCGATCTGAACACCAACAACAACGCCTGGATTGGCCATACCGTTCCTCTGCCGTTCCTGCAGATCCAGACCGGTGCAGTCAGGGAGTTGATGAGCCGCTACGGATTCGTTACCCCGTTCCGGACCACCGGTCCTACGCACAGAATGTTCGGCATGCATCTGGATTGGATTTACGCCAAGCAGTTGGACGCCATTGACGCAGGTGTCGAGCGGATCGCGTTCTCCGATCATCGGGCAATTTGGGCTCGCTTCGGAATCCAATAGGATCCGTGCGCCCCGTTTATAGAACGCGATACAGTGACAGATCAAGAGAAGGAGACTGGAATGGACGAGAACACATCACGCCGGGAGTTCCTTAGCGGCAGCGGCAGAGTCGCGGGTCTCTCGGCATTGGCTGGTGTTGCACTGCCCCACGTGCACGCGGCGGAAAACAACACGATTCAGATCGCCCTGGTCGGCTGCGGCGGACGGGGCACGGGAGCGGCGATAAACGCGCTCTCCGCAAAGAATGGCCCGACCAAGCTGGTCGCGATGGCCGATGTGGTTCCAAAGAAGATGAACGACAGCTACGACAAGCTGAAGTCGCAATTCGCCGCACAAGTGGACGTACCGCCTGAGCGCCGCTTTCTCGGCTTCGACGCCTACCGGCAGGCGATGGATTCGATGAAGCCGGGCGACGTGGTCATTCTCGGCACGCCTCCCGCCTTCCGGTGGGTGCAATTCACCCACGCAATCGATCGCGGACTGAACACCTTCATGGAAAAGCCGCTCGCGGTAGACGGTCCGACGACAAAGAAGATGCTGGCCCTGGGCGAATCGGCTGCCAAGAAGAATCTGAAAGTAGCTGTCGGACTAATGGTGAGGCACTGCAGGGCTCGTCAGGAGTTGCAGGATCGGATTCGCTCCGGCCAAATCGGGGATATTGTCTCGATGCGCGCATACCGGATGGGCCAAGGCGGCGGCACGGCACCGCCGAAACCCGAGGGCGTGAGCGAGTTGACCTACCAGATCCAGCGCTTCCACGCGTTCTTGTGGGCGAGCGGCGGCGTGTTCAGCGATTACTACATTCACCAGATCGACGAATGCAGTTGGATGAAAGGTGCATGGCCGGTTGAGGCGCAGGCACTGGGTGGAAGGCACTACCGGGGCGATTCGCTCGACCAGAACTTTGACGTCTACTCGGTGGAGTACACCTATCCGGATGGAACCAAGCTGTTCTTCGATGGGCGCAATATGGCTGGCGCGCGGGATGAGTTCGCCAGTTATGCACACGGCTCCAAGGGCTCGGCGGTGATTTCTACGTTGTCGCACACGCCGGGTATGACAAGGATCTACAAGGGACAGAAGATTCCGAGAGTGACGAGCCGCAATCAACTGCCATTGCCGGAGGATCCGAATCTGGTTTGGGCGTTCCCGCAACCGGAGAAGAGTCCGTACCAATGGGAATGGGACGACCTTATGGACGCCATTCGCAACGACAAGCCATACAACGAGGTGAGGCGCGGAGCCGAGGCGAGTCTGGTGGCGTCGATGGGTCGAATGGCGGCTCACACGGCGCAGATCATTACTTTCGATCAGATGTTGAACTGTCCGCATGAGTTCGCACCGGACGTAGACAAACTGACGATGGATGGTCCGGCTCCGCTGCAGTTGCTTGCCAGCGGAAAATACCCGGTGCCGGAACCCGGGATCAAGAAAGACCGGGAATACTGATACCAGGCTCCTCATGCGCACTATCGTCTCTCTACTGCTATTGGTGTGCCCCGCGATCTGGGCGCAGAAGACTAGCATTTTCCTGATCACTGACGCCGAGGGCGTCGGCGGTGTCTGCCGGCAGGACCAGACCGACCCGAAAGATGCGGAGATGCGCCAGCTACTTACTGGCGAGATCAACGCGGCCGTGGACGGTTTCCTGGCCGGCGGCGCAGATGAGGTGGTCGTTTGGGACGGACACGACGGAAGCCAAACGCTCTCGACGCTCACCATTCATCCCAAAGCCAAGCTCGTTATGGGCGCGCTGGGTGCGTCGATGATGATGGATCGGCATTTCTCCGCCGTCGCGTATGTGGGCCAGCACAGTAAGGCGAACGTTCGTGGCGGCATCATGGCCCACAGCTACAGTTCTCTGGGAATTCAGAACATGCTGCTGAACGGCAAGCCGGTGGGAGAGATCGACGTGATCGCCGCGATGGCGGGGCACTTCGGAACACCCGTCGTGATGCTAAGCGGCGATCGGGCAGCAGCTAATGAACTGCATGAGATTGTGCCCGATGCCGAACTGGCCGTCGTGAAAGAGGGTATGGGGCGATATGCCTGCCTCACCCTCTCAGCGGCATCAGCCCGCGACCTCATCCGCAGTGCGGCGCAACGGAGCGTAGGAAAGATTCGCTCGATCAAGGCCTACACCGTTAAGGGCCCAGTGACGCTGCAGATCGAATACACGACACGCAATTCGCTTCCGATCGACGCAGGTCTGCGTACAGGCGCGGAGGTACTCGACGATCGGACGATCCGGTTCCTAGGGAAAGACATCCTTGATGCGTGGCAACTTTACAGGTCGAGGTAATCGCCAAACCGGCTCCGGCACCGGTCTGGCGCAACGGAGAATCAGAAGTCGAGGCGCAATGCGACTTGCCCCTGCCGGGGAGTATTCGACTGCGAATTCACACGGCCGAAGTTGCCGGCTGAGATGTTGCCCACCGCAGCTCCGAAGACGGTCCGGTTGAAGGCATTGAAGAACTCGGCGCGGAACGTCAGGTTCATGCCCTCGCGAATCGCCGTCTTCTTGATCAGGCCGAAGGACTCGTTTGAGAAGGCCTGTGCGCGAAGATCGCCATAAGACCGAGCAGCCGTGCCCAGACGCAAGCCCGTGGGCGCGGCGAAGGCCGCTGGGTTGATCCACTGATCGGCGAGCGGGTTGTGAACCGGCAGCGTCTTGCTGACGCCCGCAATGACGTCCGGACGCAGCAGGCTGTTGAAGATCGGCAGAGTGTTGTTCGCGGTCAGGACAATCGGACGGCCTGACTGATACTGTTGGATGCCGGTGACTTGCCATCCGCCGATGACCTTTCCGCCAACGCCCTTCCCATTCAGGAAGTGTTTTCCCGGACCGAACGGAAGTTCGTAACTATAGCTCAGCGCCACCACGTTCGGAATGTCGTTCGTGCTGAGCGCCTTCTCCAGACGGCGATTGTAATAGGTCTGGCCGCCCGGACCACCGCCAGCGGCGATGTCGCCGTCGGAGATCGTCTTGGCTCGTGTATACGCGCCAAGCAGCGCAAGACCGTTCGAGAAGCGCTTATCGATTTTCATTTGCAGCGCGTGATACGTGGAGTTGCCGTTCGGATTCGCGTTATTCGGAATACCGAGATACTGCGGATACGGACGGAGTGCCTGGGCGACGGTACCGTTGAAACCGGGATACGGCAGTGCGATCCCCGCAGCCTGTGCGGCGGGCGAATTGATGTTCTGAGTCATCAACGATCCCAGGCTGAGATATTTCGGATCGACCTCATTGAGATTGATGAGGTTGTTGCCGAGATGTGTCCCCTTCACGCCGACATACGATGCTTCCACCAGCAGTTTCGGGAAGACCTCCTGCTGGACACTGAACTGGTAATTCTGCATGTAGGGTGGGCGCGCATCGCCCTTGCCAATGTAGTTCACGGCGCTGCCGTTTTGCACGGTCGGGTTGATAAATGGCGGGCGCGGCCAGTTGCCAGGAAATCCGTTATCCCAATTGAAGGCGGGCGTGATACCGGCATCAGGCGTGGTGTAGCTGGGAGCTGCATTGAAGCCGTACAGATACTGCTGAGAACCGCGGAGTCCCATGGTCGCGTTTCCGACGGCGTAGAAGATCCCGTAGCCGCCGCGAACGACGGTCTTGTCAGTTAGTTGATATGCGAAGCCGACGCGGGGGCCGAAGTTCTTCCAGGCCGTGTCAGCAAAGCTGCGGGTGGAGTTATCGCGCCCGGGTCCGTCACCTAAGAAACGAACGGCTCCGAGGCGGTTGCCTGCTCCCGGGTTGGGAATCGACGGATCGAAACTCGAGAAGTTGTTGTGCGCCTCAATGCGCGGGAAGAAGACGTCATGGCGAAGGCCAAGATTCAGCGTCAGCTTGCGGGTGACCTTCCAGTCGTCCTGGACGAAGCTGGAGAATACACGGTAGCGATTGCCGGGAACTACGAAGAGGCCGTTGTAGTTGCCGTTATCCACCTGCCCGAGAAGGAAGCTGGCGAACGCGTGCCCGCTGACGGACCGGCCGGCCGCAGTCGGCAAGGCAGTCTCATTCGAGTTGAACGCCAGAGTGGATTGCTGGTTGAAGGTATCAGCGCCGTTCGTCTGCAGCCAGCGCGCATCTACACCGACTTTGATGGTGTGATTACCGTGCACATGGCTAAGGGTGTCTGCAAGCTGCAGCGTGTTGTTGACCTGCTGGCCGATGTTTTTAGTTTCATCGCCCCAGTTGGAGAGGCCGTCACTGAAGCTGATGCGCGGGAGAATGTCTCCCGGTGGATTGGTTCCCGTGTAGCCGCTCTTCTGCAGGTAGCCCTTGCCTGAGGCGACGCGCGCCCAGACTTGCGGCTCGCGTGTGTAACCGGCGCGGAAGTTATTGATCGTAGCTGGACCAAAGAGAAAATCGTGATTGGCGCGAATCCAGCGGGCCGGCCGTTCTTCATTCAACGCGGGGCTGAGGGCTCCGGGGAGGCGTTCCGCCGCGGCTGAGGTCTGCTCATTCCAATAGAAGAAAGCGTTCACGCGGTTGCGGTCGGAGAACTGGTGATCGAGCTTGCCGGTGTAAACATCGCGATCGAACTTCTGAGAGCCAATCACCTGATAGTTATTGAGCTGATTGCCATTGCTGGGCGCCGGGACGAACTGGAGCATATTCGCAGCCACTTTGCTGAAACGGTTTGCCGGAATGATATTGCCTGGGAACGGATCGCGCGTGAATCCGCCTGCTCCGTCGGGGCGCGTGGTGGAAGGATCATAGATCAACACAGGACGGCCATTGCGAGTCACTTTGGAGAAGTCGCCCTTGAGCATATCCGCGGTGGGCATGGTGGCGAGTTCATTCAGAGCGCCAGCGCGATAGCGGAAGCCGTTGTACACGAAATGAAAGAACGTCCGGTTGCGGCCGTTGTAGCCGGGCAGAATCATCGGTCCGCCGAACGCAACACCGAATTCGTTTTGCCGGTTGATGGCGCGGGTAGAGGCGATGAAGCCGCGGGCGTCGAATTTATCATTGCGGAGATACTCCCACAAAGAGCCATGCCAGTCGTTCGTGCCGGACTTGGTGGTGTAGATCTCGAAGCCCGCGCCGGTGCGGCCGTATTCCGCACTGAAGTTCGAACTGAGCAGTTTGAATTCGTTAATGGATTCGACGGGCGGATAAGTGAAAAGCAGCCCGCCACTTTCCGGGCTGGTGCTGCCTACGCCGTCCACGAGAATCTCTTTCGACCGGCTCTGCGAGCCGTTGATCTGGGTGTTGCCTGTGTCGCCGGTCACGCCGGGAGCGAGGAAAACGAACGCTCCGGGATGGCGCATGTTGCCGGACACTGCGAGAGGCAGGTCCACAATACGTTCTTTGGTAACGACCGTACCCAGGTCCGAAGTGGAACTCTCAAGCAGCGGGGCGGAGGCCGTCACTTCGACAGACTGGTCAAGCTGGCCAACCTCCAGAGTGACGTTCAAGGTCACGGTCTGGGAGATGCTCACTTCCACATCACGGCGAACGTATTTCTTGAAGCCGGGCGCCTCCACCTGCACGGTGTAGCGGCCGACGGGAAGTTGCGGAGCAAGATAGTTTCCGGTGTTGCTGGTTTCCGTCTTTACCAGGATGCCCGTGTCCTGGTTGGTAATCGTAATGCCGGCGTTGGCGACCGCGGCTTCCGACATATCGACGACGCGCCCGGTGATAGCACCCCGGTCAGACTGCGCGAAAACAGAAATTGCGCATAAAAGAAAAGTAATTAGAAGTTTGGATCGGTCACACATGGACGAACTCCTCACCTGGAACGCTGAAGACGCCGCTGGATGACGCGCTGCGCACCTCGTCGTCTTTGTTGTTGTCCTGAGTATATCGTGCAAATGCGTTGTACCTTAGTTAGACAAAGGATGACTCCCTTCCAGCCGCTTTTCGAACTCGAGAGTAAACTCCTGGTGTTTTTGCTCTTCTTCTGGGCGGGCGGCACAGCGCTGTTGGCGGGGTTGCCGGATATAAGGAAAGGGGAGAAGCACGAGCGATGGTGGTTTGGGCCGCTCGGGATCGCCGCCGGGTTCCTGGCGTTTCAATTCTTCTCGTTCGTGTCGCTTCGGTTGAGCCACATAGCGGGTCTCAATGCCGGCGCCGGCACGACGTTCGCGATGACCGCAGTGATCTTTGCAGCCATTCTTTGGCTGATTTACCGCGTTCCCGAAAACCGGTCACGGCTGAGGGAGTTCCTGCCGGCTGTGCGCACAGGATGGATCGGCATTGCAGGATGCCTCGCGATCTGCTGGGCTGCAGGGAATCTCGTCCTGCTCCCTTTGTGGCTGGATAGCGGCGTACAGTATTTCTCAGGTTATGGCACGGATGCGCTGGGGTACATCCGTATGGCGATGGCGCATTCGGACGGCTGGTACACACGTACAATGCCGCAGTTGAGCCCGGAAGAGTTGCTTCGCCATCCGTCACGAACCTGGCCCTTGGCGGTGATGGCGAATTATGAGCGGCCAGGCTTGTATATCTTTTTGGCGCTGACAGCGTGGCTACTGCGGGTGAACGAATTTCAGGCGTACTTGCTCGCGGGTGCGACTCTTCCCGCAGCATTGACCGCTGCGCTCGGTTTTCTTGGCGCGCAGTTCAATTTGCGCGGGCGCTTCGGAGCGCTGCTGCCGGCCGCGGCGATTCTGATAGTTCCTGCCTCAGCAATTGTCGGGAATTTCTTCCACCAGTTCTTTGGTCAAGCCTTCGCGGTCACGCTGCTCCTAATGCTGCCGGCGGCATTTTACGTACTGGAACGCGGCGCCCTGGGGTTGAGGCTGCGAATGGTTCTGGCAGGAGCAGGGATCGGCGTGCTGCAGACGTTCTCCTACGATTACCGCTACGCGTTAGTTGCGCTGGCAGCCGGCCTGCCCGCCGCGCTGCTGATTGCGAAAAGAAGCGAGCGGGAGACCGGACCGATCTTGCAAGCGGCGACCCAGTATTCCGTGGCTGGAGTTGCGGCTGTCGCTGCATTTTGCGGCAAGCTCGGAGTACACCAGACCTTCCCGAAAATGTCGGAGACTCCGTTTTCCGTTCAGTCCTTTGCCGCAGAAGCGGCGTTCTTCGATGGAGGCGCTCTCGCTTCCCTGCTGATCGCGCTGGCAGTCCTGGCAGGGTTGGCCGCAGGCTTCAATCTGGACCGGATCGCCGCACTGACGAACGGGGAACAGATGCGCCCGGCCGTAGCCTTCACGGCCTCCCTGGCCGCTCTGAACGTCGTGCTCTTAATAGCCATGCTGTTGTTGAAGAACGACTGGGCTGCCGCCAAAACCCTTTATGTCGCGCTGCCCGCGGGGCTGATGTTGATCCTGTTTCTTTCCGGCAGACTTTTGCAGCGGAGTTCGAACAGGGCCGGCAAGTTCAGCGGAATCTGTCTCGCGGTTCTTCTCTGCACAATCGGTGTTTTTTCCGCACTGGCGACTTGGCGACAAGCCGAAGATATCGTGCGGAGCAACGCTGGAACCTTGCGAAGAGACGGCATCTTGAAACTGCTGAGCGAAATCGAGGAGAAGAAGCCGCAGGCAGTTTACCTGCAGACCGGAGATGTGACGAAGTACCTGACCGTGATTACTCTCTTGGACCGTTACTCGCTGCCGGTGTACTCACCGTTTGCGTTGTGGAGGTCCGGACCGGGCGTGCAATATTTCTCCGCGACGGCGGCGGAAGCACAGTCTCAGTACGATTCCATTCCAAAAGCCGGTACCGACTGGAGGATTCTGCACATCAAAGACGGTGAGCATCAATTGAGCTACGAGGTGGTGACAGGCGGTCTCGAAGGGCTGAAGAAGAACTACACCGCAGAGGTGATCTTCCCGGCCCGCCAGTCAGGTTCAGAGCCGATCTTGGTGTGCGGTACCACCGGTAGAGCGTTCCTGCTGATCGCGAGATACATCCCGGAATCGCGGCTGCAGCTCGGAATAGACGTTTGGGGGCAACCCCTGGACCTGAGCGAACCAATTGCCTATACGCCCGGAACGCCTGTGAAGGTCACCATGACGATTCGGATTATGGAAGACACAGCAGACGTCCTTTGGAACGACCGCATAGTGCTCGGCCATAGGGGCGGCTTTGCGCCGGCCGCCACCGCGAAGCCGGTGTTCGGCGAGAACCGGATCGGGGCGACCACATCGGGTCGGCAGTTCACGGGAAGCCTCACGCCTTCCCCAGGAGCGTAGGGGAGTTTTTAGGATTTGTAGGTGAGAGCGCCGGTCACGATATTCTGCGCTTCCTCCTGAATACGGCGCAGATGATCGAGGCCGAGAAAGCTTTCCGCATAAATCTTATAGATGTCTTCAGTGCCCGAAGGCCGCGCGGCAAACCATCCGTTCCGGGTAACCACTTTGACGCCGCCGATTGCATTGCCGTCGCCTGGAGCCCGCGTCAGCACGGCCTGGACCGGTTCGCCAGCCAGTTCAGTGGACGTCACGTTTTCGGGCGAGAGAGTGAGCAGGAGCTTCTTCTGTGCGGGTGTGGCGGGCGCATCCATCCGTTCGTAGACGGTCTCACCGAAGCGTGCGGTCAGGGCCGCGTAGTGTTCCCCAGGATCCCGGCCCGTACGCGCGGTGATCTCGGCGGCCAGTAGCGCGGCCGTGATTCCGTCCTTGTCCGTGGTCCACGCAGTTCCGTCCGCGCGCAGAAAAGATGCTCCCGCGCTTTCCTCGCCGACAAAGCCGAGGTTACCGGAAACCAGACCGTCCACGAACCATTTGAAGCCGACGGGAACCTCGTAAACGGCCCGGTTCAGCTCCGATGCAACACGGTCAATCATGCTGCTGCTCACCACGGTTTTGCCGATCGCAGCGGCCGGGTTCCAGCCTGGCCGGTTCGAATACAGGTAAGAGATGCAGGCAGACAGGTAGTGATTGGGCTGCATCAAACCAGTGCTCTTCGTAACAATGCCGTGCCGGTCGTGGTCTGTGTCGCAGGCGAACGCGATGTCAAAATCAGTGCGGCAGGAGATGAGGCTCTGCATTGCGTATGGCGAAGAAGGGTCCATTCGAATCCGCCCGTCCCAATCCACGGTCATAAAGCGGAACGTATAATCCACCTCGTCATTCAGTACCGTCAGGTTCAGCTTGTAGAAATCGGCGATCGCGGGCCAGTAAGCGACACCCGCTCCGCCGAGAGGATCGGCGCTAAGGCGCAGGCCCGAGGCGCGGATGGCGTCCATATCGAGCACGTTAGACAGATCGCGAACATAAGCGCCGATATAGTCGAAGGGGTGGGTGGTGGAAGCGCGAAGCGCGCGCTCATAGGGAACGCGCAGAACGCCGCGAAGACCCTGTTCGAGAAGTGCGTTCGCACGGTCTTGCACAACGCCCGTGATGTCAGATCCGGCCGGTCCGCCGTTCGGAGGGTTGTACTTGAATCCGCCGTCCTCTGGAGGGTTATGAGAGGGCGTAATGACGATTCCATCCGCAAGGCCGCTGGAGCGGTGCCGGTTGTAAGACAGAATCGCATGCGAAATCGCGGGCGTGGGAGCGAACTGATCGCCCTCCGCGATCATGGTCTCCACATTGTTTGCGGCTAAGACTTCGAGCGCAGTAAGGGCGGCAGGGCGGGATAAGGCGTGCGTATCGAGACCGATGAACAGGGGCCCTGTGATTCCGGCGTGGCCGCGGTACTCGCAGATAGCCTGGGTGATAGCCAGGATATGGGATTCCGTGAAGGTTGCGGCGAAGGACGATCCACGGTGCCCTGAAGTTCCGAACGAGACGCGCTGCGTGGGAACGCCGGGATCGGGCCGCTCGACGTAATATGCCGAGATAAGCTTCGGGATATCGGTCAGGATCTCGTAGGGGGCTTTCTTGCCGGCAAGAGGGCTGAGGATCATGGGTGTGAATGACCATGATAACCGCCTGGAAGGGATGGCCGGGGGAGGATTACTCGCCCCGGCTCATCGAGGTTGTGCGACGGGAGCTACTTGCGATCGTAGATGCAGATATTCCTGAACTTCTTTCCGCTGCGGCTCTTACCTTCGGTCGTGATGGTCATGGTTTTGCCGTCCTTGGCTACCACTCGCGTTGCCATGGCGCTCACGTTATCGCGTTTCCTGTATTTTGCGATGACCGTCCGTTCGTCTGGTTTTGTGAGGGAAACGGGATCCCAATACACGTTGCCGGTCACATGGACTTCCTTACCATCGTATTTGGCTGTGTACCAGGACTTACTTATTGAACCGTCGGTATTCGTGGTTTCCGAGGAGTAGCGAATGCCAGCCGGGGTTTCCTCCATACGCACGACCTGCTGCTTGGGAGGCTGCCCGTTTTCCCACTTCGATTTCGCCACGTTTAAGTGCCAGGTGCCGACGAATGGGTCGGCACCGGCAAGGAACAAAAAAAGTAAAGCTAACGGCATTACAGCGACCGGAGGAAATCGAGGACTGCCTGCTGATCTTGCGTCTGCAACGCGTTGAATTGGAGAACCACCGCGTTCGCTTCCGACGGCCCGTAGTTATTGTTGTTGTAATCGTACTCGGGGTTGTTGATGTCGAAGCTTGCCGTAGAGTAATGCTCCTGGATCGCCTGCATCAAATCCGAGGTACGGCCGTCGTGCATGAAGAAA
Source organism: uncultured Solibacteraceae bacterium (assembly GCA_964464925.1). GTDB lineage: Bacteria > Acidobacteriota > Terriglobia > Bryobacterales > Bryobacteraceae > CAYXLI01. The sequence continues at coordinate 67,719 of CAYXLI010000026.1, read as the reverse complement.
ACACGCTGCCCAATTCCCCACAGCGGAGTGGTCCGAAATTCATCGGGACCCGCATTGCCCTGAATGATGTTGTCTGCCAGGCGCGCTCCCATGTGGTGTACCAGCAGGTCGGAGTAGAGGTTCACGGTCTTGCCTCGCAGCGCCAGAGTGTCGTGACCTATAGGACCCGAGCGAGTCTGGAACGACGGATTGTGGCATAGCGCGCAACCGATCTGCGTGAATAGCTGCTGGCCGCGCGAGGCGCTAGCTGTTAACGGTACGGGTTGCGGACCGTCCAGGAAGCGCATGAACTCCGCGAACATCAGCCAGTCGGGCATAATTTTCGTCGGCGAGTTGTATTCGGCGTCGTCAATACGGGGGATGTCGTTCGGTTCCGCCCCGCGGGAGCAGTTCGGATCTTCATCGCGGCCGGTCGGGAACAGGTCGTTCGCGACGCCCATTTCGACGTTGTAAGCCTCGCCCGCAAACATAGTCAGTGACGCATTCTGCGCCTTCCAGCCGAAGCGCGCAATGGTGCCGTTGTTCGCGACGCGATTGGGGTGGCCGCTAATGCCGAGCGCCTGTTTCTGCGACAGATTCGCATTCATGTTCTGAATGATGTAGATATCCGGAATCGCCTCGATCAGGCCCAGACCAAACATCTGCAAGGGAATTCGGAACGCAACATTCCTCTGGCTAACGGCTGCCGCGAAGTTCTCCTGGGGCAAGGTGCAGGACGGAGCGTCGGTGCGGCCGGTGACGGTGAACAGGCTGTGGACGCCTCCATCGCGGGTGCCATCGGCATTGAACTTGAAGCGCACTTCACGGAACGGTCCCGTTGGCGTCAAGAAGGACGGAATCGTGTTCGTCGCGCCAAAACGGTTCGCGATTTGAAAAGCCGGATTCTGCTGAACGACGCTGCCGCCTAAAGCAGGTTGATTGTGGCAAATGGTGCACTGGTCCCCATTGAATCGACCGCCTAAGCCCGCGGAGTTCGTTACTCCGGCAGGAGCCGGACTACCCGGGGGTACCGTGCTGCAGGTATCGCAAGTAGCCTCCAACTCAGTGGAACGGAATTGGCCTTCATAAAACAACGACATTTCATTTGAGGACAGGCCGGCAACCGGCTGACCTCCGCCGGGAGTCCCGGAACGGACTCCAGTGTCCTTCGCGCCAGCAAAAACCATCGTTTGAAAAACGATAACTGCGAGCAGGAGGCACGTGGCCTTTTGTGTTCTGTAACCTGGGCAGAGCGGGAACTTCGAGATTAATCTTCCCATCGGAATCTATTTTTTCTCCTGAAGGCACGCCATTGCGTACGTTCGCTATCTCACGCTAAATCTGATTGCTACAAGCTCGCTACACACACTGCACATCTACTGTATGTGGTTCAGTGTGTCGGAAATTGCTCTGCGGAGAAAGAAGAAAATCCACCTAGATGTCACCTAATGTGATGCCCCGACGGGATAAACCCCACCTTTGTAGGATTAGTACCGTCGGGAATTGACATTGTTACTGGTACTACAACCCACTTACCGAGCGGGAGACAGTACTGCTCCTGGTTAGGCACCAGTACTCATGGCACCAAGGCAGTGGTTATCGAAATTCAATTTCGCGAATGTATCCGGCTGTTTTCGAGTCAGCGATGCTCTCTTCGATATACCGAACGGATACGGGCGTGTTCGGTGCAGAGCCGCAGGAAAGCTCCGCCGAGTTGCCGCCGGAGTTGCGAATCAGCACGGCATTCGGATCGCGAATCAGTAGAGAAATCTCACCGGACTCAGTTGCAATCATCAGACGCGCCGTCTGGCCGAGACACTCCACACGCTTCATGCGGCCGACTGCAGTGCGAAGCTTCTGGTTCGGCTGGATGGGCTGCAGCGCGGCCGAGGTTGGACGCTCAAATTCGGCAACGGGAGCCGAGGGGGTGTTCTGGGTCTCTTTCGGACGGTCCAACGCTTCTAACACCTGGTCTGCCGCCTGCCGCTCGAACTCCGTCCGGGCGTATGTCTTCGCTTTCTGAACCGCGTCGCGAGCAGCGGCCGGCCGGTCGATACGTGCGTAACTCTGTGCGAGCGCCAGGAACAGCACAGAAGCGCGCTCCGGACTCACGCGGCGGATCGCAGCCAGTTCGGAAATAGCTTCGGCATACTTTCCTGAATTGTATAGTGTGAGCCCGAGCAGGAGTTTGGCATCCCAGAATGACGGCCGCCGCTCCAAGGCTTTCCTGAGGGCCGCCACAACCTCAGCGTCCTGGGAAACATCGCCCTGCAGCAATTGGGCATAGGAGAAGAGGACATCCGGATTGTCCTCTCCATATTGAAATGCCTTGGCGTAGTGCATACGCGCGCCCATGGCGTCGCGTTTCAATCTGCTCAGAGTGGCAAGACCTTCCTCCACTTGCCACTGATTGGGATAACGGCGCGCGAGGTCTTGCAAGATACGTTCCCCGTCGTCCATATGTCCGGTGCGATTCAAAAGGGCGGCCAGATTGACCTGCACGTCCACCTCGGGCGGGGGGACGGCTTTCGGTAATTCCTCCGGCTTCCAGAGTTTCGCCTCGAGCTTCATCACATTGATCGACTTGCCGGTGAGATAGCCCTTCAGGTCCTTCTCCACGTCGGCGACGCTCTTTCCCCAGGTATCCCGAAAAGCCGTTTCCGCCGCAGTTCCGTTTGCCATTTTCAGGCTGAACTCCCCGAACTTCGGGCGGTATTCGTTGCTCAAGTAGAGCATATGCGTAAGCAGCCAGCTTTGCGCATAGAACATGCCGGCTCGTTTCTTCTCGTTGTATTCGGGCGAATTGTGATCGATGGCAAGCAGGCGCGCCAAGGGAAGCCATTTGCCGTTCCGAAGTTCGATCATCCGTCCCGGGTAGGCGTCGCCGAGTACGATCTTGTCCCCGTCCTGCTGCAGAGTGGAATTCACGTCGGCCATTCCCTCGTTTAGCCATAAGGGAACGTTGAAGTTTGCATGCTTGAGCAGCAGGTGTGTGTATTCATGCACCACCAGAGGAAACACTTCCGAAGACACGGAGCCCATGACAATGTAGTCACGGCCAATGTCGGAAAGGTAGTAGGCAGCGGCAACTTCGTTGACGCGATAGGGCCGGAACTCCTTCTCGCCGGAGAAGCCGATGACGCGGGCCGGAAAGGTTTCGGTAAAAGCGCCGGGCCAGAGGCGGACGAACAGCTCATGGACCTGCTCGAAGTACCGGATCGCCTCCCTGCCCTTCTTCTCACCGGCCGTGGTGTACAGTTCGAAGTTCGGGCTCTGGATGCGGATCCAGTCACCTGCGAAGCCGCAGATACCGAGCAGAAGTCCAAGGGCTAGGGTGCGCACTCAACGTGATGATACCGTGCCGCGGTCCAGCGCCCGGGCAGCGGCGCGAACCGTCGCCTGCACGCGTTGGCCCAGCCCGGCAAAGCGCTCGTCCCGGCTATGGCCCTGGAGATAGCGATTATAGATCTGCTGAATGATCACGGCGATTTTGAACAGCGCGTAAACGTAAGCCCAGAGAATCGAAGGCGCGATGTCGATCCCGGTGCGCTGAGCGTAGCGTGCCGCCAGTTCCGACCGGGTTAAATTGCCGGGAAGCGTGGTCAGACCGAAGCTGAGACTCCTCCACTCCTCCGTATCTGCCGGATCGACCCAGTAGCCGAGTGCCGTTCCGAGATCCAGGACCGGATCTCCGACGGTCGCCATCTCCCAATCGAAGACCGCGCGGAGGCGGGTGAGGTCGTGGGCGTCAAGCAGAACATTGTCGTACTTGTAATCGTTGTGGATCAGGCAGGCTCCGGAAGACCCGGGAGTGTTCGCCGACAGCCAGGAGGACACCGCTTCGAGCGGCGGTATCTTTCCGGAGCAAGCATCTTCGTATCTGCGCTGCCAGCCTTCCATCTGCCGCCGGATATATCCTTCGGGACGTCCGAAGCCGCTCAGGCCGGCGGCAGCCACGTCGATGGCGTGGATGTCAGCGAGATTGTCGATGAAGTTCCGGGATAAGCGGCGCATCGTTTCCGGGTTGAGATCCACTCCTTCCGGGACGCTGGAGCGGAGCACAACACCGCACAGACGTTCCATCAGGTAGAAGGGTGCGCCTATAACCGACGGATCGTCGCAGAACGCGATCGGCTTCGGCGCGAGCGGGTATACGGGTGCGAGCGCGGAGAGCACGCGGAATTCGCGGCTCATATCGTGGGCAGAACGAATCTCCGTTCCGTGCGGTGGACGCCGAAGAACCATCTCCCGAGCGCCGGTCTGCACCAGATATGTGAGGTTCGAAAATCCACTAGGAAACTGCGAAATCCGAATCTCACCCGAAACGCCGAGGAAGGCGGCGAGTTTCTCTACGTTGATCGCTTCTCCGGCGCGGACAGGGCGTGTATCGTCCGACATCAAATCTCCGTTTGAAGTCCGTAACGCCTCAGGATACGCCGAGCCACTGCGGATTTGTGGACCTCGTCCGCACCGTCGTAGATGCGCGCAGCACGCTCGTGACGGTACCACCAGGCAAGCACCGTATCGTCGGTCATTCCGAGCGCACCGTGCGTCTGTAAGGCGCGATCGAGCACGCGCGAGAGTACTCCCGCGGTGTGAAACTTGATCAGTGAGATCTCCTCCCGCACCTCGGCCGCGCCCGTTGAATCAATTGCAGCGGCCGTTTCCAGGACAAGCAGGCGGGCGGACGCGATTTCCGCTTGCGATTCCGCAATCCAATGCTGCACTGCCTGCTTGGAGCCGAGCGCTACGCCGGGCGCGACCTCCCGTGTGGCCGCGTGCCGGCACATCAGCTCGAACGCCCTGGCGCAAATTCCCAGCCAGCGCATGCAGTGGTGAATCCGCCCAGGCCCCAATCGCTCCTGCGCGATGGCGAAGCCGCGGCCTTCTGCTCCGAGACGATTCGTGACCGGAACGCGGCAATTGGAGAAGCGTATCTCGGCGTGACTGGCCCAGTCGCTTCCCGGATCGCCCATTACCGGGATGTTGCGAACGATCTCGAAGCCGGGCGTAGCGGCGGGCACGAGGATCTGACTTGCGCGCTCATGCGGTTTCGCATCGGGACTGGTCACGGCCATCAACACTGCGAACGCCGCACCGTCGGCCGAGGAAGCAAACCACTTATGCCCGTTGATCACGTAGTCCGAGCCGTCCTTCACCGCGGTGGTGGCCATCCGGGTCGGATTGGATCCTGCAAACTCCGGCTCAGTCATGGCAAAACAGCTACGGATCTCGCCGCGAACAAGCGGCCGGAGGTAGTTCTGCTGCTGTTCGGGCGTGCCGTGGCGGGCCAGGATCTCCATATTGCCGACGTCCGGCGCCTGGCAGTTGAACACGTAATGACCGATGGGAGTACGGCCGAGTTGTTCGCTCATCAATGCGAACTCACGCAGCGTCAGGCCGGCTCCTCCGTGGTCCTTCGCCAGGAACGGAGTGAACAGCCCCATGCTCTTCACCTTCGCGCGCAGCTCCTGTAGCTGAGGAATCAGCGAGCTGAAGGGTTGCCGCAGGAATTTGATCTCGAGCGGAATCACCTCATCATCGATAAAGCTGCGTACCTGCCGGATCATTCTGCCGTGATCCCCCCATCGAGAACCAGGCACTGCCCGGTCATGAAGCCCGATGCGGACGAACAGAGATACACAATCGACTCCGCGATCTCGCCTGCCGTTGCGAAGCGCCCGATTGGAATGCGGCCGAGCAAGCGTTCCTCGAGGCCCTCGCGCTGCGTCAGCATGGTTTCCATCATCGGCGTCCGCGTGTAGGCGGGGCAGATTGCGTTGATACGGATACCGAGCGTTGCGTATTCGATAGCGGCTGCCTTGGTCAGCCCCACAACGCCGTGCTTACTCGCTGTGTACGCGCCGTAATTCGGGAATGCCGTGATGCCTGCCACCGAGGCGACATTTACGATCACTCCGGACCGGTTTGGTACCATTGCCTTCAACTGCTCCTGCATGCAGGAGAACACGCCGGTAAGGTTCACCGCCATTACCTGGTTCCAGACCTCGTGCGGGTATTCGGCGGTGCGGGCACGCGCGCCTCCCACGCCCGCGCAGTTGACTGCCACGTCGAGCCGTCCGTGAAGTTCCAGAATACCGGCCACAGCGTCCCGGATCTCCTCCGGCCGGGTCACGTCCACCAACAGCGACGGCAAGGAGTCCTCTTCGCGGACATCGCCGATGGCGACGATTGCTCCGCGTTCCGCCAGAGCATGCGCGGTGGCCAGCCCGATGCCACTCGCACCACCTACTATGAAACAGATTTTGCCGTCAAACTCGCGTGTAGTCACTGGAATCTCCGCGGCTCCAAAACAATGCCCTCAAACATTTTTTCCACCTTCGCTTGCAATCCGGAGGTGTTTTGAGGCAAGCTGGATAGTTTTCCTGTCCTTACTGATCTGAATGAAGGTCCGCATCTTATACCACGATCATTGCTTCGACGGAGCTGCGTCCGCCGCGTTCTTCAGCCGTTTTCTTGAAGACAAATACTATCCTAATTGCGAGTTCGCCTTCACCGGCATGGCTCATAAGGCTTCCCAGATCTTTGAGAACGACCTGTTTGACGGTGATGAAAACGCGATTGTCGATTTCAAGTATTCTCCAAATCCGAAGCTTACCTGGTGGTTTGACCATCACCAGAGTGCTTTTCTTTCGCCGGAGGACGCCGAGCACTGGCGGAATGAACAGAATCCGCGAAAATTGTATGATCCGGAGTTCCGGTCGTGCACTAACTTCATCCGCACCGTAGCCAAGGAGAAGTTCGGCTACGAAGCCAACGATCTGAGCGAGTTGGTGGCCTGGGCCGACATCATCGACGGCGCGCAGTACGCCAATTCACAAGAGGCGGTGGAACTGAAGGAACCGGCGATGAAGCTGACGCTTGTGATTGAGGGCTCGAAAGGATCGGAAACGGTGCAGAAGATCATTCGCGCCATGCGGCACCTTTCGCTATCGGAGATCATCCAGCAGCCGGACATTCAGGAGATCTACCGGCCGCTTTACGAGAGGCACGTACGCTCGATCGACATCATCCGGGACAAAGCCGTGAGCACCGATGGCGTCGTCTTCTTCGACCTCATCGGCTACGACCTGGAAGGCTACAACAAGTTCATCCCGTACTACCTGTTCCCCGACTCCACTTACACAGTCTCGGTGAGCACGTCGACGTTCCGCACCAAGGTTTCCGTCGGTTCGAATCCGTGGGTGAAGAGAGCGCTGAAGCACAACCTGGCGACCATCTGCGAGCGGTACGGCGGCGGCGGTCACGCCAAGGTGGGCGCGATCAGCTTTGAGGTTGGTCAGGTGAAGGAAGCGCGACAGGCAGCGGCTGAAATTGTACAGGAATTGAAAAGCTGACAGTGGACGTGGGAGGAGTACATGCTGAACAAGGCACCCCTGGTGTATCTGTGTCTTTTGCTGGCCGGGTGTTCCAACCAGAAACCCGTAGCGGATAGTGAGCCGCTATCGTCTACCGCGTTCCGCTCGTTCGTAGACGACTACTTCAAGCAGTCCTTCGATTTCAGTCCAAGCTCCGGCACCGCGCAGGGCTTCCACGAGTACGACGACAAACTCGAGAGTCTGTCCGCGGACGCCATTCGCAACCGGGTTACCGCGTTGCGCAGCCTGCAGGCACGGTTGCAGGCGCTGCGGAAGCAGAACCTCACGACGGACGAGTCGATCGATGCCGCTCTGATCGAGGGTCAGATCAACTCCGAACTGCAGGACCACACGATTATCGAAAGCTGGAAGCGCAATCCGATGAACTATGCCGGACTGCCGGGGGGCGCCATCGATCTCCTGATGAAGCGGGATTTCGCTTCGAAGCCGGAACGCTTGCGCAGTGTAATTGCGCGGCTGCGCAGGACACCGGACATTCTGGCTGAGATGAAGCAGAACATGGTGACGCCGCCTGTGGAGTTTACCGATTTAGCCATCCGCATGAGCGGCGGGTCAGTCGAGTTTTTCCGCGATACCGTGGCTGCATGGGCGAAGGATGCCGCCGGCGAAGATAAGACGCTGCTGCAAGACTTCCAATCGGCGAACAAGGATGCCGTCGCAGCTTTTGAGGACGCCACGAAGTGGCTGGAAACCACTCTGAAGCCGCGCTCCACCGGACGGTACGCAATCGGCGCAGACAACTTCGCGCAAAAGCTGCAGTATGAGGAGATGGTGGATACGCCGGTCTCAAAACTTCTGGCGATCGGGCAGGCGAACCTGGAGAAGGACTACCGCGATTTCATTCAAACCGCGAAGAAAATCGATCCAAACAGGAAGCCCGCGGATGTGTTCCGGTCCCTTGAGAACGATCATCCGGCCGAGGCTACGCTCATCTCCTCCGCCAGGAATACGGTGGATGCGGTGCGGCAGTTCGTCGTAGATCACAAAATCGTCACTATCCCTTCCGACGTGCGGCCAAGCATTGAGGAGACTCCGCCATACGCGCGGTCTGGCACCTTCGCTTCCATGGACACTCCGGGAGCTTTTGAGAAAAAGGCACGGGAGGCGTTTTACTACATCACTCCTCCGGAAAAGGATTGGACGCCGAAACACAAAGAGGAACATTTGCGGCTTTACAACCGCCCTGTGATGGACGTAATTACCGTGCATGAGGCCTACCCTGGACATTTCGTGCAGTTCCTGTATGCCCGGCAGTTCCCGACCAAGACGCGCAAACTGGTCACATGCGGCAGCAATGCGGAGGGCTGGGCACACTACTGCGAGCAGATGATGCTGGAGGAAGGCTTCGGCGGCGGCGATCCGAAGATCAAGCTGGCGCAGCTTTCCGAGGCGCTTCTCCGCGATTGCCGTTATGTGGTGGGGATCAAGTTGCACACCGAAGGCATGAGCGTGAAGGACGGAGCGAAGATCTTCGTCGAGAAAGGCTTCCAGGAGCCCGCCAATGCCTACGAAGAGGCCCGGCGCGGCGCTTATAACCCGACATACCTTTACTACACGCTAGGCAAGCTGCAAATCTACAAGCTGCGGCACGATTACCAGCAGGCCAAGGGCTCCGGTTTCAGCCTGGAAGCGTTTCACAACGAGTTCGTGAAGCAGGGTGCAGTTCCGCTAAAGGTGATTCGTAAGATCCTGCTGCCGAACGATACGGGTTCGACCCTTTAGCGGACTACCGCGCGGCAATCATCGCGCCCACCATCTTCTCGAGGTGCTTGGCGAAGATGTCCGTCTCGATATTCACGCGATCGCCAGGCTTATATGAGCGAAGCGACGTGTTGTGATAAGTGTGCGGAATGATGGTGACGGACACGATGCGGTCCTCGATGGCGGCAACCGTCAGGCTGATTCCGTCAATCGCAATCGAACCCTTGAATACGATATAACGGTCCAGTTCTTCGGGAATTCGCACGCGCATCCACCAGTTCTCATCTCCGATCAGTTCGAAGGAGAGTAACTCGCCGGTGCCGTCTACATGGCCCTGCACCACGTGGCCGCTGAAGCGTCCATTCGCGGCGAGGGGCCGCTCGAGATTCACTGTCGACCCGGCATGCAAATCGCCCAAATTGGTACGCTGAAGGGTCTCGGGCGCCAGTTCCGCCGAGAACGAATTCTCAGTGACTTCGATGGCAGTCAGGCACACGCCATTCACGGCCACGCTGTCCCCTATCTTTGTGCCGGATAGCACCGTACTGCAGCGGATGCGCAGGCGCGCCCCCGTTTCATGCGCGTCCAACGCGTCCAGAGTTCCAGTTTCCTCAACGATTCCGGTAAACACTATTTCACCAGCCATGCTTCTACTGCGAATTCATCTTCGGTGATCGAGTGCAGCTTCACGTTGCGAAATTCCATCGCATCCACGCGCCTGCGGCGGCCGGCTCCGCCCGCCACGGGCAGCGATTGCAGTCCGCCTAGTATCTTGGGCGCGTAATAGAAGAAGATCTTGTCCACAACCGCCGATTCCAGCGCCGCCCAGTTCACTTTGCTGCCCGCTTCAATCATCAGCGAGAGATAGCGCTCTTTGCCAAGGAAATCGACCAGTTGAGACAGGTCCGTACGCCCATTCGGCGCATCGAAGGCAACCACTCGCACACCGAGGGATTCCAGAACCTTCTTCCGCTCCGGCGAGGCCACCGACGTTGTAACCACCAGCAGATCGTCCGCCGCACTGCTCACCATCTTCGAATCCGGCGGGAGCCGAAGCTGCGAATCCACGACGATGCGGAGCAAAGGCCTGCTGCGCGCCAGGCCGCTGCGATCGGTGAGCAGGCAGTCGTCTGCAAGCACCGTTCCAATGCCGGTCAGAATGGCGTCCGAGTTGTGCCGCAAGGTTTGCACATGGGCGCGCGCCCGTTCACTCGTAATCCAACCGCGGTTGTCCTCCGGAGCGGCGATTTTGCCGTCCAACGTCACTGCAGCCTTCAGAGTCACCAAAGGCTTCCCCGTTCGCATGTAGTGTACGTACGCTTCGTTCAGCTTCTCAGCTTCTCCTGTGGCGGAGTGCTCGATGTCGACAACAACACCCGCAGCCCTCAGTTTGGCGAACCCCTGTCCCGCAACCTGCGGATTCGGATCCTGCATCGCCGCCACAACTCTCGCTACTCCCGCTGCGATTAAAGCATCCGCGCAGGGGCCGGTCCGCCCCATGTGCGAACAGGGCTCCAATGTAACGTACAAAGTCGCGCCACGAGCCAGTTCGCCCGCATCCTGCAGAGCCACGATCTCAGCGTGATCCTTGCCGGCGTAGGTATGGAATCCGCGGCCGACAATCTGGCCGTCGCGCACCACCACCGCTCCTACTGCTGGATTCGGGCTGGTTTGCCCCAGGCCTTCCGCCGCCAGGGCAAGCGCCCCTGCCATGTAGTCCGCGCTCATTTCTGGAATAGAGAATCGATAAACGTTTCAGGTTCGAACGGCAGCAGGTCTGTCACCTTCTCGCCCACTCCGACGTAGCGAATCGGGAGCCCGAGTTCGCGAGTAATCGCGACCACCACGCCGCCTTTCGCGGTGCCGTCCAGTTTCGTAAGAACAATGCCGGTCACACCGCTGGTTTCGGTAAACTTCCGCGCCTGTTCCAACCCGTTCTGTCCCGTGGTGCCATCGAGCACGAGCAGAACCTCATGGGGCGCCCCGGCTACCACGCGCGTAGCGGTGCGCCGCATTTTCTCGAGTTCCGCCATCAGGTTCTCTTTTGTGTGGAGCCGTCCCGCCGTATCTACAATCACGTAATCGATCTTTCGGGCCTTGGCAGCCTGCAACGCGTCAAAGACCACGGCGCTTGGGTCGGCGCCGGATTTCTGCCGGATCACTTCAGTGCCGGTCCGCTCACCCCAAACCTCCAATTGCTCAATAGCGGCTGCCCGAAACGTGTCGGCCGCGCACATCAGAACGGATCGGCCTTCGTCCTTGAAACGCTGCGTCAGCTTACCGATGGTCGTCGTCTTCCCCGCCCCGTTCACGCCGACCACCATCACAACCGCGGGTGGCGCGTCGAGATGCGGCATGGGCCGGTCGTTCGCCTGCAGAACTTCCAGCAGATGCTCGCGGATCATATTCTTGATCTCCTGCGCATCGCCAACCATGTTTCGATCGACGCGCAGCCGGATCTCCTCGAGGATTTCCTGCGTGGTCTTGATTCCGATGTCCGCCGTAATGAGCGTGTACTCCAACTCTTCGAGCAGATCGGCATCGATCTCCTTCTTTCCGGAGATGACATCTTCAATGCGATCGACGAGTCCGCTGCGAGTCTTCTCAATGCCTGCCTTAAGCCGCTCAAGCAGGGTGGGCTCTTGCGGAACTGAACCGAAAAGGGTTTGAATCATGCGGGTAGAGTGGACGAAGCCGTCCCAATCCGATTGTATCAACGGAGAGCAGGTGTAACCCGCTACAATTGGCCTAGATGACGCGGATCGGTCGTTACGAGGTCCAGGGCGAACTTGGACGGGGAGCAATGGGCATTGTTTACAGTGCCTTGGACCCGTCCATCGGCCGCACGGTGGCGATTAAAACAATTCGGCTTTCCGACGTTTCCGACCTGGACGAGCGTGAGCGCCTGCACGACCGTCTGTTCCGGGAGGCGCAGTCGGCCGGGATGCTCTCGCATCCAAACATCGTCACCATCTACGACATTGCGCAGGAAGGCGACCTCGCCTACATTGCCATGGAACTGGTGGACGGGCCGACTCTGGAAAAACTCGCCCGCTCGGATCCGCCGGATGCAGCCCAGGTCCTGAACATTCTGCATCAGACTGCCGCGGCATTGGACTACGCACACAAACGGGGTGTCATTCACCGCGATATCAAGCCGGCCAACATCATGCTGCACGAAAGCACCATGGTGAAAATTACCGACTTCGGCATTGCCAAGGTGCAGAGCGCGCAGGCTACGCAGACCGCCACGCTCACAGGCACGCCAAATTACATGTCGCCGGAGCATATTCAGGGCCAGGCGATCGACGGAAGGTCAGACCAGTTCTCGCTGGCTGTGATTGCGTATGAACTCCTCACCGGCGAGCGCCCGTTTACCGGCGAATCCATGCCGACGATCCTCTTCAAGATTGTGCGTGAGGCGCCGGCGCCGCCGCAGAGCATCAATCCGAGCCTCGGCTGGGCGATCGAGACTGTGCTGAAGCGGGCGCTGGCGAAGAATCCCGAAGAGCGTTACAAGTCCTGCGCCGACTTTGTCAGAGCGCTGGAGAACGCCTGCAATTCGTCTAAAGGCTGGAAGCCGCTCGCCCCTGGCGCCGCGCTCTCTCTACCCACCGTCCGCGATGCCGCGCCCATTGCGGTCCCGAAAGCAAAACCGGCACCTGCGCCGGTGAGGCCGGCTATCACGCCTGTGGAACCGGCTATCGAGCCTGTGCAGCAGGAGCGCGCTTCCAAGCCATTGCGAATTGCGCGCATTCTAGCCATGATCATCGTTGCGGGAGGAATCGTCTCGGCGTTGATGATCTACGGGTTGCAATATTTTGGCGGGCAGGACGAACCGGCGCCCCAGACTGCTCAGACTGCCCCTGCGGTGGAAACGTCCGGTCCGAAGCCCAGCCCGACCGCCGTGCAGCCGCTACCTCCAGCGACAGAACCCCAGGGCGCGCCCCCTGAGGAAAAGAAAGAGCAGCCGAAGGAAGCCGCGATCGCGAAGAAGGAGCCCAAGCCCGAGGCCGGCGATCGTCCCGCTCTGCTGGTGACGAATCCGCCCGGCGCAACAGTGCTGGTCGATTCCAAGCCGGAGATGAGCTGCAAAACGCCGTGCAATATTACGCTTCCGGCGGGGCGCCACACACTCAGCGCGTCGCTGATCGGCTACCGGCGCGCGCTGCGGATCTTCGAGGTGCCGAAGGAATCAGAAGTAGTCATGAATCTGGAGCGCACGACGGGGACAGTTTTTATTCGCTCAGAGCCCGCGGGCGCTTCCATCAGCATCAACGGAGAGTCGCGGACCGAGAAGACTCCTGCTACACTAACGCTTCCTACTGGTTCGTATCGCATTGAAGTCAGTAAGCCGGGTTTTCAGAACTACGTCGAAAGTATCGACGTGAAAGATGCCGTGATGACGAATCTCGATGTAAACTGGCCTTCCAGGGCATCTCACTAAATCGCACATGAACTATTCGAGAAGGAACTTCTTTCATACGCTCGCCGCTGCCGGCTTCGCTACACTCGCTTACCCGGCTGAGTCACAGAATGGGACTATGATCGTGCGGTCCACAAGACCGCAGGATCTGGAGATGCCGCTCGACGGCTTTTCTTCGTGGCTGACGCCTGTCGAACGCTTCTTCGTTCGCAGCCATCACTACACGCCCGAAGTGAAGCTGGACGATTGGAAATTGCAGATCGGCGGCGAGGTGGAGCGTTCCGTCACTTTGACCATGGCGGATCTGAAGAAGTTGCCGCGCGTGGAATTGGTCAGTGTTTTGGAGTGCGCGGGGAATGGCCGCGCGCTGTATGATCCGCCCGTGCCGGGCGTCCAGTGGGTTTACGGATCGGTAGGCAACGCCCGGTGGACCGGAGTCCGATTGTCAGACGTGCTGGCGAAGGCAGGTGTGAAGACGGCGGCAAAGAACCTGCTTTTCGATGGCGCGGATGTGCCCATGGGCACGATGCCGGAGTTCAAACGCACGCTGCCGCTGCGGAAGGCTATGGCGCGCGACACGCTGCTCGCTTATGAGATGAACGGCCAGACTATGCCGGTCTCGCATGGCTTCCCTCTGCGGCTGATTGTCCCTGGTTGGGCAGGCGATAGCTGGGTGAAGTGGGTGACCAGCATCACCGCTCTCGACAAGGATTACGATGGATTCTTCATGAAGACCGCGTACCGGCGTCCGGATAGGGCCGTCACTCCGGGGGCGGCTGTCGATCCCGCAGCGATGCATCCTGTGGAAGAGATCAACGTCAAGTCGATCATCACCAGCCCTGTCGAGGATGCAAGCATCGGCACGGGAGCATTGCGAATTCAGGGGGTAGCGTGGGCCGGGGAGAAGCCGGTCGCCTACGTCGAGGTCTCAACGGATCGGGGACGTACCTGGCAGAAGGCTCAACTCGGTAAAGACCAGGCACAGTACGGGTGGCGTCAGTTCCAGCACACCTGGACTCCGCCCGGCACAGGCCACTACATCCTGATGGCGCGCGCGTTCGACACGGCAGGTAAGACGCAGCCGATGACCGAGGAATGGAATCCCTCTGGATATCTGAACAACGTGGTGCAGCAAGTGGCAGTCGAGGTGACCACCGATCCCAGGCCGGCCGGACAAAAGACGACGCCCGGCTCCGATCCCGCGCTGGCGAAGAAGTTCGAGACGCCCAAGAGCTTCCACACAGCCTGCCAGCCCTGCCATGAGGAGGATATTGTCATGCAGCAGCGGCTGACGAGGACGCAGTGGGAGCGCGAGATCGACAAGATGGTCCGGTGGGGCGCGAAGGTGAATCCCGCGGAGCGGAGCGAGCTATTGGATTATCTGCTGAAGCTCTACGGGCCCCGGCCTCGAAAGTAATGCTCTATACCAGCACGTAAGGCGGGGCGAACTCGGGCAATCCGGCGCGCTTACCCGCGATCCATCGCAGCACATACACCTGCTTAGGATCCGTCAAGCCGCCGGTCAGTTTGTTCGGCAGCACTTCCAACAGCGCGTGTGCCGCCGGATCCTTGTAGTAGTCGATGTCCACTTCAAGCTTCACGCAATCGGCACCGCCAACCCGCCGTGTTTCGGATTCGTGGAACGTGAACTGCAAATTCGCCTCGCCAAAGCGGATCTCCTTATAGCTTCTGGTTGCTCCCGGGTGGAAGACGCCCGGATTCAACTCCGGTGCGAACGCCCCGTGCTCGACACCTTCCTTGACCTGGCCGACCATGCTGGCATCCGCCCAGGCGAACAGGCGGTCCTGTTGCAAGTCCTTCCAAATCACCTGTCGAATTGCATCGAGGGCCGTTCCGGAAGGCAGGTTGCACTGCGCCATGGACGTGGACAGGTTCAGGAAGCACGCCAAATCGTCTTTGCTGCCCTCCCGGAGCTTGTCATAACGGTCTTTGTCGACGAGAAGTTTCGCTACTGAATCCGGCAAACTCTTCCACTTGTCAAAGGCGTAACTGGCATCCGTTTTCACCAGCATCAGCGGGACCGTCTGCGCAACGCCCGCCTTCACTTTTACCGGAAAGAACCCTGCCTGAGAATATCCCGGCGCACTCGCCAGCACCGCATAATTGTCGCGGGCATTTCCGAAGGGAAGGATGTCTTGCACTGCGAAAACACCGCCGGCAATGTCTTTCGTCAACACCGTCTGGCGGTCGCCGTCCAGAATGCGAAGCAAACTGTTGAACGCCGGGGCAACTGGCGCCCGTGAACCGTCATACAATGCGACAACGATCTTGCCTGTGGCGGGCTGCGTTGGGGCTAATGCGGTAGACGCCATGATGCCTCCTAATGCTCGGGCACCTCGCACGACGGATACTCGGCCAGCACTGCTCCGCCCTGAAACCCAAGCTCCTGCATCAGGCCGATTCTCGATGTGTAATAGCCATCGGCAGTCATCGCCTTGGCCGCGCGAAAGAACTTCTCCGCCTGGCTGGACAGTGAGCCCCGATCCACGGCATCGCTCACAGGCTGCAGAATCGCGATCTGCTGCTCTTCAGTGAGCTTCACGAAATCCTCTCCGTGCCTCTCGCGCGACTCCTTTTCCAGCCACTCCAGCCCGAGCCGGAATGTTTCCTGGTGCACGCGGTTGTTGCGCACCACATAGTCGATATACGCCGGTACTCCCGCCGCCACTGCGCCGGGCGTGTCCGTATCCGGAATGATCAGGTTCGCCAGAGCCGAGATGGCCGCGTACTCGCCTGTTTTGAAAAACTGCGGCGCACTCGGTGAGGCCTGTTTGCCGGGCTCCCCGTGCATATGCTGCCCATACAGTTCGCCTGCAGAGAATGGGAAGGCGCACGTTGTTCCGATTGCGCCAATGATCTTGAGTGCTTCACGCCGGTCAGCCATTACAGTTCTCCCTTTTTGAACCGGTCCGAAATGTGATCCGCCGTCCGTGCTGCCAATGCCATGATGGTGTGCGTTGGATTCTTTTCGGACGCAGTAGCGAACACGCTGCCGTCCACCACATACAGGTTCGGCACATCATGCGTGCGGCAGAACGAATTTACCACGGACGTTTTGGGGTCTGCCCCCATTCTGCAGCCGCCGAGTTCGTGATTGGTGCGTGGCTCCTCGTCAACCTTGATGCCCTCCGCGCCTGCCTTCTCCAGAATCGCTCTCGACCAGAGCGTCATGTCGCGATACATCTTGCGATCGTTCTCTGTCCACACCACATGACGGCGTGCCAGGGGCAGACCATATGCGTCCTTCCTGTCCCAGTCCAGATCGATGTAGTTGGTGTCATCCGGCAACTTCTCCCCATACGGGGTAAAGGTCAGGTAAGCGGGAAAGTTATCTTTCACGGATTGCTTGTATGCTTTACCGAAACCGGGAAAATCGCGCGCCCAGCCTACTGCCCGCCGGTTCTGATAATTAAACTGCGCCCCGAACGAACGCGCATAGTCTCGCTTGCGATTGTGCATGAAAGACGGCATGTATGCATGATCCAGAAATCCGTCGTCGTTATGAACCGCTTTGCCTTTCATCGCCGTCAGAAAACACTGCACCCCCGCGGTCATATGCGGAATGAAATCTTTGCCTAGCCTGCCGCTCGAATTGGCAAGTCCGTCCGGATACAGCCGTGAGCGCGACATCTGCAGCAGAGCCACGCTCTGGACGCACGCACACGAGACAACTACCGCCTTGCCACGGACCTCGCCTTCCTGTTTCGTTTCGCGGTGAACGTAACGCACACCCGTAACCCGATTTTCGTCCGAGAGCGCCACCTCACGCACAACCGCGTTCGGGATTAGGTCCAGCTTGCCGGTCCTCAGGGCCGGTACCATGTGAACATCGTAGGAGTTGTACTTCGCGACCACATCACAGCCAGCCATGCAGTTGCCGCAGAAGTGGCAAGCCGGCCGCCCGGCACGCGCGCGGCTTAACGTAGACTTCCGCACGTGGATGACCTTCACCCCCAATTTCGCCGCTCCACGCTGCACCAGAATGTCACTGCATTTCAGCGGGACCGGCGGCAGGAAAATGCCGTCAGGAAGATCTTCCAAGCCGTCCAGATTCCCGCAGACTCCCACTTCGCGCTCGATCTTGTCGTAATACGGCGCAAGGTCTTTGTAATCGATCGGCCAATCGTTTCCGGCGCCTTCATAGGAGTAGCCTTTGAAATCGCGCTGGCTGAATCTCCACGCCACCGCGTTCCACAACATTGTCTTGCCGCCGAGCCCCCGGGACCGTTCCGAGTCGAAGCCCGGCTTGCCCGGCTTCATCGTCGGAATGTGTCGCGACTCGAATTCGTGCGGCAGAGCGTGTGTGTTGAAGTCGGTCCGCGTATTTACCTTTGGTCCGCCCTCCACAACCGCAACGTCGGCACCCTGCCGGGCAAGGTGAGCCGCCAGCGTACCGCCTGCAGCTCCCGAGCCCACCACAACTACGTCGTAAATCTTGTTCGCCATAAGATGGAATGCAATGAAGATATCAAACGTCGAGGCATTCGCGATTTCTATCCCTCTGCGCACTGCGGTTTCCGATGCCGTTCGTCAGATCACGCATCGTGACCACCTGGTCGTCCGGATCCATACAGACAACGGATTGGAGGGAGTCGGTTTCAGCCTCGGATACGACGGTAGCACCGCGATGGTTGCGCTCGTAG
Source organism: uncultured Solibacteraceae bacterium (assembly GCA_964464925.1). Classification (GTDB taxonomy): domain Bacteria; phylum Acidobacteriota; class Terriglobia; order Bryobacterales; family Bryobacteraceae; genus CAYXLI01. Next base: position 49,549 of record CAYXLI010000026.1, on the reverse strand, counting down.
ACAGCATCTATCGCCCGATCTTGACAGGTGCGAATGCATTTCACTCCGAGTACCTGTGGTCCGACATGTACCGGCAGTCCATCCAAGCCGGCCGGCGTGGAGCCGCGCTGCGAACATTGAGCGCGATCGATATTGCCCTCTGGGATTTACGGGGCAAGCACGCGAGGCTGCCTGTCATGGAAGTGCTCGGCGTGCAGTCCACGAGCCTGCGCTGCTATGCCACCGGCGGTTATTACCGTGAAGGATACACCGAGGACGACCTCGTCCGCGAAATGGCCGGATATGTTGAACAAGGCTTCAGTGCGATCAAGCTGAAAGTCGGAAAGCTCGGCGCGCGGGAAGATGCGGCGAGAATGGGTCGCATTCGGAAGTCGGTCGGGGAGGACGTGGATATCCTGCTCGATGCCAATGGTGGCTGGCCTGACGCTCCTACGGCTATTGCCGCGATGCGCCGCCTGGAAGAGCACCGGCCGTTCTGGATCGAGGAGCCTGTCCGCGCTGACAACGTAGCGGCAATGGCCCGCATCGCCGAAGCGCTCGATACCCCTGTCGCCACGGGCGAACTCGAGGCGACGCGTTGGGCATTCGCCGATCTGCTGGAACGGAAAGCGGCGGATATTCTGCAACCTGACGCGACCGTGTGCGGCGGCGTTGGGGAGTGGCTGAAGATTGCCCATATGGCCGCTTCCTTTGACATTCCGATCGCCCCTCATTACAACTGGGACATCCACACCCAGTTACAGGCCAGCATTCCGAACGCACTCTTCATCGAGTACTTCATGAGGGGTTCAGACGTGAAGGTCTTCGACGCTGTACTCGAAAACCCGATCACGCCCGTCAAAGGCTACATCAGCCCACGAACGGAGCCGGGCTTCGGCATGCATTACAACAACAAGGTCCTGGCCCAGTACCGCATCGGTTGATAGTTTAGAAAAGTGTAAGCTAACCATTGGGGTCTGACCCCATTTACAAACGAAATGTTTACCTGGATCTGTCCGAAGTGCGGGAGAGAAGTTCCACCGGCGTATAGCGAATGTCCGCATTGTGCTGCGAAGGAAGTTCCGCAGCAACCACCTCCGCCTGAACCGGTTGCACCCGCACCGGCCCGATCCTTTGAAGCGCCCCCCGCGAAGCCCGCTATGAACGGCGCGCTCGTCACCGCCCTGGTTGCCTTGGCCATGGTGGCCGTACTGGCCGGAGCCTATTTCCTGCTTGGGAACAAACGATCCTCAGCGGCCGCGCCCGTTGCATCCGGCAATTCTACCGCCCCCAAGCCGCTTTCCAAGTCGACCCACCCTCTCGCAAAGTATCTGGAGCTTGCGGGCCTGCGTGTAACAGAAGGATCGCGCGGTGGACTGGATTTGCACTTCATCGTCGTAAACCATTCCGCGGCAGATCTTCCCGAATTGAAAATGAATGTCAAGGTGTTTTCCGACAAGAAAGACATCTACGACTTCCCGTTCACCGTGTCCTCCATTGGCCCATTCGAATCGAAGGATTTTTCGGTCCCAATGAAGACGAACCTCAAGCCGTACGAACTGCCCGACTGGCAATTCCTGCGCGCCGATTTTGACATCACTTCCGCACCGTAGTCAAAGATCGTGCATCCGCTAACGCTTGTTCCATCTCATCGGGGAACTTACAGTTCAAATCGGGCAGTGGCATACCCAGCCGTTTCGCATTCAATCTCGCCTCGTAGAGGCATGGCTCGGCTTTCAACGCTTTTTGCAGATCCTGTTTTGCTACGTCCGTCTGCCCCAGTAGCAGGAGGGCAACTGCCCGATTTACCAATGCTCGCGGGTCGTTCGGAGTAAGAGCCAATTGCCTTCCGAACTCCCTCAGGGCAAGTTCCGGCCGCCCGGCTTCGACATACACCCGTCCCATTTCAGAAGCAATCTGAGGATCCTCCGGCGCAATATTCTTAGCCTGCTCCAGTAGAGATATCGCGTCGACCGGCGTGGAGACCCGGGCAAGTTGCACCTTCGGCCTCACCTTGTTTGGAGCCTTCGCCACCGCATCCGACCATAGCGACTGCTCGGTCTTCCATGTTTCCGTTCGCACGAAACTCAGCGCGCAGAGAAACGCGCACACTACCGGCACGACCGGCCGCGGCAATCTCACAAGCAGGAGCCCAAGCGCAGCCGCGAAGCCAATCATCGGCAGATACATGCGCCGGTCCGCGGCCAGATCCGCCGCGGCCAGCACCGAAGAACTTGGCAGCAGCAGCACCATGCCGCCGATGAACCAGAAGCCCGCCCGCGCTCGCGAAAACCACCGCAGCGCCAGCGTACAAAGTGCGATTATGCCGAACCAGGCGATCCAGTTCGCGCTTCCCGGCAGATCGGCATCGACGGTGAATCCCCAAGGCACAACCAGCAGCCGCAGGTAACGCAGAATGGAAAGTCCTTGCGTTCCGAGATACTGTACCGGCGTCATACCCGCTTGGGTCCCCACACCGGCGCCAGGCGTAACAGCGACCGAAAATAGCGTCCGGATGCCGGCCAGCACGGCCAACCCGAACATCGCCCAGATCTGCTTCAGTTCCTCAGCGTTTCGCGAAATCGAGAGGTACAACAGCAGCAGCAAGAACGGCAGCGCGACGCATTCTTCCTTCGCCAGGAGGGCCACGGCAAACCACGCCACGGCGCGCCACCGGTTTCCCATCAGCCAGTCGCGCAAGCAGAGCAGACAGAACACCGTCATTAGTACGCTGCTCCTGGCGAACACGTAGTTCACCGCCTCAGTCTGAATCGGATGCACTGCGAAGATACCAGCGGCTGCCAGCGCGGCGGGCTTCGGCATCACGCGCCGCAGCACGTCAAACACCAGCCAGACCGCACCGAGATGCAGTGCAAGGTTCACCGCATGGTACGCGACAGGATCCTTACCGCCCAGCACGTAATTCAGCCAGAACGTGAAGTACGTCAGCGGACGGGTCCTTGCGATTTCCCATACGGACAGTCCACCACCGGCGGATGCCACGGCAGGGTCGGCAAACAGCGAATAATCATCAAAATGGAAACTGCCGGCCAGGCTACCTCCGAAGGCGACCAGCGCGAGCAGCAGCAGAACCAAAATCGGGCGCAATGCTATCATCGTAAATCCCCGCATGCCTGCCACACCGCGAAGTATGGTGCCGCGCCCAAAGACGGCGGCCGAGCGGAAAGAACGTCTCGGCAAAATACTCAAGCTTCTCGACGAAATGTTCCCCAATGCCGTGTGTGCGCTGCATCACAACAGCCCGTGGGAACTGCTGGTCGCCACGATTCTCTCGGCCCAATGTACGGACAAACGTGTAAACGAAGTCACTCCAGGGCTGTTTGCGAAATATCCGACGGTCGAGGATTTCGCTCACGTGAGCCAGGAAGAACTCGCGCAAGACATCAAATCTACCGGTTTCTTCAACAACAAGGCGAAGAGCCTCATCGGCGCCGCGAAAACCATTCTGCGCGATTTTGGCGGCCAGGTGCCTCAGACTATCGAGCAGTTACTCACCGTTCCCGGTGCAGCGCGCAAAACCGCCAACGTCGTCCTCGGCACGTCCTTCGGTATCGCTTCGGGCGTCGTGGTAGATACTCATGTACAGCGCATCTCCCTGCGGCTGGACCTCACAAAGCACGAGGATCCCGCTAAGATCGAAAAAGATCTCATGAAGATACTGCCGCAGGACCGATGGATCTCCTTCTCGCATCAAATCATCCACCACGGCCGTTCACTCTGCGTCGCGCGAAAGCCGAAATGCGCGGAATGCCCTCTGGACCCGCTTTGCTACGCGAAGGACAAAACGGTATGAGATTCGTTCCCGGGCTGCTCGCGTTACTGGTTTGCGGATGCGTCAACATCCCGGACGTTTACGCCCCTCCACAGCAGCGCAAACCGCTCTCCGTGGAAGACTCCAGCCCGCTGAAGAGCTTCATCAATATGAATGAAGTGGCCGCGCCGGTTCATTTCGTCCGAGACATCGCGCCTGCAGTGGAGGGCGGTTCGTGGCGTTGGGCCCGGAAAAGCCCGACACTCATGTTCTCCGTTCCGTCGACGAAGCACATGAAATTCTCGGCCGACTTCACTATCTCCGGTCACACGCTGAAGGAGACCGGCCCGGTCACAATGACCATCACCATTAACGGTCACGAACTCGACAAGACGACTTATTCCACCGAAGGCGACCGGCATTTTGAGAAGCCCGTGCCCGAAGACTGGCTCCGCACCAAAGCGGAGAACGTGGTCACAATGGAAGTCGACAAGGTTTACGTCGCCCCGTCGGATAAAGTAGTGCTCGGCTTCGTGCTCACGCGCGCGGGATTCATCCAGCAATAGATGCCTCAGGCACTCTACATCCTGCTTGGCGCGGCTCTGACGGTCGCGTCCGCGGTCGCGCTCGGTTCTCTGATTCTCAAATGGCTCCGGCTGTCGTTATCGCCGGAAGAGAACACGCTGTTCTCCTTTCTCACCGGAGCGGCCGGATTATCGGCCCTCGTTTTCCTGCTCTGTGCGGCCGGAATTGTTTATAAAGGGGTTCTCCTCGCGCTTGCCGTAATGCTGATCGCGCTTGGCCGGCAAGGGTTGCGAACTGCAAAACTGCCGCGCATCGGTTTGCCCTGGTGGGCGGTGTATGGGGCCTTCGGCGTTCTGTACATCACGAATGCGATGGCGCCGGAGCACAGCCCCGACGGCATGACGTATCACCTCGGTCTGGTAGCCCGTTACTACCGTGAGCATGGCTTTCACCGCATCGCCACGAATATGTATGCAAACCTCTCACAGGGCGTGGAGATGCTGTTCCTGCTTGCTTTCGCCGTCGGCCGTCATTCGGCAGCCGCCATGGTACACGCTGCGTTCCTGTTCGCGACACCGCTCTTGTTCGTGTCGTTTGGGACGCGCTTCGGAGTGCGGAAGCCGGCGCTCGCCGCTGGCTTGATATTTTTCGTAACGCCCGTCGTTGGCATCGATGGAGTCAGTGCGTATAACGACGTCGCCGCCGCCTGTGTCCTGTTCGCACTGTTCTACATTCTGCAGATCTGGGATCAGGATCGGCAAGGCAATTTGTTAGCCGTGTCAGGCATCCTCGCCGGCTTTGCGTATTGCATCAAGTACACGGCGGGTTTCGGCGCGCTCTACGCAGTGCTTTTTGTGCTCTTCCGTGCGCGGAAGATCAAACCGGCCCTGCAGATCGCTGCGGTGAGCGCGATGCTCATGGCGCCGTGGGTCATTAAGAACATCATCTTCGTAGGTAACCCGGTCGCCCCGTTTGCAAACAAGTGGTTCCCGAATCCGCAACTCACGCCTGCCTTTGAGAAGGAATATAGCAATGACATGCGCCACTTCAACGGCGTTCCCGACTCTGCCGTGCCCATCGGAGTTACGATCCGCGGCGAGCTTCTCGGCGGAGTGATCGGTCCTGTATTCCTTCTGTTACCGCTGGTGTTTCTGCCCGGTGCAACCTCGCTCAGAACACGCGTGCTCATTGCTGCCGCCGTCTTTTCGATACCATTCGCATTCAACATTGGAACTCGCTTCCTGATTCCTTCCCTCCCCTTCTGGAGTCTTGCGCTTGCGCTTGCTTTCTCCCGAATTCCATTCGCACTTTCCGCGCTGATCGTAGTGCATGCGCTGCTAAGTTGGCCCTCCATCCTGACCAGGTATTGCGAACCCCACGCATGGCGTTTGCAGAAGATCACCTGGCGCGAAGCCCTGCGCATTGTTCCCGAAGAAAAGGTTCTCTATCAAGCGGCCCGGACCTATCTTCTGGCGCGCATGGTGGAGACCCACGTTCCGCCCGGCCAGACCGTCTTCACATTCGGCGCAGCGATCGCCGAGGCTTACACCTCACGGCCCATCATTGTGGGTATACAGAGTTGGCCCGGCCAGAAACTGCGCGATCTCATCTACGCCGCTCTGAACCCGGATTTCAGCCCGACATGGGGGCTCACCTTCCGATTCTCACCTCAGCCGATCCACAAGCTGCGGGTCGAACAGACCAACTCGCATTACCTGGATGTCTGGAGCATCTCCGAAATGCGGCTGTTCCACGGCGACAAGGAACTCGAGCGCGCGCCAACCTGGCGTCTTCGCACTCACCCGAATCCATGGGACGTTCAGAACGCTTTTGATAACTCACCAGTCACTCGCTGGTCGGCAGGTGAGCAGATCCACCGCGGCATGTTCGTTGAGGTCGATCTCGGAGCGTCAACCCAACTGGATTCCGTTCGTCTGGAATGCACCCGGGACCAATACCAGATACGCTTGAAACTGGAAGCCCCGGACAATAACGGACAGTGGCGCGTCATCAGCGACGTTCCCGACGAGACGCAACTTCCTTCGCCCGGCGGCATGCGGCGCGCCGCAATAGAAGAGCTGAAGATGGGCGGCGTTCGTTACCTGTTGGTCGACAAGGATGATTATGGCGCCATAGATTTCGTGGCGCGCCAGCCGCAGTGGGGCATCCGGCTCCTGGACGAAAAAGACCAGGCTCGTCTCTACATACTGGAGTAAGCTACGTGAGACTATTTCTTGGAATCGATGGCGGCCAATCAAGCACCACAGCACTGATCGCGGACGAAACCGGCAAAGTGCTGGGTATGGGCCGCGGGGGTCCGTGTAATCATGTAGCGGCTTCGGAAGGCCGCGCGAAATTTCTGAACGCGATCGGAGGTTGCGTAGAAGCGGCCTGCTCACAAGCCGGAGTGCACAAGGAGGTGGTTACCTTCGATTCCGTCTGCGGAGGCTTCAGCGGCGGTCCCGCCGATAAGGAAGGTCTCATGATGGAACTTGTTCGGGCTCGCCAAATGACTGTCACCACCGACGCTGTCATCGCGCTCAGTGGGGCTCACGCAGGAAAACCCGGCATCATCACCATCGCGGGAACAGGGTCCATCTCCTATGGCCGCAACGCGGCGAAGAAGATCGCCCGCGCCGGGGGCTGGGGTTACGTGTTCGGCGACGAAGGTGGCGCCTTCGATATCGTGCGCCAGGCCGTTCGTGCAGCGTTGCGCCACGAAGAGGGCTGGGGGCCGCAGACCGCCCTCAGCGGTTTGCTCCTGGCGGAAACCGGCGCTGCCGGTATGAATGACCTGATGCATCGCTTCTACACCATGGACTTCCCTCGCCCGAAGATTGCGTCATTTTCGAAACTGGTCGATAGTGCGGCCCTCAACGGCGATGCCGTCGCTCGCAACATTCTGAACAGCGCCGCGCAGGAATTGGCCACCATCACGACCGCAGTGCGGGATCAGCTCTTTGAAGCAAGGGAGGCGGTTTTCATTTCCCCGATCGGCGGGGTGTTCCACAGCGGATTCCTCGCTCAGCGATTTCAAATGCTCGTCGAATTGACCGATGGCAATCTTGTTCATGCTCCGCAGTACGGGCCGGCGGCCGGCGCGGTGATTGAAGCGCTCGCCGCTGCGGGCCTCGCTCCCGAACTCACCACAATTCCGGAGTCCGAAAAGTGAAATCTCCCATCGTTCTCCTGCTCGCCGCTTCCCTGCAAGGGAATGCACGTCTTCTTTGACATCCTCCGCGCAGCCTTCTAAGCGCGGTTTGATAGCATCAAAGTTCATGGCAAAACTATCGATTCGTGATCTGGATCTGAAGGGCAAGACTGTCTTCATCCGCGTCGATTTCAACGTGCCGCTGGCTCCCGGCGGACAGGAAATCACCAGCGACAAGCGCATCAAGGCGTCGCTTCCCACCATCAAGTACGCACTCGAACAGGGCGCGGGAGTCGTTCTCGCCAGCCATCTCGGCCGCCCAAAGGGCAAAGCCAATCCGGAAATGAGCCTCAAACCGGTGGCCAAACGCCTCGCAGAGTTGCTCTCCATCCCGGTGAAGATGGCACCTGATTGCATCGGGCCGGAAACCGAAGCGCTGAAGCCGAAGCCTGGTGAGGTGCTGCTGCTCGAAAATCTGCGCTTCCACGCGGAGGAAGAGAAGAACGATCCGGCGTTTGCGAAGAAGCTTGCGGCTCTTGGGGATGTTTACGTCAACGACGCATTCGGCTCCGCACACCGCGCACACGCCTCCACCGTCGGCATGATTCAGTTCATGCCCAAGGCGGCCGCCGGCCTGCTGATGGACAAGGAACTCGAGTACCTCGGCAAGGCGACCACGAATCCCGAACGCCCCTGCATCGCCATCCTCGGCGGCGCCAAGGTCTCGGACAAGATCGAGGTTATTCAGAACCTGATGAAATTTGTCGACCGCCTGTTGATCGGGGGCGCCATGGCCTATACCTTTGCTAAAGCCAAGGGCGAACCGACCGGCAAGAGCCTGGTGGAAGAGGACAAGGTGGCGTTGGCAAAGGAACTCATGGCGTCAGCGGGTGACAAGCTGCTTCTGCCCGTCGATCACGTTGTCGCGGACGAGTTCAAGGCCGGCGCTCCCAGCCAGGTAGTCACCACCATCCCGGACGGTAAGATGGCGCTCGACATCGGCCCCAAGACGATCGAAGCTTATGAAAAGGTCGTCGCCGGCGCGAAGACCATCATCTGGAACGGCCCTATGGGCGTGTTCGAAATGCCTCCCTTCGATAAGGGCACTGTCGCTCTGGCCAAGGCGGTCGCCAACTCAGGTGCTGTCTCTGTTGTCGGCGGAGGCGATTCGGAAAAGGCCATCAAATCGGCAGGCGTTTCCGATAAGATCTCACATGTGTCCACAGGCGGCGGAGCGTCGCTGGAATTTTTGTCCGGCATCGAGTTGCCCGGTGTAGCGGCTCTCACCAACAAGTAAGGGTCTGCAAAGGCCTCACGGACGGAGCGGATCCGTTCGTGAGGCCTTTTGTTTTTATGCGTGGATTTTTCGAGCCATGGAGAACAATGACGCGCCTGCCGCGCCCAGTCTGGCTGGCCGCCGGCACCACGCTAATTAACCGGCTCGGAACCATGGCACTTCCGTTTCTGTCGCTATTCCTCGTCGAACACCGGCACTACACCGAATCGCAGGCTGGTCTCGCTGTCGCCTGCTACGGACTCGCTGGCTTCCTCACCGCTCCCATCGCCGGAAAACTGACGGACGGCATCGGCCCGTTTGGCCTGATGCTTGGCTCCCTCACGGTGGCTGGATGTCTGGTGCTGCTTGTGCCCTTCATTCCCGGCTACGTCCCGCTGATTGCTTTCATCATTCTTTGGGCGATTGCAAACGAAGCGTTCCGGCCGGCCGGCATGGCCATGATCACCGACTCCGTACCTCCGGACAAAAAGCGCTGCGCCATCACGCTGTATCGAACCGCGCTGAACCTGGGCATGAGTGTCGGCCCGGCGGCGGGCGGATTCATTGCGACCGTCTCTTATATCTGGGTGTTCGTAACCGATTCCGTCACGTCCTTCCTGGCGGCCCTATTCCTCTGGCGCGCCAGGAGCGCACTGCCTCCTCGCCAGCCACATCCCGAGCTGACGCGCAATCTGGCCGTGCGTGACCAGCGCCTTTGGATGTATCTCGCCGGCATGCTGCCTATCATGATGGTGTTCTTCCAGCACACCTCTTCCATGCCGCTGTTCTTGGTACGCGACCTCCATCTCCAGCCCTCTGTGTACGGAACTCTTTTCACCTTAAACACCGTTATCATTCTGCTGCTGGAGGTACCGCTCACGTTGCATACCTCGCACTGGCAGAACAGCATGTCCCTAGCTGTGGGTTCATTTCTCGTGGCAGCAGGTTTCGGCGCTCTCGCCGTGTGTCACGACACACTCTCAGTAGCGATTACGGTGGTGATCTGGACGTTCGGAGAAATGTTCCTCATGCCCTCCGCCGCGGCGTACGTGACGGGCCTCGCGCCTCCGGGTCGCTCCGGCCAGTACATCGGGATGTTTCAAGCGCTCATGAGCGTCTCTATGATGCTGGGCCCTTCGATTGGAACCGCGATCCTGGAACGGCTCGGAGGAACAGCGCTTTGGAGCGGAGCGTTCGGATTCGGTTGCCTGTCCACGGTAGTGCTTGCATGCCTGCCCAGGACAAAGGCGGTGCCCACCGCCACCGCGGCTTAGCTTCCGATGAGATGTAGGATCCCTTACATCTCACCCTGGAATGGGTTCGGTTCGTACTTTTGCCCGGGGGATTAAGTCGCCGGTCGCGTCCGCTGGGCGGCAGATTCGTTGAGCCGGGCGATCTCGTGCAGAATCATGTCGATCACTACGTCGTCGCCGACATAAGTGTTGATCATCACATGATACAGTTGCCGGGTGGGCCAGTTCGCGTGGAAGTACTTCTTGATAAACGCGATTCGCTCGTGATCGATGGTGTCCACCAGTTCGGCGGCTTCCTGAACACCCTTCCCCGCCTCGCATACCCGCCGGATCTTCTCTTCGCGGGACGCATACGTGAACACATGGAAGGTGTCTTCGCGCTCGCGTAAGAAGTAAGGTGCTCCACGCCCGACGATGACGCAATTTCCTTCTGAGGCTGCTTCTTGGATCACATCGCGCATCAGGTCCACCATGGATTCGGCATCCAGCAACTGAGTTTCGCCGACCGGCAGGCTCCTCTCGAAGCTGCCACGCAGGAATGTCTTGACCAGGCGCTGGAACAGCGGATCGCACCGTTCCTCGCGCGCCTCCACTTCGCTTACGTCCGCATGCAGCCGCTGCGCAATTGACTGCGTGAGTGCCTGGTCCCACAACTTCCAGCCAAGCCGGTCTGCCAGGCTGCGGGCGATTGTCGCCCCGCCGCTTCCGTACTCGCGTTCAATGGTGATGATTCGAATCACACTGCCATTCGAGAGACGGCTTCCTGATGAAAGTGTTTCGCGTAGAAGTACGGCACCTAGCCGCCTATGGCAGCTTCAAAAACGCGCCGTAGTTCTCTTCCGCCTTCCCGATGGATCTTGCCAGGCTAATCTTCGCCAAGTTGTGGGCGAACAGGGCGGTGATGTAGTCCAGGTCAGAGCTGGCTACCGCTTCCTGCGCCTGAAGCACCTCCACGGACTGTGAGATACCCGCCTCAAACCGCTCCCGGGTGAGTTTCAGTGTCTCCCTCGCGACTTGCTGGTTATTACGAGCCACTTCGAGTTGAGCAGCCGCCGTCCGCAGGTCGAGAAACGAATTCCGGACGTCGCTCTCAATCTTTCCCTTCACGTCGGCTAACTCGCCACGGCGCTGGTCAAGCTCGGCTTCCGTCTGTTGGATCTCGCCTTCGGTCCGGCCTCCCGCCCAGATCGGGATCCGCAGGCTGCCGGCGACCGTGAATGTCCCGTGCGACTGTGCCGGGTTCGTGCCAATGACACCGTAATCGGCAGACACGCCGAGAGAAGGAAGGCGCTCCGCACGCGCTGCTGCCCGGGCCTTTTCAGCGGCGCGGACCTGGGCCTCCGCAGCCCGCAGATCCGAACGGCTTTCGTAAGCCTGTTTCAGAGCCTGATCGACATCGAGATCCGGTGCGGGAGAGAACGGGATGTCGTCCGCAATCTCCAACTCGCCATTCGGCTGAACTCCGATCAGACGTGCCAGGTTGATCTTCTGCTTAGTCAGGTCTGCCTGCAATGACGCTAGCCGCTGTTGCTGCGTCTGCAACTGGACCTGGCTGCGGTTCACGTCAATCTGCGCGGAGAGACCGGCATTCTTTTGGTCTTGTGTCTGTTTGAAGAGCCCCTGCGCCGTCTCGATCTGCGCTTCCGCTGACCGGGCGCGTGCAGTGGCTGCAATCACCTGGAGATAAGCGCCGCCTACTGCAAGCACCACCAGGTCCCGGGCGTCCTTCAGCGCTGCTTCGTTCGCCTTCACCAGCTCTCCTGCCGCCTTAAGATTATTTCGGGAGGTGAAGTCCCACAGCGTTTGCGCGAGCGTCGCGCGGAGGTCGAAGTAGTTGAACGGCCCCACGATCGTCGGCCCGAACGGGATTCTCACGCCGAGCGCCCTCAGATTCGTTTGCTGCACATTTTCTCTCAGCGCCGCGCTCACATTCGGCATCAAGGCGCTGCGGACTACACGGCGTTGTCCCTCCGATTGGCGAATTACTGCCGACAGTCCCACCGTACCCAGATTGAACTCCAGGCCGCGCCGCACGGCATCGCGGAGCGTGAGTTTGCCTGCCACTGCCCCGCGTTGCAGAGCACTGCCGCTGTATGGACCTTGCACCTGCACGGACGTGTTCAGTGTGTTGACGCTGGTGGTGACGCCGGGCACCGGAGTTTGAACCGGACTCACCGAACCACTCTGGCTTGTGCGGCCCGAGATCGGCAGTTGCAGCGCGGACGGCGTCGTCTGCGCGATGAGCGCAAATGAGAAAAGAAGAACGAATGTCAGGCGAGGCATTGCATGTTTCATCCAAGTTGTTTTCGGAAGCGCAACACGCTCAGAGAGACGAGTACGAGCGTAAACGCAATCAGGGCCAGAAAATTCGGCCAGAGAACGGAAAAATCACTGCCCTTCAGCAGAACACCGCGCGTGATGATGCCGAAGTGGCGAATGGGATTGAGCCAGGTGACGGGCTGCAAAAAGCGTGGCATAGCCTCGATGGGCGTGAGAGCGCCGGACAGGACGGCAAGCGGCGGATTTACGAAGAAGCTCATCAATTGCGACTGTTGGGCCGATTTTGTGAATGTCGCGATGAAGGTTCCAATGCCGATGCCGCACAGGATACAAAGCGCGGAGCTTGCGATCACCAGCAGCATGTTGCCGCGGGTCGGCACCTGAAATACGAGCTTGATGATGCCGACCGCTAAAGCCACCATCATCATGAGAAGAATGAAAAGCGGCGTGATTTTTGCGACGATGATCTCGCCCGTGGAGGCAGGCGTCATGAGCAACTGTTCCACTGTCCCGGCCTCGCGTTCCTTGATCATGGCTGTCGAGGCAATCAGCGATCCGTTCAAGATCAACAGCACTCCGAACGTACCGGTCACGATGTACCACGGCGCCACCAGGCCCGGATTGAAAAGAAATGCCGTGGAGGTGAGTACGGAGCCGCGCAGGGTAAGCGGCGCCTCCACATATCGCGGCACTACACGATGCCCCTGGACGGCGAGCGTTTGGTTGTAGGTTTGTACAATTCCTTGCGCGTACCCTTGCCCAATGGCGGCGTTGTTCGCATTTACAGCGTTCAGAAGAATCTGTAAAGTGACGGGCTGCCCGCGTTGGATGTTTTTCGCGAAGTCCTGGGGAATGACGAGGCCTGCGTCGAGGTGACCCCGGCTGATTTCATCGCCTAGCTCAGAAGTGGAGAAGAAGTATCCTCCAGAGCGGAAGCTTTTGCTCTCCGTGAACGCTGCAATGAGTTCGCGGCTCTCAGGGGTGCGGCTGTCGTCGATGATGCCGAGACGCAGATTGGAAACCGTAGCATCGAGAGCAAATCCGAACAACAAAAGCTGCATGACCGGCGGAAAAATCAACGATGCAGCCAACCGCCGGTCCCCGCGGATCTGCCGGAACTCCTTACGGATGAGCGATTGCAATCGCTGGCGCAAGCCAGATTTGATGTCGTGCCCGGTTGTGAGATTCATGCCTTCACCTGCATATGCCGCATCGTCAACCAGGCTATGAAATAGAAGAACGAGCCCAGAAGCGCAATCATCACGACGGAAAACCACATCGCCGGCCAGCCGCCGCCTTGCAGCAAAGCGTCGCGAACGATCGCGATGTAATAACGGCCCCACACGATGTTGGAAATCCAGCGCAGACCAAGCGGGATGTTTTCCACCGGAAAGATCAGGCCCGAGAGAAGGAACACAAGCAGGAACCCGCCGAGGGCCACGACCTGAATGGCAGCCGCCTGATTCGGAATACCCGCGCCGATGAACGTGCCAAAGCTCGACACGCAAAAGGCATATAAGATCGTTGCCACAATCAGCGGCGTGGGATCTCCCGTGAAGTGCAGCCCGAAGATCGTCAACAAGACTGAGAGGGAGATGATCCATTCGCAAAGGCTGATCACCATGAAAGCCAGAATCTTCCCGAGCAGGAATTCATGGGCCGAAATGCTGGACACGTAAACCTGCAGAATTGTCTTCTGCTCGCCCTCTTTCGACATAGCCATTGCAGCCAAGAGAGGCGGAAACATGGAAAGACCAAGCACAAAGATCCCAGGCCCGTAAAACTTGTTCGACTCGCGCCCCGGGTTGAACCAGAGGCGGACTTGCGAGTTCACCAACTGGCGCGCCATCGGGCTGCCGGATTTCTGGTTGAAGGCGCGCGTGATCTGGCCCGTGTAGCCCTGGATCAACTTGGCCGTGTTTGGATCGCTCGCGTCCACGATCACCTGAACGTGCGCAGTTTGTCCTCTCGCCAGATCACGCTCGAAATGTTCCGGAATGATCAGAACGGCCCGAGCACGGTTCGCTGCAAGAGCGTCCACCGGCTTCCTGTCGGGAGGCCACGAGTTCACGTAGAAAGTAACGGAGGCACGGAAAGCGTCGATATACTCCCGCGAGGTTACCGAGTCGTCCATGTCCTGCACCACAACCGGAAGATTCGTGACTGTCAGTGAGATAGCGTTGCCCATCAGGAGCAGCAGGCATACCGGCAGTACCAGGGCCAGAGCGAGCGCGAGCCTGTCGCGTACGATCTGCGTCAATTCTTTTCTGGCTTGTGCAAAGATGCGCCGCATCGGTCATTCCTCCTTTGCCACTTTGCCTTGCCGGCGGGCTTTCTCCACAACCACGATGAAGACGTCCTCCAGGGAATACTCTTCCTCTTCCGCGCTTGTGATCACTACACCGGAAGCGCGCAGTTCGTCCTCTACCTTGCGAATACCGGTGGACACATCGTCTTCAGTGATGACGTGCAAGCGATCGCCGAACAAAGAGACTCGCCAGCGATCCATTTTTTCCTTCAGCAGGTCGGCGGCCTTCTGGGGATCGTTCACGTGAAATTCAATCAGATGGCCACCTTGCGCGTGCTTTATTCCGCTCGGCGTCCCCTCGGCAACCAATTCCCCGGCCACCATGAAGCCGAGACGGTTGCATTGTTCCGCCTCTTCCAGGTAGTGCGTAGTAACCAGAATCGCGGTACCCCTATCGGCAAGCTGATTGATCATCCGCCAGAAGGCGCGGCGTGCGAGTGGATCGACCCCAGACGTCGGCTCATCGAGGAACAATACACTGGGCTCATGCATGATGGATGCGCCGAATGCGACCCGCTGCTTCCACCCGCCGGGCAGGCTGCCTGTCAAAAGCTTCTCTTTTCCCTGTAGGCCGGAGAACTCCAGCACCCAGCGCTTCTTCCGCTCCAGTTCCTCGGGCGGCACGCCATATACGCCCGCGAAGAATTCGAGATTGTCCTCGATACTGAGATCGTCATACAGCGAGAACTTCTGGGACATGTAGCCAATGCGCTGCCGCACGTGCTGGCCACGCAGATGCTTGGATTCGCCGGCTAATTCGATGTCGCCGGTGGTCGGCTCCAGCAAACCGCAAAGCATTTTGATCGTGGTGGTCTTGCCCGCACCGTTCGCTCCCAAAAGGCCGTAGATCTCGCCGTACTTCACCTGCAGCTTTACCTCGTGCACGGCCTGGAACGATCCGAAGTTCTTGGTGAGATGATAGGCGCCGATCGCGACGTTCCCACGCAGATTCTCATGTGGGTGCTTGCCGGGATAGGGAGGCGTTTGCATTTCCTGCCCAAGCCGGCGGAGAGTCGCGACAAACGTGTTCTCGAGCGTGGGTTCCGCCACTCGGATCTTCGGAGTCCCTAGCCCAGCATGTTGCAGCACTTCCGTAACGGCTTGGCGCCCCTGCTCCGGATTGTGGACCATCACATCCAGACGGTCGCCGAAACGCTGCACGTCGGTGATCTGCCCGTCCGGCTGCAGCCTGTCCTCTGCCGCACCCAGCTTCTCTGTGCGTACTTCGAGCCGCTTCAATCTGAGTTCGTCCCGCAGTTGCGCAGGCGTTCCCGTCTGATGAATCTGGCCAAGGTGCATGAGAGCGACCCGGTTACACCGTTCCGCTTCGTCGAGGTAAGGAGTCGCGACTACGATGGTGAGTCCATCCGCTGCCAAATGCGCAAGGGTGTCCCAAAACTCCCGGCGCGAAACAGGGTCGACACCGGTAGTCGGCTCATCGAGCAGCAGCACGCGCGGCTGTGCAACAAGAGCACACACCAGGGACAGCTTCTGTTTCATCCCGCCGCTCAGCCTGCCCGCAAGACGATCCAGGAAACGGTCCATATCGAACATCCGAAGATAACGGTGGCCGCGGCGCGAAATTTCGTCTTTCGGCACGCGCCGGAGGTCACCAACGTAGCGAATGTTCTCTGAGACCGTAAGATCCGGATAAAGACTGAAGGCCTGCGTGAGATAGCCGACGTCAGAGCGCGCATCCCGGGATTTGCGGCCGAAGATCTGCGCATCTCCCGAAGTGGCAGGCATCACACCGCCGAGGATCTGGAACGTGGAGGTCTTCCCAGCTCCATCCGGGCCTATCAGCCCGAAGATCTCGCCCGTACTGATTGTGAGGTCGATTCCGCGCACCGCTTCAATCCCGCCGTAGCGCTTTGTAAGTTGTTGGACGAAAACAGCCTGAGTTGACTCCACCATGCGCTTACTTGCGGCCGGTGTGCTCCGGCCAGTTGGTGCCCTCGACGAGAATCTCGCCGTCGGCCGGCATACCGGGTTTCGCGAATCCCACAGCACCTTTTAACTGCAGCTTCACGCCGACTACCTGCTTTACCCGGTCTTCCCGGAAGTATGTGTTTTCCGGAGTGAAGGTCGCCTGGGGATCGATGCGCGACACCTCGGCTGGTACAGCCTGCTTGGGATCCGAATCGAGATACACCCGCGCCGGCTGCCCAACCTTGACTTTCCCTATCTGACCCTCAGGGACGAAGCCGCGGAGGTAAACCTTGCTCAAATCGAGAAGGGTGACGATCGCTGTGCCGCCTTGCACCACTTCACCGGGCTCCGCCGTTCGTGTGACCACGGTGGCATCGAATGGAGCTTTCACTGTCAGGTCCGCCCGGTTCGCCTGCGCCTCCTGAAGTTGAGCCAGCGCGCGTTGCGCGTCCGCGGCGGCGCTGGCGATATCGGACTGTTGCGCGATGATCTGGCGCCGCGTGGCTTCGGCGCGTGCCGTTCGAATCGCCGGATTGCTGAGGCTTGCCTTGGCCGCCGTAAGAGCCCCCTGAGCCGAATCCACGCGCTTGCGGGCAGAGGCCACAAGTGCAGCTTGCGTCTCCGCTGTCGTTACTGCCTGTTTCGCCTGACGCTCAGAAACGGCGCCGCTCTGCACGAGCTTCGTATAGGCATCCCGGTCAAAAGCTGCGAGCTTGTACGCCGCCTCCTGTTGGGCCAGTTGCGCCTGTGCGGCTGCCAATTCGGCTTCCGCCTGTGCCACACGGCCCTCGGCATCCACCTTCGATTGCGTCACTTCGAGTTCGCCCTGCTTCAGCTGTTCATTCAGAATGGAGATCTGCTGTTGGGCGGCTCGTAATCGCGCCTGCGCCACGGCAACCGACGCCTGAGCCTGTTCTTCCCTCGCACGGATCTGCTCATCATCCAGCTTCGCGAGAACGTCACCCGCTTTTACGGTGTCGCCCTCGCGCACACGGATCTCCAGGATGCGGCCTGCCAATTTCGGAGATACGGCGGAATCGTCTCCCTCGATGCGCCCGCTCACGACAACGAGGTTGCCAGGGATGGATGGTTGGGCAAAGAAGGTTCGCCATACGAAGTAACCGGCAAGTCCGAGAACAGCCAGCATGATCAGTACAACGGGGGCACGTCTGCGTTCCGCCATGATTCGCTCACCTGTGTCTTTTGGTACTGGTTGCCTTGCGCTTTTGTTGCTTCTGTTCACCCGCAATCCCGTGAATCGCGGCGAGTGTAAAGTTTACGATGTGCGACGAGATCTGCTCCACGCGTTTCTCATCCATCTCCATCTCCGGCCAGAGATTGCGCAGGACGGTCCGCCCATGCACATAGAAGATGATCTGGCCCATGATGCTGAAAACGCACAGCCGCGTCCGGTCATGATTTGCAGGCATGCTGATAAGGCGCCCTACAACTTCCGATACCCGGGTGAAGTTCGGGCGGATAACATCGTGAATCACTTGCGCCAGAGCCGGCGTGGGTTGCGCCAACTCATGCATCATCAACTTAATGTGCCAACCGGGTTTATCCGGACGCTGGAAATTCCGGAACATGAATCGGATGAACATCCGCAGGCACTCTTCCGGAGGGACAGAATCGTCCAGCTCGCGCCAGGCTCCCGCTTCGGCGGCGCATATCGCACTCTTAAGCACCTCTGTGTATAGCGCGACTTTGTCACCAAAGTGATAGTTCACTGAAGCAACGTTCGTACCTGCCCGCGCACAAATGTCACGGATTGTCGCTGCCTGAAACCCGACCTCGGCGAAGATCTCTCCGGCTGCTTCCAACAGCCGAACATGTGTTTCATCGCGGAGATGGGCCTCACGCTGAATCATGAAACAACAGATTAAAATACGTGTTTGAAACAGTCAATAGAAATTTGTTGCGAGGATTCAGAGGCGTGGGAAACTGCAAATCATGTGCAGGCATCTGGATCGCGCAATTCAACTGCCGGTTGAAACGCACGAAATGTACGCCACGTTTAGCCCGGATCGTTCGCGGCTGCTCACGGGTGGCGATGGTCCCAAACCCAAGGTCCATATTTGGGATGTTGAGACCGGAAACTGTCTTCGGGTGCTTACGGGGCATCGGGAACCTGTCGCGGCTCTCGCCTGGTCCGCAGATCAACGCTCGGTGGCGTCCGGCGCGTTTGATCGCGAAGTTCGTGTTTGGGATGTCGCCTCCGGAGAGTGTCTTCTTCGCATGGCGGATCATCGGTCCTATGTCCGTTCGGTGCGATTTAGCCGATCTGGAGAGCGCCTGGTATCCGGTTCTGGAGATGGCGTTGTCCGGTTATGGGAACTGGCAACCGGCAAGATGCTGCAAAAATTCGAGGGCCATCGGGATGGGGTTTATGATGCCGTGTTTGATGCGCGTGAGAGGCGAATCGTATCAGGAGGCCGGGATCGCACCATCCGGGTCTGGGAACTCGGCACGGGGGAATGCCTCCGATTGATTGATGGTGAGAGAGGGCATGTGCAGTGTCTGGCGTGGCATTCGGACCAGCGACGGTTTCTTTCCTGCGGGCGCGATATCCGGCTCTGGGACTCGGAGACCGGCGAATGCCTGCGGACTTTCGAGGGCCACACGGACACCGTTCGAACCGTCGAGTGGAGTCCTGATGAGCGCCATATCCTGTCGGCCTCCCATGACGGCTCTATACGCATGTGGGAATCCGATACCGCTCACTGCATTGCCGTACTGACAGGCCACGACGCGTGCGTTGTGAACGCAGTCTGGACGCTTGCTGGCGGAGTAGTGCTTTCCTGCGATTCCAG
This sequence comes from uncultured Solibacteraceae bacterium, assembly GCA_964464925.1. Lineage (GTDB taxonomy): Bacteria > Acidobacteriota > Terriglobia > Bryobacterales > Bryobacteraceae > CAYXLI01. The sequence goes on along the minus strand of CAYXLI010000026.1, from coordinate 30,263 downwards.
TGGCGGATTGCGCGCAGTCACCCCGAGGTGAATTCGAACTCCTGAAACTCAGGCAGTCCCCATCCCCAAGCCGTCAGATTCTAGGATTCGGGCGGACTTCAGGGCGAAAGCAAGCGCACCCGATCAGACTTATGCGAGGACAAAGTCGTCCACTAGTGATTTCAGCAGCTGTTTCCAAATCATGTCGCTGCCGTTCTCACCATTCGTCAGGATCACAAATCCTGCCTTCCGCTCCGGAGAGAATGCCGACTGTGAATGCCACCCATCGAAATCGCCTCCATGTGCAACCACATCACCCTTGTCCAGGTGCCAAATCTGCCAGCCAAGTCCCCACGAAGCTTTAAAAGGCAAGGGAGCCGCAATCTGAGGTTTCAGCATCTCGCGACGGCTCGCCTCATTCAGGCGGTACTCATCCGATGGCTTGGGCTGCATCACCTCGATCAGGAACTTCGCATAATCGGCGGCCGTGGTGAGGAGCGATCCGGCCGAGCCGTACCGGGCGACCTCGACCGAAGTGGGGGCTTTCTGCGGCAGCGGTTTGCCATCTTTATCGTGCGGCCGCGCCAGGTCTGTTGGCGTTATCTCTGTCCAAAGATAGCCGCTCGATTTCATGCCGAAGGGTTGCAGCAGGTTCGCCCTCATGTAATCCCCGAAATCGGTAGCACACACGCGATACCCTTCCTCGAAGGTGCCGCACCGGCTATCGTCCGTATGACCTAGAAGTCCGGTCACAATGGATTGCAGGTAATGGTATCCCTCTCCCGAATAGAGCCACTTCGTCCCCGGCTGAAAGTTGATCCGGAGCGGGTCTTCCTTGGAGCGCCAGTTTGGCAACCCAGACGTATGGGAGAGGACGCGGCGCGCAGTGATTTCCATGAGCCGCGGATCGTTCTCCACAAAAACGGTTGACGTGTATTTGGTCAGGGGAGAGTCCAGATCGAGTACGCCCTGCTCGCATAGCTTCATCACACGATACGCGAAGACGGGCTTACTCATCGATTGGGCGCTGAAGATGGTGGCCTCGCTGACGGGCGCCCCCTTAGAACGATCACGCACACCGAAGCCCTTTATCCATGCGAGGCTCGCGTCCCGAATGAGGGCAACCGAGACGCCGGGAACGCTGAGCCGCTTCATCAATTCGGTGATTTTCTCATCGAGTTTCCGAACGCGGTTCGCCCAGTTTGGATCTTCGGAAGAATTCTTGGATCCGGACTTGGATAAACATCCAGCGAGAGCAGCGGCAATGCCTGCTCCACCGAGCGTCAGAAATGTTCTTCTGTCCGGGCGTATGGCCATAGTCTACATCCAGCTTGCCGCGGAGTCAGGGTAACAGCAAGTCGGAAACCAGACGGGCTGGCGACTCCGCTTCACGTCTCTCGAATAAGCAGGGCAGCGCCAACCGCGATTAGCGCCAAGCTGCCACAAGCGAGCACCAAGCCATCGCGTGGCTGTCCCTCGCCAGACATGAACCTGAACGCATATTGCCCCCAATTGTTCAGCGCCCCATGGCTGACCGCCGCGATCCAAATACTCTTCGTGCGAAGCCAGAGCCACCCGATCACGAGACCAGAGCCGAAGATACCAAGCGGTGTGATCAATACCGTCCATCCGAGGGGTACACCCTCCAGATTCAGAATTCCAGACAGGGCATACGGGATGTGCCAGACGGCCCAGACGATTGAGCAGATCACGACGGCGCTGCGCCTGCCGGTGCGTTCGATGAGCTGAGGCAGCAGCCACGCACGCCATCCAATTTCCTCGAATAGAGCGAGAATGGAAACCACGGTCAATCCGGCAACGGCATTGACCCCCATACGTGCTGCGAGCCCTGCTGGCGTCAAGACACCCCAGCCGCGGTCCGCCGGGGTGTGGTAAAGGCCATCCGCTCCCGGCGTTAACCAGGCCTGCCAGTGGACGCGGTCCAAAGCGGCAGCAGCCGGCAACATCGCGGCATGCAAGACGGCCGGCATCAAGAATAGAGCAGCCGGAAGGTACCTGAAAGGGAGCCGGTTCCATCCGACAGTTCGCTGTGCGTCCCGCACCACCATCTTTGTGGCTAATACCGATACTGCTGGAATCAGCATCGATAAATATCCGAGCGCGACCCAGCGACTGCGGTTTCCGCCTGTCAGGCCAATCAAGAGGCTGAGCGAAATCGACAATGCGTATGCGATCGATAAAAACACCAAAATCGGCCGTTGTGAGCCGTTCGTGCTGTCGAACGTTTTCCGCGTGTCAATGGTCATGCCGTTCCTTATTGTCACCTCCGCTGAGCCGGCTTGAGAACGACCCGAGGTGCCTGCTGAAGGCGGCCGGCTAACGTGCGAGAGAAATCGCGAGCAGCACAGCACGCTGCGTGCCACGCCATGAATCGGTCGTATCGAACGTTTCGCTGAGCGAGTGAGCGCCTGCGCCCGTGCCGCCCCCGCTAATCGTGATGGCTGGAATACCAAGGTTCATGGGTACGTTCGAATCCGTTGAACCCTCTCTCAGCGTTTCCTCAAGGTGTAACGACCGGGAAACGGCCAGGGCCGTCTGCACGATTGCAGAGGTCACAGGTGTTTGCCCGGCCGGGCGAAACCCGACTAACTCGGGAGAGGCCTTCACCGCTCCCCGGCCATTCCACCGGCGATTCTCCTCCTCTACGGATTCCGCAATGGCCCGATGAAACTTCGTATCGAGTGCTTTCAGCTCCGATGCATCCACGGAGCGCATATCCACCTCCATCCATGCCTCAAACGGGATAGCATTCACCGATGTGCCGCCTCCAACGCGGCCCACGTTAAACGTAGTCTTGGGTTTTGCAGTCACTTCAAAGGTATCGATCTTCGCAATGGCCCGGCCCATGGCCTGAATCGGATTCGCCATGCCAAACGCGCCGTAGCTGTGTCCGCCGGGTCCCTGAAACGTCACGCGGTAACGAAGGCTGCCGATGCCGACGTTGGCGATGCCCAGCCCGGTTCCGTCCACTGAAATGAATTTGTCGATCTTGCCTTTCAGCGTTTTCTCGAATAGTTCCTTCATCCCGCGCAGGTCACCCAGGCCCTCTTCGCCGACGTCCGCCACGAAGGTGATGGTTCCGGGCGTCTCAACTTTCGCTTCGTTCAATGCCTGAATGGTCGCCAGCATGACCGCAAGGCCACGGCAGTCATCTCCTATACCCTGGCCTTTCAGCACACTGCCTTCGCGAGTGACCTTCACATTCGTGCCTTCCGGAAAGACAGTGTCCAGGTGCGCACTGAATACCAGGTTTGGATGTGACGACTTGCCGGGACGCGTTCCGATCACGTTGCCTGCCTTGTCCGTGAACACGTTTTGCAGCCCGAGTTGTTCAAAGAGGCGCTTCAGTTCCCTTCCCCGTGCTTCCTCTTTGAACGGAGGCGCCGGAATCTCGCAGATGCGTGCCTGCGACTCGAGTGTTTTCGTCTCATTCCGCCTTGCCCCATCGAGAGCGGCCTTCACCTGCGGCTCATTCATCAGCGCCGCCGGCGTCTGGGCCAGGCAAGCAGAAGCCACACAGATCAGGAAGTACTTCATCGCGTTAAACGGTACAGCAGCATCGCAGTGCGCTTGGTTTGGATGGGTTGCCGAGTCAAGTCGATGGTCTCTCCAGGCGCGTGCGCGCGCCCGCCGACAGCGCCCAAGCCCGAGAGTGAATCCGCAAAGGGCGCCACGAACGAAAGATCACCCGCACCGCGGCGAGCCGGCGGCAGCGGCTCCATGGTTTCCAGATTTAGATCCCGGTTCACAGAGTTCAAAAGATTCAACACGGCTTTGTTCCCGTCCGTGGGCGGCATTGATGGATAACCTTCTTCAAACCGGATCTCCGCTCCCGTGTTGGGCAGGTGCATGGCGACGATGCTGCGCATTTTCTCGCGGGTTCGCCGCAACTGCTCCTCATTGATGGTGCGGATATCGCCTGAAGCATACGCAACGTTCGGGATGATGTTCACCTTGCCGGAAGCACTGCCCGTATTCTTCTTCGGGTCGTATTCCACTGACGATCCACCTACGACGACGCCGGCGTTGTACGTCAGATCGGGCTCGCGGAGCTGGTCGTGAAATGCATTCAGGATGCGGGTCAGCTCGTATATGGCGCCGTCTCCAACGCGTTCAGCGAAAATTCCGGAAGAATGGGCGGTCATGCCCGTGGTTTTCAGATGCCATTGAGATGCGCTGCGGCGGGCGATGGTGGCAAACTCGCGGCCATCTTCAGAACGCGACCCGCCTTCGAATTCGAGTGCAATGTCGGATCGCTTTCCTGCCTCAATCAGGTCGCGACGCGCGATACTGAGCGGTTCGCCCGGTTTCTCCTCGTCGCCAGTGAGCACGATTGTGATATTGGTTCCGTCCAGGGCGCCTGCCGAGTGCATGGCCTTCAGCGCGAACAGGATTACCATGAGCCCGCCCTTCATGTCGGCCGCGCCGGGGCCCTTCGCCGTATCCCCCGAGCGTTCGAATTTCTGAAAAGGACTCGATGGCTCGAAGACCGTATCCATGTGGCCGACCAGCAAGACCCGCTTACCGTGTGTGCCTTGGCGCTCGATCAGCAGATGACCGGCGCGCTGCACTTCCGTCATCGGAATCCAGCGGACTTGGAATCCAAGTGCTTCAAACTCGGGCCGCAGTACGTCAGCCACCCGCTTCACCCCCGAAGGGTTCAACGTTCCACTGTTGATGTCGACGATCCGTTCGAGCAGGCGGTTGGAGTCTTCGCGAGTTGCGTCTACTGCAGCCGCAATCCTTTTCTCCTGGTCCGAAAGATCCGCTCCGAACAGGACCAATGCCGCAACAGGCAACAACAGAATCTTCTGAAGCACGATTATCGCGAGAATAGCACGCAATCAACTTTGGTAGGATGGCAGCACATTCACATGAAATCTCTTGTACTGCTCGTGGCTGCATCCGGACTTGTGTTTGCTCAGTCCCTGGCGCCCACTGACGATCCGGCGAAACTGAAGACGCAACTCGATCGGGATGAACGCATCCTGAAGGATTGGGCGAATCTAACCCGCTATGCGGCCGAGAATGCCAAGGTCGAAGCTCCGAAGCCCGGAGAGGAACGCGTCGTCTTCATGGGCGATTCCATTACCGATGGATGGGGGCGCAAGTACGGCAAATTCTTTCCTGGCAGGCCGTACATCAACCGCGGCATTAGCGGCCAGACCACGCCTCAGATGCTGATCCGTTTCCGCCCCGATGTGCTGGCCCACAAGCCAAAGGCGGTCGTCATCCTGGCCGGCACGAATGACATTGCCGGCAATACGGGCCCAATGACACTCGAACAAATCGAGGACAACCTCACCTCCATGGCGGAACTAGCCAAGGCCAACGGCGTACGCGTGGTGATCTCGTCGGTGATGCCGGTGTGCGATTACATCCGGCCGCAGACGGACCGGCGTCCTCCGGAAAAAATCAAAGCGCTGAACGCATGGATCAGAAACTACACGGCCAGGAACGGTTTCGTTTATCTGGATTATTACTCGGTGATGCTCGACGATCATGGGGCGCTCAAGAAGGAGCTGACCTATGACGGTCTGCATCCAAACGAGGCAGGCTATGAGGTAATGGGGCCGCTGGCGGATAAGGCAATCGCCTCCGCACTCGGCAAATAAAAGGAGGAGATGGTGCAGGAACAGAATTACAAGAATCACCGGCAATTCGTGACGATGTTTCACCGGGTCCTTATGCCGATCCTGTTGTTGACGTGGATCGGTTCTTGCGTGAACCTGTGGAATTCGCTGGGAAATCATGACCGGCTGTACAATGCCGCGCTTCTCTTCGTGCTCAGCCTGTGCACGATCGGCGTAGCACTGTTCTCACGCATGTTCGCTGTAAAGGCTCAGGACCGCGCCATTCGAGCCGAAGAGAACCTGCGGCACTATGTGCTGACCGGCAATCTACTGGACCGGCGGCTCACCGTTCCGCAGGTGGTGGCCCTCAGGTTCGCATCTGACGCCGAGTTCGTGCCGCTGGCCACCCGCGCCGCCCAGGAGGGCACGAAGCCGGATGATATCAAGCAGGCTGTGCAGAACTGGCGCGCTGATTGGTATCGCGTGTAGCACGCTTTCCCAGGCGAACGCCGATCCACGCTCGAAGCGAACCATGGCCGTGGTCGCACCGTGCTGGTCCTCATTTCTGCTCGATAGAATAAGACTTGCCGTTCGCGCACGCGCGGCGACACCTTCAGGAGAAATATGGCAAATCCCAGCTGTGATATTGGACTGATCGGCCTGGCGGTAATGGGTCAGAACCTGGTCCTCAATATGAACGACCACGGATATAAAGTGGCGGTGTTCAATCGCACTTTATCCAAGGTTGACGACTTCATCAACAACGAGGCTAAGGGTACCGAAGTCGTTGGCACGCACTCCGTCGAGGAATTGGCTTCGCTTCTGAAGCGTCCCCGCCGCATCATGCTTATGGTGAAGGCCGGCAGTACCGTGGACGAGATGATCGAACACATCCTGCCTTATCTCGAAAAGGGCGACATCCTCATCGACGGCGGAAACTCGCACTATCCCGACACCACTCGCCGCACACGGACGCTGGCGGAAAAGGGGATCCTCTTTATCGGCACCGGCGTTTCAGGCGGTGAGGAAGGTGCACGCACCGGCCCGTCCATCATGCCTGGTGGCAATCCGGAAGCGTGGCCCCATGTGAAGGAGATCTTCCAGTCGATTGCTGCCAAGGTGGACGGGGTCCCCTGCTGCGACTGGGTGGGCGAAGAGGGCGCGGGCCACTACGTGAAGATGGTCCACAACGGCATCGAGTATGGCGATATGCAGCTCATCTGCGAGGCCTATCAGCTCCTCGAAACGGGCCTCGGCCTCAGCGCGGACGAACTGGGAGAAGTTTTCGCCGAATGGAACAAAGGCGAACTCGACAGCTACCTGATTCAGATCACTGCCGAAATCTTCACCAAGAAAGACGACGACGGCCAGCCGCTCATCAATAAGATTCTCGACACTGCAGGTCAGAAGGGCACAGGCAAGTGGACCGGCATCAGTTCGCTCGAACTCGGCGTACCCGTCACGCTGATCGGGGAAGCCGTTTACTCGCGCTGCCTTTCGGCTATGAAGGATGAGCGGGTGAAGGCTTCGGAAAAGCTGAAGGGCCCCAAACCAGTGCCACCCTCCGATAAGAAAGCGTTCATCGAAAATGTAAGGCGGGCGCTGTACTGCTCGAAGATGATTTCCTACGCGCAGGGTTATATGCTGCTCCGCGAGGCCGCGAAGGAAGAGAAGTGGAACCTGAACTATGGCGGCATCGCGATGATGTGGCGCGGTGGATGTATCATCCGCAGCCGCTTCCTCAGCAAGATCAAAGAGGCGTATGACAAGAATCCGAACCTGCAGAACCTGCTCCTGGACGACTTCTTTGCCAAGGTTCTGATCGATTACAACGCATCCTGGCGCGATGGGGTAATCTCTGCGATTCAGTCCGGCGTCCCCACTCCCGCGTTCTCGACGGCGCTCGCTTTCTACGATGGATACCGCACCGCACGCCTGCCCGCGAACCTGCTGCAGGCGCAGCGCGATTACTTCGGCGCCCACACTTACGAGCGCGTGGACAAGCCGCGCGGGCAATTTTTCCACACGAACTGGACGGGACGCGGCGGCCGTGTTTCCTCCAGCACGTATAACGTCTAATTCGCCCAGCTCTGATACACTGGCTGAAATTTTAGGAGAGCCCTCCGGAAAGCGGGCTCTTCCCATACACATCCTCAGGGAGAAACGAATGAGTTATGGTTTGAATATTCGTCCGGACGGAGCCCTCGACCTCTTGTCGCTGGGCGCTCTTGTCCATCGTCTGGACCCGGGAATTATTCCTTTCCGCAAGGCGGCTGAGTGCCACATTCACGTGAGCGGCGGCGAGTTCAACGTTGCCGCCAATCTGTCCGACTGCTTCGGAATGAAGACCGGCGTCGCCAGTGCGATGGTGAACTATCCCATCGGCGACCTGATCAATGAGCGCGTACGCGCGATGGGCGTGAAGCCCTTTTACAGGCACTTTGAACACAATGGTGTGAACGGTCCGAATATGGCGACGGTATACAGCGACCGCGGCCAGGGCGTTCGCGCTCCTGTCGTTTTCTACAACCGCTGCAATGAAGCCGCGGCACAACTCAAGCCTGGCGACTTCGATTGGGCACGCATATTCGAGGGAGGTATTCGCTGGTTCCACAGCGGCGGGATTTTCGCGGCGCTCTCGCCCACTACATCGGAAGTGATCATCGAGGGGATGAGGGCCGCGAAGGCCGCCGGAGCAGTCGTCTCCTTCGATCTCAACTTCCGCGAAAAGCTCTGGAAGATCTCCGGAGGCGAGAAGACTGCGGTCGCAACAGTGAAACGCATCGTCGAGAATGTCGACGTGCTCGTCGGCAATGAAGAAGATCTCCAGAAGGGACTCGGTATCCCAGGACCGGAAGTCGCGGCGAAATCGAAGCTCGATCCCTCCACCTTCTTCGGCATGATCGACCGCGTGGTGAAGGAAAATCCGAGCGTAAAGATCGTCGCCACAACGCTGCGCGAGGTGCACTCAACGAACCGGCATAGCTGGGGCGCGGTCGCCTGGATCAACGGTAAGACTTACGTGTCCCCCACGTGCGAACTCGATGTGCTGGACCGTGTAGGCGGCGGCGATGGCTACGCGGCCGGCTTCTTCTACGGACTGCTCACTGGTGCGGATCCGGAGGAGGCAGTGAAACTCGGCTGGGCGCACGGGGCGCTGCTCACCACTTTCCCAGGTGATACGACGATGGCTACGCTCGATCAGGTGAAGGCGTTCGCAAAGGGCGGCTCGGCTCGCATCCAGCGCTAACGGATGCACGACGACCTGCTTCGCTGGCTTCTACTCTGCGGCTCCGCCTTCCTGGGCGGAGCCGTCAACTCCATCGCGGGCGGCGGTACGCTGCTCACCTTCCCTTCCCTTCTCGCGATTCTCAGTCCGGTGACCGCCAATGCGACCAGCACGCTCGCGCTGCTTCCCGGATCGCTCGCCGCTGCCTGGGGATTCCGCAAAGAACTCAGCCGTTGCCGTACCCACCTCCTTCGTTTATGGCCGTCCAGTTTGTTGGGCGGCATTGTCGGCTCACTGCTGGTCACACGTTTACCTGAGCGGATTTTTGCCCATCTCATCCCCTGGTTGCTCGTGACGGCCTCAGTACTAATGCTCCTGCAAAGGCCGATTGCGCGTTGGATCGGCGCGCACCCGCACGCTAAGCCGGCCACATCCACCCTGATCACGATCGTATTCTTTCAGTTCCTGGTCGGCGTGTATGGCGGCTACTTCGGCGCGGGAATCGGCATTCTCATGCTCAGCTCTCTCGCGTTCATGGGGATCGCAAGCATCACCGAGATGAACGCCGTCAAGAACCTGCTTGCTTCCACCATTAACGGAGTCACCGCAATCATCTTTGCGGCATCCGGCGTAGTGGTCTGGAAATATGCGGTCGTCATGGCGGCTGCGGCAATCGCGGGCGGGTACCTTGGGGCGCGCGTCTCCCGAAGAATGAAAGCCCAATACGTGCGGGCCCTTGTCGTCACCATCGGGTTCGCCGTGGCCGCCTACGCCTGGTACAAAGCGGCTTAGCACGCGTACCCGTCAATGTACGAATTGAAAACTCATGCCCTCGCATACTTCGGAGGGATGCCACTTCGAGCGGTACAGCGCGCTATCGGAGGACAGGATCATCGCCTCCGCTCCCCGAAGCCTTTGCGCGTAGTTTGCTAAAGCTCCGCGATGCGCCGACGGATCGACGAAGCGGTACATAAGCACGGCGCGCCAATCCGACCAGGTGTGTATATCGAAGCCTCTGGTCATCAGATCCAGACCAGAGTTCGCGAAGGCAGGTGCAAGCTGCTTACCCTGCTCGATCAGCAGCTTTTCGGCGAAGGGTGGCAGATGTTCGAGCTCAGTCGACGGGCAGGGCTCGACAGTTTTCAACATGGCCGCCCGATAATCACGGGTGCGAAGCAGCAGGGTCCACCGCTCGTTGTCCTCCGGCGAGAGACTTTGGCCATTCCGCAAAGCTTCTTGCCGGATGCGTTCCGGAACAAGCACTTCCGTATCGACTGAGATGGCCGTATCGATGAAAACGATATCGCCCGGATACGAATCCAGAAAGGATTTCCTGACCGGAGCGATACTTTGCACCGGCAAGCCTGAATAAAAGCTGAAAATCAGGTGATCGTTCGGAGCGGCATAAAGTCTGGTTGACCCATTCAGATGCATGGCATCGAGGCGATCGAAGACACCCGTGTCTGATGCCCAGCTACGGCTGGAGAACGGCGCTTTGAGATCCAACTCATGGCCAGTGAGGAAGAACATGAGCAGCATGAGGACGGGAGCTGTGACAACGGTGTAGGCGGGCGTGACCACCCGGGCAAGGCTTGCGCAAATGGCCGAAGCGAGCAGGAACATTGGTCCCCAATAAACCAGATTCAATCGATTCGTCGCAAAGCTTACCGCCGGCATGAAGCCAACCACCATGGCGTAGCTGCATGCGATCCAAATACCGAGAAAAACCAGAACAGGAGCGAGTCGCAAAAACGGCGCGCTGAACCCCTCAGGCAGGTGTGACTTGTACAACATCACCCAGGCTGCCAGCAAAACGACCAGCAAGCCCGGCAAGGCATAGGTCATCCTGAGAGGAGGATATTGGAGAAGATCGAGCGGAATGTCGAGCATCGACCACGCACGCGGAATGCGGCCCAGTTGGCTCTGAAATCCCGTAAGGATCACCCACGGCAAAATGCCGGATGCAACCAGCGCAGCCAAAACGCCCAACTTGCGGATCGCGCGACGGTGGCCGCGGACGATGAATGGCGCAATCAGTAATCCGACTGCCGCACAAGTGCAAAAACTCAGGATATGTGTGTGAAACAGCAGAACGAACGCGAGTGCCGACAGGTATATGTGTCGCCACCTGCATTGCGTCAGTAACAGCCAGAGCATAATGCAACACGCAGTCGTAAGAGTAATTTGTAGCGAGTAGTAACGCGCTTGGCGCGACAGATAAAGGTGCCACGGGTAAATGGAGCCGACAATTAGCGCCGCCCAGGCGGCATCACGGCCATAGAGTATCCTTCCTCCTGCGAATGCGATCAGGAGAAATGCCGTCCCGAACACTACACCAGGCAAACGCGCCGCCCTCGTTCGGCGTTTTCGATCGGCCAGATCATGCTTGACCCTCCGCGATTGGTCCGCTTCGTCCGGTTGAACTCCGTAAAGTGCGAACGATCCGGCGATGGAGTATAACGGCAGCCAGCCATGGTAAACCGCGAAATGCCGGTCGGAGTAGCTCAGGTCGCGGTATTCGTATTCGGCACTTTCAGGCCAGCTCCGCACCAGTGTGTTTTCGTAAATTGGCAGGCCTAGATAAATGTCCGCCGGATACCCTCTTTGAAGGATCGTCAACGCGTTGATCGAAGACTCGGCTTCATCTACCCATAAAGGTCGCGCATCCAGATAAAGCATCCGAATCGCAAAACCTGCCCCTATCACCAGAACGACGAGCGCGGCCTCGACGATTTTTCGTGGCAAGAGTAGGGGGCGGATCTCTTGAAACGCCGAAGAACAGCTTGTTAGGGAGATTGTTCGGTTTCGCACGCTGCTTTGCAAGAGTCCTCCCTGAGACGCTCGGAGGCGAAGAACCTCGCGAGATAGCGATCCATGAGCGATGGGGCCAGGACTCCAGCCAGAGCGAACGCGGCGGCGACCCTCGGGATGTATACCGTTTTGCGGCGCAGTTCGATGGCCAACAAAATTCCATTAGCCACTGCCTCCGGCGAAACAACCCAGCGTAGGTTGTGGACAGCCAGGGGCGGCGAGCCCGCCAAAACGTGTTTTCGGAAATCCGTATCGACGATCCCCAGGCAAACCTTCGTGAGATGCACCGGACCTCCGCCAAGTTCGCGCCGCAGCGAATCATGTACGGCATGCAGGGCGGACTTCGACGCGGAGTAGGCAGCGGCCCAGGGAAGCGAAACAAAGCCGCTCACCGACCCGACGGTGACGATTGTGCCCGCCCCCTGTTTGTGCATCGCGGGAATGACGAGTTGCGCCAGTGCCAGAGGAGTAATCACGTTCACATCGAGGAGGCGCCGCAGAGCCTCGATAGGCACCTGGGTCGGAAATGCATATAGCCCGATCCCGGCATTATTGATCAGCACGTCGACCCGGCCATACGCGCTAAGCGTCCGCTCCACCGCGTCTTCGCGAATTTGACTGCAAGTCAGGTCTCCGGCAGTGGTCAGAATGTTGTCGTCCGCCAGCCGGTCGAGTTCGCATCCCGGGAGTGCTACGACAGATACTCTCCAACCTGCTGCCAGGAACTTGCGGACGCACGCCGCGCCGATTCCAGTGGAGCCGCCTGTTATGAGAGCGACACGGCCCGTGACTCCCCCTCCACCTTGTCTCTTCACAAGCCGTTATCCTGACCGTAAGGGAGCGCCGTGCGAATCGCCCATTCGCATGGCAACGAGGCCATTTTCCGGGACAGATCAATCATAAGAGAGCGTTTAACCTCCGCGGTGGTAAACCAAAAATTCAACCGGCTCCTAGCGTGACCGGGTCCTGCCCCGGTAGTTCGGCCGCAATCGATCGAAAGAATGCAATCTCGCGGCCATCATCACTGTTCTGTTTTCCTACGACCTGTCCCTCTCAAACCGGCGTGACGAAAACAAAAGAGTGGTACAAAACGCCAAGAAATTAGTCAAAAGGAGTACGAATGGTCACAATTCAGAACTGGATGCAGCTTTCTGTCCGACGCGGGGCCGTTCGGGAATCCGGGAAGTTTGTGCGCCGCAGACGTTGCGACGGATCGACGGATCAAAGGAGGGACGTTCGATTTCGACCGGATGTGGAAGCTCCGCCGTCCACGCGGACCGCGGAGCTAGGTAGCTCAGGCGCTCGTCGCCTCTTTCCAGGACTTCATCTCGTCTGCCGACGGCCCGTACATACCCGGTATTTCAATCTCGTTCAAACGTAGATATACGCCCAGTTGCGCGCGGTGGTGAATAATATGGCTCATCACCACGCTACGCAGAACGGCCGCACGCGGCATGGACATTATGGTCTTGCCACCGGCCTTGAATGACCAGGTCACCCCCATATCCGCATCAGTCGCCTTCTCCAGCGCTGCGCGATACTCCGAGACAGACTTATCGAACATCTCAAGAATTTCCTGCCGCGATTTTGGAACAAATGGCTTCCATTCCGGATTCATCTCGAGTACTTCCGTCTGGAGGGTCATCGTACCCCACCCTGGCAGTTCGGCGATGTGGCCTGCCAGCCGGCCCAGCGCCATCGATTTTTCGTGCGGTTTATAGTCCAGCCGATCTTCCGGCACGCGTTCCAGGATCTTACGGGTGTTCGCCGCTTCCTGTTCCAATTCTGGTATCAGAGTTTGACTGATAGTCATGTTGGCTCCTTTGGGCAGAGAATAGCAGAAAGGGCAGGCGAATACAAGGCGAAAGTGGCGGGACGGCGAACTGGAAAGAATCACCACGGTCCCGGGGTTCCTGTACTATAGCTAAAGAGTCCCGCATCACCTTGGATTCAAAGTATCGGTGGCGGCCTGGCTCGCCGCTTCCCTGGAGGCTTCTTGTACACAGCTAAAATCACCGCGGTAGGCTGCTACACGCCGCCTGGTGTGCTGACAAACCACGATCTGACGCGGATGGTTGAGACGTCCGACGAGTGGATTCTCGAACGGACGGGCATTCGGGAACGTCATATCGCAGCGCCTGATGTCGCCACGTCTGACATGGCTGTCGAGGCCGCGAAAATCGCCCTCGGCATGGCTGGCGTACCGGCTACCGATTTGAATGCATTGATCGTGTGCACGGTGACGCCCGATATGCTCTTCCCTTCCACGGCCTGCCTGGTACAGGATCGTATCGGCGCGAAGGGTGCCTGGGGATTCGATCTGATTGCAGCCTGCTCCGGCTTCATCTACGGGCTAACGACCGCGGCTCACCTGGTGAAGTCCGGTACTCACAAAAAAGTTTTGGTGATCGGAGCCGACACGATGTCGCGGATCATCGATTACAAGGATCGCGCAACGTGCGTTCTCTTCGGCGACGGGGCCGGCGCAATGCTCGTGGAACAAAGCAACGGCGAGGGCGGCTTCATCGACTTTCAGAATGAGATTGACGGCTCCGGTGGTGATTACCTGAAAATGCCCGCCGGCGGATCCCGCATGCCTCCAAGCTGCGAAACCATCGAGAAGCGCCTGCATTACGTGAAGCAGGATGGCCAACAGGTATTCAAGTATGCAGTCCGCAAGATGTCGGAACTATGCCTGCAGGTTCTGGAGCGCAATAATCTCCGGCCCGATCAACTGGCCTGCATGATCCCGCACCAGGCGAACCGCCGGATCATCACTGCGGTCGCCGAACGGCTGGGCATCTCGGACAAAGTAATCATTAATATCGACAAGTACGGCAACACCACCGCTGCCACAATCCCGCTTGCCACGCGGGATGCGTTGGAAGCAGGACGGATCAAGAAGGGTGACTACGTGTTGTTCGCTGCCGTCGGGGCGGGATATACTGCGGGTGCGAACCTCTGGCGTTGGGAGTACTGAAATATGCGCATTGTAGAAGGACCGCTCGAGAATCTGGAGCAGTGGGACGATTTCGTCAAGGGCCGTTACAATCCGGATAAAAAGCAGGAGGAGTTTCGTCAATATGACGATTCCACCCCGCCTGTTGTAAAGGAATTCTACCGGCAGAACCATCAACAGCAGACAAGGGAGTTCGCCGTTTCCAAGCGGCGCGAATACGAAGGCCTCATTCATGGGGAGATGGGGATCTGGGAAGCCATGGAGTTGCTGAACACGCTCGTAGATGACAGCGACCCCGATACCGATCTCTCGCAAATCGACCATAACCTGCAGACCGCCGAAGCGATCCGCCGGGATGGGCACCCGCGGTGGATGATCCTCACCGGGTTCATTCACGATCTGGGCAAGATGCTGTGCCATTACGGCGAACCGCAGTGGGCCGTCGTTGGCGACACTTTTCCGGTTGGATGCGCCTGGTCGCCGGCGATTGTGTTCCACCAGTTCTTTAAGGACAACCCCGATGCGAAGGTGCCGGAGTATCAGACTCAGCTTGGCGTATATGAGAAGAATTGCGGGCTCGACAAGGTAAATCTGTCATGGGGCCACGACGAGTATCTCTACCACGTCACAAAGAACTACCTGCCTGAGCCGGCGCTGTACATGATCCGCTATCACTCGTTCTATCCCGGCCATCGGGAGGGCGCTTACGACTATCTGATGAACGATCATGACCGCGAAATGTTCGAATGGGTACGCAAATTCAATCCATACGACCTGTACTCGAAAGCCCACACGAAGCCGGATCCGGTTGCGCTGCGGCCGTTCTATGAAGATCTGATCGCCGAATACTTCCCGGCAAAGATCCGCTGGTAATCACCAGATGATGCTCGGCGCGGTGACCTATAACGTCCTGAAAGATTGGGATGTAGAGACCATCATTCAAAAACTGCAGGAGGCCGGTTACGAAGCTGTGGAGCTTCGGACCGGCCATCGTCATCTTGTGGAGCCCTCCATCGGCGCCTCCGCTCGCGAGCATGTGAAGGGACTCTTCGAGCGAAGCAAAGTGCGCCTGCTCAGTTTCGGATCGGCATGTGAGTTTCAGTCGCCCGATGAAGAGACGCGCAGGAACAACATCGCCGTCGCGAAAACTTTCATCCACCTGGCGCATGATACCGGCGCGTGGGGCGTGAAGGTCCGGCCGAACGGTCTGCCCAAGGATGTTCCCGTTGAGACCACCGTGGCAAGAATCGCCGAATGCCTTCGCGAGGTCGGCAGTTATGGAGCCGGATACGGCGTTGAAATCTGGATGGAAGTCCACGGTAACGGCACACAAAATCCACCTCTATCCGCCGCCATCATGCGTGCCACCAAACATGACAACGTCGGCCTCTGCTGGAATTCCAATCCTACCGATGTCATCAACGGATCGATAAAGCAGAGCTTCGGCCTACTCCGTCCGTGGGTCCGCAACGTACACATCAACGAACTCACGAGCAACTACCCGTGGAAAGAACTTTTCACACTGTTCAGAAAATCCAATTACGAGCGGTACATGCTGTGCGAGGCGCCGGAGAGCAAAGAACCCGAACGCTTCCTGCGCTATTATCACGCCTTATGGGCCGCTCTCTCCGCCGGCTGATCGTTTCCGTTATCTTTCTGATTGCGCCCGTGGCGGCGCAGATTCCCACTCCGGAAACTTTCTTCGGCCACCGGATGGGAGCGGACCGCAAGTTGCTCGAGTGGGCAAAGGTCGTTGGCTACTTCCAATCGTTGGCCAAGACGAGCGACAGAATCCGTGTCGACGAACTAGGCAAGACGACTGAGGGCAAGCCGTACATCGCTGCAACCATAGCCGCTCCGGAGACGCTGGCGAAGCTGGATCGGTATCTTGCCATTCAAAGCAAGTTGGCGGACCCGCTCAAAACTACCGATGCCGAAGCGGCCAAGCTGATCGCGGACGGCAAAACGGTGGTCATGATTACCTGCTCCATCCACTCCACAGAGGTCGCGTCCACTTCGACCGCGGTGGAGTTCGCGTATAGGTTGATCACCGAAGACAAGCCGAAGTTCCGCGACATCTTGAACAACACGATTCTCATCCTGGTGCCCTCGCAGAATCCGGACGGCGTCGACATCGTGACGCGCTGGTACAACAAGACCCTCGGCACTGCCTATGAAGGCACGAGCCCGCCGGAGCTGTATCACAAATACGTCGGGCACGATAACAATCGCGACTGGTACATTTTCTCGCAGGTGGAAACGCAGCACGCTATCGCCCGCATCCAGAATGTCTGGCATCCGCAGATCGTGTATGACGTGCATCAGCAGGGCGCATTCGCGTCCCGCATGTTCGTGCCACCCTGGTTGGATCCGATCGATTCGAATGTGGATCCGATCATTGCGCAGTGGAATAACGCAGTCGGCACCGTGATGGCGGCGGATCTCACGGCGGCGGGCAAGACCGGCGTCTCCATTAACGCGATGTACGACTTCTGGACCCCCGCGCGGCACTATCAGTCCTATCACGGCGGTCTGCGGATCCTGAGCGAATCGGCAAGCGCAAAACTCGCGACGCCGGTTACCGTCAAGCCCGAAGAGATTAGCGGCAGCGCCCTTGGCTACAATCCCCGCGAGCGTAGCTGGAATTACCTGGAACCTTGGTTGGGCGGTGAATGGCATCAGCGGGACATTGTCGAATACCAGTTAATCGCCATGGAGTCGTTGCTGAATTTTGCCGCCCAACGCCGCCGGGACATGCTGACGAGCTTTTACCAGGTGGGCAAAAAGGCACTCGCACGCACCTCTCCTTACTCTTTCGTCATTCCGTCCACGCAGGCCGATCCCGGTGCTGCAAAGAAGATGCTGGATACATTGCGGTTCGGCGAAGTAGAGATCGATCGGGCCAAGGCGGCGTTCACGGCCGGAACCAGGCAGTATCCCGCGGGCAGCTACGTCATCCGCCTGAAGCAACCTTATGGGGCCTTTGCCAAAACACTCTTGGAGCGGCAGCAGTATCCGGATCTACGGCTCTATCCCGGCGGCCCTCCGAGGCGGCCTTACGACGTGACGGCGCAAACCCTGCCGTTGCTGATGGGGGTCGCCGTGGACACCATCGAGGCTCCGTTCACAGCCGAACTAGAACCGGCCGGAGAAATCGTCGCCCCAAAGAACCCGTTAGACGCAGCGAACGTCGACTCCTGGAAGACCGTGAATGCGGCGTGGGCCGCGGGCAAGCCGGTTTGGCGCGATCCGCAGAGCGGCAACTTTTCGCTCACCTCACTGGCCAACTCGCGCCAGTTGAAACGTCCGCGGATCGGCTTGTACAAGAGTTACGTGCCAAGCATGGACGAGGGTTGGACGCGCTGGCTACTGGAGCAGTTCGGATTCGCCTACACCAGCATCTTCAATAAAGACATTCAGGCCGGAAATCTGAAAGACCGCTTCGATGTGCTGATCTTTCCTGAACAGCGCGCGGCTGCCATTCACGGCGGGCACGCAAAAGGCTCCATGCCCGAGGAGTACACTGGCGGCGTGGGCGAGGCCGGCGCCGGGCAATTGAAACGCTTCGCTTCGCAAGGCGGCACGCTCGTCTTCCTAAACGATGCTTCCGAATATGCCCTGGAGCACCTCGGAGCCGGTGTGAAGAATATCTTGCGTGGCGTTCCAAATAAGGATTTCTATGCGCCGGGAACGCTGCTGAATGTGCGGCTCGACACAACTCATCCGCTCAACTACGGCATGCCGCGCGATATTGCGGTCTGGTTTGAGAACGGCCCCGCCTTCGAACTTGCGGACCGCGCGCGCGCAGTCGCTACCTACACAGCTTCACAGGTGCTCGCCTCAGGCTGGCTGCTAGGCGAGAAGTACATCGCGAATCGCGCAGCCGTGGTGGATCTGCCGGTCGGCTCCGGACACATGATATTGTTCGGAATCCGCCCGCAGTACCGGGCGCAAAGTTATCTCACATTTAAGATGTTCTTCAACTCGCTGGTCTATTTCGAATGATGCGCTATTGCCTGATTGGCTTCTTGCTCAGTGGTTCACTTCTTGCTCAAACGGACATACGTCCAGTGCCCCCGCCCGGCGTTCCGGTGCCGGCCACGGATCGAAAGGAATTGGAGAGCGGCCTGAAGCGGCTCGATCGGTCGATCGAAAAGTTGCAAGGCCATCCGCTGTTGCCTGATGTTCTGATCTTTCAAAAGGCCGTCGCTTGGGCCCTGCAATATGACGAGTTTTTCAAACCCGAAGAGATCTTCCGCGCCAAGGAAATTCTGAAACTCGGCCAGGCACGCGCAGACGAACTGCAGAACGGCACGCACGCCTGGACCAGTACGCCGGGGTTGACCATACGCGGCTACGTGTCGAAAATCGACAAGAGCGTGCAGCCATATGGCCTGGTCATTCCTGCCAGCTACTCCGTCACTGCTCCGCACCGTTGGCGTCTCGACACGTGGTTTCACGGCCGCAACGAGACGCTCAGCGAACTGAACTTTCTTTGGGACCGGCTGCATAACACAGGGGAGTTCACGCCCGCAGACACCATCGTCCTGCATCTGTACGGGCGCTACTGCAATGCGAATAAGTTAGCTGGCGAGGTGGATTTGTTCGAAGCCCTCGACGCCGCGAGGCAGTCCTATGCCATCGATGAAAACCGTATCGTTGTGCGCGGATTCAGCATGGGCGGCGCTGCTGCTTGGCACATCGCGGCCCATCATGCCGGTCTATGGGCAGCTGCCGCACCGGGCGCAGGTTTTAGCGAAACGCCAGACTTCCTGAAGATCGCGCAGCATGGTCCGAAGCCTGCATGGTACGAGGAGAAACTCTGGCACCTCTACAACGCCACCGACTACGCCGCGAATCTGTTCAACTGCCCGACTGTCGCATACAGTGGTGAAATCGATCCGCAGAAGCAGGCGGCCACCATGATGGAGAGAGCGCTGGAGCCCGAGGGTCTGCGGCTCACCCACATCATTGGTCCAAACACTGCGCACAAGTATCACCCCGATTCGAAGCCGATCATCAGCCGTCTGGTGGATGCAAACGCGGCGCGCGGCCGGGATCCGTTTCCGAAGCAGGTTCGCTTCACCACCTGGACACTCTCCTACAACCGGATGAAGTGGGTGGTCATCGACGCCCTCGATAAGCATTGGGAACGGGCGCGGCTTGATGCGGAAGTGACGAACGATTCTACTCTGGACGTAAAAGCCGTCAACGTCTCTGCATTCACTTTGGATATGGATGCTGGCAGCCCTTTGCTGAACGTCGCTCGCAAGCCCGTGGTCGTTGTGAATGGACAGCGCGTTCAGACCCCGTCACCGGAAACGGACCGCTCCTGGCGCGTGCAATTTATTAGAAACGGGTCACACTGGTCCATCGGTGAGTGGAAGGCCGGGCTGCGGAAACGGCATGGGTTGCAAGGTCCGATCGACGATGCCTTCTTGGACAGCTTCATCATGGTACGTCCGACCGGCGAGCCGCAGAATGCGCAAATTGCGAAGTGGGTCTCTGCGGAACAGGACCGCGCCATTCGCGAATGGCGGCGCCACTTCCGCGGAGACGCTCAGGTGAAGGACGATGAGCAGATTACCAGCGGCGATATTGCGAACAACAATCTGGTGTTATGGGGAGATCCGGCTTCGAACAGGATTCTTGCTCGTATTCTGGATAAGCTGCCGATTAAGTGGCCGGGCGGTAATCGCGCCCTGCTGATGATTTACCCGAATCCTCTGAATCCTTCGAAGTACGTGGTCCTGAACAGCGGCGTCACATTCCGCGAATTCGACTACCTCAATAATGCCCGCCAGGTTCCGAAACTGCCGGACTGGGCCGTCGTGGATATCACTACCCCTCCCGACGGCCATGCCCCCGGCAAGATTGTGGATGCGGGCTTCTTTGACGAGACCTGGTCCCTGCCCGCGCAGTCTACGCCGTCGGATTCCAGATAAATTTGCCCGAGCGGTTGATATAACCCTGGCGATTCCCGATCCACACCGGGGCTAAACCGCCTGCGAAGTCCCCCGCGTCTTCGAACTGCGGAGCGATCACCATCTTTCCGCTCTTGTCGATATAGCCGAAGCGGCCATTGATCTTTACGTTCGCGAGGCCGTCATTGAACTCGCCCGCCTCTTCGAACTGCGGGTTTATCGCGTATTTTCCGTTCTTGTCGATGTATCCGTACTTGCCCGCGAGTTTCACAAGAGCCAGGCCGTCATTGAAATCGCCCGCTCCTTCAAACTGAGGGTTGATCACTATCTTCCCTTCCTTATTGATATACCCGAAGCGATCCCCCAAGCGGACCATCGCCATTCCATCGGAGAAACTCCCCGCCTCATCGAACTGCGGCGTGATGTGCACCTTGGCATTTTTGTCGACGTAGCCCCATCGGCCCCCCAGCAGCACCGGCGCAAGTCCATCGCCGAAGCGCCCCGCGCCCTCGAACTGCGGGTTGATCGCAAATCGGCCGTCCTTATTGACGTAACCAAGCCGGTGTCCAACGCCGACAAGAGCGAGTCCTTCGAAGAACGGATCGGCCAGCTCGAACTGCGGTGCAACCGCCAGCTTGCCCCTCCGATCTACGTAGCCCCACCGCTGCTGCATCTGTACCGGAGCGAGCCCGTCATGAAATGGTTTGGCATCGTCGAACTGCGCGGGAATTTCTAACTTGCCCGACTTGCTGATAAACCCGAATTTACCGTTAGCCTGAATCGGAAAAATCGTCGAGGACCCTGTAAGATCTAACCCCCCGCTGGCCGAAAATGCAATCACCGCGACCACCAGCAGGGCGGCTACGACAATGAGAATTGTCCTTTGATTCCAATGCATTGGCGTCTCCTTGAGGCGCGCTGCGGCGCCATCATCAGGTAAGTAGTTGCAATCTCTGAACCACATTAATGAAACCCAATTAAGCAACCTGGAGCAAGGGTACAAGCGTCCACAGAGCAGGAGGCTGTAATATGACACCGAGACTTAGAACCGGGCTTTTACTGGCAATTATTGGACTTCTAGCGGCCGTCGCGGTTGTCGGATGGACTCGCAATCCGGCACCAGCTTACGCAAATAACTTCATGACGCCTGCTACCGGCTACGCACAGCCGGCCGCTTATGGACAGGTAGCCCCTCCAGCCTACGGGACACCTGCTTACGATCAGACCGCCTATCCGGTGGCGAACAATGGATGCGCGGAGCCTTACGGATATCGCCCAGTGGCGTATGCGCCTGATACAGTCCGGGAAGTTCGGACTTATCGGCAACCGGCGCGTGTAGTCCGCACTAACTATGTGGAGCCTTCACGCACCTATGTGACGACCGTGCACCGCGGCCGCTCCTGGAAGAAATCCGCAGCCATTGTGGCCGGCACAGGTGGTGTTGGTGCGGCGATTGGTGCTCTTGCTGGGGGTGGACGCGGCGCAGCGATCGGTGCGCTCGCCGGCGGCGGTGCAGGCTTCCTGTATGACCGCCTGACCCACAACAGAGTCAACTAAACTGGTCGGGTGCCTTCGCCCGGAACTTGGAACGAACGATACAGCAGAGGAGAAGAAGCCGGCGCAGATCCGGATCTGGTGGTCATTCAGGCCGCCGGTCTGGTGAACGCCGGCTTCGCTCTTGATGTGGCCTGTGGCAAAGGCCGGAACGCGCTCTACCTGGCGCGCTCCGGCTTTCGTGTCTTAGCACTCGACTATTCCAACGTCGCCATTGCCGCGCTGCAAGGCCGGCATCCAAATCTGGAAGCGAGGCTTGAAGATCTGGAATCCACGCGTCTGCCTGACGCAACCTTTGACCTCGTTTGCAACGCCCGCTATTTACAGCGAAGCCTGTTCGCGCAGATCCGCCGCGCCCTAAAGCCAGGCGGAGTTTTTGCAGCAACCATCGCAGTGGCCGATTCCGATCCCACCGTCAAACCGATGAATCCAGCCTTCCTGATAGAACCGGGCGAACTCGCACGCGAGTTCCACGGCTTCGATATTCTGCTCGATGAATTCCGGAAGGTCACCGGTCACAGGAGAATGAATGATTTCATCGCCCGCATCAGAACCGGAAATGCGCAATGACCTTGCTGACTACCGGCCTGTCCCCGATCCGTCCCGGCTCGAACCGCCATTTACGAACCGACGCCACCGCAGCGTTCAAGGCCTTTTGGTCCGCCCCCGGGGTTAGCACTTCAGTCCTCTGCAGCTTCCCATCTTCGTCGATAGTGAGCTTCAGGTCTACGCCTAGATCTTTCCGCTCCGCCGCAGCTTGCGCAGGCAGTTGCGGCGGCATATGCAGCACAGCCCTTGGCGGAGCAAAATTCGTACCCGCTTTATACCGGCGCCGCTGAAGCAGCCGCAACACTGGAATCGTTTGAAGACCCCGCCGTATGCCGGATTCCGGAGCAGGCTCTACCCGCACATTCGCCACCAGCGGTTGTGGTTCCGCCTTCCGCGGAGCTGGCTCGGCGGCGGGCGGCGGAGCTGCCGCCGTCACTGGCTGTTCGTGGATTTCGGCCACCGGAGGCAGTGCAGCTTGCTGCACCGGCTTCGCTGGAGATGGTTTACCGTCATCATCGTCGTTATTCGGATTGAGAGGTGGCTTCCTCCGCGCTCTCATCTGGTTCTGCGCGAGCGCTGCGGGAGGACCCGCCGCTGGTTCATTCAGCGGTTGCAGCCATGCGTGCAACGGCTCGCTCGCAACATGGCCGGAAGGTGAATCCACATTCATCCGGAACGTTACGTCCTGGCTGTTCGGATGATAGGCAACGGCACCGCCCTGCAACTGCGAGTGGTCCAGGTCGAACCTTGTCTCCACTCCGCCGTCGTCGATCAGCAGTACTCCGTTCGAAGCGGTCTGCACTTCCGGTGCATCCTTGTTCCACACCAACCGCAGACTGTCTCCATGACGCTCCAGGGACAACTTCAGCAATTTGGGATTCCCGTACTGCACTACTGCCGTAGCCGGAGGTATCGGACGCCGGTGCTGCCACAGCATCACTCCGATCAGCGCCACCGAGAGCGCAACCGGCAGCCAGATCCACTGCCAGTAGCGGCTCCTATGGTTTGGTTTGGCTGGCTTCGCTTCCGCGTCTTCTGGCGCCGGGATGCCTGCCGAAATAGTGGCGGGCGCCGGTTCTATCGAGAGCACCGGCCCCTTGTCGAGTTCCTTCCGCGAAAAGGGGAAAGACTCCAGACCGAAGTCGGCAAACTCTCCGTTCTCGCGCGCGTAAATTCTGGCCTCCGCGGTAGCGCCCCGATGAGGCTTTACAAGCAGCAGAATCGTTCCGTTCCCCAGAAAATTTTGGAAGAGGTCCGCGTCCGCCATGTCCGGTGCAAGGCCGTCGCGCGTCTGGCTTCGGAACCAACCGACTATGTCGTTGATATCTAGCGCGTCCAGCCGGTCCTGCAGCGCATGTCTGTCCGCCGCGGAGAGGACGTAAGACGGTCCGGAGACGTGCTCCGATTCGAACGCCTCGCAGCCCTCGACGGTAATCAGCCGCCGACCGCTGGCAAGCTGCTCCACGCGTCCGAATAGCAGCCCGCCCGTTTCCAGCCCCCTTCGTGGCAGAGACGCAAACCCCGCCATAACAATCTGCCGAATCTTCTCTATAACTTGAAGGTGAACCAGCAGCGCCGTCGCGGCGCCTTCCGGTTCCCAAAGCCAATACCCGCTCTTCGCATTGCCACTGCCGGAAATAGAAGATGTAGGTGACACTCTCTAGCCTGCCCTCAGTTATAGACGCGAAACAGCCACTTAGCAATTACAAACGTTTCCGCAAACGCCAGTTCACCGTTAAAGGCTCAGCACCGGGCACGGCGATTCGCGAATCAGCGCGTAAGAATGGGGCCTCAGACGCCCGAGCATGCTGTGGCTCCCCCGCCCGATAACCAGAATGTCGCTGTGCCTCTGTAGCGCAATGTCGTGCACATACGTTGCGATCTCCCCGCCGTTAATGTGCACCGGCACGTTCGTCCCTGCTTCTTTCTGGAAACTGGCGATCTTTTCGTGCGCCACGTCATAGAGGAACGTGCGGAATTTGCTGTCCAGACATTTGCCGGGCTGCGCTTCCGGCGCAGTGATCGCGTGTACCACTTCCAGCTTCGCTTCCCATGCCTGTGCCAGCGCTAAGGCCAGCTTCAGAGTGCAAACGCTCTTCTGCTGCAAATCCACCGCACAAAGCACGCGCGAAATGTTCGGCAGCGGCTCAGTCGGAGGTTGCTCCATGTGAGCGCTGGTCCACACCGGACAAGCTACATCGTGAAGCACCTTAGCTGTCACCGAGCCCAGGATGAACCTGCGGAACGGTCCATATCCGTGCGTGGGCATCATGATCAGATTCGGCATCTGCTCGCGTGCGATCTCCGTAATCACGCTGGTGGCATCCCCGCTCCTCACGCAGATCGTCGCGTGGACGTCATAAAGAAACTCCGCCCGGAATTCGAGCAATTTGTCCGAGGCCCGGTGTGTCAATTCCTCAATTGTTTCTTCGTCCGGCAACAGCGCCAACTCCGGCGTGCCGATCACTGTGTATTGCGCCTCGATCACGTGCAACAGCTCTACGTCTGAGGCGAATCGATGGGCAAATGCGCGCACATATGGTGCGGCGCCGCGGCAGCGTTCTGAAAACGCAACCGGAAACACAATCTTGCGGAAAGTCACGTCAGCGCCCTCCGGCCTTCGTTTGTGCAATTCCCGAACCAATCCCAGGCATTGGCCCAACAGGTGCTTCCTCTGTTAGACGGTTATGCTCAACATCCGCAACATCCTGTTTCCAGTCGATTTTTCTCGCTGCGCGGTCGAAGCCGCGGCACAAGTGCGCGAAATGGCATTACGGCTGGCGGCGCGAGTCACTCTTCTCAACACGATCGAGATCCCCCAGGGCTGGTACACCACTGCCGAGGTCGAGGCGTTCGCTGCCATGGTGAACATCGACGAACTCCGCGAGACGCGAAAGCGGAAGCTCGATGAATTCCAGTCTCAGCATTTCTCGGAGATCCCATCGCGCACGCTCCTCAAGCAAGGTGATCCCGCTGACACGATCCTGGAATCGATCGAGCCGGAATCTGTGGACCTGATCATGATGCCCACCCAGGGCTGCGGCCTCATCCGCCGCACCATGCTCGGCTCGGTCACCGCAAAAGTCCTGCACCACGCACCCTGCCCCGTTTGGACTGCCGCCCACCTCGACCAGGCACCCCATATCGCTGGCGGAACCCCCAAGCTCCTCTGTGCGCTGGACCTCAAGGAATCCAGCGTCCTCCTGCTCCGGCAAGCCTGCACCTTGGCCGCCAAGTTAGGTGCGCACCTGCAAGCCGTACACGTCGTCTCCGTATCCGGCATCCCCTCAGACCCGTCCTGCTCCGGCCAGTTGCATCCGTTTCTACTCAGCGTGGCGAATGACCGTATGAAGAAAGTGTTGGAGGACTCAGGCGTATCCGTGCCTTATCACTTCGAAGAGGGCGGCGTGGCCCATGGTATCCATCAGGCGGTGATGGCTTTGCGCGGAACGCTTGTGGTGATTGGCCGGGGCCACGTAACTTCCAAGCTCGGCGGACTCCGCACCAAGGTGTTTGGAATTATCGGGGAGTGTCCGGCTCCCGTGATCAGTTTACCGGATTAAACTGGCCCGGCAGGCTGAGGACGCCTCGCATCCTGCCATCTTCGTGCCGCTCGGGAACTCGCACCTCCAACCAGACTGCTACGTCTGATCAGTTCCCATGAGCTCGACAACGCCAGCCGTGCCCTGGCATTGGAGCACCTCCGGCACGATTCATCCGGGCCAGTGGCATAACCTTATGGTCGGCCGAAATGGATGATGGACGGACCCACAAGGCGCTCGAAGTCGGCGTAGCGCATATGGATCAGATCCTTATGCGTTCCGGCATTGAATGCGATCACATCCTCTGCAGCAAGACTGCTGTCCACGTATACAGGCAGGCCGTATAGATTCCCGAAGGGTGCCATCGCTCCTACTTCGCTATCCGCAAAGAGAATACTGAGTTCGTATTCCGAGGCGAGCCGGATGCGTTCAACTCCCAGCAGTAGCCTCAATTCTTCCAGATCGATATGTTCGTCCGCGGGCAGCACGGCAAGAGCGAATCCCTTGTCGGTCCGGAACACGACAGACTTTGCCACCTTGCGGAGAGGTATGTGCTCGACCCTTGCGACGTCCTTCGCCGTGTAGGCTCGAGGATGGATGCTATGTGTATATCTGGTATCGGACTGGTCCAGATAGCGTTGTACCTTCTCCACGACAGCCATTCCCATGTCCTCCGCGCTGATCCCTGCATTGCAGGTTCCACTGCTGGAACGGCCGGAATACCGGACTTACGCATCGCGTGCCGGCCTGAATTGGGGCTAAACCCGCATATGTGCGCGCCGCCACCCAGTTGCGGGACACTCGTAGAGTATGGGTCCTCAGCTCATAGACGAATCGCTGATCCGCCGCACCGTCGATCGCGCCCGGATAGCCGCGCGCCGCCGAATCAACCACAATCTCCATTCCGGCCCCCAGGACAATCCTCACCGGTTCCTGAACGCGCTGCTCCGGGGCAGCTATGTAGCTCCCCACCGTCACGCAACTCCGCCCAAATCCGAAACCTTCGTCGTGCTGGAGGGCTTGCTGGCCGTGTTTTGCTTCGATGGGAAAGGCTCTATTCAATCAACTCACCTCATCGGCACTGCCGAGCCCACCCCTCTTCCACCCCGGCTCAACGGACTCCCGATCGTAAAAGGCATCGACCTGCCGGCCGGAATTTGGCACACCATCACCGCAATCTCCGATCATGCCGTCTGCCTGGAAATCAAACCCGGCCCATGGGATCCGTCGAGCGATAAGGAGTTCGCCCCCTGGGCGCCTCCCGAGGGAGACCCGCAAGCCGAGGCCTATCTGGCGCGCCTCCTGGGAATATAATCTGATCGCCACGGTGCAGATGATGTTGGAACTGCGCGAACTCCGCATCTCCCGGCCATCAACGCGATATGCTGTCGATGACGATTTGCTCTAAACCTCCCTTCCTGGAGACAACGTAATGCGCATATGGATGCTGGTAATTACCGCGATCGCCACAGGAGTGCTGCCTGCTCAGGAGGCAGTAGTCAAAGTAAACGCGGCCAACACGGCAAATTACAAGATCCCTAGAAGCATCTACGGCACATTCCTCGAGCCGATCGGAAACTCGACCTACGGCGGCCTGTGGGCCCAAATTCTCGAGAACCCCAGCCTGGAAGACAACCTCTGGAATGCAACGCAGCTGCGGCGCAAACTGGATGCGAACCCGGCATTCTACCGCTCCTCCGAACTCGGTCTGCCCCTTCCCTGGGAACCGCTCGATGCCCGGCAGGGAGCACGGTATGAGCCGCGCTGGGGCGATGCCGCAAACTCCTACCGGTCACTCATGCTGCTCGCTCTCCCTGAGCACGAAGTTGGAATTCGTCAGGCCGTCTATCTGCCCCTGCATCGAACGCGCGGATATCGCGGCAGCCTGTATATCAAACATCTGAGCGGCCCGGGAGAAGTAAGAGTTTCGCTTCGGCAGCGCAATAGGCCTGACGTCGTCTACCGCGACACAACACTGAAGGGTTCGCCGGAGTGGTCCCGCGCAGATTTCGCGCTCAGCCTGGATCCGTCGCACGGTGCGTCGCTCGAACCCATGGATTTCGTGATCTCCGTTTCGAACGGGACCAGGGTCCTGGTTGATCAAATCATGCTTTGGCCGGATGACGCAGTTCAAGGAATGGACCCGGAAATGATCGCAATGTCGCGCGATCTGAAAACCCCGATCGTTCGGTTCGGCGGCAATTTCACGTCCGCCTATCATTGGAGGCAAGGCGTCGGTCCAATGGACAAGAGGATTTCGATGCTGAACGTGGCATGGGGCATGCCCGAGTACAACCACTTCGGCACCGACGAATTCCTTGCCTTCTGCCGCCTCATCGGAGCGGAACCCCAAATCGCCCTCAATCTGGGGACCGGAACGCCGCAGGAAGCAGCCGGCTGGGTCCGGTATGTCGACGAAAAGTGGAACAGTGGAAAGGGAGGACTCGTTTGGGAACTCGGCAACGAGCTTTGGGGGGATTTCCAGACCGGCTACCCTACAATCTCACGGATTGCGGATCACACTCGCGCCTTCGCGGCGGCGATCCGCCAGGTCGACCCTAAGGCGACGTTGATTGCCACCGGCCAGGACCCCGATCATTTTGAACAATGGAACGCAGAGCAGCTTAAAAATTCGAAACTCATTGACTATCTATCCACGCACTTTGTCGTCCGTCCCGGCGAAGTAACGGCAAACGGCGCCAGTAACGAGTTCATCGCAAAAGCCGCTTTCGCCCTTCCCGTCGAGTTGGAGCGGCGCCTTCGCGCGATGCACGACCAGATCCAGTCGGCGCCTGATGCGGCCGGTCGAGTCGGCATCGCATTCACCGAGTGGCTTTTCTGGGCACCAGATGACCGCGGGCCGCGTTTCACCAATATGGCCGGAGCCCTGTGTACTGCCGGAATGTTGAACACACTGATTCGCACCGCCGGTTTCACGCGACTTTCCGATATGACGGGGCTGATCGAATTCGGAGGGATCTGGAAAAAGCGCGGGCGCGTGTTCGGCACACCTGCTTACTGGGCGTTCCGAATGTATTCGACTGCGGATGCGGCAGTGCCCGTCGAGACCTCCACAGATAGCGAAAAATATAGCGTGGAAGGCGGCGTGAGACGTCTTCCGGTGATCAAGGACGTGCCTTACTTGGACATCGTTGCTGCCAGGAATGATGCCGGCGACCGGCTGACCCTGTTCTGTGTGAATCGCCATCTCACGAGGGACATAAAGGCTCGGATCGACCTCAGCGGATTCCATCCCTCCGGTGCGGCTGTCCAGACGCTCGCTGCGGCCAGCATCTATGAGGCGAACAATGAGGCCGAACCCCAGGCTGTTGTGCCGGTTCGAACATCGATAGCCATCGCTCCCGGTGGGATAACGCATGTTTTCCCCGCTTCCAGCATCACGGTAATCGAGTTCCGCAACCGGTGAGTTCGATCAGCGCCATGCGCCCGTCTGGTTATCAGGAGTGTCTTAGCGGCCAGACGCTGGATGTACCACGGACCCTCCCGTTCGCTCTGCGGTATGCGCTTTCAGCATCATGCAGTTGGTCGATGAGGTGAATTACCTTCATCTCCGCGGTTGCCCGATCTCTTAAACCGCAACCAAAGCACACCAACAGAGCTATTGCGGTGAGCATTCCGCGAACATTGAACGACACAAGTCGACTTTGATGTGTTCTCATTCAGAACTCAAGACTCCTGGTATGGTGAATCCCTCCGAACAGGTAATGTAGCGGTAGTTCACTTCCCGAATCGATCGCCCCATCCCAGTAGGATTGCTCGGCTGCGCGAAGATCGCCTGTGTTGTACCTCCAGCGCCGGCACCCCTGGTTCGGATACGTGACCTGCACCAACTCTCAGCCAGGGGACAAATAATCGAGATGATATTTCCGATTCTTGTTGATGTTTCTCACCGAGTCGTAAATCAAAGCCATGATCTGCTGTGGCGAGCCCCAGCCATCCTTAGCGGTCACAAACTTCCTCCAACTCGATTTGCCCACTTTTCTTCCACTTACCTGCCCTTCGCCCAAGTCACAGAACACCCAGCCTGCGACCATCACGCTAGAAAGAGGTGTACCTGAAATGTCATCACAACGGAAAATCGAGGCGAATCGCCGCAACGGA
>CAYXLI010000025.1:0-89308 GCA_964464925.1 uncultured Solibacteraceae bacterium | reverse complement strand
ACGCTAGCCCGAATTTCCGTACCCGCGCCCGGCCTAGACTCGACAACAAGTTTTCCGTCGACTAGTTGCATACGCTCCTGCATGCTTACGATTCCGAGCCCTCCCTTGGTCCCTGGGGCATCCGGATCAAAGCCCGGGCCATCGTCATGAATCGTGACACGCAACTCCGTAGGCGTTTCGCACAGAGTGACGGTTGTAGCGGCGCGGGGCGCGTGCTTCGCTGCGTTCCGCAACGCCTCCTGGGTTACTCGGTAGAGCGCACTCGCGACAGGGACGGGTACCGGGCGCGACAGATAGCCACCGGCGAATCGGACCCTGCCATACGAGCGATCATACTCTCCGGCGATGGCTCGCAGCGCTGCTTCCAATCCAAGATCCTCCAGAATGCTCGGATGCAGGCGATGACTGAGTTCGCGTAGATCGTTTGCGAGAGCCTCAACCTGGCCGGTGAGCGGATACAGTCGTGCTGCCACTTGCTCCGGATCACCGGGCGGATTCTGGCGAACCCGCTCCAGCTCTATTTCGAGTAAAGCCAACCGCTGGGCCAAATCGTCGTGCAACTCCCGAGCAATCCGACTGCGCTCCTCTTCCTGAGTAAGGGCGACACGCTGTAGAAGAGTCTTGCGCTCTTCATCGAGACGTCTGCGCTCCTCGATTTCTTTTTGCAGAACTGCGTTCATCTCGGAGAGCTCGGCCGTCCGTTCCGCGACCCGCTGTTCTAACGTTGTGTGAGCCTTCCAAAGCTGCCAGCCCGCCGACGCGAAAGCGGCCAATCTTCGAATCAACCGCTCATCTTCGCGGTCAAACTTCCGGTCGAACTGATGCATGATGGCCCACACCGTACCGATCGGTTGTCCCTGGTGATGAAAGGGAATCAGGAGAACTTCCACAAAACGAGGCTCGCGCGGCAGGGCGGGGAAGCATCGTTCAGGCAGATACAATAGGGTCGTTTTGTTTTCCGCTATGCAGACTCCACAGGGGCTCGCGGCGCGAGGCATCGTCATGTTCCGTGCAGCAGCGCCAGCTCCAGCGAGAGCTTCCCATCGAAACACCTCCATCCCATCATGCGTTTCCAGAAGGCTAATGCCCGCTGTGTCGGCTCCGCACACAACAAGGGCGATTTCCGTGAGCCTCTGCAGCATGTTCTCGGGATATTCCGCGAGCTCACTTGCAAGGACAGCCAGTGCCCGATTCTCGGCCTCATAATCCGGGGGGCGGGAGGGGCGCGACGCTAGATCCTGGATAACATCTGCGAGATCAGGCGGTGCGGGCGTTTGTTCCGGAAGTAGTCGCGAATCAGAGGAAACCTCGGAAGACATGATGAGATCCGACCTCAGCGACCATTTTATTCTCCCGAGGCACTTGGAAGTTGCTTTTATCCAGGCGTTGAACGGAACGGGAAGACGGATCGGCTAGCCGGCCGCAGAACTGCCCTTCCGGCCCGGAACGACGTCGGTTTGCAGCATCGGATCAGCGGCGGGCACCCGAGTCTCCCCGAATCCGAGTTCGCGCCGCACGATGTTGCAGCCTTGTGCGATGGCGCTCGCTTTATAGAAGGCGATCTCGCGATTGCATCCCTGTCTGCCAAAACCGCAATCGCTCGAGACGATGAGCTTCTCCGGTGGGATATATTTGAGCGCCTTTCGAATCTCGGCCGCCACTTCCTGCGGCCGGTCGGCCTGCAGCACCCGGTGGCTCACCGCGCCGATGCAAATTTTCTTTTTCAGATCGTGTTTGAAGGGTTCGAACAATTCGATGTCCTTCTGATTCCGATCCTTCATCTCCAGTGTCCAGACGTCTCCGCGGCATCGCTCCAGGTAGATTTCGATGGAATTGGCGTAGCTGGTGTCTTCCATCACGCGCTGCATATTCGGATTGCCCCAACAGGTGTGGATCCAAAGCTCCACGTCGTCCAGGCCTTCGACCTCCCGGTTGAAAGCGTCGATCATGAACTTGACTTCCTCATGATCCTTGCCGAAGGTGTTCGCCATGAAATGGAAGGTGGGTTCTTCAATCTGGATACACTTGCAGCCGGCGTCGCGCAGCGCCCGCAGTTCCTTATTCATCGCGACCGCCATATCCCAGATCACCTCGCGTTTGTCCTTGTATTTGGGCGTGTGGATATCTAGGAATAGTGCCATCACCTGGGAGCAACAGGTGCCGAACTTCACCGGCTTCGGCGTCTTTGCCTGGGCCATGCGCCACAACTTTGGGTAATCCAACGGCCGGTGTTCGATCTTGTCCACTACGTGCGGCCATCGCCATCCCGTATAGATTTCATTCAGCAGCGTGCCCGGTGGATAGTGGAGCCATGGCGCAGTCGTCTCCTCCGGTTGCAGGTGGTCGCCTTCGAAGCCGGCCCATCGTTGCAGCGGGTAATGGTGCCACGCCCTCCCGGCCATGTCTTCATCGACATGGAAATCGCCATGCGTCAGGATGTCGAGCCCGGCTCGCTCCTGCTCACTGATCACGACCGCGAGTGCATCCTGGAACTTCTCGCGGAAGTGAATATCGAGCATGCAGGTATCTAGCGGACGCCCCCACATACTCACGTCGAACCAGCGCGGACGCGGGAACGATCCGGTTGTGGTGCTGGGCAAAATCAGATTGGCCGTTGCAGTGAACAAGTGTTCCTCCCCCCGGCATTGTACTCAAGAAGTACGCCGGCGCTACCGGATGTAAATCACGCCGAGATGATAATCGACAACGGCGCCGTTCGAGTCGACAGTGAAGTTGGATGTGATCACTCCTTCTGCGCCGGCGAACTGGCCTTCACCGCCCTCGACCGTCCACGTGACCGACCCCTGTTTCATCCCCTCCTGCGGACTCGGTCCCATCCAGCCGTCGCCGCAGCATTTGAAGAACAATCGATGCCCGGTGGTGCCGAAGGTGATTGACCCTTTCTCCCGGAACGCACCGCCGTCTTCCACCGTAACCATGCTTTCGAACTGTACGGTGGCAACTGCCGCCGGATCGAAACCGCCGGTGAGCCCTCCGTCGTTCACGACGCTCGTCGAACTGACGCTGGCTGCCTCAGTGTGCACCTGCAATTCGTTCGGGCGGCCTTCCATCGGACTGGCGGCTCCCTTAAACTGAATTGCATAGACCAATTGCTGCATAATTTTCCTTTGCTTTTGGTTTTGCTGCTCACGGTTTCCCGCAAAAACTGCCCGCAGACTGATATGATCAGTATCAACCCTTTCTAGGTAACATGCCGACAGTGCCTGATCGGTCGGTGAATCGCTCGGGATGGAACGCCGTTCTGTTCCTGGTGGCTGTAAGTGTAGTGGCCGGGCTGATCCTGGCTGCGGGAGAGTTGCTGCGCCTCCGGCGAGACACTCCGCTACGGCTGGGTCGGGCGAGCCTGGTGGTCCGCATAGGGCAAGGGGGAGAAGCGTTGGCGGATCCTGAAACCGGGCTTCTGGTGATGCGGTCGGCAGATGGAAGTGTGATTGACTTCGGCGCGGGGCACGGAAGCGTACCGGAGTGGATTCCCTCGGTTCCCGGCTATCCGGCGAAGAATGTCTTCAGCATGAGGGATAACGCCGGCGGAGGCAGTGTCGGTTTCGTTGTCGGCGAGGCTGTCGAGCCCGTTTGTGCCGCATTCCCCGCCGACTTGAAAAAGAGGGGTATGCGAGTGTCGGTCTTGCCGGCGAACCAGCAGAACGGTTGTATGCTGCTGGCACAAGATTCGGAAAAGAAGTTGGTGGCTGTATTGAGCATTGGGTCTTCCCCGGCAGGCACCACTGTGAATGTGACGTACACGAAGAAATAGCAAATGATGAAGCGCCTTGCACTTTCCTTGCTCCTTAGTCTCGCCGCATTTGGCCAGAAGCCCATCGACCAGTACAACGTTCTCTGGACTTCTCCGAGCAAGGATTTCTCCGGCTCCATGCCTCTTGGGAACGGCGACATCGGCGTGAATGCCTGGGTCGAGCCGAGCGGCGATCTGGTGTTCTACATTTCCAAGACCGATTCCTGGAGCGAGACTGTCCGGCTATTGAAGATCGGCCGCGTTCGCGTGCGGATCTCACCAAACCCCTTGTCAAATGGTGGAAGTTTTCGGCAGACTCTAAAGCTCAGTACGGGTGAGTTCCAGGTCACTGGTGGGAAAACGGACAACGCAGCGAGTATCTCGCTGTGGGTAGATGCCAATGCGCCCGTAATTCACGTCGTTGTGGATACTACCCAGCGCAGCGACATCCAAGTGATCTACGAGCGCTGGCGCGATCAGCAGCGATTCATCGAAGGCGACGAGGCGCATAGCGCCTATGGCCTGAATGGCGGCCCCGGACAAATCGTGTCATACGGTGATTCGCTGGCGCTCGATTCGGAGAACCGCATCGTTTGGTATCACCGGAATGCCCGGTCGGCTTTCCCGGAAATCATGAAGTTGCAGGGTATGACGGACTTCGGCTTCCCTGACCCGATTTTGAACCGCACGTTCGGCGCGGGCATTTCCGGGGAAGGTCTGACGAAGATGAATGCGACCGCACTGCGCAGTGCGGAGCGGCGCACACGGCATGTGATTGCCGTGGATGTGCTGACAATGCAGGCGGACAGCCCGGATCAATTCGTCTCGGAACTGAACAACCAGATTTCCCGGCACGCTACGTCTTCGCTGGTGACCTTGAAACAGGCACATGACGAATGGTGGGACGCCTTCTGGAATCGAAGCTGGTTGCGCGCCAGCGGCGGGAAACCCCAAACGACGGTTTCGCAAGGATACGCGTTACAGCGATACATAAACGCCTGCGCAGGACGAGGCGCTTACCCGATCAAGTTCAATGGATCGATCTTCACCGTAGACGCCAAAGTAGGCGATAGCACCTTCGACGCAGATTACCGCAAGTGGGGTGGACCTTACTGGTTCCAGAACACCCGGCATATTTACTGGCCGATGCTCGCCGCCGGAGACCACGACCTGATGCTTCCGTTCTTCCGGATGTATACAGAGGCGTCCATGATGGCTTCGCGCCGCACGAAGCTCTACTTCAACCATGACGGCCTGTTCTTACCGGAAACGATGTACTTCTGGGGTGCCTACACGAATAAGGATTACGGCTGGAAGCGCGCTGGAAAGCCGCTCTCTTACGTGGAAAATCCATACATCCGGTACTACTACTCGAATACGCTCGAGCTTGTGCAAATGGCGCTGGATTACAGCCTCTACACCGGGAACAAGGAATTCCTGCGGACGACAGTGGTGCCGCTTGCGGAAGGAATTATCAACTTCTACGACAAGCATTACGAGCGGCAACCCGGCGGCAAGATGCGGATTGCTCCTGCGCAGTCGTTGGAAACATGGCAGGATGCGGTGAATCCGCTTCCCGATGTGGCAGGCCTGAAATTCGTAATTACAAACTTGTTCAATCAGAAGGTGCCGATCGGCAGGAATGCCCAGAATGCGGCGCGCCGGATCCTGCAGAGCTTGCCGGATATTCCGGTCAAAGAAGTGAATGGCAAGACGATGCTGGCTCCGGCCGAGAAGACCTTTGGCGAACCGAAGAACACGGAGAACCCCGAACTATACGCAGTGTTCCCATACAGGCTCTACGGCGTTCTAAAACCGGACAGCGAAGCTGCGTTGGCCGCCTTTGAAGCCCGGCGCATCAAGCGTACGGGCGGCTGGACGCCTGATGCAATTCAGGCCGCGTACCTGGGGCTTACCAGCGAAGCCCGCGATGCTGTTGTGCAGAACTTCAGCACCAAAGATCCCGATAGCCGCTTCCCGGCATTCTGGGGACCAAATTTCGACTGGACTCCCGACCAGGACCACGGCAACGTCGCCATGATGGCGCTTCAGACGATGTTGATGCAGTGTGAAGGCAACCGAATCGTCCTGCTTCCCGCCTGGCCGAAAGATTGGGATGTCGAATTCAAGCTTCGGGCACCGCAGAACACGACCGTCGAGGGCTCGTATCGCCGCGGCAAGCTGGAATACAGGGTGACTCCGGAGCGCAGAGCAGCCGATGTTGTCCGTGGAGACGGGCGGTCACAGTAAGCTGAGGAATGACACGCCGAACCCTGTTCGCGTCTGCCGCCAGTGCGCTCCTGGCCAATCCAGCCGCTAAGGCTGCCGGACTCATCAAGCCCAAGGTCTTGCGGCCCGGCGATCTCGTAGGCATGATCACTCCATCCACGATGGTTGCGGATCCCGACAGTCTCGCAATGGCTGCCGCCATGGCGAAGTACTTCGGACTTCGTGCACGCTTTGGTAAGGGCGTCGGTAAACGGACCAGTTATGAACAATCCGTGCAGGACCGGCTGGCGGATCTGCACGAAATGTTCCGTGATCCGGAGATCAAGGGCATATTCTGTATCCGTGGCGGATACGGCGCAATGCAGATCCTGGATGGAATCAACTACGACCTGATCCGTCACAATCCGAAGATTCTACTCGGCTACAGCGACATCACATCGCTGCACGTCGCCATTCATCAGAAGACAGGGCTGGTGACTTTCCATGGTCCGGTCGCCGTCTCTCGTTTTACTTCGTACACTCAGGAGAACTTCCGGAAGGCGCTTTTCGAAACGAAGCCAATCGGTACGGTCACGAATCCGCAGACCGCCGATATGCGGCCGCCACACCCATTGCGGACCGTTCGTCCGGGGAAGGCGCGCGGACGCCTGGTGGCGGGCAATCTGTCGCTGATTGCCGCCCTCATGGGTAGCCCTTATGAAATCGATACCCGCGGCAAGCTTCTCGCGATTGAGGACGTGGGCGAGCAGGCGTATTCCGTGGACCGTATGCTGACGCATCTCCGCCTGGCCGGAAAACTGGATCAAGCGGCGGGCGTGATCTGGGGCGAGTGTTCCGAGTGCGGCCCCTCCGACTATAAGCCGTCCTTCGCATCGCCTTACACAGTCGGGGAAACCGTAGATAATATTCTGAAGCCGCTGAAGGTGCCCGTGCTGTCCGGCCTGACGTTCGGACACACATCCGACCAGCTCACGCTACCGTTGGGCGTTATGGCCACTTTGGATGCCGACAAAGGCGAACTAACGATTGAGGAATCTGCCCTGGTATGACAAGAATCTTAGCTGTCGCATTGATCCTGATTTCCGTCGCCGCTGCTCAGAAGAAAGAGCCCGTCCCCGAACTGCTGTGGCCCAACGGAGCGCCGGGAGCGGCCGGGTCCGAAGAGGCGGATAAGCCCGCGATCACGGTGTATCCGGCCGAACGGCAGATTGCTGTGCCGACCGCCGTTGTGGTCTGTCCTGGCGGAGGCTACGCACATCTCGCTATGGATCACGAAGGCAAGCAGATCGCCCAATGGTTCAATAGCCTGGGTGTTACGGCGGTGGTCCTCAAGTATCGGCTCGGCCCCCGTTACCATCATCCGGCTCCCTTGCAGGACGCCCAGAAAGCAATTCGGCTGGTTCGCTCGCGAGCGGCGGAGTACAAGATTTCTCCGGACCGAATCGGGATTATCGGGTTTTCGGCTGGCGGCCATCTCTCGGCCACGGCGGCCACGCATTTCGATACCACGGACGGCATCAGTTCGCGGCCAGACTTCGCCATCTTGGGTTACCCGGTAATCAGCTTCGGCGAGTTCGCGCACTCAGGGTCGCGGAAGAACCTGCTAGGAGATAACCCGGATCCGAAACTGGTGGACTTGCTCTCTAACGAGAAGCAGGTGACGGGCCAAACCCCGCCGGTCTTCCTGTTCCATACAACCGCCGACCCCGTGGTGCCGGTCGAAAACTCAGTTCTGTTCTATATGGCTTTGCGCAAGGCCGGTGTTCCTGCGGAGATGCACATCTTCCAGAACGGGCCGCACGGCGTGGGACTTGCTCCTACCGATGCGACCCTTTCCATCTGGCCAACACTGCTGGGGAATTGGCTACGCACACGCGGACTGCTCAAGTAGATTACTAGCGCAATTGGACATTCTTGACGGTGCGCTTCTTCGCGTTCGGCTTAGTTTGTATCAACTGCTCCAACTGCGGCTCCGGAACGGTCAGCGAAAGACTCATCGTATTGCCGGACGATTTCAGGGTCAGCGAATCGAGGATCGAGGCCAGGTTTGAAACCTCCGGTTTGTCGCGATTGAGCTGAACCATTCCGGCGAGGAACTTGACCACGTCCACCAGTGCGCTTGCATCCTTGTCCGAACGCGTCACAGCCTCCCCGGCAATCTGAATGTTGGATCCGAACTGGATGCCACCGCTGGCCATTTCGATTCCCTGGATCATGTCGCCCTTCAGAGCCCCGTTCATCTGCGGGTCAGGCATTTTGCCCGCGAAGTTAGACATCGGTGCTGTGCTCACCATCCACGCGTCATAGCGGTTGCTGACGTCCTGGACCTTGCTGGAGAGTTTAAAGTCGAGCGCGGACGCCCCACCGCGGCGGTCGATGGCCGCCTTTACGGAACCCGAATCTCCCACCAGCGCCGTACGGGAGTCCAGGAAGGCGATCCAACCGTCATTGCCGCTTTTGCCCGTGATCACCTGCACGTCCTTGTAGTTGGTAAACGCGGCGCCCTGCTGGGTCGCGGCGGCCTGAATCTTGCCGAGGTCGAACGTTCCGCGGGCAAGAACCAGTCCGTGCCCCTTCTGGTCCGCCGAGGTGACCGTGATCACTTCCGTCAGATCGCGCCGCGGGTCGAAGCCGGTTGCGGTGACGAACTTCTGGAAGTCGGAGTCATCCTTCTGCATCTGCTTCATCAGAAATTGACCGAAAGGGGAATTGACGCTGCGGTCCACGTGCAGCCCCATCACAACCTTGGTATTACCTGGCGCAAGACTCAAGAGACCTGAGTCGGCGGCCATCGAGACGGACACAGCCGCCATCATTAACAAAGCGGATCGAACAAACACGGCGCTTCTCCTCTCTCTGGTGCTATCTACGCAACCCGGTTGGAATTGTTCCACAAATCTACAGACGTACCGGCCGGTGCGGTAATTAACAGAGGGCCCCGGCTTATTGCAAGCCTCCCGCGGCAGGTGCGGCGGGCTTCTTCGGGCGCGCGATATCGGACGGCTTGGCATCAGCGGGTATCGCGAAATCTACGAAGGCGGCCAGCATCTCCTCCCAGGTCTGCTCGCCCCAATAGACGTCCTGCTTGGGATCCGGATTGTTCGGATTATTAGGCGAATTGTCATACCAGGCAGTGATTTCGAGCTTAGTCCCCTTCGGCAACACAATCGGATCTTTCAGCAGATACGTGAGTTGCCAGTTGAAATCGTATCGCGGCACACTCAACAGCGTTTGTGTTTCTCCGGTTGGATAGATGGCCTTGTACTCCATCGCTTTTCCGCGCACGTGCATGTGTGGGAACATCGACTGCAATTTCACCTGCTCATGTACGGTGACGGTTGCTTTTACAGGATGATTGGCAGCCATCGGCGGAATGTGGAGATTCGGATTGTAGACAAAGGTGTTGATGACGCGCTCCTTCGGCGGGTCCTTCGCGAACACAATGCCGACCTGAGATCTGTCGGCTGTCTCCTTACCGTTCGCGGTGTAGTGCATTTGGAAGATGAGATCCGTGCCGGCCTTGATCAATCGCGCCTGGCCCGGCAGTGTCGTATATGCAAGCCCTCCCGGAACATAGACGGACGCCATCTCCAGCGTCTCGGCACCCAGCGCATAGAAGACGCCTACCCCGTTATCGGGCTTATGTTCCGGCTTGGTGTCCGGCTCCTTCGGCACGAATGGGATTCCGGGCTGCGCGGCTTGCATGAACTTGGATCCGGGAGCGCGCGCATAGAGCACAACGTGGTGGACGACAGAGCGGTTGCCGGGGCGCACTTCAATCTTCTCCACCCACTTATCGTCTGCGAACCGCGTCGGTACCACGACGTAGGTGTATTCGATCTTTCCACTGGCCGGGATCTTCACTTCCGTGGGCATTTCCAGCACGACGTCGGGCTTGCCGATCGTCCAACCCTCTGAGAATTGATGCGGCTTAGGCCCGTCGGCCGGGTCGCCCTCCTTCGCTCCGCCGTCTACCCAGGCGGCCAGGGTCTTCAATTCCGATTCGCTCAGACGACGGTCATTGGAGAACTCGCCATGCGCTTCATCCGCAAACCACGGTGGCATCTTCTTGCTTAGCACGGCACTCTTTATCGCCTTAGCCCAAGGCCGCACATCCTTGTAAGTGAGAAGAGACATGGGAGCCGCTTCGCCGGGCCGGTGGCACTCCTGGCAACGGCTTTGCACAATTGGTGCAACATCCTTGTAATACGTAATGTCCTTTGCGCTGCAAAGTGCGCCAGTCAATAAAAAGACCATCCCTGCTGTTCGCGACATGTTCCGATTTTAGCCGGATTCACCGGCGCTGAACATCCCCTATTTGATATGATTCCGGGCGTCATGAATGTAACTCGCCGTTCCTTTCTCGCAGCTTCCGCCACCGCTTCGCTGGCGAATTCTGCACCCGCAAACCGGCCGCTCCGCGCCGGACTCGTTGGTTGTGGCGGCCGCGGCACTCAGGCCGTTGTCGATACGCTCACGGGCAATCAGGGCCTGCATCTGGTCGCCATGGCGGACGTGTTCGAGGACAAACTCGAGGGTTCGTTGAAGCAGTTGCGCGATCCGAAATATCTTGCGCGCCACGCCGGAATCACAGTGGAGCGCAATGGCAAACCGGTCCAGTTGACCGCCGAAGACCTGGTGAAGGACGTCGGAGAACGCGTGAAGGTGGAACCGGAACGGCACTTTGTCGGGTTCGATGCGTTCGAGAAACTGGTGCGGTCGGACGTGGATATCGTGATGCTCTGCACGCCTCCGGGTTACCGGCCGATGCACTTCGAGGCTGCCGTAAATGCCGGCAAGCACGTGTTCACGGAGAAGCCGATTGCCACTGACGCGACGGGGGCCAGAAGGTTCATGGCCGCAACTCGCAAAGCGGAAGAAAAGAAGCTGACTGTCGTCTCCGGAGCGCAGAGGCACGCACAACGCGACTACGTGGAAACCGTGGAAAAGGTGCAGAACGGCGCGATTGGCGATGTGGTCGCGTTGTTCTCCTGGTATTTGAGCTCACCCGTCTTCCACGCCAAGGCCAGAGATCCGAAGTGGGGCGATATGGAATGGGAGCAACGCAACTGGTATTCGTTCCTGTGGCTCTGCGGGGATCAGATCGTGGAGCAGCACTTCCACAACATCGACTTCATCAATTGGGTCATGGGCACGCATCCGGTGAAGGTG
Organism: uncultured Solibacteraceae bacterium; assembly: GCA_964464925.1. GTDB lineage: Bacteria > Acidobacteriota > Terriglobia > Bryobacterales > Bryobacteraceae > CAYXLI01. The sequence goes on along the minus strand of CAYXLI010000025.1, from coordinate 78,153 downwards.
GTCGCCTCGGGAGGAGCCGTGTGGCGTCCGCGGGAAGAACTCTACGGCAACATTTATGACCACATGTCCTCCGACTTTGTATATCCGAATGGAGTTCACCTGAGCAGTAATTGCCGGCAGTTTCCACAGGGCACGTATCGCAACGTCAGTGACCTCATCGTGGGCAGCAAGGGCAAATCGAATGGTCTCGATATGGGCACGAAGGACATCAATCCATACGTCCGGGAGCACGTCAAACTTCTGAAGAGCATCACCGGGGAGGGTCCTTACGTGAATGAAGGAATGCGGGTGGCTGAAAGTACGCTGACGTGCATCATGGCTCGTGAGTCGGCTTACTCCGGCCGCGAGATAACTTGGGAGATGATCCTGAACTCGAAGCAGGACCTCATGCCAAAGGACTTTGACTACAACAAGAAGATGGACCCCGTCCCACTTCCGGTGCCAGGGACGTATCAGTTCGTTTAACCTGCCGCGATAAAATCAAGGTTCACAAATCATGCGAACCCCTTTCATGGCCGGTAACTGGAAGATGTACAAGACCGCTCCGGAGACCACGGCCTTTTTCGAAAAATTCATTCCGCTGGTGGCGCAGTCTTCGCATTGCGATATTGCGATCTGCCCCACCTTCATCAATATCCCTGCTGCGGTTGCTGCAGCGAAGGGATCCCGTGTAGCCATTGGTGCGCAGAATATCTTCTGGCAGAAGGAAGGCGCGTTCACAGGCGAGATCTCCGGCCCCATGCTGACTGCAGCGGGCGTGAAGTGTGTGATCATCGGCCACAGCGAGCGCCGTCAGTATTTCGGCGAGACGGACGAGACAGTGCTGAAGCGCACCAAGGCGGCGCTGGAATACGGCCTGCAGCCGATCGTCTGCGTCGGCGAGCGCCTGGAGGAGCGTGAATCCGGGAATACGGAATCCGTGCTGAAAACGCAGTTCGATGGCGGGCTCGCCGGACTCTCACCTGAGGAGTTTGCGAAGGTCGTTATCGCCTACGAACCCGTCTGGGCAATTGGGACGGGAAAGACGGCAACGCCTGATATCGCAGCGGATGCTCACCGTTACCTGCGCGGTTTAGTCACTGGGAAATTTGGCAGTGGGGCAGGGTCGGCTATCCGTATCCTCTACGGCGGCAGCGTGAAACCCGATAACGTAAAAGGCCTGATGGCACAGCCTGATATCGATGGTGCCCTGGTAGGAGGCGCGAGCCTCGATCCTACCTCCTTCGCGTCCATCGTGAACTTTTAACTTTCAGCCGCGTGCAACCGTATGAAAGCGGACACGCGGCTCCCTCTTTCTTACCGCTACACTCTTCCCCCCACTATTGTCCTGGACTACAACTGACCGTATGCTTTGAGGCAGCATGATCGGAGGGTGAAATGAGAATCGTGCGCAAGGTATTCCTCTTTACGGTGCCTGCGCTCCTCAGTTACGCGGCTCCCGTGCTGGATAGCAGGGCTGCGACTTCCACGACTACAAAATCGGTTTCCTCTGCATCGGCTGCTCGGAATCTCTTAGCGGTAGCGTCCGAGGGTGGGCTGGACCGCGGTGTCCCGGAACCTGCCACATTCCTCTTGTTGGGAGCCGGCCTGATTGGCGTCAGCCTGATCCGTCGCCGAAGAGCTTCGCGTCACTAATCGCGTTTTGGAGCCTTGCCGGGAAGGTTTTCGGGATTCTCGTGAACCTTCTCGCGATACGTCCCCTTCATTCCGGAAGCGATCTCCACGCTATCTCCTCCAAATTTCCCGCGAATGAGGTCCATTGCGCCCAAGGCTTTCCTCCAGCGCTCCTGCTTTTCGGTCTCCAACAGGTTCAATTGCCCCTCGGTTGCCTCCAGGCCGGAGACCTGCACCCCGACCAGGCGAATCGGTTTGCCAGTCCAGTTCTTATGGAATAAAGCTCGCGAATGCTCGATTAGTTCGATGTCTAATTGCGTGCAGTGGTCGAACGTGACCGCGCGCGTGAACGTCGAGAAATCTGAATAGCGGAACTTGATCTGCAGAGTGCGTGCGTGCAGGCCGTGGTCACGCAAACGGCCTCCTACTTTTTCCGACAGCTTTGCCAGTGTGGCCTCAAGAACGGCATTATCGGCCGTATCCTCGTCAAAGGTGTGCTCGTGGCTGATCGATTTCGGGTCCTCGTGGTCGCCCACGGCAGAATCGAAGTAGCCGCCCGCATCCAGGCCCTGCGCCTTGCCGGCGAGAGCGAGCCCCCATTTGCCCAAAATCGATTCCAGGTACAAGGTGTCGAGCCGGGTGAGATCGCCTACTTTTCGAATGCCGAGTTGCGCCAACCGCGCTTCGGTCTTCTTGCCGACACCCGGGATCTTGCGCACATCCAGCGGAGCGAGAAACTCTGCTTCGCGTCCGGGCACGATCCAGATCACTCCATTGGGTTTGGCCTGATCCGATCCGACTTTTGCTACTAGTCTCGACGTTGCGATGGCAATGGAACAGTTCAGTCCGGTGGAGCGGCCGATCTCTTCGTGCAGCAGGTGGGCAGCTTTTAGAGGACGGCCGTGCAGCCGTTCCGTGCCTGTGAGGTCCAGGTAGGCTTCGTCAATCGACGCCATTTCCACTTTGGGTGAGAACCGGTTCAGCACTTCAAATACTTTCTGCGAATACTCCCGGTAGCGGCCCGGGTGGCCATCCACGAAGATCGCTTGCGGGCAGAGCTGGTAAGCCGTTCGCAGAGGCATGGCGGAATGGACTCCATACTTCCGCGCGGCGTAGGAAGCCGCTGAAACGACGCCGCGCTGATCGTGTTTGCCTCCCACGACGACGGGCTTGCCCTTCAGCGAAGGATCGAACAACTCCTCCACCGAGACGAAAAAGGCGTCCATGTCGACGTGCAGGATGGTTCGCATCACTGCCACCGGGCCGTAAGGAAACGCGGTATTCCGGCAAGATCATCGCCATAGGTCGGTTCACTCCAACCTGCGCCGAGCATCCCTCGCACCGCATCCAGAGATTTCCAGCCGAGTTCGAAAACGAGGTGCCCGCCCGGCCGCAGGACGCGCTCGGCTTCCCGCACGATGCGCTCATAGATCTCGGTCCCTTCCGGACCGGCGAATAGGGCGAGATGAGGCTCGAAGTCGCGCACCTCCCGCTGCATCCCATCGGCCTCTCCGTGAGCGACATAAGGAGGATTGGAGACGACGACGTCCAGACAACGATCCGCGAAGACCGAGAGCAGGTCACACTGGACGAACCGCACCCGTGCACCCAGATGGTGCGCGTTCTCATTGGCTACGCGCAAGGCCGCCCCGGAGATGTCGGTTGCCCACACTTCAGCTCGGCTTTGCAGAGCGAGAGTCACAGCGATCGCACCGGATCCGGATCCCACGTCCACAACGCGCGCCCCCGGACCGATGCACCGCAACGCGGCTTCCACTACGAATTCGGTCTCAGGGCGGGGGATCAGCACGTCCGGCGTGACCCGGAATTCGCGCCCGTAGAATTCCTGCTTATGGGTGATGTATTGCGTCGGACGCCCGTTCAGCCGCTGAAACAAATATCGGCCGTAATGTAGCCACGCGTTATGGCAGAGCTCTTCGTTGGAATGGCTGTAGAGATAGATGCGCTCCTGGCGGAGTGCATGGCTGAGCAGGACTTCGGCGGTCAGGCGGGGCGCGTCGATGCGCCCTTCCTCAAGAAGTTTTGACCCCTGCTGCAACGCCACCTGAATCGTCATTGCTCTGCTGCTTCAGCTTTTCCGTCTGGAAGTACGTCGTTACCGCCTCGATGACGGGTTCGATGTGTCCTTCCATGATGTTATCGAGCTGATGCAGCGTCAAGCCGATTCGATGGTCGGTGAGCCGATTCTGAGGAAAATTATAGGTGCGGATCTTTTCGCTGCGATCGCCCGAGCCGACCATGCTCTTGCGCTCCGCGCCGATTGCCGCCTGCTGCTTTTCCAGTTCGATTTCATACAGCCGTGACCGAAGCACGCGCAGCGCCTTGGCGCGATTCTTGATCTGCGATTTCTCGTCCTGACAGGAGACCACCAGGTTCGTCGGCAGGTGCGTGATGCGGACTGCGGAGTACGTAGTGTTTACCGACTGGCCTCCAGGACCGGAAGAGCAGAACGTGTCAATACGCAGGTCCTTCGGATCGATCTGCACTTCCACTTCGTCGGCTTCAGGAAGCACTGCGACGGTAACCGCGGATGTGTGAACACGGCCTTGCGTCTCTGTTTCAGGCACTCGCTGCACGCGATGCACGCCGCTTTCATATTTGAGCTGGCTGTAGACCTTATCTCCGCTAACCAGCGCCATGACTTCGTTCAATCCACCCACGGCCGAATCGCTGGAAGATGTGATTTCCACGCGCCAGCCCTTCGTTTCGAAGTAGCGCGAATACATGCGGAACAGTTCCGCAGCGAACAAAGATGCCTCGTCACCGCCGGTGCCTTTCCGGATTTCCAGCACAACGTTCTTCTCGTCGTTTGGATCTTTGGGCAGCAGCAGAATCTTCAGTTCGTGCTCGATGCGCTCAAGTTCCGGAGTGAGGCGTTCGATGTCGTCATTCGCCATCTGGAGCAACTCCGGATCCGTTTCCGTTAACATCAGCCGCGCCCCTTCCAGGTCGCCGCTGATCTTTTTCCATTCGCGGAACTTCGCGACTACGTCCTGCAATTCGCTCTGCTGCTTGGCGACCTTGCGGTAGCGATCGTTGTCGTTAATAAGTTCGGGATCGGCCATTTGACCGGTGAGTTCCTCAAAACGCGCCTCGATCCCTTCGAGTTTTTGACGATATTGCATGGACGTATGTATTTAAGCGATGACCAGCTCGCCGCCTTGGGCTTCTTCGAGCTTCATCGCGCCTTCTAACGCGTGGATGGCCACCGCAGTTTGTTCATCGGACGGCGGTTGGGTGGTGATCCGCTGCAGCCAGAGACCCGGGGCCGTCAGCGTGGCCAGCAGGCTGCTGCGCTTCCTCGCCGCAAACCGGATCAGTTCATAGCTGAGACCTACGATGAAAGGCAGCAGGATGATGCGGGCCGCAAACTTCGCAGCAAAGCCATCCAGCGGCAGCGCCGCGTAAACCGGAATCGAGAGCGCCATTACAACCAGCAGGAAGCTGGTTCCGCACCGGGGGTGCAGCGTAGTGAACTGCTGCGCGTTGCGTACGTTCACTTCTTTGCCTGATTCGAAGTTGAAAACAACCTTGTGTTCCGCGCCGTGATATTCAAACACTCTCCGGATGTCTTTCCAGCGGGAGATCATGTACAGGAAACCGAGAAAGATCGCCATGCGAATGGCGCCATCGGTCAGGTTGAATGCGATGCGGCCATGCAGGCTCGGATAGATCTTCTCCAACAGCGAAGTCAGGTAGAGCGGGATGAATTTGTACATGAAGATGAAGAATGCGAACGAGACGAACAGGTTCGCTGCCATCATCCAGCTCGGGATTTCTTCCTTCTTAGCCGCCCCTTCTTCCTCCACAGCCGCGTTGGCCGAGAACTTCAAAGCCTTCACGCCCAGCCACATGGCCTGTCCAAGCGTTCCCACGCCCCGGAGCACAGGGTATTTGAAGAAAGGGTACTTCTCGGAAACTTTCGGCAGCGGCTGCTCTTCGGTAATCAGCTCGCCGTTGGGCTTGCGCACTGCAACGCAATAGCTATGCGGAGCCCGCATCATGACGCCCTCAATAACTGCTTGCCCGCCGACGAGGGTTTCCTCGCCGCTCTCCAGAACGGGCAAAAGCTGGGTGTGCGCCGCCAGCCGGAAAAACGTTCGCAATGACAAGATGGACTTTACTCCTACGTAACCTCCATTTTAGATGATCTCAAGCAGAAGAAAGAACCAGCGGCATTCCCGAAGGCGGGGAACCGCTTCGCCGCGCATCGGTCGCCAGCGCTAACTAGTGCTTTACCAGCGAGTTGACCATCACGGACCGTACCGCCGCCGCCGGCTTCTCGGCGAACGGAAACTTCTCCTGGGCCACTTCGAGGTGGTGCAACGTCTCGGAATCGTAACGCCGTTCGGCGAACCGTACCATTCCCAATACGTAATGAGCCAACGGAGATCGCGCGTCGAGCGCAAATGCGCGCTTTGCTGCAGATTCGGCATTTGGAACCCTGCCGAGCCGTAAATAAACGATCGTCAGGTTCGCGTACGCACGGGACGATCCCGGATCGAGCTCAATCGACCGCTCCAACTCTCGTGCTGCCGCCTGCTCATCGCCCAGCCGCAGGTATTTACAGCCGAGGTCATGGTGGGCCTCCATGTAATCCGGGTCGATCTCGATTGCCCTCTTCAGGTGCTCGATCGATCCGGTCAGATCCCCCTTGTCACTGAGATCTGTTGCTTTTCGAAACTCCTTGGCCGCCTTGCGCACAGTGCGGTGCTGCAGCCGGTACACCGAGACCGCGCCCTCCGCGGGCCGCTGCGGACGCTTAATTTCTGCACTGAGCTCGATGTTGGGTGACGCGCTTGCCGTGTTGACTCTTTCGGTCCGAAGAACGTCTCCATTCTGCGCGATCAGCCGCAAATCGTATTCGCCTTCCGCGACCGGAAAATCGAAGCGGCCGTTCGTGGTGACGATTGCGCGGTCGACGGTTTGCCTGCGGGAGGGTTCAATAAGCTCGACAATGTAGCGTGCCTGTGGCTCACCACCCTCGACCGTCACCTCGCCAGTGATCCGGGTAAAAGACTGACCAGCCAGATTCAAAGCAAAAATGATCACACTGATAGTAATTAGTGGAAATCGCAAAACAGGTATCTCCGATAGTTGTTTTTAAGTTTTCGGAAACAGCTTGGTTTCGGACGCACTGCGAGCTGGAAGACGGACAGACACCGCCCTTCAGGCCCGGATCCCGCAGATATACTACGGGCGGAGCCGCTCGCTTATGACATGGACAGGATGAATGCGGATCAGGCCGCCAGCTTGGTTGCGTGAAGATTATTCGCCAGAATCCAGCGAATGTGGGCGTCCTCGAAAGGCGGCGCGCAGTAGTCGTCGGCGCCCGCTTCGATCGCGTCCAGCCAGTCCATCACCTCAGGAAGACGGCTGACCACCACGATGGACGTGCGTGGAGAGGATGCGCGCAAAGTCTTGACCGTTTCGAGATCAGGCCCGCAGAAGATGAGATCGACGGACTCGGTTGTCAGATAAGCGAGCATCTGGCCGGACGAGCTATGCGGGCTCGCGACAGCAGCATGAGAGCAGCGGCGCAGAGCGTCCCGGAGTTCCTTTGCCAGAGACTCCTCAATGCCGAACAGAATCACTTTCGCTTCGGTAAGGTGCGTCATTGTAGATGAAATTCTTCCTGCCGTAAGGCGCTGAATTTCACACCAGGGTGATTGAGAAGTCTGCGAGGACGGGCAAGAGGAGGAGGCGACATAGCGTGCCTCTCATCGTCAGTGTACCCGATCCGAGCTAAAAAGCCAATCAAAATCTTGGATTTGCTTTATCAGCCAGGTATTCGCAGCCGTTCAGCAGCCTCTAAGCCATAGTGTCTCACCGACGGATAATATTTCATGAAAAAGATAAGAATATGTGTTTGCAGAATATGCAAATTGCAGGCGCGGGGGAGGGCCGGCCGGCTGCGTCGAACCGATCGGCCCTGAAGTATTTTCCTACAATGCTTCCGACGGGCTTTCCCCGAGTTGAACTCTCAGTTTCATCTCTCGCTTGTTGCGGAAAATCGTGAGCTCAACCGTATCGCCTGGACGTTTTTTGTTTAGAATGCGCGTGAGCGCGTCTGGACGGTCTACAGACTGACCGTCAATCGCCATGATCAAATCGCCGCCAATACCGATCTCGTTGTTGCCGATAATGACCACGCGGTTCGGTCCGCGTAGGCCGGCGGATTCGGCTGCGGTGCCTCGTCCGATGTCCTGAATCAGCAGTCCGCCGCGCGCGGGCAGATCGAGAGCCTCAGCCAGATCGCCTGCCACATACGCTACACTCACGCCAAGCTGCGGTTTGCCAAAACGCTTGCCGCTCCGGAAATCGGCCATCATCGCCTTCGCACGGTTAATCGGCATAGCGAATCCGATGCCGATATTGCCGCTTGGTCCGTAAATCGCGGTGTTAATTCCGATCACATTGCCCTGTGAATCAAGCAGGGGGCCACCCGAATTTCCCGGATTGATCGCCGCGTCCGTTTGGATCATGCCTTCCAATTCGCGGCTGCCCTCATCCCGGATCGTCCTCCCAAGAGAGCTGATGATTCCCGTGGTAAGTGTGCCCTCCAGGCCGAACGGGTTCCCGATCGCGAGCACCTTCTGGCCTACCTGGATGGAATCCGAATCGCCCAGGCGCAGCACAGGAAGCCGTTTCTTCGGCGTGATCTTGATCAGGCCTAGATCGTTCTGCGGGTCGCGCACAAGCACTCTAGCTTCGTAAAGGCCTTCCTGATTCTGCAGCGTCACCTGGATTTTGTTACTGCCCTGCAGCACATGGTTGTTGGTGAGGATTGTGCCGTCTTCGTTCACGATGAAGCCGCTGCCTATGTCCTTCGACGGAACCACTTCGAGGAACCAGCCACGGCGAAATACTGTGCTCGTGATGTTCACTGTCGCCAGACGAGCCGACTTGTAGATATCGATGTTGTTGACTTCATCCGGGCTAAGCCCCGCGGTATGGGCTTTGTCCGGATCGGTCCACATGCGCCCGACTGTGCGCACCGGATTGAGGAGCCGGTTGAAATCCCATTGATGGCGGGAGGTCACATACGTAAATCCACCCACCAGCACCAGAGCTAGCAACAATACACGTTTCATATCAGGAATCTCCGCAGCGCTTCGTACACTCCGCGCGTTTGCTCGATCGTTCTCTCTTTTGCGCCGGAAGTGTCAATGACGTAATCGGCGAACTTTCGTTTGTCTTCCAGCGGCATCTGCCGGGCGACGCGAGCTCTTGCTTCTTCCAGAGTACAGCCGTCGCGGCGCATGGCGCGCTCGATCTGCTGCTCCGGAGTACACCAGACTAAAATCAGTTTATCGAAACGTTTGTAGCTTCCGGTCTCGATCAGAATTGCCGCTTCCACGATAGCGATGCCGCGCGGATCTTCACGCTCGGCTTGGGTAATGTACTGCTCCTCCAGAGCGATTACGCGTGGGTGTACCAAAGCGTTCAACCGTTCCAATCGTTCCGGTGCGCCGAATACCTGGGCCGCAAGTTGTTTGCGGTCGATTTCCCCACTGTCGCTAAGAATAGAGCTTCCGAACTCGGCGACTACCTCGGCGTACGCCGCGCCGTCCGGCGCCAGAACCTGGTGCCCGATCGCATCAGCGTCAATCACGTGAGCTCCGAAACTCCGCAGCGCCTTGCCCACGAAGCTCTTGCCGCTGGCAAGTCCTCCGGTCAATCCTACTCTGAGCATCCTGTGTGCAACTGGGCGGCACGGACCGTATTTTGCATCAGCATTGCGATCGTCAGCGGCCCCACTCCGCCGGGAACAGGCGTGTAAGCGCCCGCGACTTCCTCCACATCTACCGGATGGACATCGCCGATGACCTTCCGCGAAGGATGATCGCCGAAGATGGCCTTCTTCTGCTCCTCCGTTTCCAGACGATTGATTCCCACATCGATCACAGTCGCGCCTTCACGAATGAAATCGCGCGTCAAAAATGCCGGCTTACCCATTGCGGCCACCAGGATATCGCCCCGCTTGCACTCGGTAACCAGGTTCGCAGTCTTGGAATGGCATATGGTCACCGTGGCGCTCCGGTGCAGCAGCAGCATGGCCATCGGTTTGCCTACGATATCGCTGCGCCCCACGACAACCGCATGCTGGCCCTCGATTGGTATTTTGTACCGGTCGAGTAACTGCATAATCCCTGCCGGCGTGCACGGGCGCGGACCGGGGATGTTCGCCACCAGGTTACCTACGTTGAACGGATGAAAACCGTCCACGTCTTTACTTGGACGTATGGCGAGCAAAATCTTATGCGCGTTCACTTGCTTCGGGAGCGGCATTTGAACCAGAATGCCATCGATCTCATCGCGCTCGTTTAGTGAGTGGATGATGGCGAGCAAGTCCTCCGTGGTAATCCCGGCGTCCGGTGTGATCTTTTTGCTGTAAATGCCGATCTCCTGGCAGGCTCTGATCTTGTTGTTGACGTAGATCTCCGATGCCGGGTTGTTTCCCACCAGCACAACGGCCAGTCCCGGTGCACGGCTCTGTGAGCGAATGCGCTCGACCTTCGGCTTCAACTCAGTAAGTATCTGATCGCGAACCCACTTCCCATCCAGGATCTGCGGCATGCTCTCCCAAATTAACACCGCATCAACACTATTTTGCTAGTTCATTCACGGCAGGGCAGGGAACCTCGGGAACCCGATTCAGCTCGTCGATCCGGATCCCTAGCCGTCGTTCCGCCGCGTGCAAGCGCGCGTTCGATGCAATATCTTCTTCCGACGCGGTCCAGAACTCCGTCAGATACAAGAGGGCAGCGCCATCGGAGCTGGTTCGCTCCGGCTGATGGTGATGCCGCACGGCTTCCACGCAACGTTCTGAAAATTTCCAATGCTTCAGTACCTGCGCCCCTGCTAATGCATGGTCGGTGCCCACTACCAGTTGCTCCACCACGGCGGACTGGCAGCCATAACGGGTTAGCCGCTCTTTCATCTGCTGCACGTCCGCTGGTAATTGTGACAACAGGAGCCGCCCTACGTCATGAACTAATCCGAGCAGAAAGGCTTCTTCGGCATTCATTCCCGCAAGCACCGCGATGCGTTCCGCTGTGGTTGCGGCATCGAGTGAATGCTGCCATAAATCCATGATCCCGGCACGGCACAAAACGGGCCGAAGCGCCGCTGCCGTCAGCACGCGCTGTGCGGCTTCCGTTCCGATTCGGATTACGGCATCGCTTACTGTTGTGACGGTGTGCCGCGCTCCATACAGGCTCGAGTTCGCCGCCCGCATAAGTTCCCCCGCCAGCACTTGATCCTGCCGCGTGATAAGTTCCAGTTCAACGAAGCTGGACGCCGGATTCTCTAGCATCGCCATCGCCTGCGCCGCTACGGCAGGAAATACGGGCAATTCATTCAGCAGCTTCGATAATTGATCGCCGGAAACTCTGCGCAGTTGCGGAAGTACCGTCAAAACCGCAGGATTCGCCTCCCACGGATCACGGTCCAACAGGTCATCCAGGCTCGCTCCCTCGAACGGCAACATCTCGATTTGTTCGTCAAACGTGTTGGCCGTCTCGAAAATGTCGAAGAGTCTCTTGAAACGAGTCTCATGCCGGTAAATGTCGAGAAGACTCAAGACGGCCTCGGGACCTGGCGCCGCCGCTGGAATATGCGTACCGGGTGCTACATCATGCAGCAGGCGGGAGCGCGAAGCAGTGCTGAGCAAAGTGGACGGCAGATGATGCAGCAGACAAATCTGTTCCAGCAGTCTCATGTCCGCCGCGGGCAAATCCAGGGAGGAAGCAATCTCCAGAGCCCAGGCTGCCACTCTCCGGCAGTGCGCCCGGACTCCCGGGTTTTGCTGCTCTTCCCAAGCGGCGTGGTCCAGCGGCAGTGTCGGTGGGGATGTCATGACCTTCATAGATCTCATCGGCAGGATTCGCAAAGGTGTGATTCTTCACCGTTGCGGGGCCGCGCGAGCCGCTAAGATAGCTTTTCATGCGAGCTGCAAACTGGCTGTTGGTTGCATTGGCCTTCGGGAGTATCCCGCTCTCCGCCGAATATGCGGATGTCTCGGGTGCGCGGCTATTCTACACGGATACGGGCGGCAGCGGCGTACCTGTCATTCTTCTGCACGCCGCTACGGGCAGCAGTCAGGTGTGGCAAAATCAGCAGGCCGCATTCACCGCCGCCGGATATCGCGTGATCGCATATGACCGCCGCGGATGGGGCCGCTCCTTGGCCGCTGCCTCAGTCAAACCGCAGAGCGCCTCCGACGACCTGCTCGCTCTCGCGGATCAGCTCGGCGTGCAACGTTTCCACCTCCTGGGTACGGCGGCAGGCGGAATCGTCGCGATCGATTTTGCCCTGTCTTATCCGCAACGGCTTCGATCTGTCGTGATTGCAAACAGCATCGGTGGCCTCCAGGATGCCGGCGTACTGGCGCTAGGCCGCAGGCTTCGCCCATCACCTCAGTTTGATGCATTGCCGCCGGAGTTCAAGGAGCTTGGCCCTGCCTACCGCGCCGCCGATCCGGAAGGTACCGCCCGTTGGCTGCAGAACGAAAAGACCAGCAGGCAGGATGGGCCACGCCCCGCCGCGCAACCGGTGCGTAATCGGCTCACCTTGGCCGCCTTAGAGACGATCGGGATTCCCGTGCTGGTGCTCAGCGGAGGAGCTGACCTATATGCTCCACCGCCTCTGATGCGAATATTTGCGGACAGACTCCGCAGCGCAGAGTTCGTGAACCTGCCGGATGCCGGTCATTCGGCCTACTGGGAACAGCCCGAGCCGTTCAACCGCGCGGTGCTGAACTTTCTACGCAAACACTAGCGCGATGCCTGCTCGAAGGCGTAGGCGAGCCGGAACATGCCCGTCTCATCAAAATGCCTTGTCAGGATCTGCATGCCGACCGGAAGTCCCTGCGCAGTATTGCCGCACGGCACACTCATGCACGGGATGCCCGCCAGGTCGCCCGTAATCGTGTAAATGTCGGAGAGATACATCTCGAGCGGATCGTCCAGTTTCTCGCCCAGGCGGAATGCCGGGAACGGAGAAACCGGTGTCACGATCGCATCCACTTCCTGAAACGCCTTGGCAAAATCGCGGGCTATCAGAGCACGGACTTTTTGCGCCTTCAGATAAAACGCGTCGTAGTAGCCCGCGCTCAACACATAGGTGCCGAGCATGATGCGGCGCTTGCATTCGGCTCCGAAGCCCTCGCCGCGCGTGTTCCGGTACATATCGATCAACGCCGGTGAATTCTCCGATCGCGTCGTGTACCGTACGCCGTCATAGCGCGCCAGATTGGAACTCGCCTCCGCCGTGCAGATTATGTAGTAGCAGGAAATTGCGTAGTCCGTCGATGGCAGGCTGACGTCCTTTACCTCGCAACCTAGCTTTTTGAGCTTCTCCACGCCTTGCATGATCAGGTCGCCCGTCTCACTGGCAAGTCCCTTGTAGTACTCCACCGGCAAACCAATCCGCATGCCTTTGACGTTTCCGTCGAGCGCTGCTGCGTAATCCGGAACCGGAGCGGCGGCCGAAGTCGCGTCCATCTGGTCGCGCCCAGCGATTACTTTCAGTAAAGTTGCCGCGTCTTTCACGTTTCGGCCGAATGGACCGATATGGTCAAGTGAGCTGGCGAACGCGACCAGGCCATAGCGAGACACACGCCCGTAGGTGGGTGTGACGCCGACAATGCCGCAGAAAGAGGCGGGCTGGCGAATGGATCCGCCCGTATCCGAGCCGAGCGATACTACCGCAGTTCCCTGAGCAACCGCTGCCGCGGAGCCGCCACTTGAGCCGCCCGGTACGCGATCGAGCGCAACCGGATTGCGAACCGGACCGTAAGCTGAGTTCTCATTCGAGGAGCCCATCGCGAACTCGTCGCAGTTCGCCTTGCCGATAATCACCCCGCCTTCCGCTTCCAGGCGTGTCACGGCCGTCGCGTCGTACGGCGGAATGTAGCGTTCCAGCAGCTTCGATCCGCAGGTAGTTCGCAGCCCCTTGGTGACAATCACATCCTTGACCGCGACGGGCACACCGGCGAGATCACCCACCGGTTCACCCTTTGCAATCTGTTCATCTACCTTCCGCGCCGCAGCGACCGCACGCTCGGGTGAGAGCATCAGCAGCGCGTTGGTCTTCGGATTCTCGGCTTCGGCGAACTTCAAAGCTTCTTTCGCAAGCTCCTCCGCGCTGAAGCTTTTGGCTGCCAGACCCTTCTTCACGTCGTCGATGGTAAGAGCGGAAACTTTCATTAGCGTTCGATCACCAGCGGAACCTTATAGTAGCCGCTACCTTTCAGGGGAGCATTCTCCAACGCCAGATCATTGCTTAGCGTCGGGCGTTCCTGGTCAGCGCGCAGTGTGGCTGTTTCTTCGGCTTCATAGAGGACCTGAGCCATGGGCTCGACATTCTCGGTATTCAGTTCATTAAGTTTCTCAATATGCGTGAGAATCTCACCCAGGTCTTTGGCCATGCGAGCCACCTCTTCTTCGGTCAGCCGCAGGTTGCCGAGGTCGGCTACGTATCGAACTTCAGTTTCCGTCAGTTTCAAGCTCTTGCTCTTTTCCTCGATGCGATATAGAGATTGCGCAAGATGGGATCAGTGATGGCATCGGCCTCGTCCAACAGCCGCGAGCCCGTCTCGGCCCGTTGCGGCATTCGTTTCGGCACGCCGATACGAAATTCCAGTTCCGCGACAATCGGGCGGCCGAGCGCCTGTTCCATTCGGGCGATAATCTGCCGGCGAAGCGAGAACAACTGCCGTTGCCAGACCGCGTCTTCCACCTCCACTACCAGGCGGTTGCGCACCAGGGCAATAGCCCTCGTGTGTACGGCGATTTTTTTGCCAACCGCGGCCGGCCAGGCGGCGCACGCCACCTGTTCCTCACTGGCCAGATCAAATGTTCGCAAAACTCGCCCGGCTCTCTGCATGGGATTCGGTGGAAACTCGATTCTACCAGTATCCTGAAAAGATCCGATGCGATTGATTCTTGCCTCGCAGTCCCCCCGTCGTCTTGAGCTTCTGCAACGTGCCGGCTATACGCCGGAGGTCCGGGTTTCGGGCGTTCCCGAACGCCATATCCAGGGCGAAACGCCCCGCGATTATGTGCTGCGCCTTTCGCGCATGAAGGCCGAGGCGGTTGCGCGCCAAGGCGGCGAGGTCATCCTCGGCGCCGACACCGTGGTGGTACTCGGCGAGGCCATTCTCGAGAAACCGGCCGATGCGGCGGACGCACGCCGCATGCTCGAGATGCTTTCCGGCCGGAATCACCGCGTCATCACGGGCATCTGCGTGGTTCACGATGCCGGGATGGTGAACGATGCGGAAGAGACGGCCGTGCACTTCGCCGAACTCTCCGATGAAGAGATTGCCGGGTATGTGGACAGCGGGGAACCGATGGACAAGGCAGGCGCGTATGCCATTCAGGGCCTTGCGTCGAAGTTCATCAACCGTATCGAGGGCGATTACCCAAACGTGGTCGGACTGCCTGTGTCGCTCGTGTACCGTTATCTGCGGGAGATCTAGACGTTTTTGGATTTCGTTCGTATCCAGTCGACGAACTCCGCGGGAACCGCCATGGTGGAGAGGCGGCTCTGCCGTACCAGTGCCCATTCGTCGAACTGGTGGGTATCTTTAATTTCCTTCAGCGTTACCGGCGGATCGATGTGATGGAGGTATTTCACGGAAACTCGCCAGGATTTTGCGTCCTTCGGGTCAGCCTCGGGCGTCCCGGCGACCTCGGCGAGGCCCACGATCCGCGACTCGCCCCCGCTGTGATAAATGAAAATGCGGTCTTTTAGCTTCATTGCCCGAAGCGCCTTCAGCGCTTGCGGATTTCGTACGCCATCCCACATAGTGTGGCCGTCCCGCCGCAAATCATCGATCGAGTAGGCATCGGGCTCAGACTTGGCAAGGAAATAGGTCATGTCTCCCTATGATGCAACGATTTGGGAGCGGGACGCGTCAGACGCCGGGGAACGGAAACGGCCCCGGTTGCGGTACACTAAAAAGGACTTTGCGCCGATATGTAGAAATACGATGCGCGGGTCAGAGGAGTTTGAGTTTCGATGAAGGCTGTGAGACTGATAAGTGCTAGCTTTCTCTTGGCGATTGCAATGTACGGCCCAACGGCGATGGCGCAGCAGCCGGACCGGCAGATTCAGCGGAAAGAGGATCCAAAGCCTGAATTAGGGCCCGGAACCAAGCCCACTATTATGGAGAGCGAGACCGCGCGTCAGTCTACCGCGGCTACAACCACCGGCGGCCAGGTCACGGCGGCTCCGGTCGATCCGCGTGTATATTTGATCGGTCCTGAGGACATCCTGTTCATCTCCGTCTGGCGCGAGCCGGACTTTACGCGTGCAGTTCAGGTCCGGCCGGACGGAAAGTTTACGTTGCCGCTCGTTGGCGACGTGATGGCAGCCGGTCTGACGCCGAACCAGCTTGGAGACGTACTCACCAAGGAACTGTCCAAGCTGATCAACAAGCCGGAAGTGTCGGTGTCGCTGCAGTCCGTTCAGAGCAAAAAGTACTACATCACAGGCGAGGTCGCCAGGACGGGCAGCTTCCCCCTTGTGGTTCCTACTACCATTCTGGAAGCTCTCACCAATGCAGGCGGATTCCACGAATACGCCAAGAAGAACAAGATCTACATTCTGCGTGGCTCCAAGCGCATCCGCTTTAACTACAACGAAGTGATCAAGGGTAAGAAACTCGACCAGAACATTCTGGTCGAGAACGGCGATTATATTCACGTCCCGTAACGCAAGCATGCCTCAGGAGTCTATAGGAAGAACTTACAATGCAGCCCACAACGAATGAATCTTACGGTAGCGTGCCCAGGCGTGCGTTAGACGTTGAGGATTATATAGATATCATTCGCCGGCATAAGGCGTGGATCCTCGGTCCGACGTTCGGTGCAATGGTGATATCGGTGGTAGTTGCGTTTTTATGGCCGGATACTTTTGTATCGTCGGCCATTATCCGCGTAGTCCCGCCCCAAGTTCCCGAGGCCTATGTTCCGACCAACGTGAACATGGAGATGTCGCAGCGCATCAATGCCATGGCGCAGACGATTCTCAGCCGCGGCAATCTCACGAACATCATCAATACGTTTAACCTGTATCAGCGCGAGCGCCAGCGTAAGCCCATGGAAGATGTGGTTGAGGATATGAAACGGGATATCCGAATCAGCCAGGTGGGCAACATTGCCGGTAACCGGAGCATCTCGGCATTCACGATTTCCTTCCAGTACGACAACCGCATCATGGCGCAGAAGGTGACTGCGGACCTGGTGAGCAGGTTCATGTCGGAAAATACCCGCGACCGTACCACGCAATCTGTGCTCACGACTCAGTTCCTCAGAGACCAGCTTGAGGCCGCCAAGAAGGACCTGGATGCCATCGAAGACAAGATCACGAAGTTTCGCTCAGCCAATTACGGACGGCTGCCGGAACAGATGGGCAATAACCAGATTCTGCTGAGCGCGGCGGAAAACCGCATCAGCAATCTGAACTCTGCCATCAGCCGGGTTAACCAGGAAAAGATGCTGCTTGAAACGGAGCTACGCGCCGCCAAAACGCAGTTGGACTCTCTGGTGATGCCGGCCGATCAGGCTTTCCTGCAGGCCAAGAGTGAGAGGCTCCAGCGTCTTGAGGCCGAGATCAATCAGGCCGAGAATTCACTGGCAGCCCTTCGCGAGCGTTATAAAGAAACGTATCCGGACGTGCAAAGCCTGATCGCGCAGATCAATCGTCTCAAGCGTCAGCGGGATCAGGTACAGAAGGACGACGATGAAGCCTTCAAGGTCGCGAAAGGTAAGCCCGTCCCGAAGCGCGTCGACCCGAACTTCATTCGCGAAAAGCAGAACATCGAAGCCAATATCGCGAGAATTGACACGCAGATCAGGCTGAAGGACCAGCAGGTCGCCGATTATATGAAGGAGATTCAGAGTTCCGAGAAATCGGTGAAGACGATCAACACTCGAATCGAGTCCGAGCCGGTCGGCACCCAGATGTATCAGGAGATCATCCGCGATCGCGAATTAGCCAAGCAGAAGTACGACGACCTGAACAGGAAGAAGGCGATGTCGAGCATCGCTGAAGAAGTCGAAAAGAGACAGCAGGGCGAAGCGCTGGAAGTCCTGGATCCGGCATCGCTGCCTCAGACGCCCACAGAACCCAAACGGCCGAACCTGATTGCAATTGGAACAGGCTTAGGGTTCCTCGTTGGCCTCGGTTTTGCCGTCGCCCGCGAAGCTAAAGACGCGTCGCTTAAGAATTTGAAAGACGTACGCGCGTATACGCAGCTGACGATACTTGGTAGTGTCCCGTTGCTGGAGAACGACCTTGTCGTAAAGCGCCGGAAACGCCTGGCATGGTTGGCCTGGTCAACCGCATGCTCAGTCGGCATTATCATCATGACTGGGTCGGTTTTCTATTACTACACAACGAAGGTCTAGGTCTCGGAGGATCTAATGAGTCGAGTACATGATGCATTGCGGCGTGCCGAGCAGGCAGGTTTCGTTCCGCCTGGACCGCCCGCACCCGCTGAACCCGCATCCGGAGAAGGCCCGACTACAGCAACGGCTGTGATCGCAGAGCAGCCGGAGTCATTGATCACCAGGCCGACTGATCTTCGGATCGGACCGGACTTCTTAAGTCGCATTCAGGAAGTGCCGTTCACGCCATCAGTGGACTCACACTTGATTGACTCGAACAAGCCGCACGAAGCGCCCGCGGAAGAATTTCGGACGCTGCGTACGCGGTTGAATCACCTGCAGACGCTGCAGCCGATCAGCTCCCTGGTGGTCACCAGCCCTTCCCCGGCGGAGGGCAAGTCGTTCGCCGCGGTGAACCTGGCGCTGGCGGAAGCCCAGCTCGCCAACAACCCTACGCTGCTGATCGATTGCGATTTTCGGCGTCCGATCGCACATTCGATGTTTCAGCTTGACCGGACTCCGGGTTTGACGGACTACCTGCAGGGCAGGGCCAAACTCGAGAACTGCATCAGGCGAGTTGCCGGCGCCGGTCTTTACGTTCTGCCTGCCGGCGAATCGGTGATCAACCCGCTGGAACTCCTGAACCTGCGCGAGATGAAGGTAATGATCGATCAGTTGCCCCGCGCATTCAAGTGGGTCATCCTCGACAGCCCTCCTCTGTTGTTTGCGGCCGACGCGAATCTGCTCTCCACTCTGTGCTCGGGAACGGTAATCGTGGTTCGCGTGGGTACCACCACGATCGACTCGATCACGCGTGCAATGCAGTCGCTCTGCGAGAACAACGTCCTCGGCATCATCGTGAACGGTGCTCGTCGCGGCGAACTTTACTCCAAGTACACGTACTACCATTCCTACTACTACGCCCGCAACGACGAAGGCGGTAGCGACTAGGCTATCGGGCGGGCAGACCGAACCGGGTTTGCCCGCCTTACAATAGCTTTGGATGCGCTTCCTCCCAGTTCTCGCCCTTCTTGCCTTCCTGCAGCCTGCCCCTCCGTTGGAGGAACAACTAGCCCGGCATCGGAATCTCGGCAAGGCGTTTTATGAAAACCCGACCACACAAAAGGAATCTGTCGACGAGTTCGCCAAGGCGCTGAAGCTGGCTCCAAACTCCACTCGCGAGCAACTCAACTACGCTCTCGCCCTGCTGCGCGCCGGCCGGACTTCAGAAGCCATAGCCTTGCTCGAGAAGGTACAGAAGGCCGATCCGAAGCTGCCTCACACGTGGTTCAATCTGGGCATTACCTACAAGAAAGCGGGAGAGGCCGAAAAGGCGATTGCTCAATTCGAACAGATGATCCGTCTGGTCCCGCGCGAACCGATTTCTCACTACAACTTGGCCACGTTATACAAACTCGAGGGGCGCAATGAGGACGCACAAAGAGAATTCGCCGAGGCAGCGGCGCTCGATCCGAATCTGGCCGCTCCGCATTTCCAGCTCTACAACGCATACCGCGTCGCAGGGAAGACGCAGGAAGCGCGCCACGAGTTGGAGACTTTCCAAAGCCTGAAGAAGCAGCAGGAGGGCTCGCAGGAAGACGTCGAGTGGAGCGAGTGGGCTGAGATCTTCGACGTCACTGAGGATAAGCCGCCAACCGGCGAACCCGCCCAGGTGAAGTTCGCTTCCCGTGCGATCGCGGGTCCGGCTGCAGGTGTCCGGTTTGTGGATGTCTCCGGCGCTGGCAAGCCGGTTTTGCTGGTTTGGTCCGCGGAAGGAATTCGGCTCGATCCGGGTGGACCCATCTCGGCTCTCAAAGGAATTCTTGACGTGGTCCCTGCCGATTTCAACAATGACGGTCTGACCGACCTCTGTGTTCTCACTGCGGATGGCCCGGTGCTGCTGGAGAATCAGAAGGGGAAATTTGTTCCGGTGAACGCATCGCTTCCGAAAGAGCCGTTCGCGGCGGCCATCTGGATCGACTACGATCACGACTATGATCTCGACCTTGTTTTACTGGGTAAGACATCTTACATGTTTCGCAACCAAGGGGCAGGCGGTTTCGCCGACCACACCTCGGATCTCCCGTTTCTACGAAGCGAAGCCATTTCGGCTGTAGCCTTCCGTACAGTTCCGGACACGAAAGGTACGGACCTGCTGATTTCGTACAAAGACCGTGGCGCCGTGCTCTACCGTGACCGGCTCGCCGGCAAATTCACCGCGGAAGACTTTCCGATTCCTGCGGGTGCCGGGCACTTGGCTGTATATGACCTCGATAACAACGGGGCGCCGGATGTCCTATATTCGTTGTCCGGCCAGGTCCGCTGGGTGCGCAACAACGCGGGCAAGGTGTCCGACGCCGGCGCCATTGGACAGGGCAGCGCGTTCGTGGTGGCGGACCTGGAGAACCGCGGCATCGCCGATGTCATCTCCGGCGGGCGGGTTTATAGGAGCGGATCTCGTGCTGCTTCCACTCAGGTACCAGAGTGCGCTTCGATTGCGGCAACGGACACGAATGCGGACGGACGTATCGATCTGGCCTGCGTGTCGAACAATGCGGCGAGCATTCTCACAAACCAGACAATACCCGGGAACAACTGGCTTCGAGTCCGCCTCCAGGGCATCAAGAATCTGAAACTCGCGCCCTACGCCGAGATCGAGGTCAAGGCTGGAGCGCGGTATCAGAAACAGATCTACATGGGACTCCCTCTCAGCTTCGGCATTGGTGCGGAGAAGAGCGCCGACACGGTTCGCATCACCTGGCCAAACGGACTGATCCAGAACGAAATTCGCCAGGCCGCCGGCAAGACGTACTCTTATCAGGAAGCGCAGCGGCTCTCCGGTTCCTGCCCGATTATCTGGACTTGGAATGGTGAAGGGTTTGAGTACATTACGGACGTGCTCGGAGTCGCCCCGCTGGGCGCCAGTTCTGGCGATGGCGAGTACTTCCCGGTAGACCACGACGAGTACATCCAGATTCCTGGGAATTCACTCAAGCCTTTGAACGGGAAGTATGAAGTGCGCATCACCGAGGAACTGAGCGAGGTGGCCTACCTGGATCATGTGCGGTTGATCGCCGTGGACCATCCGCAGACAACGGCGATCTATACGAACGAGAAGTTCAAAGCGCCGCCGTTTCCGGAGTTTCGTTTGTATGGTGTCGATCACCCGGTGCGTCCGGTTTCGGCGCGCGATGACGCTCACCGGGATGTGCTGGCGAAGCTGCTGGCGAAGGACAAAACTTATGCGGACACTTTTGAACGCTCGCTGAACGGAGTGGCGGGCCTGCACACGTTGACGCTCGATTTTGGCAAGAGCGCGGCGAAGGACAATCGTGCGGTGCTCGTGCTCAACGGGTGGGTGGATTGGGCTGATGGCAGCACGTTTCTTTCTGTGGCGCAGGAGGGCAAGGGCGGGCTGATTCCACCTTACCTCCAGGTCCGCGACGGGAATGGGGAATGGAAGACCGTGCTGGAAGACATGGGAATGCCCGCCGGCAAGCCAAAGACGATTGCAGTGGACCTCACGGGCAAGTTTCTGTCGGAATCTCGGGAGGTACGAATCGTGACGAACCTCTGCGTGTATTGGGATGAAATCTTCCTCGGCGAGAATCCGAGCCAGCCCAATGTGCGGCTTACCACGGTTCGGCAGGATACGGCCGAGCTTCACTTTCGCGGCTTCTCTCCTTCGGTCATCCATCCCGAGCGCAAACAGCCGGAGCGCTTTTCTTATAACAACGCCATGCCTTCCAGTCTTTGGAACCCTACGCCAGGCCTCTACACGCGCTACGGCGATGTGTCTGAGCTTGCCGCGGCCGTGGATGACAAGCTCATCGTGATGGGCTCCGGAGATGAGCTGAAACTGCTGTTCGACGCGAAGGCTTTGCCCCCTCTGAAGACCGGCTGGACTAGGGACTTCCTGCTGCTGGTGGACGGATGGGCGAAGGATCGCGATGCGAATACGGCATACTCGCAGACGACAACGCCATTGCCATTTCACGGCATGAGCCGTTTCCCATACCCGCCCAACGAGCATTACCCTGACGATACCGCGCATCGCGATTACGTGAAGACGTATAACACGAGGCCGGCGCTGCGCCTCATCCGGCCGCTCGTTGCAGCGAAGACGGGATTGCGATAGGCTCTCCCGCATGACACGAGTCGCAATTGCACTGCTGTTTTGTCTCCCGCTCTGCGGCGAGGAACTGAAGTCGGGCCCCGCGCTGCCGCACCATGTTGTCCTGAACTGGGCGAAGCTGCCGAAGGGCTGGAACTTCGGTGAGACTTCCGGTGTGGACGTCGACAAGAACAACAATGTGTGGGTATTCAACCGCGGCGCGCATCCGGTGATCCAATTTGACAAAGACGGCAATATGCTGCAGGCGTGGAGTGAGGTGCCCGTCAAGACATCGCACGGCATGCGTGTCGCCCCCGACGGGAATATCTGGGCGGTTGACGTGAAAGGACACGCAGTGCTGAAGTTCGATACGCTCGGCCGCGTACTCGGTGTGATCGCGCAGCCAGGCAACCGCAACGGCAACAACGAAAGCAAGGACGCATTCAATGAGCCGACCAGCGTGGCCTGGGCGGCGAACGGCGACTTCTATGTCTCGGACGGCTATCAGAATTCCCGCGTGGCGAAGTTCGGTCCGGACATGATCTACAAAATGCAGTGGGGGAAGAAGGGAACCGGTGACGGCGAGTTCAACCTGGTACATGACGTGGCGGTGGATAATCGAGGCCGTGTCTACGTCGCGGACAGGAACAACAACCGAGTACAGGTATTCGATGAGAACGGCACGTTCCTCGCAAAATGGACGGGGCTGGGGTCACCGTGGGGGCTTTACTATGTGGCGCGCGAGAACGCGATCTACATGTGCGACGGCGTGAATAACCGCATCCTGAAGCTGAACCTCGAGGGGCAGGTGCTCGGGGTTCTTTCGTCTTATGGCAAAGTACCCGGCAAGCTGGACTTCGCGCATCACCTTGCGGTTGACTCCGAGGGATCGATCTATGTTGCCGAAATCAAGAACTGGCGCGTCTCAAAATTCGCGCTGAAGTAACTACCGCTATGTCGCTCATTGCACACTAATTGAGGACACGCTTACACGGCGCCTAAGTGCCTGTTTTTCTGCTAAAATAAAGAGTATTCACCAGTCCATAATCCACGGCGAAGAGATAGCGAACAGCACCGCCGTGTAGAGGAGTTATTTTGGCAGATCCGAACAATCCTGGTCCTCCGTCCGGACCTCCGCCTGGAGGCGGGCAAATCCCGCTCGGTGGAGACGGCAACCGGAACCTGATCCCGGTCAACATCGAAGACGAGATGCGGCGCTCGTATCTCGACTATTCGATGAGCGTTATCATCGGGCGCGCGCTTCCCGATATTCGTGACGGTTTGAAGCCCGTGCATCGCCGCATTCTTTACGGCATGTCGGAAATGGGGTTGAACTTCAACCGCCCCACGCGCAAGTGCGCCAAGATCGTCGGCGAAGTGCTTGGTAAGTTCCACCCGCACGGCGACACGGCGGTGTACGATGCGTTGGTCCGTATGGCGCAGCCGTTCTCGATGCGCTATCCCCTCATAGATGGGCAAGGAAACTTTGGTTCGGTCGACGGCGATCCGCCGGCGGCTATGCGATATACGGAGGCGCGTCTTTCGCGCATTGCTGCTTCGCTGCTGGAGGACATCGACAAGGAGACGGTTGACTTCCGCTCCAACTACGACGACAGTGAGCAGGAACCGGAAGTTCTCCCCACCCGCGTTCCGAATCTGTTGATCAACGGCAGCTCAGGCATTGCGGTCGGCATGGCCACCAACATCCCGCCGCACAATCTCACCGAAATCGTCAACGCTACGATTGCGATGATTCAGAATCCGGCGTTGACGCTGCCGGAGTTGATGAAGGTTGTGCCCGGTCCGGACTTCCCGACCGGCGGCTTCCTGCTCGGCCAGCAGGGCATCTACGACTACTTCACCAAGGGCCGCGGCACGCTGAAGCTGCGCGCGAAAACATCTACGGAAGACATCGGCAAGGATCGTGAAGCCCTCATCGTCACCGAGCTGCCTTACCAGGTGAACAAGGCACGGCTGATCGAACAGATTGCGGGCCTGGTGAACGAGAAGAAGATCGAAGGGATCTCGGAAATCCGCGACGAAAGCGAACGCGACGGCATGCGCATCGAGAAGGAGCTGAAGCGAGGCGAGCAACCCGAAGAGATTCTGAACAAACTGCACAAGCACACGCAGATGCAGATCAACTTCGGCGTCATCATGCTGTCCATCGTGAACGGGCAGCCGCGCGAGCTGGGCATTCTCGATTGCATCCGGCGCTTCATTGAGCACCGGATCGATGTTGTCCGCCGCCGTACCGACTACCTGCTGCGCAAGGCGCGCGAGCGCGAGCATCTCCTGCTCGGATTCGAGCGGGCACTGCGCAATATCGACCGCGTGATTGAGCTGATCCGCGCATCGAAGACTCCCAAGGAAGCACGCGAAGCGTTGATGGATTTCATCACGCCCGCCGAAGCGAAGGAGTACGCGGCGCTGATCGGGGCAGGGGAGCGCGGGCCGCGCTTCACCGAGCGTCAGGCGCAGGCCATCATCGAGCTGCAACTTCAGCGCCTCACCGGCATGGAGCAGCAGAAGATCCTCGATGAACTGGCCGAGATCCAGCGCATGATCGCCGAATACCAGGAAATCCTGGGCTCCGAGAAGGTTCTGCGCAACCTGATCGTGAAGGAGCTGAAGGAAGTCATCAAGGACTACGGGGACGAGCGCCGGACGCAGATCATCGAAGACACCGGCGAGATCAACATCGAAGACCTGGTGCAGGAAGAGGACGTGGCGGTGACCGTCACGCACGGCGGCTACCTGAAGCGGACACCGATCGACACCTACCATCGCCAGACGCGCGGCGGCAAGGGACGCATCGGCATGGGAACGCGAAGTGAAGACTTCGTGGAGCACCTGATCATCGCGTCGACGCATGCCTATCTGCTCATCTTCACGAACAAGGGCCGGGTCTACTGGCTGAAGATCTACAACATCCCGGATGCGGGTACGACGGGCAAGGGCAAGAACATCTCCAGCCTGATCAACCTGCAGGACGACGAATCGGTAAAGGCGTTCCTGACTGTCCGGGAGTTCGTTCCAGATCGCTACATCGTAATGGTCACCAAGCAGGGTGTGATCAAGAAATGCGAATTGTCCGAATTCGATAATCCGATGTCGCGCGGCATCATCGCTGTTTCGCTCGACGAGGGCGATGAGTTGATTGCGGCAAGACAGACTACCGGTAAGGACTTTATGTTCCTCGGATCGCATGAAGGAATGGCGGTCCGGTTCAAGGAAGACGAAGTGCGTGCGATGGGCCGGCCGGCCCGTGGTGTCCGCGCGATGAATCTGGCCGGCGGCGATCATATCGTCGGTGTCGAGATTATCGGAGAGAACGAAGATCCTCTCGTACTTACCATCAGCGAGAACGGCTTCGGCAAGCGCACTCCGGCCAGCGAGTACCGGCTGACGGCTCGCGGCGCGAAGGGCGTGACGCTGATCAAAACCACTCCAAAGATCGGGAAGGTCATGAATGTTCTGGTGGTTCGTGAAGATTCCGAGCTGATGATCATCACGCAAAACGGGAAGATCATCCGCATCGAATCCGGCGAGATTCGGCAGGCGGGCCGCTCGACACAGGGCGTGCGGCTGGTGAAGATGGAGGACGGCGATCGCGTTGCAGCGGCGTGCGTCATTCCGGAAGCTGCCGAGAAGTCTGAAGAGAACGGGCAGAACGACCTTCCGCTTCAGTAATTCACAAATCGATTGAGCTCACGTGCCCGGGGATTTTTCCCCGGGCATTTTTTTGCGTCCGAATTCCGGTTATTCCACAACGGCGAACTCGTAATGCGCTTCCTTCAGCGATGCCAACAACTCGGCCACGTGGTCGCGTCCGCGCGTTTCCATGGTGATGTCAATGGCGGTCTCACTCAGGCTCACGCCGTAGTGCGCGCGATTGTGCTGCGTTTCGACGATGTTTGCGTTGGTTCTTGCAATCACGGCTGCAAGTCTTTCGAGAGCGCCAGGATAATCCGGAAGTCGCACCCGCAGCCGTAAACGTCTGCCATCGCGGACGAGACCTTGTTCGATGATCTTCGCAAGCAGGTTTACGTCCAGGTTGCCTCCGGAAACCAGCACCGCGATTCTCTTTCCGCGATGGCCCGTCTTCCGCTGAAGAACGGCGGCGAGTGCAACCGCCCCAGCGCCCTCGGCAAGTGTTTTCTCCTGCTCCAACAGCACCAGAATCGCTTCCGCGATTTCATCCTCATCCACCGTGACAATGCGATCGACATATTGGCGCACCAGAGGTAAAGTGAGCGTGCCGGCCTTTCTTACGGCAATGCCGTCCGCTATGGTGGATGCAGCCGGCACCGCCACCGGCTGCTCCTCTCGCAGCGCTGCTTGCATCGACGGCAGCCGGGACGTTTGTACTCCGAGGACCTCGACACCAGGATCGCGACCTTTCACCGCGCAACCGACCCCAGCGGCGAGGCCACCTCCGCCAACCGCCGTCACCACAACGTCGATCGCGGGATTCTGCGTCATGATCTCCAGGCCGATCGTTCCTTGCCCGGCGATCACCGCATAATCATCGAAAGCGTGGACAAACGCCGCGTTCCGCCTGCGGCTCTCTTCCACCGCGGCTTCATATGCCTCGTCGTAGCTGTTGCCGTGGAGAATGACGTCTGCGCCGTAGGCACGCGTTGCCGACAGCTTGATCAGCGGGGTGTAACGCGGCATCCAAATTTGAACCGGAATCCCCCGCCGGGCCGCATGATAAGCGACCGCCTGTCCATGATTACCCGCAGATGCCGCCACCACGCCGCGCCGTCTCTCGTCTTCGGTCATGGTGAGTATTCGATTCAGCGCACCGCGCTCCTTGAAAGACCCCGTCATTTGCAGGTTGTCGAGCTTCAGGTAAATCTCGTTGCCGGTCATGCCGGAGAGTGTCTTTGAGTGCACCAGCGGCGATTCGTAAATCTCAGGCCGTATACGGACGGCAGCTTCTTGAATATCCTGAGGGTTCATCCACGCTCCTGAAACTGAAAAGCCCCTGCCGGAAGAATCCGCCAGGGGCCTGAACTGCTTTCGTTGAAAACTTCTCCCGATCGGCAGGCCGGCTCAGGCGGAGCGGGCGATCCTAATCGCCGCCGCCATCCAAATACCGCTGCGGTGCATCGTGAGAGTCATTAAACTGTCCGGCTTGCGCCTTGCTCATGATGGTACAACATTTGTGGCGTTCAAACATGCTATGTTGATCCTTCAACATACGATGCGCGCAACCATTCTGTTGTTCGTATTTTCCTCGCTCAGTGCGTTTGCACAGAACCCGTGTCTGCTGTTGAGCAGCCCCGTAACGTCCGCGCCCGTTGCAGGCGGTACCGTGCCGGTGGTTCTGAATAGCCTCACCGGGCTGACGTGTTCTTTCGATCCACCCAGCGCAGACGTGCCATGGATCACTGCAATAGCCAGTGTCCCTCCGGTGCCGGACTCTGCCGGGAGCCTCAACCTGACCGTTGAGCCAAATCCTACCGGCATTCCGCGGAGCGGACACGTAACGTTTCCGGGGCAGGCGATCTCGTTGACGGTCACGCAACAAGGCACCGGCGCGCTTCGCTTCATTCCCATGGTTCCATGCCGCATCGCGGACACAAGGGTGGCCGGCGGCGCCCTGAGCGGTAATAAGTCCAGAGATTTCGTAATTGCCTCTCCGGCTTGTCCGTTGGTGACCGGCGCTCAGGCGTTCGCACTCAATGTGACGGCGATTCCGAAAGGCCCGTTGTCGTTTCTGACAGTTTGGCCCACCGGACAGGACCGGCCATTTGTTTCGACATTGAATTCGGCCTCGGGAACCACGGTGGCGAACGGTGCCATTGTTCCATCCGGAGCGAACCGGTCCATCAGCGTCTTCAGCACGGATGCGACGGACATTGTGATCGATGTGGAAGGGTTCTTCGTTCCGGCTTCATTTCCCGCGGGTCTTTCTTTTTATCCCGTACCCCCGTGCCGCGTTCTGGACAGCCGGCCGGATCAGACGCTGGCGAATAATGCAATCATCGCGGCGGCAGGGAACGGTAGCATCACGATGTACGGGTCCCAAGCGACGGACCTCATCGTGGACGTGAACGGATACTTTGCGGATCCCGGCGGAGCGGGCGCGCTTGATTTCTATACGTTGGCGCCTTGCCGGATCGCCGATACGCGGCTGACTTTCTGGCTGCCGCCTCCCTCGGCATCACGCGACTTCGATGTTGCCGGCGCCAGCTGCGGAGTGCCTACGGCCGCGCGAGCGTACGCGATGAATATCACCGCCGTGCCTGTAGGCCCTCTGTCTTTCCTGACAGCATTTCCGGCCGGCGGCGCGAGGCCCTTTGTCTCTACACTGAACGCGGGTGACGGACGGGTGACGGCAAACGGCGCACTATTGCCCAGCTCGGCGAGTGGATCGATTTCGGTATTTGCGTCGTCCTCCAAGGGCACGCACGTGGTGATCGACATCAACGGGTACTTCGCGCCATAACGGGGCGAACGATATAATTCGGTCATGGTAGCACTGGTAGGCATCGCCGGCACAGACAGTTTGAAGTCGCCTGTTCTCGATCCGGGATTGCTCCAACAGAAACAGGAACGTCTGTTTGCGATTCTCCGGGAAATGGAGCGCGTAATCGTCGCGTATTCCGGTGGCACGGATTCCGCGTACCTGGCTTGGGCGGCGCACCATGCGCTGGGAGAAAATGCGGTAGCGATCACCGCGGATTCCGCTTCCATCCCTGCATCTCACAAGCGGGACGCCGAGCAATTCGCGAGAGAGTGCGGCTTCCGGCATGAGTACATCGACACGTACGAATTCGACAATCCGGATTACGTAAAGAACGACAAAGACCGTTGCTTCCATTGCAAGGACGAACTGTTCACGCGGCTGGATGCGGTCGGGGCGGAGCGGGGAATCGCGCACATCGTCTATGGCGTTAACAAGGACGATTTAGGCGATTACAGGCCGGGGCAGCGTGCTGCGGGTCTGCATGAGGTGAAGGCTCCTCTGGTCGACGCGGAACTGACCAAGGCGGAGATTCGGGAGTTGTCGCGGTTGGCCGGTCTTGGGACTTGGGACCGTCCTGCCGCTGCCTGCCTGAGTTCGCGAATCCCTTATGGGACACCGGTGACGCCCGAGACGATCAAGACAGTGGAGATCGGCGAAGAAGAAATGAAGGCACTTGGTTTCCGGCAGTTCCGAGTGCGCTTCCACGGCGAGCTTGTGCGGATCGAGATCTCGCGCGAAGAATTAGAAAAGGCGCTGAATTTGGAAACAGCCGGGAAGTTAACGGCCATCTTCAAGCCGCTTGGATTTCTGTACGTGACGCTCGATCTCGAAGGTTACCGCCAGGGATCCTTGAATGCGGCCCTGGCTAAGCCATCTTCTCCGGATCCCAAGCGCACGCCTGGCCCTGATCGTAGCTAGTATTCGTGAGTAGCGCCGGGCCGGCCGCACGGAAGCCGTACACGGCGTCTTCAATCGACGGCTTCTTCTCTCGAATCGATTTATAGAACGCCCGGTGATGATCCAGGTGCGCGTTCTGCCCACCCGCCCGGTAGATCGTTTCTCCCTCCGGCCTCATTGCATCCGCCGTGACCGCGGTTCGCGGGTATTTTTGGCGATAGTCTTTCAGCATGCGTTCCTGCATCGCCTTGGGGAAGGTCTCCAGCGTGTAGCCGGGCTCGGTCTCGCGCGGTGTCTTTGCGAGCTTCACCTCTCCCATGCTGGTCCACATCACCCCTTCGCTGCCGACAAAACGGAAGCCGAAATCTTCCTGCGGCTTACTGCTCTCGAAATTCACGCGCAGCATGAGTGTGAACTCAGGGTGCGCGGCGGACTTCGGATAATCCATAGTGGCGAGCATCACGTCCGGCACGTCACGCCCATCTTTCCAGAAGCGCGTGCCGCCCATAGCGAAGATGCGATTCGGGCCGTGCGAGCCGGTGACGAGGTGAAGGCCAGAGAGAAGATGGACGAAGAGATCGCCCGCGACGCCGGTACCGTAGTCGCGGTAATTGCGCCAGCGGAAGACGCGTACTGCTTCGAACGGACGCTTTGGCGCGCGGCCCTGGAAGCGGTCCCAATCGACAGTTTGCTCGGAGGCGTCAGGGGGAATGGAATACTGCCACGCGCCTAGCGCCGTGTTGCGGTCCAGCCACGCCTCCACCATGTTCAATTCGCCGATGGCCCCCTGGCGGTAGAGATCGCGCGCTTTCTGATACACGATGGAGCTGACGTACTGGCTGCCGATCTGGAGCACCTTGCCGGGAGCGGACCTTTGCGCCTCGATCACTGTGGCGCCTTCCGATATTTGCTGGACCATCGGCTTCTCGCAATAGACGTGCTTGCCTGCCTGGAGCGCGTCGCGGGTGATGGTGGAGTGCCAATGGTCGGGAGTGCCGATGATGACAGCGTCGACGTCCTTGCGCGCGAGCACTTCGCGGTAGTCCTTGGTAGTGAACAGGCCGGCGCCCCACTTCTCTTTCGCCCGCTGGAGCCGGCCCGTGTAGACGTCGCACGCTGCTATGAGTTGCACGCCTTCCACGGTCCGCGCCATGCCCGCGTCGCCCTGGCCCATGCCGCCCGCGCCAATCAGTGCGATTTGAATTTTGTCGTTGATCATGGTCGCCTCAGCCCTTGACTTGCATGTTTTCCGGATCCCAGTTACACGTGCGCTTTTCGAAGTAGCTCATGTTCGATAAAAGCGCAGGGCCCGCCGCGCGAAGGCCGAAGGTCGGATCCTCAACTACGGCTGTACGGTTGCGGACGGCGTTCAGGAAGTTGCGGTGATGATCGAGGTGATCGCTGTAGCCGCGCGGCGGCAGGAACTTCTCTTCTCCAGAGGGTCGCATCGCGTCTGCCGTTGGCCGATTGATCGGATATTTCTCCCGATACTCTTTCAGGAACGCTTCCTGAGTGGCTTTTGGAAAGGTATCAATGGTGTAACCGGGCTCGGTTTCACGGGGTGTGCGCGTGAGGGTGACGCCATTGTCGACGCTCAGAATCCCTTCGCTCCCAACAAAGCGGAAGCCAGAGGTCTCGCCGGCGCCGCTAACGAAGTTCACGCGGAGAGCGAGGTTGAAGGGCGGGTGCTTATCGGTCTTCGGATACTCGTAAAGGCCGAGCATTACGTCGGGGACGTCGCGGCCATCTTTCCAGAAGCGAAGTCCGCCGGTGGCGAAGACCTTCGTGGGGCCGATCGCATCCATGATGAAGTGCATGCCGGAGAAGAGATGCACGAAGAGGTCGCCGGCGACTCCGGTGCCGTAATCCTTGTAATTGCGCCAGCGGAAGAGGCGGACCGGCTCGAAGGCGTGCTTGGGGGCGCTGCCGAGGAAGCGGTCCCAATCGATGGTTTGCGGGGACGCGTCGGGCGGGATGGAGTACTGCCATGCTCCGATGGCGGAGTTGCGGTCCCACCAGGCTTCGATCAGGTTCACTTCGCCAATGGCACCCTGGCGGACAAGATCCCGTGCTTTCTGGTATACGATGCTGCTGACACGCTGGCTGCCGACCTGCATGATGCGGCCGGTCTTCTTGTGCGTTTCGACTACGCGGAGACCGTCGGCGACCTTCTGGACCATGGGCTTTTCGCAATAGACGTCCTTGCCCTGGGTCATGGCATCGATAGAGATCTGCGCGTGCCAATGGTCTGGTGTGCCGATGATGATGGCGTCGATGTCGGGCCGTGCGAGCACTTCGCGGTAGTCGCGGGTGGTGAACACCTGGTTCCCCCAACGCTCCTTGGCGCGGGTGAGGCGTCCGTCGTAGACGTCGCTGACGGCGGCGAGTTCGACCCCGCCTTGTGCGAGAGAGGAATCGGCATCGCCCGAGCCCATGCCGCCCGCGCCGATGAGCGCGATGCGGACCTTGTCATTGGGCGAGATCTTCTTGCCGGATTGCGCCGAGGCAGCCTGTGCCGCGAGACCGGCCATGGCGGCCGATCCTATGAAATGGCGTCTGGTGGTAGACATCGACCGCAGTATATCAATCCAGATGGGGTCAGACCCCCACGACTGGCTTACACTTTTTTCGGGGGAAAACCGGACGGGAGAGGGTTCGTTCCAGGTCGAGACAAAAAGCCTCGCTCGCGATGGGTGCCTCGCTTCGGGAAGCTGTTCGGAAACGGCTCAATTCCTCCGCACGAGTGGGCGTTTTCAGGAACTCCGTCCATTGGGGGATACCGAAGCACTCCGACCAGAGTTCCTGATCCAGTTGGATGAGAGGAGGGCAGCGGAGTCCCAGGTGATCGCGCGCACTGCTCCATCTCCAGTCTTCAGGCGAGGCGACCAGCCCGCTACGGACGGGATTTTGTTCGACGTAGCGCAGCCCGGCCCAGAGATGCTTGTCATCCATGACGGAGCATTTGTAGCGGCCTTGCCAGAAATGTCCGGACCGGGATCGAGTCCGGTTCTGGCGGGCAGCGTATTCACTGTCAATCCGCTGGAGGCAGCGCTCGAGAGAATTCTCCCGGGTCGGAACGAGGATGAGATGCGTGTGATTGGTCATGAGGCAGTAGCCGAGGATTCGGACGTTTGCGAATGCCGTGTGCTCTTCGAGGAGATCCAGATAGCTCCAGCGATCGGAATCGGTAAAGAAGACCTGTTGACGGTTGTTGCCTCGCTGGGTGATGTGGTGTGCGAGCCCAGCCACAATGAGCCGCGGTTTTCGAGCCATCGAGAAATCAGTGCGGATCACGCGGTCTTTTTCTCAGTCCCAAAATGGGATGGGGTCAGACCCCAAGGGTTGGCTTACAGTTTTGGGAGGCATTGTAGAATAGTGCTTCCACCGTGAATCCAAAACTTCGCATTGCCGCCATTACTGACGAATTTTCTCCTGATCTGGCTGTAGCCTTGGAGCCGATGTCCGCCATCGGCATGACGGGCGCCGAGTTGCGCGTCGTCTTCGGAAAGAACATTATGGATCTGACCGACGAGGAACTGGATCGGGCCATCGACCTGTGCCGCGGGAAGGGCATTGAGATCCTCTCCATCGCGTCGCCGCTGTTGAAGTGCGTGCTGCCGAATGCACCCGATGTGGACAGCCGCTTTCAACAGGATATTTTCGGATCCAAACATACGTTCGCCGATCAGCCCCGGCTCACCGACCGGGCATTCGCTATCGCGCACAAGACCGGAGCGAAGATCATCCGGGTCTTTTCCTATTGGAGAACCGTAAATCCGCCCGAGGTTTTCGACCGCGTGGCGGAAGCGCTGAAAGATCTGGCCGAGAAGGCATCGAAAGAAAACCTCATCATCGGCCTGGAGAATGAGCATGCCTGCAATATCGGAACCGCCGCTGAATCTGCGCCGATGCTGAATGCAGTGCAGCATCCGAATCTAAAACTGGTCTGGGATCCTGCTAATGCGCTGGTAAGCGGAGAAGAACCATTTCCCCATGGTTACGGATTATTGCCAAAGAATCGCATCGTTCACGTGCATGCGAAGGACTGCCACATGGAAGGGCATAAGCCGGTTTGGGGGCCGCTCGGGACGCGTTCCGTGGACTGGAAGGGGCAGATCGCCGCGCTGCTCGCAGACGGTTACACGGGCTGGCTCAGCCTGGAAACGCACTGGCCCGGGCCGGGCGGTGACAAGATGCAGGCAAGCACAATTTGCGGCTGGAACCTACGCGGTTTAGCTTCCGCATAACCAAAGTGTAATTCTGTACGTCTCTTAATCCACCGGGGCTGCTATGGTATGCTGAAGCCGGTCACGGGCACTCTATATGCGCCTCCGCACCATTGTTTCTGCGTTCGCCCTGCAACGAGGCCGTTTCGGATGCGGCCCCTCCGGCGGCGAAAAGACCGAATGGGCCGCCGCACGTCTTCAGTATCCTTTCTTCCACACGATCTATGACTTGAAGGATACGGTATCGAACCGAGGTGGAGAGCCGTCTTTGATAAAGCGACCTCTCACAACCTGGACTTGGAAGATGCCCGGGAGCACGTATTCGATAGCTCATTGATTAGTTAGGGTTGCACACCGAATGTTTGAGCTTCTCTTTAAGTATCCAGCGGCCGTCTTCTCTAAGGGACAGTTGGTGTTCCTGGGACGGTGGCCAGTGTGGCTTCTCGGGATCGGAATACTCGCGGCTGCTGCTTCGCTGGGGTGGCTCATCTACCACAAGCGCCAGGAACATGCATCGGGATTACATGGGCTTCGACCCGCGGCCATCTGGGTTCTGCAAACCCTGTTTGTAATCGTCCTGTTGTTCATGCTGTGGCAGCCTGCGGTTAGCATCGCGACGCTTAGGCCTCAGCAGAACGTTGTTGCTGTCGTGATTGACGACTCCAAGAGCATGGCGCAGACCGACACTGGTAAGCCCCGCCGCCAGGAAGCGATCGATGTCTTAAATGGCGGGCTGCTGAACAGTCTCCAGAAGAGGTTTCAAGTCCGCCTTTACCGCGGTGGCAACTCTCTCCAACGTCTGGAGTCCCTCGAAAAGCTGAACAGCTCCGTGCCGTCCACCCATCTGGGTGAAACATTGAAGGAAGTGATGGCGGAGGCTTCCAATGTTCCGGTGGGCGCGGTGGTTTTGCTGAGCGATGGGGCCGATAACTCCGGCGGGCTTGATCTGGAAACTATGAATGAGATCAAGCGGCAGCGGATCCCGATTCACACCATCGGCTTCGGCAAGGAGAAGCCCGAGCGGGATGCAGAGATAGGTGACGTTCAGCTGCCCGCGCGCGCGCTGGCGGATTCACGCTTGAACGCCACGGTGGCGTTTCACCAGAGCGGTTACACGGGCCAGCAGGCAAGATTGACAATCAAGGACGCAGGCAAGGTGATTGCTTCGAGTCAAGTCCTGCTGAAAAGCGACGGCTTGGAACAGATTGAGTCGATTCCGTTCAACGCAGGCACGCCTGGCGCGCGGACGCTCCGGGTCAGCATCGAGCCCCTCGCAGGCGAGGAGAACGTGACGAACAATTCCGTAAATCGCCTGCTCATCGTCGATAACACCAAGCCGCGCGTCCTGTATATAGAGGGCGAGCCGCGCTGGGAGTACAAGTTCATCCGCCGGGCTGCCGATCTCGACCACACGGTTCAACTTGTCTCGATTTTGCGCACTACACAGAATAAAATCTACCGGCAGGGCATCGGCGATCCCAAGGAACTGGAAGAGGGCTTCCCGACCAGTGTCGACGAACTGTTCGCCTTTCAGGGATTGATCATCGGCGGTGTGGAGGCGAACTACTTTACGCCCGCGCAACAGGAATTGATCAAACAGTTTGCCGATCGCCGCGGCGGCGGCGTTCTGTTCCTCGGCGGCCGGTTTGGCCTTTCAGAGAGTGGCGTGAATAAGAGCCCGCTTGCGGATATTCTGCCGACGATACTCCCGGATAAGAAGAACACATTCCATCGCGACCCCGCCACGGTCGAACTGACAAGCGCTGGGCGCGACAGCCTGCTCTGCCGCATTGAAGAGAATCCGGATCGCAACGTCGAGCGTTGGAAGAAGCTGCCGTATCTGGCGAACTTTCAGGAAGTGGGTACGCCCAAGCCCGGCGCTGTGGTGTTGGCCGAAATGAACCCGGGCGGACGCGGGAAGCTGCCGCTTCTGGTGACGCAGAACTACGGCCGCGGCCGCACAGCGA
The DNA here is from genome assembly GCA_964464925.1 of uncultured Solibacteraceae bacterium. Classification (GTDB taxonomy): domain Bacteria; phylum Acidobacteriota; class Terriglobia; order Bryobacterales; family Bryobacteraceae; genus CAYXLI01. The sequence goes on along the minus strand of CAYXLI010000025.1, from coordinate 42,433 downwards.
TCTTCGCTACGGCGGGAAGCTGGCGCTGGCAGATGCTGCAGCCTGTGGAGGACATGTCTCACGAGGTGTTCTGGCAGCAGATGATGCGCTGGCTGGTGACGGGCACTCAGGGCCGTGTTGTCGTCAGTACGCAAAAGTCCGTGTTCCCTGACGAGACAAAGGTTCAGTTGCGGGCGGAAGTGCGGGACGCAAATTATGCGCCATCGAGTGATGCGCGCGTGGAAGCTCACATCCTCGGTCCGGAAGGTTTCGCCGAAAACGTCGAGATGCAGCCCGATCCTACTGCGGAAGGCGTCTACACATTGGAGTTCAACGCGGAGAAACAAGGCAGCTATGTAGCGGAGGCGCTGGCGAAACGGGGCGAGAAGGAGACGGGCCGTGACGTGGTGACCTTCCGCCGGGAAGATGGAGTGGCGGAGAACTTCCATACGCAACAGAATCGGGAACTGCTGGAGAAGCTTGCTTCGCAAACGGGCGGGCGGTATCTGCGTCCCACGGAATCGAACAGGCTGGCGGATGAGATCTCGTATTCCGAGGCAGGCATCAGTGTGAAAGAGACGCATGATTTGTGGGATATGCCTGCGCTGTTTCTCGTGGCCCTGGTGTTGCGAAGCGGGGAGTGGCTGCTCCGCCGGAAATGGGGTGTTGTATGAAAGGCGCGCTTCTGCTGGTGGCCGCCTGTGCCAGCGTTCAGGCTGCGACCTACTGTGTCACGGTTGCCGGACTCGGGGGCGAACCGGATTACGAACAGAGGTTCGCGACGTGGGCCAAAGACATCGATAAGACCATGAAGGCGGCGGGTCCGGATATGAAAGTCGAGACGCTCTATGCCGCTGACGCCACAAAGGCGCGAATTCAATCCACTCTGGACCGGATTGCGAAGGAAGCCAAGCCCGCTGATGCCATTGTGGTGATGTTGATCGGGCATGGAAGCTTCGATGGGGCCGACTACAAGATCAACCTGCCTGGTCCAGATGTCTCCGCTACGGATCTGGCGGCCATGCTGGACCGGATTCCTGCGCAGCGCCAGTTGGTAGTGAATATGACCAGCGCAAGCGGCGCTTCGGTGCATGCGCTGCAGAAGCCGAGCCGCACGGTGATTACGGCGACCAAGACCGGCACGGAGAAGAACGCGACAGTGTTTGCGCGCTACTGGGTGGACGCCCTGCGCGACGCAACCGCGGATACGGATAAGAACGAAGTGATCTCCGCATATGAAGCGTACAAGTACGCCGAGCAGAAGACCAAGCAGTTCTATGAATCACAGAAGCGCATCGCGACCGAGCATCCGACTCTGACCGACGGCGACCAGGCGTCGGCGATGAATGCGGCGCGGTTTGCTCTGCTGCGGCTCGGTTCGATTCAACAGGCGTCGAAGGATCCAGCGAAGCAGGCATTGCTTTCGAAGCGTGAAGAACTGGAAGGAAACATCGAGAAGTTGAAAGCCATGAAGCCGGTAATGGCGCCTGAAGAGTACAAAAAGCAATTGTCTGCGTTGCTGTTGCAACTTGCGCAGACGCAGGCGGACTTGGATAAGTAAATGCAGTTTTGGAAGTTCCATGCGGCTTTGTTGATCGCGCTGCCTCTGTTCGGGCAGACGTGGCAGGAGTGCCGCAAACACGATTACTACGGACGGCAGAAGGAAGCGGCACAGTGCTACACGCGTCTGGCGCAATCGCCACGGGCGGCCGATCAGGCGGAGGGCCTCTGGGGGCTGCGCCGATACAAAGAAGCAAACGACGCGTTCCGCAACGCGCTCGCGCAAAATCCCAAGAGTAATGAAATTCGAGTCCGATGGGGCCGCCTCTTCGAAGAACGATTCAACAAAGAGGAAGCGGAGCAGTTGTTCCAAGAAGTTTTGCAGGACGACAAGAACAACCCGCAGGCCCTGCTTGGACTTGCCCTGGTTGCTTCGGACGGATTCGAGAAGAGAGCCGTCGAGTTGGCGAACAAGGCAATCGAGCAGGATCCGAAGCTCCTGGAAGCGCAGGAGCTGCTGGCGTTTCTCGCTCTAGAAGACAACAATCCTGAGAAAGCGGCGGAAGAGGCGCACAAGGCGCTGAAGATGTCGCCGGATGCGCTGAAAGCCATGGCGATTCTGGCAACCATCGACTGGCTGAACGAAAAGCCGGAAACGCCGTGGTTGGCCAATGCGCTGAAGATCAATCCCGTCTACGGAGACATCCACGCAACCGCCGGACACTTTTTCGTTTTGAATCGGCGCTACGAAGAGGGAATTGCACACTATCGGAAGGCTCTGGAACTCGATCCGATGCTGAGCGAAGCGCGAGCGGAACTCGGCGTCAACCTGATGCGGCTCGGCCGCGAGAGAGAAGCAAGGGAGCAACTCGAGAGAGCGTACAACGACGGCTTCAAGAACGCGCTCACTGCGAACTCACTCACCTTGATGGACAGCTACAAGAACTTTCTCACCTTCAAGACTGACAACACCATCGTCAAGCTGCACAAGAAGGAGGCGGAGTTACTGCGTCCTTATGTGGAGAGCGAGCTGAAGCGAGCAATCGCCACCTACGAGAAGAAATACAACGTGAAGCTCGACACTCCGGTGCAGGTGGAGGTCTACCCGGATCATGAGGATTTCGCGGTTCGCACGATGGGCATGCCGGGATTGGGCGCTCTCGGTGTGACGTTCGGCACCGTGGTCGCTATGGACAGTCCGTCGGGAAGGAAACCGGGCAGCTTCCATTGGGCCAGCACGCTATGGCACGAACTGAGCCATGTGTATGTCCTCACCGCCACGCATCATCGGGTGCCGCGCTGGTTCACGGAAGGCCTCGCCGTTTATGAAGAGACCGCGACCGAGCCGGACTGGGGCGACCGGCTGGATCCGGAAGCCATTAACGCGATCAAGACGAAGAAACTGCTGCCGATCGCTGAACTGGATCGGGGTTTCATTCGTCCCAGCTATCCTTCCCAAGTGATCGTGTCCTATTTCCAGGCCGGACAAATCTGCGAGTATATTGCCGGCAAATGGGGTTATAGCAAACTGCTCGATATGATGCATGCATTCGCGGCAGTGAAGCCTACGCCGCAGGTAGTGCAGGAGCAACTCGGGATGAAACCCGAGGACTTCGATAAGAATTTCCTCGCCTGGCTGGAAGCGAAGGATAAGAAGACCCTGGACGGATTCGAAGAGTGGCGCAAGACGGTGAAGCAGATGGCGGCCGACGAAAAGGCGGGCAAGCACGACGAAGTGATCGCTGCGGGCTTGAAGGTGCGTGATCTTTATCCGGATTACGTCGAAGCCGGCAGCGTCTATGAGTTCCTGGCCGATGCGTATGCCGCCAAGGGCGATACGGCGAATGCCATGAAACAGCTCGAAGCGTACTCGAAGGTTGGGGGACGGACTCCCTCGGTTCTGATGAAACTGGCTGATCTGCAGGCCGCAGGGGGACGCAAGAAAGATGCTGCGGCTACACTGGCGCGGCTGAATTACATCTACCCGATGGACGAGGCGATGCATCGAAAGCTCGGCGATCTGTGGATGGACACAGGGAACGCAAAGAGTGCCATTATGGAGTATCAGGCCGTGATCGCCGCCAAGCCCCTGGATCAGGCTGCCTCGCGTTTCAATCTCGCCCGGGCGCTGCGTGGCGCCAACCGCACGGATGATGCTCGCGAACAACTCTTATTAGCATTGGAAGCAGCGCCGGGCTACAAGCCGGCGCAACGAATGTTGTTGGAAATTTCTAAATGACCAATCCATCGATCACGACTCTGGAAACCTCCGAACTGAAACAGCGCATCCTGCGCTTCCAGCAGGTGGAAGCGGATATTGTGAAGCAGGTCCGCCGCGTTATCGTCGGACAGGAAGAAGTGCTGGAACAGGTAATGATCTCTCTGTTCGTTGGAGGTCACTGTCTCATTACCGGTATGCCCGGCACGGCGAAGACGCTCTTGGTTCGTACAATGGCCGATACCCTCGGCCTTGCGTTCAAACGAATACAGTTCACTCCGGATTTGATGCCCTCGGACATTACCGGTACCGACATCATCGAAGAAGATCCGACGACGGGCCGGAGGACGTGGACCTTCGTTCCCGGTCCGATCTTTTGCAACATCCTGTTGGCGGACGAAATCAACCGTACGCCGCCCAAGACCCAATCTGCCTTGCTGGAAGCGATGCAGGAACGTTCCTGCACGGTGCGCGGCCACATCTATAAACTGCCCGCGCCGTTCTTCGTGCTGGCTACACAAAACCCGATCGAGCTGGAAGGAACGTACCCGCTGCCGGAAGCGCAGTTGGATCGCTTCCTGTTCAACACCGTTCTGGATTATCTCTCGGCGCAGGATGAACTGCAGGTGATCAACCGTACGACAACGACCGAGGTTGCACATCCAGAGCCTGTAACGAACGCGGAAGAAATTCTCGGGTTTCAGGAGCTGGTCCGCATGGTTCCGATTGCAGATTCGGTGGCGACCTATGCGGTGAACATCGTCCGTGCGACGCGCAATACGGACGCGAGTGCTCTGGATTTCGTAAAGAAGTACGTGAACTTTGGTGCCAGTGTGCGCGGAGCCCAGTTCCTGGTACTCGCGGCGAAAGCCCGGGCGCTGATGCGCAAACGCTACCACGTCACGTATGAAGACATCTCCGCGCTGGCTACTCCGATTCTGCGCCACCGCATTCTGCTGAATTTCCATGCGGAATCCGAGAGGCTCTCATCGGATGACATCCTGAAGCGCGTCATCGAAGCGGTACCTGTTCCCCGCGACAAATAGATGCTGCAACGTTTCCTGAATCCGTCGGTGCTGTCCGGAATTTCCGGGCTTGAGCTGATCGCCAAAACGGTGGTGGACGGGTTTGTTGCGGGCATGCATCGCTCGCCCGACTTCGGCTTTAGCCAGGAATTCGCCGAGTATCGCATGTACTCGGAAGGCGATGATTTACGCCACGTGGATTGGAACGTGTTTGCCCGCACCGAGCGCGCATATTTGAAGCGCTATCGCGGCGAGACGAATACGCAACTCACGATGTTGCTCGACGTGAGCGCGTCCATGGCCTTCGGTTCGCATGAGGTGAACAAGCTGGATTATGCGCGGTATGTGGTCGCGTCACTCGCGTATTTGAGCAATCAGCAGCGCGATGCAACGGGACTGATCGTATTCGATGACGAAGTGAAGAATTACGTGCCGCCGTCGAGCCGCCAGGGCCAGTTCGCCCGTATTCTTCACGCAATTGAGAAGGTGCAAGCCGGTGCCCGGACCGCGCTGGCCAAGCCGTTGCTGCATTGCCAGGAGTTTCTGCACCGGCGCGGCATGATCGTCCTCTTATCAGATTTCTATGAGCCGCCCGCAAACGTAATCGAGGCAGTAGCTCCTCTTCGCTATCGTGGGAATGAACTCATCCTGTTTCATATCCTCGATCCGCAGGAGATCCGGCCCGTACTGCGCGAACCCTCGCTGATTACCGATATGGAGACGGGCGATGCCATGGAGGTGTCTCCCGATTACGTAAAGAACGAGTACACGCAAAAGATTGATGCGCACATCGAGGCGCTGAAGTCCGAGGCGCAAAGGAACGGGATCGACTATTTTCTGTTGGACACTTCGAAACCGCTGGATTCCATGCTCAGGCAGTATCTGACGATCCGGCAGGGGAGATCCTAAATGGGATTTCTTTCTCCATGGTTCCTTGGTGGCCTGTTGGCGTTGGGTCTGCCCGTGTACGTCCACCTCTTGCGGCAGCATAAAACCACGCCGCTGCCCTTCAGCTCTCTGATGTTCTTCGAACGGCGAACGCAGAGTTCCGTGAAGCACCGTCGCCTGAAGTATTTGGCACTGCTGGCACTCCGGCTCGGTCTTCTCTTTTTGCTCGCCTTGATGTTTGCGAATCCGTTCATTCGCACTGCGCACGCACCTGCTGCTGCGGGACGCAAGCTGATGGTGCTTGCAGTGGACAACTCCTTCAGCATGCGGTCCCATGACGCTTTGAATAAGGCCAAGCAAGCCGCGTCGGATGCGCTGAGTAGTTTTCACGGCGGAGATCAAGGACAGGTGATCGCCTTCGGCACACAGACGCACCTGCTCACCCAGGCGATCGGCGATGTTCCTGAACTTCGGGCCGCAATCCAGAACATCGAGCAGAGTGATGCGCGCAGTTCGTACGGCGAGTTGGCGCGCGCTCTCCGGTCGATTGCACAGGCAAGCCGGTTTCCGGTGGAAGCGCACGTGTTCACGGACATGCAGAAGTCCAGCATGCCTTCCCCCTTTACAGAACTGAACGTGCCGACCAACGTGAAGATGGTGCTGCACGACACAGGCGCAGGTAAACAGGAACGGAACTGGTACGTGGAGAACGTGAACGCCCCGAGAGCCGTGTACAAGGCGAAGAAAATCCGTGTGCAGGCCGTGGTAGCGGGAACGGCAGGCGAACCCACCACGCAGACCGTCGCGCTTACGCTGGGCGGCAAAACGATGGATACCAAGCAGGTGCAGGTTCCCGCGAACGGCCGGACGAGTGTAGAGTTCTTTCTGAATGATCCGCCGTATGGCCTGAACAGGGGCGCCGTCACCATAGCGGCGAACGACAGTCTTAAGGAAGATAACCAGTTCTATTTTTCGTTGGAGCGCAAGGAGCCCGGACGCGTTCTATTCGTCCATGAGTCCCGCAATTCACGGGGAGCGCTGTACTACTCAAACGCAATGGGCGCCGCCGTCGATGCGGGTTTCGCAGTGGACAACGTCAGCGCTGAACAGTCCGCGGGTGTTTCACCGCAGAAATATGCACTCGTTGTTCTATCGGATGTGGCGTCGATTCCGCCGGCCTTCGAAGATGCACTGAAGCAATATGTCTCTGGCGGCGGCGCGCTGCTGGTGTCTCTCGGCCCGGCCGCCTCCGTTAAGGGCAGAGTTCCGGTCGCTGGCGCGCGGATCCTCGACAGCCGCTATTCGTCCCGGGGCGGAGATCGTTTCCAGAACGCGTCGGACGTAGACACCGGCCATCCGGCGCTGTACAAAACGAATGGCTTCGAAGCAGTCCGTTTCTTCCAGACAGCCCAGGTCGAGCAAGGCAAGTCCCGTGTGCTCGCGCGGCTTACGGATCAGACGCCACTGGTCATGGAAGACAAGATTGGAGAAGGACGCGTGCTTACTTTCGCCAGCACCTTCGACAATATCTCGAATGACCTGCCGTTGCACGCCTCCTTCATTCCGTTCGTGGAGAACTCCGCGCGCTATCTCAGCGGCGTCGACCAGACCGCCGGGAATGTGCCGGTGGATTCGTATGTAGAACTCCGCTCGGCAAAAGACCAGAAGACGCCCGTGGAGGTTATCGCTCCCGATGGGAAGCGGGCATTGTCTCTCAGTGAGTCCACATCGGCGAAGACGCTGCAGGTCAGTAAGGCCGGCTTCTATGAGATCCATCGCGGCAATGGCCGCCAGGAGCTGCTGGCGGTTAATGCCGACCGGCGTGAAAGCGATTTGACGCCGGTTCCGAAGGAGACCGTGGAACTATGGCAGAATCTCGGTGCAGGATCGGCCGGGCCGGCTCCCGTGATTGGGGAAGAAGCCAACAAGGAACAGCGCATTAGTTTGTGGTGGTATCTGGCGGCAGCCCTGCTGGTGCTTTCCATCATTGAATCGGCCGTGGGCAGCCGGTACCTGGCTGTCGAACGGCAACCTGCCCTGGTAAAGAAGGAAGCAGCATGAACCCTCTGGAACAAGTAAGCGGATACCTGGCGCGGCTGGAATCGCGCCTGCGATGGGGTGTGTTGTCCCGCGGAGCGGCTTGGATTGCAGCATCGGCTCTGTTGGCCACTGTGGTCCTGGTGGTGGTGATCAACTCCTATGCGTTCTCCGACCGCAGTCTTGCGATTGCGCGCTTCCTGCTCTTCCTCTCATTGGCCCTTTCGGCTACCTTTGGTCTGATTGGACCGCTGCTGCGCCTAAACCGGCGTTTCGTTGCCAGGCAGGCTGAGGAGGCAATCCCGGACTTCAACGAACGCCTTCTGACATTCGCGGAGAAGCATTCCGTTCATGATCCGTTCCTGGAACTGCTCGCCGCGGACACCATGGACGTCGCCGAACGCGCGGCTCCGGATTCGGTTGTAAAGAATCGAATCATTTTCGGCGGCCTATCAGCGGCAACGCTCGCCGCGGTTGTGCTCGCATGGCTTGTTCTTTCCGGGCCCGGGTTCTGGGGGCATGGCGCCTCGCTGCTGTGGGCCGGAACTCCGCGGAATGGAAATGGAGCCGCATTTTACGACATTGCAGTCACGCCCGGAACCAAGAGCGTCCGCCGGAAATCCGACCAGGTTGTGAGTGCGCAACTCCTCGGCTTTCAGTCTACGAAGGCCACGCTGTTTGCACGCTATAAGAGTGCAACGAAATGGGAGCAGGTGCCGATGATGCCGCAGGCTTCCGGCAACGGCTTCGACTTCCTGTTTGCCGCGTTGCCGGAGACCGTGGATTACTACGTGGAATCCGGCAGCGTGCGGTCGAAAACGTACACCTTAAATGCCGTCGACCTTCCTGGGATCAAGAAGATGCGCGTGACATATCATTACCCGGCTTGGGCAGGTATGCGCGAGGTTGTGGATGAGTCCTCCGCGGATTTGCGCGCCGTAGAAGGTTCATCTGCCGATGTGGCTGTCGAAACCGATCGGCCTCTGAACAACGGAGTGATCATCCTCGACGATGGTACGCGGGTTCCCCTGGAGAAGAAGGAAGGGAACTGGCTGAGCGCGCGATTGCCCATCAATAGGGACGGGATGTATCACGTCGCAGCCATCGAGAACAAGGAAGACATCCGCCTGAGCGAAGATTTCTTCATTGAGGCCAAGAAGGAGACCCCTCCTATTGTGAAACTGACCCGTCCCGGCCGCGATGCCAAGGTTAACCCGATCGAAGAGGTCACCCTTGCAGTGGAGGCGGAGGATGATTTTGCCTTGCAGGACGTAGCCATTCACTACTCCGTAAATGGCGGGACGGAGAAAACGGTCTCGGTGCTGAAGCAGAAGGGCGTGAAGCAGGCGAACGGACAGATGCTGCTCTCCCTCGAAGATTTCAAGCTCCAGCCCGGCGACATTATCAGTGTGTACGCAACAGCGAAGGATGCACTATCCACATCAAAGACCGACATTGCGTTCATCGAAGCACAGCCTTTCGAGCGCGAGTACTCGCAATCGCAGCAGGCCGGCGGCGGAGGCGGAGGCGATCAGGATCAGGACGAGCGTGGAATCTCGGCGCGCCAGCGCGAGATCATCGTCGCCACTTTCAACCAGGTTCGTGATCGCTCTAAAGATAAGGCGAAGGCGTCGGAGAACGCTAAGTTCCTTTCCGACGTGCAGGAAAAATTGGAAGCGCAGAGCAAGTCGCTCGCCGAGCGCATGCGCAAGCGGCAACTCTCGGGAGCCGGGCAGGAATTTCAGGCGTTCTCGAAGAACATGGATCAGGCATCGGACGAAATGGCACACGCAGTCACGAAGCTTCGTTCCGGGATGTGGAACGACGCGCTGACGCCCGAACAAAAGGCGCTGCAATATCTGTTGCGTGCAGAATCGATTTTCCGCCAGATTCAGGTCGCCTTCGGGCGCCAGGGCGGCGGAGGAGGAGGAGGAGGGGCTTCGCGCGATCTCGAGAACCTCTTCGATCTGGAACTTGACACAGAGAAGAACCAGTATGAGACCGGCCAGCAGCAAGCTTCCGCGGATCAGAGAGCCAAAGAAGTGGACGAAGCCCTGCGCAAACTCGAGGAGCTCGCGCGCCGGCAGCAGGAACTGGCCCAGCAGCAGAACCAGAAGAATCAGTTGTCGCAGCAGCGCTGGCAGCAGGAGATGTTGCGCCGTGAGGCAGAAGAGTTGAAGCGGCAAATGGAGCAACTCGCGCAGCGGCAGAATCAGCAGGGGCAGCAGTCATCGCAGCAATCGCAAAACGGCCAGCAATCATCGCAATCGAACTCGCAGTCGCCTTCTTCCAGCTCATCCAGCAGCGGCTCGCAATCTCAGAGTCAGCAGCAACAGCAATTGCAGCGTGCGATTGAGCGGCTGAGTCGCGCAACGGATGACATGCGGCGGGCGGGACAGCAGCAGCAGGGGCAACAGCAAGGTCAACAGCAGGGCCAGCAGCAGAGCGCCTCGTCTGCGGACGCCCGGCGGGCGGCGGACCGTCTGCAGGAGGCGAAGGACATGCTGAATGGCTTGCGCCAGCAGGAGTCCGGTTCGAAGGTAGAGGATCTGGCGCGCCGGAGCGAGCAACTCGCTCAGCAGCAGCACCAGTTCGAGGATAAGCTCAAGCAAGCCTATGGCGGACAAGGCCAGCAGGGTGGCAGTCCGCGCATGCAACTCGGGCAGAGCGGCCAGCAGACCGAAGCACTCGCATCGGAGAAGGAACGGATCGGCAACGAAACCAACAGCCTGGAGCGCGACATTCAGAAGGCGATTCAGGGAATGGGCCAGAGTCAGCGCAAGGCGGCTTCGAAATTGCGGGAAGGCCTCGGGGAACTGCAGCAGATGGAGGTTCCTCTGCGAAATAAGTTCAACGCCGATGGCATCCGCCGCGGATATGGTTCCTATCTGTTGCCCAGAGAGAGTGTAATCACGGGCGCTCTGGATAAGCTGAAAGACCAGGTGAAGCAGGCTCAGAACATGATGGGAGCTGGCGATTCACAGGACAAAGGGAACAACGAAACAGAGCGCGCCCTGGAGCGCGTCGAACGCGCACGGCAGCAACTCGAAGCGATGTCCCGCAATGGTCAGCGCGGCCAGCAGCAAGGGCAGGGAAATCAGCAAGGCCAACAACAGGGCGATCAGCAAGGGCAGCAGCAAGGGCAACAGCAGGCCCAAAACGGCCAGCCTGGCCAACAACCGGGTGGCCAACAGCCCGGCGGTCAGCAACAGGGTGGCCAGACGAGGGGCGGAAATCCGCAATATGGAGGCGGCTCCTACGGCGGCACCTATGATCGCCCGTCTGCCATTCCTGGTGATCCCGAGCGCATGTATCGCGACACCATGCGCGACCTTTCTCAAATCCAACAGATCCTCCGCGAGAACCCCGATCTGGCTCGCGATATGAGTGGCGACCTGCAGCAACTCATGCGTGATATGCAACGATTCGATCCGAAGGCGTTCCTCGGCAACCCTGCGCTCATTGAGGCGATGCGCGCGCAGATCCTGCCGAATCTACAGAACCTGGAACTGCAGCTTCGCCGAAAACTGGATGAAAAGAATGGGGGCGATGTGCGCAGTGGTGCAACCGAGCGGATCCCGCAAGGCTACTCGGAAGCCGTCGCCGAATACTTCCGCCGCCTTAGCAAGGGCAAGTAGTTCAGCGCAGACTCAAGCCGCCATCGACGGCCAGAATTTGCCCGGTGACGAACTTCGAGGCCCGCAGGAATCCAGCCACAGCATCGGCGATCTCATCTCCGGTGCCGGGCCGCTGCACGGGGGTAGCGCGGACCATCTGCTCCATTCGCTCGTCCCATTCGCCAAAAGGAATTACGCCTGGCGCGACGCTGTTCACACTAATCTCCGGCGCAAGCGCTTTCGCCAGGGCCTTGGTCATCATGATTACGCCTGCTTTCGAAGCGCAGTAGTGCACATGATCTGCCCACGGGCGAATGCCCCCCAAGGAGCTGATATTCACGATGTGCCCGCCATTGTGGTTCTTGCGCATCAGTTTGGCGGCCCGTTGGCAGCAAAAGAAGGTGGCTTTCAGGTTTACGTTGTGGATGAAATCCCAATCCGCTTCGGTGATCTCCAGCGGATCGAAACGCGTGAAGCGCGCCGCATTATTCACGATCCCGTCCAGACGGCCGAGCCGTTGCTCGACATGTTCGAACATCCTGATGATTTCCGGAACAGATTCGAGATTCGCCTGAAACAGCGGAGCGTTGTTGCAAAGCTCCGCCACGTCACGAGCTTCTTTTTCAGACGTGCCGTAATGAATCGCGACCTGCGCGCCGTCTGCAGCAAGCCGCAGCGCGATTGCGCGGCCGATCCGTTTCGCCGCTCCCGTGACCAGAACAATCTTGCCTTCTAATGTCTGCGTCAAACCGTTGGCTCCCCGTGTACTTCCACTTCATCCGGATCCACCCCGGCCAGTTCCGGTTCCGGCAGTTTGCCCATCCAGTTTGCCAGGCCCCAGAAGATCGCTGTCGTGCTGCTCAGGCATCCGGCAACCAATCCGATGTCGCGCGGGCTGTGATATTCAGAGGCAATCCCGGCGGCCATCATGGAGATCATCATCACCGACCAGGTCATTGTCTCAATAGTCGAGAAAACCCGGCCGCGGTAATCGTTGGACACGTGCCGAAGTAATTGCGCCGTGTTCAAGACCGATGTCACCGCGACAGCCGCTCGTGAGATAGCGATGAAGACAAGCGCCAAACCAAAGTTGCGCATCTGGCTGAAGATTACGTAGGTCGAGCCATGGATCAGGTAGCAAACCACAATGGTCCGCTTGTATGCTGCGTAACTCGCGCGCTTCCCCCACCAGTGTGCAATGGCTGCGCCGATCAGCAGCCCGATCCCTGCCGATCCCCAGATCACGCCAATACCGACGGAACCTTTATCGAACACGACTTCGCCAAACAGGGTGAACAGAATCTGTGCCGCTCCTCCTCCGGTTGCCCAGCCCACCGAGACCATCGCGATCGCGAAGATCAGCGGGTGTGCCCGCATATACCGGAGGCCATCCTTATAGTCGTGCCATGGCCGCACCACCTTGGCTTCCGTCACGGAAGTATCCGCTCGGAATCCGGCACCTTGCGGAGGCCGCAAGCGCGAGATGCAGAATGCGGAGAACAGGAAGGAAAACGAGTTCAGTACGAATGCCCATTCGTAGCCGAATGAGGCGACGCTCGTGCCGCCAAGAAACGTCCCGAGCGTTAGCGTCGTCCATTGGGTTGTCTGTGTCAACGAGTTCGCCGTGTGTAGTTCTTCTTTGCTCGCGATCGTTGGAAGAATCGCTGACCGGCCGCTTGTGAAGAAGGGCGAAGCGACCATCAGCATGGCACTCAGCACATAAAGCAGCCATGTATTCTGATGCTGCAAAGTCAGAATGAACCCGAGCGCCACCACCATGCGGACCAGATCACTGGCGATCATGATCCGTTTGCGATCCCAGCGGTCCAGCAATACACCTGCAACCGGCCCCATCAGAATTGCCGGCACGGCGCGTGACAGCATAATCCCGGTTACCAGGAGTCCGCTGTTCTTATGGCCCGAAGCGGCCAGGCTAAAGACGGCGATGTTGTTGAAGTGGTCGCCGATTTCGCTGACCACTTGGCCCATCCACGTGTAGCGGTAATTTCGATTAGTTCGGAGTAACTCCTGAAATCCCGCCATCAGGCTCGCTCCGCAATGAAGACGCCCGCAAGCACCATCGGGCCTGCAATCAACAAGGACGGAGCAGGCAATTCATTCAACCAGAGAATCGCCATCGTGGTCGCGAGAATCGGCTGTAAATAGGAGAAGGCCGAAACACGCGAAGCCGGAATGTAGTGCAGGGCATAAGAGAAGATCAGATAGCAGAGCACGGATGAGATGGCCGCCATGAACAGTAGACTCAGCCATGCTTTCCACGTCACATTCCCAAAATGAACATCCTTCGAATACCACCACGTGACCGGTGCGAGCACAATTCCGCCAGCCACATAGGCGAAGGTATTCAGAGTAATGCTCCCGAAACGGTGCACCGCCGGCCGTCCATACACCGCGAATACGGCGAACGAGAGCGCGCAGAGAAACACAAGAAAATCTCCGAGCAGAGTGGCCCCGGAGTTCTTTGCCGAAAACAACTGCAGCACGGCTACGCCGCTGGCAGCCATCGCCATGCCGATCAACCTGGATGGCCGCAGTGCTTCATGTCCAACCGATGCCGCGATCAGCAGCACCAGCATGGGGGCCATAGTGACGAACAAAGAAGCGTGCGCAACGCTCGTCCGTGCCAATCCAACCACAAAGAACAATTGATTCAACGTAACGCCGAGCAGCCCGAGACTCAGCAATCCCGGCACATCTCGCGAATCCCACTGCGGAGTCCCCGGCTTCCTCCGTTGCCAAAGATACACGGGAATCATTAACAAGCCGGCCAGGGCCATCCGTAGGCTCACCACGAGCATGCCCGGAAGTTCCCGAAGCGCGAACTTCCCGATGATGTAGTTGATCGACCAGAAGAAGGTCATCAGGAGGATCAACGAGTACAGCCTCAGGTGAGAAGGCTTGGCTTGGCTGCCCTCACTCAACCGATCGTTTCCTCCCGAACGGTGATCTGTCGGATCCAGTCCTGGTCGAGCGCATAGCCGAATCCCGGCTCATCCCGCCTGGCGATGGTGCCCTGCGGCGTCGTTTCTACTTCGGGTACGATGATGTCTCTCTTCCAATAACGCTTGCTGGCGGAGACGTCGCCAGGCAGGACAAAATTCGGCAGCGTTGCCAGTGCTACGTTGTGCGCGCGCCCCACGCCGGCCTCCAGCATTCCTCCGCACCACACCGGGATGCCTGCCCCCATGCAAACGTCATGTACCTTCTTCGCTTCGCGGAATCCGCCCACTCGTCCGAGCTTGATGTTGATGATGCCGCAAGCCCGCATCTGAATCGCCTGCTCGGCGTGGCGCGCGGAGCGGATGCACTCGTCGAGACAAATCGGGGTTTCCAGTTTCCCCTGGAGTTGCGCATGGTCGATGATGTCGTCATGAGAGAGCGGTTGCTCAATCATCATGAGGTGAAAATCGTCCAGCTTTCGCAGATGATCCGTATCCGCCAGCGTGTATGCAGAGTTCGCATCCGCCATGAGCTTAATTCCCGGGAATGCCTTACGGACCTCACGAACCACGTCCACATCCCAGCCCGGCTTGATCTTCATTTTGATCCGCTGGTATCCGTCCTTCAGGTCCTTCTCGATTTTCTGAAGAAGCTGCTGAACCGAATCCTGCACCCCGATCGAGACTCCGCAGGGGATCTCATTCCTTGCGCCGGCTCCGATCTGCTTCCAAAGGGGCAGTCCATTGCGCCGCGCCTCCAGATCCCATACGGCAACTTCGAAGCCGCCCTGCGCCATCTTGTGTCCGCGGATCTTACCGGTCAGGGGCGCCACATCGTTCGCCGATTCCAGGGGCTTCTTCAGCACCATCGGCGCGATGTAATTCTTCAACAGGAGCCATACGGAATCCGTCCATTCTTCGTTGTAGAAAGGGTTCTCCCCGGCGGTGACTTCTCCCCATCCCGACAGCCCTTCCGAGACAACCTCCACCAGAACGATGTCGCGCTCGTAGGTCCGTCCGAAGCTCGTCTCGAAGAAATGGACCAGCGGCATGCGCAGATGCCGGATCCTCACACGCTCTATTTGGAATCCCATGGTCCCAACAGGTAAATGCCTTCTTTATCCGTCTTGCGAAATCCGGTCACAGCCAGGTTCTTCTCGAATGCGCGCAGAAACTGGTCGCTCACGTGCCGCTGAACGTCGAGCGCCTTTTGAGGATTATGTTGTCGCAGTTCCGCGATTTCCACCGGAACGGGGATCTCCAACTCGTGCGCGTGCCCTGGGACGGCGCCTTCTTCTGCGGTGAACTGCACTCGAGGGCTTGCGATCCACCATTCGGCAACGCAGCGGTCCGTGGGCAGTCCACCATGCAAGTGGCTGGACGTCGTTCCGTACTGGTTCAGAACATACCGCCGTACGATGGCACCCAGCCGCTCAATATTAAAGAACGCGTTCTTGAGTTCCAGCGGATCGAAGGTCCACTCAATCAGTTGGATTCCACGGCTGAGTGCATCGGTCCTCTGCCGCAATTTCAAAAGCCGGCCCACGCCGCGATTCCGATATTCCGCCTCCACGCCCATCATGTGCGAGTGCAGGTATGACTTGCCGCCCGGCTTCACGCCGGGAATGCAGAGGCAGAATCCCACCATGCGCGGGCCATCGAATGCGCCGAGTACCTGGCCGCCCACCTTTGTGGCCACCACAAATAGCCTGAGGGGCAGCAGATCGATCTCTTCAAAGCCCCAAATCAGCTTCTGCAGCCGCACGGCTTCGGCCAACTCGGCGTGCTCTGACAGTTCTCGAACTTCGATCATTCGTTTCCCTTGGCTTCCTGCCACAATGCTTCCATTTCATCAAGTGAAGCTTGGGCCAGCTCTCTTCCCGATTCCTTCACGCCTTTCTCGACATGGGCGAATCGCCGGCGGAATTTGGCATTGGTTTTGCGCAGGGCCTGTTCCGGATCCACCTTTTTGAAGCGAGCCAGATTTACCAGCGTGAACAATAGATCGCCGATTTCACCCTCTATTTCGTCGCCTACCGCCACAGCAAGCTCGCCGAGTTCCTCATGCAGCTTGTCAATGACATGCTCGAGGGCAGGCCAGTCGAAACCGACTCCCGCTGCCCGCGAAGAGATCTGCTGCGCTTCCACCAGCGCCGGCAATGCGCTCGGCACGGAGTCCAGATGCCCATCGGGAGGCCGCTTCTTCGCTTTCTTCTCGTCGGCTTTGATCTTGTCCCAGCGCTTCTTTACGTCATCGGGCGTTTTGGCGTCACCTGTCCCGAACACGTGGGGATGGCGCCGGATCAGCTTTTGATTGATGGCGTCCAGTGAATCCTCGATCGAGAAATGACCCTCCTCCGCTGCCATCTGGGCGAAGAACACCGATTGCAGCAGAAGATCGCCAAGTTCCTCGCGGAGTTCCGGCCAATCGCGCTGATCGATCGCCTGCATCACCTCGTATGTTTCTTCCAACAGATACGGCTTGATCGTATCGAACGTCTGCTCGCGGTCCCATGGGCAACCGCCCGGCGCGCGCAGTCTCGCCATGATGGCTACGAGTTCGTCAAATTTTGTTCCTGGGCCGTTCAAAATGAGGGAATTTGCCTGAATTCCTCAATGTAGCATGCATCCGCACGACGCCGTTTTTCAGTTTGGAATTCCGGGAGCTTGGGCGAGTTACGGATTTGTGCTGGTTCAGCGTGAAATGGAGAGAGGACGTTCCCTGTTAGCGAGTATATAGCCATTTCGACGGCACACGGCACGCGGCGCAAAATGAAACTGGCTAAGGAAAAGGAATCAATCCCGACTCGCTCCGGAACGCTGTGGCGGACAGTTTCGGTGCACACTGCGCAGGATGTCTGTGTGATGCCGCGAGGCGCAAAGGACGACAGTCCATTCACTACTCGAATCGAAGTGCATCGGTAGGGTTCACAGTCGAGGCGCGGCGGACGGGAATGAGCGACGCGACTAGCGCAGTCGAGCACAGAACCAAAGTTGCCGCGAGGATGGTGACCGGATCTGTCGGCTTGACGTCGTATAGCTGCGATTCGACAATGCGGCCTAAGGCCCAGACGCAAGGGAGCGCAATGGCTGTTCCCAAGCCGATTATCACCAGGGCATCCCGAAGCACCAGCCAGATGGTAGACGGGCGTGTCGCGCCAAGCGCTAATCGAATACCGATCTCACGCGTGCGTTGGGTCACGACGTAAGACATCACACCGTACAGGCCAACCATCGAGAGCAGGAGCGCCAGTGTGCCGAAACTGCTGGAAAGTGCCGACAGCATACGCTCTGTGTTCAGGGATTGGTCGATCTGCTCGTCCAGCGTGCGGAAATAGGTGATTGGCAATGCCGGATCGGCGGTACGAAGGATCGCCCGAATCGATCGAAAGGCTGACTCGGGAGTTCCCCGAAACCTCACGTAAAAATTTGAGCCCGACAGCTCGCCGCCGATGGGATAGTAGGCTTGCTCCCACTGCTCACGTATATTACGGTAGCTGATGTTCTGGACTACTCCGATGATCTCGGTATCCGGTTTTGCATCAGGCCGGGATCCCATAGCGATGCGGGCTCCGAGAGGGTTGCGCCCTCCGAAGTATCGCTTTGCAAAGGCTTCGTTGACGATGACGACGCGCTGCCCGTTCTTACTGACGGGCAGCGATTGATTCACCAGGGGGACGTCTAGCGAATCGTGTTCGTTGAAGTCTCGTCCGGCGATAATCCTGGTTCCCAGGGTGTCGAAGAACCCCGGAGTGACGGCATTGATTTGGACTTCACGATCGGTCGTGAATCGTTCGCCACTCTGGATCGTTAGCGAGTTACTCCATGCTCCGCCGAGCAATAACTGGACGCGCGCAATGGCCGAGGATTGAGTGCTCCTGGAACTTCGGATTCCCTCACTGATCCGGCGAATGAGCTGGCTTGCTTCCGCTCCCGAGTAGCCATTCAGGGCAGGCCTGATGCCGAAAGAGATGAGGCTCGAGGTATCAAACCCCGGACCTTTTGCCAAAAGTCCGTGGAGGGTTTGAATAAACAATCCTGCCACAACCACCAGAATCAGGGTGAAAGCGATCTGCGCTGTTACAATCCACCTACGCAGAGATAAGCCGCCGGAAGGGGCGCCGCCCCGCTCGCGGAGTGAAGAATCCAGCGATTTGCGGCCGGCCTGTAAAGCTGGCACGCACCCAGCGAGCAAACCGGTTGCAAGGCTTACCAGAAACGCAAAAAGCAACAATCGCGCATCGATGTTGGCGTGCAGGTCGTTTGCGGCAGTATTCCGGGGCAGGAATGCGATGAGCGCCTGCAGGGCGACCGGCGCCATTGCTACACCGAGCAGTCCACCGGCCAATGCGAGGAGAATACTGTCGGCAAGAAGTTGTCGTCCAATTCTCCCGGGCGAGGCTCCCAGCGCCAATCTTGTGCTGACTTCCCGATGGCGGGCCGAGCCGCGCGCCAAGAAAAGGCCGGCAACATTCAGGCAAGCCAGAGCCAAGAGCACCACCGTCGCTACGAACAAGATCCAGAGTGGCCGCGAGAAGCTCTCCCGCATAACAGAATGGCCTTGAGGAGCGGGAGTGAGCGCCAGCGTCGACGCAAGAAACCGCCGCCGATTCTCGGCACTGGTTCTTGAGATGTTCGTGCGCCGCGTGTCTTCGTCCAGCATTGCTTTAAACCAGGGTTGCAATCCTGTCCGAGCTTGCGCCAAAGAGACACTCTGCTTCAGGCGGCCGAGGATCTGCACCCAGCGCGTACGACGATCAAGCATCGTTTTGAAGCCCGGAATTGCCTGGGCCGACATGACCGCTGGAATCCAGAGCGATGGAACCTCGCCCACATCAATGCCATGAAATGCCGGCGCAGCTACGCCAACAACCGTCATCGGGTACTGGTTCACCAGCACCTTTCGTCCGACGATATCTTGCGCGCTTCCGAATTGGTTTTTCCAGAAGTCGTAGGAGAGCACGACCACAGGACTTGATCCCGGTGCCTGGTCATCATCGATTGTGAACAGCCTGCCTAACGCGGGACTCACTCCCAGCACCGAAAAGTATGTACCCGATACGAGTTCCGCGGCGGTCAGCTTCGGTTCTCCACTCGTCGAGAGGTTGATCGTTGTCGCGGCACGGCAGAATACGCCGTCGAAGAATTCCTTGTGCTGCTGAAGATCCCGAAAGATGGGATATGACATCAAGTTGCGAGTGCCCATGGTCTCGGCATTTTGGAAACCGATCCAATCGATGAGAACCAGGCGCTCGGGGTGGTCGACCGGCAGCGCGCGCAAAACCACTTGATCGATCAGAGAGTAAAGGGCGGTGGACGCTCCAATTCCGAGGGCGAGTGAAAGCACCACTGTCGCCGTAAAGGAGGGACTGTGGCGAAAAGATCGTGCCGAAAAGCGAAGGTCGTACACGAAATCTCGCAACCATCGAGTCAGCCAGATGTCGCGCACCTCCTCGCGAACCTGCGTGACGCCACCGAGTTCCAGCGCTACGCGCCTTCTCGCCTCGGGCTCTGGCAAACCAGAATGAATCAGGTCCGTTATGCGGCGGTCGATGTGGTATTGCAATTCGCGATCGAGGTCACCCTCTAGCCGCCGCAGCCGGAACCAGTTGAGAATTCGCTTCATTGCGCATTACCCTCCTCAAAAATCAGTTGAACCGCTCCCGTCAAGCGGGCCCAGCTATCTTTCTCGAGGCGGAGCTGCTTTTGCCCGGAGCGTGTCAATGAATAGAACTTGGCCTCGCGTCCCGTTTCCGATTGCTTCCACTCGGCTTTCAGCCAGCCCTTCTGTTCCAGCCGGTGGAGGGCGGGATACAGAGATCCCTGGTTTATCTGGACAACGGATTTCGAAATCTGTTCTAGCCGCTGGGCAATCCCGTACCCATGCGCCGGCTCCAACGAGAGGACTTGGAGAATCAGCATGTCGAGCGTGCCTTGAGGAATAGGAAATCGCGAAGATGGCATCGATACCTCAACCTTCTACAACTCAACATATCACGTCAGAGGTCGAAGGATGAGGTGTTGGTGTTGATGGGGCGGACTTCAACTTCTTGTCCCGTTCCGCCTGGATCTCCTTCTGACGCCCGGCGAGCATGTCCTCGGGCCTGATGTATCGGATGGCGCTGTTCAGGCGGACGTTATTGTAATGCTCCACGTAGCCCTGTAACAAACGCTGTGCATCTTCCAGCGACAGTGACGTTCCCGGCCGGATGCACTCTCCTTTGAGCGATTTGTGCCAACGCTCGATTCCACTTCGATAACAGTCCTGCCTGCCCTAGCACGCGTTATACGCTGGTCGGGCTCACCGCCACAATGTCGGCATCGAGCAGCATCATGAACGTCAGTCGCCGGTAGCGTTCCAGCGGGTTCTTCGAATGGAAGACGATCATGGCCTGCTTCTCCCAATCCTCCAGCCAGAAATCCCAGGTAATCCAGCCGTTGTGCTCGTTCACCTTGCCGTAGCGTTCCCGCCAGTCGTAGGACCTGCTGGCCATGATGTCGAGCGACACAATGAATGCGGCGGCGCCGATCTCGGTCTTATCTGACCAGCATCGGACGAAATTCACGATCTGATCCGGCGTATCGTGCGGGACCCAGACCCCGGTCAGAGTTCCCCAATCTCTTTTTTTAGCGCGAGGTGCTCCGCCATCAGCTCGGCGGGAGTGGTGGTCGGCCTCTTCTGCTCGAAGGCAGACGCCCCATTCCGGAAGCCTCTAACATACTGGGAGAACGCCTACTCCATTTCCAGCTGAACCGGAACAGAGTCAGGATCAGCGTTCTTCCAGGCTTTCAGGTGGGCATCCAAGACTTCTTCGACTCGATGAAGCTCAGTACGTCAGAGTTCGCGCATGTCATCGTCCGAGAGAGAGAGTTGCTGGTTCACCATGGAAGGCTGAAAATCGATTCTGACACGTTTGTCTCGGTGAATTTGATACACCTCCTCTCGAAACTCGTCAAGCTAAAATGAAAATATGAGTGACCCGGCAGTTGACACCCAGAACTTCGAAACTCCTCTTCCTCCGCCCACCTTCGAATTCTTCGTGATGTCGCTCAAGATGCAGACCGAAATGCAACTCGGACTGCTGCATTTCGGAGAAGAGAAGGATCGTCCTAAACCCGATTTTCGCGTGGCGCGCCACAGCATCGACCTGCTCGCCATGATTGCGGAGAAGACGAAAGGCAACCTGAACCTGGACGAGCAGCGCCTCATTGAAAACGCGATTACCGAGCTGCGATTCCGCTACGTCCAGGCGATGCAGGAAGATCATAAAGCGACGGCGAATGCCTGAGGTCGAGATCACAGTACTCGGCTCGGGAACCAGTGTTGGTGTACCGACCATCGGTTGCGAATGCAAGGTGTGTGCGTCCACCGATGAGCGCGATAAGCGCCTGCGGCCGTCCATTCTCATCCGGCATGACGGGCGCAACATCCTGATCGACACGACACCCGACTTTCGTACCCAGGCTCTCCGGGCACGTATTCAGCGAATCGACGCCATCCTGTTTACGCATGCGCACGCCGACCACATCATGGGCCTGGATGATGTCCGCCCCTTCAACTTCCGGCAGGGTGGGCCGATACCGATCTATGGCGCCGCGGATACTCTGAACAGCATCCGCTCGGCCTTCCGGTATATCTTCGAGAACAGAAATCCACAGTCCTCGGTACCGAAACTATCTCCGAACACGATCAATGGAGCCGAATTCAGCGTATTCGGCCTCGA
The DNA here is from genome assembly GCA_964464925.1 of uncultured Solibacteraceae bacterium. GTDB lineage: Bacteria > Acidobacteriota > Terriglobia > Bryobacterales > Bryobacteraceae > CAYXLI01. The sequence goes on along the minus strand of CAYXLI010000025.1, from coordinate 20,485 downwards.
GTTCAGGCCCGTCCCGCTGCTGCACGGAAACGCGACGATCTACGGATTTCGTTTCGGCGCAGCGGCTTATCTGACCGACCATAGCTGTATCCCTGACTCCTCGCTCGAAATGCTGCGCGATTTGGACGTGCTGTTCCTCGATGCGTTGCGCTACAAGCCGCATCCGACGCACTCCACAGTGCAACAGTCACTGAACTACGTCGAGCAACTCGCGCCGCGTCGTGCTTACTTCACGCACATCTGTCACGATCTCGGACATGAGCGCGCTGAGAGCATGCTCCCGCCCAACGTGCGGCTCGCATACGATGGTCTGAATCTCACAGTCGGAGCGTCCGGCTAGAATGTTTCGCGTTTTTGGAAGCCTGGCGGACGTGCCGGTAGACGCGCCCGGCACAGCCCTCACCATCGGCAACTTCGATGGTGTGCACTTCGCACATCAATGCATCATGCGGCGCGTGGTGCAGGTCGCACGGGAACGCAGTCTCATACCTTCCGTCCTCACGTTTCACCCGCATCCAACTGTTGTCGTGGCGCCGGCGCGTGCGCCCCGCCTCCTCAGCACACCGGAACAGCGTTTAGCCCTCATGCAAGCTCTCGGCATCGAGCAGGTCTTTTTGCTCCCGTTCGATAGGGCCTTCTCAGAGATCACTGCCAGGGACTTCGTTCATAAGCTCGTTATCGGCCGCTTGCATGCCCGGGCTGTTCTGGTCGGCTCAAATTTCCATTTCGGCCACAAGCAAAGCGGCAACACCGAGATGCTGATCAAACTTGGCCAGGAATCGGGCGTCCTCACCGAGATCATTCCGGGCGTGCAACTCCGGCGCCGTTGGGTTTCCAGCAGCGAGGTCCGCAATCTTATCGAAGCGGGAAACGTGTCTATGGCCTGCCGTCTGCTGAACCGCCCATATTCCGTGGAGGGTCGAATCGTGAGGGGGCAGGGAATTGGCTCCAGGCGGACTGTTCCGACGTTGAACCTGGAAACCGGCGCGGAAGTGCTCCCGGCTAAGGGTGTCTACGTCACCCGAACAGAGGATCTGAATTCGGATCGCCTCTGGCCATCCATCACGAATGTCGGCACGCGCCCGACATTTGGCGGTGATTCCCTCACGATTGAGACCTTCCTGCTCGATCCGCTGACGGGCGAAACCCCGGAGGCAATCCGGATCCACTTCCTTCATCGCGTCCGTGAAGAACGCAAATTCGATTCCCCCGAGGCGCTGAAGTCACAAATCCTCAAAGACGTTTCCGTGGCGAAGAAGTTTTTCCGCCGCCTTAAACGATGAACTCCGAATCGGAGCTCGATCACGTTCGGCATCTTTGAACTGGAGACGGCGACGCGCGTTCTGTATCGCCGTGGCCAACGCGTTCCCCTTATCTGCCGGGCGAGTACGACGAGTGGGCCCGGCTGGCGATCGCGCTTGCCGGCCTATATGGGACACACTGCAGAGGCGGCGTTGGAAATGAAGGAGGAATACCGGCGGAATGGCCGTGCCGCGCTTGTCCGAAAGCTTCTGACAAGAGGAGAACGCTGCACTCCGGCCTACACTGTTGGGGCGAAGTGTCACCTGGAGTGCGGCGATAAGGAACAGGCACTGCTTCGTCTCGAGCGAGCTTTCGAGGAACGGGATCGAGGGCTCGTTTACCTGAATGTCGATCCGTCATGGGATGATTGCGGGGCGAGGAGCGCTTTCAGAATTTTCTGCGACGGATGGATTTAGCGTAGGCCCTACTTCACCACAACCGCCTTCCCCGTCTTCACGCTCTCCTTCGCCCCATCGATAATTTGCACCACTCCAACATTAATATCCAGAGCCGTCAGGCCCTCAATCGGCTTGTTGTCCTTGATCGCGTGTACCATGGCCGCAATCGGCTCGGCCTGTTCCGGCGGAAGCGGCTGGATCGGGATGTCCTGTGCCTGCTCGCGGCTCTTGCGCATTTCCACCTTGCCATTCTTCATGTACACGCTCCCCCCAATCCCGAACACCTCGAGATCCTGGTAGCTTTGCGGCAGGTCCCAGCTTCCTTCAAACAGCCCAACTCCGTTCTTGTAGTGCAGAATCATGGTCGAGTTGTCCTCCACCTTCGGGAACGTCTCCGGACGTAGATGATTCACCTGGGCGTACACCGTCTCGGGCTTGCCGAAATACCATAGGCTCCAAAGCGCGTTGTAGCAGCCGAAGTCCATCAGGGCGCCGGCGCCATTCTTCTCCGGATCCGTCAGCCAGTTGAAGAAATACTTGCTCGTTCCCGTCGACCCAGGTCCGCCATGACCGACAACACCACGTAGCCGCCAGGTCTTGCCGATGGCGCCTGAGTCCACGGCGGCCTTCGCCACATAATTGGCCGGCCACCAAGCCATCTGGTAATTCGTCATGATGCGGATCCCATGCTTGTTCGCGAGTTCGCGAATCGCCAGAGCATCCTTATAAGTCGAAGCGAGCGGCTTTTCAAAAATTACGTTGATCTTCCTTGGGGCGCAAGCCTTCACGATTTCTAGGTGCCGGTTGTTCTCCACGAAGGCCCAGACGATATCAGGCTTCGTCTCATCCAGCATCTTTGTATAGTCGCTGAAGATTTGATCGGATGAGACACCGCGGGATTTCGCGGCTTCGACCAACTCGGGGATGGTCTCCGCGACTCCAACCAGTTTCGCCGCGTCTCCCTTCACCATCTTCGGTAAGTGCCCCCAAACGTGGGAGTGAACCAGCCCAATCACGGCAATTTTTGGTTGCTGAGCAGCAACCGGAAAAGCCAGAACAGCCAATAATGCGAGAAGTTTCATATGCCCTTCGAATGGTAGCAGTCTGAAGTTGAGCCATCGCTGCGGGAAGCGGACATCCTCAGGCCTCGACCGCGATTTACAAAACGAACCCAAAGAAGCAGTAAATAAGAATCGCCGCACGTCCCTTCCGGGGCGGCGGCGATTTTCAATTCAACAATTCGTGTTTCTTACACGCCGACAGCGATGCCGGCCTTTTCATACCACGGCTTTGCGGGCTTGATCGCGGCGTTGACCGCATTGATGTTCTTCACGCCTTCTTTGCTCAGCCAGTCTTCCAGCGCCTTTACGCCCTGCTTCGCGTAAACCGGAATGCCTTCCTTCCACGTCGCGCGGCCGCAGAGGACACCCGAGTAGTTGGTGCCGGCTTCGGCAGCGAGGTTGAGCGACTCGACGAACTGGGCATTGCCCACGCCCGCGCTCAAGTAGATGAACGGCTTGCTCGCCACGTCGGCTGCCTGCCGGAAGTATTGCATTGCTTCCTTGCGGCTGTAAGCGGCCTGGCCCTTGAACACCGAGCTGCCTTCCACATACTCGGCATTGACGGGAACCTCCACCTTCAGGACGTCCACGTTGTACTGCGGCTTGGAGAATTCCTCCATGCTCTTGATAACGACCTGCGGCTTGATCTTGGCGAATTCTAATCCCTTTTCGTCGCCGCCCTTCGGATCATAGCCGACAAATTCGAGGAAGAACGGAATCTGGTGGTATTCGCACTCGGCGCCAATGCGCTCGATGAACGCGTGCTTGATGTCGTTGACGTTTGCCGGATCGAACGGCGTGTAATAGATCAGGATCTTGACAGCGTCAGCGCCCCAATCCACGATGCGCTTCACGGAAACGTGGGGAAGGAGATCGGGCAGGCGGCCGGGCTGAGTGTTGTCATAACCGGTGGCTTCATAAGCCAGGAGGAGACCGGCGTTCTTGCTGCGCGCAGCAGCGGCCGGGAGGCCGTATTCGGGATCGAGGAGGATCGCACTGGCGTGGGGAGTCAGAACCTTGGTGACCGCCGTCTTGAACTCGGCGAGCATCTCGTCCGTAACTTCCTTCTTGTCAATGCCCTTGGCTGCGGCGATGGACTTCTGCAGACTGCCGCGCTGATCCATGGCGGCAGCGGCGATGACACCACGGTCATTCGACAGCGCCTTCATGTGACGCAGCTTGCCTTCGGATAAACTCATTCAAATTCTCCTTCAGAGGGTGGGATTTGCTCTTAGTATATCGTGGGGCAGAGTTGCACCTGCCCTGACACCGTTTCGAGTGGCAGGTAATTGGCCAAATGCTCCAGGTCTACGCAATGCATTGAATTTGTTTCGATTAGGTCCGGCTCCTGGCTTCGCCAGGTGCTCACGGTGAGTGCTTTCGCCCTGCGGTTTGAAGCCGGATCGCTCAGCCCAGGCTCCTGAAATTGCGAAACGAACCCACGCGGAGTGCGACGAAGTGAGCGCTAGGATGGAATATGGATTCCGAACTTGCGGCCCTCTTCCTCTCGCACTCGGTGGCGAAGCTGGAGCAGATGACCGGCTATCTGGAGATTTGTCTTCGCCGCCTTTCTCCCGAGCAGGTCTGGCATCGCGAGCACGGCAATGTGAACCCGGTTGGAAATCTGATCCTGCATCTCATAGGGAATGTGCGCCAGTACATCGGCCATAATCTCGGTGGTCATCCGGACACGCGTAATCGCCCAGCGGAGTTCGCTCCAGGGCAGCATTATCCGCCGGACCACTTAGCTGAGTCGCTGCGGCAGACTTTGACCGAAGCGGTGGCTATCCTCCTGGCACTGACTCCCGAGCGGCTGGCCGAGCGAGTAGATGCGCTGGATGGCGAACGAAGTGTGCTGGAGATCGTCTACCAGGTAGTTGGACACTTTCAGCAGCACACCGGTCAGATCATTTATGCGGCGAAACAGATGACCGGAGAAGACCTCGGTCTGTACAGGCCAAAATAGCTTACTTCAGCAATCTTCGCTTCATCGTGCGAGCCGGCCTTCCAGCATCTTGATGAAGACGCCGCCTACTACCGAACGCGCCTGGAAACCGCGCTGCTTGCCATCGAGGGTCCAATACCAATCGGAGAGTGGGACGCGGGTCGGGCTCTCGTTTGCGAATCGGTAAGCAGGCGCGATGAGAGTTTCAAAATCGGAGCGGTCGTCCGCAAGAGTGGCGGTCCAAACGATCCAATCGAGTTTTGTGTAGGTCTCGCGGTTGTCCAGGGGAAGCCCGAATGCGTTCTGCTTTGTTTTGTAGTAGGTCATCTCCCGCTTCGTAATCTCAGGCGAGAAGAGATGGAAGCCGAGCAGTTTGTCCCACACGAGGTTGTATTTCTGGCTCCAGGTGCCAGCCTTGTCGAACGCTAACCGGTAGTGATCGCCATCGGCCGCCATCGCGGGCCACTTGCTGGCCATCTGCTGCGAGACGGTTTTGTACTCGTTCGCAACGTCCGCCTTGCCGAGCATCTCGGCGAGCATCGCATAGGAACGAAGAGCCAGGATCGCCTTGATAGAAAGATTCGTGTTGTGCGCGAGGTGTCCCGCGAAATCATCCGTGCTGAGCTGGTTTTCCGGATCGAGCCCCTTCTCCTTCAGATACTCCGCCCACTTCGTCAGCACCGGCCAATACCGCTTTGCAAAATCTGCAGTTCCCTCGGCACGCGCAAGGGCGGCGGTAAGGATCAGTAAGTTCCCGCTTTCCTCGACGGGCATCTGGTTCACTTCATTTACTTCTCCGCCGCCATAGACCTGCCCGTTGGCCAGCGGATACTGTCCAAGGTCGTGCGGCGCGAAAGACCATTTCCATCGGGGTAGGGACGCATAGTCGAAGACGGGCGTCAGTTGCCCCTTCAGCAGCGCAGGTTGGAAGTATAGGAAGAATGGCGCGGAAGGATACGTTACGTCGACGGTGTCGATACAGCCGTTGCTGAAATTCTCTTTCGAGAAATAGAGCGGGGTGCCATCCAGATCGGCTACCAGTTTGTGTGCCGCGAGTGTCTGGCGGTAGGCCAGAATCGCGAGGTCGGCGTACTTGTCTCCACCTGCCTTTCTCAAATCGGATTGGAGCTTCTCGTCAAACCGCGCACAGCGCTGCGATAGCGTTTCGAAGTCTTTGTGGGCCGCTTGCAAGAGTTCCGAAGCCGTCCAGCCGTTGCGGCGCCAATAAGGCCTCAGATTGCGCTGGAAGTATTGAATCCCGAACACGTCGTCATAGGCGACCATTGCATAGCGGGTCACCGGCTCGGCCGACACTCGACCCAACTGAATGGATGCGGCAACCACGGTCTGATTACGCGCGGAGGGTGCCGGGCTGTCCAAATCATCAGCAGGAGGGAGGACCCCCGAATTGAGGAACCCGCTTCTTATATAGGCATTGCCAGCGGCCATGTCCACGCCGGGCCCGTTCGGAACAGCGAGGTAGGCGTAGCCCCAGTCGATCCGCAAATTATCGCCGGATCTCGAGAGCATCGACTGTTCCGCGGTACCGACGCGGAGGGCCGAAAGTCCCGGTACACGAACACGAGACCAGACAACGCGCTGTTCCGGCACATTTACCGCGAGGTTCGATGTGAGATCGAAGTAAAGCGCGACGTCATGCGTGTTGCCGTCGATGGACTGAGCGCGCCAGATGACGTAGGTGACGGGCCTGGAGAGAATATCCAGATCATCCGTGAGCGCGGGCGTCTGGAACGTGAGATTCAACTTCACGCCGGCGGCTTCGAACGTGTAGATCGTGCGAGTGGCAGTCAGTTGGCGCGCCGTCTGGCGCATGGCCTCCGTGTTGCGAGGCTGGTTGCCTAGGAATCTGTAAGCCTTGCCGTCAATTCTTGCCAGTCCGGTCAACGGCTGGTCGGTTCCAGTCCAGTGTTTGGCCGGTTCGGCGGTGAGTTGATCCGCCATAGACCAGACGCTGAAGTATGGATCGTGTGTAATCAGGGGTGTCGCAGGCGGACGGACTTCCCCTGCCAGCGCTGCGGCGAGCCATGCAAAAGTTAGGATCGTTCGTTGGATTCGCATCGGGTGCTCTTCGATACTAACCAAGTCCTAACGAATCCGCACCCATTGGTGGCCTCGCCTTGGGTGCAAGAAGCGCCCGAGAGGCCGTGCGAGACCTCGTAAATTACCCCTTGATCCTCATCGCCGACGGATCCCAGTTCAGGATGCGCTGCTCAAAGTAAGACATGTTCGAGAGCAGTGCCGGGCCGGCGGCGCGCAGACCGAAGACGGCGTCTTCCACTACTGGCTTGCGATTCCGCACCGCATCGATGAACGTTTGATGATGTGCGACCTGTTCGGAATATCCGGGAGGCATCGGGAAGCGCTCCTCCGTGGTGGGCCGGATGCCGTCGAATCCGACCTTACCGTCTCCGTATTTCTTTTTCTGCTCCGCGATGATTTGGGCGCCGATTTCTTTTGAGAACGTCTCGGCTGTATTACCGGGATGAATCTCGCGCGGACGTTTGCTGAGGATGAGTGCATTGCCCACGGAGAGGTTCAGGATGCCTTCCGTCCCGACGAAGCGGAAGCCTTGCGAATCCGGACCGCCGGCACCGCCTGCCTCGAAGTTGACGCGCAGGTTCACCTGGAAACCAGGGTGCTCGGCGGTCTTCGGATAATCGAACAGTGCCATCATGAGATCCGGCACATCGCGGCCGTCGTTCCAGTAATAGGTGCTTCCCGACGAGTAAACGCGGTGTGGACCGAGAGAATTCATCACGAAGTGAATGCCGGTGATCTGGTGTACAAAGAGGTCCCCCGCGATGCCGGTGCCATAGTCGCGATAGTTCCGCCACCGGAAGAGCCGTACGGGCTCGAACGGATGCTTCGGAGCGGAGCCGATGAACCGGTCCCAGTCGATGGTTTGGGGCGAGGCGTCTGGCGGGATCGAATACTGCCACGCGCCGATGGATGAATTTCGGTCGAGGAACGCCTCGACCATATGCACTTCGCCAATCGCGCCGCTCTTGATCAGATCGCGAGCCTTCGCATAGATGACCGAACTGACGCGCTGGCTGCCAACCTGAAGAATCCGCCCGGTCTTCTTCTGCGCATCGATGACCATGTGTCCGTCGTCGATCTGCTTCACCATCGGCTTCTGGCAATAGACGTCCTTGCCGGCGTTCAGCGCATCGGTGGCAATACGGCCGTGCCAGTGGTCCGGGGTCGCTACAATGACTGCATCCACATCGGGACGTGCGAGAACTTCGCGATAGTCGCGGGATGTGAAGACCTGGCTGCCATACCGTTCTTTTGCCGCAGTCAAGCGGCCTTCGTAAACGTCTCCGACGGCGACAAGTTGCACTCCCGGGAGGCCTGTCGCGGTGTGCACATCACCCTGGCCCATGATCCCGAAGCCGATGCAGGCGATTTGAATCTTGTCGTTGGCGGAACGCGGTTTGCCCGCGCTTTGGGCGAACGCGGCACCTCCGAAAGCAGTGGCTGCGCTGGTTGTGCGCACAAAATCACGGCGGCTGATAGGCATGTTGGCTTGAAACTCCCCCTCTATAATAGCGATAGATGCGTGAACTTTTGGTCCTCCAGCATGCTCCGCACGAGAACCTCGCCGGCTTGGGACCGGCGATACGAGCGGCGGGATTATTGCCTCGCGTGGTTCATTCTTACGCAGGTGATGAAGTCCCGGCGGATTTGGGGGATGCCACTGGTTTGGTGGTTCTCGGAGGACCGATGGGAGTCTATGAGGCGGATCAGTATCCCTATCTCGCTCTGGAAATGCGCCTGATAGAAGTCGCGCTTAAGGCCGAACGGCCGGTGCTCGGGATCTGCCTTGGAAGCCAGTTGCTGGCCACTGTGCTCGGCTCGAAAGTCCGGAAGGGTCCGGCGCTCGAAGTGGGTTGGCGCCCCATCCGTCTTTCGGAGCACGGAGTCCACGACTTTCTTCTATGTGAAATACCTCCCGAATTACCGGTGGTGCACTGGCACGGAGACATCTACGATTTGCCTCCCGGAGCGGTGCTGCTGGCGTCTTCCGACATGACCGATTGCCAGGTGTTCCGGTATGGAGCCCGGGCTTACGGATTGCTTTGCCACCTGGAAGCGACCGAAGAGTGGCTACACGCCATGGCATCCTACTTTCCAGATGATCTGACGAAAGGCGGGCTGAGCAGGGCGGAGTTACAGAAGCACTCGCAACAACATTTATCGGAGCTCACAGAAGCGCGCGACTGTGTCTTCAAAAAGTGGACGAGCGCTCCGATGTTCGGCGAAAATTAGGCCCCACTGAAAACAGAATTGGTAACGTCACCTTCGCAGGTGAATTTTGATCGCACCAAGAGCAGACGCCGCAGTCTGTTTTGTTATAGACTACCTGTCATTGAGAACAGGCAGGGCCAGGAGACACATGTCAGTTTGGGGATTCACAAAGATCATAATTATGATCGCGCTTCTTCCAGTTGGACTTTGGGCGCAGGCCGACAAAGGCACCATTCTAGGATCGGTCCAGGACGGCAGCGGCGCCGCTGTTGAGAATGCATCGGTGAGGGTGACAGAGGTGAATACCGGGGTTGTGCATTCGGCGAAAGCCAATGAGACGGGCAACTATTCGTTCCCGTTGCTGGACCCAGGCACTTACCTGGTGGAGACGGACCATGAAGGTTTCAAACGCGCAAGTAGGAACAACGTAACGCTCGATGCAAATAGCACGGTGCGCGTGGATTTTGCTTTGCAGATCGGATCGGTGAATGAAACGATCAGTGTTTCCGCCTCTGCAGCCATTTTGCAGACCGACCGTGTAGATCTGGGTGAAAAGATCGAGACGCATACGTTGCAGAATATGCCGCTCGGTTTCAATCGCAATTATCAGGGACTGATTGGGCTTACGCCCGGCGCGACCAAGCCGTTTCGGCCGCATTCGTCGTTTTACAATTCGCAGGACAGTCTGTCGAGCTATGTAAACGGGCAGTTCCGGCAGGCCAGCAGCTTCCTCATCGAAGGAATTAACAACGATTGGGATAACGGTAACCTTACGGTCGTTGTACCGCCGATTGATGCGATACAGACCGTCGACGTGACGACGACCAATTATGATGCGGAATTTGGCCGGGTGACCGGCGCCGTGACCAACGTAATCCTGCGGTCGGGTTCCAACGACTGGCATGCGAGTGCATTTGCATTTAATAAAGTGGCCGCGCTCGCGGCCAAGAACTTCTTCGTGATCAAGAAGCCGCCTCTGGTCTACAATCAGTTCGGCGGAACCATTGGCGGCCCAGTGTTGAAGAACCGGCTGTTCTTTTTCGCCGATGCACAGCTTGTGAGAGATCGCGAGACCGCGGCCGCAGGAACACTAACGATACCGCCGCTTGCATACCGTTCGGGGGACTTGAGTGGCGCGCCTTCAAGAATCTATGATCCGGCTACGGGTAATCCGGACGGTACGGGTCGAATACCATTTCCCGGGAACATAATCCCTCCGAACAGAATTAGTCCGATCGCGACAAAGATCCTGGCATTCTTACCGCCGCCGATCCTGGGAGGGCTCTCAGGCAACTATCCCTATTCAGTGAATCAGGCGAAGAATACGAATAGCTTCGACGTCAAGATTGATCACCAGATCAATACAAGCAACTCGGTGGCGTGGCGATACAGTTATCAATCCCCTGAAATCACCGTACCGCCGATATTCGGGATCGCCGGTGGTCCGGGGAACGGCGGCTTTGCGGGAACGGGGCTTTCGCGCAGCCAAGCGCCGGGCGTGAGTTATACACACATCTTCACGCCGACCTTGATCACAGAGACGCGCTTCGGCATCTCCCGCGTGGCAAACAACGTGAACCAGACGGACTTCGGCAAGACCACTGCGAAAAGTATTGGAATCGGTGGCGCCAATATCGATGCATGGTCGAGCGGGATGAGTTCAGTTTCGATCAGCGGATTCGACAGTCCAATGGTGGGCTACTCGGCGAGCGAGCCATGGCGCCGCACCCAGACCAATTTCGAAGTAACGAATTCCTGGACAAAGATCGTCGGAAACCACACCATCAAGTGGGGAGCCGACTTGAATCGTGAACGCAACGATCTGCTGCAGACGCAGACGTTCGATCCCCGAGGGAAGTTCCTGTTCGCAGGAGGGCAGACCTCGACGCCCGGGCAGACCGTGGGTTCCGCGAACGCATTTGCCTCCTTCCTTCTAGACCTCCCGAACCAGATTGGCCGCGATCTTTATGTCGAGTTTCCGACGGTGCGCCAAAGTTACTATCAATTCTTCGGTCAGGACAAGTGGCAGGCGACCCGGAAACTGACACTGGATATCGGGTTGCGTTATGAAAACTGGCCAGCCGCCACTTCACACTACAAAGGACAGTTCGTCAATTATGACCCGAACACGAACAGCCTGAAGGTGGGCGGCTACGGAGATATTCCGAACAACCTGGGCATCAAGGGCAATTCTTTGGGATTTGCGCCCCGTTTCGGAGCATCGTACCGGATGTCCGAGAAGACCGTGATCCGTGCTGGTTTCGGAGTGAGCTACCTGTTCCGAGACACTTCTCAGTACAACTTTCCGTCCAACCAGGTAAGTGAATTGGACGCGCCAAACTCGTACAATCCGGCCGGCTCCATGGCCGTGGGTTTCCCCGCGCCAATTCTATTACCGATACCGTCGAACGGCATCATCCCGAATGCACCGCTGAACCTGACCTATGCAGTTATGCCGACGGATCTGGTTCACGGACATATTCAATCCTGGAATGTCGCGGTTCAGCGGGAGTTGCCAGGCAGTTTCACTCTCGAAGTTGCTTATGTGGGAAACCGGGTGCTGGACGATCCAGTTACGCTGCAACTGAACCGCGGTTTAGTTCTTGGAGCCGGGTCGGCCGGGCAACCATTGAACCAGGCGTTCGGGCGGAAAACGGGGACGACGACAACCGTCGGTGTGACCACGAACTACAACGCGCTGCAAGCCAAGCTGAACAGGCGTTATTCAAATGGATTTCTCCTGACGACTTCGTATACGTACAGCAAATCCATTGATTACTGTTCCGATCGCGTTTGCACACCCTTCAATCAATGGAATTTCGCCTTGGATCGCGCGACGTCGGATTTCAACCACACACAGGTGTTCACCCAAAGCTTCCTTTACGAACTGCCTTTTGGAAAGGGCAAGACATGGATGCCGGGGGGGATCGGTTCATGGCTTCTAGGGGGGTGGCAACTGAACGGGATCTTTACGGTGCAGACCGGGGCTCCGCTGGATATTCAATATAGTGCCGCCAGCCTCAACACTCCGTTTATTAACAACCGGCCGAATGTGAACGGACCGGTGAAGGTGTTTGGGCGCGTAAACGCCGGGTCTCCCTGGTTCGATATATCGGCATTCTCAGCCCCACAAAGCGGCTCATTCGGTAACGTGGGCCGAAATATACTGGTGGGGCCTGATCTGGTAAACCTGGATTTCTCGGTGTTTCGGAAATTCCCAATCCGCGAGAAAACTACGCTCGAGTTCCGCGCGGAATCGATCAACCTGACGAATACGCCTCATTTCAACAATCCCGGAGGGACGTTCGGGTCGGCAGCTTTTGGGATGATCACATCCGCACAGAATGATTCGAGGGTTGTGCAATTGGGGGCCAAGTTGTGGTTTTAGACTATAGGGCAGCCGGCCGTGGTTGCTGGACGATGGTGGCGGCAGTTCTCCTGCTTGCCATTCCTGCCCAAGCACAAAGGGCGCCGTTATTCAAAAGTGAGGTTCTGCCCGTTTTTGAAAAGAACTGCACCGGTTGTCATGGAGCTAAGCAGAAGATGGCAGGCCTGGACCTGAGTTCTTTTGCCGGGTTGATGACGGGCGGATCGAGCGGACCGGTGATTGCGCCGAATATGCCGGACCGGAGCCTGCTCTGGAAGATGATCGAGACCGACAAGATGCCGATGGGCGGCAAATTGTCCGCCGCCGACAAACAGTTGATCCGTGCATACATAGAGCAGGGACGTTTTCCAAAGGGCGAGGCGGATGCGGCGCAAGAGCGGCGCGAGGCCGCGAAGATCACGCCGGCCGCGCGGAACTGGTGGTCCTTCCGCACACCAGTGATGCCAGTGGTTCCGGACGTGAAGCACCGGGATGAGGTGAGAACGCCCATCGATGCGTTCGTGTTGGCCAAGTTGGAGGAGAAGGGTTGGCGATTCCAGCCTGAGGCGGACAAAGTGCGCCTGATTCGCCGTGTGTATCTCGACCTCTTGGGCTTGCCGCCGACAAAGGCGGAGACCGATGCCTTTCTCAATGACAGGTCACCAAAGGCCTACGAGGCGCTGATCGACCGCTTGCTGGCGTCTCCTCATTATGGAGAGAATTGGGGCCGCCACTGGCTGGACGTGGCGGGGTACTCCGATTCGGTCGGCAATGCCAGCGACGTCGAGCGCGTAGCGGCGTGGAAGTATCGCGATTATGTGACTCGCGCATTCAACACCAATAAGCCATACAACCGTTTCCTGCTGGAGCAGTTCGCGGGTGACCAGTTAGTGAACTACGAACCGGGCACGCGTCCAAAGCCCGATCAGATCGAGCCGCTAGTGGCGACTGGGTTTCTGCGGACTACGGCCGATATCACCGACAATCAGACGATTTATGAGGTGGACAAATACTTCGATGCGCTCGAGAAGGCAACGGAGACGAGCTACAAGGCGGTGCTGGGGCTTACGGTACAGTGCGCGCGCTGTCACGATCATAAGTTCGATCCGATTTTGCAAAAGGATTACTACAAGCTGACAGCGGTGATGCAGGCTGTTTGGGATCCGGAAAACTGGCTGGCCGCGGACCTAAGCTTCGGAGAGTGGCCGAGCCGCATGGTGCTCGATATGGAACCGGCCGAGCGCGACGCCTGGATCAAAGCGGTCACGAGCAAGGACGCAAGCAGGCTGCGACGGGAACAGCTCCTTCTGACCGCGACCTATGACCGCTACAGGAAGGAATTGAAGGCCGGCAAGACTCTTGCAGATCCGAAGGAACGGGAGGAGATACGCAAGGAGCTCGCGGGAGATCCCGACCTGGAAGTGGATCCGAATGCATCGAAAGACGGTTTGACCGATGGCGAGTTGGACGAGCGGTTCCCTGAACTGGCGCAAAAAAAAGAGGAGATCAAGGAACTCCGGTATAACGGTGGAACCAAGATAAAGCCGAACTACATCATGGCGGCTTGGGACGTTTCGAAAACGCCGTCTCCGACCTTCGTGCTGATGAGAGGGAACTACCTCGCGCCAGGGAACGCAGTGCAACCGGGCATACCGGCGGTGTTAGACGACCCGGCACATCCGTTCCAGTTTCCAAACCCGAAGGACCATCCGGAGTGGCATCACACGGGGCGGCGCCTGGCCATGGCGCAATGGCTGGTGAGCCCTCAGAATCCGCTCACGGCTCGTGTATTCGTAAACCGCATATGGCAGTTTCATTTCGGCGAGGGAATCGTGCGCACGGTTGACGATTTCGGCACTCAGGGTGCGCCGCCGACACATCCCGAGTTATTGGATTGGCTGGCAACCAACTTCGTCTCTCACGGATGGGACGTGAAGTGGCTGACGAAGCAGATTATGATGTCGTCGGCCTACCGGCAATCGTCCGCAGAGGATCCGGCGAAAATGGCCGCGGACCCTAGCGACAAACTGCTATGGCGGAAAGCGCCCCTTCGCCTGGAAGCCGAGGTGATCCGCGACTCCATGTTGCAGGTAAGCGGACTCCTGAACCTGGAGATGTTCGGTCCGCAGCAACCGTTGCAGCGCGGCGAGGACGGACAGTGGGTGGAAGACGCGAAGAAGGGCGATGCGAACCGCCGCAGCATTTATCTTTCATACGCGAGAACCCGACCGGAAGGTTTTCTCAAAGCGTTTGACTGCCCCGACATGACCTCTGACTCGCAGTCGGCAAGGTTCCGGTCGGCTCTGCCCTCGCAATCGCTGGCACTGCTGAATAACGCTTTAGTACGAAGGACGTCCCTAGCGTTCGCGCAACAGGTGCTCGAACAAAGCAAGGGCAACGTGGATGAAGCGCTTCTAAAGGCCTTCGATAGGGCCTACTCGCGGCCGCCTTATCCGGAAGAGATGGCGATCGCCCGGAAGGCGATTGCATCGTCGGCGGACCCGAAGGAAGGGTTGCGGCTGTTCATCCAAGGCATGTTGGGCGCGAACGATTTTTTGTATAGTTTTTGACGGGAGAGGCGGCATGACTTCACCATTGACGCGAAGGCAGGCACTGAAGCAGACGGCAGGCGGACTTGGCGCGATCGCATTGAATTGGATGACGACGCAGCCGGGAGATGGGGCGGAATCGGGGTCGATGGCGCCGCGCAGCTATGACCTGAGACCGAAGGCCCCTCATTTCGCTCCGAGAGCAAAGAATGTCATCTTCATTTACATCAGCGGCGGACCGAGCACGATTGACATGTTCGATCCCAAGCCGGTGCTTGAGAAGTTCAATGGCAAACCTGCGCCGTTCGAGATTAAGGGCCGCGCACTGAACGGATCCCAGCAGATCATGGCGAGCCCATGGTCGTTCCGCCGGTACGGGCAGAGCGGACGGCCGGTATCCGAGCTGCTGCCACAATTCGCGAAAGTCGTGGACGAGACTGCGTTCATTCGCTCGATGACTACCGATCGAATCGACCATTCGACCGCGCAGTTCACGTTCGTCACGGGTCGGGGAATCACCGGATTTCCGAGTATCGGATCGTGGGTTGCTTACGCGCTGGGAACTGAGAATCAGAATCTGCCGGCATTCATCGCGCTCGAATGCGGCGAGGCGACCATTCATACGCGTGCGTATTCTTCCGCGTGGCTGCCGCCGGTGTTTTCCGGCACGAGGATGGCGTCGAACCCGGACGCGCCGATCTATGACATCAAGCGCCCGGCCGATATGGCGCCGGAACAGCAGCGAGATCTCTTGAAGATCATCGAGGGACTGAATCGCGCGCAAAAGAAGACCTACCCTCTTGACCAGGAGTTGGAGGCCCGCATCGCGAACTACGAGTTGGCCGCCCGGATGCAGATGGAAGCGATGAGGGTCGCCGATATTTCAAACGAAAGCGCGGCGACAAAGAAGCTGTACGGGTTGGACGACAAGGTTGCCGCGCCTTTCGGGAGCAACTGTCTGCTTGCGAGGCGATTGGTGGAAAGCGGCGTCCGGTTCGTGACGCTGATCAGCGCGAGCGGCGGGGGCGCCGGATGGGACACGCACAGCAACATTCAAGGCGCGCTGCCGGCGCTTTGCCGCAGCATCGATCAGGGCATGTACGGGCTGATCACGGATTTGAAAGCGCGTGGTTTGCTCGAAAGCACACTGATCGTCTGGTCCGGAGAGTTTGGACGCCTGCCAACGATCCAAGCCGCGACGGTGCGTCCAGGACGTGACCATAACCCGTACGGCTTCAGCATGTGGATGGCGGGCGCGGGGGTCAAGGCCGGAGTGGACCTGGGAGAGACGGACGATCTGGGCTACGCGGCCGTGGGGGACAAGCTGACGCACAGCGACATACACGCCACCATTCAACACCTGGTTGGTATCGACTACAAGAAGAATACATTTGCTTACGAAGGGCGGGATGAATCGCTGGTTGGGGTGAATCCCGCACAGGTCGTAAAAGGAATCCTGGTGTAAAGCGGGATCCGGCATAGAAAGTTCAAATGAATCCATCGAGAGTAGCCGGAATGCTCGCGCTCGGTATTGTTTGCATTGCCGCTGCGCAGGGTCAGATAAGAAAATTGCACACGCGCGATATGACGCGCCTGAGCCAGGTACAAGTTGCGGATTACCTAACGCGGAGCGACATCATCCTCATACCTGTGGGAGCGGTGGAAACGAACGGCATTCTACCAAGCGACCGCGATTACGTCTCGCCTCTGGGCGTTGCGATGGCAATGGCGGAGGAGTTGGATGCGTTGTATATGCCGGGCCTGATCTGGTCTTATCCTGGCACGACGATGGTCGCTCCCGCCACTGTGAACATTACCCCCTCTCAGGGCACTGCGTTCCTTCGCGCCACTGCGGAATCACTTCTCAAATCAGGCTTCCGAAGGCAGGTGTATCTTTCGATGGGCCAAGGGCCGGCACCGCTCACAGTCGGTACGTTGGTGCGCGAGTTCTTCGATGAGAAGCATGTGCCGATTTTATATATCGATCTCGACACCATACTCACCAGAATGAACATGCCGGCGGAATCGAAATGGAAGCTGATGTATGGCACTCACTACATCGCGGGGCGTATCGCGGATATCCCGCTAGAAGGTGACTATGGCGAAGCCCAGATGCAGCCTTCCGCGCCCGTACCCGAAAACGCAGGACTGGCCGGTCTCGGCAAATTGGGCTATTCCGGCAGTTTGACTCTCGGATCCTGGGTGCCCGACGTGTTGGCGCACGGCACCGGGAGGCCCAAGTTGGCGAAGACAGCCCAGGAGCGGGAGCAATGGGGCAAGGAAGGGAAGGCGCAGGTCGAGGCTCTCGTGAAGCAGATGCGCCTGAAGGCGGCGATGGAGAACCTCCGTGCACATGACGAATACACAAACAAGGTGCTGGTGCCGAAGTATGGGAAAATCTTGCCCGGCGTGAACTAGCGTTCTGCCGGGGAGCGATGAGACTCGTCGGTCTGTTGGGTACCTTGGGCCGGCCCGTCAAGCTCTGAATCGACGCTCTAGGCGTGGCGACACGGAAACAAGTGATGGCGCTTGCGTTTCGCCTTGGACGGTTATATATTTCACCAAGCGAATGTCGGGTGAATAGGGAACAACTCATGAAAATTTGGCTAACACCATGTCTTGTGTGGCTGTGCTTTGCCTCCGCATACGGGCAAGCGTTTTATGGATCGATCGTAGGTACGGTAACTGACTCATCGGGCGGCGCCGTTACGCAGGCGGCGGTATCCCTGACGAATTTGGGAACGGCTGACCGGCGCACGGCACAAACCGACGATGCCGGAAATTATCAGTTCGTCAACCTCGTGCCAGGGCAGTACAAGGTGGAAGTTGAAAAGAGCGGATTCCGCCGTTTCGCACGCGATCCGATCACGGTGGAAGTACAGAGTACGGTCCGAATCGACGTGCCGATGCAGGTTGGCGACGTGAATCAGATCGTTGAGGTGAGCGCGCAGACGCCGCTGCTACAGACGGAGACATCGTCCTTAGGCCAAGTAGTGGAATCGCGCAAGGTGCTCGAAATGCCACTGAACGGACGGAATGTTTTCGGTCTGGTGGCTTTAGTGCCGGGAGTGGTGCCCGGGGGGCAATCTGGAACAACGCCCACAGGGACGAATCCTTTCGCGTGGGGCAACTACCAGATCGGCGGAGGACAGGCGAATCAGAGTGCCGCTTATATCGACGGCGCACCGGTCAATACTTCGTACGCCAATCTGACATCGTTGGTGCCCACGCAAGATGCGATTCAGGAATTTCGTGTTCAGACGAACAATCTTGGCCCGGAGTTCGGGCGCCTGGCGGGCGGAGCGATCAACCTGACGACCAAGTCCGGAACGAACGCGTTCCACGGCAGCGCATATGAGTTCTTCCGGAACCGGGTGCTGAACGCCAATACCTTCTTCAACAATCGTGCAGGAGTTCAGCGTCCGGCGTTCTCACAGAACCAATACGGTGCGAATGTGGGGGGCCCGGTTATCAAGGATAAGACCTTCTTCTTCTTCGGCTGGGAAGGCTTCCGTCTGCGGCAGGGACAGTCGTACGTTTATTCGGTGCCGACGGATGCGATGCGAGCCGGGGATTTCTCGAATCTGCGCAACGCCAGCGGGGCTTTGGTGCCGATTTACGATCCGCTGACGACCTGCGGGCGGTTCAACAACGCCCCTTGCGCGAAAGATGCCAATCGGAACGAAATCATCTCCCGGCAGCCATTCCCCGGTAACGTCATCCCTCCGAGCCGGATTGACCCGGCGGCGAAGGTGTTGACGAACCTCTGGGGACATTCCAATGGGCCGGGAGCAGCGTTCACGAATGTAAACAATTACACCGCGAATGCGAGCGTGGGCGGCGACAATGACCAGTACAACGCCCGCGTGGATCATTCATTTTCAGAAAAGCAGCATGCGTTCGTCCGGTACACCTACTGGACGAATCTGAACCTGCCTATCGATCCGTATAAAACCAACACATGTGTGGACCGCTGCACGGAGACGTTCAACACCAACCAGGGTGTGATTGCGGATACCTACTCCTTCTCACCCACGCTGATCGGCGATCTGCGGCTGTCGTATCTGCGATTCAGCTATGACCGTAGCTCGCTGACGGCCGGATATGACCTGACGCAACTCGGCTGGCCGTCTTCGTTGAATAACCAGGTGGTCTTCCGCGTTGTTCCGCAACCGCAGGTGACCGGCTACAACGGCGTGTTCAGCACCAGCGGCAGCGGGAGCACAATCATTGCACGCAACGATGTGTACTCGATTGCTCCGGCGTTAACAAAGATCTGGGGACGGCATACGTGGAAGTTCGGGGGCGAGTTCCGCCGCAACACCCACAACTATTACCAGCAGAACAACCCGTCTGGGAACTTTACGTTCGATTCGCTGATGACTTCGGTGAATCCTTTCGCCGCAGCAGGAACCGGCAACGGCTTTGCTTCTTTCCTGCTTGGTTATGGGAACGGCGGAGGAGTGACGAATAACGCTCTAGTCGCGGGGCAGCAACTGTATCGCGCGTACTATGCGGGCGATCAGTTCCAGCTTTCCTCACGACTGACACTGAATTTCGGTTTGCGCTTCGAGCAGATGGGGCCGTGGTCGGAGCGATTCGACCGGATGATCGTGCTCTTACCGAATGCGCAGAATGATCTATCAAAGGCGACGGGATTGAACCTAAAGGGTAAGATCGCGCTGGTGAATTCACCAGATAGTCCGAGCCGCAACAATACGAAACTCGGGAACCTGTTTTCGCCGCGATTGGGACTGGCATACCGGTTGAGCAACAAGACGGTTGTGCGAACCGGCTATGGCATCTTCTGGCTCGGAAACGACATCGCATTCGGTTTCGCACCGAATGGGGATCTGGTGAACGCATACACTACTCCGTTCGTAGGGACTCTGGACGGATCGGTGACACCGAATGACATGCTGCGCAACCCGTTTCCGAACGGGCTGGTTCCGCCTCCCGGACGAAGCGCCAATTTTCAGCAACTGTTCTATGGGCAGGGAATCACGGCACCCATTTACAACGAGCCGCACGCCTACGCGCAGCAGTGGAACTTCGACGTGCAGCGGGAACTGCCGGGCGGCATGGCGTTGTCACTGGCGTATGCAGGTTCCAAGGGAACGCATCTTCCGGGGCCGAGCCAGCAACTGGACCAGCTTCCTCCGGAGTACATGGCCTTAGGCAGCAAACTGCAGGAGCAGGTTCCGAATCCATTCTTCGGGTTGGTGCAATTGGGACCGCTGGCTCAACCGAAGGTTGCATACGGACAACTGTTGCGTCCGTATCCGGAGTACAACGGATTCGCGATGCAGTCGCCCCCGAATCGCAACT
Organism: uncultured Solibacteraceae bacterium; assembly: GCA_964464925.1. Classification (GTDB taxonomy): domain Bacteria; phylum Acidobacteriota; class Terriglobia; order Bryobacterales; family Bryobacteraceae; genus CAYXLI01. The sequence goes on along the minus strand of CAYXLI010000025.1, from coordinate 263 downwards.
CGATCTACCACTCAGGTCAAATTAAAGTGGAGAAGCGCTTTACCAGAGGAGGCACGATTCTGGGGTCCTACACGTGGTCGAAGCTGATCAGCGACACGGACACGTTGACGGGTTGGCTGGAGCCGGGTGGGGGCGCCGGCGGCGTGCAGGACAACTACAATATACGGGCGGAGAGGTCGCTTGCGCTGTACGATACACCGCACCGCGCCGTGATCAGCTACATTGTCGACCTTCCATTCGGCAAAGGGCAGCCGATCGGTTCT
>CAYXLI010000024.1:0-92548 GCA_964464925.1 uncultured Solibacteraceae bacterium | reverse complement strand
GCAGACGCTCGCGAACACCTACCTCGCTCTGCATCACAACCAGGAAATCCTGCCGGTCATCAACAAGATAGACCTGCCATCGGCCGAGCCGGAACGCATCAAAGAACAGATCGAGCAGGTAATCGGCCTTGACGCGAGCGAAGCCATCCTGGCCAGCGCCAAGCAGGGTATCGGCATCGAAGAGATCCTGGAAGCAGTGGTGAAGAAGGTGCCGCCGCCGAAGGGTGATCCCGATGCGCCACTTCGCGCGCTGATCTTCGATTCCTGGTTCGATCCTTATCGCGGTGTGATCATTCTGCTTCGCATCGTCGACGGGAAGATGCGTCTTGGCCAGAAGATCCGGCTTTGGTCCAACAACGCGGTTTATGAAGTGGAAGGTCTCGGCTATCAAACACCGAAGCCTGTGCCGAGCGACGAGCTGACCGCGGGTGAAGCCGGCTTTCTTTTCGCGAACATCAAGACCGTTTCAGACGCGAAAATTGGCGACACGATCCTGGACCACACGAACCCGGCAGCGGAGCCCCTGCCTGGATTTCAGGAAATCAAACCGATGGTGTTCGCCGGCTTGTACCCGGTTGAATCCCATGAGCACGGCTTACTCCGCGACGCATTAGAAAAGCTGCGTCTCAACGACAGCGCTTTCAATTTCGAGCCCGAAAATTCGGTGGCATTGGGTTTCGGATTCCGCTGCGGCTTTCTTGGCCTGCTACATCTCGAGATCGTCCAGGAGCGGCTGGAACGCGAGTTCCAGATCGATCTGATCACCACCGCGCCGGGCGTTCGCTACCGCGTCACGCTGACGGACGGCGATATTGTGGAAGTGGAAAATCCATCGCGCTGGCCGGATCCGGCGAACATTGCGAAGATTGAAGAGCCGATTATCGAAGCCACGGTGATCACGCGCGAGGAGTACATCGGCGAAATCCTGAAACTGCTCGAGGAAAAGCGCGGCAATCAGAAGAAGTTCGAATATCTGGGCGGCGGCCGTGTAATGCTTACTTATGAGCTGCCGCTGAATGAGATCGTGCTCGATTTCTATGACCGGCTGAAATCTGCGTCGCGCGGTTACGCATCGCTCGACTACCACTTGGCGGGCTACTCGGAATCGAAGATGGTCAAGATGGATGTGCTGGTGGCGAACGAACCGGTGGACGCATTGTCCATGATCGTTCACAAAGACGTAGCGTACGAGCGCGGCAAAGGCTTGATCGAACGCCTCCGCAAACTGATCCCGCGCCAAATGTTCGAGGTCGCGCTGCAGGCCGCGATCGGCGGCAAGATCATTGCCCGCGAAACCATTCCAGGCATGCGCAAGAACGTGCTGGCCAAGTGCTATGGCGGCGACATTAGCCGGAAACGGAAGCTGCTGGAGAAGCAGAAGGAGGGCAAGCGCCGCATGAAACGCGTGGGCAAAGTGGAGATTCCACAGGAAGCATTCCTTGCTGTTCTGAAAGTGGGCAGCACAGACAACGAATAATTGACAGACGCAGAAAAACGATGTCCTGACAATACCAACAATGTCAGGAGCATACCAGGCAGTCCCGGGAAGGTCCGGAACGAGCCCGAGTGAGTCCGTCTGCTAGCTTGGTTTTTGATCTCTTTTTCCAACATTCACAAGCAATACGGGAAGCAACTTGTCTTCGTTGACGCCTCCTTCCAATTGAATCCAGGCGAAAAGGTGGGACTGGTTGGCCCTAACGGCGCGGGCAAGACCACTCTCTTCCGCATGATCGTCGGTGAGGAAGCGCCTGATGAGGGCGAAGTCACGGTTCCGAAGAAACTCACCATCGGCTATTTTCGCCAGGACGTGGAGGAGATGAAAGGCCGATCCGTTCTGGATGAAGCGATCGCCGGCAGTGGACGCGTCGGCGATCTTCACCACGAACTCGAAGCCCTACAACAGGCAATGGAAGACCCCGCGCAGGCGGAGAACATTGATCGCATACTGGCGCGCTTCGGCGAGGTCCAGGAGGAATACGAACATCTGGACGGCTACGCTCTCGAAGCACAGGCGCGCGAGGTGCTGCACGGTCTCGGTTTTCACGACGAGCAGATTGACGGAGATGTAGGCGCGTTGTCGGGCGGCTGGAAAATGCGCGTCGCTCTGGCGCGAGTGCTGCTGGGCCGTCCCGATGTGCTGCTGATGGACGAGCCCACGAATCACCTGGATATCGAATCGATCATCTGGCTGGAGCAGTTCCTCAAATCGCTGAAGAGCGCGCTGCTGATGACTTCGCACGACCGGGAGTTCATGAACCGGATCGTGTCGAAGATCGCGGAGATCGATTCGGGAGAGATTGTCGTCTACTCCGGCAACTACGATTTCTATGAACGGGAGCGCGCCATCCGTGAGGCCAACCAGCAGGCAGCCTTCGCGCGACAGCAGGCGATGCTCGCCAAGGAGCAGCGTTTTATTGAGCGCTTCCGCACGCATGCGGCAAAGGCCGCCCAGGTGCAGAGCCGCATCAAGGCGCTGGACAAGATCGAGAAGATTGAACTGCCGAAGCGCCGCCAGGTAGTGAAATTCGAATTTCGCGTGCCGCCGCGCTCCGGCGATCAGGTCGCAGTGATTGAAGACTTGCACAAGAGTTACGGATCGCGGGTGATCTACGACGGGCTCAGCCTGGTGATCCGGCGCGGCGAGCGCTGGGCTGTGATGGGGAGAAACGGTGCCGGCAAAACCACACTGCTCAAAATGATTGCGGGAGCGATGACGCCGGATTCCGGTGAAGTGCGGCTGGGCGCGAGCCTCAAGATGGGCTACTTCGCACAGCAGTCGCTGGACGTGCTCGATCCTGATCTCACGATTATTGAGCAACTTCAGAAAGACTTTCCACAGGACGGCCTCGGTTCACTCCGCACGCTTGCCGGCGCGTTCCAGTTCTCCGGAGACGACATCGACAAGCGCATTCGATCGCTTTCCGGCGGCGAGAAGTCGCGGCTTGCGATGGCCCGCATGCTGTACGATCCGCCGAATTTCCTGGTGCTTGACGAGCCAACAAACCACCTCGACCTCGCGACGAAAGAAATGCTGGTCGACGCGCTGAAAGATTTCGAGGGCACGATGATCTTTGTGTCACACGACCGGACTTTCCTGCGCGGACTTGGTTCACGCGTTCTGGAACTCGGAGGCGAGAGCGGAACGGACCGCGACCCCGTGGTCTATCCAGGTTCTTACGTCGAATACGTCCAGAAGCTTGGGCACGAAGCGCCGGGAATCCAGGCCTAAACGGCTTGAGAACGGTATGCGCGCGGGCTAACGCCGAACTCCGCGTGAAATGCCCGGTTGAAGTTCGACACGTCTCCGAAACCGCAATCGAGCGCAACGTCCAGAATCCGGTCCGGCTGCGTTGCGAGCTGCTTCGCCGCTTCCCTCAAACGGGCGCGGCGGACGTATTGATGCGGTGTGAGGCCGGTGACCTGTTCAAATGTACGCAGGAAATGAAACGGGCTGAGACCGGCCTCGGAGGCGAGGATTTCCAACGACAATTCTCCATCTGGATCCGCCTCAATCCTGCGCACTACGCGAGTCACTCTGGCTTCGGCTGCGGGTGCGATCAAAACTGGCTGACGTGTGTGCCGATGTGCGAGTTGCGCAACTCGCACGGCCAACTCGATGCCGAGGGCCCGCCACGCGACATTCCCGCCGGATCGGGCCGCCGCACAGGCGCGAGAGATGATGCCGGACAGTTCGCGTAGCGGAGGTAGGCGAAGCATACGAAATTCGGCCTCCACGCCGAGATTCTCGAAGAACTCAGGCGTGTACCCGAAGGAAATGCACCGGTCTCCGGCGGCATGCTCATGTCCGCACTCGAAGCATTGCCCTGGGTTTCCGAGCAGCAGCGAACCGGGGGTCATCAGCTCGCGCCCCGCCGAAGAACGGTATTGGAAGGTTCCGGCCGAGACAATCGCGATCTGAAAACGAGTGTGTTGTTCCTCGAACGGCCGCTGCAATGGACCCGATCTGCAGACCACGTCAGACACGGTCCACCCTTCGCCCGCGGCAAGAAGGCGTGAGGTGATTCCGTTCTGTTCGACCGCAATTTTTGCCAAGAGTTCCTCTCCCCCAGGGTCGTATAACAAGCTTTAGCACACTATGGAGGAACCACAATGACAACCGAACAGATTTGCACAGGGCGCTCGCCGGAGATCCCGGAATCGGCCGACGCCTACGGCTGGTTGACCGGAAGTTGGGAACTAGATGTCCGGCACTATCACACAGACGTGAGTGGCCGCGGTATCAAAGGGGAAGTCTATTTCGAGTGGGTGTTGGAAGGGCGCGCTGTGCAGGATGTTTGGATCATGCCTCCGCGCGGCGAGCGCACTCCCAATCTGGACAAGACATGCAATATGTACGGCACTACACTCCGCGTTTGGGACGCTTCGATTCAGGCATGGCGCGTCACTTGGATAAACCCGGTAACCGGTTGGCGCGATGAACTGATCGGCCGCAAGATTGGAAACAGAGTTGTGCAGATCGGAACCCACGCGAACGGCACGCCCATTCGTTGGATTTTTTCTGAAATCACAGCGGACTCGTTCCGTTGGACCGGTGAGGCGTTGCAGCCCGACGGCGAGTCCTGGAAACTCGAAGGAGAGTTCCATGCAAAGAGGAGAACATGAAGAACCAGAACGATAAGTCCTTACGTGATCATCTGCGCTATTTACTGACGGACGGTGGTGCGCATTTGAAATTCGAAGAGGCGGTCAAAGATCTTCCTCCGGAGTTGCGGGGGACGCGGCCTGAAGGTATACCGCATTCGCCCTGGGAGTTGCTGGAGCACATGCGCATTGCACAGTGGGACATCCTCGAGTTCTCCCGGAATCCCAAACATGTTTCACCGGAGTTTCCCAGTGGATATTGGCCGGCCACTCAGGCCCCACCAACCAATAGCGCTTGGGATGAAAGCGTGAAAGCGTTCACGGCCGACCTGCAGGCCATGGCGAAGCTGGTGACGGACGAATCGACCGGCCTGTTTGCCCGCATCCCGCATGGAGATGGGCAGACGATCTTGCGTGAGGCGCTACTTATCGCGGATCACAATGCGTATCACCTCGGCCAACTCGTTCTGGCGAGGCGCTTGCTCGGCGCATGGGGGTAACCCCGGTGGCGTCAGCCGCGGGCTACGGTCCAGAAATCCAGGAATTTCCGCGCGTACCGGTCGAGGTTCTCCACGGAGCCGCCGCCGCGCAACGGAGAACACATTTCGTACGCCACGTTGCCTGAAAATCCATGCTGCTTCAGGGCACTGAGAAACGCGCCGTAATCGATGAAGCCTTCATCGATCGGCACAGCCTGGACGGCGGGCGTTTTCTTTTCATAATTCACCAGCGCCGGATTGTAGGCATACCGGTTGCGGAGTTGATAGTTGGCGGTCGTAGTGAACGCGGTGATGGGCGCCATTTTCGCGGCTGCCCGAACGATATCGGCACCCTGCAGCGCCGGCGCCCACGCATCGAACATCGCGCGGCAGTTTGGTTGTCCGATGCTTTCAATCAAGTCGTACAGGCTTTCATAATCGCAAGCCACATCATGATGGTTCTGCACTCCGATGGTCACGCCAAGACCGGCGGCGCGTTGCGCACATTCCTGCAGAGCCTCCGCTATGATCGCGCTCTGCCTGCCTAGGGGCGCAGAGGGGTTTTCGTATCCTGTGAACACGCGGACCAGATTGCAGCCCAACACCTGTGCCAGCCCCGCGAGATCGAGCACGTGCCGAATCTGAATCTCACGATGCGGAATATCGCCGTGCTCCAGGTCGGCCGTGAAATTCGTGTACCCGGCAATGCAGGCGGCCACCAGACCCCGACTGTCCAGATGGTCTCTGAGTTTTCGCAGAGACGAAGTCTCCCAGTCGAGAACAGATAAGTGCGGCCGCTTGGCCATCAGCATCACTCCTTCAAAGCCGAGGTCTGCAGCCTTATCAAGGAAGTCTTGCAAGGAAAGGAACTGCTGCCCCCAGGATCCGGAGTAGCTGACTGAATGTAGAATCGCCCGTGCCATGATGATCCTCTCGATTGTATGAACTCTCAGGTGCGGTGTACGCTTGTGTGCATGAAGCCAACTCTCCTCATGGTGATGCTGGCCGCATCTTTGACCGCGGCAGAACCGAAACAGTTGTTTAATGGGAAGGATCTGACCGGGTGGGCACGAATCCCGCGTCATGAGGGAATAAGCGCCGGCCAGAAGCCCGGCTTCCGCATTGATAACGAACTGCTCGTTTCGCTGCCCGACGCGCCGGAGGACGATCTGTGGTACACGCGGGAAAAGATCGGCAATGCCACGCTGCGCGTTGTTTATAAAGTCTCGGATAAGACGGCCAACTCCGGTGTCTTCACCCGCATTCCCGTCGAACCCAAATCCGAAGACGACGCAATCAACCGCGGTATCGAGGTGCAGATTCAGGATAGCGGCGACGATTATCACTGCACGGGCGTCCTCTACTCGATGACCAAGGCGAAAGCCCGGCCGTATAAGCCCGCAGGGGAGTGGAATACGCTGGAGATCACGATGAAAGGACCGCGTACGATTGTGAAGCTGAACGGCGTCCTTGTCACGGACTACGACGGCGTATCTCCGGTTCCACCGAAGCAAGGCCGTTACGAGCCGGATCGCGGCCCGCGCCCGGATAGCGGCTATATCGCCATCCAGCACCACGGAGGTGCGGCAACGGTGTGGTTCCGTGAGATCAGTCTCTTGCGGGAGTAGTTGCGCACCTTCGCCATCAGAAATTGACGGATTCTTCACCGCCGTTTCATCCATTATTCGTCTAATTGATACGCCTGTTCTTTAGCCTGGATAGTTAGCCGCACCAACTTCACTCTGGAGAACTGTGTGTTATTGAAGAGACTTATAGCCTCGTCCGCATTTGCGCTGACCCTCGGGCTGTCAGCGTTCGCGCAGAACGCCCCTGATGTACGAATTCTTCTTCCCGAACGGACACGATTGCTGCAAGGACAGTTCGTCGATCTGGTCCTCGAAGTGCGCAACGCATCCAGCGTCAGCAACCTGAAAGTCACGGCTGGAGGTGTGGATCTCACCTCGAGATTCAGTGCTCCCGTGAAAGCTCAACTCGATTGCGATGAATCCTCCGACTGGGTTCTCCGGGCGAACCTGCAATCTTTCGATACGCCTGGTGACATTCCTCTCACAGCTTCTTTGACTGCGGATGGCACCTCCGTGCAGGATACTCGCACCGTCTCCGTCCGAGAGTTCAGCCTGGGCGGCAAAGCCCGGAACGTCGTACTGTTTATCGGAGACGCCATGGGCACCGCGTATCGCGATTCTGCTCGTCTGGTTTCACGCGCGATCCTGGATGCGACAGGCAAGAACTCGTTCCGCGGCGGCTACTTTGACAACCTGCTCGAAATGGACAAAATGCCGGTTAGCGGCATGTCCATGACGTACGGCACCGACGCCATCGTTCCCGATTCGGCGAACACCGGCAGCGCATGGGCCACCGGCAACAAAACGTACTATCAGGCTGTAAACGTGATTGGCGACGGAACAGACTGCCGCTGGCGCTATAACGGCCAGACGAACGCCTCCACTCTGCAGTACATGCTCGATAATCCGCGCATTGAAAACCTCTGGCAATACCTGAAGCGCCGCTTCGGCTATCGCACCGGCATCGTTACCACTGCCGCGGTCACCGATGCTACTCCGGCCGTGGAAGGTTCCTATAGCGGTTACCGCCAAGCCCGGCTGGAAATCGCCCGGCAGTACCTCGAAAATCCGATGCTGAGCGGCCGGCCGGCGTTCGATGTGATTATGGGTGCCGGTGCGGATCCCTTCACGCCACGGGGCCGAACCGACAAGCGCGATCTCATCTCCGAATTTCAGAACCTGGGATTCCGCTACGTCACCAACGCCACGGATCTGCGTAATATCAACTACGGGCAGCCCGTGCTCGGATTGTTTAAGGGCTCGGCAAATCCGGCGCCCGCTTCGAACGGTATTGCCACCGCTTCCGACGTCAACATGGACGTGGCGTATGACAAGCTCGGTCTGGAGCGTCCTGCCTCCGAACCCGTGCCCCACCTCGGCCCATGGACAGACCAGCCGATGCTCGACCTCATGACGCAGAAAGCGATCGACGTGCTCTCTTCCAGCCTCACGCAGGCTCCTTTCATCCTCATGGTGGAAGGCGCCTCCATCGACAAGCAATCTCACCCGAATCAGGCTGTCGGAACCATTTGGGACACCATCGAATTCGATAAGGCGGTCGGCGTGGCCCGTAGCTGGGCTGCCAAGCGTCCCACCCGCGATACGCTGATCGTCGTTACTGCCGACCACGATCAATCGATGTCGATTATCGGCGTCAGCAACACCCCCGATTCCGAGTATTTCGACCGTACCAAGAGCGAGAAGGTTACGTACAAGACCGCAGCCGGCGATCAGGACTTCACCGTCTATGGCGACTCCTACTCCAACGCTCGCGCCGGTCTGCCCTTCATCAACAGCAGCACCACTTCGTCCAACAACGGTGGTGCGGCGAACATGCCGGGCTCCTTCGCCCCCACGAATGTGGATGCTAACCCAGCTTCCAGCACGTATACGACCTACTACGGTTCGACTGCCTATCCGCTGGATTCGAAGACCGGCTATCCGCTGAACTCCGGCCCTGGCGTTCGCCGCCTCGCCGTCGGCTTCCGCACAGGCGATCATACCGGTTCCAGTGTGCCAGTGACGGCGGAGGGCCCTGGGGCGCTGCTTTTCACAGGCTATATGGACCAATCGGACCTGTTCTTCAAAATTTCTTCCGCGATCACCTACGACACGACGGATCTGGACAAAACCCTCGACACGCTTGTGACCGGCAAGTATCCGAAAACTTTTGGGAAGTAAATGAAAACGAAGTTGGTTGTACTCCTTTGGGCGCTGCTTACCGCGGCGCCCGTTTTTTCTCAAACCGCCGCTACCGATCCGCAAATTCGCGAGGGCAAACTGGTCTGGTTCCAACTCACCGAAGGTCCGGAAGACGTTATCCGGCTTCTTGGCCGCCCCGCGACGGAAGCGGATTTCTCCGGCGACTTCCGGTCGTGGGAATACCAGATCGGTGTTGCTGATACTCATGACCAGTCCCACCACATCGTCTTTCGAAAATCGACTCGCACTCTGGTGAGCGTCGCGCGGAATTACGAACCCGAACGCAACGTGGATAGCCTTTTCCCGGCCGCCGAAACTACCGTGCATTCGTACCCAAACTCGAACAATGCGCAATTCAGTGTTCGTGTACGCCGGCTGCCCGGAGGGCGCGTTCTCATGGCCATGGGTACGTCCGCGCCGGGCCAGACTACGGGGCAGATTGTTCTCATGAAGGAATCGGAGATTCGCTTCTTTTACCCCTGGTTGCACGAACAGCTAAACGCTTCGCATACCCGCTAGCCGATCTAATATGTTTTTGCTACGCTCTATCAACATGGAGGGCTAGCAAGAATGGCTACGACTGTTGCGGCGGGCGCTCTGTCCATTGACATGAGCAAGCTCGACAAGTTTATGGGGCAGGCTGTCCTGGATCTCGGAGCCGGGATGGAAGCCGTACTCGTTCACATTGGAGATCAGTTGGGGCTGTACAAGGCGATGGCCGGAGCGGGTCCGATGAGTGCCGCGAACTTGGCAAGGAAAACCTCTACGGACCCGCGCTATGTGCGGGAGTGGCTCAGTGCGGAGGCCGCCAGCGGGCACGTCACTTACGATCCCGATTCGGATCAGTTCACGCTTCCCAACGAGCAGGCATTCGCGCTCGCCGTGGAAGACAGCCCCGCCTTCCTCCCTGGAGCCTACATGATTCTGGCAGCTTGTTTTGCCGATGCGGATAAACTCATTGATGCATTCAAAACAGGCAAAGGATTGGGCTGGCACGAACACCACCATTATCTGTTCCATGGGACGGAGCGCTTCTTTCGCGCGAACTACATTGGGCACCTGCTCAGTTCGTGGATTCCCGCGCTTGATGGCGTGCAGGAAAAGTTGCAGAAGGGCGCGAAGGTCGCCGACGTCGGATGTGGTTTAGGCGCATCCACAATCCTGATGGCCAAAGCCTTTCCCAACTCGGAGTTTTATGGCTTCGACTATCACAACGCGTCCATCGATCTGGCAAAGAAGCAGGCGGTCCAGGCGGGGGTTTCGGACCGGATCCATTTTGAAGTGGCGCCTGCCAAGAGCTTCCCGGGCCATAAATATGACCTGGTCGCTTTCTTCGACTGCCTGCATGACATGGGCGATCCAGCCGGTGCCTCCAAACACGTTTACGATTCGCTCGCTCCCGACGGCACCTGGATGGTAGTAGAGCCATTTGCTAATGACAACCTACAGGAGAATCTTAATCCTGTTGGCAGAATCTTCTATTCGGCATCCACGCTCGTGTGCACTCCGGCCTCGCGAGCCCAGGAAGTCGGCATGTGCCTCGGCGCCCAAGCCGGCGAGAGGCGCCTTCGGGAAGTAGTCACGGCTGGCGGGTTCACCCGGTTCCGCCGCGCCACCGAAACACCCTTCAACATGGTTCTGGAAGCCAGGAAGTAACAGACAGTTCTGGAGCCAGTTGTATTACCGTAAACCCAGTACTCTCACACCGATTTGACTGTTCCGATCCTGGAACTGGAGAGCGTCGAAATCACTCCAATGGCCCATTCCGGGCGCATTGCATCCTAAGTTACGATCACCCCTGACTTGCACTCGTCCGCAGCAGGGGGCATTAGTGACGGATTTCCTTAAGCGATCCGCAATTCAGTTCGGAATCTGGCTCGCGATCAGCGGTGTTGTGGTCTTGCTGGTGATTCTGCAGAATCCAAACGAGTTTAGACTCGAAATCGGCAAACCGCAGAGAATCGCCTCCCAGTCCGTGGACCGTCTATGGTTCTCGGGACGGGGCGAATTGTTCGGAGTGCGAAGGCATGGCGACGAAATCACCGTGCTGAGGTTCTCACTCGACGGTGCGCCGCCTGTCACTCAGGTCATCAAGCTGCCGTCCGACAACGTCGACGTATGGACCGTCTCGAAGGATGGGGACGCGGCGGCTTGGTACTCGGGAAACGAACTCTCGGTGGTGCCGGTCTTCTCAGGTCAAATTCGTCGAGTGAGTGTGCCGTTTTCTCCTGAACCTAAGCTCCTGGCGCTGCTGGATAACGGCCTGGCCGTTGCCGTCTCAGACGCCGGAGGGGTTGCGCTGCTCGATCGCAGAAAACTGGACTCTGTAGCAAACGGGACGGTACGGGTTGCGCACCCGGATGTTATCGAAGCTTCGGGAAACTACCTCGCCATCGGAGCCCGGGCCAGCGGAACAGTGGAAGTAGTGGACACGCGAGCCATCCCTAAGATCAGCGTGGCGGAAAGCCGCATTTTTCCTCTGCCATTTAGTGCTCTGGCTCTCTCCTCTACCGGGCGCGTTGCGGTCGCAACCGGCAACGGCCCGGTGTTGGCGCAACATCCTGTTGCCGTGGGACCTACCTATGGGTTGAGTTTTGTCGACGACGCGCGGCTTGTTGTCGTCGGAGAATTTCGGGGTGCAAAGCTCATTGAAGGTAAGAAGGATCTCTTGGACTTGTCGCCTATGGAGACCGTCGGACGCAGCATCGCCACCATGCCCGGCCTCGTTGCCATTGGATCTGCGGATAATATCCAGCTTGTCTCACTGCACGACCTGAGTGGGATGGCGGAGGTCAACCGCCGCATCATTCGGCTCTGGATCATCCTGAATCTCGTGATTCTCATCACACTGCTTACGCGGTTCATTTTGATGATGTGGAAAGCTGGCCGGAAGAAATCTCAGTTCCGCGATAAAGAGTGCGCTGTCGATTTGACGAACACTCTGGCGTCAACGTCCGTGCCGGAAGACTTACAGATCGCACTCACCAACGGAAATTGTGTCCTTCTCGCCGGTGACGGCCTGACAGTTGCCGCAGGGTATCCGGACTGGCAGGTATTTCTCCAGTCATTTGTGCACCGGCTCACGGGAGGGGAATCGCTCCCTGCGGAGAGAGCGGCTGTCCTTTACAGAGCCAAAACGGCAGAAGCAATCTGCAAGACGGTCGAAGGATCCGACCACGCCATGCTGGAGTACGCCCGCCAGGTGTACCTGGGCGCAGGCAGCATTTCTACTATCCACCACTTGTTGAGCGTAATGCCATTCGCGGCGGCACTCACGTCTATGTTCGATCGTTCGCTCGAACGCACGTTTGCGGTGCGTCAGCCGGTTTTGGCAAGTCCCTCCGATGCTTCACGTCTGACAACTGCGCTCAATCGGAAGACTTTCCTGTTGGTGCGTTCCCGGGGCGATTTGAATGTGCCCCAGAGTGTGCATCTGACGCAGCCGGGTGCTCCCTCCGATGATGTTCAATTCCGGGGCTTCCTCAATGAGGTGTTCGAAACGAAAAAGGTGCTCTTTATGGGTGCAACCCTCGACGAGGTTGAATCTTGGGCATCGGCGCTTTCCAAGCGGGACGCCCGTCCTCACCGCCACTTTGCGCTCGTCCCGGTGACCTCCCCAGATTGGATGGAGCGCGCCGAAGTGCTGCAGCGAGATCATCGCATTCACTTCTTCTCATATCCGGCGCAGGATGTGGCTTCGTTAGTCCAGTTCCTTGGTAAGCTCGCTGCCGCAATGCCCGGGAATACGGCTGCTGTCGCCACCGCCTGAGTTCAGCAACGCATTAAGAATCCGCGCTGCCGCTTCCTTCCCTCGTTCGCCTACTTCACCCAGAGGGCCTACACAACTCGGGCAGCCCGTTTCGCACGGGCAGGCTGCGATCAATTCCGCCGTGCGCGCAAACAATGTGGGCGCAAGCCGGAACAACGGTCCGCTCTGTCCCACTCCGCCCGGATAGCTGTCGTACAGGTACAGGTTCGGCTCATAGCAGGTAATCCCTTGCGAGATGTCCTCCGTGGAGGCGATGCCTAAGTCACGCGGATCGCACATCAGCAGCAGGGACGCGACACTCCGCAGAGAATTGCCGAGCCCCGTGAGGCCGCTCTGCTTGTCCGTTGGTGAAAGGTCCGGGAACTGCGCCAGGAACTTCTCCGGAAAGTGTAGCCAGAATGCCGTGGTGTGCATTTCCTGTTCCGGCATCGAGAGGTGCCCGGCGCCTACATTCTCCAGCGTAAAGAACTTCACTTTCTTCCAGCCGACCACCTGCGTATTGACCCGCACATCTCCATGAGCGGCCTGCGCGAGTTGATAGGAGGCCGTCTCGAACTGCTCCAGAATTTTTACCTGCGTGTAGTCGATAGCGTCCGTAAAGTAATCGCAGTCGACGCGCCGCACATAAGCTTTCCGGCCTTCATAATCGAATTTTTCGACCTGATACTGCCGGGCCTCGTGCAGATAAATAGCCTTCTCATGCAGGGTAGTGAGCGCTGTGGGGAACGAGACCTCCGCTATCACGCGATTGTCTCCGGTAATGTCGATTACTACGAAGTTGTCGCTGGTCACGGCCCGAAGGCTGACCGCATCGGCGGGATAGGTATCGGAAGTCCAATGCCATGCGCCCGCCGAGAAGTGCAGGAAGCCGACCTCCTCCAGGAATTTGCACAGTTCCGCCGTATTGTGAGGCCCGAACGTCTCGTTTTCGCGAATTGGGAGTTCAAAGGCGGCGCAGCGCAGATGACTCAAAGCGATCTCGAGATTGTCCGGATTGATGAAGGCGTGCTCGGGAGACCGTGAGAAGAAATAGTCGGGATGTTCCACGATGTACTGATCGAGAGCTGCGCTCGACGCAACCAGCACCGCAATCGACGAAGTCTGCCGCCTGCCGGCGCGCCCGGCTCGCTGCAGGGTGGAGGCGATCGTCCCTGGGTATCCGGCCATCACGACCGCATCCAGTGATCCGATATCGATCCCGAGTTCCAGCGCATTCGTCGCCACTACGGCGCGTATATCTCCATCGCGTAACTTGCGTTCGATCTCGCGGCGCTCCTTCGGAAGATAGCCGCCCCTGTACCCGCGAATCATGTCCGAAGACATCGGAAGCTTGTCGCAGGCTTCCTTGAGGTAGGTGATTAGGATCTCGGTGGCGAGGCGGTTATTCGCAAACACCAGCGTCTGTTGATGCCGGTCGATAAATTCGAGCGCGATGCGCCGGGTCTCGTGCAGGTAGCTGCGCCGGATTCCTAATTGCCGGTTCACCACCGGCGGGTTATAGAAGACGAAGTACTTCTCGCCGCTTGGCGCCCCGTTCCGGTCCACTAGTTCAAATGGCTCCCGCGTCAGCGCCTCGGCCAGTTCCTTCGGATTTGCGATCGTCGCCGAACAACAGATGAATTGTGGGTTCGCTCCGTAAAACGCGCAGATTCGTTTCAGTCTTCGGATGAGGTTTGCCAGATGGCTGCCGTAAACGCCGCGGTAATAGTGCAGTTCGTCAATGATGAAATATCGAAGATTCTCGAACGCCTTGGCCCACTTTGTGTGGTGCGGCAGGATGCCGCTGTGCAGCATGTCCGGATTCGTAAATACGACGTTGGCTCGCTCACGAATGGCCTTGCGAGCGTCCTGCGGGGTATCGCCATCGTAGGTAAAGGCGCGAATATCAGCGCCCATGCGATCCACAGCGCCCTGGAACTCGTGAAGCTGGTCTTCCGCCAACGCCTTAGTTGGGAACAGGTACATGGCGCGGGCCCCCGGCTCCGACAACAGCCGGTTCAATACAGGCAGGTTATAGCAAAGCGTCTTGCCGCTGGCCGTGGGAGTGACGATCACAACGTTGTGCCCGGCCTGCACGTGATCGAACGCTTCAGACTGATGCGAGTAAAGCTGCTGGATGCCGCGCTCAACCAGCGCCTTCTTCAGTAGCGGACTGACGGCTTCCGGAATGTCGAGGAACTCAGCCGCGCGTGCCGGAACATGGCGGATCGCCCGGACGGGCGAGTTCTGGTCCTCCATCCAGGACTGAAACCGCGCTACTGCCGCTTCTACATCGGGCCGTCGCGCAATCTCCAGCTCCTGTGTGAATTCAGGTACGCCAAACAAGGCCGGGATGGCTAAATTCGCCTTTTGTTTGCCCACCCTGGTAAGGTAACGCACTCGCGCCGGTGAGGCAAGATGAGAAGCTATTTCCGGGCACTGTTCCTTATAGGGTTTCGCCACCGGAAAAGGCTGAACATTACGCAAACGAGGCTGAGAGCACTCAGGGTCCGGCCCGCAATCATTTCTGCCGGCGTCTCAAAACGCAAGGTCACCGATTGCTTGCCGGATGGCACATCGACTCGCACGAATCCAAGCGGATCCCTACGCACCGAAATCGCCTTGCCTTTCACGTAGGCCCGCCAGTACGGATCGAATGATTCCTGGAAAACAATCGACTCACCCGGCCGGAACTCCGCCTCGATCCGCGCCTCATCGTTGCTCAGCCTTTGGTAAATGAGCGGCAGCCGCCCCGCATGTATCACCTGCAGATATTGCAGAGGGGCCTCTCGATCTTCTAAACGGCTGACCGGAACGTGGTCCAGTTCACTGGCCGGGACCAGGTGGACGATACCTGGATTGGGTCGAGGTATCCGGTAGATTAAATTGCCTTTGCCATCATCGTGGAGGAGCGTCAGACCCCACGTGCGCCACGCTTCAGCGTGCTGAATATCGTGGTAGTACTCGCGGGAATCTTTCTCCGGAATGATCGCCACATCCACGCCCATTGCGTCCAGCCAAGGCAGCACGCGGTCCTTGTCGGCCACTGCTCCGCCATAAGCGATTGGCGCCAGGATCCGCTGATTTAGGATGCCCTGTTGAGACCCGCCATCCAATTGCGGCATAGTGTGCCAGGTGTTGTACCAGAATCGCAGCGAACCGGTAACGAACGCGCGGGAATTCCTCTGGTTCTCCCACATCCAGTTGGATACTGTATACTCCGGCCTTTTCTCCCACTCGTTATCCCTCGGAAACTCCATCCAGGGGTGCCGCAAATAGGAATAGCTGGTCGCGAACGCCGCAAGTGCCAGTGGAATAGCCACTGCCCGGGGAACCAGAATCACCACTTCGGTAAAAACGAGGATGAAGAAGAGATCCAACTCCGGCAGCAACCGCATCGAGTTTCCGGCGACCTGAAAACCGAACCAACGGTGCCCTACGCAGTAAAGGAACAGGAAAACGAATCCGCCGAGGACGAAGAGCCGATACGGACTCATCTGCCCGCAATACCGCCATGTGAGATTGCCGAAGAGTGCAATTGCAGCTGCCAGCGCCACCACAGACGAAAGATTTCCGGGCTCAGCCACCAGCCGCAGATTCTGCTGTGTCACCCGCAAATAGGACGGAACCAACCACCAGGTCGTGAGGCCATAGGCCAGCATGCAAACCCCTGCGGCCTTCGCCAGCACCAGCGCATCCCGCTTGTGCACAAACATGGCCCATGCGGCCAGAGGGAACAAAATCGCCAGTGCCGTCGCTCCATAAAAATTGTTGGAAACGACTGCTGCCGCCGCCACCGCGGCCCACACGATCCGCTGCCTCAGCCATGCGGCAAATACAAATGGAAGCAGGCACAACGAACTGATATGGGGTCCTTCGCCGTATGTCATCAGCACGTGCAATCGCTGCGGAGCCCAAAATGCGTTGTCTGCCCGCACATCCGGAAAAAACAGCAGAATCGGGCTCAGCAGCGCCACTCCAGCCGCCGCGATCCACCCGGCTCGCCTCTTCCCCGATCCCACACGCGCCAGGATGTAAACGGCCAGGATGCCGATTACGTAATGCAACGCAATATATAGGTGGTACGCTCGCGCCGTTGTGGAGTGAATGGTTCGGGCGATCAGCGCAGTCCCATGCCGTAACAATGGCGGGTAGACGTAGACCCACCTCGTTCCCGCATACCAGGCCGGCTGCCACAGGCCCGGGCTGGAATTCAGCATTTGAGCATCTGCGATGAACGTGCTCTCGATGGAGCCCCACTGATCCAGGTACTTGAGCCGAAACAATGGCCAAATGAGTGCAGCGACGAACAGGCACACCAATAGAGTGTCGATCCACCACGATCGCCGCATGCTAAGAAGGATATCCCGATTCGTCAGAAATGCGTTTAAAGCGTAACCTGTGTAACACAGATTTCTCAATACTTATGTAGCTTCTTGTAGCTCGTTTCCGAATCAGTACTATGTGCCAAGAGCGCCTGTATCTTGCGTGGTCCTAGTACCATTAATCGCCTTATTCTTCCGCGACTTACACGTTTTTCTACAATGGCGACCACGTGATCCGGACTCACAGAGATCGCGCGATTTTGGGCATTTAGTAGGACGTAAGTTCCATTGCGTGTGACACGGTGACAGCCGATGATGACACTATGTCGGAACGTCGCCATCTTACTGCTCTTACCCGGGTCCTCATCCTAATTTTTCTGGCGGCCACATCCGGCTGGAGTACGCAGGTTTACACTTTCTATGCGAATACTACGCCGACTGGAACGGGTGCTGTGCCGGTGAATTCGGAGGCGCAAGTTACGCTGTACAACGCCGGTGATAACTCCGTTCACATTTTCATCGAACTGATCAACGCCTACAACGGCGGTAGGACTTCGGAAGCCGCAAATATCAACGGATTCGGTATGAAATTCGGTACCGGTCAGGTAGTGAATCTAACAAGCTATGCACTCACGTCCGGCACGACTGATCGCGTATTCTACTCGTCCTTACCAGCATCTTGCCCGAGCGGAGTGAAGGGTACGGGATCCGCTACAAACCCCTACTACTGCGATACCGGATATAGCGCGATGAGCTGGGTGGTCACCGGTTCCGGTTCTATCACCCTGAACAGCGGCGTGAACCCGATCGACCTGTATTTCAATGATCCGAATAGCCCTACGTGGTCGAGCCATAAAGATATGGTGCTATTCCTGCCGAACGGTGGCGGGACCAACTACGACGTTAACGGCAACCAGTACGACAACTCTAGCTTCAACCCCTTCTATGCCACTAAGAGCACGACGTTCCAAGGCATGAACACCAGCAATCCATGGGCAGACATTCGCTTGGATCCGAGCGTCAACTTCGGATTGAACGCCGAGACTCTACAGATCACCAGCGCACTCTTCACATTCGGCTCCAATTCCGGCATCCAAACGAATAACACGAGTTCCACATACACCTTCATAGCTCCAGAGCCGTCTACCATCGCTATGTTTGGTGGGGGCCTCGGTCTGCTCCTGATCGGCGTATTCCGCCGCCGCAAGCAGCTCTAAGCGTATCATTTATAGCGAAACGCCGCAAAAGCGTATCCCTTTCGTAGCAAGCCAGGGACTCCCTGCGCCGGCCGGAATCGTAGAAATGAGTAGACGCGTCGAGAATGCGTGCCGGCAGCGGGCGGCGTCACCGGCGCTACCACTGCGGCCAAGTAAGCTCTGCGAGTGAAAATCATTAGCTCGGGCATTATATGATAGCTGCCGGGCAATAACCGATGATGAACCGAAGACAACTCTTTCAGGCCGCCACTGGCGTGATGGCCGGCTTTCCGATGATCGTCAAGGCTGACGTGCTTGGCCGTAACGGAGCCGTTCCACCGAGCGACCGCGTCACCATGGCTACGATCGGTGTAGGCTGGATGGGCAGTGGCCATCTCGGTGAGTTTGCTAAGGTTCCGCAAGCGCAGATCGTCGCCGTTTGCGACATTGATGAAACCCACCTCACGCAAGCCAAATCGTTCGTCGATCTCAAGTACGGCAATCAGAGTTGCGCTACGTATCGAGCGTTCGAAGAAGTTCTCTTTCGTAAAGACATAGACGCAGTCAGCATCGCTCTGCCGGATCACTGGCACGCAATCGCCGCCGTGCTCGCGCTCCGCAACGGCAAAGACGTGTATGGCGAGAAGCCCCTCGCCCATACCTTCGACGAGGGACTGAAGATCGTCAACACCATGAAGGAGTACAAGCGCGTATGGCAGACCGGCAGCTGGCAGCGCTCCACGGCTAACTTTCGCCAGGCGTGCGAACTCGTCCGGAACGGCCGTATCGGCAAGGTACACACCGTAGAGGTCGGGCTGCCCGGCGGACACACGGATTTCGCCAAAACAAAGGACAAGACCGAAGTCACCGCGCCTCCGCCCACGCTGAATTATGAGCGCTGGCTCGGTCCGGCTCCGGTTGCTCCGTATTGCGAAGCGCGCGTTCACAAGAATTGGCGCTGGAATCTGAACTATGGCGGAGGTCAGCTCATGGATTGGGTCGGCCACCATGTGGACATCGCGCATTGGGGACTCGGCTTCGACAGCACAGGACCCATTGGGATTGAAGGTGTGGGCGAGTATCCGCCTCAGGATGCGCTCTGGAATTCCGCCACGAAATATAAAGTGACGGCAAATTACGCCAATGGCGTCACCATGATCATCGCGGGTGGGTACAAAGAGATTCGCGGCGGCACTAAATGGATTGGGGACAAGGGCTGGGTATACGTCGATCGTGGCAAGATCGACGCTGAGCCCAAAGAGTTGCTGCAATCCGAGATCGGCCCGAACGAGATCCACCTGAAGAAATCGCCCGGCCATTACGCAGAGTTCATCGAGTGCGTGAAATCTCGCGGCACTACGTTGACGCCGGCGGATGTAGCGCTCCGCTCCGCGACGCCGGGCTGGCTCGGCCAGATCGCCATGCTCACCGGCCGCAAGCTGCGTTGGGATCCGGAGAAGATGCAGATCCTCGACGATGCCGGCGCTTCCAAGTTGCTTGGTTACCAGATGCGCAGCCCCTACCAGTTGTGATTCGTGTGAGAGGTTGCGCCGCCGCCGGCCTTAAGCGGATTCGATGACGATGTTGGCGTACTGTGTCGTATCGCCGGTGCGGATCAATCCGATCGCCACCGGCACACGTTTCTTGAACTCCACGTGTGGTTCGTAGGCGACCGGGACGCCCTCCAACACCGCCGAGAAAGTTTCCCGCGTCTGTGGCGTGTTCTGCTCCACGAACTCCTTCGCCATGAATGCGCGCCCAATCACATAATTTCCACGGAGCGCGCGAAGCACGTCCAACACTCTCGGGACATCATCCACGAGAGAAATATCTACGGTTTCAATTTGCGGCCAGTAGGGGAAGCCTCGGTCCGCAATCACCAGCGTGTTGGTATGCCGCACACGGCTGATTAGTGAGTTGATGGCAGGGTTTAATATGCCGGCTTTCAGCATGTCTCTTAACGCCGCATGATACCATCGCGGACGTGAGAGCTTTCGTGATTGAAGGTCCGGGAAAGTACGGCGTCACTACTGTCGCCGAACCCGTGCCGGAGGCGGGCGATGTTCTCCTTCGCGTCCGCATGGTAGGCTTCTGCGGATCGGACGTGAACACCTTCTGCGGATTGAACCCGCTGGTTAGCTATCCACGGATTCCCGGACACGAGATCGCCGCCACGGTAGAGCGGGGCGATCATCAACTTCCCGCGGGTACGAACGTCACCCTCTCGCCATATACGAATTGCGGATCTTGTTCCGCCTGCAAACGCGGCCGTCCGAACGCATGCAAGAACAATCAGACCCTCGGCGTCCAGCGCGATGGTGCACTGACCGAATACATCGCGGTGCCCCGACAGAAAATTTTCTGCGCCGAAGGCCTGGAAATCCAGGAACTCTGCCTGGTCGAACCGCTTACCGTTGGTTTTCACGCTGCCGCTCGCGGACGTGTCACATCGAACGATCGCATCGCAATCCTTGGATGCGGTGGTGTCGGTCTCGGAGCGATCGCATCTGCCGCGTTCCGCGGAGCCCATGTGATCGCGGTAGATGTGGATGACGCCAAGCTCCAGATTGCGTGTGACGCCGGAGCCGCGGCCACGATCAACACCCGCACTGCCGACTTGCACGAAGCGTTGAGTGATCTCACAGAGGGCATGGGCCCGGACGTCATCATCGAGGCC
This sequence comes from uncultured Solibacteraceae bacterium, assembly GCA_964464925.1. GTDB lineage: Bacteria > Acidobacteriota > Terriglobia > Bryobacterales > Bryobacteraceae > CAYXLI01. The sequence goes on along the minus strand of CAYXLI010000024.1, from coordinate 71,733 downwards.
ATCGGCACGCCCGACACTTTTCGGGCCGCTGTCGAAGAGGTCGCCTTCACCGGAAGGGTCGTCTACATCGGCTACGCGAAACAGCCGGTGAGTTACGAGACGCGCCTGTTCGTGCAGAAGGAACTCGACATACTCGGCTCCCGAAACGCCCTGCCCGAAGATTTCGAAGAAGTCATACGAATGCTGCAGGCCAAGCGCTTCCCCGTTCAGAAGACCATCAGCAAAATCGTGCCGCTCGACGAAGCCGGTGCCGCACTCCAGACCTGGAGTAATAACCGGGCCGCGTTCAGCAAGATCATGGTGCAGGTAAGCTAGATCTCCACCTTTTTCTGCGCATCGTTCCACTTCGCTCGCCGGCCGTACTTTAACGACAGATTCGCCAACTGCGATACCAGCGCCGCCTGAAAACCGAGTACAAGCGGCGCATTTGGCCGCTTCCGTGTCCGCACGCACTCTAGAAAATTCTGCACATGCAGATCCGTCGCGTATCCGAACCCGCGTTCTGACTTCTTCGTGATCGCCGCGGTCTCCTCATCGCCCTGCTTATACACGTTCAAAGTCTCGCGCGAAAGATCCATCCGGGCCTGGTCTCCATCGAGTTGCGTGAGCTGATCGTTGCGCGACTTATATCGCATCGCCGCGTAATTGATGGAGAATGTCGCGATAAAGTCGTCCGGATACTCCGCCGTGACCGTCACCGATTCCGGCGTATCCACACCCGGTTTATGCGGACGCCCGGCCGCGGCCGTTACGGCTGAGGGATAGTGCGCGTTCATCAGCAGGTGGATCCCGTCATAAACATGCGCGCCCTGGTCCGCCACAATCCCGCCGGCGTAGTCGGAAAACAAGCGCCAGTTCCGGAAGATCGCGGGATTCATCGGCACGCGTTTTTGCAGGGGCCCTTGCCACTGTTCCCAATCGAGCGGCCCATCTAGCTTCCCTGTCGTAGGCGCAATCTGGTTGTTTAACCACCAGGCCCGTACCATGCGCACATTCCCGAGCGTCCCGGCGGCCACAATCTTACGCCCTTCCAGGAATAGATCGTAGCTCCGCCGTTGCATCCCTACCTGCACGATGCTGTTCGATTTTATCTCCGCTTCGATCAGTTCCACCCCCTGCTCCGGCGTCTGGCAGAGAGGTTTCTCCACATACACGTCCTTGCCGGCGGCCATCGCGTCCAGCACCATGCGGTGATGCCAGTGCTCCGGCGTGGCGATCAGGACGGCCTGAATCGATTTGTCCGCCAGAAGCTCTTTGTAATTTCGATACGCCTTCGCCCGGTTCCCCGACGCGGACAGCGCCCGCTCCAGATTCGGCTCGTACACATCGCAGATCGCGCCAACGCGTACGGACGGGTCTTTTTGGAACGTCTGCATAACAAACGTGCCGCGTCCGCCCGCTCCAATCACTCCGAGCGTTACCTGATCGGATGGCGCCGCCATCATGACACTTCCGGATAGAAATAGGAACTTACGTCGATTCATCGTGGATAGCGTATCGCATGCCTACCGTCCCAATGTTCGGGGGGAGGCACGCACTGCTCTATCAAAGGCCCAATCGCGAATATGGCTGATCTGCTCACTCATCGTGCGTGAAAGCGGAACCGTCTTTACCGCGATGTTCACCAGATCCTGACCGGTAATCGGCCGATCCGCCAGCCGGGCTTGCGTCAATGCCGAGATCACGCATTGTTCCACCTCGGCCCCGCTCCAGCCATTCGTGAACTCGATTAACTGTTCCACGTTCAACCCGGCTGGATCCACTCCGCGCCGTGTGAGATGGATTTTAAAAATCTCGGTACGCTCGTCTGGCGAAGGCAGGTCGACAAAAAACACTTCGTCAAAACGGCCTTTGCGAATCATCTCGGCGGGCAGCAGGTCGATACGATTCGCCGTAGCTGCTACAAACAGCCCGCGCGATTTCTCCTGCATCCAGGTGAGAAAGAATGCAAAAATGCGTCCCTGCTCGCCGCTCGATTCCGTTGATGTGATGCCCATCTCGATCTCGTCGAACCAGAGCACCGCCGGGGCCATATCCTCCATCATGCGGCACGCTTCCACGAACACGCCCTCGGGTTTGCCAAACCGGCCGGAGAAGATCGCGACCATATCCACGCGGTACAGCGGAAGTTGGAAGTACGCGGCCGATGCTTTCACGCACAGGCTCTTGCCGCATCCCGGGATTCCCATCATAAGAATCCCCTTTGGCACGATTTCACTGCTCAAGGTGTCCCGCAACTGAAACAGCTTGCGTCGTTCCAGCAGCCACTTCTTCAAATTCTCCAGCCCGCCGACGTCGCCCATACGTGCGCCATCCGCAATGAATTCGATTACGCCGCTTCGGTTGATCAGTAGCCGCTTTTCTTCGAGGAGCGCTGGCAGCGACTCCGCGCCCAGTCGCCCACCACCGGCCAGCGCGCGCCGCACCGCATACCGGGCCTCATCGAGTGTCAATCCTTGCAGCGCCGGCGCAAGCTGACTCAGAAGTGCCTGATCCGTCTCGCCGCTCTCCTCGCTCAAGAACTGGACCAACTCAGCCGGGTCAGGCGGCCTGAGCTCGAGAAAAAGAAGGCTCCGCTCCACCTCTTCCGGAATTGATCTCACCGGAGAGGTAATCACTACAAACTTCTTCCGGTCCCGGCAACTCTCGTACAAATCGCGCAAACGCCGGCGGACCTCGGCCGAATCCCGCAATGGCTCGTGAAAATCTTTCAGATGGAAGATGCCCTGCTCGTTATGCGCCGCGATGAAGTCGAGCGCCGCGCGAGGGTCCCCTGTGCCGGTCTCGCCTGCTTGGCCGTCCCGGAATAACCCTTCCGTCAGGCTCCAGGTCCAGACCGGGAGTTCCATGCCGCGCAGCACCTTGGCAACGCGCTCCTCTTCCGCGGAATGAATGTAGGTGAGAGGCCGCCCGGATTCAAAGGCTTCCCGGAGCATCTTCGCCGCGCGGCTCTCATTTTCAATATGTTTCAGCAACCTCCATTATCGGATGAACGCCCGCCTTTGTCTGTCCGCTTTTGGAACGCCAATTCTCAAACCCGTACATGTGTATGAACACTTTCGCGAAAACAAACAACTTCTCTTGGCTATAAGTGTGCCCTTCGAGGGCACCAATATGCCGATCATTCGGGAACTTCCTAAAGACCCGCTCGACCCTGCCTACTGGCACAAACGGCAGCAGGAAGGTTGGCGTTTGATTGCCGTGGAGTGGCAGCGTGATACCGTCTCCGGCGCGATTGAGCCAGGGCTCCCCGGAGAAATTCCCTACGGCCTGCGTATCGCGAGTGACTGCAAACACCTGGAAGACGATCCGGCCGAAAATGCCGCGATGCTCGTCATCATGGAATCGATCGTTCAGGATCACAAGCTGGCCGAAGCTGCCGCTGAGTTGAACGGACGAGGGTTCCGCACGCGCGCGGGCACAACCTGGAGCGCCGCGTCAGTCTTTGCGCTACTACCTCGCCTGATCGAAGTGGGCCCGCGCATTTTCTCCGGCGAGGACTGGGCTCTTCGCCGCAAGACACTGTTCCGCAGTTCATGATGAGGCAACGCTCCATCCGGTCCTGCCGCACTTCGGTGCGCCCGGGGTAGGGCGAGTCATTCGCCTTACGATCGTGAAATCTTCCGGGCCCGCCAGAATGAGCCGAGACCGAAGACCAGCATGATTCCGGCGAACGTACAACTCAGCACCATCCGGAAGAGGCTCTGGGGTTCGCCGTCGAAGTTCCGGATCTGCCGGTATGCCGATGGTGTAGCAATCACGGCGATACTCAGGAATAAGAAGCCGATGATCTCGTTCCACAGCACGTGCATCGGCTTCACCACTCCGGGCACGACGTGCTGAATCAATTTTTTGCAAGTACCAAGCACTTATCTTTAGTGTAATGCGGCGGCCTAGTACTTGGCTCGGATTCACACCATATCAACGAAATCGTGCTTCAGTCCGATCTGCAGAGGGTGGGCTCTTGGGCTCGCAAACTGCGCAATCTGCAACTTATTTGAGGACTAAGACATCAATGAAGTGGGGTGGTATGCTGAAGGCAGCTTCGGAAAGGCCCGGTGTCTCGTGGACGATCGGTTGAAAGAACTAATGCAGGAATTGGGCAACGCCATTAATGAATCGTTGTCCGATTCGGATCGAATCGCCGCGGCAATCGGCGAAATCAAGCGCGCGGGCTACGACGTCTTCCTTGTCCTGGAAGCTACCATTGGTTTCAATAAACGGGAAGAGGGCGAGGAACCGTCCGATGAGGAAATCACGGAAGCCGAAGTTGGAGGCGATACACCCACGCTGCGGAAATTCGATTCCACCGGAAAAGTGAAGTGGACCTCTCAGGATCATAAGTTCCTTCGCGCATTGAAAATCGCAATCGACGAAGAAACCCGCTAACCCGTCAGTTCGTTGTACACTGCCCAGGTTTTTTGGACTGCGTCTTCCCAGGTGAATTTAGCCGCGCGTAATCGCCCTCGCCTGATCAGCTCTTCCCTGAATTCTTCACTGCCGGCGAGTTCGTTCAGACGAGTTGCCATCTCCTCTATATTTTCCGGGTCAATCAGCGCGGCTGCATCCCCGGCAACCTCAGGCATCGCGGACCGGTTCGATGTCAGAACGGGAACGCCCCGGACCATCGCCTCCAGCAACGGCATTCCAAATCCCTCGTCCAGCGAAGGAAACGCAAACACGCTGGCCCGCGCATAGAGTTCCTCCAACACCTCGGGCGCTACATAGCCGGTCACTTGAATCCGAGCGCACGCCGGACTCCGCTCAATCTGCTTCAGAATCTCGTGCGCGCCATAGCCGGCCGATCCCGCCAGCACCAGCCTCCAATCCTTCGGTATGGCCTCGAATGCGGTTACGAGCCGTCCAATGTTTTTTCTCGTTTGAATTGCTCCCACTTGCAGCACGATCTTCTCCCGCTGCATTTCAACGGCCCGCTCAGGTGGATGCACGCCGTGGTGCACCACGCGAATCCGCTCTGCCGGAAAGCCGAGTAGCGTTTCTACCTGCTTGGCTGTGAATGCCGAGACGGTAATGATCCGTTCGGCATGTTGCGTCGCATGTCGTGCTTGCTCAGTGAAGCGCTCCCGGAACTCGGGCGTCGAATATTCGCCCGTCATTACGAACAGGTCGTGAAACGTGCACACCGAATTGCGCGGGACGCGGCGGGGCAGCCGCTGGTTTAATCCGTGAAACACGTCTGCATTCGGAAGCAGCCAGTTGTCATGAAAGAGCGTCCGCCGCGCATTTTGCGGTAGCTTCGTCTGCAGGGATTGAAAGAAACGGTGCGGCTTGTAGCAGAACCGGAATCGCGCCTCCGGATGTGCCTGCGCCAGCCCATACAGAATCTCGCGGCAGTAGACACCAACGCCGGTGAGTGCTTTTCCCACGCTGTACGTGGCATCGAGGGCGACTAGCAAGCCATCATTCTCGCACGGCTGTCAGGCTCTGCATTTCCTCCATGTTGTATTCCTTCAGTTTTCTGTAAAGCGTCGTCCGTCCGATCCCCAACATACTCGCCGCCGTCGCGCGATCGCCCTTAGTATGCCGAAGCGCGCTTAAGATTGCCCGCTTCTCCAATTCGGGGAGAGGCACGATTGCTGGCTCGCCGAGACTGGACACAGGCGGCGGCTCCACAACCATCGCAGATCTCGATGGGAAGCCGGCGCTCGCTCCTGCCGACATCTGCATGGCCCGTCCCCGTTTCTGTTCCTGGAAATTCAAGAGCGTGGAGGGCAGATCGGGAAGATGCAGCAAGGGCCCTGAGTTCATGGCGAGCATGTGCTGGACGCAGTTCTCCAATTCCCGTACGTTGCCTGGCCAGTCATATAGGAGCAGCGCATCCAGGGTCTCCTGCGTAATCGTGTGATTGTGGCCGTGCCTCTCCAGAAAATACTTGATCAGGTCCGGAATGTCTTCTTTCCGCTCCCGCAAAGGCGTCAACCGCAACGTCACTACGTTCAGCCGGTAAAAGAGATCGCGCCGGAAATGTCCCTTTTCTACTTCGGTGCTCAAGTCCCGGTTCGTCGCCGAGATGATCCGGAAGTCCGATTTGCGCGCCGCCAATCCTCCCACAGGCCGGAATTCCTTCTCCTGCAAAACACGCAAAAGCTTCATCTGCAATTCAATGGGCAGTTCGCCGATCTCATCCAGGAAAACCGTGCCGCCGTTTGCCATTTCGATCATGCCGAGCTTTGAGGCGATCGCGCCGGTGAATGCGCCTTTCGTATGGCCGAAAAGCTCGCTCTCCATCAATGGACCGACCAGCGCGGAGCAGTCCACTGTGACAAACGGTCCAACCGGATTGCCCCCATAGATCGAACGGGCCACAACTTCTTTGCCTGTGCCCGTCTCGCCGAGGATCAGCACGGGCCAACGCGTGTGGGTCAGTTTCTCCACCTGTCGCTGTACCATCCGCATACGGGATGAGTCGCCGATGAGCGCACGCTGGAATTCCATATACTTCTAGTGCGTTCAGGCAGGAAAACTCTCAGGCCGATACCGCGATTGAACTAAGGTTGATCGAGACGCACAACGAACGTCTGCTGACCGGCAGTTCGCAGCCGCTCCGCGAGTGCCTCAGCTTTTTCCTGGGTTTCTTCTTCGCCGACAAGTACTCTCCAAATCGTCTTCGCACCCTGCCGGGGTACGATGCGCGCCGCTCCGAATTGCTCCTTCATCCGGTCCCGTAGGGTTTCGGCTCGTCCGCGATCCTGAAATGCTCCTATCTGTACTGCGTAGAGTTCCGGCTCAGTAACCGTCGCGATTGCGGGTGCAGGCGCCGGCGGCCCAATTGCGGGTGACGGTGCAGCCGGTATCGGAGCAGGTGCCGGAGGTCCGATTGCCGGGGATCGTGCAGGCGCGGGCGCTGGCAAACCTGCGCTTGGTGCCGTCGACGGTGGAACAGCGACCGCAACCATCGTTCGTTGTGGAGGATGTTTCGGCGGCTTGATCACCGTCAGCTTTACCTTCGAGACGCCGGGCCCCAACATTTCGATTTCTCGCGCCGCCGCTCGCGACAGATCGATGATGCGTCCATCCACAAACGGACCTCGATCCTGAATGCGTACGTCCACCGTCCGCGAGTTCGAAAGATTCTTCACCCGTACCCAGGTCTCGAACGGAAGAGTGCGATGCGCGGCGGTGAATCCTTCCATGTCGTACACCTCGCCGTTCGCTGCGCGCCTCCCATGATACGGATACCCATACCAGCTTGCGATTCCCGTCTGCGTTGAGCCGATACGCGCGGGCTTCGCAGCGCTGATTCGCCTGTGGCGTGCGCATCCCGTGATTGCGAGCGCCGCTATCGTAAGTGCCAGCAGTGTTCGCATGCGAAGTGTGCTCATCTTCTGCGATCCTAGCGTGTGCCGCGCGCATTCGGCAACCTCTCTTTACGAAGAAACACCGCGACATTCTTCTTCTCCACGCACGAATCTGCTAAAACATTCTTTGAGGCAAACGTTTCGAACGTCTTTGACTGTCCGTGCAACTTTCCTCACCCATCCTAGTTATGCATTTTTTTCTTGACATTCTCTCGGAAGAACCTTATATATGGATCACACTGCGATCTTTCCGGATCGCAAATTTTGATGTTAGGGAGAATCACTCAATGAAGAACGCAACCAAGAAAGCCGCCAAGAAGGCCCCCGCAAAGAAGGCCCCGGCGAAGAAGAAGAAGTAAGTGAACCGCTCCCACTAGGGAGCTCACAGCATACAGGTTCCCTCACGGCCCCGAGCAATCGGGGCCGTTTTTCATTTGCGGCGCCGCTGCAGCAGCACGCGAAACGTTTCTCCCATCCCGAATAGCAGCGTCTTCAACTGCATTCTTTCTTCAAACGTGTTCGTGACCGATGCGAACTGGTCGCTCTCTCCCGCACGAAGCAATGTTTGCGCCAGCGTCTCGAATCGCACGGTCTCCAATCCGATGCGTTCGCCATGCTCTTGCAGCTCTGTGAAGTTCACATGTGAAGTGATGTCACGCTCACCCGGATCGCTCAACACATTTTCCGAAGCAATATGCCGCCTGTAGCTCATCAGCGTCCCTTGTGGGAAGCGGATGCGCTCGCGCTCCGTATATCCATAGTCGATAGATAGGATGTAACCATCCTGCAATACGCTCGCGGCTCGCTCCAACCATTCAAGTGCCGTAGAATTCCGTTCAATGATCGATTCGCCCTTTTCGGAAAATCCGAAGCGTCCATTGTCAAAAACGACATGCTGTTCGCGCCCGTCCACGAAAACATCCACCGGTAGCGCATCGAAGAACTCGTTCGAAAAGATCACGCCCCGCATCGCTGCGGGTAGCTCTCCCGAATCGATATCAATGCCTGTATAACGGAGATCCTCGAAAAATGACGCCATTTCACCACGCCCCGCGCCCAGTTCCGCCACATCGCCCCCGCCTGTCTCCGCGCATAGCTCGCGCACCAGCTTGCTGATGAGGCGTCCGAATACGGGCTGTACCTGTTCCGCCGTGTAAAAATCACCGTGCCTGCCGAACGGGTCGCGCCCGCGGCGGTAATAACCAAACTCCGGATGATACAAAGCCACTTCCATGAAGCGGCGAAACGGAATGGGACCGCATTGTGCAATCTCGTGGGCAAGAAACTGGCCAGCGCGCGTCACGTTGTATTGTATGATGCCCACATGTTGGCAGGCATTCTGCTTGGGTTCGATTCTTATTCTCTCCGTGCGTTCGATTGGAAGGCGCCGCGGCTGATTGACTACGCTGCGCAACAGAAGCTCGACTCCATCCAGCTATCCAGTCTCGACGTCTATGAAAGCTTCGAGCCCCCTTACCTCGCCAAGCTGAAGGACCAGGCCGCGCGCCTCGGAATCCAGATCGATGGCGGTATCGGCTGCATCTGCCCTACCTCTGTTGCGTGGAGTGCAAAAAACGGATCGCCATCCGAATACCTCACACTGGGTCTGCGCGTGTCGCACGCCGCCGGTGCAAAATCGATGCGCTGCTATATGGGCAACTCCAATGACCGTCTCACTCGCCCCATGGAGCAGCACATCGCGGCAACCGTCGCCGAGTTGAAGAAGGTACGCTCTCTCGCGCTCGATCTGGGCGTCAAGATCGCCGTCGAGAATCATTCCGGAGACATGCAAGCGCGCGAACTGCGGACGCTCATCGAAGAAGCCGGTAAAGATTACGTGTCCGCCTGCCTTGATACGGGCAATCCGATGTGGGTCATTGAGGATCCTCTCGTCACGCTTGAGATCCTGGGCCCTTACACCGTAACAACCCACATTCGCGATTCCGTTGTCTTTGAGCATCCGCGGGGCGCCGCCGCTCAGTGGGTCGCACTTGGCGACGGCATCGTCGACTTGAAACGCTTTGTAGCCCGCTTTCGCGAACTGTGCCCCGGCAGCACCATGCAACTCGAAAACATCACGGGCCGTCCGCCGAAGGTTCTGCCGTATCTCGAGCCGGACTTCTGGAAAGCTTTCCCAAACGCGAACGCCGGCGAATTCGCGCGTTTCGTCGAGCTGGCGAGGAAGGGGCACCCGTTCATGGGCTACATGGTAGTAGAGGATGGCCTCGAACATCCGCCCGCCGAATACGTCAGTGCACTGCGTGAGCAGCAGCGCAGGGATCTCGAAAGAGGATTCGAATACGCGAAGAAGACGCTCGGCGTGGGCGTTCGCTGGAGGGGAGCTTCTGCCTCGCACGGTTAGAGTCCGGATCAGTTCGGAAGACGCGGGCATGATTGCCATAACACCCGTCGTCGCCCAGGATCTGGATCTGCGGGAGCTCGTAGACGTGGTTCTCGCTTCCACCGGCAAGGACCTGCCCCGCATTCAGGATCTTCTCCGCCGTGGGTCCATTGTGCACGGACTCTCCCGTTATCGTTGGCAATCCTTGGAACTGCAGGTGGACGAGTTGGCTGTCCTCCTCTCTTCGTTCCCTGATCCCGATCCATCCATCCCGTTTAGCGGTGAGCGCTGTACGCAGATCGTCCTCAGCGGGCACTTGGCTCGTATTCCCATTCCCAAGGAAGCTGCCGTGAAGCGCCGCTTGCTGAAACGAACCAGCTTCTGGGACAAACTGATCGAGGTCGCTCCCTCTCCGGACTATCAGAATTACTCCTACCGCGATAAAATGGACGTCTTCCGCGCCACCGTGCCCCCCGGTCACATCCGTGAAGCCGCGGCTCTTCTCACCTATTCCACACTGGTTCGCCAGTTGGAAGCCGCGACAATCGAAATAATTGAGTTTTTAGTGCGCCGCGTCTGATACTATACGGCGAACATGAGTGCTTCCGTCGTGAGCGCCACCCAAACTGCGGTCGATCGGCACGCAGCCTACAACAAGCAGTACCTTTTCGTCATCAGCGTCCTCGCTCTCGTTACCGCGGGGCTCAGTTTCGGAATCCGCAGCAGCATCGCGGCCGATCTGCAGACCACGTTCTTTGATCCCATTGATAAACTCCGCTCAGCCGAGATGATTGGCTCGGTCCTGGGTGTCGCCTTCCTCGGCTTCGCCTTCACCATCGCTATTGGAAGCCCTCTGCTCGATTACCTCGGCATGGGCCGCCTTCTCAGCCTGTCCAGCCTCTGCTTCCTCGCCGGCACCCTAACCGTTATTTTCGCTGGCCGCATTGCCACTGGAGCCGCCGTATACAACGTGATCTGGGCCGGTATGGTGATCACCGGCATCGGCTGGGGATTGGTGGAAACCGTAATCAACCCGCTCACCACCACCTTGTATCCCGACGAAAAGACCGCGCGCCTGAACGTGCTGCATGCGTGGTGGCCGGGCGGCATCATTCTCGGAGGTTTGATCGGAATCGCCATCGGCCGCCTTGGGTTCAACTGGCAGGTGAAACTCGGCATCGTGCTCATCCCGGCGATCACGTTCGGCTTTCTCTGTCTCACCGCGAACTTCCCGCCGACGGAACGAGTTGCCTCGGGCGTATCCGCGCGCGGAATGTTCCGCGAAGTTCTGCGGCCGTTCTTCATCGTATGGTTCCTGACCATGTTTCTCACTGCTGCCTCCGAACTTGCGCCCGGGCAGTGGGTGGATATGGCGCTCACCCGAACCGTCGGGATGCAAGGGATCTGGCTTCTGATCTACGTGAGCGGTTTGATGTTCGTGATGCGCCACTTTGCGGGCACCATGGCGCACAAGCTCTCTCCCGTCGGCTTGTTGTGGGTGTCCTGCGCTCTCGCGTCGGCTGGTCTCCTGCTTTTGAGCATCGCGAATTCTCCGGTGACCGGCCTCTTGGCCGCCACCGTCTGGGGAACCGGTGTCTGCTATCTCTGGCCGACCATGTTGGCGGCGGCAAGCGAACGCTTCCCGCGCGGCGGTTCGTTGCTCATGGGGCTGATGGGAACGGCAGGAACCCTGTCCATTTACTTTGTTCTCCCAGCCATGGGCAAGATCTTCGATCACGCAAAGATCCAGGCTGCCGGCGGCGACCAGGCCTTCAACGCATTGCAGGGCGATGCGTTGAATCAGGTGCTGACGATCGCCTCCCAGACGAGCTTTCGCTATGTTGCGCTCTGCCCCGCCGTGCTGCTGATCGTGTTTGGCGCCATATGGCTCTACGACCGCAGCCGGGGCGGGTTCAAGCCGGAAAAGATATAGGCTCAATCACCGATCGTTTCCGCGGTCCTGATAAACGCCTTGTACTCCACGGTAAGTGCCTGTTTCGCCGGCGCCCACCGGTATCCAGGCACGCCGAACAACTCACGCCGGTCGATCATTTGCTTCCGCGTTTCCGGCATCGGAGACGCTCCGAATTCCATGCCGCGGGTGACCGCTTTTCCGTTCCATGGGGGATTGGTGCGTGAGTGATTCTCTTCCCAGATCCCCAGCCACGGGAAATCCACACGCGGCCACTCGTATCCGAATAGAACCTTTGTCTTTGGCGAATACGCCTTAAAATATCCCTTCTCTCTGTGCGGATCCAGCATGTGCGCCGTATATCCGCCGGAGACCGGCGCTTTCGTATAGACCTGCAAATCCATCCGTCCGCCTTTCTTCAGAGGAGCTAGTGGCCAGTCGAACTCCGCGCCGCTCACATAGGTATCGCCGAACTCTGCCTCATATACCTTCGACTTCGTTCCGGGCACACGGAACTGCGTTTCGCCATGCTCAAGGAAGGGAGGCCCCATCGTCACGTGCTGCGTCCAGGCGATCGGCCGGTCCCACGCACCGAGATTGTGCACTGTCTCCCGAATCAGCACCTGGTCTCCCTCCAGACGCAGGAATCTCCCGAATGTAAGCTGTGCTCCGGGCAGTTCGCATTGTGTGTGCAGTCCGCCATCGCGCGCTTCGCAGGAATATGGCGCAACCGATGCCTCTCCATGCACGGTCATGCCTGCTGCGGCCTCGCTCTCTGACACACCGCCGAACACATCGATGCATGCGTTGTGCCCCATGATTCCGGCCAGCAGCTTACTTTCGGCATCACTGCCATACTCAGGGTGCTTCCCGCGGTCATAGGAAGACGGCTCAATCGAAGTCCACGGAGGTGTCCACAGCGGATTCACCCCGCTCGCTTTGTGCAGGATCTCGGCAATGTGCCCGCCTTCGCGGAGCACCGTAACTCGCAGCGAGCTGTTTTCAATCTGTACGGCTTTACGGTTTCGATAAGTGACTTCGGTCATGGTTCGCTTACGTAGCATAATCGAAGCAGGTCCGGCATGCATCTGTTCCTCCTAGCCTTCCTGCTTCTGCAAGCACCATTCTGGGAAGCTAAGCCGCCCCAGGAATGGTCCAACCGCGAAGTACTCGCGGTCGTGCAGCAATCTCCTTGGGCCGCAAAGGCTGTCCCACTCCATCCGCAAATAGACGATCCCGATGTCTCTGTTTACCTCGCTTCGGCACAGCCTTGCTCCTTGGCCGAAGAAGAAATGCGGCGCCGGAAGCAGGCCGGCATGGACCCTCTGGCTCAGGAATACCGTCTCTGGAAAGAGGACAACGCCGGCAAATTCTCCGTCCTCGCCATCAAGCTGCCCGACTTCAGCGGTTTGACCGACCCCGGCGAAATGCGCGACATGGAAAAGTCGTTCCTGGTCGTCGACAAGAAGCGCGTGAAGATGACGATGTACTTCCCGCCCTCCTCTACGGATCGGACTCTCCGGTTGGTCTTCCCCCGCATAGAAGGCGCCAAGAAACTCAGCTTCGAGATCTATGTACCCGGCGTTCGCGGTCCTGACCGTGTTGTGGAATACGATACAGCCAAGCTGCTGTACAAAGGGGAACCCGCGTTTTGAAGCTGGCGCCGGATCCCGACCGATGGATTCCGCGTCTCAAATGAGTGCATCCAGGCTTCGGAAGATCCGGTCCTCTTGGTCGCGCACAGCCTCGGAGTTTTGACCACCGTACTCTGGGCGACGTGTGGCCGGAGCGATTACGCTGCCAATTCTGGAACGCCGGGCGGTGCGGGCATATCCATGTCGCCTCGGGCCTTTAGACAGAAGGCGCGAGCGCCTGCTGCAATTTTCCGCACCCCTGTAAATAGGAAGGGCGGCCCCGACCCGCGGAACCGCCCATTTGGAGTAGGAACTTGGATTGCGTCTTCTTTAAACCTAAACCACGCGTACTTTCTTTGCCGCCACTTGCGTCTCTGCCCTCACTGGCTTCTTCGGCGCCGCGCTCAGCCGCCGGACCTGGTCCGATACACACACCAGAAACATCGGCTGCTTCGCGTTCTTCATAATGTCGATGATCTTCTCGGAACTGTCTTCCAGGTAAATCGATTTCCCGTCGGTCACCAAGTGCAGATCGGATTCGGGATTTAGCACATCCGCCAGGCGCCGGCCCATCTCTCTTTGTAGAAATCGCAATACCCGGCGAATTTTCTGTAGAGAAAATCCTTTGCGGCGTAACTCCGCTATAACTGTAACCTCGACTACTTCTTCCGGATGGTAAATGCGTTTGTGCGCTGCATGGCGCGGGGATACTACTTTCCGCTCATCCCACCATTGCAGTTGGCGCAAACTGACCTGCGCGATTCTTGCGACGTCGCTGCTGGCGTAGGTTTTTTCTGCGGAGGAGGGGGCCACATCAGGACGCGTCTTTTTTGTTTTGAACATTGAACGCAGCTTCCGTTTTGAAATAACTGCCTTTTGAATTGTACTCGACTCGTCAGCGGAGTCAATAGGACTCTGGCAGGGTTTCCCTCTATAGTACGAAACCCAGTAATGTCAGCACGTTAGCTGCTAAGTGAGGTTCAGGTGAGGACCTTAGCCGCCGCCCACGAACATCACCACTTCCAATTGCGCTCCAGCCGGCACTTCCGTAGCGTCCCAATCGCGCTGCCGAACGATCTGCCGGTTCATCTCGATCGCGACCCGATCGACCGGAATATCCAGAATTCCCAGTACTTGCCTGACGTTCAGACCGCCCGGAATCCGCCGGCATTCGCCGTTTAAAACAATTTCAATCGTTTCTGTTGTAAGGTTTGCCATCTGTGCGGTTTGACACCCGCTCGTGCCCATCATTATAGTCAAAGTAAGCCCCGGTTTCCGAAACCTACGCTTTTGTACCCATGCCGACAAACTTACCGGAGATCTATTTCCCCGTCCTCACCCAGGTTGTCATTGCGCTTGCCGTTGCCGCCGGACTCGTCGGCGCCTCCTATGCGCTTGGCAAGAAGGTTCGTAACCGTGTGAAGGATACGCCGTACGAATGCGGTATCACTCCGACCGGTTCGGCACGCGAGCGTTTCAGCGTCAAGTTCTACCTCGTCGCGATGGTATTCATCCTGTTCGATATCGAAGCCATATTCCTGTATCCGTGGGCCGTCGTCTACCGCGACCTGAAGTTCTTCGGTTTCGTCGAAATGCTCCTCTTCATTGTTCTGGTCCTCTGCGGCTTCTTCTACATCTGGAAAAAGGGAGTGCTGAACTGGACTACGGAAGAGGCGGAAGAGTCCGAGCCCGTCTCCCAGACACAGAAACATGCTGCCTGAAAATATTCTCGAACGCCCCGTCGCAGCAGCCCTGCACGCCTTCGATGCTGCCGCGTTAACGGGTGGCACGTGGTACGTCGACCAGCTCACACTTGAAGTGGAAGCCTCGCGAATCGTCGACGTCTGCCGCTACCTGAAGCAAGAACAGAAGTTTAACCGCCTGAGCGGCATTACCGGCCTCGACTGGTACCCCATGGAGCCCCGCTTCGAAGTCGTTTATTTCCTCCATTCGATGGAGAAGAATGAGCGTCTTCGCCTCAAGGTAAAAGTGAGCGGTGAGAACCCCGGGATCGAGTCCATTTGCTCGGTCTACAAGGGCGCAAACTGGTACGAGCGTGAGACCTACGACCTCTTCGGAATCGTGTTCCGCAATCATCCGAACCTCACCCGGATCATGATGCCCGAGGGCTGGGACGGCTACCCGCTCCGTAAGGATTACCCCGTCCACGGCCATAAGTACGACTACAAGGACGAATAGCCATGAGCGACCCAGCTATCCCCACCGGCTCCGCAACTCTTGAGGCTGATCCCTCCGTACCAACCGAAACCGGAACGCGCCGCATGACCCTCAACATGGGTCCGCAGCACCCGTCTACCCATGGCGTGCTTCGCGTTCTGATCGAGTTGGATGGCGAAACCATCACCAGCGCCGTTCCTGATATCGGCTATCTCCACACGGGCATTGAGAAGCAGTGCGAATCCAAAAATTGGGCGCAGGTGACGCCGCTTACCGATCGCGTCGATTATCTTTCGAATCTTTCGAACAATCTCTGCTACGCACTTGCTGTTGAAAAGCTCCTCCAACTGGAAATTCCGAAGGCCGCCCAGTGGATGCGCGTCCTCCTCTGTGAGCTGACCCGTATCAACAGCCACCTGGTCTGGCTCGGCACCCACGCACTCGACATGGGAGCCATGTCGATGTTCTTTTACTGCTTCCGCGAGCGCGAAGACATCCTCCGTATTTTCGAATTCTTCTCCGGCCAGCGGCTCATGACCAGCTACATCCGGATCGGCGGGCTCGCACTGGAGCCTCCTCGCAACTGGCACAAGGTCGTCGGCAAGTTCATCGACGCTTTCCCCAGTAAAGTCGATGAGTACGAATCGCTTCTGAATAGCAATCCCATCTGGATGCGCCGTGTCAAAGGCGTGGGCGGCATGCCGATCGAAGAGTTGATCGATCTTGGGGGCTCCGGCCCCATGGTCCGCGCCGCAGGCATCCCGTGGGACGTCCGCAAAGACGAGCCCTACTCCAGCTACGGCGATTTCAACTGGAGCGTCGCTACCCACACCGACAATGACGTGTGGGCCCGTTACCGCGTCCGCATGGTAGAGCTTCGTGAGAGCGCCAAGATCGTGAAGCAGGCCCTGGAAGGTATGCCGAATGGACCTTGGCAGGCTGCTGCGCCGAAGGTCATGCTCCCGGATCGCGAAAAGATGAAGACGCAGATGGAAGCGCTCATCTATCACTTCAAAATTGTCACCGAAGGCATCCGTGTTCCTCCGGGCGAGGTCTATCAGACCGTCGAATCGCCCCGCGGGGAGATCGGCTACTACGTCGTCAGTGATGGCACCGCCAAGCCGTTCCGCGTCTTCATGCGTACGCCGAGCTTCGGCAACCTGCAGGTGTTGCCGGCAATGATCGAGGGCCAGTTAATCGCTGACACGATCGCTGCCATGGGCAGCATGGACTTTGTACTAGGAGATACCGACCGCTAATGACGTTTTCGCCCGTACTCGAAGAGCGCTTCGCCAAGCTCCTCACGTCTTATCCGCCGGGCAAGCAGCGCTCCGCTCTCATTCCAATGCTGATGTATGCGCAGGATGAAATCGGCGCCTGCACGCCGGAGTTGATCGACGAAGTCGCCAGCCGCCTCGGCATCACGCCTCTTCAGATCGAAGAGGTGATCGGCTATTACTCCATGCTTCACAAGGAGCCGCAGGGCAGGTATCACGTCCAGGTCTGTACGAACATCAGTTGCCTGCTGCGCGGCGGTATGGAGCTTTACGAGCACGCCTCGCACAAGCTCGGTATCGGCCACAAGGAAACCGCCACGGACGGCCTCTTTTCCCTCGAAGAAGTGGAGTGTATGGGAGCCTGCTCGTGGGCCCCGGCCATCCAGATCAACTACGACTTCCACCATAACGTCACCCCCGAGACACTGGACAAACTGCTCGACGACATTCGCAAGGCAAAGGTACAGTAGCCCATGCTTTACAACGAACCGCATCCGCTTGAAACCCGCGTCCTGACGCGCCGGTTCCTGCTCCAGAACTCGGCTTCCATCGACACGTATCTCGCCAACGATGGCTACAAGGCATTCATGAAGGCCGTAGCCATGACGCCGGAAGACATCATCAACGAGGTCAAGACTTCCAGTCTTCGCGGCCGGGGCGGCGCCGGTTTTCCAACCGGCATGAAATGGGGCTTCGTACCGCGCAATACTGGCAAGCCTGTCTACATTGTCGTCAACGCGGATGAGAGCGAGCCTGGCACCTGCAAGGACCGCCTGCTCATCGAGAACGATCCGCACCAGCTCATCGAAGGCATGCTCATCGCCGCACGCGCCGTCGGCTCGAAGGCCGCCTATATCTATATTCGCGGCGAGTACCGTTATCAGATCGAGTGCATGGAGCGTGCCGTCGCCGAGGCATATAACCGCGGCTGGCTCGGCAAGAACATCAACGGCACCGGTTTCGATTTCGACGTCGTTGTCCACACCGGCGCCGGAGCCTACGAGTGCGGCGAGGAATCCGCTCTCCTGGAATCACTCGAAGGTAAGCGCGGAGTGCCTCGTATTCGTCCTCCATTTCCTGCAGTCGCCGGCGCATGGCAGTGTCCCACGGTTCTCAATAACGTTGAGACCTTCTCTGCCGTCCCGGCCATTATCCTGAACGGCGGCCAGTGGTATGCCGACCTCGGCACTCCCAAGAACGGCGGCACCCGTCTGCTCTGTATCTCGGGGCATGTAAACAAGCCCGGCGTCTACGAAGTCCCCCTCGGCTTCCCGATGATGAAGGCCATCAACGAGCTCGGCGGCGGAATACTGAACGGCCGCAAACTGAAGGCGGTCATCCCCGGCGGCTCCTCCTGCCCTGTCCTCAAAGCCGAGGAGTGCGATATTCCCATGGATTACGATTCGCTCGCCAAGGTCAAGTCGATGCTTGGCTCCGGCGGCATGGTCGTGATGGACGAAACCACTGACATGGTGAAGGCCATGCTTCGCATCATGCGCTTCTATGCGCACGAAAGCTGCGGCTGGTGCATTCCTTGCCGTGAGGGTACAACGTGGCTCCGAAAGTTGCTCACTCGTTTCGTCGATGGCCACGGCCAGTCGAGCGATATCAACCTGATCGGGGAACTCGCGCAAAACATGCTCGGCCGCACCTTCTGCCCGCTTGGCGACGCAGCCGCGATGCCTACCATCAGCTTCATCGAGAAGTTCCGGCACGAATTCGAAGCCAAGTTGCCTGCCGTTGCCGGCTCGTTTGAGGACACCACTCGTCTCGTACAGTTGGTGTAGAGGAGCCGTACAAGACATACGCGTGGACGGAGACTGACCTCAAAGAATGTTTGAGGCTGTCGACGTCCCATGGCGTGGATTACCTGGGAACTCCCTCCCTCGAAGACCTCAAGACCAGCAATCGCGCTAACTACCGCCCCCGCCTCTTACTGTTCGAGCTAAAATCACCAGCATGTCCATAGACGCCCCGGCACGTTCCGGGGCATAACCAACGAAAGGTTGCTAACGCCATGTCGTTTACCGCTTACCGGCGGATTCTTGCGATCGCCTTTGTTTCGGCCGCGCTTACCTCAGCCGCGCCAAACGCCACTCTTTCCGGTAATATTCCACCCTGGCTGAGCAAAGCGCGGAAGATCGGCCCTTCGAACCCCGATGGCCGCGTGCTGGTCAGCCTGTACCTCAAGCTTCAGAATGAAACGGCTCTTGCGGATTTCATCCGGAATCTCTACACCCCTGGCAGCTCTCAATATCACAAGTTCCTCAGTCCCGCCCAATTCCGCAGTCTCTACTCCCCCGCTCCTTCCGATGTCGCCGCCGTGCAGGGCTTCCTCAATGAGAAGGGGCTGAAGGTCGAGTACTTTCCCACCAACGGCATGTACGTTGCCGCCAGCGGTACCGTTGCTCAGATCGCTTCTGCGTTCTCGGTCGATCAGAATCAGTACACCTACCGGGATATGGGCCTTCGCGCCAATTCGATTGCACCCACGATACCTGCTGCGCTTGCCGATGTCGTCACTCACATCGCGGGTCTCGATGAAAGCCAGCGATTGATCGCGCCGCATATCAACACTGGCGAGCCGAGTGCCGCACCGGGCTTCGGCTACGCCACTCCCGGCCCTTGTTCCACTTTTTGGGGAGATCATTCTGCCACGATCTCGCCTTCTGCGAATCAATACGGATCCAAACTTCCGTGGGTGCCCTGCGGCTACACTCCGGCGCAGGTCCGCGCCGCTTACGGCGTTCAGAATGTTTCACAGACTGGCCGCGGAGTCCGTATCGGCATTGTCGACGCGTTCGCTTCGCCCACTATCGTCGATGATGTCAACCGCTTCTCTGCGAACCACGGCTTGCCTTTGCTCAATTCCTCCAATTTCCAGCAGATCGTCGTGCCCGGTACCTTGAACTTCCCCGAAAACCGCTTCGATCCGGCAGGCTGGTATGGCGAAGAGTCTCTCGATATCGAATGGGTGCACGCCATCGCCCCCGACGCGTCGCTCGTATATGCCGGCGCTCAGAACAGCGCTCAGCCCCTCGACCACGCACTCATCCATCTGATCGACAACGGCCTTGCCGATATCATCACGAATAGCTGGGGCGTCTTCGGTGATCTTCTCCCCGTTGGTCACATTCAGGCGGACGAACGCGCTTTCATGCAGGCCGCCGCCCAGGGTATAAGTATCCTCTTCTCTTCCGGAGACGATGGCGACGTCGCCGCTATTATTGGAATCGCCTCAGGAAGCTGGCCTGCCACCAGCCCCTACGTCACTGCGGTTGGCGGTACCTCGCTTTTGCTCAAAACCGCCTCAGGTTCCAAAGAAGAGTACGGCTGGGGCACCTACACCAGCACCTTTACCGACGCCGTCATCTCCAATACCGGCGACTTCGTTTCCGCAACCAGTTTGCCCTGGCCTCCGGCTTTTCTATACGGCAGCGGTGGTGGCCCGAGCCTTCGGTTCCTTCAACCCGCGTACCAGCAGGGAGTCGTTCCGGATGCTCTTGCTACCTCCACTACGGATGCGAACGGCAACCCCATCCCGCTCTCTGCTGCAGTTCGTGTCGTACCGGATGTCGCTATGGTCGGAGACCCGAATACCGGAGCGCTTTATGGCCAGACCTACAACGTCAGCGGCGATGCGCTGATCGATGCGGGTTGCACGCCATTACCCGGCAAACTCGAATATTGCGAACGGCGCATCGGCGGCACCAGCCTGGCCTCTCCGCTGTTCGCGGGCGTGCTCGCGCTAGTGAATCAGGCCCGCCTCGATGCCGGGAAATCCGTCATTGGTTTCGCGAACCCCGCACTCTATTCCAAGGCGGGATCCGGCCTCGTGGACGTGCTCGCGCCCTCTAAGCCACTTGCACTTCTCCGCAATTTTGAGGGCACCACCGGCCTCATCACTCGCTTTCGCACCATCAACTCGGCAGTAACGGACGCAACAAGTCCGGTGATCGAAGGTGCAGATTCGTCGCTCCGCACCACGCGCGGCTATGACAACGTGACCGGACTCGGCACGCCCAACGTGCCCGCGCTTGTCCCGGCCCTCACAAAACTTCCGTAGGCGGCAGGGTCGCACTTGCGAACATGAGCCCTTCCGTTACACAGTGAATGGAACCTGCTCATGTTCGCTAGTCAGGAATTTCTGCCTCCATCGGTCTTCGCGCGCCTCATCGATGCGCGTATTCACGATCCGGATCTGCCCTTTCGTACAGCCCGGGAACGCGTCCGCCGGGAACACCTCGCTCCCGCAGGACGGCTTACGCTTGTTGCCGGTCACGAAGCCTTCGCAGACCGGCGCGATCATCTCGCCCGCATTCTCCGTGTTCTCATGACCGATGCAGTCGACGGCGTCGTTGCGGCCATGGACGTCCTGGAAGACCTTCTCTCTATCGACGGCTTCATCCGCGCGAAACGCGGGCTGCCGCTGCTCGAAGGCAAACTGCTCATCGCCAGCCTCAACCGGGGAGGTCTCGCCGGAGCAGGCTGGCCTTTAAACGATGCCATCACTGGTGCAACTCCTGCCGCCTGCGCCTACTGGTCCCTCGATGCCGTCCATCTGGTACTCCGCATCGCGGAGGAAGACGGCGGCTCGATTCACAGCATGGTGGAGTGCAATCAGGCCATCACCCAGGCCAACTCGCTTCGTCTGCCGGCCATCCTGGAGGTTTTGCCCGTCACGCGCGGACCTGCCGGATGGACTCTTGTCCAAACCAGGGAAGCAATCGCGCGCGCAGCCCACGTAGCTTCCTCACTCGGGGACAGCAGCCGCTTTCTGTGGCTCAATCTGCCGTTCTGCGAGAGCTTCGATACAGTGGCTCAATCCACCAGCTTGCCGATTCTCATTCTCGGTACGGAGTTCACGGGCCAAACGGAATCGCTCCTATATCAACTGGCCGCTTCGCAGACGCGAAGTCCGAACGTGCGCGGCGCTCTGCTAGGGCGCAACACTCTTTCTCCCGGCGATGACGATCCCTTGGCGATTGCGACGGCCGCGGGCCGCATCGTTCACCGGGGATGGTCCGTGGAGGAGGCAATCCAGGCGCTCTCGCTGCAACCCAGGCCTGAAATGGACCGCATCACCCGGTATCTTTGAGCCGCGCGATATGATCTTCGAGATATGACGCGTCGCGATCTCTTGCTCGGCAGCGCTCTTTTCCTGCAAAAGAACAGCCTTGATGAGGCGCTCCATCTGCTCGAATCCCAGACGAAATCCGGCGAAGTCTCGGCCGCCACCCTGTTCGCCGGCCGCGGCTCCAACGTCGTCCAAAAGGCGTTCGGCAAAGCACCAGCCCCCAACGCCGTGTTCCTCCTCGCCTCCATCACGAAGCCGATGACCGCCACCGCGGTAATGCTCCTCTGCGATCGCGGCGAGCTTTCTCTTTCCGACTCCGTTCAGCGCTTCATCCCTGAATTTCGCGGTGGCAGCCGCGAAAAGGTCCTCATTCAGCACCTGCTGACCCATTCCTCCGGCTTGCCCGATATGCTGCCCGGAAATACGGATCTCCGCAAGCGGCACGCACCTTTGTCCGACTTCGTGGCGGGCACCTGCCGGACTCCATTACTGTTCACGCCCGGCACCCAGGTTCGCTATCAGAGTATGGGTATCCTTCTCGCGTCTGAGATTGTTTCGCGTATCACCAAACAGCCCTTCCCGGATTTCCTGAAACAGCAGATCTTCCGGCCGCTCGGCATGGGCGACACCTCGCTCGGTTTAGGTGGCCGGGCTATTGCCGCCACGATGCAGTGCCAGGTGCCGGAACCATCCGGCTGGGATTGGAACAGCACTTACTGGCGAAACCTCGCCTCACCCTGGGGCGGAGCTCATTCGACCGTGTACGATATCGCCCGTTTCCTGCATTACTTCGCCCATCCGGACAATGCTGTCCTGAAGCCGGGAACTGCGGCTTCGATGATCACAGAGCACGCGTCGGGCTGGGGATTCGGCTGGGCACTCAACGGCGCGAAATTCGGCAGGGGATGCTCGCCCGCGACATTCGGACATGGCGGTTCCACCGGCACACTCTGCTGGCTCGATCCGAAAAGCGGCACCACGTTTGTTCTCCTCACCACCAAACCGGCGGACGTCTCGAATAAAACGCTCTTACATCCGGTAGCCGACCTGGTTTCGACCAGCGCGTAAGAGCTCAGTTCAGAAATCTCGCGACTCTATTTCCCTGAAATTCAGCGACTTACGATTTTGCGTCCGCGGTTTTGGTGGGCTTGCCTGCTACGGTCGAACTAGGTAAGGAGGTTCTGCTCAAATGTCTGCTTCACCCGCTCAACTCGCTGCCAATCGCCGGAACGCGCAGCATTCCACCGGACCGGTAACGGATTCCGGGAAGTCTCGTTCATCCCGCAACGCCTCGGGCCCGATTGCAAGATTCCTGGTCATGTCCGGCGAGGACCAACAAGAGCTTCAGCAACTCATCGGCACATATCTGTCCACCTATATTCCCGCAAACCCGGTCGAGGCCGATCTCATTACCGACATGGCCGTTGCCCGTTGGCGGCGCCAGCGCTTGCTGCAGTTCGAAGCCTCCCTGCTCAGCCACACCATGGAAAAAGTCCGCGCCGAACTCGGCCCGTCCGCCACGCGCGTCGAGATCCAGGCCCTTGCGCTCGAACGCCTCATCGACGGTTCCAAAACCTGGAACACGCTCCAGCGCTACATCCGCGACGCCGAGCGCACCTTCAACACTTGTTTCAAACAAATCACCCTCTTACCGTCCATCGAGTCGCTCCATCCGCCGGTATTTCCGCCGCGGAAAAACGAACCCAATCCAGTCGTGAAAATGCCGCCCCAGCCCAGCCATTTCGGCCCGAACGTCCCCTTGCCCCCCGACGGCTACCCCGTCAACCTCGCGCTGGCCCTCTGAATTGCGCCGTCGCACATGTGCTAATTAGAGGTATGTTCTCCAACGCGAAAGAACAGATACAGTCGCGGCTCGATGAAATCCGCGAAGCGGGGCTGTACAAATCGGAGCGGGTCCTTGTAAGCCCGCAGAATGCTCGAGTGGACGTAGCTTCGGGCAAATCAGTCCTGAATCTGTGCGCCAATAATTATCTCGGGCTCGCAGATCATCCGGAGATCTTGCGGGCAGCTCATGAGGCCCTCGACCGGTGGGGCTACGGGCTTGCCTCCGTGCGCTTCATCTGCGGAACTCAAGAGATTCACAAACAGCTTGAACGCCGCATCAGCGAATTTCTGGGCACCGGCGACACCATTCTCTATTCGTCTTGCTTCGATGCGAACGGCGGCTTATTTGAAACTCTGCTGGACGACTCGGACGCGATCGTCTCCGATGAGTTGAACCACGCGAGCATCATCGACGGCATCCGCCTCTCGAAGGCGCGTCGCTTCCGCTATCGCAACAGTGATATGGAAGACCTTGAAGCAAAACTAAAGGACGCCTCGGGAGCGCGCACCATATTGATCGCGACCGACGGTGTGTTCTCAATGGACGGCTATATCGCGAACCTGCCGGCCATCTGCGATTTGGCCGAGAAGTACGGAGCCATGGTGATGGTGGACGATTCCCACGCCGTCGGCTTCATAGGAGAGCACGGGCGCGGAACCCACGAGTACCACAACGTCATGGGACGCGTCGACATCCTGACCGGCACGCTCGGCAAAGCGCTCGGCGGTGCCAGCGGTGGCTACACCAGCGGACGTCGCGAAGTGATTGAACTCCTGCGGCAGCGCTCGCGCCCGTACCTGTTTTCCAACTCCGTTGCACCGCCGATTGTCGCGGCTTCTCTGAGAGTCATCGATCTGCTGAGCCAGGGTGGTGACCTGCGGAAAAAACTGCTGGAGAACACAGCCTTCTTCCGCGAAGGCATAGCCAGGCTCGGTCTTCAGATTCTGCCCGGCACGCATCCGATTGTTCCCATCATGCTGGGCGATGCGGCGTTGGCAACCGAAGTCGCGGCTCACATGCTGGAGGAGGGCGTCTACGTCATCGCATTCTCGTATCCGGTCGTGCCACAGGGAAAGGCCCGGATCCGTACGCAGATCTCAGCTGTGCACACGCGGGAAGATCTGGAGTTCGCTCTGGCGAAGTTTGACAAGGTAAAAACCGCGCTGAAGCTCGGAGCCGCGGAGTAACAGAACATGACCCGAAGAAACCTGCTGAAAGTCGGAGCCGCCGCCGCGGCGGCAGCGCCCGCCGCGCTGCCGCAATCTTCTTCCCGCCGCAGCCGGCCCAACATTCTGTTTCTAATGACAGACCAGCATCGGGCCGATTGCATCGGCGCCGCGGGCAATCGCGTCATTCACACTCCGAACATGGATCGCATCGCTCAGCAAGGCGTGCGATTCAGCGCCGCATACTCCTCTACTCCGACGTGTACACCCGCGCGCACCGCTCTGCTGACCGGGCTTTCCCCTTGGCATCACGGCATGCTGGGCATGACCAATATGGCGCGCAGCTATCCTCTGGAAAAGCCGCGCGCTCTGAGGGAAGCCGGTTATTACACCATCACCGTAGGCAAGCAGCATTTCTATCCGATGCGCAACGGGCATGGGTATGAACGCATGATTCTCGATGAGCACTGCCCGTGCGGCAACGGTCCCCAGGCCTACGCGGCTGCCGAGAAAATCGGTCCGGTAGAGCGCACCGACTACGAATCTTGGTTCTACTCGCAGGCGCCCAACCTGAATCCTCATGCGACGGGCCTGTGGTGGAACGACTATGCTTCCCGGCCCTTTGTCTTACCGGAGCGATTTCACCCTACGCGCTGGACCGGAGACACGGCAGTCAATTTTCTCAGCACCTGGGAAGGCGGCCAGCCATTTTTCATGAAGGTCTCCTTCATTCGGCCGCACAGTCCGTACGATCCGCCGGAACGCTTCATGAAGATGTATGAGGACGCTGCGCTGCCGGCCGCGAAAGTGGGACGCTGGGCCGATCGATACGAGCAACGCAGCAGCGACCGCACGGACATATGGCACGGCAAACTCAGCCCTCAGGAGATACGCCGCTCGCGACAGGGCTATTACGGATGCATCAGCCAGGTGGACGAGCAGATCGGGCGAATCTTGGACACTCTGGAAAAGCGCGGCTGGCTGGAGGAGACGCTGATTCTCTTCACTTCAGACCACGGCGACATGACGGGAGACCAGAATCTGTGGCGCAAGTCGTATCCCTACGAGCCTTCAGCGCACATCCCGATGTTGATGCGCTGGCCTTCCGGAATGCTCTCCGCGAAGAGAGGCGCCGTTATATCTCAACCCGTCGAACTCCGGGACGTGTTGCCGACATTTCTGGAAGCTGCCGGCTCTGAACCGTCGCGACCCATCGACGGTCGCAGCCTGCTCTCCCTCGTGCGGAACAGCGGCGCCGGATGGCGTGACTACGTTGATCTGGAACACAATATCTGCTACAGCCCGGCGAACCATTGGAACGCGCTCACGGATGGACACTGGAAATACATCTTTCACGCGCTGGACGGTGAGGAGCAACTATTTCATCTCGACAGCGATCCGCACGAGTTGGCCGACTTGGCCGGCGACACCAGTCGTCAGGCCGAACTGCGAAAGTGGCGTCAGCGGCTGGTGGATCATTTCGCGGAGCGGGGCGAGCCCTTTCTCGTAAACGGCAAACTCGGCCTGCGTCCGAAAGGACTGCCGCACAGTCCCAACTTCCCGGCATGAAACCCATTACCCGTCGCACATTTCATGCACGCGTTGCCGCCGGACTTTTCGGATGCGCAGCGAATGCAGGCGCTCAATCGCACTCCGGAATGGTTCACGCCGGGAGTGAGTGGTCCTTCACGTCCGGAAAAACGTACCGGAATCCATTCCAGGACGTGGAGGTCAACGTCGTTTTCGAAACACGCGGCATCTCTCAGACGGTTGCCGCGTTCTGGGCCGGGGAGAGCGCCTGGCGCGTACGCTACGCTCCGCCGGTTCCAGGCAGGTATACGTGGCACACCGTCGCAAGCGATACTTCGAACGCTGATCTTCACGGAGTTAGGGGCACTCTGGATGCGTCGCCGTACACCGGCGCGAACCAATTGCTGCGGCACGGCCTCATTCGCATTGCATCAAATAAACGCCATTTCGAACACGTCGACGGAACGCCCTTCTTCTGGCTGGGAGACACGTGGTGGATGGGCCTGACGCAGCGGCTGCGCTGGCCCGAGGATTTCCAGGAGCTCACGGCGGACCGCGTGCAGAAGGGCTTCAATGTTGTGCAGATCGTAGCCGGACTGTATCCGGACATGCCGCAATTCGATCCGCGCGGTGCGAACGAGGCTGGCTTCCCGTGGGAACGCGATTATGCCCGCATCAATCCCGCCTACTTCGATATGGCAGACCTGCGGATCCGCTACCTCGTCGAGCAAGGCGTCGCCCCCTGCATCGTTGGTGCATGGGGCTACTACCTGCCACTGATTGGGCTCGACCGGATGAAGCAATACTGGCGCTATCTCGTCGCGCGCTGGGGCGATCTGCCGGTGGTCTGGTGCCTCGCGGGTGAAGGCACCATGCCCTACTACTTGTCGAAAACACCGGAGCGTGACAAGGCGGAGCAGAAAGAAGGTTGGACCGAAATCGCAAGATACGTTCGCAGGATTGATCCGGGTGGCCACCTCATTACGATTCACCCGAGCAGTTCCGCCCGCGTAACGGTGCAAGATCCCGCGGTGCTCGATTTCGACATGTTGCAAACCGGTCACGGCGACCGCACCAGCATTCCGAACACTGTGGAGTCCGTCATTCGATCCTACAGCAGCGACTCACCGCGTATGCCTGTTCTGGTTGGTGAAGTGTGTTACGAAGGCATCATGGAAGCGAGCCGGCAGGAAGTGCAGCGCTTTATGTTCTGGACCTCTGTGTTGAATGGCGCCGCAGGCCACACGTATGGAGCGAACGGTCTCTGGCAGGTGAATACGAAGACACAGCCGTACGGTCCGTCTCCCCACGGCCGTTCCTGGGGCGATACGCCTTGGGACGAAGCCGCGGCGTTGCCCGGCTCGCGCCAACTCGGACACGCGAAGCGGCTGCTCTCACGTTATCCCTGGTGGAGAATGGAGCCGCACCTCGAGTGGGTAGAGCCGCACTTCAGCAAGCAGAACTACAACCAGCCCTATGCCGCCGGTATTCCCGGGGAACTGCGCATCCTATTCTGTCCACCAATGTGGAATTCACCGCTGGTGAAGGGGCTGGAAAACAATGTAAGCTACCGTGCGTTCTTCTTCAACCCTGCCACCGGTAAAGAGACCAAGATCGGTTCGGTGCAGCCCGACGAGTCCGGAAATTGGCGGCTCCCCGTGTTCCCCATCCTTCAGGACTGGGTCGTGGTGCTGGAGAAAGTTTGATCACACAACGGAAGTGGTTGGTGTCCTCAGAAAGAAATAATCATTTGGTGCTGGAAGAAAAACAGAGTTTGGTGCACAATTTCAAATTAGAAATCCAGATCGTAGAAGCTGTCATTCAAAGCGCTACGGCCTCTGGTTATGAACGGCACTGCGCGGCCGGAGGCCGGCCGGGAGGGATGGAAGTAGGCCCGTGTGTCGCGAAATTCTCATTGTTAACGATTCCCCCGCCCGTCAATGGGAACTGTCGGAAGCCGTTCATGAAGCTGTACCCGGCTCTCCGGTACGTACTCTTTCTCCGGCAGAAACACAGCCGCAATTCCTTGATCGCGACGCATTTGCGCTGGTTATTGTTTGCTGCGAAGCGGAGATCGGCCGCCGCCTCCTCGAGCCGGCGCGGCTATTATCGCCGGGAAGCTGGCGCCGCCTGATCGTGGTTGCCGATCCCGGATCGGAAGATCTCGCTGTCGCTGCACTGCATGCTCGCGCCGCCGACTATTTCCCGGCGTTGCCGGATCGTGCCGTTCTTGTCGATTCGATTCGCCGCTGGCTAACACATTCCGCCCCGGCTCCTGAGATTGAGGGCGGTGAAATCCTGGTCGGCGACGGCGTGCAAATGCAAGGGATTCGGAAATATATTTCGCAAGTCGCGCAGACCGACTGTACTGTTCTGATCACGGGCGAAACCGGCAGCGGAAAAGAATTGGTCGCCCAACTGATTCACGGCAACAGCAGGCGAAAACAGCGGCCTCTGGTGTGCATCAACTGCGCCGCAATACCTGAACCGCTGCTGGAGAGCGAACTGTTCGGCTATGAGCGCGGTGCCTTTACCGGCGCGAACTCGTCGCGCGACGGCTTGATCGCTCAGGCAAACGGCGGTACGGTGTTCTTCGATGAGATCGGAGACATGAGCCCGGTGGCCCAGGCGAAGATCCTGCGTGTGCTGGAAACGAAGGAAGTGCACAGGCTTGGTGGGCGGCGTGGACAGGTGACGGACATTCGCATATTGGCTGCGACGCATCGGGACCTGGACCAGCTCGCCAAAGAAGAAAAGTTTCGGCCCGATTTGTTCTTCCGCTTGAATGTCGGCAGAATTCATCTTCCGCCACTGCGCGAAAGAAAGGCGGACATTCTGAACCTGATCGAATACATGATTCGGGAAATGAATGAGCACCATGGCCGGAATATCGAAGGCATCGCACCCGGCGCAGTGGAGTGTCTTTTGAAATATGATTGGCCGGGGAACGTGCGCCAGTTGCGCAACGTGATTGAAGGAGTATTCATTACGTTATCCGAAGGCGTGATCGGAGCCGAACACCTGCCGCCTTATCTCGTACCGGACAGCGTGAGTAACGCGGACCAGCCCGACAATGAGCTGGCATCACTTCTCTCTGCATTAAGCGCTTGCGAATGGAACAAGAGCAAGGCGGCAGAACGCCTGCGATGGTCACGAATGACGCTGTATCGCAAGATGGCGAAATACAAGTTGTCGAGCCCCGGAGAGCAGAAGAGCGCGACCGCCGGAGCGTTGTACCCGAAGCACTCACTGTCACAAACCGCGTGACAGTCCCCGTTTCCTTTTATTTCAGCTGTTTGATTGCCTGAGTCGCTTTGGCAGCTGTCACAGGACCTGTGACAGTTTTGCTGAAGACGGAAACAGGTACGGATCTACAAACCGTTCTGTGCTGGAAGTTTACTGGCCGAAGCGCAGCAAACGGAACAATGGCGCGCGGCGTGCCTCATTTACATAGTTGCCTGTACCGCGCATGGAGGTTTGATGAGCGAACTATCGAGGACTGGCACAGACCGGATGGAGGGCCGTTACAGCAATTATTTCGAGGTCGGCCATAACGCGTACGAATTTCTTATAGATTTCGGGCAATCGTTCGAAGACGTCGGAGCCGAGACGTTACATACGCGCATTGTCACAAGCCCGGTATATGCGCGAAGGCTGGCGCAGATTCTCGAAGAGGCTCTCGTCCAATATCAGTTGACATACGGATCGATACCAACCGAGCAGGAGCAGTGAAATGACCACCACGCTGACAGCGGCCGCACCGGCCCCGGCAAAACTTCTTCCGGTGGCTCCGAAGATTGTGGCCAACCGGAAGCACCTGGATAACCGGTTCCCTGTGCTTGGCTTTACGATTTTCACGGAGAAGAAAGCCTTCGTCGAGGTGATCGCGACTACGCGCAAGGAACTGTTGGATCCGAAGAATGCAGGACAGCGCACGCAACAGACGTTCTATTCCAGCCGCCAGGACAGCGGCCTAATCCCCAATCCGAGCGGTACCACGATCTACCTGTTGCCTTCCGCCGTGCTGAAGGGATTCGCGCAGACGCAACCCAAGCCAAGGGAGATCTTCTATACGCTCATTGCTTACATTGATGCAACTGGAGCAAACCCTTCGTTTGCGCAGCCGGTCGAGACACTCCCGGTGTCCCCGCCTTCGGTAACAATATCGTTCGACTTTTCCGGTCAGACCGCAGGTGGTATGTTTGGTCGCGAAGCGCTGCGGCAACGAACATTGGGCATTGTTCCGGATGGAGCAGTCAGGGGTTTGGAAACCGGCGCCCCAGACTCCGCGGCGGATCGCGGCGAGGGAGAAGATGGCGCGGACGCGCCAGCCGCGATAGCCCACGCTGCAAGCGTCAGTAAGAACGGCAAATGCCCCGAATGTTCGAAACAGCAACGTCGAGTAAACCCTCAACCGGCTCCGAAGCAAGCGGCAAGTAGTAACAAATCGCTGTCCTACAAGGATGGGTACGAGGACGAAGACGACGAACACGCCGCTACCGAGTCTCTGCAAACGCAATATCCGGCCGGCGCGCAAGAGCCCGGATATCTCTATGGCGGCAGCGATGACGATGATGACGACTATGGCAGCTATCGCGGTGCCGGCGGTTACCGGTCAGAGCACAGTGACTCCAATTCGCGATACACGCTGCTTGCTTCCAAAGCTCCCTCCGCACAGGCCTACGGCGATGAAGCGGACGAATGGGTGGAGGCCGGCCACGAATTGCCGCCGAACCAATCGCTAGCCGCCGTGGAAGCTCCGCCGCCAAAACCGGCCGCGCCGCCGCTCGACATTTCGGCCAAACGAGATCTGATCGGAAAGCTTGGAGCATATGACGCTGTGGTGCTCGATGAAGATCCGGATGCGCGCGGCAGCGGCGACTCCTCTTTTCACTTCGGGCTCTCTTTCGGAGTTCTGCAGTTCAATCAGCGCAATGGACAGTTGGGGCAGTTGCTTGCGCTGATGGCGAAGCGGGATCGCGCGAAGCTGCGGGAGGTGATGGGATCTTCCGTCGACGACCTGAAAGACATGCTGACCGCGGACGATCCGGCAGCGGGCGATCGATCGGTGAGCCGGTCAGCGCGTGTGCAGCCCGTAGACGGTGCGGACTTGTGGGAAGAGCCGTGGGTCAGCCGGTTCCGGGCGGCTGGGCGAGTGGTGTCCTTCCAGGCGGCACAGAACGAGTTGGCGGCTACGCTCTACGTGGATCCGCTGGTCCCGTTCGCACACTGGCTCGGGCTGAACACCGAAAGGGGGTTAGCCATCCTGGCAGACCGTGCGGCGCGGATGGGAGTGGAAGGCGCAGAGCAGTGGGTGATCAACGCGGTCAGCCCGGTGCAGGCAGGCGCACAACGGCAACAGGCGATGGCCGCGCTCGGACATCCAGACCTGAGGAGTTTCCAAGCCGCCACGCGCGGGCTTCCTGTCGACGGCGTTTGGGGGCCGCTGACGCAAGCCGCCGTAATCGACGCGCTGGTGAAGCTGGGCACGAAATCGCCCGTGCCGGTTCCGCAGCCGGAACAAATGCTGCTGGCCATTGTGCGGCGTTCAGCCAACCTGCCGTGGGGCGCTCGTGTGAAGGAGCTCTACGACAGTGAACGGCTGAAGGATGAACATTTCCAATCTTAGAGAGGAGAAGCGGAAGTGCCCGACAAGGATTCGAATCGAACACGGAACCGGCGGGTGATCGAGAGCGAGGTCGATCGTCTGCTCCGCGCGACGCCTTCGTTCCACCAGCTTGACCGGCCGACACAGCAGGCGATGCACGAATCTATGACGAAGATCGCCAGCTATCTCGCGCTCGGCGCTGAGCCCAACGGCGGCCCTTCCTGGGCGACCCAGATGGCGCCCTTCGACCTGCGCCAACAATTAGCCCGGCACGATGATACAGCAGCGCCCGCGGCGACGCCGCCGGGCCCGCAAGCTCCAGGCCAGCCGGCGCCGGCCGATGGGGGTGCGGGCGCTGCCGGCTCTTCAGGCGGACCGACCGGACGCGTTGGCGAAGTGGCCCGCGCGACATTAAACGCCATCGACTTTCCGCAATTTGTCTCAGGCCTGATTCAGGGTGTCTTTCAGGCGATTCACGTTGCCCACCAGCAGCAGCTAGAGTCCTACGCCACGCTGCTGAAGAATGTTGCCATGACGGTGAAAGACTTCATGGAGGACAATGTCACGCCCGACGCGGCACGCGATCATCTGGCCGACCGCTACGGCGGACTGATCAACCGCGACACCTCCGACGGCAAGCCGAAGCTGACGGTCAATCCCGACAGCGTGCCGGAAGGCGAGATGCCGTCCTTCTTCAAAGACCTGGGCTTGAATAGCCCCAGTGACCTGGACGATCAGACGATGGAAGAAACCGTCGTGCCTGCGGCCAGACTGGAGTTGGCCCGTATGCGGCAGCAGACCCTGGCGACGATGGTGTTGCTGGGCATGAGCCGGGTTTCGGTGAACGAAGGCGAGATCACCGCGAAATTGCAGTTCCACATCGATGCCAGCGAGTCGATGAAACTGCGCTTCAATCAGACGAAAGTGCAGAGCGGAAACATCACCGGAATGGCCGGACAGAACCCGTTCAGTGCGAATGCGCTGCTGGTGAACACGGCCAATCTGAATGCGCAGAGCGACATCAATGTCAGAGCCGACCTGACCGGCCAGGTGAAGGTAAATTTCAAAACAGACGCCTTCCCGCTGGACCGCTTTGCCGATCCGCTTGCCATTCAGATGATCAACCAGCACGCGCATGTGCCAGCAGCGCCCGCCCCAGCGGCTGGTGCGCCGCCCGCGACGGGAGCACTGCCCGCTCCGGCGGCGAGTGGTGCAACTCCAGCGGCGCCGGCCTCAATACCGGCAGCGGACCCCTGGGCACCGAGGTGACGGACTATGTTCTGGCACGAACTGGCGGACACACTTTTGAGCTACATCGAATCCGTGGAACCGCACGCAGATGCGGCAATCCAGGTCACGCGAGCGTCATTCCAGTTCCCATTGGAAGTGTCCGGGGGCTTGAAAGATGGCAAGCTCGTGATGCTGGCGAACCCGCCGCACACACGCTGGAAGTCGGGCGTGTTGCCGCCGCTGCATCAGGCTGCCATGTCGGTTTCGTTCGACGAGGGAGAGGAGGCGGATGCCTGAGCGCGGCTCATTCCTGGTGGAAGAGTTTATCGACGCGATCACCGTCCAACTCGATCGCGTGCAGGATGCGTTGCGCCTGAAGGCCGTGAACCGGCCGCTGACGTATGCGGTGAAGGACTTCTCGCTCGACCTTCAGGTGTTTGTGGAGATGGACGCGAGCGGCAGCATCCGTTTTCGAACGAGCGGGCCAAATGAAGCAGGAGCCAGCACTGTGCACCTGGGATTTACAACGATTACGAAACCTATGATCGAGGAGAACGCAATTTCGATGGCAGCGACGCGGAGCCCTTCCCTCCAGCAAATGGGCCTTACGGAAGACGAGCAGCACCGCCTGGAGCGGCTGGGTGTTCGTAACTCCGCACAGCTCCGAGCGCTTCATCAGAGCGCGGGAATCTCCGCAATTTCCCGGTTCGCCGAATTGCCTATCGATCGATTACGGCAGGCCCTGGCGCTTGGCAAACCGAGCTTGAAACGGGTAACTCCATCGGTGAGCGAACCCGCACCCGCGCCCGCGGCGCCTCCCCTGGAACGGCCGGATGGACAGGTTATCCGTGTGGCGCCAGGCACGCGATTCCTGCATATGGAAGGGGCAAACCTGGTGAGCCATGAAGGCGCGGCACGGGTCCGGCTGAATCAACGGGAACTGGATGTTACTCACGCGGACGAGGATCACGTCATTGTGCAAATGCCGCAACGGCTGGAAGGAGGAACGCTCGAGGTAACGCTGCCCGACGGAGACAAGCTGCATTACGCACTTCAAGTGCAGGACACCTCGGGTAATGGAGACGACTGGGCGCCGGGAAGGGGGAGTAGATGACCTTCACGTGGCCGGGCCATCTCACCGTCACTCTGCGCACCGGCGAGGCGCTGGAACACGTGCCTAGTCAGTTGGACGTGGTCCTCGGAGCCGGGCGAGCCGTATCGCGCCTGGACCGCGGGCCGCTCGACAAAGCAATACAGAAATGGGGCGGCGGAGCGCGGACCGCGTGCGTCTATGCGTCCCGCTATGGGCTCGGACGCCCAGGCGAGCATCATCTGCACTTCGATGAACTGGAGGAGAATCTTGGGATTTCGCGGACCTACCGGCTGGAGATCGCCGATCCCGAGCGCTCGGCGGATGTACGGAATGCGCTTCGAGATCTTGCGATCGTAGAGGCCGCCGCCATTCAAACGCTGGCTACTACGCCGGCCGCGGCGCCGGCAATGGCCAAGCCTGCCGGATTCGACGAGCATGACGCGGCCGAACCGTACGAGCGGATTCGCATTCCGGAGGCGCACGCACTGGAGCAGAACGACGAAGACGTGACAGTAGGCGTGGTGGATACCGGTGTTTCATTGGGCCATCCGGAACTGCAGCGGAAGTGCCTTGCCGGCTACAACACGGTAGATCTGGGCATCGGCTCATTGAGTGACGGGTTGGAACTCGTGGGGGACAGTTGGGGACCCGATTTCAATCCTGTGGATTACGTCGGGCATGGCTCGATGGTAGCGGGCATTCTCGGCGCGCAGGGCTGGCGCATTCCGAAAGGCGTGGCCGGTAGGGCGCTTCTGCTGCCCATCCGAGTGTTGGCGGCGGCCCGGCGGGAGCCCCATGGGACACGTTTCGGAGTGGGGGCGAACACGGATATCGACGCCGGATGTAAGGCGGCAGTTGACCTTGGGGCCGAGGTTCTGAATATGAGCTTCGGAACGCCCACATCGGCGCTAGCGCAGGGAGATCCTCCGCCGCATCGCCGGGTGATCGACTATGCGATGCACTATGGGTGCACGCTCGTAGCAGCGGCGGGCAATAAGGGAGACAGGGAGCAATACTATCCGGCGGCGTGGCCGGAGGTGATTGCTGTCGGTTCGGTCGATGCGCGCGATCAGCGCTCTGCATTCAGTTCTTATGGTCCGCACTTGGCGGTGTGCGCACCGGGCGAGGACATTTGGGGGCTGGCACGGCGTGGATACCGCGTGGGCAGCGGAACGTCGTTCGCCTCGCCTTTTGTCTCCGGCGTCGCGGCGCTCATGGTCGGGCGCGCCCGCAAACATGGACACGAGGTCAACGGTGTTTTGGTGAAGCAGATTTTGACGGAGACCGCGCGGCCGCTAGCGCGGGATGGATTCTCAGAAGAAACCGGTCATGGACTGGTGGACGCACTGGCAGCTCTGCGGCGCTTGGATGCGTGGCTCGAATCGCGAAGGCGGAACTGAACGGAGTGGCTATGCAGAACACAGTAAACATCCTCACCGAAGTGGCCTCACAGGGTTTCCTCGCGGAAGCGGGCATTGGAGAAGCGGCACAGCACGCCCCAGCCCTTTCCAGCATGATCGCGGCGATGCTTGCGAGAGAGTCGGAGTCTGAGGTCCGAAAGATTCAGAAAGATGCGCGGTTGGCCCAAAGACACTCGTTGCGAGGGCCGCCCGCCGAACGCCTGCTCGGCCTTTTGCGCGAGCGGCTGGGCATGGACGGGATCCTTTCCAAGCTGCCGCAGCCGGATGGATTGGCCGAGAAAAGGCTTGCCAGGATTCGGGATCGTTTAGGGGGGATGTCCTCTTCGGAACGATCCAAGGTGCTTGACGCGGCGGTTCGCGACAGGCTGGGCCAAGCAAGCGCGTCAGACCGAAGCTTGCTCGAAAAGGTGCTGGCGGGATTGAGCGCCAGCGAGGAGAACATAATGGCTGATCACAAGTTCGATATTGATTCACGCGGCCTGCCTTCGAGTTTTCAGCGGGCCGCTTGGGAGAGTGCCGTCGAAAGTCAACTCGATGGCAATCTTGGTTTGGCAAAAAACGATCCTGCGAACGCCGACATGTACGCGGTGATCAAAGGTATGCTGCTGCTGGACCAGGTGTTCGACCCCACGGCTTCAGGCTTCAATGACAGTCTCCTGAAAGTCTGGCAGGAAGCGTTGCGCCAGACGATCGATGTCAACGGAGATCCGGTGAAGAACCGGGTGCTCTACAGCAAGGTGGCCGACATCATGGTGCAGTTCCAGGCCGATTCCACCCTGCTGTTTCAGCAGTTCGCTGCAGTATCCCGTTACGTGATCGCGAACGCCGGCGAAGTGCCCTTTGGACATCAGAACTTCGCCTCGCAGGTGCGGATCGGGATGGACCAATATGTCGCGGGAACGCCGCCGTTCGAATCACTGGACCTATCGATCAGCGATGATGGCGACAGTGTGAATGAGATCAGCGGCGACAACATGCGGGCCTTCTCGGCCGTATTCGCGCTGTATTGGCTCGAGGAGATGCGGCTGTTCTACACAATCGAGCGCATAGTGGCCGACCATCAGAGCGGGACCACGCCGACCGGGTTCGACGCCGCCGGACGTGCTCTGGATGACTGGCACTTTACCAGGTACCTGCGGATGACTGAACCCGAGCGGCGGAGCGTTTACAGCCGATTGCTCGGCGTCACCGGGGGAGAGGTGCCCAGAGACGTTCAACCCAACACGCACTTCATGGATATCATGAACCGCTTCCTTGGGAGCGTGGCTGAATTGGACCGCCAGAGCCGGATCAGCTCGCTATTCCTTAACCCCGCAAATGGGAACAGTACTCGCAACATGGCGATCACGATGGAAAATGTGCGGCAAGCGGGACACGCGCTGGCTGCGAACATGTCGCTGTATGCGTGGGGGAACCCTCATTTCGCGGCGCGCCGTATCAATGCGGACGCCAGTAAGGCGCTCGACATGTTGCGGCTGCAGGGCGTCCAGACCATCTTCGGCGTCGGCTCTCCATACCAGGTGATTGAACGGGTATGCATTGCGGACTTCGGGAAGGCCCCTGATATCCCGCGACTGCGGCGTATGGCGGAATCCGGCAAAGCAATTTTGGATATCGTGGCGAAATATCCGACGGTGTGGCTCGCTTCCTCGCGCGTCCCGCTATTCCCCGATCCGTCAATTGCCATCAACAACGGGCAACCCGTATCAGGCATATCGGCGGCGGACCGCGACGAACTATTCCGCCAGACCCAACTTTACCTGGCCGTCAACGCGATTGGCGATACCCAGATCGATCAGTACTCCAAGCCTGTTGCCGAGGACTACATGTCCAGCATTCCGGCTCTCGGCGGCATCTCTCCGGCGGCGAGCGCGAATGGCGCGGCCGGGGCAGGACTCGACAAGCTGAAAGAAATGGTGTCACAGGGACAGACGCCTTCCATTGCGCAATTGAAACAGATGCTGCCCGGCGCGTTCACAGCATAAGCCGAAGAGCGCGAAAAAAGGAGGAACCGGTATGAGAGAGCCGACAGCGGCACAAGCCGCAAAACGACTCCTGCACGATGCCGCACTTCAGCTCGGGACGACGAGCCCGGCGCGCGTGCGGCCTATCAGCGACGTGCTCGATGCGTCGCTGAGTTATCCGGTGGGGGACCGTGAGGCCCGGACCCACCGCGCTCTGGAGACCAACTTCAGTGAGATCGCGTCGGACAGCCTGGCTCTCGATATAGAGCCCGGCGGTCCGCGCGTCTCCGCGCTAGACCGACTGGATCTGGCGACACACGCAATGGGCGACATCGTGAGCCAGCACTTCGGGCCCGAAGCGCGGTATTGGCTGGACGGCCGCGCCGAGCCCGTGAGCGGCGGGCGGAGGCATATGAAGTGGGGAGCCTCGTTCGGAAGCTCACTCGACCGGGACGGAATTCGCGAGGCGCACGTTTGCTACGAGTGGGGGCCGGACCTGTCCGATGCGCTTCCACCAGCACTTGGACGGCTAGCCCGGACGGCCATGGAGTTCCTGCCGGGTGCACGGCCGTTCCTCAGTACGATTCGCTGCGGGCGATCTTCGGGAACACAGCAGGTCACGTTCAGTATCGATCGGGCTCTGCCGCTCAGCGGACTGCAGCCGTTGATGGACGAACTCGGGCTCGGCGACCAGCATTCCAGCCTGATGACGACCGCGGCGTTTCTGATGGGGGCGCGGTTTGTGTTGCCGCCGGATACCGCGACACTAACACTGCGGCCTTCCCGCTTCGGTGTGGAAATGCGCCTGGATATCAACCTCGACGCACTTCCCGACCCTCCTGAGCGGCTTCTGCCGCTGCTGAAGATGCAAATGACGGAGAGGCCGGAAAGCACCCGGTCACTGGATAGATGGTTGATGGCGCTCACGCCGGACGGCTTCCCCGGTCCGGGAAGCGTGACAGTGCTATCGATCATCGTGCGGCCAAATCTACCGGCGCGCGTCGCTCTCTATTTGCGGCCGTACGTTCTAGATGGTGCTCCGGAACACAGCGACGCACAGCCGAACACGAGCACAGTGGCGCCCAACGGTAAGAATGGCGCCACGGCCGCGCGGGCCTGAGGAGGCTACATGGGAAACGTGATGAACAGGTCCGAAATCCTGCCGGTCGTGCGGGCACAAGTGAAAGAGCGTCTGCTGAAGAATCCACGATTCCTGGAACTTCCGGAGGAGCAGCGCAAGGCAGTGGCGAAGGACACGGTGACTGCACTTGCTTATATTCTCGGCGGCGAAGACGGTACGACCAAGCCTGAAGCGGTGACTCTCGCAGACCGGGCCGGCGCGGCCAAAGACTTTACAGATCTCACCAAGGACGACTTCGGCCAGACGGCGCAAGACAAGATGAAGGCCAGCGGCGCGGTCTTCGCGAGAGAAGGGAGCGAACAGCTGAAGCAGTTCGTCAGCACCGTCGATTTTCCGAAGTTTGTAAGCGGCTTGATCGACGGCGTGTTCACTGCGATTAATAGCAATCACATGCAGCAATTGAATGCGTACGCGGAACTCGTGAAGAACGTGGCCAAATCCGTGGAGGATTTCATGAAGGACAACGTCACCACGAATAACGCACGCGATCATCTGATGAATAAATACCCGGGACAATTCCAACTCGGGTTCGAAGACGACGGGCCGAAACTACAGAAAAACGAGGCCGCCGACGACAGCAACATGCCCGACTTCTTCAAGGATCTTGGACTGCCTAAGCCCGCGAACACAACGATCGACAACGACACTATCGAGAACACCCTTGTGCCCGCGGTGCGCCGCCGGATGGCGCTCGACAGGCAGCAGTTGCTCGCAACCATGGTGATGATGGGTGTGAATCGACTGGTGGTAACCGACGGCCACATCGAGGCGAGCGTACTGTTTGACGTCAACACCAAGGATGCGCTCCGGCGTAAGCAGAGCAAGACCGGCACATTCGGTGGAACCCAGTTCTCCGAAACCTATTCCGGCGAATCCGGCTACGAAAACAAGAGTAGCGACGGCGGGCTCTTCGGCTCAATCTTCGGCGGCGATAGCAGCAGCAGCGGGAAGTATTGGTACAAGGGCCAATACGACGACGAATCGGTAAACCTTACCGTGTCCACCGCACGCAGCGAAGACTCGCAAGGCAAGATCGACATGCACGTGAAGCTTGCCGGCAAGGTAAATGTGAATTTCAAGAGCGACTACTTCCCAATGGAAAGGATGGTCGATGTAATGCAGTTGCAGGCGATTCGCGAAAAGGCTCCGGGTGCGGCTGCGATTCTGCCGGGTGCCGGTACAGCAACAACGACGCCCGCAACGGGAGCAACGAAGTAGGCAAGGGTTGAGGATGCATGAGTGCGGACATACAGTTTGCCCGGTCGCTGTCACTAGCCACAGAGAGCCTGTCGTTCGCGACCGGCATGGTAGCGGCGCCCGATCCTTTGCACCTCAACCTACCGCCGATGGGAGGCCCGGGAGACACCAGCATTCCCAACGCCGAAGCAATGCAGTGGCTGTCGGCGCTTTACTTTCAGGCGGAGTTGGAACAGGCGGGAGTGCTGCCGGTAGCGGAAGCATTGGCTCAGGAGAGGGCGACCATGCCCGTAGTGAGTACCGAGGCGGCCGGCAAGCTCCAGGACTTCGCCCAGATGATGAAGGAGCATTGGTACGACCGGTCCTATCGCGGCCAGATCTTTGCGAGGGTGTTCGGGATCGGAGAGCTGGCAACGAACGATCAGGGGACGCTGGTGAATCACGATTTCGAGCGCTCTCTCGGGACGCTCTGCATGGCCGTCGCGCGGGATGCGGGCTTCGGCAGCGGCGATATGGAGGCGGAGCAGGTCCGGGAAGCGGCTACGCAACTTCTACTCAACCTGGGGGAGCGGCAGTTCGGCAACGCATTACCGGCAGCGCGCGTTATCCAACAGGAATTGCACCGCGCGGTGGACCTGCTGTCGGATCCGGGGATCGGTTCGGCCTTTCAGACACGAGGTCTTTGGAACACTGTGCTCAAGATTCTCGGTCCGGAGGCTCCGGATATCGGACGGCACATACGAAGGGCACAAGGTGGCCAGCGGGTGCTGCTCTGGTTGGGAAGCGTGCAGGGGCAGATCGGCAATACAGGCGTGTTGTTTCGAATTGCTGCAGGCGACGGCGTGTTCAGCGCGGCGGCGCAGTGGCTGCAGGCTACCGGACTCACGGCGCCGGGCGGAGGGCTTCTGACATGACCTCTGCCGCGATGGCGATTCCACGCAATGTTCCGCCGCCGCTGATGGGACCGTTCCGATCACCTCCAGCGCCAGACGGAGTTCGCCCTACTGCCGCAACCAAGGACCTGGTCCGCAGCCAAGTGAACGCCCTGCTGGCATCGGCCGCGGCTTTCCATGCACTTCCGAAGGACGACCAGGAGCGCATGAAGGAGCACGTCGTGAACATCGCCTCCTACGCGGCCGAGTGTGTGCGGGACGTGTGCTGGCAATCGGAGCGGCTCGGCCAGATTCCCATGGTGCGGCACCGCGAGTTGGCCGTGGGCCCAATCGCGACAGCGCAGGAGGACGTGAAGACCACCGCGGTAAGCCAGGTGGCGCGGGTTACACACGACACGCTGAAAGCGGTAGCGTTTCCGGCATTTGTGGCGGACCTGATTCGCGGTACTTTCAACGCGATTACGCAGGCAAATTCGCAACAATTCGAGCAGTTCGGCTCGTTGTTGGGCAACGTGCAGAAAACAGTCGACGACTTCATGGACGACAACATATCTGACGATCAGGCGCGTGATTGGCTGCAACAGACGTACCCGGATCATATCGAAGTTCGCAACGGGAAGGCCGGTCCGAAATCGGGGGCGGATGAGAAGACGCCGCCGAATTTTCGTTCCAGCCTGCATCTTGACGACGATGTATCGCTCGATGGGGACTCGATCGAAGACACGCTCGTACCCGCGGCGCGCCGGCGGTTGGCTGAGAACCGCTTGCAGATGCTTTCGATGATGGTGCTAATGGGTGTGAACCGCATCGTGATTACGGGAGGAAAGATTCGGGCCACAATGGGATTTCACATCGATGCCACGGACCGCCTGCACCAGGAACATGCGACGGACATGGATTTCCGGGTCGCCGCGGCAGGCAGTTTCGGATTTGGCCCATGGTCAGTATCCGCGTCAACTTCGTTCGCCTATGTGAGCTCGACGCGAGCGAATAGCGACGATGAAATTCACGTCGATACCGACCTGACCGGCGAAGTCGAATTGCACTTCAAGAGCGATTATTTTCCCGTGGAGCGGTTCCTTCGCAATGACGGCATTGCGAAGGTCCAGTCGAATACGCCAGTGCCGGAAAAGAACGCTCCCTTTTCGGAGCCGCCGCCCGTCGGCCAGACCGTGCAGCCATACAAGCAGGAACCGCGGCCGAAGAGCAGTTCGTCGCAACCGCCGATCGGCTCTCAGCTGCCGAAGCCCAAGCTACCTGAGGAACCGATGAAGCCGAAGGTGGAGCGGCATGTGGATCCGGACAAGGAAAAGGCGGACAAAAAGGGAGAGAAGAAGGCAGATACTCCTACTGCGAAAAAGCCGGCGGCTGCCGAAAAGAAGCCGGATACTTCCACGAAACCGCCCGCCAAGACTGCTCCGGACAAGAAGCCGAGTGCAGGAGATAGCGCCAGCCCGAAGGACAAGGGAACTGCAGACAAGTCTGCTCCGGATCAAGGCAAGACGTCATTGGACGATGCCGGCGAAGACTCCAGCGCCGGAAAGGAGGCAACCGTATGAGGACCTCGCAGCAGGACATCAGTCGTGAGCCTCTCTCCGGACCATTCCTGAAAGAACCATCGGAGAACGGTGTTCATCCGAGTCCCGCCGTGCGCGATCTTG
This sequence comes from uncultured Solibacteraceae bacterium, assembly GCA_964464925.1. GTDB lineage: Bacteria > Acidobacteriota > Terriglobia > Bryobacterales > Bryobacteraceae > CAYXLI01. The sequence goes on along the minus strand of CAYXLI010000024.1, from coordinate 29,245 downwards.
CGTTGACGCAGGTACGAGCCCTACTTAAGTCGAGTCCCGCGTATTACTCACTTAAGCCGGAACGGCGCGAAGAGATGGAAGACAACCTGGCCAAGATTGCGGCATATACTGCTGCGCTTGTTCAGGAGGATTGGGCGCTCTCAAAGCAACTCGGGCAGACTCCGATGGTACGGAGGCGCGTGGAGCAACCCGCCGCGATGGAACAGGCGCAGGGCCCGGCTACGCAACCCAAAGAAAAGCCGCCAGAGGAATTCGCTCCGCGAGCAGCGTCGAACATCGCCAAGATTACGCGCGAAACGCTCAACGCGATCGCGTTCCCGACCTTTGTTGCGGACCTGATCAAGGGTACATACATCGCCATTATTCACGCCAACTACATCCAAATCGAGCAGTTTGCGACGTTGCTCGCGAATGTCGCCCGGACGGTGGATGAGTTCATGGTGGACAACATCACGGAGAACCAGGCGCGAGACTACGTGGTGCAGAGTTACCCGAGTCATTTCGAGATCGATAAGTCCGAGGACAGCCCGAAAGTCAAGGTTCGGGACAACGCGCCGGATACGAAGCCCGATTTCAAAACGTCATTCGGTCTCAACGAGGATGTCGATGTGAGCGATGAGAACGCGGAGGAGGTCCTGGTACCGGCGGCACGCCGCAAGCTGGCTCAGAACCGCCATCAGATGCTCTCCACCATGGTGTTGATGGGGATCAATCGAATAGTGGTGACCAGCGGGCACATTAACGCGAAGATGGGGTTCCGAATCAATACGCAAGACCTGGGAAGGGCTCACACGGCCAGCGAGTTCGATGAGCAGAACACCGTGCACCTCGGCTACGGAGGCGGCTTGATGGGGGCCATCTTCGGAGGGCCGGAAGGGGACATCACGAATACGGTCACGTATGTCAGCACCACCAAGAAGGACAGCCAGGACGACCTGACGGTGGAAGCAGATCTGACCGGAGAAGTGGACTTGAAGTTCAAGAGCGATTACTTCCCGGTGGGGCGCTTCGCCGATCCGAAGATGATCGCGCTTATCCAGGGGAATACACCGAATCCGGCGGCGAACACGCCGGCGTCCGCATCCGGCGCGACCGAACAAAAACAGACGGCGGCCGCGGCAAAGGCGACGGCTTAGACAGAAGGAGGAACGTCATGGCAAACCGAGCGAAGTTGGTGATTGATCCGGGACACGGCGGAACCGCGAAGATAGGCGGCTCCTCGCCGAACAATGCATCGGGCTACAACGGGCTGCTGGAGAAGAATCTCACGCTGGCAGTGGCGCGCCTCTTGCGCGATCGCCTCGCCGGAGACCTGGACGTGATCCTCACGCGGGATAGTGACACGAATGTATCTCTCGCCGCCCGCGCAGCGGTCGCCAAGGACAACAACGCCGATCTGTTTCTCTCCATTCACTTCAACGGCGATAAAGATCCTGCCGTAGATGGTGCGGAAACATGGGTGGCCCGGGACGCGAGCACGGCGAGCCGTCGGTTCGCACGTTCCGTTCTCGATCAGATCGTTTCGGCATCTTCTATTCGCGACCGCGGCGTGAGAGAAGCGAACTTCGGAGTGCTGCTGTCATCCCGGCATGCGACAGATACAGCGGTGTGCCTGGCTGAGCTGTGCTTTCTGTCAAATCATGAAGAGGCGGACCGGCTGGCTGACCAGGCGTATTGTGGCAAACTCGCGGATGCGCTGGCGGCCGCAGTGCGCACGAATGTACGCGTAGAGGCGCGCGGCTTGGCGGCCGTCCTCAGTATGGCCGCGCACGCGGGAGGCACCTCCACCGTGTCACGGGGCGCCGGCATCAGTCTGCTTGAGCCGCGCTTTGGGCAGACCACATCCGGCTACACGCCGAGCGTCGGCGAACTGGAGCGGCTCTATGCCGGGCCGCTAGCGAGCAGAATCATGTCCGTGGTCGATCCCGACGCTGTCATTCGTAAGGGGCCGCCGGACTTCAAGGCGACAAAGAAACACATACCGCAATGGACGAAGGTGGAAGTGCTCTCCGATGACGGAGACTACTGCGAGGTGAAGGGCCTCGACGGCACGGATTATGGATGGACGAAGGCGGGTAACCTGGCTGTCTTTTACAAAGATGACCCGGCATTCGCCGGCCTTACGCTGACGCCGGCGACGGCAATCACGATTCAGAAGTCGTGGCCGGCGACCCGCAGGGAGGTCTCCGCCACCTACAACCGGCTGGGAGGGTTAATCGAAGCAGTCGCCAAGGACCTTAGCATTGACGTGGAGGCCGTGCTTGCGGTTTGGCACGTGGAGAGCGGCGGGGTGGTGCACGTTCCGGGACGAGCCGTGATTCGCTTCGAGAATCATGTGTTCTTCGATGTGTGGGGCAGGTCTAATACCGACACATTCGACGATCATTTTCAGTTCGGCACTCGTCCTCCGCAAACGGGCGATAAGTGCGACAAGCGGTACAAGTGCCACAAATTCCGCGTTAACGGAACGGATCCGTTCGAGGCGGTACACAACAACGACCAAAATCGCGAGTACGCGGCCTTCGAACTGGCGGTTACGCTCGCGGATGAAGACAGCGCGGTCAAGTGCATCAGCATCGGCGGGCCGCAGATCCTAGGGGCCAATTACCAGATCCTCGGCTACGATACGCCGACACAGATGTACGACGCTCTGCAGGCCGATGAGTATGCGCAGGTATTAGGGTTCTTCGATTTTTGCCGTTTCGTATTGCCGAACGCGAAACTCGCCGAACATATCCGCAACCACAGTTGGGAAGACTTCGCAAGGACCTACAACGGATCGGGACAGGTAACCACGTACGCTACTAAGTTCAGTAGTGCGTTCACAGAAGCGACCGCGGCATACGCCACGCTCTCCGCAACGACACAGGCCTTGGCGGCGCGCGTGCTGGAGGATGAGTCCGGTGCGCCGGTCAATCTGGTGTATGACGTCGAGTTGATCCCTCAACCGAATAAGCTGGCTTGCTGGGCGGCGTCCATGGCCATGCTGGTCAGCTACTTCAAAGGAAAGAGTATCGGGCCCGAGGCGCTGGCGAATGAAGTGGATCGTTCGCTGCGCACATCGTATGGATGGGACTTGCTCGAGGAGGTGAAAGACCATTTCGGAATTCGCGCTATCAAGCTTCCTTCCAACTACTCCTTCGTGCCGGCGCCGCAGCAATGGCATGACTGGCTGAAGACGTACGGCCCTCTGTGGGTGACTACCATCGGCGCTCCATCGCACGCGATCGTGGTGCACGGAATCTCCGGCGATCTAACGCCCTCGGGGACATCGATGAAGATCCTGAACCCGTGGGACACGCGCGTGTCATTCGATAGCGATCCGATCGACTTCAACCCTGCGAATGAAGGGTATGCGTATTCGAGGAAGTACGACGTCTTCGCTTCCGAGTTCGGAAACATGAGCCTTGGCAACTATGGCGACTGGCGGGTGCTGTATATCGGCAAGCGAGCCGCGGAAAGCCAAAGCCTGGAAGATGCGGACATTCGCCTGCAGCTTACGGAAGAAGAGATCGCGGATGGCGAGGAGCCGAATGCGGATCCCCAGGCGGGTGCGGCGGCAATGGCCCTCTATTCGGTGCCGCTCACTGCCCGCGTGGCGTACACATTGGGCCGCCGCAAACTCGGCGAGGCGGATGTGCAGTGGGCGCCGGATGCATCCTCCATCGATTTCCGGCATATTGGTGTGCCGATTTCGCCGGACGCGTTTGCCTTCACGCCCCAACTGCTTGAGAAGCTGTGCGAGTGCAACCGGTTCGACGTGAGTGGATTCCAAGACGAGGTGCTGTTCGGTCTGCGTGCATGCGAGATCGTGGAGTCCGAGAAGACCGGATTCGTGACTTCCGCGCAACTGGTGGAAGCAATTCCGGATCACAATGATTTCCGCTGTGTACTAGGCGTGTGGAAGCGCTCCACTGGCGAATTCAATCTGTTCCGCGCATCGACGGTGCCGAACTGGCATTTGATGGAAGGCTTCCGGCAGGGAGGCAAGCATGCCAATATGCTTCCAACCGGGCGTTACCTTTATACGGTCGGCACGCATCGCAAGGGGACGAAATCGGAGGTGCGCGGCGCTTTCCTGCAGGGCGCGAGTGCCGTCGTTCTTCGAACCCTGGATAATCTGGAGTACGAAATCGGAGACACGTGGGATGCGGGGAGCTTCGGAGACAATATTCATCCTGCGCGTTACGATCAGAGGAAATCCGGCCCATTCTTTTCCTCTGCCGGTTGCCAGACATTGCCGGGAAACACGAGCGCGGGGTCGCATACGGGCTTATGGGGAGAGTTCCGCGTTGCAGCGGGGTTGAGTCCCTCGTCCCCCAGCGAAGAAAACGGGAGACAGTTCGTGTATGTCATGCTCACAGGCCGTGAGGCGCGGCTTGTTGGGTCGCTCGCCAACCCTGAAACATTGGCGCGGTTGCGTTTCGGCTCCAGCGGAAATGAAGTGGTGGCCTTGCAGGAAGAACTGATCCGCCAGAAGAAGCTGAGAGGAAAAGCGAGCGGAACGTTCGACTCGTGTACAAAACTGGCATATCTTGCGTGGCAGCAGGACCGGGACTCCTCTACTGCTGATGGAGTAGTCACACCTGGGGACGCGACCGCACTCGGCACCACCATGGCCGGAGCAGCGGCAACGGTTACTCAGTCACTTGGCTGGGGGAGGCCCCAGACAGTCTCTCTAGGCGCACCATCCACCGATGACGTGATCCAGCAGTATGATCAGCAGCAGGGCACGTCGTACGGAAGCTATAGCGGCTATCGCGCGACCCTGATCAATGGGACAGTATTCGGCAAGAGCGCTTCGGGTGTGCATCCCGCCTTTCTGAAGAAACTTCAAGACGCGGAAGTTGCCGCGACCGCGGCGATCGGCGGTGACCCGGCAGATATTGATTGGGGAGTTAGCTCGATCGGAGGGTTTCGGGCCGCCGAAGGTTGGCATGGCTGGGGACTTGCCATCGATATTAATTACGCTTCCAGCCCATACATCATGCACGAGCGCGGGGAGGGGAAACTCGACAGCGAGTTGGCCCCTGTCTACGAGCGGATTGCGCAATTCCAGTGCAGCCGGCCGTCAGTGATTCCTAAAGACATCACCCAAGGTTCGCCCGGCGCGGCAAGGACGGGCGATCTTTACGACAAGCTGCGAGAAGAGAGCGATGCGATGGTGGATTACTTTACGGCCATGCAGGATCTGGATGTCCTGAAGAGCGTGATCGCCGGAAAACCCAGTAATACGGATTGGACACCTATCACCGGTTCATCCAATACGCCGGGCGCGGAGGAGATGCAGGCTCTCATGATGAGCGACTACGTCACGCTCTCCGGCCGCTCGGGACCCGCGATTGCCGGCAAGACTTACCCTTCCGCCAAAACGGTAAAACGCGATGACGGAAAAGCGGCTGACCGGCCGTTTGCGGGAGACCCGACGGCGCGAGGGCCGGAGTTCGGATTCCTGAGCATTCGCCGGGAAATCGTAGTAGCGCTCTCGGCGCAGGGCTTGCGGTGGGGTGCGATCGACTTCGGCGGCGAGAGCGGCGATGTGATGCACTTTGACGACGGCAATGGCGTCATGGCAGGAAACATTGGCCGTGCAAAACGTGCGGCCAAGTCCGCAGCGGAGGGTACCTCGCAAAGCCTTGGGCTCGCGCTCGAAGATTCGTCCTGTCCGGCGGACGTCGCTGTAGATTCCAACACTGCGCTCGTGTTCAGCGCAGAGGCGCCGCTCGCGGACCAACCGGACTGCGACCACAAGGCGGTTTGGACATACGTGCCCGACGGCCGCCCAGAGGCTTTTTCGGTCCTGATGTATCTACACGGAAACGATGCCGCCGTGACGGTGGACAAGGCCAATCCCGGCGGACGTTCGCCGGATTGGCTGAATGTACCGCATCCGAATCTTCACCAGTATGTTGCGGGCGGCCCGTTTGCTCCTGGCCCGAAATATGAATTGGGCAAGGCGTCCCAGGCATCCAGCCAGCGGCCGTTTGTGCTGGTTCCGGAAGTCGGCATGCCTCCGAAGGGCAAAGACAAGTTCTGGTCCCGATCGAAGGCTGGGCGGTTTGAGACGGATTCGGGCACGGTCTCGAAGCTGATCGATGATTGCTACGCGCACCTTGCGGCATTGCAGTATGTTTCGGGCAGTTCGACGCCTCCGATTGCGCGCTTCTTCCTGGCGGCCCATTCGGGCGGCGGCCTTCCGCTGGGGTTTGCCGCGACGTCAGCGCTCGCACTTTCCACGCCGACCGATCTGTGGCTGTACGACTGTACCTACGGCTGGGGTGACGACCTTTACGTGAAGTTCTGCCGGCACTGGAAGGCTTGGGTGGATCCCGCTGCGGGCGGCACATCACCACAGGACCGGCTCGGCAACAGCGCCGGTTCAAGCCGGATGGTGATCGTGACCACGGGTGACCACGACACCACGGGCCACGCGGTGGGCATTCTGCATACACTGCAATCGGCATGGAAGGGGCCCGATGGCTCGAAGCAGCCGGGGCTGAAAGCGGTTCGCTTCACTGGCGGGAAACTGGGTCCAGCATCAGGCTCCAAAATGCCAACCGATCCGGACATTGTCGAAATCATGGAAGACGCTTCGATGGCGGATATCCACGATTTGTTGCAGAAGTTCCCGATTGTTTATATCCACTCGACAATGGAGCACGATCGTATCCCGCTTATGTACACGCCGCACCTGCTATCGACCGCGGCGGTGCAGTAGGTTCCGAATACCGAAGAAGTACGATGGTCGTGTGTTCCGGCCGCCAGTCCTGATGCGGGTTCTTTGGCTCCTCCCGCTGCTTGCAGCATCGGCGGCGCCGGAGAGTCCTGCCACTGCCGTCTGCTTTCAAAATGTCGCGGATGCCGCAGGGCTGCGATTCACGCTCGAGAACAATCCTACGCCGCAGAAGCACATGATCGAGACGATGGCAGGTGGAGTCGCGGTATTCGATTATGACAACGACGGCCGCGCGGACATCTTTTTTACGAACGGCGCGTCAATTCCGTCCATGAAGAAGGACGCGCCGAAGTTCTCGAACCGCCTCTTTCGAAACGAGGGAGGTTGGAAGTTCCGCGATGTCACGGCCGAAGCGGGGCTGGCCGGGGAGGGTTACGCGATGGGCGTAGCGGCCGGTGACTTCGATAATGACGGAAATGTCGATCTGTTCGTGGCCGGCGTGCATCACAACAGCTTGTACCGGAACCTTGGGAACGGAAAATTCGAGGACGTTACGGCGAAAGCTGGAATCAAAAGCGATGAATGGAGTGTGGCGGCCGGATGGTTCGATTTCGATAACGACGGATTGCTGGATCTGTTTGTGGTGAACTACGGCAATTGGTCGCCCTCGTATGACCGGTTCTGCGGAGATTCCTCGCGCGGGCTCCGCATTTACTGTCACCCGAAGTATTTCGATCCGCGTCCGAACCAGATCTATCGCAACCGGGGAGACGGAACGTTCGAAGATATCTCGCTGAAATCCGGCGTGGCGCAGCACAAGGGAAGAGGCATGAGCGTCACGTTCGCGGATTACGATGGCGACGGACGGCCCGATGTGTTCGTCACGAACGACAACTTGCCTAATTTTCTTTTTCACAACCTAGGCGGCGGGAAGTTCGAAGAAACGGCGCTGCTTGCAGGCGTTGCCCTGCTGGACCACGGCAAGCCGGTTGCGAGTATGGGAGCGGACTTCCGCGATTACGACAATGACGGTCGCCCGGACATTGCCGTGACTGCACTGGCCGGCGAGACCTTTCCGCTCTTTCATAACGACGGTGGCGGAACGTTCCACGATGCGACCTACGCGAGCAATGTGGCGCGACTAAGTGTCGGGTACGCGGGATGGGCGAACGCGCTGATTGACTTCAATAACGACGGGCTGAAGGACCTGTTCTCAGCCAATTCACACGTCAACGACCTGGTGGAAAAGGTCGAGGCAGCGGTATACAAGCAGCCGAACACCGTATTTCTGAACATGGGTGATGGGAAATTCACGGAAGCAAAGTGTAGTGATCTGGCCGCGTCGGTAAGAGCGCATCGCGGGGCGGCGTTTGCGGATTTGGACGGCGATGGGAAGGTTGACATCGTGGTGACGGCACTTGGTGACCGGGCAGAGCTATGGCGTAATACGAGTGCAGACGGGAACCACTGGTTGACGGTGAAGCTTCGGGGGACCAAAAGCAATCGCGATGGGATTGGCACGATTGTAAAGATCGGGAAACAGACAGATCAGATGACGAGTGCCGTTGGCTATGCCTCGTCCAGTCACACGGGAGTGCACTTCGGCCTCGGGCGCGAGTCGCGGGTTCCGCCGGTGGAAATTCGCTGGCCCAGCGGACGCGTTCAAATCCTAAAAGATGTGGCTGCGGACCAGGTGCTCACCGTCAGGGAGCCGTGATCTTCACTTTCTCCTCGAGATCCTGCCTTTCCGCTTCGTTCCGATTGCGGATTTCCTGATATTTTGCCAGTGCCGCACGGGATTTCACGCTTTCTCCCACACCCTGGTGGGCACGAGCGAGCTGGTAATAGAGGCTGCCGTCGTCATCCGTTGGAAGTGCCGCTTCCAGATGAGGGATGGCCGCGGCCGTCTGTCCAATGCGGGCGAGAGCCATTCCGTATGAGGCTTGGGCCGGCAGGAGTTTCGGATCGGCGCGCACAGCGTCATCGAGATAGGCCAGTGCTTTCTCCGGCTGCTCGAGGCGAAGATAAGAGTCGCCGGCAAAGAAGTTCAACTCGGCGGAGTGGGGCTCTCGCTTCAGTGCGGCTTGAATGAGAGGAAGGGCTGCGCCGTAATCATGCGCCAGGTAGACGGCGGTGACGAGTTCGCGTTCGAGGCGAGGGTCTCCGGGAGTGAGTCTAAGAGCGGCTCGCCATTCATTGGCAGCTTCGCCATGTTGGTTATGACTGGCTGCTATTCCGGCTTTGAGTGCGTGTAGTTCCACAGACTCGGGCAACTCGCCGAGATGTGCAAAGGCCTGTACGGAGAGCGCATTGTACGCACGGCTGCGCCAGTAGGGAGACTTCGCGGATGCCAAGTCCAGGTAGCGGCCTGATTCAAAATCGCAATGGGCCTTTTCGCGGGTGCAATCAGGCCGCGGCAAGGAAGCCTCACGGGCGAGCTCCGTCTGTGCCCAATCCGGATGTTTGGTGAAGTTGTAAACAGCGGCGATAGCGGCATGGACGCCTCGCATGCGGGGATTTTTCTGGAGTGCCTGTTGGTAGAAATAGAACGCGCTGCGGAATTGCCCGCGGGCCGCGCGGGATTCACCGACCAGCACCAGCCACTCGGCGGAGCCCTCGGTGATCTCCTTGAAGGCGGACTCGGATGCGTGCTCATAAGCCGTGCCGAGTCCGTACCAAGCCTTGGGATCGCCGGGAGCGAGTTGTGTCAACCTGCGGAATTGCATGGAGGCTTCACGGATCCGGCCGACAGCGAGCAGCGCATTTGCGAGCATTCCGCGCTCTTCGGTATTGTCCTGCTGAATAGTGACCAGCTTTTGGAGAGGTGCGATGGCGTTCGCCGGGTCATTCAATTGGAGCCGGGCCGCACCGAGTGATGTGAGTGCCGGGATACTGTTTGGATCGGATTTGAGCACGGTCTCGAATTGAGGTATGGCCTCGCGATCGCGGCCAGACATGTGAAGTGCAAGGCCAAGGTTCAGGTGAAGTCCGGGATTCGATGGCAGGGCGCGGACAAGCTCTTCATAAACAGGAACGGCGTCGCTGAAACGCCCTGCCGACATGAGTTGGACGCCGAGTTTGGATTTCGCGATGAGGTCAGTGGATTGGCCGGCGGCGAGGAGCAGGGTGAAAAGAAAAAGAGCGGCCCGCTGGAAAGCGAGCCGCTCCGGTACTGCAAAGCACATCTAGGCTAAAACCCGAGCCTGATTCCGAAGCGAACCTGGCGTTCGCCGAATGCTGAAACGACCCGGAGGAAGTTACTGCTAGTCACATCTCTACTGGCGAAGGCCGATCCGGTACCGGGATCACCGAAGTGAGACGTGTTCGGGAAGTTATAGAATTCGGCGCGGAACGAAAGGGAAGCGCGTTCCTTGATCGGGAAGTTGCGGAATATGCTGAGGTCCGTGTTCCAGACGCCTGGATTTCTCAGGATGTTGCGGCCCGTGGTCCCGAAGCGTTGTTGTGTGACCGGTGCGAATGCGCTGGTATCGTACCAAGTGGTTCCGGGCCCCACTGCGCCGATGCGAGTGACGGTATTCTTCACCTGGTCGGCCGTTTGCGCGTTGCCGCCGCCGATATTCAGCGAGCCGCCAGGAGCCGTGATCGTGACCGGCGTGCCGGTGTAGGCCGCCATCACGCCATTGACCTGCCAGTTGCCGACGATATAGGACATTGGCCCGTGATTGACGAGCGTTTTGCCCTTGCCAACAGGCAGTTCGTAGACCCAGCCGACCTGGAAGATGTGGGTGCGGTCATAACCGGCAACCGCCCGATTGCGGGAGAACGCCGGAGCCCAGTTCCAGGTGACAGACGCCCAGCCGTCCTCGTCGGTCATGTTGATCGCCTTGGACCAGGTGTATGCGCCCTTCACCAGTAGACCGTGCGAGAACTGTTTGTTCAGGCTGGTTTGCAGCGAATGGTAGTGCGAGCTGAGATAACCGTCCCACATATTGGTAGCGATGGTGCGGCCAAACTTAACCGCGTAGGGGCGGCCTGCATTGCCCGACCCGGGGTATCCAGAGTTGATATCCAGATCCGCAAGTTGGTGCGTGGTCTCGGTGCCAACGTAAGCGACGGAAGCGACCATATTGACCGGCAGGCGGCGTTCGACCGTGAAGTTCCAGCTCTGGACGTAGCCGCGATGGATTTCGCCCGGATAAGGACTGCGCATATCCGCAACGGTCGGAAGAGTCACGCGGCCTGTAGACAGGTCCGGACCAAAGACGGGCGGAATGCCTTCGGCCAGCGAGCGCACCGGCGAATACGAATTCGCCTGAGCGAAATCGAAGTTGACGGTAAGCGGATAGAAGCCGCGGAGCGGGCGCGAGAAGGGGAGCGGATCGTAATTGATTCCGTAGCCGGTGCGGATGACCGTCTTCTCTCCCAACCGGTAAGCGATGCCGATGCGAGGCGCGAACAGCTTGTGGCTTACGGTCACGCCCGTATCCTGCGGGACGTTGCCGCGGCCACCGAGCAGAACGGTATTGCTATCCACGTCGAGCCGTTCGATGCCCTTGCCGGCAGCGCGCGTCATAAGCGGATAAAGTTCATAACGCAAGCCGAGGTTGACCGTGAGATTGCGGGTGACCTGCCAGCGGTCGCGCGCATACCATCCAAACTGCCACTCGCGCGGCGTCATAAGGATGTACTGGATGCTCTTCTGCATTTCGCCGGGCAAGCCGAGCAGGAATGCCGCGTAAGCGTTGAAGTTGTTGCTTGATCCGGTTGGACCGAGCGCGGTGACTCCGCCGTAGAAGGAAATGTCGCCACGCGGGCCGGCTCCCAATTCCGGCTGCCAGTGGTTCATGCGATGCAGGACGCCGTCGAACCCGAACCGCAGTTCGTGACCGCCCTTCGTCCAGGAAATGTTGTGGCTGGTGGTGAAGCTCTCTTCGGTGCGGAAGGCCGGTTGCCACCCTGGGGCGCCCATGCTCTCATAGCCCGAGATGTCAATGTTCGGGAAACCACTCTCGCGCGGTTCCGCACTGTTCACACCGGGGATTCCCAATTGAGGCCCGAAATTCGTTCCAAAGCCAGGCGGGAGGACGGACTGCTCCATCCGCTGATAACCGAAGACGCCGTCCAGCAGCATCGAAGGGTTGATTGTAAAGGTATGGCCAATGGAGCCGTTGTTGATGTGTGTATCGCCAGTACCCGGGCTCGCCCCTGGGGCAGGGCCCACGGCATCGCCGAAGATTGGGGTGCCTGTCACCAAGCCTGACATGTGGCCGTATTTGCCCCACAAACTATGCCGCTCACTGCGGTTGTAATTCATCTTGATGTCGATGTAATCGCGATCGAACTTCGGCACGCCCGAGGCGAAATAGTTGCTTTGCGCGCCTGTGAGATTCGGGAGAGCGTAGTACGACTGAATCTTCTGCGCGATGGGGCTGATGCGGTTTCCCGGAATCTTGTTGCCGGGGAAGGGCGTGCGGCCCGAGCCGTCGGGATTGCCGGTAGCCGGGTCATAAATGATCGTGCTGGTGCCGCTGAAGTCGCCGCTGCGAATATCGCTGGTCGGGACTGAATATCGTCCTACGGCACCTTGGCGCTGGCGGGTAGCATCCCAGCTTCCGAAGAAGAACAGCTTGTTCTTGACAACGGGCCCGCCGAGCGTCAGCCCGTAGTTGTTGTAGATGCTGAGCGGTTTATCCACGCCCGGAGCCTGGAAGAAATTCCGGGCCTTCAGATGCTGGTCGTCATGGAACTCGAAGGCGCTGCCGTGGAGTTGGTTGGTTCCGGATTTCGTCACCACCGTAACCGATCCGCCTCCAGCCATACCTTGTTCCGCGTCGGCGGCGCTGGTGGTGATGTTCACTGTGTCCACCATCTCCTCCGGCACGACATAGCCGGCATGATGCGGGAGCCAGAGATTAATGCTCGCTGCACCGTCGATGCGTGTCGAGTTGTTATTCGGATTGGTCCCGTTGATGTTCGTCTGCAGCGAACGGTTCGGAGTGTCGATTATCGAGTTCTGGAACCTGGCAGGCGTGGCACCTGGAACCAGGTTGATGAGGCTCTGGTAATTGCGATATCCGGGTAACGGAAGGTTTGAGACTTCCTTGGTGTTGATCGTGGTATGGGTGTCGGATTTGTCCGTCTGCAGAAGCGTCGCTTCCGCCTGTACGGTAATCTGCTCCGTCATTGTTCCGACCTCGAGCTTCACATCGCTGCGCGCGACGGTGTTTGGCGTGACGGAGATGTTGGTCTGGCTGAATGGACGGAAGCCGGATGCGGCCACCTTGAGGTCATACTCGCCTGGTGCAACGTTGCCGATTGAGTACCTACCGGCCTCGTCAGTCTTAATCTCATAAGTCTGGCTGGTGCCGCGGTTCGTCAAGGTGACGGCAGCATTCGGTACACCAGCTCCCGACGGATCCTCCACGAGACCAACTACGGAGCCATAGAGAACTTGTGCGTTTGCGGTAGGCAGCGTAGCTGCTGTCAACGCAAGCAAAAACAGAAATAGAAATACTCTGAGTCTCACTACAGATTCCCCCCCTTTATGGCTGTTTATGGTAAACGTTTCCGGCTATCGAGGTCAAGCTGCCCTGGTTTAGCGATTCTTGGAATTGGACACGCAGGCCACCCACGCGGAAAGGTTTGTAGCGGTAACATCCGGAGCGGTTGACCTTGTCAGAACCTACACCGCCGGGGCGGTGAAGAAAAACGTAGAACCTTGGCCAGCGGCGGACTCTACCCAGATGCGTCCGCCGTGCTTTTCGACGACACGCTTGCAGATGGCGAGGCCGATGCCGGTGCCCGGATACTCGCGGCCGTGCAGTCTTTTGAAGAGCCCAAAAATGCGCTGGTGATACTGCTTGGGAATGCCGATGCCGTTGTCCTGAATGGCGAAGGTGTGGAGCCGATCGCCAGGTGTTGCAAACACGTGTACATGGGGCTGCTTGGCGGAGCAGTATTTGAGCGCGTTCGATATGAGATTCTGGAAAACCTCCAGCAACTCCGTAGGTTCGCTGTATACGGAAGGCAGATCCTCGATCGTGAGCACAGCAGAGGTCTCGCGTATGGTGGACTCACAGTTCTGCAAAACGCAGCGAAGCACCTCGTTACAGTCGACCATCTGCTTCTGGGATTCGCCGTCATGACTGACTCTCGAGTAAGACAGTAGATCGCGCAAGAGCGCCTGCATGCGTGTGACGCCGGTTTCGATTTGGGACGCAAACTGCCGGGTCTCTTCACCCGCGATTTCGCCGTAGCGGCGCACAAGCAACTCCGAATACGTCCTCACCATGCGCAGCGGCTCCTGGAGGTCGTGAGCAGCCGCGAAGGCGAACTGCTCCAACTCGGCGTTAGTCCTCATCAGCGCGGCCGTCACATTTCTGGTTTCAGTGAAGTCAGTCAGGGTGACGACGCAGCCGATCACCGTGCCCTCATCATTGACGAGGGGACCCGCGCTCGCCAACAGGTAGTTGGTGGGCTGCCCCTCGGATTCAAAGCAGAGTTGCTGACCGTGTAATCGCTCACCTTTCAGCACCTGTTCAAGGCTGAATGCTCCGGGCTGGTCGACAGGACGGAGCGGGAAGGCGACTTCGAACTTTTCGCCTATGAGGCGTTCCCGATGCAGCGTCCGGGCAGCTTCGTTGGCGCGAATTACTCGACCTTCGGCATCGCATACGACGATGGCCTCTCCGGCCTGCTCAAGGATCAGGCGGGCCAGCCGCTCGCTGCGTACGATCTCTTCATTCCGTTTCTGCGCCGTGAGGTCCGTTGCGATGATGCAAATCGCGCGCGTGTCGTCGATATCCACGCGGTTGACCGAAAGAAGCACGGGCAGCGACACGCCCTCGGGGCTGAGGAGTGGCAATTCGCGGCTGCCACGGCCTTCCAGACCGATGTCAAGCAGATCGCGAACTGTTTGCGCGTGATGTGGCGCCACAAAGTCGAAGATGGACACGCCGGCAACCGCCTCCGGCGAACCCTGCAACATCTCCGCGAAGCGCCGGTTCGAATAAAGGATGGTGCCGTCGTGTAAGACCGTCACCGCTCCTTCGTTCATCGTTTCCACGAGAATGCGGTATGGGTGATCCGCCGTGCGCAGCGTGAAGACCTGGTCGCCACCAGTTCCCGCGACGACCAGCGCATCCACTTGGCCTTCGCGGATAGCGGCAAGCGTGGCTTCCGCCTCTTCAAGGCGATGCTTGAGTTCGGAGATTTCGTCCAACGGCGTGTTCAGGCTATGCCTCCCCCTGCCACCTCTGGCAAGTCCAGAAACCGGAGCACGCGATTGCGGTCCGAAAGATCGCCGACGAGCTTGCGAAGCGGCGGCGGCGACACCCGTACCAGAGTCGGGACGGCGATGATCTGAGCCTGCCGCGCCAGTTGCGGCGATTTATAGATGTCGAAAATGTGGAGCCGGTAACGATTTTTGAGTAACCCGCTGCAGAGATGTTTGATCGACTGAATCGCACGTGCCGAGTGCAGGGTTGAGCCGGCGACGTACAGGTGGAGTTCGTAATGACAGCCAGCCTGAAGCGTACGCTCGAACTGCCGTACGAAATCCTTGATGTCGTTCTTCTCCGCCATGTCCTCAGATGGGACGCAAGTTCAGACCGACGAGTACCCGCTCGGTGTTGGAGAGGTCGCCGATGATCTTCTTAACCGGAGGCGGGAGCTTTCGCACAAGCGTAGGAACCGCTAAGATCTGATCGCCCTTGGCCAGTTGCGGGCTGCTCAGGAGATCGACGACCTCGATGCGGTATTGGCCTTTGAGGTGCTCCTCGCAGATTCGTTTGAGGTTGGCGAAGGCAGCGAGCGATCGTGAGGTCTGGCCCGCGACGTACAAGCGCAATTCAAAAATCTCGGGCTCGCTGCCGCCACTCCCCGTCGCCGCCCGCTTGCGCGGAGTGGCTGTAGCTTTCCGGTTGGATTTACTTGCCGCCATTGATGGGGGCTCCTTACTTTTGCGAGTACTCATCGGTCGCCTCGGTGTCTGCCTTGCGTTTCTGCGCCATTGCTATGCGATTCTGTGCACGCATGCGTTCGGAGGCCTCGGCCCCTTCAATCTCGCGCTGTATGGCTGCCACTTCGTCCTCGTAGCGGGCGCGCAAGGCTTGCATACGCCCCTCCAGATACCGCTGCTTGCGGTCGAGCGCGGCTTTCTTTTCGTCGACCCAGCGGTTTCGCTCCGCTGCCTTTGCGCGCTCCTCGGCTTCCTGCGCCAGCCGCGCCGCCCCTGTCAAGACTCCCGAGGGGCCGATATAAACGTCCTGCAAATCTATGCCGCGGTCGGTAAGCAGAAACTCGCGGATCTGGTTCGAGTGGGACATGCCGCGCGACTTCCGCACATAGATTCCGCGCGTGCGCTCACCGTTCGCTTCTATATCGCGCAGTGCCAGCCACGTATCCATGAGGGATGAAATCCCTACGTCGGATGGTTCCGGAGCGCCGTAATCGGGAGAAAGAGCCGTGAAAAGGGCAGTGATCTTCCCGGACTTCAGCATGTCGACCAGCCTGCGGAGCATCGAGCCGACCTCGTAACGCGCTCCGACGGTGATCAGATTGGTAATCGGGTCAGCGACGAACAGTGAAGGCTTCACATCGCAGATGATGCGATGAAGTACGGCCAAGTGAGTCTCCAGGCCGTACATACTCGGCCTGACGGCGTGAAAATGCAGAAGGCCCTTTTCCACGTACGGCATCAGATCGATTCCGATGGATCGCATGTTGCGAATGATCTGAGCAGGCGACTCCTCATAGGCGGCGTAGATCGCTACTTCTCCCCGCGCGCATCCCGCCTCGGCAAAATGCGCAGCAAGGCTTGTTTTTCCAGATCCGGGGGTGCCGGAGACCAGCACGCTCGAGCCCCGGTAATAGCCTTTGCCGCCCAGCATGGTGTCGAGCCGGCCGACGCCGCTCGAAACGCGTTGGTCGGCAGCGATATGTTCCAGCCCAAGGGAGGTTACCGGAGCGATGGAAATTCCGGAGCCATCGATGAGGAACGGGTAATTGTTTGTGCCGTGCTGGGATCCGCGATATTTCACGACGCGCAGCCGCCGCGTAGTGATGTCCTCGTTGACCTGATTGTCGAGTGCAATCACGCAATCGGAGACGAACTCCTCGAGACCCTGCGTCGTGATGGGCCCGTGCCGCTCTCCGGTGATGACGGTGGTAACCCCCTTCTCTTTAAGCCAGCGGAAGAGGCGCTTCAGCTCCGCGCGGAGGATTGCGTCATCGGGCAAGCCGCCGAACAGCACCTCCACGGTATCCAGCACGACTCGTTTCGCTCCAATCGAATCGATGGCGCTATTCAGCCGCACGAACAAGCCTTCCAGCTCATAGGCGCCGCTCTGTTCGATTTCGCCGCGGTCAATATGGACGTGGTCGACGGAGAGGAGTCCCTGTTTCTCCAGGCTTTTGAGATCCAATCCGAGTGAGCGGAAGTTGTCGGCAAGTTCCTGCGCGGTCTCCTCGAACGCCACATAGACACCTGGGTCGCCGTAGGTACGAGCGCCGTTCACCAGGTATTGCATCGCGAGCAGAGTCTTGCCGCTTCCTGAGGTGCCGGTGACAAGGGTCGGACGTCCCTTTGGCAGGCCGCCAAAAGTGATTTCATCCAGTCCTGCGATGCCCGTAGGCACCTTTTCAATTCCTGGCACGGCAGGGTTAGCCAATTCGCTGAGGGCCATAATTGCTGGGTTGAGTAAGAACGGCTCTTTCACACACTGCGCGAGTCAGCCGTCACCATTTATGATACGAAATAAGCGTGGGCTTTCATGAGTGTCGCGGACGTCCGGATAACGTCTATTTAACCGTGAATCGAAACGCCTGAATTGCGTCCAGCCGGCGCTGGTTTTCTTCCGATACGGTTCTCAAAGCTTGATCCCGCAGAGTCATTTCACGGTGAGCTAACGCCGCCATGCCCAGTTGTTGGTAGATGTGGGCCAGACGATAGTGGTTCTGCGGAGCCGGGTCGAGATGCACACATGCTTCCATTTGGGCCCGCGCATCGGCCCATCTCCCGGACCACGCGTACGACCTGCCCAATTCGCAGCGGGCAACGGCGCTGGCGGAGGGCGCCTGCTCAAGAGTCCTCGTCGCCTCGGTTTGCAGCGCCGGATTGTTCTGTTCGCGCGCGACGCGAAGCTTGAGTGCAGCGCAAACAGTGTTGTCCCAGCGGCAGAGATTTTCCAGGGCATCTTGCGGCGGCGATGCAGACGATTCGAGCAGGATCCTGGCGAGGTAGGTATAAGCGGGCTCCATCCGGGGATTGATTTGGATCGCATCGGTCAAGGCGGAAACGGCCTGTCTGGTGTTTCCGAGCGCATACTGCGTGATGCCGAGCAATGTGCGAATCCGGGCTGACTTCGGGAAGAGAGGGGCAGCCTGTTCCAGCACCGTAATAGCCGGCAGAAAGGTCTGATGCTGAACGAGCTCCAACGCGAGGGCGATGCGGTATTCTTCGCGATCGGGTGCGAGGGCGACAGCGGACTGGTAGGCTTTGGCGGCTTCGACATATTCGCCTCGCTTTTCGTGGATGTCGCCGAGCAGCGACTGCGCAGCAGCGCTATTTCCAGCGGAGCTCGCGCGCTGAAGCGCATTGTCCAGGGCGCCGGCTGCCAACTCGGCGGCAGCGGTGGCGAGCAGCAGTCCCGGATCGTCGGGCGCAAGCGCAAGAGCCAAGTTCATTTCGTGGGCGGCACCGGCATTTTCTCCGAGGCCCGAGGCGACCGCGGCACGAAGGCGGTGAAAGGCTATGCGGCGCTGGGGTTCCCCCGGCTCGGCGACGGTTTCGAGCAGGGCGCGGGCTTCGGGATAACGCTTTTGCCGCGCGAGGGATATCGCCTGGTCGAGAGCCGATTGCGCCAGAGCGGAGACGGTGAACAGGACGAAAACGACGAACTGCCGCAAAGCACCCGTATGATACCCTAAACGCTTGCGCAACGCTGACTCGCCTCATCTGGCTCGCGGCATAGGTGTCTTAGGGGCGACGTCGGCAAACATGCTGGAGATGATCGGAGTCGGTCCGTTCATCACGATTCCCATCCTGCTCGCGAAGATGAACGGTCCGCAGGCGATGTTGAGCTGGCTGCTCGGCGCGCTGGTAGCGCTTTGCGACGGCATGGTGTGGGCGGAACTCGGCGCGGCGATGCCGGGCACCGGCGGTCCTTATCACTACCTTTCCGAAGCGTATGGGCCGAAGCGGCTGGGCAGCCTGATGAGCTTTCTCTTCATCTGGCAGACCATCTTTCTCGCGCCTTTATCCATCGGTTCCGGCGCGGTCGGGTTCGCGCAGTATGCCAGGTTCCTAGCCAAAGATATGCCGTGGTGGCAAGAGAAGTCGATCGCGATGGGCGTATGTCTTCTGATTACGCTGCTCCTATACCGCGATATTCGCACGGTTGGCCGATTATCGATCGGGATGTGGGCCGTGGTTCTCGGCACGGTGGCATGGATCACTACGGCGGGCGTGCTCCACTTCGATGCAAAGCTCGCGTTTGATTTTCCGCCTGGAGCATTCACGGCGTCATCGGGATTTTTCTTCGGGCTCGGCGGCGCAACCCTGATCGCTATGTACGACTATGGCGGCTACAACAACGTCTGCTTTTTTGCGGGGGAGGTCCGTAATCCTGAACGCGTGATTCCGCGATCGATTCTGTTTTCCGTTGTTGCCGTGGCGTGCCTGTATCTAACAATGAACGTCAGCATTCTCGGCGTGGTGCCCTGGCGGGAGGCAATGCGGTCGACATCGATCGTGTCGGATTTCATGCAGCGGATGTATGGACTGCAGGCGGCCCGAGCGGTTACGGTTCTGGTGCTGTGGACTACTTTCGCTTCGCTCTTTGCGGTACTGCTCGGCTATTCCCGCGTGCCGTATGCTGCCGCGGCAGACGGGCGCTTTTTCCGACCCTTCGCGCGTCTACACCCTGTCAAGAGCTTCCCCACATTTTCTTTGGTATTCATCGGCGTCACTTCCGCGCTGGCATGCCTGCTGAATCTGGATGTTCTGATTAATGCGCTGATCGTCATCCAGGTTCTGGTGCAATTCATGGCGCAGGTGGTGGCGGTTACGTTGATCCGGCGAAACCGGCCGGACATTCCGCGGCCGTTCCAGATGCCGCTGTATCCGGTAACCAGCATCATTGCATTCCTCGGCTGGTTGTATATTCTGGTGGCGAGCGGAGCGGCTTACATCATCGCTGGCTTCGCACTGTTGACGCTCGGAGTTGTGGCATATTTGTGGCATGCACGGAGCGCCGGTACGTGGCCCTTCGAGTCGCCGGAGGTGCAGGTCTGAGCGCAAAAGCACTCGATGTAATCTCCGCCGGCGAACTATACGTCGATGTCATCCTGAGCGGCTTCGATAGCTGGCCGCAGCCCGGCAAGGAGGCCTTCGCCAAAGGGTTTCGCCGCGAAATTGGCGGCGGAACCGCAATCACGGCCCGCGGTCTGGCAGCATTGGGAATGCGCACAGGGGTGCTGGGATTGGTCGGGCAAGATTCCGGGGAGTGGGTACGGGATCAATTGGCAGCCCGCGGCGTCGACACTCAGGGAATTGCGTTCGACAAAGAAGAGCCAACCGGTATCACGGTTGTCGCGACGACGCACGAGGATCGCGCATTCCTGAGTTATGCGGGAGCCAACAAGCACCTTCTCCCGTTGCTCATGGAGCAGGCGGAGAGCAGGCGCCTGTCGTACGCACGTCATGTGCATCTCGCCTGCGCTCCGGAGCCCTCTGCGCTGAAGGGGCTGCTGGCGGCTATCCACGAAAATCATTGCACGGTGTCCCTGGACGCGGGGTGGCATGAGGATTGGCTGTCGGGGGCGAACGCGCTTTCTGCTCTGCGGGAGATCGATGTTTTCTTTCCCAATGAGGTAGAGGCTCGCTGCATGACCGGAGAGGACGCGCCCAAACGGATGTTGGAATTCTTCCGATCTGCCGGGATCAAACGGGTTGCCTTGAAGCTGGGGCCGCAGGGCGCGGCGCTCCTGTCAGACGGGAACATTGTCTTTGCAGCGGCACCACCGGTGACACCGGTCGATACGACAGGGGCGGGCGACTGCTTCGATGCCGGCTTCTTGTATGCGTGGTTGAGCGGGATGTCTCCTGAAGTATGTCTCCGCACGGCGAACATCTGTGGAGCGCTCTCCACACAGGCCTATGGGGGAATCGAAGCGTTTCCGGCGCTGCGGCAGGTTCAGAACGAACTAGCAGGGGAAAATTCATGCGGAAGGTAGCAATTATCGGAGGGGGCGGTGTGCGTACGCCCCTAGTGATTTACGGGTTGGCGCAAGTGCAGCATGTGCTCGATCTGAGCGAAGTGACGTTGTTCGATGTAGACCGGGAGCGTGCGCAAACGATCGCCCGCCTGGGCCGGGAGATTGTGAGGCGTTCCGGACAGACTCTGCAGATTTCCAACACGACGTCTCTGGAAGAGGCGGCCGAGGGCGCCGATTTCGTATTGAATAGCGTCCGCGTTGGAGGTATGTCTGCACGGGCACGCGATGAGCGCATCGCGATCGAACATGGGTTCGCCGGGCAGGAGACGACCGGACCGGGCGGGGCCGCAATGGCATTGCGTACGCTGCCGGTGACACTCCAACACGCTAAGGTTGTGCACCGCGCCGCTCCGCAAGCGTGGTTCATCAATTTCACGAACCCAGCGGGGTTGATGACCCAGGCCCTCATGCAGCAGACGGAGTTGAAGGTTATCGGGATCTGCGACACGCCCGCTGAGTTGTTTCACCGAATCGCAAGCGTGTTGGGCGAGCCTCAGGGGGAGATGGAGTTCGATTATGCGGGGCTGAACCATTTGGGCTGGGTGCGCGCCGTCCGGTTGCGGGGTGAGGACATTACGGGACGGTTGCTGGCTAGCCCGGAACTATTGCGGCAACTGTATCCCGCGGAGTTGTTCGACCCGGCGCTGATTCAAACTCTGGGGCTGATTCCAACCGAGTATCTCTTCTTCTACTACAGCCAGCGGAAGGCGTACCGGAATCAGATGCGCGCAGGAGCGACACGGGGCGAAGAGTTGGAAAAACTGAACGCCGGACTCTTTGATCAACTCGCGCGCGAAAGCGACAGTGGGGCCCTGGTTCTCTACCGGGATTACCTGGCGCGGCGGAACGCATCATACATGAAACTGGAGGCCGAAGCGGGGTCGGCGTTCGCGACGGAACAGGAGCAGGCCGATCCGTTCGAAGCAGCCACGGGATATCATCGCATCGCGCTGGATCTGATGACAAGCCTGGTTTCGGAGCAGGCGAGTGAACTGGTGCTGAACGTGGCTAACGGTGGGAGTCTCGAGGACCTCGAACCGGACGATGTGGTCGAGGTGCCGTGCGCCGTGGACCGTGCGGGAGCACGGCCGCGCAAAGTGGGACGGCTTCCGGAGTCCGTGCGCGGCTTGGTGCAAGCGGTGAAAGCGTACGAGCGCAGTGCGATTCGGGCGG
Organism: uncultured Solibacteraceae bacterium; assembly: GCA_964464925.1. Classification (GTDB taxonomy): domain Bacteria; phylum Acidobacteriota; class Terriglobia; order Bryobacterales; family Bryobacteraceae; genus CAYXLI01. The sequence goes on along the minus strand of CAYXLI010000024.1, from coordinate 7,158 downwards.
CGCTGGCGGGTTCCGGGAAGGGGGCGGCCCTGGCAATGCTGGAGTACCCGATTATCGGGCAATGGGAGCAGGCTCTCGAACTGCTGCAGGCCCTGAAGAGCAGCGACCCGGAGCATCTGGCCTACCTGAAGTAGGGACGCTGAATTGCGGTGGTGACACAAAGAGAGTATTACTAATATCAATTGGTAAGTAAGGGAGGCAGCATGGACCGGTTCAGGTTACTCGTTTTGTTGGTGTCCATATTCGCAGGGGCGGCAGTCGCTCAGATTGATACAGGCTCGATTGTGGGGACCGTGCGCGATGCCACCGGCGCGGCTGTTCCGAAGGCGAGCATCACGGTCACGAATACGGCAACAGGCATAGGGCTGACCACCGCCACTAACGACGACGGCGAATACCAGATCGCGGCTCTCAGTCCCGGCACTTATTCGGTAAAAGTGAGCGCGCCGGGCTTTGCTACCCAGGTGACAAACAACGTCGAGATACATGTTCAGTCCCGGCCATCGGTCGACTTTGCACTGACGCTGGGTGAAGTTTCCCAAACAGTGGAAGTCTCATCCACGACGCCGCTGTTGCAAACGCAGACGGCGGACGTCGGCGGCGTGGTGCAGCAGAAGCAGATCGTCGACTTGCCGCTGAACGGCCGCCGGTACTCTGATCTTGCATTGCTGGAACCCGGCATTCAGAAGAACCTGACGAATCCGAACAACCAGGCTCCGGACCGTTTCTCTTCCAATGGAAACCTGGAACTCCAGAATTACTTTTCACTCGATGGTGTGGATAACAACAGCGGCTCGACCAATCTGCAGGAGGGCTCGGTGCAAGCCGTGCAGCCGCCGCCGGATGCGCTGCAGGAGTTTCGAGTGCAGACGCGGACTTACTCCGCCGAATTCGGCACTTCGGCAGGTGCGGTCATCAACGCCACCATCAAGTCCGGCACGAATCAGTTCCATGGAGACGTTTGGGAATTTCTCCGGAATAGCCGGCTGGATGCGAACACGTTCTTCAACAACGCAAACGGCGTGAAGCGCGGTAACTTCGTACAGAACCAGTACGGAGGCACGATCGGCGGTCCGATTCTGAAGAACCGGACGTTCTTTTTCGGGGACGCGCAGCAGTTCTCCAGCCGCAAGGCGGCTACTCTGCTCTCAACCGTGCCAACGCCGATGATGAAGCAGGGCAACTTCAGCGAGCTGAGGACGAGTCTGACGCCTTCGAATGTTGCGGGGCAAGGCGGATGCCTGAGCGCGAACGTGATTTCTACGCCGTGCCTTGATCCGACGGCGATGAAGCTGGTGGCACTCTATCCGAATCCGAACATTCCCGCCGCAGTCTCGCGGCAAGGGGCGCCGGGAAGCTGGACCGGAGCGGCCAATTATCAATTTCAGTATTCCGTGCCGAACGACACGCGCACTTGGGATGCGCGCATCGACCACACAGTCACGCAGAACAATCGCATCTTCGGGCGGTACAGCGATTACCATGTGGACCGGCAAGATCCGCCATGGACGAGCGATCCGATAGCAGGCAACAGCAACTTCGCAACACAATATCTCATCCGCGGCAGGTCTGTTGCGTTAGGTTGGACCGACGCGATTTCCAATTCGGCCCTCAACGAGCTACGCGCGGGATTCAATCGAGACTATGCCCATAGCGATCCTATCGGATTGCAGTTGGGCAAGAGCCTGGCGGCGGATTACGGACTGAGCGGTATTCCGGCAGGTCCAAATGATGCCGGCATTCCGCCGATCAACATCACTGGGCTGACCCGGCTAGGCTCTTCTCCGTGGCGTCCGCAGTATCAAATTGCGCAAGTCTGGCAGTTGCTGGACAACCTGAGCTGGCTGAAAGGCGAGCACAGCTTTAAATTCGGATACGAACTACGGCACCAGAGCGACAATTTTCTGGACATTCAATCGCCGCAAGGTCAGATTACCGCCGGGGGCATCTATACGGCAAACGGCAGTTTCGGCCTGCCTGATTTTCTGCTCGGCGATGTCTCGACCGCACAATTCACCACGCCTACCGTTGTTCACAATTACGTTCAGGCACACAGCTTCTATGCGCAAGACACCTGGCGCATCCGGCCGAACCTGACCGTGAATTACGGCTTGCGCTACGAGCTGTTCTCGCCGATTCTCAATCATCAGAACGCCGTGTCGAATTTCAGTCCGGACGGCGGCGGCAAACTGATCACAGCTGATCCGAAAGCCTCGGGCTGGGACGCGCGTTCGCTGATTCATCCGGACAAGAACGATTTTGCGCCGCGAGTCGGCTTCAGCTATCACCCTTGGAATCGCGTTGTGCTGCGGGGCGGCTACGGAACCTTCTACCAGCACTTGGTGCGGATCGGCTCGGAAAGTGTGCTTGCCTTGAATCCGCCCGCGGTGATCGATTTATCGCTGAGCCAAGTGGCGGGCGTTTCCACTACCCCGGTGTTCTTCCTGAGGAACGGCTTCCCTGCCAACCAGTTTTCGCCCTCCCTGGTGGATTTGACTAAGTTGCAGATCCGGGCGCAGGATCCGAACCAACGGACGGGCTACGTACATCAGGTCAGCTTCGGGCCGCAATTTGAATTGCCCGGAAACATGTCGTTCGAGATCAGCTACGTGGGCAACTTCGGCCACAAGATGAATCGGCTGCGCAATGCGAACCAAGGCCGGGTAACAGGGTTCGACGCAAGCGGCGCTCCCGTCGTCGCGTTCCCCTATCCGAATCTGAACAACGGGGGCCAACATGCGTTTTTGGAGTTGGCGACGAACGATGGCAATACCAGCTATAACGGCCTGCTTGTGTCGTTGCGAAAGCGCTTCTCACACGGAATCGCATATGGGGTCAGCTATACGTGGAGTCACAATATCGCTGATTTTGTGGATAACCTGACGGGCGGTTCCACGCCAGCGGACGCTTACAACTATAGTTTGGAACGGGGCAACTCTCCGTTCGACGTGACGCACCGCTTTGTCGCGAATGCGAATTGGGAGATTCCGGTTGGCAAGGGGCGCGGGTTCCTGGGGAAAGGCGGAGTTGCCAGCCAGGTGCTAGGTGGATGGCAACTGAACACGATTGTGGCGCTGCAGACGGGCACGCCGTTCTCGGTCGTCGCTCCGGACCAGAGCCGGACTGGAGGCAGCCACCAGAGCCGGGCCAATTGCATCGGAGACCCTTACCAGGGCGCCACCACAAACCACAGCCTTTATGCCGGGTCGGCGGCGCCAGGATTCTTTTTGAATCCGGCGGCATTTGCGATTCCCACGGCAGGTCATTTCGGCAATTGTGCGCCTCGGGCGTTCCATGGACCCGGTCTTCAGAATGTGGATCTGAGCCTGTTCAAATTCTTTCCCATCGCCGAGCGTGCGCGGATCGAGTTCCGTGCCGAATCATTCAACGCATTTAACCATGCAAATTTCAACAATCCGAGCGCAAATATCGCTCCGGCGAGCATCGGATCGTTCGGCCGTATCACTTCCACAATCACGGACCCAAGGGAATTCCAGTTCGCACTGAAACTTTATTTCTGATATGCGCTCCATCTGCAACTTGCACCGCTGGCCCGCGGCAGCCCGCCTGGGCTCCGTGCTGGCCGTGTCCGCCGCACTCCTGGCGCAGTCGCCGTACCCCGGTGAAATCAAGGCTTCGCCGTATTCGATCGATGTGAATTTCGACTCGGGCGCGGCGGCTCTCAATCAATCCTTAAAGCGTCTGCACACGCGGGCGAGCCTCATCATGGTGACGGCGCATCCGGATGACGAGGACGGTGGGATGCTGGCCTGGGCTTCGCGTGGAGCGGGGGCGCGGGTGACCTTGCTGACATTGAACCGCGGAGAAGGTGGCGCGAACGTGATGTCGCCCGATTACTTCGATGCGCTGGGGTTGGTTCGCACGCAGGAGTTGCTGCAGGCCGACCGATATTACGGGGTCGATCAGTACTGGACGCGTGTCATCGATTATGGATTTTCGAAAACGCTAGATGAGTCTCTCGGCAAGTGGACCAAGGAACGCGTGCTCTATGACGTGGTGCGGATAGTTCGTATGACGCGTCCGCTGGTGGTCACTTCGGTATTCGTCGGCGGCCCTTCGGATGGGCACGGGAATCATCAAACGGCGGGGTTGATGGCGAAAGAGGTCTACAAACTGGCGGGTGATCCGAATGTTTTCCCGGATCAGATTCGAGCGGGCCTGCGACCCTGGAATCCATTGAAGGACTACGAGCGCAAGCCGTTCCGGCGCGCCCAGGCAAGCGAAGTCCCGAGCAACGTGACAGTCCAGCAGGGGGCTTATGATCCGCTGCTCGGACGATCCTACACTCAGGTTTCTCGCGAAGGTCTGGCTTATCAAAAGTCGCAGAATGGCGGCGGCACAATCCCGGCCGCCGGCCCAATCACGAGTGAATATCATCGTGTGGCCGCACGCGTGAACGCGCGGGACAAGGAAGAGTCATTCTTCGATGGCATTGACGTGTCGCTGACAGGAATTGCGTCACTTGCGAAGGAGTCCGATCACGCTCCGTTTCTAAAAGAATCCCTGGCAGCCATCAATAAGAATGTGGAAGACGCGCTGGCGCAGTTTTCGGCTACGCAGCCCGATAAGATCGCTCCGCTGCTTGCCGCCGGACTGAAGGAGACGGAGAGCTTGATCTCGCGTGTTCGCGCGAGCAAGCTGCCGGAAGACTCCAAGTACGATGTGCTGCATGAACTGCGCGTGAAGCAGGGCCAGTTCAATGAAGCACTGATACAGGCATTAGGATTGTCGATGCGAGCCACGGTGGCCCCGGATAAAGAGCCGAACCCGCTGTTCGCGATGTTCATGGGAGAGCCTGATACATTCCGCGTTGCGATCCCTGGGCAGTCTTTCGGCGTCAAGGTGCGAGTGGCAAATCAAAGCAGCACGCCAGTGCATCTGAATCGCGTCCTGCTGCACGCCGCGGATGCGCAATCGTTCACTATCTCGACTGCGCCCCCACACGCAGGAGAAATGACCAATGCCAAGGCGGTTGATGTCACGTTTCCAGTCAAGGTCAACGACGGCGCAAATTTCACACGGCCATATTTCTCACGACCAAATTTGGAGCAGCCGTACTATGACATCAAAGACGAGCGGTATCTGAATCAGCCGCTGGCTCCGTATCCGCTGGAAGCCTGGGCGGAGTTCACCTACAGCGGTGTTCCGGTCCGTTTGGGACAGGTCGTGCAGACAACCAGGCGCGTGACCGGCTACGGTCCTGTGTTTGAACCTCTGGTGATTGGACCTGCCGTGTCGATCGCTATCTCACCGCGTGCGGGGATCGTGCCGTTTGGATCGAAATCGTTTCCCGTCAGCGCAGTGGTGCGGAGTAATGTGAAATCCGCCGCCAAGGGCAAGGTACGCCTCGAACTACCGGAAGGTTGGAAAGTTTCACCGGCGGTTGTGGACTTTGCCACGGCGGCCGATGGAGACGAGCAGTCCGTCCGATTCGATGTGAGCCCGGCGCAGCTATCGTCGAGAGACTACCAAATTACGGCGGTGGCCGAGTGGAATGGGAAGCAGTATCGCGAAGGATATGACATCACGGGATATCCCGGATTGCGGCCATATTTCCTCTACAGGCCTTCGACGTACCGAACGAGCGGCGTGGACGTGAAGGTCGCGCCGGGATTACGGGTTGGCTACATCATGGGCAGCGGGGATGAGGTTCCGGCGTCATTGGAGCATTTAGGCATCAAGACAAGCTTTCTCACACCGGCCGACCTGGCCACCGGAGACCTGGGGCGGTTCGATGTGATTCTCCTCGGGGTCCGAACCTATGCGGCGCGTGAGGAATTGCGGACCTACAACTCGCGGCTACTCGATTATGTGAAGAATGGTGGCGTGGTGATCGTGGAATACAACACGCCAGAGTTCGATCACAACTATGGCCCGTATCCCTACACAATGACGAACAACCCGGAGGAAGTGACTGACGAGGCGTCGAAGGTCACGATTCTGAAGCCTGAGAATCCCCTGTTCAACTGGCCCAACAAGATCAGCGAGGCGGACTTTCAGGGCTGGGTGGAAGAACGCGGTTCGAAATGGATGAAGACTTGGGATTCGCATTATGAAGCCCTGCTGGAGACGCATGACAAAGACCAGGAACCGCAGAAGGGTGGTCTGTTGTACGCAAAATACGGCAAAGGGATTTATATCTATAATGCTTACGCGTTTTACCGTCAGCTTCCGGAGGGCGTGCCGGGAGCATACCGGATCTTCGCAAACATGGTGAGCCTGCCAAAGAATCCGAACAGATAGCCCCGGGCCTACTTGACGATTCCGGAGCCTTCCTTGATAGTGATCAACCGGTCCGCGGAAATGTTTTGGAATTTCTCAACTGCACCGTTCGTCCAGCGCACCGTCAAGTCCGCGGAGGTCGCGGATCCAAGGCCAAAATGCAGGCGACGGTCATTCGATGAATAGAAGCTTGACTGAGCGATGACTTCCTGCGCCTGCTGCCGGACGCCATATCGGATAGTGACTCGTGAGCCGATGGCACTGCGGTTACTCTTCGTACCGACGAGCTGGACCTTCAGCCAGTGGTTGCCGGCAGTCAGGTCATTGCGCAGTAGTGACGGAGGTTCATTCATGTTCATGACCAGGATGTCCACATCGCCGTCATTATCGAAGTCGCCGAAAGCGCAGCCGCGGCTGGAATGGACCGCAGCGATGCCCGGACCAGCCTCGCCGATCAGTTCCTCGAATCGTCCTTCGCCCAGGTTGCGAAAGACGAGACGAGGAGTCCTGAAAGGATAAGCGGGAAGAATACGCTCGGCTTCGGGATAGACACTTCCTGTAGCGACAAATAAGTCCGGGAAGCCGTCGTTGTCCAGATCGGCGATGCCGGCCCCCCAGCCTACATATCGAGTCTCGACGCCCAGCCCAGCGCGAATGGTAACGTCGTCGAAGAATCCTTTCCCATCGTTCAAGTACAAGACGCTGGTGTCGTCGGCGAAATGGGTCTTGAAAAGATCGAGGCTACCATCTAGGTTCGGATCGCCTACTCCGACGCCCATGCCGGCCTGCTCCATCCCGTCCTCGCTTAAAGCAGCCCCACGCTCCAAACCCTCTTCGCGAAACGTCCCATCGTGGTTGTTGCGAAACAGGAAACTCGGCCGCGAATCGCAGGCGACGTAAATATCGGGCCAGCCG
>CAYXLI010000023.1:0-98801 GCA_964464925.1 uncultured Solibacteraceae bacterium | reverse complement strand
ACGCGGAAGCGGGAGCTCTTCAAGGCCAGCGATATGTGCTGCATGACCGCGACGCGAAATTCTGCGACAGTTTTCAGTCGATGCTTCGCGCCGGAGGCATCGAACCGCTACGGCTTCCAGCGCGTTCTCCCAATCTGAACGCATTCGCTGAAAGGTGGGTGCGTTCCGTGAAAGAAGAATGCCTGTCGAAGCTAATACTGGTCGGCGAGGGCTCACTCAGGCGGGCGCTGAGCGAGTACGTGGCGCACTTCCACAGTGAGCGGAACCATCAAGGTAAAGGAAATGTCCTGCTGTTCCCGGAGTCGGTCGGGCCTGACAGCTCCCTCGGCCGTCGCGTCGAATGCAGAGAGCGTTTGGGCGGCCTACTCCGGTACTACGCCCGAGCTGCATGAATATTTTGACCGAACGGGTTCGGATTGCTAGGCGGCTGTAGGGCGTAGATGTATAGCGCCAGTGCGTAGAGAGCCTCATCGGACAGTCTTGCATTCACGCGCTTTGCGTCTTCGCTCAGGACGTGATGGCCACCGAAGTCCGCTGTTTCTGCAGAACTGACCAAAGCCGCATACCGCATCAGGTCGCCTATTCCGCGGTGTAAGTGAGTGGCTGTGTGATCGATGTACCTCCTGTCCTTGATACCGATCAGATCAGGGATCTTCGCCGGGTGATACAAGCTGCCGTTCCAACGCGGAACACCGCCCCCGTAACGGATTTCCGTAGCAAGTGCGATGTATTCTTCCGTCGTGACGGTCTTGATCTTTTCGTTGGTGTCTGGAACAATCCAAGGCACGCCAAAAGCCCGATATAACGACATGCCGAACGGCTCCGCGCCCATGATGAACGGTGGCGACCCGGTCACGACGTGATTCGCACGCTGAACCTGCGGAACGATCGGGGCGATACGGACCCGGCCGCTTGTCCGCGATGAGCCATTTGCGAACGACGGTGCGCCTGGAATGCGATTGCCATTCTTCTGATACGCCAAGTGGCACTGACTACAGTTCGGGAAGGTCAGCGCGACTCCACGCGATGTCGGCAGCCACCGCATGCCGAAAACGGTGCCATCCGGAAGAGCGTGCTCGGCCGCAAATGTTTCCGGACTTCTGACCATCGCTATGAATTTAGGATCGAAGGTTCGCAATCGAGGGAAATCCGCTTCTTCAAAAACGATTCTCCCCGCGTCGACCCAGTCGGCTTCAGTCTTCAGCTTCTCGGGTTCAATCAGGGGCTTCGGTCCAGTTCGCTTCAATTGTTCCCAGTAACCTTCTGGCTCCCGACCGGGGAAATATACTGGATAAGTCCGGAGATTCTCAACCGGCATCGCATAGTATTCCTTGCTCGAAATATGAGTGGGACGCCGGTTCAGACCGGCAAGGGGTGTCGCCCACTCTGCGAGCGCTGCATCGTCCCAGGTCCTGGGAATCTCTGGGCGAAAGGCGGATTGCGAGCAAAGAATAGAAGAGCAGCCAGTAAAGGCAACAAGGCTAAAAAAAAGATGTATGGTACGCACGACTCATCATGCCGATGAGTGGGCTCGGCAGTCCTTCGCGATTTCTGAAATGATTGTGAAAGTTGTGAACGCACCATTCGAGCCCCAATCTCGACCGTGGAATTGACCAGTATGCTGGATGTATTGACTTTGCAGCGTCCTGAGGCATCCGTTTGTTACGAGTTCGCCGATTTTCGTCTGGACCCCGCGAATCGCGAGTTGCTTCAACGCGGTCACCCGGTCCCGCTCGTTGCGAAATCTTTCGATGTCCTGTTGTTTCTGGTCCAACACAGCGGGATGCTAATCGAAAAATCGAGGCTGCTCGATTCTGTCTGGGCGGATGCGTCTGTCGAAGAGAACAGCCTGGCTCGGGCGATTGCTGATATTCGCAAAGCCCTGGGGGAAGGACCAAAGGAACATCGCTTCATTGCAACGATCTCCGGTCGAGGATATCGGTTCCTACAGGATGTAGTTACTGTTGTGCCCCGCCATCCCCGCAATCTCGCGGAGTCCGCTGACAAGGAGATGCCGACGCCATCTACGAGCGTAGTGACGACTCTGGCTGTTCTGCCGTTCGCATGGTTGACGCCACAAGGGGATGACCCTTCGCTCTCGTTGGGAATCGCCGACGCGGTCATCACGCGGCTCAGCAACCTCAGTCAATTAGTGGTAAGGCCTACCAGCGCCATCCTGACGTACGCCGGCTCCAGCCAGGACCTAACAGCCGTCGCCAGGACACTGAAAGTCGATTACGTTATCACCGGCAGCATTCAGCAGGCGGGTGAGCACGTTCGCGTCACGGTTCAAATGATCAGTGCTGACGAGCAGCGCTCGCTGTGGGCAGACCAGTTCGATGAGAAATTCACTCACCTGTTTGCGGTTGAGGATTCACTCTCCACACGCGTCGCGGCAGCACTCGCCTTGAATCTGACGAGCGCTCAGAAGCACTCATTCAAGCATTCGTACACAAAAAACAGCGAAGCGTACCAGCTTAACCTGCGAGGCAGATATTTCCTTAGCAGGCGTACATTCGAAGCTGCCCAGAAAGCGATCCGTCACTTCCGGCAGGCGATTGAGCTTGATCCACAATACGCGATGCCGTGGGTTGGGATCGCTGATACTCAAATCCTCATCGGCCTGCATGGCTCCCTTACGGGTTGGCTACCACCTCATGATACGTATCCTGAGGCGGAGCGGGCGGCTTTAAAGGCCATTGAACTGCAACCGGACCTCGCCGAAGCACATGCTTCTTTGGCCTTCGTCTATTTCTTCTATCGCTGGGACTGGGCTTCCGCGCAGCGGGAAGTAAAGCAGGCGCTGCTCCGGCAGCCGTACTATGCGAATGCTCACCATTGGTATTCCATGATGTGCAGTTTCATGGGTCAGCATGAAGCCGCGCTTGCTGCAATTCGAACAGCGCTGGACCTGGAACCTCTGTCGCTCATCTGCAACGCGAACCACGGTTATATTCTGTATTTCGCGCGTAAATATCCTCAAGCCATTGAGCAGTTGCAAAGGACACTAGAGATGGACGAAACCTTCCCCGCAACTCACCATCGGCTAGGCCTCGCATACAGCAGTTCGGGGTTACATCGGGAAGCGATTGACCACTGTGTGGCGGCCGCACGGCTCTCCGGGGATAGCCCCCAAGCGCTGGGTGCGCTGGCCTATGCTTATGCTCGAGGAGCCGAGACCGAAAAGGCCGAAGAAATCCTCGGGCTACTTGTAGAGATATCAAAAACGAAATACGTGTCGGCCGCCATCATGGCAGAAGCGTGTCTTGGTCTAGAACAGTTGGATCACGCAATGGAGTGGTTACTCGCGGCTGTTCAGGAGAGGACTGCCGCAATCCTTCGGCTGCGCGTGGACCCCCGCTTCGACTGCGTCCGATCTGACCCGAGATTCCAGCGAGTAATTGAGCAGACGTTCCTCAAGGGCTAACGACGAATTGTCTGCCTCACTAACCATGCCTCTGGTTGCACTTAGGAAGCGTACACGCCAACTGCGTGCTGGTATATCGTTTCCCGATTCTCCCTTGCAATCGGTTCGGTGCGTGGCGGGGACTCTGCGGCGAATGCGAGCTGGATCTCCGACACGGGCGTTGCTCGCAGAGGGTCGTGGGGAGCAACACAACGTTCACGATCTATACGTGGCGAACCACCCTGCCAGCACAAGGCATAGATTCTGCCTGAGGCGTAGCGTTTACAAATCGTGCCTGTGAGGACAGTTATCAAGCTCGTCCGTCGCGAGTGGCTCGGGCATCCGGCCGACGGCTCCTATCTATGCACCACGGCAGCTTTGCCGATTCCAGCAGCCGGCGTAATTTGACTGTATCAACCTGCGCCTTTTCAGCGTCGTCAATGCGTCCTACTTCCATCTCATCTGTCCTCCGCTTATCCGCAGCATTTGCTCCGCCTGAGAGGGTCATCTGAAGGACCTGATCGCGCAGGGCAAGGTTCGCCATTACGGGCTTTCCGAGGCGTCCGCTCAAACCATCCGGCGAGCACACGCCGTTCACCCGATCGCAGCGATTCAGAGCGAGTACTCAATTCGGACGCGGGACCCGGAACCGGAGGTGCTGCCGGCCTGTGAAGAACTCGGGATTGGTTTCGTTCCGTGGAGCCCGCTGGGACAGGGCTTTCTCACCGGAAAGATCGATGCGTCGACGACCTTCGACAACTCCGACTTCCGTTCCGTGTTTCCTCGCTTCACGCCTGAGGCGCGGGAGGCCAACCTTTCCCTCGTCGAGCTTCTGAAGCAGATCGCTGAGCGAAAGAAGGCGACACCGGCACAGGTGGCACTCGCCTGGCTGCTCGCGCAGAAGCCCTGGATCGTGCCGATTCCCGGCACCACGAAACTGCACCGCCTTGAGGAGAATCTGGGGTCGGTGGGAGTGGAGTTGACGCCGGAGGATCTGCGCGAAATTGAGACATCGTTCGCCAAGATTCCCGTCGAGGGCGCGCGGCTTCCTGAACGAATACTGCAGTTTTCGAATCGCTGAGTAACTGGAGGGTGGTATGAAGATTCTGCAATCCAAGTCTGACCGCCGGACGTTTCTTCTCGCGGGCCTGGGAATCGCCGCCGCATCGCTGACAAGCAACGCAAGTTCTGCCGCGAGCGCCGCCTCGATTCCGCGATCCGCAAAAGGCCGTCGCAAACTCGGCTCGTTGGAGGTATCCGCCATCGGCCTTGGCTGCATGGAGGCGTCGGGCGTGTACAGCGCGATACCACCCAAGGACCAAATGATCGCGGTGATACGCGGTGCCGTAGAACGCGGAGTGACGTTCTTCGACACAGCCGAAGCGTACGGCCCATTCATTGCCGAGGAGGTTACTGGCGAGGCGCTAGCGCCCTTCAAAGAGCAAGTCTTGATTGCCAGCAAATTCGGTTTTGCATTCGATCCCGCGACAGGCCGCCGTGGTGGGCTGAACAGCCGCCCGGAGCACATCAGAAAGGCGTGCGAAGGCTCGTTGAAGCGGCTCCGTGTCGATTCGGTCGACCTCTACTACCAGCATCGCGTTGACCTGAAGGTTCCGATCGAGGACGTGGCGGGCACGGTCAAGGACCTGGTCAAAGAAGGTAAGGTCAAGCACTTCGGCCTGTCGGAAGCCTCAGCGAAGACGATTCGACGTGCGCACGCCGTTCAGCCGGTGACCGCTCTGCAGACCGAATACTGCCTGATGCAGCGCGAGCCGGAACAGGATGTCTTTCCAACGCTCGAAGAACTCGGAATCGGGTTTGTGCCGTGGGGCCCTCTCGGCCGGGGCTTCCTGACCGGCATTTTCGACGAGAACACACGATTCGCGCCGCCCGACCGCCGGGCGGCGGTGCACCGCTTTACGCCGGAAGCGGTGAAGGCGAACTTCCCATCGTCACTCTCGTCCGTGAATGGGCTCGCCGGAAAGGCGTCGCACCCGCTCAGATCGCACTCGGCTGGCACCTGGCCCAAAACCCTGGATCGTGCCGATTCCGGGCACCACGAAACTCGCCCATCTCGAGGAGAACCTCGGAGCGGTCAACGTCGAGTTCACGGCCAGCGAACTGCGAGAGTTCAATCAAGCAGCTTCCAAGATAGCCATACTAGGGGCGCGGCTCGATTCCGCTGCCATGCAGATGGTCGGACGGTAGAAGGAGGTTCAATATGATGAGAAGATTGTTTGTCGGCGGCGCATTCGCCGGGTTACCTATCAAACAGACATTCGCAGCTCCGCAAAAGGCTAAGGCCGGCGACATCCCGTTCGTAGCCTTTGGCAAGACAGGCCTGAAGGTCAGCATGATCGCGCAGGGCGGGGCACGCATGGACCTGCACCCGACGGTTCAAGCGGCTGCGGAGCACGTTCGCACGATGTACGATCTCGGGATAACCTACTTCGACTGCGCTCGCACGTACTGGCAGGGCCGTTCCGAAGAAGCGTACGGTATCGGACTGCAGGGTGTCCGTAACAAGGTCTTCCTCACGTCGAAGTCCGCACAGCGCACGGCGCAGGGTGCACAAGCGGATTTGGAAACCTCACTTCGCCTGCTGAAAACCGATTACCTCGACCTCTGGCAGATGCACGATCTTCGGACCCAGAAAGAGATTGACGCGATTTTTGCGCCCGGCGGAGCGATGGAGACTTTTGAAGCTGCTAAGAAGGCCGGGAAATGCCGCCTCATTGGTTTCACTGGTCATTTCGACCCTGAAGTCCATGCGGCGATGTTGAAAGCCTACGACAAGTGGGACACCGTCATGATGCCGGTGCATGCCGCCGACCACGCGTATCTGAGCTTTGAGAAGACGGCTCTTCCTGTTGCCGAGGAACTGGGAATCGGAGTCCAGGCCATCAAGATCTTTGCCAAGGCAAATCTGCTGCGGACCGTGAATGCGACCGAATGTCTGCGTTACGCACTGAGCCAGCCCGGTGTGCATGTCGCGATCTGCGGCGCGGGTACACAGGGGCAGATGGAAGACAACATTAGGACGGCTCAGCGTTTCAAACGCATGACGGTGGAAGAGATTGCAGCTACGCAGAAGAAAGCAGTGACCGGCGCTGGCGTCTACACCGGAACAACGCTCGAGTACTGGAAGAAGGCCTGAAAGGAACGATATGATCGACTCTCTAAATCACCGCTCCTTCTTACGCACAGCGGGAGCCGTTGCGGCTACCGGGCTGGCCGGCGGCGTATATGCATCGTCTCCACGCCGGCCAGACATGATCGCAGATCTCGCTCGCGTGGCTATTATCACGAGGGCTCTCGGTCGTTCCGATTCCGGGCACAAACAGGCTGCCTCATTTGATCGACGATCTCGACGGCGATGCAGTCCACTTCACGCCCGAGGAACTTCGAGATCGGAATGTCCCCTCGGCCGCACTCCCGTTCAGGGCGCGCGGCGGGGGCAATTCATCCTGTCGCTCTCAAACGTTGAAGCACCTCCAAAGCAGTAAAGAAGGAGAGTCACAATGAGAATCCTCATAGCGATCGGGATCTCGCTCATCATGCTCGCGGCAGGTGCGCAGAGCCAGACCCAGGCGGAGCAGCAAGCAATCCGGATCACGCGGGCTGGAACGCATCCCACCCAGTCATTGCCGGCCGACCATTTCACCGGTGCTGTGCGGATGGATTCTGCCTTTCGGGTGGGCGAGCCGGCACGCGTATCCGGTGGCCGGGTTCTATTTGAGCCCGGCGCTAGGACCGCTTGGCACACGCACCCATTGGGGCAGACGCTGATCGTTACCGCTGGCACGGGCCGGGTTCAGCGCTGGGGCGATCCCGTTGACGAAATGAGGCAGGGCGACGTTGTCTGGATTCCTCCCGGGCAGAAGCACTGGCATGGAGCCGCGCCCAACACCTCGATGACGCATATCGCGATCACCGAACAGCTCGATGGCAAGGTCGTCGAGTGGCTGGAGAAGGTCAGCGATGCTCAGTACGCCGCACCCCTCCGAGGCCAGCCGCCGGCCGCAGCTGCCGCTGCACGGCCGCGACCGTCTCAAGCAGCCATGGGCAGCTTTGCTCCGAAGTTGGCCGACATCACCGACAACGTACTATACGGCGACATCTGGGAGCGTCCAGATCTGTCGAAGCGGGACCGTAGCCTCGCAACCGTGGCCGCGCTGATTGCATTGAACCGTCCCGACCAGCTCCGCTCGCACCTTCGGATCGCGCGTGAAAACGGGCTAACCAAGGACGAGTTGATCGAAACTATCACGCATTTGGCGTTCTACGCCGGCTGGCCAAACGCGGTAACCGCTATCGGCGTTGCCAGGGAAGTGTTCGGACAGAAATGAATGCAGGAGAGGTCATGAAGCGTCGAAGCATCGCGATGTGCCTGTTCGCCGCCACGCTACTCAATTCAGCAAGCGCGCAGGTCCCCACAAATGGCGGTCCAGAACCGCTGATCATCCAAGAGCAAGGCAGCTTCGCCGTGGGCGGCAAGGTTCTCACGAATGCTGGCACTTTCAACGCCAAGCAGCCAACGCCTGATGGCCAGACATTGCACGGCGATCACGCGTATGTGTTCTATCAGATTCCCGTGAACCGGCGTAAGCTTCCTCTCGTGTTTCTGCACGGCACAGGGCAGTTCTCAAAGACCTGGGAAACCACTCCCGATGGCCGAGAGGGCTTCCAAACGATTTTTCTCCGCCGGCGGTTTCCGGTCTACCTGATCGACCAGCCTCGGCGTGGCAATGCCGGTCGTAGCACAGTCTCGGCGACCATTAACGCCACACCGGACGAGCAGCAGTGGTTTAACACGTTCCGGATTGGCATATGGCCGGAGTATTTCCCGGGCGTCCAGTTTTCAAAGGACCCTGAAGCCCTGAACCAGTACTTCCGGCAGATGACACCGAACGTGGGACCGTACGATCCACAAGTGAACTCAGACGCCTTCGCAGCGCTGTTCAACAAAGTCGGGCCAGCCGTCTTCGTGACTCACTCGCAAGGTGGCGGGCTCGGATGGATGACCGCGCTCAAGACCGGCAACGTGCGAGCGATCGTATCGTACGAGCCTGGCAGCGGCTTCCTGTTTCCCGAGGGAGAAGTTCCAGAAACGCTGCCGAGTTCCGGCGGGCCGCTCGCGGCAATCGGCGTCCCCATGCCCGAGTTCACGAAATTGACCAAGATCCCCATCATCATCTTTTACGGGGATTTCATTCCGGAGAAGCCCAGCGACAATCCCGGTCAGGACGGCTGGCGAGTTCGAATGGAGATGGCCCGAAAGTGGCGCGACACGGTCAACCGGCACGGTGGCGACGTGACCGTTGTGCACCTGCCGGACGTCGGCATTCGTGGAAATACGCATTTTCCGTTTTCCGACTTGAACAACAGACAAGTGGCCGACCTGATGTCGAAGTTCCTGTCGGATAAGAAGCTGGACTGAAGGCAGACGGCAAATATAGGTACGCAGCAGGCGCGCGACGCGTTGACGTGAAACGTCACCCGATTAAGGCAGAACCTGCCGCAATTCGTTGGTAGCAACGGACAGCACAACGGCGTCGCCGACGGACTGAACCATTCGAATCGGGATCTCCAGTGTTCCGGCGTGAAACATACCGCGCGCGGCACCGACTTGGTCGGCGACGTTGTTGCGAAGCTTCACTTGCAGCGCTTCCACCTGCCATACGTTGGCATCGAGAAATATGGCGGTGATCTCGCCGATCGCCTGCCCGTCTGCCGCAATCACAGTTCGTCCACGTAGACTTTCGTCAGAAACCCGCATCGCTCGAACCACCTTTCTGGAATCGCATTCCGGGCACCCGAATCAACCTTTGTCCGCACAACACAGACGCCAGTGCGTGCTCAACTGGATGACAACCACACCGTGACCAGCGGTCACGCTTCGGGTGTCGGGGAGGTTTCGTTGAGCGAGAAGAAGAACGTTGCGCCCCGCCCTTCTTCACCCGTGGCCCAGATACGTCCGCCGTGCAACTCGATTATCCGCTTACAGATTGCCAGCCCTATACCGGTTCCAGGATAGGCCGTGCTGTGCAGGCGTTTGAATACGCCAAAGATCTGTTCTCCGTATTCCGGCTTAAAGCCGATGCCATTGTCGCGTATCGAGAAAGTGCATTTGCCGTGATGGTTGCTGGCAGAGATATGGATTTCAGGCGGGACGTCGGCTCTTCTATACTTCAATGCGTTTCCAACCAGATTCTGAAACAGCTGTATCAGCGCCGGAGAGCTACCGGTAACCCATGGAAGCGGCTCATCCACAGTGATGGCCGCCTGAGCCTCCAGAATGCTGGCCTGCAGATTGCCGAGCGCCGATTTCACCACCTTGCCGCAGTCCACCGGCCCTGTAACCATTCCCTCGCTGGTTCCTACCCGGGCGTAAGCAAGCAGGTCTTTGATGAGAGCACTCATTCGACTGCTTCCCTTCAGGATTTGACCGACGAGCATCTCAGCTTCGCCATCAACACTAGTACCTAGTTTTCGCGCCAGCAGTTGCGTGTAGGCAGTGATAGTGCGCAATGGTT
This sequence comes from uncultured Solibacteraceae bacterium, assembly GCA_964464925.1. Taxonomy (GTDB): domain Bacteria; phylum Acidobacteriota; class Terriglobia; order Bryobacterales; family Bryobacteraceae; genus CAYXLI01. The sequence goes on along the minus strand of CAYXLI010000023.1, from coordinate 88,859 downwards.
CCTGCAGGTCGTGACCAGCCGCGTAAGTAAACCGCTCCAGATCTGCGTTTGCGCGATGCAACTCCTCTTCTGCGCGCTTACGATCCACAACTTCTGCATGTAGCCGCACGTTCAGCTCCTCGGCCTTTTCGGTCAGTTCATGTTGTCGTAGAGAGCTGATAATGAGCGCCTGGTTGATAGCCGCCGTTCGCTGGTGAGCGGTTCTGGATTCCATGACCTGAACGAGGATCCCAATGATCTCACCATCTGGCGCCACTGCTGGCCACATCGCATAAGACCAGTAGAGAGAGTGAGGAGACTGGTCGTCTGCGATGAAAGTTTCGGCGCGCGCAGTACGGTGGACCCGATCGAGGAGCGCGAGACAATCATGGCCCGCGGGTATGGCGTCACCGAAAGCTCTTCCAACGAGATCCTCCGGAACCTGGTTGGCGAGGACGCAAAACGCGGAGTTGACGTATTGGATGACGTCATCAACACCGGCGACGGCTAGCATCGGAACCGGAGAGGCGCCCGCGATCGCCCGGCAAAGATCCGGCAGATCGATATGGGGCGACTCTATTTTGATCACTTGTACTTCCATTGCAAACCCACGCGTCTCGGTATGCCGGTCATCAGGTGATCGTAACCGCTGAACCGCTCGCCGATGACTACCCCGTCGGTTGTGATCTCATATTCCCGGATTTCCCTGCTGTGATTACCGCCACGCATTTTCACAACCATGAGCATCTTCCGAAGCTCGCCGTCTATCTCAACGTACCGAAGCCGGATGATATCGTCGGTGAGGAACGAGATGGAATAGGTGCTGAAAAGAAGTTCGGTGAAAGACTCTTCCATCTCGACGGTGCTGAGAATGGTAATCCCGAGTCCGGTGAGTGAGAAAATCATCCGGTACAGCGATTCGCGGAAATCCTTGCGAAAGCCCGGAGCTAGGGCCATCTCAAATCCAGCGAGCGAGTCAAGCACCAGCCGCTTGGCTCCTGTTTCCTCTACGGCATCGAGTATCGCTTGCATGGTTTCATCCACGGACAAGTCGAGCGGCCGCAGATAGATTACCTTGAGGCTTCCCGTGGCCATGGGTGTAATCAAATCGAGACCAAAACTGGAAGCGCGTCCCGCGTACTCGTCGGGGCGCTCTTCGAATACGGCCACGATCCCCGCCTCGCCGTCGCGGATTCCTGCGTCGATGAAATGCGTGGATAGTAGTGATTTTCCAGTGCCGGAGGAACCGGCGATCAACAGGCTATCGCCTTCCGGGATCCCTCCGCCCATCATCTTGTCCAGCTCCGCTATGCCCGTGGAGAGCCGTTTCTTGCCTGGCACCTGCCGCCTTCGGGCTGATAACCCCAGAGTACGAGAGAAGGCCTGCAGGCCCGCATTCGTGATGCGAAATGTGTGCAGCCCGGGCACGGACGCCTGCCCCCGCAGTTTCATCACCTGCAGCTTCCGCACGACTGAATTCCGTTCGACGTTTTGATACAACCACAGGAGCCCATCGGCAACCGTGAACACGGGATTGTCCCGTATCTCCGATTCCATATACTCTCCGATCAGGAAAGTGGTCGCTTGCCATCCGGTTAGAAGCAAGCCGAGGTCCTGAATGAAGGTCTGTATTTCTGACTGCTGCTCTTGCGCGTTGCGGACCACGGTGCGGAACGAATCAACCACCACGACTGAAGGGTTCGTCGATTCCACCTGTTGCGCAATCTCTTTGAGAACTCCAGCCAAGCCGCTTTCGCTCAGCACCGGGCCGAGGTTCACGAAACGAACTGCGATGTTCAGTTTGGCAGCATCGAAGAATGTATATTGCTGCTGGTAACGCAGCATCTTCAAAGCTGGTTCGCCGAGCACCGTAAAGTAAAGGGCAGGGTGCTCTGGTGTGGCATTGGCGAAGGCGAATTGCTGTGCCATGGTCGTCTTGCCGCACCCTGGCGCACCGGCGATGATATTGAACGAGAACTCGGGAAGGCCGCCGCCGAGAATTTCATCCAAGCCTCGAATTCCGGTCGGCAGTTGTTTGATTACTACTTTACCTTCTTGGGCCATGTTCGCTCTCTCCTATCGCTCCCGCATTGAAGTTCTCCGAACCCGGCCAGACATCCCTTACTATGCGTACGGTCAGTCCTTCGCCGATCAGCACCGCCAGGAGTCCGAGGAGCTCGGATACCAGCACGACGTCTGCGTCCGTGTCCTGGTTGACCACAACTTCGGCCAGCCGTTCGAATGACCCGTCTGGGTTTACGCCGACGTCAGTCAGGGCAGGAACCTGCGTCCGCGCCAGCGCTAATGCTCGTTTTAGAAGCTCGCGGAAACCGGTCGTTCCGGCGAGTGTGCACAATGGACGCCGCAAGGCCTCGCACACCCGCTCGGCGGGAGTCGGATGCGACTCAGCGGAACTCTGCCCAGTCCGCTCGAAAGTGAGGAGTTGCCGGGCGAGATGCCGCATCCTTTCGCTCGGGAGACTCGAGTTCATTCCGGCTGCCTTTCGCCCAGGTCAGCAGTTCTCGATCAGCCACCAAACCCGGAATAGGACGACTAACACCTCACCGGGACAACGCATCGTCATCGACGAACTGCGTTCACGGCTGCAAATGGCACCGGAGCGGGCTGATATATGTAGCCGGTCGCAGCCTGCCTTCTTCGGAAGTCAGCCCCACGCCCTGCTGACAGCGGGTCGTCGGTGGCTCAAGTATAGCTCAACAGGGCTCTCAAATACCGGGCTGCCCCTCTCTTTCCAATCAGCGTCCAACGGCGTCACGAGGTTCATCCATGTCGTGTGGATTGGGCCAGTCCGCCGGCGCCGGGAAGTCCACCTCGGATGCAGATGAACTTGGACTTCCAATGTGGCTCACGCTGCCAGGCGCAGCAGTTGCCGCGGCCCACGAACACGTTACACTCAGGCAGGGCCGTGCTGCCGCAAGGGAGGTTCACATGCAACGCATCGCGATTGCAGGTATCACCGGCTACATTGGAGGCCGGCTAGCGCCGCGTCTCCTTGCTGCGGGCTACGCGATCCGTTGCTTGGCGCGTTCGCCGCGCAAACTAGAAGGTCGCGAGTGGACCTCAGACCCGCGAGTCGAGATCCGGAAGATCGATCTGGCTGACCCGTCCTCCCTCACCCATGGCCTCGCCGGATGTGAAACAGCGTTCTATCTCGTGCACTCGATGATATCGGCCGACCGCGAGTATGCGAAGCGGGACCTCGATCTGGCGATGGGCTTTGCTAAAGCCGCGCGCGAGGCGGGAGTGGGCCGAATTATCTATCTCGGTGGTCTGGGCGAGACTGGCGCAGGGCTGAGTGAGCATCTTTCGTCGCGCCGGGAAGTGGAGTCGGCGCTCGCCTCCGCCGGGGTTCCTGTCACCGTTCTGCGCGCGGCGATGATCATTGGTTCGGGATCTGCATCCTTCGAAATTCTTCGATACCTGGTCCAACGCCTGCCCGTTATGATCACTCCAAAGTGGGTGACAACACGTTGCCAGCCCATTGCCATCGAGAATGTGCTGACGTACCTGGTGGGAGTCTTGTCGGCACCGGAATCCATCGGAGGCGTTTTCGACATCGGAGGCAGCCAGATCCTTTGCTACCGCGAAATCATGAGCATCATGGCGGAAGAACTCGGACTCCCACGTCGCCGCATCATCGCCGTCCCCGTGCTAACGCCTCGTTTAAGTTCGTACTGGATTCACCTTGTCACTCCGCTGAGCAATAAGATTGCCCGGCCCCTGGCGGAAGGGCTGAAAAACGAAGTAATCTGCCGCGAGGATAGGATCACGCGGATCGTTCCGCAGAGATTGCTGGCTGTGCGTGAGTCGATCCAGTCCGCGCTCAGCCAGGTAGAGGCCCAGCTGGTGGAAACCCATTGGGCTACGGCCGGTCCCATGCCTGGCGATCCTGCCTGGTCCGGAGGCACCGTGTTTCGCGACGAGCGCGAAGTCGCCATCGACGCGCCCGCATGGGCCGTCTTCCGAGCAGTGTGTCGCTTAGGTGGACGGCAGGGCTGGCATGCCGCCTGGCTCTGGAAGATCCGAGGATGGATCGATCACCTTGCAGGCGGACCCGGGCTTCGCCGCGGCCGCCGGGATCCTGAATCGTTGAGGTGCGGGGACGCTCTCGATTTCTGGCGAGTCGTTGGCCTGGAGCAGGATTGCTCCGTTTCATTGCGGGCGGAGATGCGTTTGCCCGGCGAAGCGCTGCTTGATTTTCGAATCTCGGCGAATGGATCCGAACGTTGCACCTTGCGGCAGACGGCGCTCTTTGAACCGCGGGGTTTGTTCGGGCTGGTCTACTGGTACGCTGTTCTTCCTCTTCATGACATCGTCTTCCGCGGCATGCTCCTGGGAATTCAGAAGAACGCCGTCCGAATAGCCTCGGCCGCGCAAGCACCACGGTCAGGCCGTTGAGCATATGGCTCGCGTCGGCTGGGGCGACCCGTGCAGTTTCAAGCAACTAGGGGCGAAACTTGGTTTATTCAGGCCGGAGCTCCTGCGCGACATGTCCAGGAGGCAGCATAGGCCTTGCCCCGGAGATGTAGCGGTCCTTCATTTCGAATTCGCCTGTGTGTTTCTGAGCTATTTCTTCATGTCGATCATGGTCCCGACGATCTCCAAATCGGGATTTTCGGTTTGAGATTAGCGGGCGAAGAGGGTATCGGCATTTATCGTGATGGCCATCATGGTCACCGGCAACCAGCAGTACAGCCGTTGAAAAGCTTCTATTTGGAAACCCTCGGAAGTCGAAACCGCAATCGCACGTGGCTCTGGGAACGCTCTCCAAGACTCCCTCACTCGAAGTCAATTTCTTGTACTTACAATCGGGAGCACAGTACCTACACAGCCGCTTGGCGCATCGATTCCGATGAGCGCTGCCACGGTTGGCGCAATATCATACACAGCGATCGGCTGCGTATACACACCAGGCCGGATGTCAGGACCCATCAAGATTACAGGGACGTGAGTATCGTACCGGAACGGCGAGCCATGACCGGTGCCCGACGTGCCGGACTGCCAGTATGGCTCCATTACAACGAAAACGTCTGCGCTTCGATCTCGATGAAATCCATGCTCTAGCAACTCGCCGATCCGGTCCCCCATAGCGCCGTTGCGCTCCAACTCCATTCGCGTGTAAACGCGCAGAATCTCGGGACTTCTCGGCACGGCGGCAGCAGCAACCTCGATGACATCTTGCAGCCCCAGCGACTTGGCGCGGATCAAATCGTAATCCAGATACAGCGAGCCACCTAGATCGGCACGAATCCACCGTCCCTCACCGAAACGTTCGACTAGGCGCGCCTGCACCGAGGAGGAGACCAGGGCCGGCGTATACCGGCCGCCAGGCATCCTGAGCTTTCCCATCTCTTCCGGTACGGGCGCGACGCCATGATCTGCGGTGAGTACGACGACAACATCCTTCAACCCGACTTCACGATCTACCACGCGCAGGAGATCGCCCAGCACACGATCCGTTTGTACGCACAGATCATGCATCTCCGGGGAATATGGACCGAGATGATGGCCAACAAAATCGGTCGTTGAAAAACTGACGGAGAGCAGGTCAACGCCGGTGTGCCTGCCCAAGGTTTCCGCACGAATGGCTTTCGCGGCAAACCGAGCTAGCAACTCGGTGCCGAAAGGACTGTTAACAAGCGAGGAAAGGTACGCGCCTCCGGGAGCAGCGGGCAGTATATGCGGGCTTGCGCCCGCTTCGGTTGCATTCCATTTGGCGCCAAGAAACTCGTTGACCGATCCGTCGCGATTAAAAGCCTGCACCCAGGAAGGCAACTCGGCGAAATAGTAAGTGCTGCTGACGAAGTTGCCTCCATCGAACCAATAAGCTGCATCCCCCATTCTGCCCGCTGTGAGCACGGCCCCCCGGTTCTTCATCGACATGGAGATCACTTTGCTCTCACCGACGCCCGAGAGTTTGATCTCATCTCCTAGCGTGCTCACAAGCAGGCGGCGCGGTGACGAGCCCGGACCGTTGCCGCCGAGAGTATGCGTGGTCTCGTCCAACACGCTCGTGACGGTCTTGCCCGAAGCGCGGTCGAACCATTCATTTCCAATGATGCCGGACAGCGACGGAGTCGAGCCAGTCCACACTGCGGCGTGTCCCGGCGCAGTCACGGTGGGATATTGTGCCTGGTGTGCATCGATGAACACGGCGCCCGAATCGAGGAGCGTTCGGAAGCCACCTTTGTACTCCCGGTCAAACCGGGTCAGATAGTCATAACGAAACTGATCCAGGATGATGGCCAGCACGAGCTTGGGGCGCGTCTTCGGTGCGGGTCCGGCGGAGACGGTTGTCACGGCGATCGCGGCGCTAATCAGAATCGAGAACAATTCCCTGCGATACATGGTGTTTTTGTTTGAGCTGCGGGCGCCCACTGCTGTAGGCCATCGCACCGGTGCACTCGGAGGCGCGCTGCGAAACACCCACGTCGGGGAACCGCCCGCCCTATACCGGATACCCAACGATGCCAGCATAACAAGCGTGTATCACAAGCACATGACGCAGCACCGCTTCAAAGCCGTTGTCAGGAATTCAACCAGTTGTAATCAACGCGTGACGCGCATCTGGCCATACTTGTTGAAGGCTTGACATTCCGTGCCGGGATCGCAATGCATCCGGTTGGCATGATACGAGTACCGGCGTTGCGTGGAATCAATGCACCATCTAGGTGCACCTGAACGCCCAAGGTAAATCCGACGGTGGATCTCACGGCGCTTCCGGAATCGGCATGCGGCTGGTCCAGGTCGGTCGGAATAAAATTCTGAGTTGGGTACCATGATGCCAGATGAAGCGCTTGGCAAGGGTCCGTATCGGTTGAACCGGCGGCAGGCCCTGCCGTTACTGCTCGCGGTGGTCGGCGGTCGCGCCGCGGCGCAATCCCAAGCAGGGATTCTACATGTCCGCGTGCTGGCCGAGGACACCGGCGAGATCACTCCCTGCACGATCATGTTACGCGACGCCACAGGCAGGGTGATTACGCGCGCAGCCAGTTACGCCGGCGGGTTCCGCTCCTCCGGCGACTTTCGGGAGCCATTGCCGCCGGGCCGCGCACTCCTGGTGGTGACGCGTGGTTTCGACTACGTCGCCGAAAGCCACGATCTTAACGTCCAGCCGAACGAAACTATTGAACTCGAAATCCGGCTTCGCCGGCGCAGTCCGCTGACGAAGCTGGGTTGGGTATGCGGCGACAATCACGTGCATATGACCCACGGACAGGCGAAGATCGTGGTCGATTTTGATTACATCGGCTTGACCGCGCGCGCCGAGGCTCTCGATTACCTTTCCGTGGCCCAGCGCTGGAACTTGCCGGTTCCAACCGCTGCGGCGGCGGAGGCGGAATGCCGCCGGGTGTCCACGAAGGATTGCCTGTTGACGTGGAATATGGAGGCGCCCAAGAATTATTTCCGCGGCGACGTATCACATTGCCTGGGACATGGCTGGATCCTGGGAGCACGTCCCACCGATCGCGCGGGCCGCGACGTGGCGGCTGAGATTTCCGAGATGAACGCGGGCGATTATCAGCACGAGAAGACGCCGGCACCTAATTTCGATACACATGCACTGATCCACTCACAGGGCGGCATCGTAAGTTACACGCATCCCTGCCGCTGGTGGTCGGGAAAATGGGGCGGGCGCGGCGGTTACCCGGTGGAGGAGCACAAGTTCCTTTCCAACCTGGCGCAAGAACTTCCATTCGATACCGTAGCTGGACCGACCTACGATACGGTCGATATCCTGATGCAAACCCACGAGAAGGAAGTCAATGCTCAAGGTGAGCAACTGTGGTATTCGTTGCTGAATCATGCATACCGCGTTGCGGGCACCGCCTCCTCGGATGCTTCCTTCGACAATGTGGGCCACGCGGTTCCCGGTGCTGTCCGTGTATATACGAAAATCGCCGGGCCTAAGCGGATCTCCGCGGTCGCTGAAGCAATGAAGCGCGGCGCGAACTTCGTGACCAGTGGACCGCTGTTGCTGCTCAGTGTCGATGGCCGTGAACCCGGCGATCGAATCGTGGCGGAGCGAACCACGCGGCGCACAGCTAGGATACGCGCCTGGGCATCGGGCGTACCCGAAGAGCATCTCACGGAGATTCAGTTGGTCCGCAACGGCGCACTTTTGAAGCGATTCCCCGTTTCCGGCCGGCCGGCTGCGTTCGAAGGCGAGTACAGTTGGGACGAGGACCACAGCGGCTGGATCATCGCTCGCTGTCTGGGACGCGATCCCGACCGGCAAATCGCCATCACCAATCCGATTTACTTCGAGACACCCGGATGGAAGCCGCCGGAACCGGCTCGGGCAACTGTCAGAATCCGCGTCACCGATGCTCATTCAGGGCGCATCGTGGGCGGTGTTTGCACCGTAATCGAGATGATCGGACGGGAAGCTCGGAACCAGTTCCAACGGGAGTTTCGCGATGGGACACTCGAAATACAGACGCCAGCGACGGCCCGACTGCGCGTGGAATCGCCGGGATACCGGGCCCAAACACGAAGCATCTTCCTTGATTTCCCGCCAATTCTGGAAGCCAATCTCAACATGAAAGTGGAGCAGATCCTGGACTGGGCGACCTTCGAGCGGATGCGCAAACTGTTGCAGCAGGTGCAACTCGACTTTCCTCTCGAGCCAGTGTAGGCGGAATACCGGCTAGGCGCGAGAGAAATCCGGAAGGTATAACCTAACCTAGGGAATCGAGCGCTGACGCCCGAGCGTCAAGGAAGGCCGAGGGCGCCGGTTGGCGCCCCCAGGATAAGGCTTGGCTAAAACTGCAAGCGGAGCATGAAGTCGATTTGCCGGGCGTTCTGGCCCAACAATTCGGCGAACGTGCTTGTTACACGGCCATAGGTGCCGGGAGAACTGATATTTGAGGCGGGAATGCCAAAATTCGCGTGATTGAAAACATCCGTCGCCGTCGCCCTGAACTGGAGCACGAATCTCTCGGTTAAGGAGAAGTCCTTCATCAGTGACAGATCGAAATCGGTGAATCCAGGCCCCTTCAGGATATTCCGGCCCGCGTTCCCGAATCTTCCTACATTGGCCGGATTCGGGCATAACGGATTCGCGACCGGGCAACCCGGAATCGCGAAGGTTGCGGGCCCGGTGCGATCGGGGCGTCCACTGAACGAATTCGTGTTGGATGGATCGAATCCCGAGAATGACGGTGTGTAATATGGCCCCGATTCAGCGAGAACATTCCATCCCATCCTCCAGCCGCCGAGCAGCAGATTGACAGGCATGGGAGCATCTCCAAGCCAGCGCTGGCCTTTGCCTACTGGCAGTGCATAAACGATGTTGGCGAAAAAGCGCTCGGCGCGTACGTAGCTGTTGGGGCCGCGATCAGCGGCGCGATCATAGGCGTTCTGGATATTGGCGCCCGCGAAGCTCTGGGTATCCTGCGCGTCAGTTAGGTCCTTCGCCCACGTAAAACCGGCGTTCACGAACAGGTTTCCTCCGTATGTTCTTTTCGCGTGAAGCTGGAGCGCGTTATAGCGTTCCGTAGCGCCGTTTTCCACCCAGTTAACAGAGATATAAGCGGGATAACGAAGTGCGGCGGGGCTGAACGGCTGCGTGCCAGGACGCGGCTGGTTTAGGTTGCGCGAGTACGGAATATTGACGGTATGCGTACCCACATAAGTCGCGCCGAGGGCAAAGCCGGCGACCTCGCGCTCTACAGCTAAGTTCCACTGCTGCATGTAGCCGACGCGCAGATTCGGATCGATGCCGCTGGCCGCCTGCGCCGGCGTTTGTCCCGTAGTCAGGAACGGCGATGGAAAGCTGAATAACGGCGCACCGTTCAGAATTTTGTTCGTGAAGCTCTCGCTGCCAGCAAACGGGCCACCGGTCAGGGACAAACCCGCTGAGCCGTACGTCGTCAGTCCGTAAATGCCGTACCCGCCGCGGATCGCCATGGTATCGCTCGAGAACGGCCGGTACGCAAACCCGAAACGTGGGTAGAAGTACGCATGGTGGCTGACCAGCAAACTTGATGACGGATAGCCCGCTTGCGTCGCCGTCTGGATCGGAATGTTCTTCGGGAAAAGCGGATTGATGAACGGCACTCCTGCGTCCGCGACTACCATCGCGCCTGATGCCGGATTGAAACTGGCCATCAGACCCCGGTTGTCGTGGTACGGCTCCTGGGCCTCCCAGCGCAGACCATAGTTGAGCGTCAGGTGGCGGGTCATCTTAAATTGATCCTGAAAGTATGCCGCCCACCAGGTACCGAACTGATGTGGAATCGGGCTCGGAATGACGCGGCCGGTGGTCTGCGGGATGCCCAACAAAAAGTCAGCATATGGCACCCCTGTGAAAGCACCACTGAAGTTGTATGTACCGTAAACCGAGCCACCGTAGAAATACGATTCATCGCGGTCGCGGATTACATCAATGCCCACTTTGACCGTGTGCGATCCGTGAATCCAGTTTAAGCTGTCGGTCCACTCAAAATTCGTCCCGACTCCGCCGAAATTCGGAACAACGTACGGAGCCGACAGTCCGGTGACGTTGAACGACGGATAGGTCGCGATATCCTTCACTCCTATTCCCTGAATACCCGTCTGCTGCAGAATGCTGGATCCGGACACCGGATTGGTGATTTGGTTGTTATCCCGCGTATATCCTAAACGCGCGACGTTTAGCACTGCCGGTGAAAACGTGTGTGTCCAGTCAGCGACGGCGGAATTCGCGACGCGCAAAGAGGTGCGGAACCCGAATGGCGGGATAGCGGGCGCTACATAGGCATTGATGGGCATGCGGCTATAGCTCACGCGCGCATAGACGATATCGCGGGAGCTGAAATACTGGTCCGCCCGTGCATCGAATTTATCGAAAACCGTCACGCCGTTGTTGCCAGGGTGAAGTAAATCGCGATAGTTTCCCGATTGCAGATTAGCTCCGCCGTAGTTGGGCTTCGGGAAGTACAGGGACTGAATCTTTTGCGAGACCGGGCTAATCAGGTTGGACGGAATAATGTTTCCGGGAAACTGCTCTCCCGTGAATGGATTTGTGACCTTCTGACTGAGAGCGCTGAAATCGCCGTTCCGCCATGCAGCGAGCGGAACATTCAAGGTGTTAATTACCGCCGTGGATTCTCGCGAGCCCTCATAATCCGCAAAGAAGAATGTCTTGTTCTTCCGAATCGGTCCGCCTAAGCTGCCGCCGAAGTTGTTGTAGACCCGAAACGGTACGGTGGCCGCGAAGAAGTCCCTCGCATTGAGCGCATTCCCGTTGTAATCCTCGAAAACGCTACCATGAAACTCGTTCGTACCCGACTTGCTGACCATAGTCATCTGCACAGGACGGCCAAATTCGGCCGGGGCGTTCGCTAGTTGTACGCTCACTTCTCCTGTGGCCTCGACACCCGTTTGCACTGTGCTGCCCCCGACGCCGGTTTGATACGACATGGCGGTAATTCCGTCGACAGTGGGTTGCGTATCGATGTAACGCGAACCGTTTGCGATAAAGAAAGGAGGACGCCCGACTCCGTTGTTATAGGAAGCGTATCCGTATAGGGCCTGATCTCCTTTTTGACGTGTAATCACGGGCAACTGGGTAAGCTGCGTAGACGGTGTTACGTTGCTGATCGTCGCCGTCTGCGTGTTGATCTCAGTAGCCGCCGACGTTACCTGAACGGTGGTGCCCGAGGAGGTGACGTTCAACTGAGCGTCAATGTTGAGCACGGCATTCGCATTGAGGTGAATGCCGGATCTTTCATAACTTTGGAAACCGGATTTATCGATGCGGACCGTATACGTTCCTGCATTGAGGTTTGGCGCCGCGTACACGCCTGTGGGGGTAGTACGCACCGAATGCTCTACTCCTGTGCCCTCGTTCCTCACAACAACTGAGACATCGGGCATCACGGCGCCGGTGGTATCTGTGACTGTGCCGGTGAGAGCGCCGAACGTGTTCTGACCGGATGCTAAAGGAGGCGCAAGAAACGAAGTGAGCGCCATGGCGAAACCAATTACCAACTGCTTTTTGTTCATGATGGTGTTTCTTCCTGGGATGCAGCTTTACGAAACTTTAAAGTTTAGGCCGCGCATGTGCCAGTCGAATTACAGCTACATAACGCCTGAGCTTCAGCACACGTTATCTGAACCATGTCGCTGCTACGTTGGCCATCTTGTCGATTCGGCATCGTGCCCTCAGCGGGAGAGAACCAATTGCAGCAGTCCATGCCGATCTGGTAGCGGTTCTTCCGAACCGGCCATAATCTCTCATCGCGGCTTGCGGAAGACTGGTCTCCCAATCGGGTTTAGATGGCCTACGGATACGTTCACGGGATCGGATTGTTCTGACGCTCGGTTTCGTCAGCTAAGCTAATGGAAAGGTAGTAAAAGGAACTCATGCCACGTATTGCCTCTGTCCCGTATTGGTCAAGCCCCTTTGTCTGGGAAATATAAGGTCTTCGATGCGCGTTAGAGTATTTATCGTTATGCTCGCCAGCGCCGCCGTACCAGTGTTCGGCGCCGCGAAACCACGGCTTGACTCACAGCTCGAACAAACGGTTCGGCCCTTCGTCACAAAATATTGCGTTGGATGCCACAGCGGTAAAGCGCCCGCGGCACAGTTCGACCTCAAGGCCTATGACACCCTGAGCATGGTGACCAGAGACTATCCCCGCTGGGCTCTCGTAATGGAAAGACTTGGGACAAAGACCATGCCACCCAAGCCGATGCCTCCGCCGCCCGCGAACGAGACCCAGCGCGTGATCGAATGGATTGAGGCTGTAAGAGCGGAAGAAATAAAGAAGTATGCTGGCGATCCTGGGCTGGTCTCCGCGCGCCGCCTCAGCAATGCCGAGTACAACTATACGATCCGGGATCTCACAGGTCAGGATATGCAGGTCACGCGAGAATTCCCGATCGATCCGGCGAACCCCGCAGGTTTTGACAACTCTGGCGAATCTCTCACGATGTCGCCTGCATTGCTGAACAAATACCTGCAGGCAGCTCGCGAAGTAGCCAATCACCTGGTGCTTTTACCCGATGGAATCGACTTTGCGCCACACCCGATGCTGGTCGAGACCGACCGTGAGAAGTATGGCATTCAGCGCATTCTGAACTTCTACTTCCGTCAGCCCACGAAATATGCCGACTACTTCCAGGCCGCATGGCGATACAAATATCGAGCTGCTCTAGGGAAGCCCGGTGCCACTCTCAGCACTGTCGCGGCCGATGCGAAGGTTAGCCCAAAGTATCTGCCTATGATCTGGCAGCTACTGCACGAACGGGGAGCCGTTGGTCCGGTTCTGAAACTCCAGAAGATGTGGTTGGACCTGCCCTCGCCGGCCTCGAAGCCGTCCGATGTATTGGCCGCGAAGTGCGTCGAGATGCAGGAGTTTGTCGTTCGGATAAGGAATCACACCGCAATGCAGTTCGCTGCGCCCAAGGTGGACGGCCTGCCGCCGGCATCTCAGCCGCTCCTGAACTGGAAGCTGCGGGAGTTCGCCTCCCATCGGCGCGAAAGCGATTCCCACGCTCTTCGCAACGACACCGATCCGGCCGCTGTCGTGCCCGAGATACCCAAATATCCGGGACTTCACCAGGAAGCTGCTTATCGGTGGGCCGCTGTTATGGCCAGAGCGCGCGCCGCAGACCCGGATCTTGTAATTCCGGCCACGGAGCGGAAGCACTACGAAGCCGCCTTTGCGCGCTTCGCATCCGTGTTCCCCGACAAGTTCTACATCACCGAGCGAGGCCGCTACTTTCCCGATGACTCACAAGACAAGGGACGGCTCCTAAGCGCGGGTTACCACAGTGTCGTTGGCTACTTTCGCGATGATACGGCTCTGATGGAGTTGGTGCTCGACGAGAAGGAGAAGCGAGAGATCAACCGGCTGTGGAACGAATTTGATTACATCGCTAACGCCACCGCTCGTACGTGGATCCAGTACTTCTTCAATCAGAGCGGCGAGGTGCAAGGGAAGGGCGCAGAATCCGGCACCGCACGCCCGGTCGATCACGAGATCACCGACTCTGAAGTGATCGTAGCCATGCGCGACGCCTACCTGGCAAAGGCCGCGGCAGACCCGGCCAACGATCCTATAGCTCCACACGCGATCCGTGACCACTTTGACCGGATCAATGCAACTCTTCGGGCTTTGGAGAAGCAGCGGAAGGAAGCAGAGCCGAAGCATCTCGAAGCTCTGCTCCGATTCGCCGGCCGGGCGTACAGGCGCCCCCTGACCCAAGCCGAGCGGGACGATTTATTGGTTTACTACCACGTGCTGCGGACCAAAAACGAGCTGTCGCACGAACAAGCTCTGCGCGAATCTCTTGTCAGCGTGCTCATGACGCCGGACTTCCTGTATCGGATCGATCTTCAGAGCAGCAGCATACGTCCGAGATCGTCCATCCGTCCAGTGGCAACGAATTCGTCCGCGGCTGTCGCGAGCCAACCACTATCGGGCTATGCGCTGGCGAGCAGGTTGAGTTACTTCCTCTGGTCAAGTATGCCCGATGACGAATTATTGACTCACGCAGCGACCGGTGATCTACAAAAACCGGATATATTGCTCGCTCAGGTCAGGCGGATGCTGAAGGATAAGCGCGTGCGCGGACTCGCGACTGAATTTACCGGCAACTGGCTTGGCTTTCGGCACTTTGAGAGGAACAACTCGGTCGACCGCGAGCGCTTTCCGACCTTCACCAATGAGTTACGGGAGGCGATGTTCGAAGAACCCATCCGCGTGATGGAAGATGCTCTCTCCAACAACCGTTCGATCCTGGACCTTCTGTACGGCGATTACACGTTCGTGAATCCTGCCCTGGCTCAGCATTACGGCATCCCTGGAATCAAGGGCGAGGCCAACACATGGGTTCGTGTGGACAATGCGCACCAGTACGGACGTGGCGGTCTATTGCCGATGGCCGTGTTCCTCACGCAGAACTCGCCCGGCCTGAGAACCAGTCCGGTGAAGCGCGGCAATTGGGTAGTACAACGCCTACTCGGAGAAGTGATTCCTCCCCCGCCCCCTGTCGTGCCGGAACTGCCGCATGATGAGTCGAAATCGGAGCTGCCTGTGCGAGATATGTTAGCTAAACATCGCGAGAACGCGATGTGCTCAGCCTGCCACTCGCGCATCGACTCCTTCGGGCTCCCATTTGAAGGTTATGGGCCGGTCGGAAACAGCAGGGCAAAGGACCTCGCAGGAAGGCCGGTGGACACGCTCGTGACATATCCTGGGGGCACGACTGGCACGGGAGTTCAGGGACTGCAGTCATTCATCCGGGAGCATCGTCAAAAGGAGTTTGTAGCGAACATCAGCCGCAAACTGCTCGCGTACGCCGTGAACAGGTCGCTTCAACTCTCGGATGAACCGATCATTGAACGCATGCAAGCGCGCGCAGCGGCGACCGATTATCGCTTCAGTTCGCTGGTAGAGATCATCGTCACCAGCCCACAATTCTTAAACAAACGGGCACCGGATGCGCTTCCCAAGTCCGCATCACTTGCCAGGAGGACGAAACATGAAGACATGGAGCAATAAGGCCTTACCTCGTATTTCCCGCCGCGCCGTTCTTCGCGGTGCCGGCTGCACCGTGGCATTGCCCTGGCTTGAGTCGCTTCACGCCCTTGCTGATACTCCAACGTCGTCCGCATTCCCGAAACGATTCGGAGTGGTCTTCCTGGGCAATGGTATTAATGAGGACCATTGGAGCGCCGAGGGCGAAGGCGTGGCAATGAAACTCAGCAAGACGTTGTCCCCGCTGGAGCCGCTGAAGCAGAAGATCAATGTGATCGACGGTCTCTACGTGAAGGCACTCACCGGGCAGGGCATCCATCCCGGCCAAACCGGCAGTTTGCTGTCGGGTGCAAAGATCAGCAGAGGCGCTGTGATCCACTCGGGTATCAGCGTGGACCAGATGATAGCGAGCCGCGTGGGTGAAGATACGCCGCAATCGAGTATCGTTCTCGCCTGCGAACAGCCGATGACGGGCTACCACGAGACGAACTTCTCCATGGCTTACAGTTCGCACATTTCGTGGCAGAGTCCAGACTCACCGGTTCCTGTCGAAGTGTACCCTTCTCTGGCGTGGGATAACCTGTTTGACAACCGCGGCAGCCTGCTCAATATCAGCATTCTCGACCGTGTCAAGACCCGCGCTCAGGACCTCAGCCGGAAAATCAGTTCTACAGATAAAAGCAAACTGGATGAATATCTCACCAGCGTGCGCGAAGTGGAGAAGCGCGTCGAGGGGATGCGTAAGAGCAAAGCGAGCGCCGACGACGCGGCCAAAGCCAGAAACACCATAGCAGCAACAATGGACCGGCCCGCCAACGGACTACCAGAAGACCTCCGTGATCACGCGCGCTTGATGTGCGACATCATCGCCATCGCGTTCCAAACCGACAAGACACGAGTCGCTTCTCTGCTAATCTCGCGCGATCTTTCGGCGATGTATTATCCGTTCCTCAACGTGAAGGAGGGGCATCATGCGGCATCTCATGACAATGCCTCAGATGGTTACGAACGGATCGCTCGCTTTCACGTCAGCCAGTTTGCTTACCTTGCGTCCAAACTGGACAGCATGAAAGAAGGTGACGGCACGGTTCTGGACAATACGTGTCTTATGTTCCTTTCCAACCTTTGGATTGGCCGCAAGCACGACAATTTCCGGTTGCCGCTCGTGCTTGCTGGCGGGCTTGGGGGCACGCTCAAGACGGGACGTTCACTAAACTATCTCAAAGACAGTGAAGACAACCGTAAGATGTGCAGCTTGTATCTGTCGCTGATGGATCGCTTCGGCATCAAGCTGGATCAGTTTGGCGACTCCCGGACCCGTCTGGAACGGCTGTAGAGCTGGAGTTCCGCCGCAGTTAAGGAAAACGCCCGGACTGGCGGATGGACCTACCGTAAATCCTGAGACCTCGGTTCCCGCCAGTCGCCCTTTGCCTTCTCGCAGATCCGTCCGTCGTGGTTGCGCTCGGATCAATTCCCCGCCCGCGCATTCGCAAGACCGGCCCCGTGCACTCGCTCCCCGGCAACGCTCAAAAGAGGTGTACAATATTCGCCACAACATGGGACTCCCGAGTTTGGGTTCTGTAGATCGAATCGGGATTTCACCGAAGGGAGACGTCTGATGCATACGAAGGCCAGATTGTTTTCGACCGGAATTCTTTTCGTGTTTCTGTTCACTTGTCCGGCTGCGGACACCGCTCTTTCACAAGTGCTCTACGGTTCGATTGTGGGCAATGTCCGGGATACCAGCGACGCTGCCGTCGCCGGTGCTGTAGTGAACATTACCAATACGGAAACCAATTTCAGTAGACAAACCAGCACCACGGAATCCGGTAGCTTCGATCTGACCGCAGTGCCCGCCGGCACCTATGCTGTCCGGGTAACCAAAGAGGGGTTCGCAGCATACACCCTGCAGGGATTGCAGGTGGCCATCAACACCGTCTCCCGGTCGGACGTCACGCTAAAGCTTGGAGCGCTGACGGAGTCAGTGAGTGTGTCCGCAGACGCGGTTGTACTGCAAACCGACCGGTCAGAGGTGCACTCCGAAATCAGCAGCAAGGAGATGGTCAATCTTCCCGTGCCGCTCGGGAGGAATTATCAGCAATTGTTCCGCACGCTGCCAGGCTTTGCACCGCCGGCGAACGCCCATTCGGTGCCCACCAATCCTTCGCGTTCGCTGGCATTCAACGTAAATGGATCGAGCAGGAGCTCGAACAATACGCGAATCGATGGAGCCAGTTCGACGGTTATCCAACTCCCCCATATCGTCGCCTACGTGCCATCTCTCGAATCGATCGAGGCGGTGAACGTCGTGAGCAACAGCTTCGACGCCGAGCAGGGACTGGCCGGCGGCGCGGCCATTAATGTGCAGACGAAGAGTGGAACAAACGACTTGCACGGAGCCGGATTCGAATACAACTCGCTCCAGGCAATGAAGGCGAAGCCGTTCTTCCTCCCGGCCGGCCAGGGTAAGCCTAAATTGGTTTACAACCAGTTCGGCGGGGCCGTAGGAGGTCCCATCCGGAAAGACAAGGTGTTCTATTTCGTCGCATATGAAGGAACAACAGACCGCGAAGCTGCTTCGCGCTTCGGCACCGTGCCTACCGCAGCTATCAAAGCCGGTGACATGTCGGCCTCAACCAGGCTGATTTACGATCCCGAGACCGGCGACGCTCTGGGCAACAATCGCACTCCGTTCCCCGACAATCGGGTGCCGGTATCCCGCATGAGTCCGATCAGCAGAAAGCTGGCTGACCTCACTCCGCTTCCCAATCTTCCGGGTCTGACGAATAACTACTTCCTCGCCGCGCCCTTCAAGTTTGATCGCCACACGATGGATACGAAGCTCGATTATCGGGTCAACGACAAGTTCAACACGTTTGTGCGGTTTAGCATGTTGCGCTACAACAGCTACAATCAGGAACTCTTCGGAGCACTCGGTGGCCCTCCCATCAACGGAGGCAACGCTGGGACTTCGAACGGCGGGACATACAGTACAACCGTGGCTGGAAATTACGTCGTCAGTCCGACCTTCGTCATTGATGCGTACTTCGGCTACACGCGAATGGACACAAGTTCTGAACAGGGACGGCTCGACGAAAAGCTCGGACTCGATTTACTGAAAATTCCGGGGACGAATGGGCCACGCAGGTTCGAGGGCGGTTGGCCTACCTTCGCCGTCGATACGTACACCAATATCGGGACGAACGACAATTACATGCCTTACTACCGGCGGGATCCTCAGTATCAATACGTTACCAACTTCAATTGGACGAAGGGGCACCACAATATCCGATTTGGGTTCGATTTGTACCGGCAGCATTTGAACCAGAACCAGGCTGAATTCGTCGGCGGCACCTTCTTTGGCGCGCAAGGCGGCTTCAACTTCGGCAGCGGTCCCACCCAGATTCGAGGCGGTCCCAGCGGCAACCAATTCAACAGCTATGCGAGTTTCCTGCTCGGCCTGACCACGCAATTCGGAAGAACCTATCAAGCGCCCGACGAATATCATCTTCGCGCCTGGCTATACAGCGGATATCTTCGTGACCGGTGGAGCGTCACTCCAAAGCTGACAGTCGATTATGGCCTGCGTTGGGAATACTTCCCGGTACCGACCCGGGAAGATCGTGGGATTGAGCGTTACGATCCGGAAACAAACAAAGTGTTGCTTTGCGGTGTAGGGTCCGTGCCCACAGACTGTGGAATCAAGATCAGCAAGCGGAGGTTTGCGCCTCGTGCTGGCTTCGCCTACCGCATTACGAACTCTCTCGTTTTCCGCGCCGGCTATGGCATCACGAACGATCCCTTCATAGGAACCGAACTGTTGCGCGCCGAATATCCCGTGCTCACGCCACTGGTGGTGGATGCCCCCAATTCGTTTCAGCCTGCCGGCAAGCTCGAGAACGGCATTCCGGCGATTACGGTACCGAGTTCCGGCAGCGGAATCATCGACATTCCTGGCACGTACGCCTATGGGGGCTATCCTCAGGATTTCCGCCGCGGCTATCTGCAATCGTGGAACGCTACATTCCAGAAGCAAATCCGTGACAATTTGGTGGTGGAACTAGGCTACGTGGCCACCCGGCAGACGCGGCAGTTGGGTTATCTGGACATCAATGCCGGCCAGGTAATTGGAGCCGACCAGGCCGGTAAGCCCCTGTTCCAGAAATTCGGCCGTACGGCTGCAACGACATTCATTTCCCCACTGGGCACGGGCCAATATAATGCATTACAGGCGCGGCTGGACCGGCGATTCTCAGGTGGCTTTCAGTTCTCGGCTCATTACACCTGGTCAAAGGCGATAGGACCCGTCGATAATACCGACAGCTCGCCTTCCGTCAAGGCCCTTTCATATTTTGGATTGAATCGCGTCCCGCGCAGCTACGACCGCACCCATAACATTCAACTCTCGACTGTTTGGGAACTCCCCTTCGGCAAAGGCCGGCGCTGGTTAAGCGGCCGGGGTGTGCTCGGATATATAGCGGGCGGATGGCAAGTCAACAATCTTGTCAGTATGTATACGGGCACTCCGTTCACTGTCTCTGCATCCGCAACTTCGTTGGCGCTCCCTGGAAGTAGCCAGATTGCCGACCAAGTGAAGCCCTCAGTCGAAATACTCGGAGGAACGGGTCCTGGGCAGTCTTACTTTGATCCGTTTGCCTTCAAGCCAGTGACCGACGCGCGATTTGGCAACTCATCGTTCAACCTGCTGCGAGGCCCCGGACTGATTAACTGGGACTTCGGCGTGTTCCGGGAATTCGCAGCAAAGGAGCGCTGGAGGCTGCAGTTCCGAATGGAGTCCTTCAATTTCAGCAATACGCCCCATTTCGCGAATCCGGGCGCGAATGCATCAAATCTCTCGTTGAATCCGGACGGAACGATTCGAGACCTCGGCGGCTACACGGTGATTACGACGACCCAGAACCTCGCGCGAGAGAACTTCGACGAACGCCAGTTCCGACTCGGCTTGCGGCTCAGTTTTTGATGTTACGATCCGGACTTCAAGTCTGGAAGGATCTTGCGGCCAGCCAGACCAGCTACAGTCACTTCGCCGATCTTACGAAAATGTCTGTGCCCGTCCCGTAGCTCTTCGCGCCTTCGAATTGGTAACCATGCTGCACGGTAAGCGTCTTCTGAACCGTCAGTTCGGTGCCGATCGCATTCAGGGTATGCACATTACGAGTGGTTACGGAAGCGCCGTTGATGGTACGTTCCGTTTCCGTGATCAATTTCTCACCGTCCCAATGGGCCTTTGTCTTAACTGGCACATCCAGGACTTTCGTCGTAGTTTCCGCACCATTCAGCAGGAAGGGTAAGGAGTCGCTCTGCACCTCCGTCTTGCCTGGTTCCGTCCGGCGAGTTTCCATCGTGATCTGGGTGGGTGTCTGCCGCACAACCAGCACCACCTTCCCGATGGGTACAGCCTGATGAGCGGATTCGCTTCGGGAAGCGTCCATTTTCCAGGTACCGGACAGGTCCACACCGGCGGCGGCGAAAAACAAGAGGAAGCATGCAAGCGGCGGCATAGGCTCTCCCGGTTGCAGAATATCAGATCCGGGTGCAAAACAGTTGTCCGTTCCCGTAACATGAGATGGAGGATAATCGCCTCTTGTTTAGCCGCATGTCTCCCTGTAAGAGGAACATTGGACCTGAAGTGTCACTCTTCGGACTTTTGAATAGCTCTCGATTTCCCGTTCTGATTCTTCTCGGACTTACGTCCGCGTTAGCGCAAAACCCCGCCCCTGCGCAGCAGGGAGTCCTCAAGCAATATTGCCTTGGGTGCCACAACGAGAAGGTGAAGACGGCCGGCGTCTCCGTCCAGTCGCTCGATCCCGCCGATTTCAGTAAAGACCCTGCTACCTGGGAGAAAGTTCTGAGAAAAGTGCGATCTGGCCAGATGCCGCCTGCCGGGTTGCCGCATCCGAAGCCGGAGCTCTCAGCTGCGTTTACCAATTGGGTAACGGAAGAGCTGGACAAATCCGCGGCTGCTCACCCTAATCCCGGCCAGCCCATCATTCACCGCCTGAACCGGGCCGAGTACAGCAACGCCATTCGCGACCTGCTCGCTCTCGATGTGAAGCCAGGAGCCAAACTCCCGGCCGACGACACAGGCTACGGCTTTGACAATATCGGCGACGTGCTCTCCATCTCCCCGGTTCTGGTGGAGCGGTACATCGCCGTGGCTCGCACCGTCAGCCGCTTCGCCGTCGGTGACCCCACCCGTAGGCCGGAAGTAGATGAGTTTGAAATGCCTCGCACCGGCGGCCGCCCGGTGAAACCGGAGCGCACCAGCGATGATCTCCCGTTCGATTCGGCCGGAGGCATGTCGATCCAATACCAGTTCCCGGTTGATGCCGAATATGTGTTCAAGATCAAGCTGCCGGCAGGCCAGGGCCAGTTTAAGTTTCTGGAAGAGCGCATCCCCGTGAAGGCCGGCACCAGGAAAGTGGGAGTTACGTTTCTGGCAGACAATACCTTGCCTGAGATCGTCCCCGTATTCACGCAAATGGGCAGCTTTGCCCAGGCCCTAGGGAATCAACGACCGGCCGGAACCGCATCGAAATTGGACCTGCGCCTTGACGGCGCACGCGTGAAATTGTTCGATGTCGGTGCGCCGCGGGTCATCAGCGTCGCAATCGCCGGTCCTTATAATGTAGCCGGAGTAGGCGAATCGCCCAGCCGGAAGAAGATCTTCGTCTGCAAGCCCGCTACCACGAAAGATGAGGATCGTTGTGCCAGTAAGATCCTCTCCACGCTGGCTCGGCGAGCCTACCGCCGGCCCGTGACACCCGCCGACGTGACCCCCCTGCTCCGGTTGTACAGAGCTGGCCGAAGCAGCGGCGGCAACTTCGACTCCGGTATCGAAATGGCGCTTCGAGCCATCCTTGTTTCTCCGAACTTCCTCTTCCGCATTGAGCAGGATCCGAATGGAAGTGCTCCGGGCACCGTCCATCCGGTCAGCGACGTCGAGCTTGCATCCCGGCTCTCTTTCTTCCTGTGGAGTAGCATCCCGGACGAAGAATTGCTGGCCCTTGCCGAACAGAAAAAGCTGAGGGAAGCGGCGATCCTGTCTGCACAGGTCACTCGCATGCTGGATGACCGCCGATCGCAAGCCTTGGTCAGCAACTTCGCCGGGCAGTGGCTGTTCCTCCGGAATCTGTCGCAGATACGGCCGGACCAGGACGCATTCCCGAAATTTGACGCGAGTCTCCGGCAATCGTTCGAACGCGAAACCGAGTTGTTCTTCAATGCAATTCTGCGGGAGAACCGGCCTCTGACCGACCTGCTCAGCGCGGATTTCACTTACCTGAACCAACGTCTCGCCGAGCACTACGGCATACCGAATGTCTATGGTTCTCAATTCCGCCGCGTCACTCTGAAGGACGGAAATCGGGGCGGGCTGCTGGGACAAGGCAGCATTTTGACGGTCACCTCTTACCCGAACCGCACATCTGTGGTGCAGCGCGGTAAGTGGGTGCTGGAGAATCTTCTGGGCGCTCCCCCGCCGCCTCCGCCGCCGGACATTCCCGCTCTGCCGGAACATAATAAGGATGGACAGCAGTTGACGATGCGCCAGCAGATGGAACAGCACCGCGCCAATCCCACCTGCGCATCGTGCCATTCTCGTATGGACCCGATCGGATTTTCTCTCGAAAATTATGATGGAATAGGTGCTTGGCGCGCGAAGGATTCGGGAAATGCGATCGATGCCAGCGGTAAAATGCCGGACGGGACAGTCTTCGAAGGTCCCTCCGGGCTCAAGAAGCTTCTCCTTACGGCGCATCGCGACGAGTTCATTGAAACGTTCACTGAGAAACTCATGACGTACGCTTTGGGCCGCGGCCTTGAATATTACGATCGACCTGCGATGCGTGCAGTGATTAGGGACGCCGCAAAGCAGAATACAACCATTCCCGCTATCATTCATGCGCTCGTGCAGAGCCCGCAGTTTCAAACCAGGAGAACTCGCGACCTATGATCCTCACGAAGAAAGCCTTGGCGCGCCGCACATTCCTTAGGGGCCTCGGTAGCACCTTGGCCTTGCCTTTACTGGATTCGATGATCCCGGCCATGTCGGGCTCCGGGGCGGCAAATGAACGCGCGATTCGCCTTGCGTTCGTTTACGTTCCTAACGGCATCATCCAAAAGGGATGGCTTCCCTCACAGGTCGGCGCGGGTTACGAAATGGCTTCCACGATGAAGCCCTTGGAGCCGTTCCGCGACAAGATGCTGGTCCTCAGCAACCTTATGCAGAACGGCGGTCGAGCGCTGAAAGATGGAGCCGGTGACCATGCCAGGGCCGGTGCAAGCTGGTTAACCGGTGTGCACCCGAAGAAAACCGAAGGCTTCGATATTCGGGCCGGTGTGTCCGCCGACCAGATTGCTGCGAAGGAGCTAGGGAAGAAGACTCAGTTCGCGTCCCTCGAGATCGGTCTTGAAGAACCCAATCTCGCCGGCGGTTGTGATAGCGGCTATAGCTGCGCGTATACCAATACCATCTCCTGGCGCACGCCTACCACGCCGAATCCTATGGAAGTGAATCCCAGGGCCGTGTTCGAGCGTTTGTTCGGAGATGGAGAAACAACCGATCCGGCGGAACGTGCGAAGCGCCTGCAAGAGGACCGGAGCATTCTCGATTTCGTCCGGGGAGACGTGTCACGCCTCGCTCCCGGACTCGGCTCACGCGACAAGAGCAAGCTTTCTGAATATCTGGATGGCATCCGCGATATCGAGCGCCGCATTCAGAAAGCCGAGCAGCAGAGCGCCACAGTGAAAATTCCGCTGATGGAGCGTCCTACTTCCATTCCCGACGAATTTGAAGAGCACTGCAAGCTCATGAGCGATCTAATGGTGATCGCGTTCCAAACGGATATGACACGCGTGATCAGCTTTATGATGGCCCGTGAAGGCAGCAATCGCAGCTACCGTTCGATCGGCGTCTCGGACGGGCATCACTCGGTCACGCACCACCAGAACGATCCAGAGAAGATCGCCAAAACGATGAAGATCGATGAGTTGCACGTCCGCTCCTTTGCCTATCTTCTCGGCAAGCTGAATAGCACTCCCGACGGTGACGGCACCCTGCTGGATCATTCCATGGTCCTTTATGGCAGCAGCATAAGTGACGGCAACGCGCACACTCATCATGACCTTCCTCTGGTGCTCGCCGGCGGTTCGAGCTGCAAGATCAAAGGCGGCCAGCATCTCCGGTATAAGCCGGAGACTCCGATGAACAACCTGCTGCTTTCCATGCTGGACAAGGCAGGCGTTCCCGCGGAGACGCTAGGCGATTCGACTGGCAAACTCGATCAGCTCTCCGGAGTGTAGGGACATGCGCTTCCGCTTCCTCGCCGTACCCGGATTTGCGCTCGCAATGATGGCGTCAGAGCCTGTCACGCTCGTCGATGCCGTTAAGGACGAAAACCGCAAGCAGGTTGAATCGCTGATTCGCTCCGGCGTCGATCTGAATGCGGCGCAACCGGACGGGGCCACGCCACTCGCCTGGGCGGTTTATCTGAATCAAGTGGAAACCGCAGTACGCTTGATTGATGCGGGCGCCAAAGTAAATACGGCGGACGAGTACGGCGAAACACCGCTCACGCTGGCCTGCGCGACGGGCAATACAGTTTTGATTGAAAAACTGCTTGCCGCGGGTGCGGATCCGAACGCCGCACGATGGAATGGAGAGACGGCGCTGATGCTAGCCGCCCGGTCAGGGGCCGCGGAGGGCGTCAAACTCCTGCTGGCGAAGGGAGCCAAGCCGAACTCCGTGGATTCGCGGAAAGGCCAGAACGCGCTCATGTGGGCCGCCGCTGAGGGACATTCGGACATCGTCGACCTGCTGCTAAAGAGCGGAGCCGACCCGAAGTTGACCAGCAAAGGCGGCTTCACTCCGTTAGTATTTGCGGCGCAAAGCGGCGATCAGCACTCCGTTGCCAGCTTGCTTGCAGCGGGCCTGGATCCCAACTACGCCTTACCGGATGGAACCACCGTTCTCCAGGTTGCCGTCCTTGCCGGAAAGGGCGAAGGGGCCGCAGTCCTGCTCGACAAGGGTGCGAATGTGAATGTGGCCGATAGCAGCGGATTCACGCCTCTTCACGTCGCCTCTCAGGCAGGGGACCTCAAGCTCGTGGAACACATTCTGGCGAAGCACCCCGATGTGAACGCCCG
The DNA here is from genome assembly GCA_964464925.1 of uncultured Solibacteraceae bacterium. Classification (GTDB taxonomy): domain Bacteria; phylum Acidobacteriota; class Terriglobia; order Bryobacterales; family Bryobacteraceae; genus CAYXLI01. The sequence continues at coordinate 63,219 of CAYXLI010000023.1, read as the reverse complement.
AACCGCGAAGGTACCGGCAGCCCCCCCGCAAGGCAGAGGATTCTTTCGGCCCTCCGGAGAGCAAACGCCTCTTCTGCTGGCGGCTAGGGCGAATCGGGAAGCAGTCATGCGGGCTTTGGTCGCTGCCGGTGCCGACCCCAAGCTGAAGGCGCAGGACGGAACAACGCTCCTGATGGCGGCTGCCAGCAGCGGCCACATCGAGTCGGTGAAGTACGCCTACGAATTAGCTCCGGAGATCGACGCTGTTACAGACCACAAGATTACGGTGATGCACGCCGCCGTAACCGGCTCGATGCAGTCTTCTACGCAACCCGAGATCTGCAAAGTGATTCAGTTCCTGGCCGACAAGGGCGCCGACCCGGACGCGCTGGATGGTCGCGGCCGGACTCCAATTACCATCGCGAATTTTTTGCCGATTGATCAGGCCGTCGACCTCCTGAACAAGATCATCGTCGCGAGTGGTAAAACGCCTAAGCAATCCCCCAAGCGCTAGTCATCTTGCGTCCGCGATGTCCACCGCTCTTCCGATCTCCGGTGATGCCAGGACTTACGAATTGGGATTGCAGCGGGCCTTGACTGCGTGGATTGTTACGGGCCTCGCGTTCCTGCTCTTGCCAGGCACGTTTCTGGGTGTCTGGAATCTGATTGCGATCACCGGCCAGCACTCTGCCGTACCGGTGGCGCCGGAATGGATTCAGGCTCACGGGCACGCGCAAATCTTTGGTTGGATCGGCTCCTTTATTTTAGGAATCGGATTCTACTCGCTCTCCAAGATGGGTGGCATCGGCCGGTTTGCGGTGCGCCGCGCCTGGATCACTTGGGCTTTGTGGAGCGTCGGCGTGCTCATGCGCTGGCTCACGAACCTCTACGGTTGGCACTGGCGTTTGATGCTTCCGCTTTCCGCAACGCTCGAATTAGCGGCGTTTTGTGTATTTTTCTTCACCGTCGCACGCCATCGGTCGCCGCAGGAAAATTCTGCTCCAGTCACCCGGCGGCCGGTCTGGATGCTGGTTGTGATGGCCTCGACCCTCGGGTTTCTCTTCAGCCTGACCGCGAATTTGGGCGTAGCCATACAGTGTGCCGTCGCTGATACAAGTCCTGCCATTCCACACGCCCTCGATCAACGCCTTCTGCCGTTGTTCACGTGGGGATTTCCGGTTCTCGCGATCTGGGGTTTTAGCGCGCGCTGGCTCCCGGTCTTTCTAGGTCTACCCCCTCCAAACGAGCCACTGCTGTTGACAGCGGTCAGTGTCGATGTGGCCGCTGTGATTTGCATGTTGTCTGGATCATTTCTTCTCGGGACAACTCTGGCCGCCGCCGCGGCGATTCTCTCGATCGCCGCCTTGCATGTATTCGGTAAGTCCGAACGGCCCCCGAAGATAGTGGGTGTTCACTGGACGTTCCCTCTCTTCGTCCGTTCCGCTTATGTGTGGTTGCTAGTGTCTGCGGCACTTGCGATCGGTGCGGCGAAGTGGGACGCTGCCGGTGGACTATGGGGTTCGTCTCGCCACGCCTTGACGGTTGGGTTCATGGCGACTATGGTCTTTTCCATCGGACAGCGGGTGTTGCCTGCTTTCTGCGGCATGCATGTGCTATTCAATCCACGTTTAATGTTCGCCTCGCTCGCACTGTTGAGCTGTGGATGTTTTCTTCGCGTTCTCTCCGAAGTCGGCGCTTACGAAGGGTACGCGCCCGTGCTGTGGCCTTTGCTGCCGGTTTCGGCGATGATTGAAATGATCGCAGTGACGCTGTTTTCCTTCAGCCTGATCCTTACCTTCCTGCAGCCACCCGCGCATTTACGGCAGAAGGGAGAGCGTTCTGTTTGACTGTGTGTGCTTCCTTCACATAGCCGCGCTGCTGCTTCCATCTGCGGCGCTCGCCCAAAGCACCGACTACGACATCGGGGTGGCGCTGTTTCAAAAGGCACAATATGAGTCCGCTATTCCGTACTTGCGAAAGGCTGTGAAATCGAACCCGGCCGACCCGCGTGGCTGGAAGGCGCTCGGGGTCGCCTACGCCGCCATGGGAGATTACGCAAGTTCGGAAGAGCCCTTCGGTAAAGCGTGCGAACTCGATCCGCGTCTGTCAGAAGCCTGCTACTACTACGGTCGTGCACTATACGCGCTGGATCGCTTTGAGCCCTCCATCGAAATCCTGCAGCGCGCGCTGAAGTTCGAGCCGGACGCATGGAAGATTCACCTCGGTCTGGCTCAGGCGTCGGAGGCGCTCGAACGTGCCGCAGACGCCGAAAAGGAGTTCCGGGCCGCTCTCGCACTGTGCCGGCACTGCGATCCGAAGCCGGGTAACGGATATGGACTCTTCCTCATCCGCCAAGGCAGGGCAGGTGAGGCTACTCACGTGTTGTCTGAGGTTTCGAAGAAATTTCCGCAGTCACTTGAAACACACGTCCACCTCGGCCGGGCACTCCTCGAGCGGGGCGACTTCGCCGGAGCAGTTCCGTATCTGGAGAAGGCGCTCGCCATCGACCCGAAAATGGCGCAGGCGCATTTGCTACTTGCCAAGTGCTACGTCCGGCTCGGAAGGACAGCCGAAGCGCAGCCCCACTTCGATGCCGCGGCGAAATACGGAGAAGGCGGCCGCGCCGAGCGATAGCGAAACTTCCTACGGCCCAGGCTCCCGGACAGTCAGATACTGGTCTGCGACGACGTTCTTGAGGCTCTGTTTCACTCCGGACGGCCATTCCACTTCCACTTTGAGTGCCGCAGTCGCGCCGCCCAGCCCAAAGTGTATTACCTTCTCGCTGGAGCACGCGTATCCCACCGCCGTCGTAGCATGGTTCCACTGCTCACCCGCAGCCGTTATCAGGTGTACGCGTGCTCCGAGCCCATCGCGGTTTGACTTAGTCCCGGCCAGTCTGAAGCCGAGCCAATGATTCGTACCGCCGGCCGTGTTCCGCAGCAACTCCGGCCTCTCGCCGATTCGCGTCACCACCGCATCCACTCGCCCGTCCAGATCGAAATCTGCGAACGCAACACCGCGGTGAAGTGCCGGAAATCCGATTCTCTCCGCACGAAAAGTGCCATCCCGCTGGTTCCAAAGAAGCAGGTTGGGCTCTCGCGATTTTCGGCTCGAATACAACTCCGTGTTGTCCTGAACATCTCCGGACGCAACCAGGATGTCCTTCCATCCGTCATTATCGAAGTCGAACACCCCTGCGCTCCAGCCGCTTTGCGCCAGGCTGGACGCTCCGATTCGGCTGCGGTACGTAACATCAGTAAACAGACCCTTCCCTTCATTTCTGAAGAGAGGAAAAGTCTCGTTGGCCAGCGCCGTCACAAATACGTCCTCCCGCCCGTCATTGTTGATGTCGCGAAAGTCGGCACCCATCGACGATAATGCGCGGCCGTCGTCATTCATCGCCACTCCGGCTGACATCCCAACCTCGCGGAATTTTCCGCCGCCCTCGTTATGAAACAGGAAATTGGGCGTGGTGTCATTCGTTACAAATATGTCCATGCGGCCATCATGGTCGTAGTCGGCGAAAGTGACGGCCATACCTTTGCCGCGGAACTGACTGATTCCGGCCTCCGCTGACACATCCGTGAACGTTCCATCGCCGTTGTTGCGGTACAGCGCGCTGGCTACCGGCTTATAGTACTTCGGGTGGCAGTAGGTTCGGTATCCCTTTTGCACATCCCCGCAGAAAGGCTCGTCGGCCGGATTCCATTCCACGTAGTTGACAATGAACAGGTCTAGCCGGCCGTCATTGTCAAAGTCAAACCATCCCCCGCCGATAGCCCAACTCTTATTGCGGATGCCGGCCTTTTCGGTTACATCCTCAAACGTTCCATCGCCGCGGTTCCGGAAAAGGAAGCTCCGGCGGACGCCCGCTACGAACATATCGGCATTACCGTCGTTGTCGAAATCGGCCACCGCGACACCCGTAGTGAATCCCTCCGCCTTCACGCCGGCTTTTTCCGTCACATCCTCGAAAGTACCGTCGCGCCGGTTGCGGTAGAGCCGGTTCCAATACGACGGGTCCGGCTTGTCGAGTTTCGGCTGAAGTGCCCCGTTGGTGAAGTAGATGTCGGGGTAGCCGTCGTTATCGTAATCGAACGCAGCTACGCCGCCCACCATGGTTTCAATCTGGTGCTTTTCCGGTGTTGCCGAGTTTCCGGGCACGAACTGGATGCCCGATCCTGTGCTCACATCCTCGAAAGAAGCGGGACTGGCGAGGAGTGCAGCCAGTGCTGCCGTCAAGAGGAGTAGGATCGCGGCATTTCGACGAAAGAGGGATGCCGCCAATTGCACACGGGCCATCGTGACTATGCTTACACGAGCGCAGCGAAAACGGCCAATCTTACCTGGAGGACTAGTACTTTTAATTGCAATTATCCCCTGTTTATGCGGTTCGCGTGAGCTCGGATTATGCCCGCCTGTACCGGCCGCATTCGTCTGGCAAGACTCAATCAAATGCGCCAACACTCTTGTGATATTATCCCGTTCAAGCCAGATCCCTCTGGTTCTCGGGGAAAGGGGAAGTATTTTGACAAGAAACAAGCTGCACTATGTTTTCGTGCTGCTCGGGCTCTGTGGCGCCCTGTTTGGGCAGGAGTTCCGGGCTACGATCACCGGACGGGTGGCCGATTCATCGGGAGCGGTAGTACCGAACGTCGCCGTCCAAGCGAAAAACATCGAAACTAACGAAACGACTTCGGCGACCACGGATTCGACCGGAGTCTACAATCTCCCATTCCTTCGGCCCGGAAGTTATGAGCTCACGGCCGAGGGCAAGGGCTTTAAAAAATATGTTCGCCAGGGCGTGACCGTTCAGGTTGGCCAGACGGCCGGTATCAACATCACGTTGGAAGTCGGCGCCGTTTCCGAAACCGTGAATGTTACCGCTGAGACGCCACTGCTCGAAACGGAGAAGTCCGATAGAGGCGGCGTGGTGAATACACAGCAGGTGGCAGAGTTGCCGCTCAACGCGCGCAATCCCTACCTGCTTGGCTCGATGATGTCGGGCGTAAACTTTCGAGGCGCTTCTATCTGGCAGCGGCCTTTCGATAACGGTGCCATCGCTGAGTGGTCTATCAACGGCGGATGGAACAGCAACAACGAGTTTTTGCTGGACGGAGCGCCGAACAATGCGCAGGCCGGCGGTAATAACGTCGCCTACGTGCCAATCGTGGATGCCGTGCAGGAGTTCCGGGTCCAGTCCAACTCCTATGACGCGCAATACGGCCACTCCTCCGGCGGCGTCATGAACGTCATTCTAAAGAGCGGCACCAATTCCTTCCATGCGGTTGGCTGGGAGTTCTTACGCCGCACGCCGCTCGACGCAAACACGTTTCAGAACAATTCGATCGGTGCGCCGAAATCCGAGCACTACCTCGATCAGTATGGTTTCCAGTTGGACGGTCCGATCGTAGTTCCGAAGTTGTTCAATGGCCGGAACAAGGCGTTCTTCCTCGGAAGCTTCGAAAACTATCGCGAAGGTACGCCAACTCCGCTGACCCTATCCGTGCCTCAGCCGGAATTTCTGCAAGGTGATTTCAGCAAACTCGTAGACGCCAACGGGAAGAAAATCACGATCTACAACCCGTTCAGCGGCCACGCGGATCCGAACGCTCCATCTGGCTGGGCCCGCGATCCGTTCCCGAATAACCAGATCCCCGCCAACCTGATGAATCCGGTTGCGCAGAAGATGCTCGGTTACTTTCCGAAGCCCAACAATGTGGCTGCAGGTCGTGCCTATTCGGAAAACAACCTGATCTTCCCGAGCTACTTCGCTCAAGATAAGTTCTATAACCTCATCCTGAAGTTCGACTTCAACATCGGCGATAAGCACCGCACGTTTTTCCGTCATGCATCGAACGATCGTACTGAGGACCGCAATGACAACGGTATCTTCAGCGGGCCCGGTCAAGGCGGTCAACAGCCCTTTCAGCGCATCAATGACGCTTACGTTCTCGATTGGGTCTGGACGGCCACCCCGAGTCTTGTGTTGAACGTGCGCGGGTCTTATAACCGCTTCATCGAGAAAGGATTCGGAGCCGGTGACCTCGGGTTTGACATTACGAAACTCGGGTTCCCCTCGTCGCTTGCGAATTCACTGCCGGGCGGAGCCTTCTTCGGACGGTATGAGTTCTCCGGCTATAGCTATTTGGGCCGCTACCGTGACGTCAACATCACCAACAACTACGCCCTGAACACGAACGCGACCAAAATATGGCGCAGCCACAGCATGCACTTTGGCGTTGACATGCGCCGTATCCACTACATCCTGCAGAGCACAGGCAACATTCTGCGGTTCAACTTTGACCGCGGCTGGACACAACAAACGTACAACCAGGGCGATTCGCTCAGCGGCAATGCAATCGCGAGCGCTCTTCTGGGTCTGCCCAGCTGCTGTGATTCGAACTACCCTTTGTTCCCGTTCTTACAGCAGTGGTATTTCGCGCCCTTCTACCAGGATGACTGGAAGGTCTCACGCCGCCTGACCTTGAACCTGGGCCTTCGCTGGGATATCAACATGGCGCCGACTGAGAAGTACAACCGCCTGAACTATGCGTTCGATCCGAACGTGACCACTAGCGTTCAGGGGCCGAACGGCAACGTTCAGCTTCGTGGTGGCATGACGTTTGCCGGCGTAAATGGAAATCCGGCTGGTACGGCGCACACAGACTGGAACAATTTCCAGCCCCGCGTTGGTATGGCCTATCAAATCAGTGACCGGTTGGTGATGCGCGCCGGCTTCGGCGTTTACTTCCTGAACCCGAACAATGACTGGCTCGGCAACAGGAATGGATTCAGCACCAGCACACCATTCGTCACGAGTCTCACCGAAGGCCGTTTGCCTGCGCGGAACGATCTGTTGAGCAATCCGTTCCCGGGCGGCATTCAAACGCCTCCCGGATCGTCACAGGGAGCCCTGACCTTTGTCGGCCGGAACTTCAATTGGTTCAATCCGAACTTCGTGGTTCCGCGGCAGCACCAGTTCTCCCTCGGCTTCCAATATCAACTGCCCGCCAGTTCCATGCTCGATATCTCCTACGTAGGCGGCCGCGGGTACAACTACGAGATGAACCGCGATATCAATCTGCCGAGCCTTGCGTTCCGGAAGCAGTGCAACATTCTCGAGGGCGGAAGCCCGAACTACTGCGACGAGCAGGTTCCAAATCCATACAAGGGGATCCTCGCGTTTCAGGGAACGACGATGTACACGGCGGATACCATCTCGCGATTCCAGGCCAACCGGCCGTACCCGCAGTTCACCGGCGGCCTCAACGAGCAGGGCATCAACGATGCAAAGACCTGGTACAACTCGCTCCAGATCAACTACAATATCCGTTTCCGGGGTGGCCTGAATCTGCTCTCGAACTACACCTGGTCGAAGTTCATTGAGCAGTACGGCTATAATGATCCGTACGCTGGAGTGCTGCAGCGAGGTCCCTATTACCTCGACCGGCCGCACTCGTTTAAGAGCACGGCCGTCTGGGAACTGCCCTTCGGCAAGGGCCGGCACTTCGGAGCAAATTGGAACAAGGCGGCGGATCTCGCCTTCGGCGGTTGGGAATGGACCACATTCATGACTTGGCAGTCCGGCGAACCTGCCGATCTGCCTGGTAACGTCCGCGTCCTCCGAGATCCGCAGAAGGCTCCGGCGGGACTCAACCCCGGCTATCAGATCACCGATCAGCTGGGCGGCTATCGCGCCCAGGGTTGGTCTCCTTGCGTTCTGCGCATGGACAACAACGGAAACGTCAAGCCACAGCAGTATAGCCTGGACGCCGGCTGCGGCACGGATACGAGCAATTACGCTTGGTTGGTGCTGCCTTCTTACGCTCCGCGTGAGACGCCGTACCGCTCAGGCTCAGTTCGTATGCCGAGCGCGTTGACCATGGACGCGTCCTTGAATAAGAACTTCCAGATTACGGAGCGCTTGCGCGTTCAGTTCCGCGCGGAAGCATTCAATCTTCTGAATCACTACGTGACGCTTAGGGGCCGGTACAATACGGACCCGAACAGCTCCAACTTCGGGTCGATCTACCCTGGATCGATGTGGACCGGTGATACCGGATTCCCGCGGCAGATCCAATTAGGCTTCAAGATCTTCTGGTAGAAAGATCTGGTTCGAACACTGATGGACGGGCAGGCCGAAAGGCCTGCCTTTTTTTATAACTTGCCTTGCTCCCAAAACGCGACGCCTCTCGGCATATCTCTCGCATCCATGCAGTACATTATGAATGGACAGAACAAGGAGGTAGCGTGAGCGTCAATGTCTCGTACTTTCAAAAGCGGTTGCAGGAAAAAGAGCGGGAACTGCTGGCCGACATGGCTGAGCGCGAAAAGGCCGCTCGTGATACAACCGGGTTGAGCGTCGGCGATCGCGTGGACCAGGCGGTTTCTTCAGAAGGCCGGGAGGAGCAGTTGCAACGGGCCACCTCAGATTGGGAGGTAATCGAGCAGGTCCGCGAAGCGCTGGACCGCATCAACAAAGGCACATACGGCCTATGCGTTGATTGTGGACGGCAGATCGAACCCGAGCGCTTGGAGGCTATTCCGTGGACACGTTATTGCGCCGAGGATCAGAGGCGGCACGATCGGCTTCCCAACGGCGAACTGCCGCCCGGGCCCACACTCTAAGGAACCCAGTCACCTGCGGGCTCTTCGATTCCAACTCAAGCCCTCACTATGTCCACCAACACCATAAATCGGCGATCCTTCATTCAGGCGGGAATCGCGTCCGCGGGAGCCTTGAGCGCTCAACAGCAGTTTCCTGTGCCGCCCCCGGCAGGCCATGAGGCTCCATCTCCCCGTCCCGATCCCAAACCGAACGTCCTGTGGATTCTTGGGGATCAGTTCCGCAGGCAGGCGTTGGCTTCGGAAGGCGATCCGAATGCCCGTACGCCGAACCTCGACCGCGCTGCTGTGAATGGTGTGACCTTCGGCGGACACGTGTCCGGATTCCCCCTGTGCTGTCCCTTCCGCGGCTCCATGCTGACCAGCAAGTATCCGCACAACTGCGTCCCGGGTCACGAGTATCCTCTTCCCGCCAATCAAAAAACCATTGCCGACGTGTTTAATGAAAACGGATATCACACAGGTTACTTCGGCAAATGGCACCTCGGCGGCTGGCACGAACGCGACGGCCGCGCGGCCTTTTTCATCACCGACCCGTCCCGGCGCGGCGGATTCCAACAGTGGACCGGCTATGAGAACAATAACAGCCAGTGGGACTGCTGGGTGCACGGTGGTACCGGCAAGGACGCGTTCCACTATCGCCTGCCAGGGTATGAGACCGATGCGCTCACGGATTTGTTCACGGCCTATATAAAGGAGCGTAGTCAGGCGCGCAAACAATCTGGCCAGCCCTTCTTTGGCGTGCTCAGCGTACAGCCGCCGCACGATCCCTATATTGCTCCCGAGCGCTGGATGGCCAATTACAATCCCGCCAAGCTCGAACTCCGGTCCAACACCGCCCACGTGGACCGCATCGAGAAGGAAGCCCGCCGCGATCTCGCCGGATACTACGCAATGATCGAGAATCTCGACTGGAACTACGGCAGGGTTATCCAGGTACTCAAGGACCACGGCGAGCTTGAGAACACGCACATCCTGTTTTTCGCCGATCACGGGGATATGCATGGATCCCACGGCATGTTTCGCAAAGTCAATCCATTTGAGGAAGCCATCCGCACGCCCTTCGTGATCTCCGGAGGGCAGGCCCGATATCCTCCTTGGCGCGTCGGGCGACTTCCCGTGATGTCAAACCACGTCGATATCGCGCCGACCACGCTTGGGCTGTGCAACATCAAACAGCCAGACTGGATGACCGGGACAGACCTGTCGCACTATCGGATTCAGAAGCCCGCAACCGGCAAGGACGCGGATTCGGTTTACTTGCAGAACGTCGTCCCTACCGGACATGCCGACAGTATCAACACTGTCTATCGTGGCCTGGTCACGCGCGACGGGTGGAAGTATGCCTGCTTCGAGAACCGCTCATTTGTGATGTTCAATCTGAACGAAGATCCCTTCGAAGAAGCGAACCTGGCTCAAAATAATCGGTTCCGGCCGGAGCGGAAAAAGCTCATCGCCCGCCTCAAACAATGGGTTACCGACACGGGCGATCAGTTCGCCATTCCCGCGGACTAGCGTTCCGCTCAAGATTCGCTCTCATACCCGGGATGCGCTGCGCGGGTTCGGATACCGGTCCTCATCGTCCGGCGACGGCAGCGACGTGCGCCTAAAATCCTTTTCCAGCAGAATGTCGATTCCGTCCTGCTGCCCGTAGATACCCACTTCGTCCGACGAAGCCCAGCGCGCAGCCGCAGCCGCCGGCAGCAGCACCTCGACCAGTGCCGGTTGATAGGAAACGCAGACGCGTTCTACCGCCCCTGCGGACGCCCGGAACGTGAGCGCCGTGCCTCCCGGAAATGCCAGCGTGGTAGAAACCGTCCCGCGCTCGGCTAGCGCCTTCACTTCCGACTTCCCTACTCGCAATCGAACGGAATGATCATTCAATCTCAGCTTCATAGATTTTCCTCGTCAAATCTCGAGCTGCTGGCCCCTGCGTATTTGGGCCCGAAGAACATCGCGGATGAGCTGGCATGCGCTCTTCACTTCAGGAATCGCCAGTGAGCAGAAGATCTGCTTGCCCTCGCGCCGTGTGGTCACAACGCCTGCCGCTTTCAGAATGGCCAGGTGCTGCGAAACGTTCGCAGTCGTGATCCCGAGTTCACTTTGCAGTTCGGAAACGGTACGTTCCTGCTTGGCCAGGATGTCGAGCATCCGAAGCCTGGTAGCGTTCGCAAAAGATTTGCAGATCCGTACCTGCATTTCGTAGACCTGATCGTCGACTGCTGTATTCTTCGGTTTCCGCATCAGTGTTCCTAACAGCATCGTACATTCAGCTTGCTTGCCGCGCTAGCTGCCTCTACCGGAAAGTGCTGTTCTGGCCGGCGAATACAAACACATAACGTAAGGTATAGCCGCCGAAAATCACAAGAGCGGCCGCAACTGCTGCAAGTCTCCGGTTGTGATGAATCGGAGTTCCCCACAGAACCGCCGGACCGAGTTCCCATACCTCTAACGCGAGCGGAGCCATCAGCCCGGCGCTCACAAAGAGCGCCCAGAATGCAAACGTATACGGCCCTCCCAGGATCAGATCCAGAGAATCCCGCACGGCTCGTGTCGATAGCTCGCCATGAATGATGTACGGCAGCACCACGAATAGCTCTAGAAGGATCAGGCACACGTCGAGCGTATACAGGAAACGAAGTTGCCGCGGTTCCATCCGCTTCCGGGAAACCGATAATGCAATGATCAGAACCGCGCAGCCGGTCGAAAGCGCCGAAAAGAGGAAGATCTGCGCCACCAGGTTCGTGTTCCAGAAGGGCCGGGATTGCACTGCGCCAAGCAGCACCCCGGTGTAGATTCCGACCGCGACGCTAAGCGGCAGTCCCGCGGCCGCCAGCCGGGTGCGCCATCGCGAAAGGTCGAGGCGGAATCGTGCCGGCAGCCGTGACCACGCGAACACCGCATTCCGCGCGCTCGCCGGCAGCCACGCCCAGAAATAAAGGAACGCTACTGCAGTGAACAGCGCCAGAAGCCACGAGCCGATCGACATCGGACTCTGCCACCGGAAGTGCCAGAACAATTTGTAGAACCGCCACCAGTTCCCGAGATCGAAAATAAGAAGGAGCGATCCGATTGTGACCGGCCAGGGCGCAATCATCGCTCCATAGCGGATGACCGCGTCGTTCGGATCGTTGGCGTCATCCTTCAGGTACAGTGCGAGCGCCGAGGCGAAAAACACGCCGGCCGAGATTCCGCCCAGAAACAGATAATTGACAATCAGAAAGCCCCATTCGCTATGTGTCATCTGGATCTCCTAAAGCAAGTAATAGATCTGGGGCCCGTTCCCCGTTTCCGCTTTGTGAACCCGGTATCCGCGCGTTTCGAGAAGCTGCGCGGCCTTGGAATTTGGATCGGCGATATCGCCGAACACCCGAACTTTCGAAGGACAGGTCTCCACGCATGCCGGCATCTCGCCCCGGTTCACCCGCTGCACGCAAAATGTGCACTTTTCCACCACCCCCGTGTCTTCCCGGAAGAACCGGGCTTCGTACGGGCAGGCAATCATGCAATAGCGGCAGCCAATGCAATCCTCCTGGTTCACTAGCACCAGACCATCGTCCCTTTGGAACGATGCGCCCGTTGGGCATACGCGAACACAGGACGGGTTCGCGCAATGGTGGCACTGTTCCGGCTCGAATGTCGCCAGCAGCCGGGGCCACACGCCCCGATGCTCTTCATTGATCCAGTCGCGGCTGTGTCCCAGCGGCACCCTGTTCTCGGCGCGGCACGCTACCACGCACGCCTTGCAGTTGATACACTTCCGCGAATCGATGACGAGGGCATACCTTTTCGAACCCATGGCGCTCATACCTTTCTCACCCGCACGAACGTTTCGTGCATCGCGGCGTTCCCTGATACTCTGTCCCACGCCGTCTCCAGTAGAACGGCATCAGCGCCTCCACGGTGGTAAACGCGCGTTAGTTGCGGTGAGCGTTTGCCGAAACCATGAAGCATGAAAACGCAGTCGGGCCGAATCTCCTCGCTGACTCTCGCCCGCAGCCGGACGGCGCCCACGCGGCTCGCCACTTCTACTACGTCGCCGTCCGCCACTCCCGCGGTCCGCGCCGAAACGGGGTTGATCCACAACCGGTTCTCGGGTGCGAAGTCATGCAGCCAAGGGTTGTTCGTAGTGTTCGCGTGCGTGAAGTATGCCTTCCGGCCAATCACCAGCCGGAACTGATCCGGCGGCGGCTGCACCGGTTGTTGATAAACCGGCAGCGGATCATAGCCGTGCTCTTTCAGCCGGTCCGAATACAGGTCGATCTTTCCCGAACCGGTGATGAACCGGTGATCGGGCGTGAGAGTCGTGCCGTACTTCGGCCCACCTGGCGGTGTGAACACGCCGTGTTTCTTCAGGTGTTGCAAAGGCATTTCCACGGGCAGTTCTTTCGCGGCCGCTTCGTTCCATTGGTCGATCGTGTAGTCGAAGTACATGCCCAGGTTCAGCCGTTTCGCGATTCCTTGAACAATGTCGAGGCACGGCTTCGTGTCGTGCAGTGGTGGAATTACTGGCTGCCGCAGCACTACCACTGGCCAGATGCCGCTCAGCACTTCGATCGGGTCTTGCCGCTCCAGGTAGGTCGATTCCGGAAAGACTACATCGGCGTAGTATGCGGTGTCGCTCATCTGGATGTCGATTACCCCAATGAAGTCCATCTGCTCGATCATCCGCATTGTCTTCGCCTGTTCCGGCAGAGCGCTCAGCGGGTCCTGCTTGGAAATCATCCAGCCTTTAATCGGATATGGCCTGCCTGCCAGAACGTTCTCACGAAGCGCAAGATAGGCGCCATCTCCTCTTGCCGCGAGTGGGAATCGCTCCTCTATCTCGTCCACACGCGGAACCTTCGGGTCGTCCCACGGCAGAAACATGTACTCGCCCAACGCGATTTTCGCATTCGGAACCATGCCGCCCTGCTTGTCCCAGTTGCCCGTTACGGCGTTCAAGATCGCCTGCGCCCTTCGCATCTGAAAGTCGTTCTGATACCAGGAAGAGCGCCTGCCTGCGTAGAACACCGCTCTTGGCGCTGCATCGGAGAACTCCCGGGCGATCCGGATGATGTCTTTCGCCGGAATATCCGTCTCTTTCTCGGCCCACTCCGGCGTATATTGCTTCACGTGATCCGCAAGCTGCTCGAAGCCGCTCGTGTAAGTCTCCACAAACAGCTTGTCGTACCGGTTCTCGCCGATGATCACGTGCAGCATCGCAAGCAGGAACGCCAGATCCGTTCCGGGCTTCAACGGATACCACTCGTCTGCCTTCGCCGCTGTGACGGTAAACCGGGGATCCAGGCAGATCAGCCGCGTCTTCCGGTTCATCGTCGATTCGATCAGGTCCATCGTATCCGGCGTGATCAGAGCTTCCAGGCGATTTGCGCCCGCCATGATGACGTAGTTCGCGTTCAACAGATCGAAGGAGGGTACCGTCCCGAACGTAATCGAATACGCTAGGTTTACCGACGCCAGGCACAAGGTCGGGTGCCGCACAATGTTTGGTGAGCCGAATGCCAATCCGAGATTCTTGAAGAAGATCTCGGCGAAGGCTTCCGTCGACGACCACAACACTCCTTGCGGACCGTACTTGTCCTGAATGACCCGGAGCTGGTTCGCCGTATAGTCGAACGCTTCGTTCCAGGTAACCTCCCGCCACTTTCCCTCGCCGCGCGCGCCGGCGCGGATCAACGGCCTCTTCAGCCGGTCCGGATCGTAGACCTGCAGCATGCCCGCATTTCCCCGCGCGCACAGCATGCCTCGGGACTTCGGATTTTCAGGGTTTGGATTCAGCTTCCGGATCAGACCGTCTTCGACCACGGCGATCACTGAGCATTTATTCGGGCACAGTTCGCACGTCGTCGGAACTTCGGCCCGCTGTCCTGCGCTCGAAGGCTTCCGCCCGCACCCGATCTGTGTAGCAACGGCGGCGCCCGCCGTTGCGATTTGGAAAAAATGGCGCCGGTGTAGAGAATTGAGCATGGCTCACCTGTTGGAAGAGGGGACGAACCCACGGATCCGTCCCGTGCTTCGCTTTGGATTTCGCGACCGGTTTACTTGCCGCAGGTTTCCGGCTGCAGCGAGTCGGCCGCGTGGTTCACCAGGAAGGTTTGCACGTCCAGCAGTTGCTCAGCCGGCATGAACTTCGTCAGCGGCTCTGCGCTTGCCGCATGCTTCCCTTTGGCGAAGTAACTGCGCCACTGCGCCATCGTCTTGGTCAGTGGCGAAACTTCTCCGCCCTTCGCGCCCTTCGTGTGGCAGTCCTTGCAGGTCTGCTTGAAATAATACTTGCCTTTGCCTTCATTGCCTTTCGGATTCACCGAGGCAATGAGTACGAGAGCGGATCCCAGTACGCAAATCTGTGCCAAACGAATCAAAATGGACATAATCGTAGCTCCTAGAATCTGGTGATCAGGCCGAACGAGAACATGCCGGCCGCGTCGTAGGTCGGGAATCCCAAAAGTGGCATCTGGTCGAGCCTTTTCGGTGCGCCAACGTGCCAGCCGGAACCCGAATAGTCATAGAGATACTTCATGTAATCGGCCTTGAAAATGAAACGGTCGTTGATGCGGTGCGTCAGGTACGTTTCAAATACATTCCCGCGCGTGTTCGTTTTCGGAGCCACAATGTCGTCCGCGGCTTGGGCAAAGTTGAACCAGTATTGCGTCCCGTGATTGAATTCGAATCCGAGCTTGGTGCGCTCGTCATTCGCGAAGTTGTAGCGGACTCCTGCGTAATACATGTACCCCGCCCGATCACGGGGCGTTTCGAACGGATCCGACATCAATCCGCCGAAGGGCGTTGTCTTGCCGTTCGGGCGCGTGGCGGACACATTCGCGCTGGCGTACAGGTCCATACTTTTCGCCCGGCGGGTCACATTTAATCCGGCCAGGTGAATCGCCCCAAGATTCGCAGATGGCGTGTAGCGCATCACCAACGGGGCTCCCACAGCGTCGCCGGTCAATGGATTCGTCGGCAGCACCATCAGGCCATTGAACCCGTCCGTCACGTTGAATGCATGGGCATATGTAAACTGCACCAGAGTCTTATCGGATTCCCATAAGTCGAGATTCGCACCCATGAAATGCGTGTCTTTCAATCGGTCGGACGGGAGCTTAAGAAGATTGCCGTTGCCGAAACCTGACTGGTATCCGAGGCCCCAGCAAAGGCGCCACACCATGTTCTCGTTCAGCCGGTAGCCTACTGTGATTCCGTCGAACTGGTAATCGATCAAGGTGGCGGAAGGCGTCCCCCCGCGCGGTTCATCCTGCCGGTAATTTACAGGAGGACCATCCGTGGAGGGGCGGCGCCCGATAGAGAGGTACAGCTTCGATCCGCCGATGTTGTTCCAACTGAAAAAGGCGCGCTCCACGCGTAGTTGATCGGAGTTCGGCACACCCGCCGTTGTCCCATCAATATTCAGGGAGTTTGGCTGTCCGTTGAAGGTCTGGACTCCCGTGGAATCGCCGAACACCTTGTACATGCTGAGCCGGCCGGTGAACGACATGTTCTCCGAAATCTTGGCGTCGAACTTCAGGCGGAGGCGGTTTGTGAACAGCGAATCTGTATTGTCTTTGTACGAACGTATCAGCGTGGAGGGCATGAGCAGTCCGAACAACTGCTGCTGCACGGCCGCAGGAAACGCCTGCATACCTTGCTTTAATTTGTCGAATGTCAGGTTGTTCGTGAAGAACTGGTAATCGGAATAGTGTGTCGCGACCGTATTATTGATTTCATTAATGCTCGACGGCATATGGCCCAGGACCGGCGTCGCGAACATCGTCTTCACTACCAGGTTCTGTAACTGCATTCCATCGAAGTGTGTGGGAATGGAGCCGCGGATATTGTGCACCTCAAAGCGGTAATCGCCGCTGAACCGGACGCGGTCTAATGCTTGTTCGCGTTCGGTATTGGAGATGCGCTGGTCGAGCTCCTTCACATCGGCCACCAGCGGCGTGGCGCCCGGGGCAGTATCGGTTTGGGGTTTCGTTTCGGAGTTGGGTTGAGCCCGCTTCTCCGTTGCGGCAAGGCGTGCTTCGAGCGAAGCCACAGCCTTCTTTAGGGTCTCCAGTTCCTGGCGAAGCTGGTCGGGATTGTCGGCGGCGGACAACGAGGCAGGAGGAGCGGCATTGGGGGGAGAATCTTCCGGCTGTGCCGCTGGAAGGATTGGCTCAAACAAGAGAGCAATCGTAAGCAACAGGACGAGTCTCGGCATGAATAAATCTCCGGACAATCTACGTCATAACTACGACTGCAGTATATAACACTTGCGAAAGTTCGCAACTAATGAAAACATGCTATTCTCTCTCAAAGTTCGGGCCCTGTAACCTCACCTCTCCAGATTCCACGAAGTTCCGGACATCCTCCCGCCGGTCACACGCATTCCCCACCTCGATCTCTCGAACTTCGAATCACTTGCAATCATAAAGGGCTTTACGGAGGACCTTCCCTGCCACGCTCGAAGCAGGAGGATGTACTTCAAAATGGCAAGTGAAAATCAGATCCGCGCTAACCGCCGGAATGCACGGCTCTCCACCGGTCCGCGTACAGAGGCAGGTATGGAAGCCAGCTCAAGCAACCACACGAAACATGGGCTCACCGGACGCCGCGTCGTCTTGAAATCCGAAAACCAGGCCGAATATGACGAGTTACTCGCCGCACTTCTCCAGGATTACGCTCCCCAGTCTGCAATCGAAGTAGAGCTGGTTCACGAGATCGCCAACAACTCCTGGAGGCTGCGCCGCGCCGACCGCGTAGAAGCCGAGCTCTTCGATCTGTTCGAGGATGACTTCCTTACGGTGGCAGGCGAACTGGATAAGATCCGCCGCTACCGGACCGCGATTGAGAAGGCCTGGCACAAAGCCATCGATCAGCTTCGAAAAATCCAGGCTGCCCGGCCGGCGAAGGAACACGACCAGAAGCCATGCCCTGATCCCGTGGCGGCACTCGATAAAGCATTGCGCGACTGCGTCTTTGCCCGAAATGGCTTCGAATCGCAAAACGGTGAGGAGGACGAGGAAAATGAGGAGGAACAAAAGGAAGAAGCGGTCTTGTGAGCTGTTTCGGCAGGGGGGAATGCGCCGGTTCTCCCTTCGCAGAGAAAACCGGCACAGGAATATCAGAATGCCAACCGGAGAGCGAACTGCAGTACTCGAGGATCGGACGCGAGACTCGTAATCGCGCCCGCGGCCGAACTGCTGAAATCGTTCGTCGGTCGGCCGAGTTGTGTGGTGTTGAACAGATTGAACGCCTCTCCGCGGAACGTCAGACGCAGAGCCTCGTGAATCGGAAACTCGCGCTCCACCGCAACATCGAATACACTCGTTCCCGGCGCACGCAGTATGTTGCGGCCCGCATTTCCAAATTGCCCCGGCTGTTGCAAAGCGAAAGCGTCCTGGGAGCCCGGGGAAAGGGCCCGGCAGGCAGCGTTTCTCGAAGCGAAGTACCAGCAGTCGGTGTTCTTCGGCAGCACTGGTGTTCCAATCACATTCGGAACTGCTGTCACAGCACCGTAAGGATCGAGAGTGTTGCCGATACTGCCGCCCGCCGTGACGGTGAACGGGCGTCCCGAGGCAAACGTGTATGCCCCGCTGGTCCGCCAGTCCCCGAAAATCCAGGCGGCGGGGCCGCTGGTAGCGAACGCACGGCCCTGACCAAATGGCAATTCGTAGACATAGCTCATCACAATGCGATGCGGGATGTCGAAGTCGCTCGGACCACGCCAGGAACGGAGATCACGCCCATTCTGTGCGCTTCCCGAGCTGGCCGCCAGCGGCTCCGGTGTGTTGTCGATGCTGCGGGAGTAGGTGTAGGCGGTCCGGAACGTCAGCCCCTTTTGGAACCTGCGCTCCAGAGTCACCTCCAGACCGTTGTAGATGCCGTTTCCACCCGCCATCTGGTATTCGAGATAGCCGAAGTTGGGGTACGGTTGAACGCCATTTATCGGTTGATTGTAATCGACCAGAGCCGTCAAATGAGTGCTCTTGGTTCCAACGTAGTTGGTCTCGAGGAACAGATTCCACGGTAGCGTCCTCTGAATGCCGAAGCTCCATTGCTGGACGTAAGGATCGCGGGAGCTCGGGTCTACCGCACGAATGCGAACCCGGCGGTAATCGAGCTGAGCCGGATCTAGGAAATTCGACGGGAACCCGTTCTTGAGCAGGAATAGCGGCGACGTAGACGTCGAAGGTACTGCTGGAGTGTTGTTGATGAGATAGGGAGGATTGAGAGCCATCTGATCTTCGCTACCATAGCGCTCAAACAACTGGTAGAAGATTCCATAGCCCGATCGCAGCACGGTCCTATCGTTGATCTGCCATGAGAAACCAACGCGCGGCGCCCAGTTATTTCGATCCGGCTGTACGATAGCGCGGTCTGTCAGAGAGCCGGATTTCGCGAACACCAGGGACCCTTGGCCCGCCGGATTGAAGTTCGCCATGCGATTCTTACCCTCGAGCGGTGGCGATGCGAAATCGTAGCGCAGGCCGAGATTCAGCGTGAACTTCGGCGTGATCTTGAAGCTGTCCTCACCGAAGAAGCTATACATGTGCATACGCTGATCGACGAAGTACACATTGCTTAGCTGTGCCGACTGCACATAACCGAGCAAGGCGTCGGCGTAAGACAATCCTGTGCCTGCTACACACTGGTTCGACGCATTTCGCTGGCAGGTGAAGATGCGATCGAACCCGAGCGATCCGCGTGTGCCGGGTACGTCGAGGTAGTTGTTGCGCAGAGGCGCGCGGAGATCGGCGCCGAACTTCAGCGAATGGCGCCCGAAGGTTTCGGAAAGAGTATCCACGAATTGCCACTGCTGCGTTACCTGCTGTTTCGGCAGGAAGTCTGGCGACCCGATAAAAGTAGGAAGCCCCGCAAATGTAATGCGTGATAGACCGCCGGCCACCGATGGATTGTCGGGCACGCCCGGAACATAATCCGAAACTTTGTTTTGCCCGTAGGGATCCTGTTCCGCGAACGAGTAATTGCGTCCGAACGAGGTCCGGAACTCGTTCACGATATGCGGACTCACCACCTTGTTCCAGCCCAATGCAACATCATGCGCCTTCAGAATCTGGCGCCCCCAGGCTGATGTCGACGTCCCGTCGGCGATGCCGCCGAAATACCCGGGGATGAACCGCGTCCGGTTGGAATAGCTATACCGAAGGAAGAGATTATTGGTATCGTTCGCGCTCCAATCGCCGCGCATGTTGAAGCGATCGATGTCGTCGCTGAGTCCCGCATTGCGTACGAAGTTGTTGAGCGAACCCGGTTGATTTGCGGCCGGGAACAACCCCATGATCTTTTGCATGTACGGGTCGAGCCGGTTCGCCGGGATCTGGTTCTTCGGAAATGGCTGGCCAGTCGTTGGATCGTAAATCGTCGGATACGGCTTCAAACCGAGGGATGCGGCCGTTGCATCGCTGAAATCACCAATCCGCTCGCTAGGCAGCGGCGTGGTTGCGATACGTGAGACTCCTCTCCGAATACGGGTTCCTTCATAGTCGAAGAACCCGAACAGACGGTTGCGCACCACAGGCGCACCCAGGTTGCCGCCGAACTGATTCTGGACATTCTGTGGCTTCGCCAAGCCGCTCCGATTGCTGAAGAAATCGTTAGCGTCTAAGACGCGGTTCCGCAAGTACTCATAGGCAAGACCATGAACGTTGTTCGTGCCGCTGCGCGTTGTGACGATCACCGCCGCACCCGGACTGCGACCATATTCGGCCGAGTACGGATTGGTAACGACACGGAATTCCTGAATGGCATCCACGCTGGGGCGGACGACCTGCGTACTCAGCTCCTGCACATTCTCCGAAATCGAATTATTGTCCACTCCATCGAGAATGAAGTTGTTCTGTAGTTGGCGCACACCGTGTACATTGAACCCGCCCGTGCGTCCTGCGCTGGTGGCGCCGCTCTGCTCCGTATAACGATTGCCCTGAACGCCGGCAACCAGGTTTACCAGATCGTCCCAGCTGCGCAGGTACAGAGGGAAGTGTTGCACGTAGGTGTTGTCAACCACCGACCCTATGTTTGCGTCTTCCGTCGCGAGTTGCGGGGGAGCTCCTTCAACAATCACCGTATTCTGCACTTGTCCCACGGCCAGAGCGAAATCCTGACGCCCGCGCTGCGCGGTCTCGAGTGTGATCGTCTGTTGCGCCCGGGCGAATCCGGCCATCTCCACATCCACTTCATAAGGACCGATCGGAAGCGTCGGGAACATGTAGTACCCGGAATTATCCGTTGCGGTCGTGCGCTCCAGGTTTGTTGTTGTGCTGCGGGCGGTCACTTTCGCGCCGGCTATCGATCCTCCGGCAGGATCTGTCACCATCCCTGTAAGGCTCGCACTGCTTACCTGCGCGAACGTCGCTGTGACCGTGAGTACCAACGCGGACAACAGCTTGAATAATTGTTGATTCATGCGATAACTTTCCTCTTTTGGAGGGTAGCAACCGAGCTTCAAGATTGCTTTTCAGATTGGTTTCAACTTGACTACGGACCGGCATTTGACAGGGACAGAATCTCGATCGTATTGTGATATGCTAGAGCGCCTGAAGCTGCACCGTCCTAGCCCTGTCGCACGTTCCCTGGTCAGTAAACCCCCCGTCGGCTCTTGTAAGTACATTTTTAAGTCTCAGTACAACTCGGGAGCGAAGCATGACAATCCATCGCATTCTGTTTGCGTCGTTGGCGTTTGCGGCGACGCTGTTTGCTCAATACACGACTGCCAGCCTGGGTGGAACCGTAATCGACAGCTCTGGAGCGCCGGTACCTCGAGCAAACCTTTCGATCCGCAACACTGCAACCGGATATACCGTCACCGTCACTTCAGACGACGACGGAACCTACCTGTTCCCTAGACTCCCAGTGGGCGACTATGAGCTCGCTGCCGACAAGAGCGGCTTCTCGACGTACGTGCAGAAGGGAATCACATTATCGGTGAACCAGTCTGCAAACCAAACGATCACGTTGAAAGTTGGACAGGTCTCTGAGCGGATCACGATCGAAGCAAATGCCGATCTCGTCGACACCCGCAGCGGCACTGTGGGTCAACTCGTCGATCAGAGCAAGATTGTCGAACTGCCGCTCAACGGCCGTCTTGCCCAGCGGCTTGTGTTCCTCGCCGCCGGAACGGTCGACCTCGGCCGGAACGGATGCCGGATTTGCGGCCACGGCGGTGTTTACCCGAACGAGCAAACCGCCGGCGTGAATGGTGCGGGCATGGGGCAGGTCAATTACCAGTTGGACGGAGTAGGCCACAATGACACCTATCTGAACGTAAACGTCCCGTTTCCTAATCCCGATGCCATTCAAGAATTTAACCTCCAGGCAAACAACTTCAGCGCTGAATATGGAAACGCCGGTGGAGGGATCGTTAACATTGTGACGCGTTCCGGCACCAACGAGCTTCACGGCACTGCATTTGAGTTCCTGCGGAACGGCGCGCTGAATGCCCGAAACTTCTTCGCTCCCACACAGGACACGCTGAAGCGAAACCAGTTCGGCGGCAGCATCGGCGGACCTGTTCTGAAGAACAAATTATTTTTCTTCGGAACGTACCAGGGTACCCGGACTACCACCGCTGCATCCGGTAACGTGACCTTCGTTCCTACCGCCGCCGAACGGGCCGGCAACTTTTCTGGCCTGAATAAGCAGTTGATCGACCCGGTCACCAGGCAGCCAATTCCCGGCAATCAGATTGCGCCAAGCCGTATCGATCCAGTGGCACAGTATTTTCTCAAGGGCATTCCCTTACCGAACGGCGTGGGACGGCAGCTCACATACCTTGGCACTACGAGCACATCCACTGACGATCAGTTCATGCCGAAAGTCGATTACACGAGCGGTAAGCATCAGGTGAGCGTCCGCTACTTCTATAGCAAGTTCAATCAGCCACCGGTCATTCCGCCCGCCGGTAATCTCCTGGCGGCCAACGGAAATGGAAACGAGGTCCGCGTGCAGAACACAGGCCTGAACCACACCTACACGTTTACTCCCAGCGTTATGCTGACTAGCACTTTCGGTTGGAATCAGCAGGTGGGCGGATCGCGCAGCAGTGCCCCATTCGGCTATCCGGATGCGGGCGTGAAGATCTCGTCCGCCAAGCAATCAGATCTCAAAGCGCCCCCGGAGTTGTCGATGAGCGTGACTGGCGGCTTCGGTGTCGGAACAAACCATTACGGCGCCTTTAACCGGGGTGACTACACCTGGCGCGAAAATCTGACGTCGATTCGCGGAGCACATGAGTTGCACTTCGGCCTCGAACTCGTGAGGCTGAGCAACGAAATCATCAACACCTACCAGATGGACGGCAATTTCAGCTTCAATGGGCAACTGTCCGGCGATGGAATCGCAGACTTCATCCTGGGACGCGCGTCCCAGTTCTCGCAGGGCGGGGGAGAATTCAAGGATCTCCGCGGCAACCGCTGGGGTGTTTTCGCGCAAGATAACTGGAAGCTAAATTCCAGGCTCACGGTAAACCTCGGTCTTCGGTGGGATCCCTGGCTGCCATACAGGGACATTCGGGGGCGTGCGGTGTGCTTCCTGCCCGGGGCCAAATCGAAACGGTATCCGAATGCTCCCGCCGGCCTGATCTACGGCGGTGACAATCCGGACCCAGGATGCCCGGCGGCCGGAGCAGAGAAACGTCTGAAAAACTTCGCGCCCCGGCTCGGATTCGCCTACCGCGTTACAGGCGACGGCAAAACCAGTTTGCGGGGCGGGTTCGGCTACTTCTATGTACCCATCCAGGCCAGCGCTTACAATCCATACGCGAACATTGCGCCGTTTGCACCGACGTTTACGTTCAATGATGTCGCTTTTTCCGATCCGTATGGGAGCGTGAACGTCGCCAACCCGTTCCCATCTCAATATGGGCCGACAATCCCAGGCCCGGATGTCCTCTTCACACTTCCGGCAACCATCCGTGCAGTTTACTCGCAGGACTTTCAACTGCCTCTGCTCATGAGCTGGAACCTGTCACTCGAGCGGCAGGTTGGTGCCGATTGGGTGTTGAGGGCTGCGTACATCGGAAACAAAGGCACCCACTTCTTCGCGGCTGCTGAAAACGCTCGTGAGATCAACCCGGCTGTCTACGTTCCGGGATCTTCTACGGTCGGCAATACACAGGCAAGGCGTTACTATCAGGACTTCGGGCCTATCGGGCTTTACGAATCCGGAAACAACACCAACTATCACTCACTCCAACTGAACGCCGAAAAGCGATTCAGCCACGGCTACACGATCCTCTCCAGCTACACATGGTCTAAAAAGATGGACGACTACAACTGGACCAATCCGTACAACCGGCGCTTTGACTATGGCTTGTCGCGGGAAGACGTCCCCCACAATTTCAAGTTCTCGAACGTCTGGAACGTTCCTTCGCCTTCAGCTCACGGGAGAATCGGCGCTCTGGTAAACGGTTGGATCGTGAACGGCATCGTCACATGGCAGAGTGGCTTTCCATTCTCTGTCACAAGCGGTCGAGATAATTCGTTCTCCGGCATCGGGCGCGACCGGGCCGACTACAGCGGCGGCAATGCAAGCCTCGGCTCTGGCCGTTCGCACGGGGATATGATCGCCAGTTGGTTCAATACCGCGGTCTTCACTCCGAACGCGGCCGGGACCTTCGGCAACTCCGGAAAGAATATCCTTCGGGGCCCTCGCTATTTCAATACGGACCTCGGCATAACGAAGCGGACTAAGGTGGGCGAACGTGTCGCAACGGAGTTCCGGGCAGAGTTTTTCAACGTGTTTAACAACGTGAATTTCAATCTGCCGAACTCCACGCAATCCTCATCTCAGTTCGGCCGCATTACCTCGGCGCTCGATCCTCGCATTCTGCAGTTCGGTCTTAAGGTGGCCTTCTGATGCGAACTGATAGCGGCGAGTGACGCGATGGGTGAGCCGGTTGCGACGGAAAAGTCTGAATCTGTTCACAAGCCTAGGAGGTTCGGCTCCACCTTCCGGTAACCGTGTTCTTCCGCCCAGAGATCAAGCGGAACCGTTGCAAGCTCGTCGACACAGGGAACGGCAAGACCATCTTTGGTGAGATCGATCGACTTGATGTAGCAATGGCACGTATCGCAAGCCTCCACGCGCACATGCGGAAAATCCGTGGCTTTATATACCGGCAAACGATCCTTATCCTGCTCTCCGCAGCCGGGGCACAGAACCCGCCGGAATTCCCATTCGCCCAAACACATGCAGCAAATTAGCGAGCGTTTCGCCCCTTCCCCTTCGCCGCGCAGAACAGCCGCTTGCGGTTTCCCGCCGCAGTAAGGGCAACTGCTTTGGGTGCCTCCTATGGCGGCACTCGTGCGTGCCACAAGCCGCTCGGCATAGGGCTGCATGAGAGCTCGGGCTAAAAACCGTAACGAGGAATTCTCGTCCGCCGCTGCGACCTCTTGAAAGGAACGATTCGTGCGTTGCAGCTCCCTGCTCGTTTGAACAAGCGTCTGTGGGCCGATGCTCACAACCAGATTGAGCAACTCCGTGAAGTGTCTGGCTGCCGATTCAGAGTGCAGGCTGCACGTTTCGTCCGGCCGAAGGCTTTCGTAAACACTTTTCTGGAAGGCAGCTATCCGTGCATAGAAGCGAAGTGCCTCCGCGGAGGCCGGGTACTCGCCCGCCAGTTGCTCAGCGCGTCGAATCCGTTTGTCCCAGGGGGAGGCCGTCATCAGTCCCCAGTCTTCGGCACGACGCGTTCATACCAGAGCCGGTGATGCGTCTTTGCCCATCCCCTTGAAACGTACCCATGGACGATCGCGCGAAGGCCACCCGGAACCACGAAGACTCCCATGTACACATGAATGATGAATGCCCCGATAGTGACCAATGCGGCAATCTCGTGAAGGATCACTGCGATCGGCCGCAGGACCCCCACACTCCATGGCACATATTCGGGAATCCACATGATGATTCCTGACACAAGCAGCAGGATCATGCCATAAAACATCGCCCAGTAGAATTGTTTCTGCCCTGGGTTGAATCGGCCGACGGGTGGCAACTCCTCATCGCGGTTCTCGACATATTTTCTTACATTGCGGCTCCACTCGCGGTCGTTCTCACCGGGCCGCATGTCCGCCCGCCAGATGATATCCATCCATATGACGGCCGCGACGAATAACAGTCCGACCCATGGGTGCCAGTAACGTATGGTCGGGCCGCCGCCCAGAATCGCGGCTATCCAATAAAGGTGCGGGGTGAACAGCGCTAAGCCGGTAAGCATGAGATACACGTAGGTGAGGCTCGCGGTCCAGTGGTTCAGACGTTCTTTCAGAGAGTAGCGTAAAACTGGCTCGCCTTCGATGGGGAAGGTCCGGCGAAAGACCTTCTCTTCCGTGTTCATGACTTCCGAACCTCCTCGATTGGGTGAGTTTCCTTGGGGCCAAAGCGCAGGTAATGTCCTGCGACGCCAAACACGCCTGCGAAGATCGCGAGACCGCCGAGCCATTTCATCGGTCCCTTCCAAAGCCGCACCAGCCATGGCACGTGAGGATCCGACGGTAGGCCGCCATAGGCCTCAGGGTTACGGATATCGTGCAGAACGTACACCACGTGCGTTCCGCCGACCCCCTGCGGATCATAGACGCCGGCGTTCTTATGCGATGTATGCTCCCTCAGTTGCTCCGCTCGCGTTTCGGCCAAGGCCTTCATGTCCTCCTTCGTCCCGAAGTGCAGACAACCCGTAGGGCACGCCTTGATGCAAGCGGGCTCCAGGCCTCCCGCAACCCGATCGGAGCATAGAGTACACTTGAAAACCTTCTTCGTCTCTGAATTGAATTTCGGAATGTTGAAAGGGCACCCGGTCACGCAGTATTGGCAGCCTATGCAATAGTCCTGCTGAAAGTCCACGATTCCGTTCGAGTACTGGACAATTGCTCCGTCGGCCGGGCAGGCGCGCAGACATCCCGGGTCGGCGCAGTGCATGCACTGATCCTTGCGCATGAGCCATCCGAAAGTTCCGTCTTCAAACTCATGCTCGTTAAACCGGATCAAATTGTAGTAGTTCCACGTTGTGTCCGGCATCGTCTGATAAGTGTTGTTGAAGGTGGTCGGCTGGAACGGATATCCATTCCATTCCAGACACGCCACCTCGCAAGCTTTGCAGCCGATGCAGGTTGTGACGTCGATGAGCTTGCATACGCCCTGCGCTTCTTCGCGTTTCGCATCCTTCCCGGGAGCCGGACCCGAATGCCCGGAAATAGCCTTGATATCGAGAATTCCCGTCGGCATAGTGGACCCTTTAAACCTTTTCCAGTTTCACGAGGAAACCCTTGAATTCCGGCGTGTACGCGTTGGGGTCGATCGCCGCGGGCGACAATCGATTCGCTAGCGTTCGCTCCGTCTTGCCTTCGTCTTCCGCGATTCCGCGATAGCCCCAGTGGATGGGGATGCCAATCTGGTAGGTCTTCTTGCCGTCGATCAGCATGGGCTTGATGCGACGCGTGACCATTGCCTTGCCGATATAAAAGCTGCGCGCGCTGGTCACCCTCACCTTTTCGCCGCCGCGTAGTCCCATTTCGTTCGCAAGCTCCGCCGGGATTTCCACGAATGGCTCCGGCACT
The DNA here is from genome assembly GCA_964464925.1 of uncultured Solibacteraceae bacterium. Lineage (GTDB taxonomy): Bacteria > Acidobacteriota > Terriglobia > Bryobacterales > Bryobacteraceae > CAYXLI01. The sequence continues at coordinate 36,055 of CAYXLI010000023.1, read as the reverse complement.
AGTTGGACGTTCATCGGATTGTTCTTTGTCCAGTAGTGGTAATGCTCGGTGAGGCGATAGGTTGTGCAGACGATGTTGTATCCCTGATCCGGTGTGCCGAACTTGTCCATGTCCGACTGGAACCGCTTCGCGACAGGATTATTGTTCTGTTCCGGATGCAGCAGATTCCGGACGGGACTCTCCGTCTGTTCGTAAAACTCCGGAAACGGTCCATCGGCGAATGCTGCCAACGGTCCGAAAAGCCGCCCCACGCCTTCCGCGTTCATGATGAATGGACCCATCCGGTCCTGCGGCGGGGAATCGGTCTTGAAATCAGGGACGTCAAGCCCCGTCCACTTCTTCCGATCTTCGTCCCACCAGATCTGCGGCCGCTCCGGATCCCACGGTTTGCCTGACAGATCGCATGATGCCCGGTTGTACATGACTCTTCGATTCAAAGGCCACGACCAGGCCCAATTCGGATAGACTCCAAGGCCGGACGGGTCCTCGGTCCCTCTCCGTTGTGTCAGTGCTCCTGCTTCCGTCCACGATCCGCAATATAGCCAATTGCCGGATGCTGTCGAGCCGTCGTCGCGCAGCCATGCAAAGCTGGGAAGTTGCTGGCCTGCCTTGATCGTCTGGTTGAGTTTGGCATCCGTAATGTCGGCTAACGCACTGCCGTTGATTTCTTTTGCCACTTCAGAAAGCGAAGGATTGTTCGGATTCGTGTAGTTCCAAGCCAGGCTGAGTGGCCCTTCCGGGAACTTCCCGCCCTCGGTGCGGTACAGTTCGCGGACCTTCATAAAGATTCGTGCCAGTATTTCCTGATCGAGCTTCGCCTGTCCCGGAGGAGGAACGGCGGCGTATTTCCATTGCAGCCAGCGTGCGGAATTGACGAAGGTGCCATCCTTCTCCGCGAAGCCGGCGCCCGGAAGCCGGTAGACAACTGTGTTGATCTTCTTCATCTCCTCGGGCGTGATCCCTGGGGACTGCCAAAACCCGCTCGTCTCATCCGGATAGATTTCGCAAACCAACAGCCACTCCGCCTTTTTGAGCGCGTTGATGTTCTTCTGCGAATTTGGCCCGATCGCGACTCCGTTCATGCCAAACGCCATTAGCCCCTTGATGTGGCCGGCGTACATGTCGTCCCAAATCTCGGCCCAGGAGTACTTCCGGTCGATTTTCGGCAAAAGGTGGAAGCCCCAGTCGTTCTCTTTCTTTGCGGCCTCGCCGTACATGGCTTTCAAGAAGGAGACGGTGAACTTCGGCGTGTTGCTCCAGTAATTGTAAGAATCCCAGGCAGCCGGCTTCGAAGCCGTTGGCGTCGTTCGTTTCAGATAGGTCGCCAGATCTTTGTCCGCTGGGTTCGGCATTTTCAGATAGCCTGGAAGAATATCGAAAACTCCGGCGAGATCGGTAGCGCCCTGGATGTTCGAGTGCCCCCGCAACGCATTCACTCCGCCGCCCGCGCGCCCCATGTTCCCAAGAATCAACTGGAGCATTGCCGCAGCGCGAATTGTCTGTGTGCCCGAGGTGTGTTGCGTCCAGCCGACCGCGTAGATTACCGTGCCCGCTTTTTTCATGTCGCCATTCTTCCGAATGGAAGTAAACAGGTCGGCTGCCTTGAGAAAATCTTCTTTCCGGATACCGGTGATGCGTTCTACCAACTCAGGGGTGTAGCGGGAATACTGCTTCTTCAACAGTTGAAACACGCATCGCGGATGTTCCAGGGAAAGGTCATAGGCCACGTTCGCCGGCATAGATGCCTGCTGAGTTGAGTCCATCGCCTTTGCGCCCGCGGGACCTTGGGCCTGATAGCCGTGCCCTTCGCCTCCTTTTCCTGATGGAGTCCCTTGCCCGCCCTGCCGCGGATCGGCGGTTTTTCCTGGGGCCTGGGCTGCGTGCTCATTCGGGGCCTTGCCCGGCGCACCGGTGGTGGCAGGACCGTCGCCCGCCGCAATCGCAGCGGCAGCCGTTCCCGTTACGTCTCCTCCCTCTTCGTAGTTCCATGTGGATTTGTCGTACGTCCGCGTGGAGGAATCGTATCCCGAGAACAGACCGTCCTCGGGCAGCTTAAACCCTTTCTTTACAAGGAAGGCCGCATTCGTGAAGTACGCCAGATAGTCCTTGTTGAAGCGGTTGTTCTGAAGGGTGTAATTCAGAAGACCGCCGAGGAAGGCGAGATCGCTTCCGGCTCGAATCTGCAGGAACAGGTCCGCAGTCGCCGCTGTTCGCGTGAAACGCGGATCTACAACGATCATCTTCGCGTTCCGGTGCCGCTTCGCCTCAATCGGCCACTTGAATCCACACGGGTGGTTCTCGGCCGGATTCCCGCCCATGATCAACATCATGTCCGTATTCTTGATGTCGATCCAGCCATTTGTCATCGCTCCGCGTCCGAATGTGGGCCCCAAACTGGAGACCGTGGGACCGTGTCAAACACGGGCCTGATTTTCCAGCGAGACCACCCCGAGGCTGCGCATTGTCTTCACAATGAGGAAATTGAACTCGTTCGTATCGGTGCAGCCGCCGTGCCACGCCAAGCCTTCACACCGGTTGACGGTACGGCCCTGGCTGTCCTTCTCAATGAAAGTGTCATCGCGCGTTTTCTTCACAAGGCGGGCAATTTCGTTGATCGCCGTGTCCCACGAGATGTCCTCCCAATGATCGGAGCCGGGCCGCCGTACCTGCGGCTTCAGCAATCGGCGCTCGTTCAAAATGTCCTGCTGCAATGAAGATCCCTTGGGGCAAAGCGTGCCGCGATTGATTGGGTGGTCAGGATCACCCTCCACGTGAACCACCTGGGGTGTTACATTCTTCGCCTTGTCTCCCAGCGTGTGAATGATCACGCCGCAACTCACCGAGCAGTATGGACACGTGGAACGGTTCTCGGTAGTTCGCGCGATCTTCAATTCCCGCGATTGCGCATACGCCGGGGTTAGGTCAAATCCGAGTACGGAAAGGATGGCACCGCTGGTTCCGATCTTCAGAAACGAGCGCCGGGTTGGCGTCACTGACATAAGGTCTCCTGTCCGGAGCTTCGCAATCTGCGCGAAGTCCTAAAAAATGTAGGCGATCGCCATGTTTAGCTGATCTCCTATCTCATTTGCAGTTCGCTGATCCTTCCAGTTCGTTAGGAATCGGCGCCATTCCCAAGCAAAGTTCACATGCGGCGAATACTTGTAAATGACGTTGCCCAGATAGGTCTGATTCTTATTGCGATCGCCCACCCGAAGATTGCGCGTCTTTTCGGAATCGATACCATACGCCAGGTTCAACTGCCATTTCGGAGTGAAGTTGAATTGCCCTTGGGACCACCCGCCTCGCGCCGGCACGCCACGCTGTCCCGGGGTGCCCACCGGCAGGACGCCCTCGCCGGATTCTACGCTGAAGATTCCAAGCGCGCGGCCAATGTACCACTCGCCGGTGAGAGCGAACTTGCTGGAAACCGGCAATGAATAATCGATCGCGGCCCCCCAAGAGTCCACGCCAGCCTGAATTGTGGCCGGCCCCACGGTTCCAGCATTCTTGCCACGCGCGTAGTGGGAACTGGCTCCGATGGTGAAATCCCGGCCGCTCGATTTTGTCGTGAGAGAAAGCCGTGAGTCAGCACCGGGATACCGCCCTCGTTCTCCGATACCTGGCGTGCGGCCCGAAGTGAATGCTGTCGTATTGAAATCGCCGAAGTCCGGATCCACAGCCGCGATTTGAAAGAGGATTCTTGTCGCGTCACTCAGATCGTTGTGGAACTCAAGGCGTAACTGCGGCATGCGAATCCATGGATTTCCGGAAGCAGAGAGACCGGGAATAGCGAACTCGGCAAGCGTAGTGGGGTTCAAAGGTGCGAACACCGACCAGTCCTGCCCCGCAACCAGCGATACGTTCTTCCAGTCCAATCGCCCAAACGCGAGACGGAGCCGGACCAAGTCCATATTGATTCCGTTTCCGAAGGCTGCTTTGCCGCCCAGAAAATCGACCTCGGCTTGTCCGCTGATCCTTGCCCCGGCTACTGTAGGTCCTGTATAGCGCAGCCCGATGCGGCTCTGGCGAGCCGTCATGCCGAAGCTCTTGTCGTTGCCTAACGCATCCGAGCCTTGTTTTCCGGCAAATAAAGGTATGTCCTGAATGTTGTTTAGTGAGGTATCAAAGAATGCATTCAGAAGCAGCGTGCCGTATACAGTAACAGGCAGCTTACTCGCTGAAGTGACAGGAGGTATTTCCGCCGCGACTTTCGGCGCCGCAGGGGCTTTCGGCTGAGGTTTGGCGAGGGCCGTCTCGGCGGTACTGGAACGCGACAGTCTCGCAACGTCGTTCGCCGTGATGACGCCTTTGTCAGAGAGGATCGACGCGAGGATGTTCACTCGATCAGTGCTTTCCGCCGACTCCACGCGGGACAGTTCGGCGCTTGTGATCGTGCCTTTTTCGGCCAAGATCTTTGCTAAAACGGTCGCTGAGTCCTCAGCGCAAACCGCTCTGCCTGCTGATGACAGCAGCACGGCGAAGATTAGGACCGATCGCATGTGGTGATCCCGTTCAGATAAGACTCATCTTCAGGAACTTTGTTACATTGCGGTGAGCTGTTCCGGCCGCTTGGGCTCCGCGGCGAACAGGTCCAATGGAACGCAGAATCCGCGCGCTCCGTTTTATACTGGACTTTCGTGGTAGTTATTCTCTTCTCCCTTCTACTGGGGGCCGCAGCACCGTCGGTTACTGACGTCCCCAGCAAGCCCGAAACCGAGATGCAGGGTGCGGTGAAGGAGTTTGAGCGCCAGACGCGCGAACTCGGTATGCGCCCGGAAGCCGGGCATTCGCAACGCAGCGGGCCGAAGCCGGCATGGCACGGACGCATCTTTGAGAACTTCCGCAACGATGCGCTGGACGCAATTCCCCATGAAATCCGCCAGCGTGGACAGAGCAACTCGCTGCTACGGCGGAATCAGTTCGGATTCAATGTCGGTGGGCCCGTACTGATTCCTCATCTCATTAGTACGTCCTCGAACACTTTCTTCTCCTTGTCGTATGAAGGCGTGCGGGAACGGATCTCCAGAACGCAACTGCAGACCGTCCCCACTCTTGCAGAGCGAACCGGGGACTTTTCTTCGACGGTGGACCAGGCCGGTAACCGGCTCCTGATGTATGATCCGCGAACCACACGTTTGAATCCGGACTTCGATTCATCGCAGCCGGTGTCCACCGGCAACCTACAGTATTTTCGCGATCCGTTTCCAGGGAACCGGATTCCGGCGTTGCGGCTCGATCCCACCGCGAAAGCGGCGATGGCGCTGTATCCCGCGCCGAACACAAACGTGGGTCCGTTTTTTCAGAACAACTACTTTATTAACTCGCCTGAGACGAACATCGCGAACGGGGTAATCACCAAGATCGACGCCCCGATCAAGGATCACCACAGGCTCAGCACGGAGATCGACTACTCCAATGGGCTCCTCGGAGCGCCGCGATGGTTTCAATCGAACGCAAACCCAGGGCCGGCGGATCGAAGTTTTCAGAATCGCGCGGGCTCGCTGCAGGACGTTTGGACACTTTCTCCCCAGACAATCAACAGCGCGACGTTTCAGGTCCGCTCGAGTGTTTCGAAGGCTGGAGCCGATCAGGCCATCTTTCCTCGTTACAGCATTGCTCCTTATCTGGGATTAGGCCGCCCGTACCCGTTCTCGTCTGTGGCGAACAACGTATACGATTGGACCGATGGAGTCTCCACCCGGCGAGCCAAGCATGCCTTGCGCTTTAGCGGGCAGTACACGGGTTACCAGGTAAACACATTTTTGCCGGAGTACCCGGACGGCTACTTCCGCTTCTCACCCGGCCTTACGAGTCTTCCCGGAATCATCAACACGGGCTACGGCTTCGCAAGTTTCATGCTGGGTCTGCCCGAGTACGCCGAGCGCAGCGTTGTGACGAATGCGTCCTACTTCCGCCGGACCTCTACGCGGTTCGCGGCGGCGGATCAGTATGAAGCAGCGAAGGGGCTCAGCATCAGCATCGCAGTCGATGCGACGATCAGGACTCCGCGCGTGGAAAAATTTAACCGGCAGTCAACTATCGATCTTGAGCGCACGAATCCCGCGAATGGGCGTCCGGGCGCGTTGGCCGGTGCTGGGGTGGACGGGGAGACGCGAGGCTTTCGTCCTACCGTCACCACGCTTCAGCCGAGCGTAAGTGTCGCATGGAACCCGCTGAACCGGTCGGATACGGTGATTCGGGCGGGCTATTCACGGAGCCATTATGCAATTCCGATCTATGGAGATCAGTGGGGGACCCAGGCCTTCAACGCGCGTCAGACTCTTCTCTCTCCGAACGTTCAGATTGAGCCGGCCGTGATTCTCGATCAAGGCTTTCCGCCGCTGGGTTTTGGCCTTCCTAACCTCTCTCCTGAGGCGGCGAACGATTCGATCGCGGACATGATCGACATGAGCCGGCGTGTCCCCCTGATGCAATCCGGCTCTCTGAGCATCGAGCGCCAACTGCCAAAATCCGTGGTAGTTGCGTTGTCGGTTGCGCACTGGCGTGGCCGTGACCTCCTTGTCGGTAACAGTGCAGCGAATCCGAATGCGATACCCGCATCGGCGCTCCAGTACCGGGATCAACTGAATAACGAAAAATTCAATGCCTCGTTGCGTCCGTACCCGCAATATAAAGGCTTCGATTTAAACAGTTCGTATCCGCTCGGAAAGTATCAGCGGGATGCGGCCAGCTTGCGCGTCGAAAAAAGGGCATCCGGCGGCCTCTCTCTGAACGCGGTCTACACGTTCTCGAAAACCATGGATGATTATTCGGGCCCTTACGGCACGCAAGATTTCTATAACCGGAAAAACGAGTGGGCGCTTTCTGCATACAATCCTTCTCAGGAGCTGCAATTAAACTATGTATACGAGCTGCCGTTGGGAGCCAACAAACCCTTTCTGCCGTATGCCGACTGGCGTCGCTTCGTGGTGGAGGGCTGGTCAGTTTCCGGCAACATTTATCTTGCTGCAGGAACGCCCCTGGCACTCCGTCCTGAGTTCAACAATACCGGCGGCGTGCTGAGCACATTGAACGTAAATGTAGTGCCGGGCGTGGATCCGCACGCGAAAAATCAGGGCCCTGCGCGCTGGTTCAATCCAGCGGCATTCGACCAGCCGCCTGATTTCACAGTGGGTGATGCGACGCGAACGTCGCCCGATCTGTCGAATCCCGGTGTACATGGTTTTGATCTCAGCGTTTCCAAGCGATTTCCGATCAGTACCGAGCGGACGTTCGAGTTCAATGCCGCCGCATTCGATTTCCTCAATCATGCGGATTGGAATCAGCCGGACACGGTAATTGGCCCGGCATCGGCGCCTAATATTGACGCCGGCAGGATCATCGGTTCGCATGGCGGACGCGTCATTCAGTTGGGCGCACGATTCAGCTTCTAATGTCTATTTTTTGCAGGCACAGCTTATTCCTCAGACACCTGGCCGTTGTCGCGGGCCTCTCCTGCTGTGCGGGAATTTTGGCGGCGGCGCCTAAGGCGGCCGAATCCAACGTCATTCGAGTTTCCGTGCGCCCGCAGGGCGATCAGCAGCGCATCCTGAACCCCGCCGATTTCCTTGTGAGCGTCAACGGCAAAGCCGCACCTGTATTGAGTGCAAAGACCCCGCGCGACGGTCAGATGATTTTACTTGTTCTCGACCTGGCAGGAGATATCACCGATGCGCAAGCCGCGAAGGACGCCCTGATCTCTGAAATTCAAAAGCTTCCTGCATCGACCTTTGTGGCGCTGATCCGTGCGCAGGACGGCCCTACGGTCCTGGTGGATCCCACGGGCGACCGCGCTGCGATTGCCCAGGCAATTCAGGCCGATCCGGTGACCGGGAAGGCTGGATTGCTCGATTCTCTTCCATCCATCGAGACTCTTGCCGAAGGTATTTCAAAAGCCTCGAATGTCCGCATAGCCACCCTCTATGTCACCGACAGCGATGTTCGCAATTATCGTGAGGACTTCGCCAATCCGGTGATTAACTCAAGCGATCCGCACGATCTGAGCCGCCGGTTCCCGGAGGCGCTGATTCAAGACAAGATCAATAAAATCGAAAAGGCAATTTCCATGCGCGAGACGCCGATATTTATTACCCACTTGCGGTATAGGACGTCAACGCTGAACGGAGCCTACCAGGCGGGATTGAAGCGGTTGGCTGATGCGACAGCGGGCTGGTCGTCGTTCTGCGCATCGACCGCTGAAATTCCTGATGCCATCCAACAAGCGTTCTCGGCAGTTTCTGCGCAATACACTTTGACGGTCGGGCTGCCGGGCCCGGCCCCGGCCTCCGCTATCCAGATCCACGTGGAAACCCGTGCAGAGGCCGAACCGCCGGCCGACCTCGTCTACCGCGCGAGACTGCAGGTTAAGCAAAGGTAAAACTATCGTGAGATTCTCCGGCTCCATCCTAACGTTCGCGGCCATTCTCTCCGCTACGTCCGTCTCCCTGCCCGCCGCAGCGCCGGCCGTCCAACATACCCGCCGCCGCCGCGTTCCCCCTCCTGATCCGGAAAAGGAAGCGCTCCGAAAGAAGCTGGCCGAGGCAACAACGACCATCGGTGCCCTGGACTCCCGTGTGCTGGAACTGATGGCCGAAACTGCTTCCTTACGGAAGGAACTGGACACGAGTGCGGTTGCGACCGCTGATCTGCAACAAAAGCTGGATGCGGCAAACCAGTCCGTAACGTCTCTTGGGAACCGGTTGAAAACGGCCGAGGAGAGTCTGGATAAGTTCGCCGCGGAGAAACAAAAGACGCAGCAGTTGGCGCCACAGCAGCCGGCCCAGCGGACGCCCGCAGCCGAGCAGGCTCGCCTGGAAGCGCAGCTTCAGGACATTACGCGGCGCCGCGATGCTTACATCGCCTCTGTTCTGCGGCGGTACCGGGAACTCGCGAATGAGTACCGCTCGTTCGGTGCAGCCTTCGGTGGTCCGAGTGACCGCGATCTCACATCCAAAACCGGACCGGAATTGACGCGCATTCAGAACACGATTGCAATGGTGGAGGAAGATCTGCGCCAGTTGAATGGCCTGGAAGCTCAGGCGGCTCTGATGCGGAAGGCGCAGGCGAAAGCCAAGACTCCCTAGGACGCGGGATGGGCGCCGGCCAAAGGATGCCTGCGGCGGAGAAGCCACTTTTCGCACTCTACGGCCACAAAGATTAGCGAACTCAGCGCGAACGTGAGCACCAGATCCTGAATTGGTAGTGCCAGAGTTTTAAAGAATGTTTGCAGGAACGGCAGGTATAGCAGAGCGAGCTGCAGAACCACGGTGAGGAACACCGCGGCTAACAGTGGCCTGTTGGACATGACGCCGACCTGAAATAGCGACTGGTGTTCAGACCGAATAGCCATCACGTGTGCCAATTGGGACAGGGTGAGTGTGGTAAACAGCAAGGTCTGCCAGTTGGGATCGCCTTTGCGCCAATGCACATAACCCACGCCTAGAGAAACAAACCCTATCAGCAGGCCGACCCAAATAATGTGGCGGCCTATACCCCGAGCAAAGATGCTTTCCTCCGGCCGGTGAGGAGGCCGCTCCATCAACTCGGCTTCGGGCGGCTCCAGTCCCAACGCCAGCGCGGGAAGCCCGTCGGTCACCAGGTTCATCCACAGAATCTGCAACGGCAGCAGTGGTAGCGGCATTCCCAGCAATGGCGCGGCCAGCATCACCCAGATCTCTCCTGAATTCGTGGTCAACAGGTACCGGATAAACTTGCGGACGTTGTCGTAGATGAGCCGTCCTTCTTCGACCGAGGCAACAATCGTTGCGAAATTATCGTCCAGCAAAATCATATCGGCCGCCGCCCTAGCCACGTCGGTGCCCCCCATACCCATTGCGATTCCGATATCCGCCTTCTTAAGCGCGGGCGCGTCGTTCACGCCGTCTCCCGTCATCGCAACGATTTGACCCCGGCGCTTCAGACCCTCGATGATCTTCAGTTTGTGTTCCGGTGAAACTCTGGCGTAGATGCACGCCGAATCGGTGACCCGGTCCAGATCCGCTGACGAGAACCGATCCAATTGCGGACCCGTAACGATTGGTCCCTCGCCGGTAATTCCGAGACGGTCCGCAACGGCCCGGGCGGTCAAAGGATGATCTCCAGTGATCATGACCGGGCGGATTCCTGCCCGCTTACACTTCTCTACGGCACAAAATGCCTCGCGTCGAGGCGCATCCATCATGCCCACCATGCCGACGAAGATCAGATCCTTCTCGAATTCGGCTCCGGTCTTCGGAGCAGACGCCAAGCCTCGAAAGGCCACGCCAAGTACCCGCATCCCTTTCTGCGCGAGGTCTTCATTCGCACCGGAAAGAATGTTGTGCCACGTTTCGTCGAGCGGACCGGCGCGGCCATTGACCCATACGGAGTGCGAGATTTCGAGCAGTACGTCCACGGCCCCTTTCGTGAAGACCAGGTATGGTGAAGAGCTAACCTCCATCCCGAAGTACGATTGCGACGCGGCAGATTGGGCACTGTGAACTGTCGTCATTCTCTTTCTTTCGGACGAGAATGCAACCTCCGCAACCCGCGGGAACATCGCGTCGAGATCGGGCTTTCTCAGGCCGAACCTGGCCGCGGCAATCGCTAACGCGCCCTCGGTGGGTTCACCCCACGCGGCTGGTGATCCTTGTTCGCTCACATCGGACGGCATGTGCGCATCGTTGCAGAGCGCACCGCCGGCAAGCAGGAGGCGAAAACCGGCCGTGTCAGCTCCGGTCGAGAGATCGGATTCCAGACTCAGGCTCTTACCGGCCAACTGCAACACTGCCGCGGTCATCCGGTTTTCCGTCAGAGTCCCGGTCTTGTCAGAACAGATCACCGTAACCGACCCAAGCGTCTCGACAGCGGGCAACTTGCGGATCAGAGCCTTCCGCTTTAGCATGCGTTGCGCCCCTAGCGCGAGCGCGATTGTTACCACCGCCGGTAATCCTTCGGGGACAGCGGCTACCCCAATGCTTACGGCGGTCAGGAACAGGAGTTTCAAGTCCTCCCCACGCAGTAATCCGAGCACAAAAATCAACGCGGTGATGAGTAACGGCACCACCGTCAAACTCCTGCCGAGTTGATTGAGGCGGCGCTGCATCGGCGTGGGCTCGTGATCGACGGTTTGAATCAGCTCTGCGATCCGGCCGAGTTCCGTGTGCATTCCGGTTTCGGTGACGACGGCTTCCCCGCGGCCAGCACTAACGAACGTCCCCATGTAAGCCATGTTGTGCCTGTCGCCCAGAGGCAGGTCTCCCAGGGCGAGTGCATCTGTCGTTTTTTTGATCGATTCGGACTCGCCAGTCAGCGCGGCTTCGTGCGTTTGCAGACCGAAGCTTTCAATCAATCGGGAATCGGCAGCTACCAAGTCTCCGGTCTCAAGAAGAACGACATCGCCGGGGACCAGCAAAGAAGCCTGTATCTCGCGTAGATCCCCCTCTCGCCGGACCCGAACCGAAGGGACCGCCAACTTCTTCAAAGCAGCGATGGCCTTCTCTGCCTTGTATTCCTGGCTGAAGCCAAGCATGGCATTGAGGACGACAATAATGCCGATCGCTGCAGCATCTTTGTAGTCCCCTAGAGCGGCCGAGACGAGCGCGGCGGCGATCAACACAATGACCAGGAGCGAGGTCAGCTGTTCCAAGAGAATCCGCCATGGGTTTTTGTTGCCGCTCTCGACTATCTCGTTAGGACCAAACTCGACGAGCCTCCGTGCTGCCTCTTCTTCGCTCAATCCGGCTGTACGATCCGCGACCAGATCCTGCAGCACGGATGAGAAAGCCATCTGATGCCAATTCTTCATGGGCCGCTCAGATGCTAGAGTGACTCGCCGATGCGCTTCAAACCAAGCAATCGGAACTCCTTTGTGGCACGCTCTTGGCACGTTGTTGCCACACCTCTAGCAAAGCCGCGGTAGAAGCGAGAATCACGGGGCCAAGCACTATTCCGGCAAACCCAAACGCGACCAGACCGCCAAGCACCGAAAGGAAGACTCCGAGCGTATGCATTCGCAACTCACTTGCCACCAGAATGGGCAGAAGAAAATTGTCGATGAGGCTGACAACGAGAGATCCCCAGGCGGTCAGCACGATAGCTTGCACCCAGCTACCTTGAATCAGGAGAAAAATTACGGCTGGCCCCCAGACGACTGAGGTGCCTACGACGGGCAGCATCGCAGCCACAGCCATCATCATTCCGCAAAGGACCGGGGCGGGCAAATCAAGAGCCCAGAACATAGCGCCACCCAAAAACCCCTGCACCAGTTTGACAGCCACATTTCCGTAGAGCGTCGCGTAGATCGTATCGGACACGCGGTGGAACAACCGGTCTGTTTCCGCTATGGAAAGGGGAAGAAGATGCTCCAATAACCGGAGCAGGCGCTCGTGGTCGCGAAGGAAAAAGAACAGCGCGACGAGCATGATCACGATTTGTGTGATTAGCCGGATGGAGCCGCCCAACACCGCCGATGCCTGGCGCGCGAGCATTCCCGAGGCGCGCTTGATCTCCTCATTCAGATCGAACTGCGCCGCGATGCGATCAACCATCTTCGCGACAGCCGGGTACTGGTCAATGAACTGGTGAATGCGGGCGGAATTGAAATTCTGCTGAAAGGCGTCCAGGCTGCCTCCTGCTTCCTGAAGCCCCTTCTGAACCAGTAGAGTTCCGGGCGCAAGAAGAACAGTCACGACGGTAAGCACAGAAAGCAGAGCTGCCGGATTCGGGCGTAACCAGCCCTCCAGCCGGCGGTTTACGGGATATGCGACCACCGCCAACGCGAGTGCCCACGTAATGCCCGCCAGAAAAGGCCTTGCGATAAGCCAACATAGATAGAGCGCAAGTCCGGTAAGTAACAACAGGGCAGCGTCCCGAACCTGCCTTCCCGAGTACAGTCCCGCCTCCCGCGCTACTGGCAACTCGTCGCCCATTCCTAATCGTATGGCAATTGCTTAGCCACATCCACAGCCTGTTCACGGATGGGCCATAAGTTCGCGACTTGTACCACCTGCGTGTTTTTGCGCACCTGGTTAAAGCTCAGAAGGGTGTTTGGAAGCGGAGTGCTCGATTTCCGCCGCTCCCCCGTGGTATTGCAATTGCAGCTGCCGGTGTGGGGCTGAAGTGGCGATCGGGACAGTATGACGTGGGAGGGAAACGGCATGAACACGTTGCCTCCACATCTCGAGACAGCCCGTTTGGATGTGGCGGGTGCCTCTTCTAAAAGTGCCGGCCCCGTGTTTCAGATGCATGGGGTCACGAAAGTATATCGAATGGGAGAGGTAGAGGTGCATGCTCTCCGAGGCGTGAATCTCGACTTATATGCCGGCGAATTCATCGTTGTCCTCGGCCCGTCGGGAAGCGGGAAGTCGACTCTACTGAATATCCTCGGAGGGCTGGATGTGCCAACGGCGGGTGACGTCCGCTACCTTGACCACAACCTCACCGCCGCGGGCGATGCCGCGCTCACTCGCTTCCGCCGCGAACATGTCGGCTTCGTTTTCCAGTTCTACAATCTCATACCCAGCTTGACGGCTCTGGAGAACGTGGGGCTTGTCACCGAAATCGCAGAACACCCGATGGACCCTGCCGAGGCGCTGCGCCTGGTCGGGCTAGGCGATCGTCTCAATCATTTCCCGGCACAGCTTTCTGGGGGAGAGCAGCAGCGCGTCGCGATTGCCAGGGCAGTAGCCAAACGGCCAGAGGTTCTTCTGTGTGATGAGCCAACAGGTGCTCTCGACTACGCCACAGGCAAACTCGTCCTGGAAGTGCTGGAACGCGTCAATCGCGAAGTCGGCACAATTGTAGCCATCATTACTCATAATGCCGCCATAGCAGCAATGGCCGACCGAGTGGTGCGAGTCAGCAGCGGATTGATCGCCGAAATTCAGTCCAACCCCAAGCGGAGTTCTCCGTCAGAGTTGGCTTGGTGATACCTATGACTTCTCTGCACCGAAAACTTATCCGGGACCTCATCCACATGCGCGGGCAGATGTTTGCTGTGACGCTCGTTCTTGCCTGCGGCATGGCAACGTATGTAACGATGCGGTCGGCGTTCCGATCATTGGAGGTAGCGCAAACCGGTTATTACTCCACCTTTCGTTTTGCGGATGTCTTTACTCACGTGAAGCGCGCGCCAGAGTCCGTTTCTGCGGCGCTCGCCGCTATCTCCGGCGTAGCAGCGGCCCAGACGCGCGTTGTCATGGACGTCACGCTCGATGTGCCCGGCCTGGACGAACCCGCAACGGGCCGGCTGATTTCGATTCCCGGGCATCGCACGCCCATGCTCAACGACCTGTTCATACGTGAAGGCCGCTATATCGAGCCGGGCCAGCGCGGTGAAGTCCTCATCAGCGAAGCGTTCGCATCCGCAAATCGTCTTACGGTTGGCGACGGAATCGAAGCGGTCATGAATGGGAAGTGGGAGCAACTCCGGATTGTCGGTATCGCGCTTTCACCCGAATATATTTACGAGATTCGCCCGTCCGAGGTCTTTCCTGACAATCGCCGCTTTGGAGTACTGTGGATGAGCCGCGATGTGATCGGGCCGGCGTTCAACATGAAGGACGCCTTCAACGACGTCGCGATTTCATTGACGCGCAACGCCGACGAGCGGGAAGTGATCTCGCGGCTGGATAAGATTCTGGACCGCTACGGCTCTTTGGGAGCCTACGGGCGGTCGGATCAAATCTCATACCGGTTTCTCGCCGATGAACTCGGTGAACTTCGCGCCTACGGTTTGATTCTGCCTACGCTCTTCCTTTGCATCGTTGCGTTCCTCCTGAATGTTCTGCTCTCGCGCCTCGTCGGCACGCAACGCGGCCAAGTGGCGGTACTCAAGGCATTCGGTTACACCAACCTCGAAATCGGCCTCCACTATCTCGAATTGGCGCTGGTCGCCGTCACTGCCGGCACCATCGGAGGCGTCGGCTTGGGACTTTGGCTCGCGTCGGGCATGATGAACATCTACGCCCGATACTTCCATTTCCCCGAGTTGCAACTGCAAGCTGACGCCCGTCTGATACTTTTCGCGGTGACCATCGCTGCCGGCTCTGCATGCCTCGGAGCGGTTTCGGCGGTCCACCGCGCCGTCGCTCTCGCTCCCGCCGAGGCCATGCGTCCTGAACCGCCCGCCACTTTTCGGCCAGGTTTGCTGGAGCGCATCGGCCTGCGGACGCTACTAGCACCAGCCTCGCGAATGGTCGTGCGGAATCTGGGCCGCCGGCCATGGAGAGCGTTCTTCTCGGCCTTGGCCGTTGCTCTCTCCGTCGCTATCGTTGTATCGGGCCGCTATTCGATTGACGCCGTCAATCGCCTGGTCCGTATTCAGTTTCAAACGGTCCAGCGCGAGGACGTTACCGTTGTTTTCCAGGAGCTTCGTCCCGCCCGTGTGAGCCATGAACTCGCTCGGCTCGCCGGCGTCCTTCTCGTGGAGCCATATCGCGAGGTCCCGGCGCGACTCCGTTTCGGGCACCGTTCGCGTTTGGTGGCGTTATTGGGATTGGTCCGTGGCGGCGAACTGCGCCGCCCCGTGGATCAGCAGCTCCGGCCAGTGGACCTGCCGCCTGAAGGACTCGTGCTGAACACCAAGCTCGCTGAGATTCTCAGCGCCCGTCCTGGCGATATCGTTACGGTGGAGGTGCTGGAAGGTGCCCGGCCCGTGCGCCGCGTTCGTGTGGCCGCCGTTGCTGACGAGCCGGTGGGCCTCGGTACGTACATGGACGTGTCCGCGCTCCACAGGCTGATGCGGGAGGGCGATACGATTTCGGGCGCCTACATGAAGGTCGATTCCCAGGCTGCGTCCGGATTGTACTCGACCCTGAAGCACACGCCTTCCATCAGCGGCGTGGCGGTCCGCGAAGCCATGCTCGCGAGTTTCTGGAAGACGTTTGGCGAGTCGATCTGGATATCGACGGCATTCCTGGTCGGCTTCGCTTCTGTCATTGCATTTGGGATCGTTTATAACGGTGCGCGGATCGCACTCTCGGAGCGCGGCAACGAACTCGCTTGTTTACGCGTATTAGGCTACACGCGGGCGGAGATCGCGCGCATTTTACTCGGCGAACAGGGGTTGCTGACGCTCGCATCCATACCCGCCGGTTTCGTGCTCGGCTTCGCTCTTTCTCTATTGCTGTCGCGGTTCTTCTCGCGGGAGTTATTCCGGCTGCCGTTGGTTGTGAACCCAGGCACTTACGCGTTCTCCGCCATGGTTATTGTTGCAGCCGCCCTCATCTCCGGGCTTGTCGTTGCCCTGCGTCTGCGGAACATGGATCTCACGGAGGTACTGAAGTCCAGAGAATGACGAATACTCTGAATGGGTTTGTTAAACGAGTTTCCATGATTCTGGCCGGGATCGCGGTGATGATTTTTGTGGCGCTCGCATTCCGGCCTGAGCCGACGGAAGTGGAAGCGGCACACGTCGTCAAGGGACCATTGCAAGTCACCGTCGACGAAGACGGCGAAACTCGTGCGCATGACCGGTTCACCCTTTCCGCTCCGATAGCGGGCCGCCTCTCCCGTATCGAACTCCACGAAGGAGATCAGGTCGGCTCGGAAACCGTTCTCGCCACCATCAGCCCGGTTCCTTTGGATGTTCGGGAGATTGCCGAAATTCGTGCCCGCATCGAATCTGCCCAGGCGCGCAAGGGAGAAGCCGAGGAACAGGTGGCGAAATGGAAAACCGATGAGGCGCAATCGACGCGTGAGCTCAATCGGGCGCGCCTCCTGATTAAGGATCGCCTCATTGCACAACGGGAATTGGAACAGGCGGAAAGCAGGCAACAAAGTACCGCCAAAGAATTGCAATCGGCAAAGTTCCGGGTCCAGGCCGCCACTGCCGAAGTCGAGCGCGAAAAGGCGGGTTTTGTCTCGCTGGAAGCTCAGCAGAGTCAGGCGGATAAGCTAGTGGAGATCCGCCCACCGGCACAATGCCGAATTCTTCGCATTCTCGAGAAGAGCGAACGTGTGGTCCCGTTCGGAACTCCAATCATCGTTCTCAGCAACCCTCGGAAAATTGAGATCGTCGTGGATCTGCTCTCAACGGACGCCGTGAAGGTGCGACCGGGTGCGCCAGTGATTGTCGAAAACTGGGGTGGGCCGGTACCGTTGCGCGCAAAGGTTCGCACGATAGAGCCGTATGGCTTCACGAAGGTATCCGCCCTTGGGATTGAAGAGCAAAGAGCCAACGTGATTGCGGATTTCATCGATTCGCCCGATGGCCTCGGCGACGGTTACCGGTTAGACGCGCGGATTGTGATTTGGGAAAGTCCGAAGGCGCTGAAGGCGCCCGCGAGTGCTCTCTTCCGAGTCGGGCAAGAGTGGAATGCTTTTGTCATCGAGAACGGGCGAACTCGCCTTACCCCTGTCGAAGTCGGGCACCGCAATGCCTCAGAGGCGGAGATCGTCAAGGGGCTTACCGAGGGAGCTGAGGTGGTTCTGCACCCGGCGAACGATCTCAAGGACGGTGCTCGCGTGATCCTCCGTCCAAAATGATATCGGGCGGACAAAATGGACCTTAATTCAACACTTGCGAGCTTAGGAATCGCCCTCGGTTTGGGACTCCTCGTGGGATTGCAGCGGGAACAGGTTGCAACTCAACTGGCCGGATTGCGCACGTTCGCCCTGATCACGGTCCTCGGAACGCTCTGTGGTTTGCTTGCCAGGGACTTTGGCGGGTGGGTGATTGCTTCCGGCTTCCTCGCGCTCACCGGTGCACTCATGACCGGTCATGTAGCGGAACTCAAGGGCGAGAGGACCGAATCCGGCGTGACGACTGAAGTAGCCGCCTTAGCTATGTTCGGCGTCGGGGCATACATCGTCTCGGGATACCGGGAAGTAGCAATCGTCATCGGAGCCGGAATCGCCGTCCTGCTCCACTTCAAGGGCCAACTGCATGGATTGGCCGCGCGTCTGGGCGAAGACTCGAAATCGATCATGCAGTTTGCCCTCATTTCTATGGTTATTCTGCCCATTCTGCCGAATCGCACCTACGGCTCATTCGACGTAGTCAATCCCCACCAGATCTGGCTGATGGTGGTATTGATCGTAGGAATTGGACTCGCCGGCTACATCACCTATAAGTTTTTCGGACCGAAAGCAGGGCTTCTACTCGCCGGAATACTCGGCGGAATCATCTCAAGCACCGCAACCACCGCTACGTATTCGAATCGCGCGGCCAAGCAGGAAGTCTCCGAGAGTCCAGCCGCTATGGTGATTCTGCTTGCTTCCACGGTTTCCTGCGCTCTGATTCTTTTCGAAATCGGGGTTGTCGCTCCGGTTTTCCTTCGCACAGCGATCCTACCCCTGTCCACGTTGGTCGTGACGCTGGCGCTGTTGTCGCTTCCTTTGTGGTTCCGGCAAAGCACGCCCCATGCCAATATGCCGTCTCAGGGTAACCCGTCAGAACTGAAGGGAGCGCTCTATTTTGCATTTCTCTACACGTTGATCCTCGTTGCGATCGCCGCGGTCAAGGATCGATATGGCGCTTTGGGCCTCTATGTGGTCGCCACGGCGTCGGGGCTCGCGGAAGTGCATGCGCTCACCCTATCGACATCTCATCTCGTCGAGGCCGGGCGTCTTGCAAGCAGTGAGGGTTGGCGAATCATCGCGGTCGCCATGATTTCGAATCTGGCCTTCAAAGTTGCCATAGTGGCGATGCTAGGCGCTCGCCAAGTCTTCAAAAAAGTGGCACTCCCGCGTGTGGCTACCATGGCGTTGGGCCTTGGCATTGTGATGCTGTGGCACTGATCTGAGTCCAAACCAGGAAGTTAGCAGATCCGTTCGGCAATCAACTCTACGACTCACTTCGGTGAGCCGGGTGAAGTGTTTCGCCATGATATATACTCGAACAAATTTGATCTGGGACGCCTGTTGCACTGGACATCGATCCCAGACTCACATCGAGAGGGGTCGTCATGCAAAGCTGCATTCGGTATCTGGTTGTACTCATCGCGATTTGCCTGCCCGCATGGGCGCAGAATTCCGGAACAATTAGAGGAACAGTGACAGACGCTTCAGGCGCCTCGGTCCCGGAGGTTGTGATCACCGCCGAAAACCTCGATACGGGCCTCAAGCAATCCATCAGCACAGGGGCAGACGGGGTGTACAGTTTCGTCAATCTCCCGGTAGGAAATTACAAGGTCAGCACGGAGAAAGCTGGATTCCGAAAATCGGAAACGCCTGGAGTGAGAGTGGATGTCACCAGCGTCGTCGATGTGGACGTTCGCTTGACAGTCGGCTCAGTCGATCAAGCGGTAGAGGTAACCGCTGCGGCTCCGCTGATCGAAACGACGGGGAGCAATCTCGGCAAGGTCGTCGCCACCAAAGCTATTACCGATCTGCCGTTATTCATCTCGGGCGGCAGCGTACGAAGCAACCTCGCATTTGTGATCCTGACGCCTGGCGTGATTGGGCCCGCGGGCAACCCGCGCATAGGCGGCGGCCTGCTTGACGGCCAGAGCGAGCAACTGGACGGCGCGGAAGCGAACAGCGAACGACGGAACGACCCGGGAATGAACGGTGTGAGCGTAGAAGGTATGGAAGAGTTCAAGGTGCAGACTTCGGGCTACTCTGCTGAGTACGGCCGCACCTCGAACGGCGTAATTAACTGGGTGACGAAGTCGGGAACGAATCAGGTTCACGGCAGCGGCTTCGTATTCAACCGAAATGAAGTTTTCAATGCACGCGGGTTCACGTTCGCGCCCTCGAAGCGGCCGATTGTTCGTCAATGGAATCCGGGCGGCAGCTTCGGCGGACCCATCTTTATCCCAAAAGTGCTCGATGGCCGCAACAAGGCATTTTTCTTCTTCGCCTACGAGCGCGCTTCCACACGCAACGGCCAATCGACCGCATTGGTGAATGCGCCCATCGACGAGTACCGCATGGGCGACTTCCGCCGCAATGTCGATTCATCGGGCAGAACGTTTCCGCTGTACGATCCATTCGATGCGAACGGGAAAATTATCCCGAACGCTGCCGACCGTCCACGCATGCAGTGCAATGGGGTTCTCGACGTAATTTGTCCGTCCCGTATCGATCCGACGGCCCAGAAACTCATGGCGTTACTGCCCCATCCGGACGACCCCACCAAGATCGCCAACAATTACAGATCCCGGAGCTATTCGACTTCCAGATCGTCGCTGCCTTCGATCAAACTCGACTACATCTTTACCGACAAACACAGGATCAGCTATCTGTATAGCCACTATTACAGCCCCGCAACTCCGAGCATCAACAACCTGGAGGGCCTGCCCGGAACCGGCTTCCCCTCGGACGTGACCACCGATTACCATCGCCTCAATGACGACTACACAATTACGCCAAACCTGCTGAACCACATTACCGTCGGCTTCAATCGGCGCAACGTCATCGAGGCGCCCGGATACGTCAGCAGCTTCCCGGCGGATTTGGCCAAGGCGACCTATGCCGCAGGTACGGTTACGCCGCTTGCACCCGGAACGTCCACCACGTACAGCACTAGCCTCGCTACGTGGGGCAACAGCGTGTTTACCGATTCGCGCCAACGAACGACAAATATCAAGGAGCAGATGTCGTGGATCAAGGGCCGGCAAACGATCAAGTTCGGAATGGAGTATCTGAAGGGCCAATACCGCAGACTCGATTACAACGGTGCCTACGGCACTGTGAACTTCAGCTCGGCCGGAACCGGCAATCCAACCGTGCCGAACAGCGGCTCCGACTTTGCATCCTTTTTCCTGGGAGTGGCGAGCGGCGGCGGATTCCGCTATCCGAGCGACACCACGTTTTTCTGGCCGTATTACGCCTGGTATGTGCAGGACGACTTCAAGGTGAATAGCAAGTTCACGCTCAATATTGGTTTGCGCTACGAACTGCCCATTCCCAAGGAAGAACGCCATCTTCACAATTCGAATTTCTGCCCAACTTGCCCGAACCCCGCCGCGGGAGGGCTCCTGGGAGCAATGCAGTTCGCCGGCGTGGATGGCGCTCCAAGCCATTTCGGCCTGACCAGAAAGAATGCCTTCGGCCCGCGCCTGGGCATGGCGTATCAACTCGATTCGAAAACGATCCTCCGGGCGGGCGGCTCCATTTACTACCAGCCTTCGCGTGAAGATGGCAACGCCGACAACGGCATTCAGGGCTTTGGCGGAACTTTTGGATCAATCGGAAACGCGCTGTCCAACGGGATCTCTTATCTGGTGAAAGATGGCTACACTTCGTTCTCTAACCAGATCGCGGCGCTGCGGCCGCCGATCGCGAGCCCCGCGATTCTGAGCGCAAACTTGTTGAACCAGACTCCTTTTTATTACAACCCCACAGCGGGCCGGGCGCCTTACTTCGGTGACTGGAACTTGACCATAGACCGCACCATCACGACAAATTCCGTGTTCCGCGCGAGCTATCACGCAACGATCGGAAACAAACTCCTGTCGCGGCAACAGAATCAAAATCAGCTCGATCCGAGGTATTGGGCCGTTTATGGCAATCTTTTGAGCCAGCCGATCAGTTCTGTGATCACCAATCCGATCGTGGTCGCCTCCGGGTTCAAACTGCCGTACCCAGGCTTCCCCACAAACCTGCAGCTTCAGCAGGCGCTGCGGCCTTATCCCCAGTATTCCGGAATCGGCAGCGACGCCGGTGGCCAGAACGACGGTCACATGACCTTCCATGCTCTGGAAACCAGTTTTGAGCATCGGTTCGATCATGGCCTTTACATGCTGGCCTCCTATACCTTCGCAAAGTTGATCTCCGGTTCGAACGGGGAAGACGCGAATCGCACCAGCGATGGCCAAGTCCAAAATCAGTACAACAGGCGTCTGGATAAAGCGGTCGCCAGCCAGGATACGCCGCATAATATCCGCATCAGCTACGTCTACGACCTTCCCTTCGGAAAAGGGCAGCGCTTTCTTCCCGGTTTGCATCCGGCACTGAACGCAGTGTTTGGAAATTGGAAGGTTTCGGCTATCCACACTTACGTCAGCGGAACGCCATTGATGATCAATTGCGGCCAGAATCTTTTCGGCGCAGGCCAGAACGCACGCTGTAGTTTCGCACCGGGTGCGACGACCGGCGAGATTCCGTTGCTGAATCCGAACTGGAGCAAAGCGCAGGCTTCAACCGTTACGTATCTGAATACCGCAGCTTTTGTGCTGCCTCCGAACATGACCTATGGCGACACCGGCCGCAGGCTCTCCTACCTGCGTACGCCTTGGACGGTGCAGGAAGACGTAGCGCTGATTAAGAACTTCACGCTCACCGAAAAGGCCAGGTTCGAATTGAGGGCTTCCGCCTCTAACGTGTTGAACAGAGTTACGTTCGGTAATCCCAACACCACGCAGAGCAGCTCGCAGTTCGGCCTCTTCACCGGGCAGGGAAATGGTCCGAGGAACGTACAACTGGGAGCCAGAGTTTCATTTTGACCTGTCGAGTTACGGCCGTTCTTCTGTTTAGTGCCGTGCTTACGGCGCAATCAGCCGGCGAACGCAGTTCCCAGGAATGCTTAAGTTTTCAAACGAGCGGGCCATGGTCGCCGAGAACCAACCTGAATGCCGATGTCGCGATGGTCTACGGGATCGGCCCGCGCATGCCCGGGAATATCGAAACGTGGCGGCAGCATGGCTACACTGTTCACGTGATGACCGGGGTAGCCTGGGGCCAGTATCAGGACTACCTGAACGGGAAATTCGACGGCACGGACCATTGGGATCAGGCTCAGACTGACAGCAAGGGCAAGCCAATTCTCCATGGCGGGAATCCTAACATTCCCTATATTTCACCCGGCGAAAACTACGGGAGATATCTCACGGTCGGCGTAAAGCGGGCATTGGACGCCGGCGCCGAATCGATTCACCTCGAAGAGCCAGAATTCTGGGCGCGCGGTGGTTGGGAGGAAAACTTCAAGCGCGAATGGAAGGCCTATTATCACCAGGACTGGCAGCCGCCGGACTCTTCGCCTGACGCACAATACCGCGCCTCGAAACTGAAGTATTACCTCTATCGCCGGGCTCTCTCGCAAGTCTTCGAGTTTGTGAAAGAGTACGGCCAGGCGAACAGCCGCACCATTCGCTGTTACGTGCCCACCCACTCCCTGGTCAACTATGCGCACTGGAGGATCGTTAGCCCGGAATCTTCGTTACTCGGCGTAGGCGCGGATGGGTATATCGCGCAGGTGTGGACGGGCACTGCGCGCACAGCGAATCTATACGAGGGACGCCGTGCCGAGCGGACCTTCGAGACCGCATTTCTGGAATACGGCGCAATGCAGAATCTGGTTCGAGCCTCCGGAAGGCGCGTCTGGTATTTGAACGATCCCATCGAAGACAATCCGAACCACGACTGGGAAGATTACCGCACCAACTGGGAGAGCACCCTGGTGGCTTCTCTCCTGCAGCCGGAGGTTTGGCGCTACGAGATTATGCCGTGGCCGGATCGGGTCTTCAACAGCCTGCACCCGCGCAGGAGTGCTCGCGTGGAAAGGTCTCTAAAGGATGAGGAGCAGACGCCGGCAGGTACCGGTCTCGGCGGCTTCCCAGCTCCAAGTCAAAGCGTGGAAAAGGTCGGGATTCCGAAACCATATGAGACCGAATTGCAAAGCGTCATCACGGCGCTTGGCGAAATGAAACAGCCGGAAGTGCGATGGGAGAGAGCGGGCACGGCCAACACTGGTGTCCTGATCTCCGATACGATGATGTTCCAGCGCGCGGACCCGAACCCTTCGGATGCGAACCTGGGCTCTTTCTATGGCCTTGCGATGCCGCTGCTGAAGCGCGGAATTCCCGTAGAGCCGGTCCAGATTGAGAGTGCTGTCTCGCCGGGATTCCTGAACAGATATAAGCTGCTGCTGTTGACCTATGAAGGCCAGAAGCCTCCCACGCCTGCATTCCACGGCGCACTCGCAAAATGGGTGCGCGACGGCGGAGCGCTGGTCGTGGTGGACGACGATGCGGACCCGTACAATGCTGTTCGCGAATGGTGGAACACGGAGCCGCTTACGTTCAAGACTCCAAGACAGCATCTGTTTCGAGCGCTCGGGCTGGCTCCGGACGCCGTTGGTTTGCACCGGATCGGGCGCGGCGTCCTGATCCGCGAACCGGTTTCTCCCGCCGCATTGACGTATCGGCAAGACGGAGCGGAAACTTTGCGGAAACTCGCAATGAGGGCCGCTACGGCCGTCAAACTGCCCTGGAAAGAAACAAACGCCCTGGTGCTCCGCCGCGGTCCCTACATTGTTGCCGCAGGACTGTCTGAATCGGTGCTCAATGCCAAACCGGCTAGTCTGAAAGGTCGCTTTATAGACTTGTTCGATCCGGAGTTGCCGGTCCTTTCCACAATTGACCTCGTGCCGGGTAAGCGCGCCTTGCTGTTAGACCTGGCGGCCGGCGGCAAGAGGGAGCCCGCCGTCATGGCAGCCGCATGCCGCGTGCGGGAAGAACGATTCAACGATAATGTCTTGAGCTTTCGTGCTGACGGAATCGCCGAGACCAGGGCCGTAGTGCGCATCACCGCACCGCAGAAGCCCACAGCGGTCCTGGTTGGTGGACAGCCGTTGGATCCGGCTCAGTTCGATTTCGCTGATGGGCTAGTCCGGCTTCGATTTCCGAATTCGGCGGCAGGACAACTCGTCGAGTTGCGCTTTAGCTCAGGATCGCGGTAATCGGGCCGAGGCCTTCCTCGATCAGGTGGAAGGGCCGCCCGTTCAGCACGAAGTCCATTTTCTTGTGATCCAATCCTACCTGGCGCAGGATAGTGGCCTGAAGATCGCTGATGTAGTGCGGCTTCTCGACGGCTTGGTATCCGACGTCGTCCGTCGCTCCCTCGATCACTCCACCTTTCACGCCGCCTCCCGCCAGCAGAGATGTAAACCCTTTGCCGTTGTGGTCGCGGCCGGTCGTGTTCTGGGACCATGGCGTCCGTCCGAACTCACTCGTAAACACGACCAGCGTGCTATCCAGCATGCCCCGCTGCTTGAGATCGCGAATCAAGCCGGAGATTGGCTTGTCCACGGCGCGGCAGAGTGGACCATGCGTTTTCATGTCATCATGGGCGTCCCATCCGCCATTGCCGCCGCCCGCGTGACAAATCTGAATGAAACGAACTCCGTTCTCCGCCAACCGGCGCGCCAGCAGCAGTTGGCGCCCGAAGTCATCCGTTTCTTTGGTGCCGATACCGTACAAATCACGGACATGCTGCGGTTCGGTCGAAAAGTCGACGATCTCCGGGGCCTTCAGCATCATGCTTCCAGCTAGCTCAAAGGCTCTGGCTCTCGCCTGAACTTCGCTTTCAATTGCATAATCTTCCCGGAATTGCTTGTTCAACTCGTGCAGAGTCTGTGCCTGTCTGTCCCGTTCCTGGGAACTCAAGCCTCTGGGCGGAACCAGATTCGGAATTGGCGTGTCGCCCGGCTGGAATGGGGTCGCGGAATACCTTGCGCCAAGGTAGCCGCCCGTCAACTGCACCGGAGAAGACGGCCTTCCGATATTCACGAACGTCGGAAGATTTTTGTTCGCGGTGCCGAGTGCATAGGAAACCCAACTTCCGAGCGTCGGATGTTCAAATTGCCGCAGTGGCTTTCCCGTTGCGCCTTCCAGTACAGCCGGAAAGTGATTCGTCTGGTGACAGTACATCGAGCGCACAACAGCAATCTCATCGATCACCTCGCCGACGTTAGGAAACCAGTCCGAAACCGGAATTCCCGATCTGCCGTACTGCTTGAATGTCCGCAAAATTGGAATAACCGGCCGTTTCATCGGCGCATTGTTATCGCCGAATCCGATGGCATCCATGATCTTGCCCGCGTGCTTGTTGTCCTTCGGATCGAACGTATCGATATGGCTGACCCCGCCGCACATGAACAGAAAAATCACCGACTTGGCCGGTGCCTTACCCGGCAGCCTGGCGTCCGGTAGCTGTCCGTCGTCGGCCCACAACGATCCCAATGCCGACCCCATGAAACCTGCAGCGGTCTGCATCAGAAACCTGCGGCGTGCAATTCTCCCGCACGGGTATAGCTTCCTCAAATCGCTCATCGTCATCTCACGTAAATGAATTCGTCCAGATTGAACAGCAGCCAGGCTAGACCCTTCATGCGGCCCGCATCGTCACCTAGGTAGGTCAGCGCACGATCCATCTCTGATCCCGACGGAACTCGTCCCAGAGTCGTGCGATACGCAAGAGTAATCGCGGAACGCAGGTCGCCGGCAGTCTCTTTGATCACACTTTCCGCAAGTTTTGTAGATTCCTTTTCGATCAGCTCGTTATTCATCGTGAACAGCGCTTGCGGCGCTGTTACGGTCTGCGTGCGAATGGGGCAAGGTGTCCGTCCATCGTCTACATCGAACGAAGTCAGAAAGTTATTCATGACATCAGTGCTCGGGATGTAGCCACGCACAATGTAAATTCCGCGCCGATTCGTGCGCGGATCCGTATTGCCGGCGCCCCGCAGGAAAATTGACTGTTTCTTGTCCGGCGTCGAAAGTTGAAATGACTTCCCGCCGACCGAGAGGTCCAGATCGCCGGATGCGTAGTGAATCGAATCCCAAATCGGCTCGGCTTCCAGCCGCTGTAAACGGAAACGCCAGAGGTACGAGTTCCGCGCGTCCGCCTTCGTATTCGCGGCGAGGTATCTCGGGTCCGCCTTTGTCGAAATTTGATAGGTATCCGAAGTGACGATCAGGCGATGCAGCCACTTCATGCTGTAATCATGAGCGACAAACTCCGACGCCAGATAATCCAGTAGTTTCTGATTACTCGGCTTCCCGCCCAGCAAGCCGAAATCGCTCGTCGCTCGCTGCAAGCCTTCCCCGAAGTGCCATCCCCAGATCCGGTTGACGGCGACACGCGCGAACAGAGGATTCTTCGCGTCGGTCAGCCAGGCAGTGAACGCTTCCCGTCTTCCGTCACGGAAGTCAATTCCGGCCGGCTGGAACGGAAACCCCGGCTCTACCGCCTTGTCCTTTTCAGGACGCTTCGGGTCGCCGGTAGTCAGGACGTAGCTTTTCTCTTTCAGAAGGTCTTTATCTTCCTCTACCGTCCAATACGAGGGCAGCGGCGGAACCGTGCCGAGCTGCGATTGTTCCTTCAGCAGGGCGTTGTATTTGACCACCTCATCCTTCGGCATGATCTCTTTGATCTTGGACGGATCGATGCGGATTACCGGGAAATAATCGTCAAAGATCTTCTGTTCTTCCGGTGTTCGATCCCGTTCCGCCTTTCTGACGATGGCCTGCACTTCCGGAGTGAGCAGCGCCACTCGTTCATCGAAAAGCCTTGCCCTGTAAGGACTGATCAGGGCCTCAATCGCCGCATCAATCGGCGCCTTCTTCTTCTTGTATTGCTCCAGCTTCTCACCGGCCGCAAAGATCTCGGCGGGGGTCGCGAGCATCACGTTCTTCAGAACCAGCGGATCGAAGATCGATTTCATCGCGTAAAAATCTTTTTGCGTAATCGGATCGAACTTGTGGTCGTGGCATTTGGCGCAGCCGACGGTCATGCCCATAAACGCTGTTGAAATTGTCTCTACAGCGGAGAAGGAGATATCGCGGTCCTTGTCGGTTCTGTTGACCGCAGCCCGCGCGAGAAATCCGAGGGCGAACGTGTCCGCCACCGGTCCCTCCACCTTGCTCCGGCGCCCGCTCGAGGCGGTCACGCTTTCCGGCTTGTACCGGTTCCCCAGAATTTGCGCCCGCACGAACTCGTCATACGGCATGTCGTGATTCAAAGAGCCAATCACCCAATCCCGCCAGAGATAAACACTTCCTGCCGCGGGCATCACCGAGCCATCCAGCCCGTCCAGATCGGCGTAACGGAGCACGTCGAGCCAGTGCCGCGCCCACCGCACCCCATGCTGCTCGTTCGCAAGAAGCCGGTCGACCACCTTCTCGTAAGCATCCGGAGACTCATCGTGAAGAAAAGCGTCCTGCTCAGCCACAGTAGGAGGTATTCCGATCAGATCAAAGTAGACACGCCGGAGCAGCGTCAGCTTGTCGGTCTTTGCCGATGGGTGCAGTCCCTTCTGCTTATATACGTCTCCGATAAACGCATCGATCGGGTTAGGGGAGGTCGTAACTCCCGCCGGAACCGCTGGCTTCGTGACAGGCTGCAAAGACCACAATCGGGCCGCTCTTTTCGCGAATTGATCCGCTACCGATTCCTTCGCAACTTCCGCAGCATGCAGATTCGTGAGGAGGATCACCAGGGACAGGGTTCGTAACCGGCTAGACATGCTGTGTCCTATTTTCCTCTATTCCTGACGAAAAAAGCTTAGTCCACAACCGATGCCGCCACCATTTCCAGCACTCTTCTCACCCCGTCGTCCGTTCCGATTGGTCCGTCGCTGAACTGGCTGCGGGCGGCCGGTTTCCAATTGTTGCGGGAACCGTCATATTTATAATTCTGCGGAATGCCCGTCAGCGCTGGATTATATTGAGAATCGCTGCCGGCCATCTTGTAAATCACCAGGTCCAGTGACGGAACGATCATGATGCCGTATCCGCCCCCGCCTGACTTGAAGAAAGCATCGGCGGGCGCCCCGGCGACGTGGTGATCGGCATTTACCTCGAACATCAGGCTGAAGGGAGCATGCTTCTGGTAAGGAGAAGGACGTCCGCATAGCGCAACATAATCGGCAGGTGTCACTTGCTGCTTACCCCAGCGGCCTTGATGCAGCAGCATGTACCCAAACCGTAGTGCGTCCGTGGAGCGGACGGCGATGTCACCCCCTCCAGGAGTGTGCGGCAGCGTGATTTCACCGCGATGCGTCGCATAGCCCCATCGTCCCCAACCCATGGGCTTGGCCAATTTCTGATCGATGTATTCCTGCATTTCCATCCCGGTCACGTGCCGCAGTACGATCGAGGCGACATGTGGCGACGACGACGCGTAGGAGTAGCCTCCACCCGGCGCGGTCCAGAGGACCGTCTGCAGGGCCGCCTCATCCTGTGCCAGCGGCTGCTCGGGTCGAGGGACCGGCTGCAGCTTTACCGAAGGCTCGAAGTTCACGAATCCCGGATTGCTGCCCTCCCCGTGAAACCCTGCGGCCATACTCAGCAGTTGCCCCAGCTTGATGTCAGCCTTGCGCGAATCGTTCAGTGGAAGCGCTTCGGGTAGATATTTTTCGTTGAATACTTTTTGCTCAAGTCCCTCCGGAATCTTGTCCCGGCTCTCCCTCAGCATGATTCCGCAAGCGATACTCGTGTACGCCTTCCCCACCGATGCCATGGCCGGGATCGCTTCGCGATTACCCTTTCCGTAATATTTCTCGTAAACCAGATATCCGTGCCGCACTACCAACAGCCCGCCGTGTTGACTGCTCCGCTGCGCATATTCGAATGCCTGATCGAGCTTCTTGAGATCCATTCCCGCCACTTTTCGGATCTCTGCCGCACTCGTTAGAGTTCGCCAACCGCCTGAGCTGTCCGGTGGTGGGAAATAATCGTCTGCCGCAATCAAGATGTGCGGCATAAAGAACAGCAACGAAATGAGTGTGGTGCGCTGCAGCGCACGGAGGAAGTACATCTAGGTGCTCCTGGCGGCGTAAGCCGGATTGTGAATTCTATCAATCTTCCCAAGGATCCCGAGCGAACTCGTTCGCTCTGCAAATTCCCAGGTGAGGACGCTAGAATAGAACGTATTTAGGATCGCGCTTTAGTTTATATGAGCTTTCAGCCAGGGTTCGTTTTCGGAGATTATCGCGTCGAGGCAATCCTTGGCCGCGGAGGCATGGGCAAGGTTTACAAGGTCCGTAACCTCCTTTCCGACCGGGTGGACGCCATGAAAGTCCTGCTGCCCGATCTCACCGAACATCCCGACCTGGTCGATCGCTTCTTGCGCGAGATCAAAATTCAGGCGAGCCTGCACCATCCGAACATTGCGGCGCTCTATACCGCCATCCGGCTCGGTAAAGAACTCGTCATGATCATGGAATTGGTGGACGGCGTCACCCTGGAAGCCATGATTCAGCAAGGTGTCATTGAGTATGGTGACGCGATCGGACTTTTCGACCAGGTATTGCAGGCGCTCGTCTACGCCCACGAATTGGGTGTCACTCACCGCGACATCAAGCCAGCCAACATCATGGTGACCGCAAACGGGACCGTGAAACTCATGGATTTCGGCATCGCTCGAACGACCGACAAGAGGCTGACCGCTACGGGCATTTTTGTTGGATCGCTTCACTATATGTCCCCGGAGCAGATCCGCGGCGTCACTCCTGACGCGCGTTCCGACATCTATTCCTTGGGTCTCACGCTTTATGAGGCTGTGACCGGAACCCGCGCAATTCAGGGCGACAGCGATTTCGCCATCATGAGTGCCCATCTGGAAAAGGTGCCGCGAAATCCCGTTGAGATTAACTCCGCCATCCCTCCTGCCCTCGGCAGTGTAATTCTGCGGGCGATAGATAAGCAGCCGGAGAAGCGGTTCCAGTCAGCTACTGAATTTCTTTCCGCGCTAAACGACCTGAAACGCGAGCCGCAAATGAAGCCGACCGGCACTTTCCTCACCACGGTTCGCATAGCGCTGGAGCAAAAACAATTACAGGTATCCGCGCAGCGCACTGCCGAACTGGGTGAAGTGGATTCTACCCCGACTGTCACAAGACTCGCTCCGGGCACCGCATCCCCCTCCGCTGGCACTGCACCGCCCGTGCCCGCCACGGCGTCCCCAGTCCAGCCTCGCAATCGTACGGCACTCTGGGTTGGTGCGGCGGTCGCCGCGGCACTGGCCGTGGGATTCACTGCAAAAACGATGCTCATCAATAGTCCGGCATCGAACACGATTGCTCGCAACGCCGTTCCGGAATCAGGATCGCAAACTGCCGCACCTGCGCAGATAAAGCCAGCCGAGTCTGCGCCGGCCGACAAGCCGCATACCGTCGCGCCAGAGCGCGTCTCAACGTACCATTCGCCATCGCGCGAAGGGGAGGAGCGCAAATCCGCGCCGCAGCAAGCCATGCCTGCTCTCTCCGCTGCCAGCCACATGGAGGCCGTGCCCCCGCCCCCGCAAGTTGCCGTGCGCAGTGCTACCCCCGCTCTGTCGGCTCCAACTCCTTCCATCCCGATTCCGGCGCCGCCCGCAGTGACCGAAACAAAGCCCAGTGCGCAAGACGAATGGCAGCGGGTGGCGAGCACAAATAGCGTCGCCGCAATCGAAGACTACCTTCGAAAGAACCCAGGCACACCCTTTGGACAACAGGCCCGTGCCAAAGCCGAAGCCCTTGAGTGGGACGCCGTCCGTTCCAGCAAGGATCCTGCGGCTCTGCTTGCATTTCGAAATAAATATCCTTCCGGCCCACACGCCGAACAGGCGGCCGGCGCGGCTGAGAAACTCGATAGCGAAGCGTCTCAGCATGGCATTCGCGAAGCACTGTCGCGCTATCAGAACGCGTACGGCGGGCGGGATTCGACCGCTGTGAAAGCCGCATGGCCTACACTCAGCGGGGACGACCTGAAGAAGATCGAGTCGTTCTTTAAGGCAACCAAGGCCGCGCAGATGAAGCTCGAGCCCGCCGGTGAAACCAAGGTGCGTGGGGATACGGCAAGTGTCCCGTGTACCCGCTCGATCGTCGCGCAGATGAAAGACGGCAGCAAACAGACTCCTCCGGTCCAGCGCGTGACCGTGCAATTAAAGAAGTTCGGCAGTACCTGGGCGATCACTTCGATCGAATAATTTCGCTAGGAGAAACGGTTGAGAATTTCAAAGGGAATCCATGTGTGCGCTCTGCTTGCGATCGCCTCTCCGGCCTTCGCTCAGATGGCGGACTCGGGCAACGCCGTCGCGGGCAATCGTAAGCTCGCGTTCGTCATCCCGGATCTGTTCGGCCCGGGCGGGCTCACACTTCCAAATCCAACACACAATGCGCATTTTGACAGTGCATTCCAGTCGAATTTCGTTCCATTCAACACTGCCATCGCCTCCCAGCTCACATCGTTGGCCATCCCTTCGCCGGCGTCAGGCTTCACTTATTCCTTCGATAAGTCTCTCGGCATCTACAGCCGCTCGGCGCAGAGCTTCGGCCCGATTCTGGCGGAGCGTGCGGAAACCATTGGTAAGGACAAGATCTATTTCGGATTCAGCTACCAGCACTTCCGCTTCGACAGCATTGACGGAATCGACCTGCACAACGTGCCGGTGTTGTTTCAACACGCGCCTGCTCAGAATCCGAATTTCCAGAAAGATCTCATCACCACAAACAACAATCTGGACATTCGAATCGGCCAGTTCACGATGTTTTTCACATATGGGCTGACGGACCGGCTCGATCTCTCCGTTGCGGTTCCCCAGATGAGCGCCACCTTCAGTGCAGTCTCCAATGCCAAGATCCAGCGCATTGGAACCGCGGACGAGGACTGCTCCACAGCCTCGACGACCTGTGCGCACTTTTTCAATACGACGATCGGTGACCGAAGCCAGGCTCAGTTTGCCAACGCCGCCAGCGCGAACGGACTCGGCGATATCATCATTCGCGCTAAAGGCACTTTGCTAAAGGGGGAAAGATCCGGTTTGGCTGTGGGGCTCGACGTTCGGGCTCCCACTGGCGATGAGTTCAATTTCCTGGGCTCTGGCGCCGTCGGTGTGAAGCCCTTTGTCGCATTCTCAACCCGTGCCGGCAAATTCTCGCCACACCTAAACGGCGCATTTCAATGGAACGGAAATACTGTCCTCGCCGGGGATGTCCTGTCTGGGCGCAAAGGTAAATTGCCAAATGAGATTTTTTATGCGGCCGGGGCTGATATTGGCGTTACCAGCCGTCTCACTTTCGCCCTGGATGTGCTCGGTTCGGATACGCCCAACGCGCAACGCGTCAATCAGACCACCTATCTCGCCGCCAACGGCAGCCGTTTTTCGCAGATAGCCTTCCGGCAGGAGGCGTTGCGCCAGTTCAACGGTTCCACAGGTTTGAAGCTGAACGTGTGGAACCGCCTCCTGGTTTCCTTCAATGTGCTTTACAAGCTGAACGATGACGGACTCCGGGCACGAGTAGTGCCCCTCTTTGGCGCGTCTTTCACGCTCTAGTCTGATTGGTACATTCACACAGTACCTGTTGTGCTTTTCCACATTTCTCCTTTTGGAACTCGGAATGCCAATGTTCCTCATAGGAGGCATCCCACGCTATGGCGAAAGGGACCGTGTCCGTCCACGTCGAGCGCTGCAAGGGCTGCGGCTTTTGTGTCGAGTTCTGCCCCACCAAAGTTCTCGCGCTGTCCACGGCATACAATTCCAAGGGTTATCATCCGCCGCATGTGATTGCTGCCGATAAGTGCAGCGGCTGCGATCTGTGCGGCATGTTCTGTCCGGATTTCGCCATCTACGGCTACAAATTCCAGGAGGTGAAGCATGCGTGCTGACCCTCGCGGCGTCCTGACCGGTGTTCATTTTCTCGACGGTGATCATGCGTGTTGTGAGGGTGCTCTCGCAGCGGGTGCGCGATTTGCCGCTGGTTACCCGATTACACCTTCCACCGAGGTGGTGGAGCGCTTCGCCGCTCGTGTGCCGTCTGTTGGTGGAACCTTCATCCAAATGGAAGACGAACTCGCTGCTTCCATCACTCTGCAAGGTGCGGTCTGGGGCGGGGCGAAAGCATTTACTGTCACCAGCGGTCCGGGTTTCTCCTTGATGATGGAGCATATCGGCTACGCCGCGATGACGGAAACGCCCTGCGTCTTCGTGGACGTGCAGCGCGGAGGACCCTCCACCGGACTCCCTACGCTTCCGGCGCAGGGAGATATGATGCAGGCGCGGTGGGGTTCCCATGGCGATTACGAAGTAATCGCGCTCTGCCCCAACTCGCCGCAGGAATGCTTCGACCTGACCGTAAAAGCGTTCAACCTCGCCGAACAGTATCGCGTCCCTGTCATGTTCATGATGGATGAGTGCGTGGGCCACATGACTGAGAAGGTCGTGATCCCTAAGGCGGAAGACATCGAAGTAGCCCCGCGGCGGCGTACCAAACAGACCCCTGCCGAGTATGTGGCGTATCATCCCTGTGAAGATGGTGTCCCCGACATGGCGGATGCGGGCCATGGGTATCATTTCCACGTCACCGGGCTCACCCACAATGAGCAGGGCTATCCGTCCATGACGCCGAAGACGCAGGATGAACTCATCCGCCGCCTGCAAAGCAAAATCCTCGGCAACGCCGATCAGTTCACGTATCTCGAAGAAACACTGGTCGGCGATGCCGATGTTGTGGTCGTCAGCTACGGCATCACGTCACGGATTGCAATGCGTGCGGTGCACATGGCTCGTGAGAAGGGCATCAAGGCAGGCAGCCTGCGCCTGATCACAGTTTGGCCGTTCCCGGACGGCAGGATTGCCGAATTAGCGCGTCGCGTGAAGGGCCTCGTCGTACCGGAACTCAACCTCGGACAAATAAGCCGCGAAGTGCAAAGGGCTGCCGGTAAAGGCGGCGCGCAGACGATTCCCGTGACCCACGCCGGGGGTGGAGTGCACTCCCCGCAGCAGATTCTGGATGCCGTTCTGGAGGCCGCCCGATGAGCGATCAACCGATTCCTATCAACCCTGTAGAACCCTTCCTCCGGTCAGAACGCATGCCGAGTATCTGGTGCCCCGGCTGCGGCATCGGCACCACCGTGAACTGCTTCGCCCGCGCGCTGGAGGAGGCAGACCTCAATCTCGACAAACTTGCAATCGTCTCCGGCATCGGTTGTACCGGGCGCGTCGCCGGCTACGTGAACCTCGATTCGTTTCACACAACACACGGACGCGCGATTCCGTTTGCCACCGGGTTGAAACTCGCGAATCCATCGCTGGACGTCGTAGTCTATTCCGGTGACGGCGACCTGTTCGCGATCGGCGGCAACCATTTTATTCATGCCGCCCGCCGCAACATGGATATCAAAGTGGTTTGCGTCAACAACCTGGTGTACGCCATGACCGGCGGCCAGACAAGTTCCACTACTCCCATCGAAGCGATCACGGCGACCTCCCCTTTCGGCAGCTTCGAACCCTCTTTCAACCTCCCGCAACTTGCGGAGGCTGCAGGCGCCGTCTATGTCGCGCGGTGGACTACCTTTCATGTCCGCCAGTTGGCGCGCTCGATGGAGGAGATGCTGAAGAAGAAGGGCTTCTGCTTCATCGAGATCCTCTCGCCGTGCCCGACGTTGTACCAGCGCCGGAACAAGATGGGCGATGGTTTGGACACGATGAAGTTCTACAAAGAGAAGAGCAAAGTCCGCCACAATACGCCGCCTTGCGAAGTCGGCCTTACCAAGGATGGCGAAATCATTGTGGGCAAATTCGTGGACCGCGAGCGGCCGGATTTCCTCACGATGATGAAGCAGCACATGCGTGAGCATCTGGGCGAGCGGTACGTCGAGTCGGAGGATCTGGTATGCCAGTAACGGAAATCCGCATCGCAGGCTTCGGCGGGCAGGGCGTCATCATGGCCGCGACCGTTATCGGCAAAGCGGCGTGCATATTCCAGGAGGGCTATTCGACCATGACGCAGTCGTTCGGCCCTGAAGCGCGCGGAGGCGCATGTAGCGCTCAGGTGGTGCTGAGCGGCGAACCTGTGCTGTATCCATATGTGACCGCTCCCGACGTATTGGTGGTGATGTCGCAGGAGGCCTTCTCCAAGTTCGCTCCGGAGATAAAGCCTGGCGGCATTATGCTCGTCGAAGAGGAACTGGTGCGCGTCACAAACCTGAAGCCGGGCGTGCGTGTGTATGGCGTGCCGGCTACGCGTCTTGCGGAGAATCTGGGCAAGAAGATGATCATGAACATCGTCATGACCGGCTTCTTCGGCGCAGTAACCGGAGTGGTTAGCAACGAAGCGCTTCGTAAGGCAGTTGCGGCTTCTGTGCCGGCTCACTTCCGCGATTTGAACTTGAAAGCTTTCGACAGCGGGTGGGAATACGGAATCAAGCTTGTCGAGGACGCCCTGGCAACACTTTCTTGAGTGTCTGACTTGGTGGGTAGTTACTTGAGGGCGGCAAAGTGTCCGCCCTCTTTTTCGGTCACAGCCTCGGCCGATTCTTCTTCATCTTTATCTGCCCGTATCTCAATAAGTTCCCGGCGCTAACCCAAATTCCCTCACTTTACGCCGCAAAGCCGTGCGCACCCTGGAAATAGGTAAGAAGGGTTCATT
>CAYXLI010000022.1:0-100379 GCA_964464925.1 uncultured Solibacteraceae bacterium | reverse complement strand
AGTGTTACCTATGTCTTAGGAACGAATTGTTACCTATGTGTCCGGAATGGACAATGGATGGAATGGAGCCGGCAGAGGGACTTGAACCCCCGACCCGCAGTTTACAAAACTGCCGCTCTGCCAACTGAGCTATGCCGGCCCGTTCTCTAAACAGAATACCAAACGCTCTTTAGGCTAATTGTTTTTTCACAGGCAGATCCCGGATGCGTTTTCCAGTAGCCGCGAAGATCGCGCTGCAGATAGCCGGGGCCATCGGTGGGACACCCGGCTCACCGACTCCGGCGGGAGCCGCATCGCTATTGACCAGGTGAACGCGCGTCTCGACAGGCGCCTGATTCATGCGCGCCACCTGATACCCGTTGAAGTTGGATTGCTGGATGCGTCCGGCAGCCACTGTCAATTCGCCGAGGAGTGCAATGCTCGTCCCGAATACCGAAGCCCCTTCGAACTGGGCCCGGACACGTTCGGGATTGATGATGCGGCCGGCATCCACGGCGATATCCACGCGAGGGATCCGCACCTCGCCGGCCTTGGTGACTTCCACTTCCACCACTGTGGCGACGTAGGAAAGGAAGCTACGATGTGCCGCGAAGCCGCGTGCCCGTCCGGCCGCGGGTTTTTTATTCGCCCAGCCTGACTTCTGCGCCACCAACTCCACGACGTTTCGCAGACGAGAGGTATCAAACGGGAACTTCGGATTGGCCGGCGGTCCTTCCTTCATACCTTCGTTTCGCAGATCAATCGTCCGAGGCGTGCCGAGCAGTTCCAGGAAGAACTCGACCCGATCCCGCCCGGCAGCGGCGGCCAACTCGTCCGTAAACGACTGCACGCCGAACGCGTGATAGATATTTGCCACTGAACGCATCCAGCCGATGCGGACGTGGGCCTTTGCGGGTCCGTTTTCCACGCGCAAATTCGGAATGGGATATGGAATGTCAGTCCATCCCATGCCCAACTGGAAGCCGCCATATTGCTCGTCCGGATTGTTTTGCATTGCGATGGGAGGAAACACGCTGCGCTGGAGCCACGCGGTCGGCAGTCCCTTGTCATTCACAGCGGCTTTCAAATACATTCCCGCAGGCGAGTGGAAATAGTCGAAGTGGATGTCATCTTCGCGGCTCCAGACAATCTTGACGGGTTTTCCGACCTGCTTCGAAAGCAGTGCAGCCTCGGCCACGTAGTCGGGTTTGGACTTGCGTCCGAAACCGCCGCCCAAAAGGGTTACGTGACACGTCACATCCTCCTTCTTGATGCCGAGGGCCTTGGCAACAGTGTCCTGCACAGCCTGAGGATTCTGCGTATTGGCCCAGGTAACCACCTTGCCGTCTTTGAACTCGGCAACAGCGGCGGGCGGCTCCATTGGCGCGTGCGCCAGAAGCGGCGTGTAGTAGGAAGCTTCGTGCGTCTTACGTCCCTTGGCGAACTCCGCGTTGACGTTGCCTATCTCCCGTGCCACGCGCCCAGGCTTCTGCGCCGTTTCGAGAAGGGCCTTTTTGTAGGCGGTGGAATCGTAGCTTGCGTGCTCGCTCTCACTCCACTCCACCTTCAGCTTCTTGCGCCCTTGCAGCGCGGCCCAGGTATTGTCCGCGATTACCGCTGCTCCTCCGAGAGCTTTGAAGGCATACGGCGGCTTGGCAAGTTCGAGCATCACCACCCGCTGTACACCCTTCACTTGCTTCGCGGCGGAATCGTCCACGTTCTTGAGCGTGCTGCCCATGACAGGAGGCCGCTCAATCGAGGCAAAGACCATATCGGGCATTTGCGTATCGATTCCAAACGTGCCCTTGCCGGTGACGAGGCCGTCGAGATCCGTGATCGGAAGTTCCTTGCCGATGTAGCGGAACTCAGCGGGAGTTTTGAACCGTACCGAGTTTTGCTGCGGCGCAGTCGCGGCGCTTGTCAGCGGTACGAGCCCGGCGTAGGAAAGTTTGCGGCCACTCTTCGCATGCACGACGAAATGTTTCTGGCCGTGGCACTCTTCCTCAGGAACACCCCACTTGACTGCGGCCGCATGTTCCAGCATGGTTCGTGCGCCCGCACCGGCAGAACGCATTGCATCGTAGAAATCGCGAACGGAGCAGGAACCATCGGTATTTTGGGAACCATACTTCACGTCACCGAGCGCCTGCACGATGGTTACACGGTCCCAGTCGGCTTCCAATTCGTCGGCGACAATCATGGGAAGACAAGTCCGGCATCCCGTACCCATTTCAGAACGGTGGGCCACAATTTTCACAGCGCCGTCGGGCTCTATGCCGAGATACACGCTCGGCTGCCACATCCCGGCATCGCCGGCGCTCGCAGCGCTTTGCGCAAAGGAAACAAGAGGAGCGCCAATGACGAGCGCGCCTGCAGAAAAGACCTGGCCCAGAAAACCACGGCGGGAAACATCAATGCGTTCGATCATGACTTCACCCCCGAGGCGAGCTTGATGGCCTGGCGGATGCGCTGATAGGTGCCGCAGCGGCAAATGTTGCCCTGCATATTTGCATCGATGTCCTGGTCAGAAGGCTTCGGCTTCTTCCTGAGCATGGCGGCCGCCTGCATGATCTGGCCGCTCTGGCAGTAACCGCATTGCGGCACATTGCAGTTCTTCCACGCTTTCTGGATGGGGTGATCGCCATTCTTAGACAGGCCCTCGATGGTAGTGACGCTTTTCCCTGCCGCAGCCTGCATGGGAGTGAGGCAGCTTCGGGTAGCTTCTCCATCGATATGGACCGTGCAGGCGCCACATAGGCCCATGCCACAGCCGTATTTGGTGCCGGTCAAGCGGAGGCCGTCCCGCAAGAACCACAGGAGCGGCATTTCAGGATCGCCATCGAAATCAGCTACTTTGCCATTGATTGTAAGCCGGATCATCTGCACTCCTCTCGTGCTTTCATCATGCTCCCTCCGGAGAGTAGATGTGGTGCGAGGAGAAATTTATTTACCCGAGCGGCAATGAGTTGGAGCTGCCACCGTTACCTCGTGCTCTTGACGATATCGCAATCCGCAATATGATTATTGCAGATTGCGATATGAAGTTGGGCGAGAAGATCCGTTACCTGCGGGAGGTTGAAGGCACCTTAAGGGGTCTCGGGCGAGAGATGACTCAGCTCGAAGTAGTGAAGGCGATGAAGCGGGAGTTGAAAAAAAACGTCAGCCAATCTTATCTTTCACAGATCGAGAACGGGGCGCGCCCGCACTTGACCGATTCTACGAGGATGCTCCTGGCGAGCTTCTTCAAAGTGCATCCGGGCTACCTAGTGAACGACCCGGAAGGCTATCACACGGAGCTGATTTCGGATGTGCGTGCTTCGGAGGACACCCTGGACCTTTGGCTAATCTCCGGGGCTGAGCGCTTCGGGCGGGATCCGGAGGTGAGTGCGGCACTCTTGAAGGCGGCGCGTCATGAAGATACGCGACGGTGTCTCATCCTGCTGGGGGCCATTCTGGAGGTACCGGATCTAGCCGACCGGCTGTTGCGTGTATTGAAGCCGGTGGACGGCGATGGAAGGAAGGAGTTGCGATGAGTCTCCCGGAGATCTTTTTGCTCTGTCTGCTGGTGGGCTTCCTGCTTAGCGTGGTTTCGGTGCTGAGCGGTCACGTGCATATCCACTTCCATCACGGAGTGCACGCGCATGGAGGAGGGCACCATGGAACTCGCACCGAGGCGGCGTGGTTAAACCTTGGAACATTCGCGGCGTTTCTCGCGTGGTTTGGGGGCTCGGGATATCTGGCAGTACGGTATTTCGGAGTGGTCTTCGCCTCCGCTCTGCTAATTGCGGCCGGCTTCGGCGCAGGGGGAGCAACGATCGTCGGACTGTTCCTCACTAGGATTTTAATGAAGCACGATGAAGAACTGGATCCGGCGGATTACGAGATGGTTGGCATGCTGGGGAAGGTGAGCGGCAACATACGCCCGAAGGGGACGGGCGAGATTCTGTTTACCCAGGAGGGCGCACGGAAGGCGTGCGCGGCTCGCAGTGAATCGGGAGAACCGATTGCGGTCGGCGTGGAAGTGGTGGTGACGAAGTTCGAGGGCGGGATCGCGTACGTGCGCCGGTGGGATGAACTGACCGGTAGCGCTGATCGGGCTTCCGTCTGAGGGAAGAGGAGATTATGACGTTCCAAATGGTGATCATCGCCGCGGCGATGGTTTTCTCGATCGTATTCCTGCTGTCCATGTTTGCGAGCCTGTACCGCAAGGCCGGCCCGCACGAAGCATTGGTTGTTTATGGTGCGCGCGGTACACGCATCATCAAAGGCCGGGGCGCGGTCATCTTTCCGGTGGTCGAAAATGCGCGCATGTTGTCGCTGGAGCTGATGTCATTCGACGTGGCTCCGGAGAAGGACCTCTATACACGTCAGGGGGTTGCGGTGACGGTGGAAGCGGTGGCGCAGTTGAAGGTGAAGTCCGATCCTGAATCGATCCAGACTGCGGCCGAACAGTTCCTCACGAAGAATCCCGAGGAGCGGCAAGGCTTTATCCGGCTGGTTTTGGAAGGGCATTTGCGCGGCATTATCGGACAGCTGACGGTGGAAGAGATTGTGAAAGAACCGGAAATGGTGGCGGACCGGATGCGAGCTAACTCCGTGGCGGACATGGCCAAGATGGGGTTGGAGGTGATTTCCTTCACCATCAAGGAAGTGCGCGATAAGAACGAGTACATCGCCAATATGGGCAAGCCGGACGTAGCTCGCGTGAGGCGCGATGCGGAGATCGCCGCGGCCGAAGCAGAGAGGGACACCGCGATCAAGCGCGCGGAAGCGACGCGTGCGGCAGCGGTGGCAAAAGCCAAGGCCGACCAGGAGCGCGTGATGGCGGAGACGG
This sequence comes from uncultured Solibacteraceae bacterium, assembly GCA_964464925.1. Lineage (GTDB taxonomy): Bacteria > Acidobacteriota > Terriglobia > Bryobacterales > Bryobacteraceae > CAYXLI01. Next base: position 95,566 of record CAYXLI010000022.1, on the reverse strand, counting down.
CGTCGATGGCGGCACAGGCAGAGGCGCAGCGGGATCTGGATATTAAGCGTGCGCAGTACCTGGAGACGGTGAAACGGCAACAGGCGCAGGCCGACAAAGTGTATGAGATACAGACCAACGTCATGCAGCAGCAGGTAGTCGCCGAGGCGGTCAAAATCCGCCAGGTTGAAAAGGAACAAGAAGTAAAGGTGCAGGAAGCCGAGATCCAGCGCCGCGAGCGCGAACTGATCGCGACAGTCTTAAAGCAGGCCGAGATTGAACGCCGGCGCATCGAGATGCTGGCAGAGGCGCAGAAGCAGAAGACGGTAGTGGAAGCCGAGGGCCGTGCGTCGGCCATCCGCGTGGAGGGCGAGGCCGAGGCCGAGATCATCTTCAAGAAGGGTGAGTCGGAAGCAAGGGCCATGAACGTGAAGGCCGAGGCGTACCAGGAGTGGAACCAGTCGGCGGTAGTGGACAAACTGATCACGGGCATGCCGGAAGTGGTTCGCGCGCTGGCCCAGCCGTTGTCACAGATCGATAAGATCACGATCGTCTCTACCGGTAATGGCAGCGATGCCGGCATGAGCAAGATCACGGGAGACATGGCGAAGATGGCTGCGCAGATTCCCGCGCTGTTTGAAACGTTATCAGGCATGCAGATGTCGGAGCTGCTGAGCAAGGTTCGTCCGATCGGCGAAAAAGCGCCTAAGCCGGGCGATGGCGGATCACAAACAAAAGGAGCGGGCGCCTGAAGGCCCGTCCGATTTCGAAGGAGAGATGTTATGGCACTGTTGGAGCGAGTGACAACGCTGGTCCGGGCGAATCTGAATGACCTGGTGGATAAAGCAGAGAACCCGGAGAAGCTGATCAAGCAGGTGATTCTGGATATGCAGAATCAACTGATGCAGGTGAAGACGCAGGTCGCGATTGCGATTGCGGACCAGCACCTGCTGGCGAAAAAGCAGAAAGAGAATGAGGACGCTGCCGCTGAATGGATGCGGAAGGCGGAACTTGCGGTGGAAAAGAAGCAGGAAGAACTGGCGAGGCCGGCCATCGAGCGATCGCTGAGCTACCGGCAGATGGCGACTGGCTTTACGGAGCAGTTGGAAGACCAGAAACAGCAGGTGGAGAGCCTGAAAAGCGCTCTACACAAGCTGGAACAAAAACTTGCCGAGGCAAAGGCCAAGGCTGAGGTGCTGATCGCGCAGAACCGGCGAGCGCGCGTGTTGGGACGAGCCAGCGATGCGCGCATCGCCGTCAAGGCCGGTTCCAGTTCCGAGACCTTTGACCGCATGAAGGACAAAGTTCTGCATACCGAAGCTTTGAGCACGGCAAAGGCGGAACTGGCGGACGACGAACTGGGCGACCGCTTAAATGCGCTGACGCACGAAGAAGAGATCGAGCGACTGTTGGGCGAGATCAGGACGCGGAAGGGCGCGTTGGTGGTCAGACCAGGTTAAGAAACGCGCCGGCGAATGGGCTGGAGGTAATGTCACCGGCAGCGAGACCGGGAAACGGGCGGCTGAGGCCATCGCTGTTCGCGAGCAGGAGCAGAGTGGCGCGGCGCTCGGGAATCTTGATGTACAGCGCTGAGAATGAGCCGGGCTGATAGCCATAGTGCCAGACCAGCCTGTACCCGCCGGTCCGCTGCACGAACCAGCCAAGCCCGTAGGGAAGGGAATTGACCGGCGTCCAAGCGAGTTCCTGGGTGCGGGCGGAGATCAGCCGGTGGCGGTCAAGGGCAACATCGTAGCGGGCCAGGTCATGGACGGTGGAGATCATGCCGGCAGCCGAACTGATGCGGCGTGCAGGATATTCGGACGGAACCACGTGCCCAGCCTGATCCACTGCATATGGTTTCGCGATTTCGGCAAGTACTTGCTGGTAGCGGGCGGCGGTTGCATCCTGGCCGGGAACGGAGCGGGTCATACCGAGGGGATCCAGGATACGGGCAACTAGCAGGTCGCGGAAGGGCTTTCCAGTAATTTTTTCGAGCAGCAAGCCGACTGCGACGTAGCGGCCACCATTGTATTTATAAACTGTCCCTGGCACCCCTTCCGAGGTGTGGCTAAGGACGTGCCGGATGTGAATCGCGGGATCGTCGAGAGTTTTCTTGAGAGGGTGTTCGGGCGGGATCAAATCGCGAATAGGTACGTCCAGATCCAGCCTACCCGCTTCGACGAGTTGCATAGCGAGTGTGGAGGCAAACGTCTTGGTCAACGAGGCGATTCTGTAGGGTGTTTCAGGCGAAGCGGGGATTCGGCCTTGCAGATCCTGAAAGCCGTAGGACCAAGTCCAAACTGGTTTGGCGTTCTGGAGGATTAGAGCGGAGAGCCCTGGAATTCCGTGCTGCCGGCAGCGCGCTTCGAATTGCGGCTCCAGGGTGTGAGATTTCCGGGAGAGTGCGAAGGCGGCGGTGAGAAAGGTGCGGCGCGTCACCGGAATCCAGTTTAGGACGGAACGAACTAAAAAGAAAAACGGGAGAGGAAGTCCTCTCCCGTTTGTTCGTAGGTCCGGGTAATTCGGGGTCGAAAGACTAGCTGGCGCTCGCGGCTGCGGACATGACCGAAGCAACCTTCGAGAAGATTGTGCTGATGCTGGTGGCAACGCCCGGCATGATGGCGCCAGCGGCGACTGCGACAAAGCCGGCCATCAATGCATATTCGATAAGGTCCTGGGCTTTGCGGTCTTTTTTCAGATTTAACAACAGATTCATGATGCTCATTTCGGTTCCTCTCCCTGCGTTTGTTTTTTCGTAAGACTTACTTACAAAGCGAGAGTACCATTACCTGGCGTGGAGCTAGAATCAGCGCAACGCCTAAGAACCTTAGGCAAATCGCCTCAGGGACGTGGACGCAAAAGGGAGGGTAAGGCGCGGCTTAGTCCCGTAGCAATAGACCCTTATGTGGTGCGCAGATGTTTGAATTGCGGAATTAATCCAAACGGGTTAATTAGTTGCGGAAGTGCTTCACCGACCTGATCGATTGACGACAATTGTACGTTTCCATACGTCGCTTTAGCAAGATAGCCGACATGAAGCGGGTTAATACCCATTACCCTGCAACAGGTACTATCTACCGCTCTAAGGTCTTTACCTAGTACCAAAACGCCTACCCTTTTGGGTGAACCTTGGATCGGACCGTTGCCTTCCATACCAACGATTCCGTCTACGATTGCAAAGGACTGGGGGGCGAAGCGGCGGTGGAGAGCCAGGATCGATTCCTCGATTCCGAAGTAATGAAGCTGATTCTTGGGCCAGCCGTAAACGGATCCGGGCACCAGGCCGAAGTAATTCTTCATGGAAAGAGTAGCGCCGGCCCAGTGGTGCGTCTTGAGCTTGGCCAGTGATACGAGCAGGTCCGCTCGTAAGACAGTGTTGGGGAAATAGAAACGTTCCGCGGTCGCAAAGCCATGAACAGGTGAGACATCATCCCGGTTCAGATCCGTAAAGCGTTGATCGAATCCGGGGATGAACTGGCGGTAGCTGGCCTCATGAGCGAGATCCCAGGTGTCGCGGCGGTGCCCAGGACCCTCCGCGATGCTCACGTCGGCGGCGCCAAGCTTCTGGAACACGGCAAGAGCGGCGGCGATGACGCGTGCGTCGGTATTAATGCAGGTGTTGTGATCGAACTCAACCAGATTCGGTTTGAGCAGGACACGCTTGCCTTTCACGTCGAGGCTGCACTCGCGAATACCGCGGAGGAGCAGGTCCTCTAGATCGGCTTCATAGGACGGCGCCTTGAGCACAGCGACACGCGAATTGCGGCCACTTTCGACGATACGCTGAGCTTCAGTCCTGTGCAGGGCCGCGTAGGCGCCGGCCCCGGCAAGCGCGGCTGCGGGGATAACGTCCCGACGGCGGAGTTTCATGTGCGCTCCTGTGCGAGGCACTGGAGCGCGGCGAGCAGAATATCCTGCGAGGGGCGTTCTTCCACGGCGGGCTGCGCACCCACGGATTGGTTGTGGCTGCGCAGTGCGATCCGAAGCCACGCGGTAGCCAGCGGCGAATGTGTTTCAGCAAGCCACTGTTTTGCGCGTGCCAGCGAGTCGCCGATGGGCGCCGTTGTGCCCTGAAGACCGAAGAGACCGAGCGCGGTGGTTTCAGGATACGACGGCAATGGAAAATCACGGACGCGGCGATTGCCGTAATTCCAGCCGGCATCCTCCGTGCGGCGCGCCAGCAACATCTGTTCAGCTACGCGAATGCGCTCGCCCGCGGCGAGGGCCATGCTTCCGAAAATGCCTTCGCCGAAGCGGTTGCGCACCTGTTTCAGTGCGACCAGCGAATGGGCGGTTGGTTCAATCCATGACGTGTTGTTGGGGTGCCAAGGCCAGCCCTGCAGGCTCATATCGAGGTCATTCAGGGTAAGGCCGGTCCGCTGGCCGAATTGCATCAGGAAACTGCCCTCACCGCCTATTGTGGTGAGCAGTTGGCGCAGGCCGAGATGTAAAGTCTCGTTATTGACGCCCCGCACCGCGTGCAGCCGGATGCACAGAGCAGCGGTCCAGTTCGGAGATTCGACATCGGCCGAGGTGCGCCACCCGCCTCCGGGAAGCGCCCAGGACTGGATCAATTGCCAGGCCCTGTCTGCGGCGGGAGTGCCATGGAGCGCGAGTGCGGCGTAAACGGTCGGCTCGGTCCAGGAGTGCTTGCCGGGGAAGTAGGGCCAACCGCCGTCCTTATTCTGTGTATCGAGCAGGAATGTGCGCCGGTCGAGCATTCTTTTTTGGGCGGTAATTACCAGAATATCGCGAACGTTACAGAGTTGGGCCGATGCGCCACGGGACAAACTCTTTGTGGCCGAGACGTTCGGCGCAGGTGCGTTCGCCGGAGGCCGCGCGTAGGACCATGTCCAAGATTTGCCTACCGATGTCTTCGACAGAGGCCTCACCCTCGGCGATGCGCCCGGCGTTGATGTCCATGTTGTCCGACATACGGCGATAAGTATTGCTATTGCTTGCGATCTTGATGACAGGAATCGTCGGGAACCCAATCGCGCTGCCGCGACCCGTAGTGAATGCGATCAGATTGCAGCCGCCCGCGGCGAGCCCGCTGAGTGACGCGGGGTCATAACCGGGAGTATTCATGAATACGAACCCGGGGCCATGGATGCGCTCTGAATAATCAACTGCTTCCATGAGCGGCGAATTGCCAGCCTTAATTACGGCGCCGAGACTCTTTTCGATGATGTTGGTGAGGCCGCCTTCCTTGTTGCCCGGAGACGGATTGTCATTAAACGAACTGCCCTCAAACTGATGGAGATAGCGCTTATAGCTCTCGACGAAACTGAGGAGGCGTTCGGCTACGGCACGGTTTCGCGCGCGCTTGACCAGAAGATGTTCGGCTCCGAAGATTTCGGTCGTTTCGGCCAGGACGCTGGTGGCGCCAATGCGGGCGAGTTCGTCCGAACACCATCCGAGTGCCGGGTTGGCTGTAATTCCAGAAAACGAATCTGACCCGCCGCAGTTGAGACCGAGGATGATCTTCGAGGCAGGCAGAGGGACCCGGTGTTCCTCGCGGCCACGTTCCATCATGCGAAGAATTTCGCGGCGCACTGTCTCAACTGTCGCGCGCGTTCCGCCCGTGTTTTGCAGGGTGAAGCCTACCAGGCGCTCCGTGGGGCTGGCGTCCTCGCCGAGGTAATGCGCGATTTGATTCACCTCACAGCCAAGGCCCAGGATAATGGCGGCGTAGACGTTGGGATGATCCAGGACGCCTCCAAGTGTGCGGCGGAGCTGATCGAGGTCCGGACCGGCGCCCATGCCGCAGCCTTCGCCGTGCGGAAATGCGACGACACCGTCCACGTTGGGCGGAAGCGTTTCGTTTTCGAAGCTCTGGGCAACGAGTTGGGCTGTGTGCGCGGCACAGTTGCTGGCCGCTACGATGGCGATGTAGTTGCGCGTGCCGGCCCGGCCGTCGGGGCGCGGATAGCCCATGAAAGTGGGCGCGTTCTCAGCCGGCGGCGGGTATTCGAGTTCGCCCGCAGGAAATTCGTAGTCGAACTGGATCTCCTCATACGAGACGTTATGCACGTGGACGTGCTGGCCGGGATCAATTGTCCTAAGTGCGCGGCCAATGATCTGGCCGTAGCGGATGAGATTCCCGCCTGCAGGAACACGCGTGCGGGCAACCTTGTGTCCGGCGGGAACAGAATCGGTGACGGACAGAGTGGTGCCGTCCGGAAACTTCAGGGCTTGACCGGGAGAGAGAGGAACGCGCGCTACGGCGATGTTATCCGCCGGATGGAGGTGAATTGCAGAGTTTTCCGCAGTCGCGGGCTTCGTGATCTCGAGCAAACTCATCTGACCACGATTGTACTAGGATCTGACGCGAAGGCATGCGAAGCCGAGTCCCGCCGGTGTGGAGAGTAGCTGCCTACGCTTCTCACGGATATCAGATTGCTGTAACATAACGGTCAGGCCAAGACGCCTCCTAATCAAAATGGCACAAGAAGGATTTTCCAGACGACATTTTTTCTACGGCTCACTTCTGGCCGGAGCTGTCCCTGTGGGCGGCTTCGGGAGCACAGTTTCGCTCAAGCAGATGGGCTACAAGTCTCCCAACGAAAAGCTGAACATCGCCGCGATCGGTGCGGGCGGAAAGGCCAGTAGCGATATCGACGGGTGCGCGACTGAGAATATCGTTGCGCTCTGCGATGTGGACGAAAAACAGGCCGCGCGCAAGTTCAAGGAATACGATAAGGCTCCGAAGTACAAAGATTTTCGCAAAATGCTCGACAAAGAAAAGGGCATTGACGCGGTTATCGTGACCATTCCCGACTTCATGCACGCGACCGCTGCGATGTGGTGCATGGAGCGAGGCAAGCACGTCTATGTGCAGAAGCCGCTGACGCGTACCGTTTGGGAAGCCCGCCAACTGATGGAAGCGGCGAACAAATATAAAGTCGCTACGCAGATGGGCAACCAGGGCTACTCAAACGAAGGTACCCGCCAGTGCGCCGAGATGATCTGGAACGGCGAGATCGGCGACGTGAAGGAAGTGCACGCCTGGACCGACCGTCCCATCTGGCCGCAGGGCCTCACCTCCATTCCGCCTCCGACGCCCGTGCCTGAAACGCTCGATTGGGATTTGTGGCTCGGTGCCGCGGAACCGCGTCCGTACACGTCGGGCGGTGAAGGCTATCCGAACCGGTTCGGTGGATACTTCTACAACCCATTTAGCTGGCGGGGCTTTTACGACTTCGGTTGCGGCGCGCTCGGCGATATGGCTTGCCATATTCTTGGCGCCCCGAATCTAGCGCTGAAACTCGGTTCGCCAACCAGCGTGGAGTGCATCAAGAAAGAAGGCACGAGCGACTTCATGTTCCCGAAGCAGTCGGTGATTCGCTTCGACTTCCCGGCGCGCGGCAATATGGGCCCAGTGAAGATTTTCTGGTACGACGGTCTGAAGGAGAACCCGAAGATCGAAGGTGTGCCGGAAGGTGAGATTCTCGGCGACATGCCGGGCCGCCGGATGCTCTACGGCGGACGCCGTGGCGCTGGTGGCCAGGGCCAGGCTCAGGCTGCGCCTCCCGCCAACATGCCTCGTCCGAAGCCGACAGGATTTGTCGGACGGGTGTTCGATTGGGAACAGTGGGAACAGACGAAGAACGATCCCGAGAAGGTTGTACCCGCGCCGGATGGCAGCCTCTTTGTCGGCGACAAGGGCATGATCACCACTGGTACTTACGGCGAGCAGACCCGTCTGGTTCCCCTGGAGAAAATGCGCGATTATCGTTTTCCGGCGCCGCTGCTCACGCGCTCGCCCGGTCACTATCGTGATTGGATCCGCGCCTGCAAGGGCGGAGATCCGGCATGCTCGAACTTCAACGTGGCTGCGCCGTTCGTCGAGTGGATGCTGCTGGGCGTAATCGCTTTGCGCGTGGAAGGCAAGCTCGAATGGGATGCGGCGAAGATGCGTTTCAGCAACAACAACGCTGCGAACGAGTATCTCAAGCCGAAGTTCCGCAAGGGCTGGCAGTTCACCTAGAAAACAGTATTCGGGGGCTCAACAGGGCCCCCGCAACTCAATCCAATCGACCCGCCAACAATCGCCCGTGCAGATCCGCCTCTTTTTCCGATAAACCTACGACGCCTGCAATCCACGAGCCCTTCGTAAACACGAAAACGGGTTTGGAGGCATCTTTGCCGAAGTAGCCTCCGAACGAGGCGACCAGTTTCGCATCCGTCATGGTTTTCTTCCAATCGAGCAGCGCAATGGCGGCATCTGCCGGCGCCTTCAGTTTCGAGACAAAGAGGTCGAATTCTGTTCTGCCCTTTTTATAGTGCGCGACGGTGCCGCCTGGCAGAAATGGCTTGCCCATTACGTGCTCATCCATAACCTTTGTCTGCACGAGATTCTCTTTGGGAAATCGGCGCGATTCATCGGATGGTTTTGGCGCTGCGAGTGCGGCTGCGAACAATAGTAGACATATCCTCATGGTCTGAAGTATGTCATGGCGCGTTACGGTCCGGCTTGAGTTCCCGGATCGAGCAATTCGTTGAGTGTTTCTTCGGACAGAACGCCCCGAGCGACTTCACGAATCGTCTTGCCAGAGGCATATGCTTGCTTGGCCAGATCAGCCGCCTTCTCGTACCCAATCACAGGGGCCAGGGCCGTTGCCATTGCGAGCGACTGCTCGATAAACCCTGTTGTTCTTTCTGCATCAGCCTGCAGTCCGCTGATACAACGGCGTTCGAAGTTGCGCGAGGCCGCAGCCAGTAACTCGATGGAGTCCAGAAGATCATAGGCCATCACCGGCATCATCACGTTGAGTTCCAAGTTTCCCGCAGCGGCGCACCACGCGATGGCCGCATCGTAGCCGACTACCTGAGCACAGACCATAAGAAGGCTTTCGGCGATTACCGGGTTCACCTTGCCGGGCATAATGCTGGATCCGGGCTGCGTGGGCGGTAGTTTGAGTTCGCCGATTCCACAGCGAGGTCCGGAGCCGAGCCAGCGTATATCATTGGCGATTTTCGTTAAGCCGACGGCGTAAGATCTGAGGGCGCCGCTCAGGAAGCAGACTGCGTCCTTGCTTGCCTGTGCCTCGAAATGGTTGCGAGCCTCACGAAACGGCAGATGAGTGATTTCAGAGAGAAGTCCTATGGCCGCGGCCGCGAAACCCGGCCCGGCGTTCAGGCCGGTACCTACGGCGGTGCCGCCCAAGGCGAGTTCGAGGAGCCCGGGTACGGCGTATTCGATGCGATCAATGGCCCGGCGGATCTGGGTGGCATAGCCGCTGAACTCCTGGCCGAGGCGCATCGGCACGGCATCCTGCAAGTGAGTCCGACCGATCTTGATTACATCGTAGAATTCGATGGCTTTCTTCAGAAATGATTGCTCAAGCGCGTACATGGCCGGCAGCAATTCATCGTGAACAAGTTGCGCAGCCGAAACGTGCATTGCCGTGGGGATCACGTCATTGCTGGACTGGCCGAGATTGACGTGATCGTTCGGATGCACATCCGCCAGATGGGCAATGACCTCATTGGCGTTCATGTTCGTGGAAGTACCGCTTCCGGTTTGAAATACATCGACAACAAACTGGTTGTCAAACTCACCGGAAGCTACGCGAACGGCTGCTTCTTCTATGGCCTTGGCCTTGCCTTCATCCAGATAGCCGAGTTGAGCATTCACGCGGGCGGCGGCGGCCTTAATCTGGCCGAGTGCGCGTATGAATGCGCGTTGCAGGCGAAGACGGCTGATAGGGAAATTCTCCACGGCGCGCTGTGTCTGTGCCCCGTAGAGAGCGGAGGATGGCACACGCATTTCGCCCATGGTGTCACGTTCGGTTCGAAACTCATCGGCCATACCGATGAGACGCTTTACCCCAGCTTTTGTAAGTATTTCTTGACTGCGCCGATTCCGCGGAAGAAGTTCGGCAAATACAGTTTTTCGTTGGGGGCGTGGAGGTTATCGTCCGGAAGGCCGAAGCCCATCAAGACACTGGGAATATGTAGATGCTGATCAAATATGCCAACGATCGGAATGGAGCCGCCGCCACGAATGTATACGGTTTCATTCCCGAAGACCTCTGTCATGGCCTCGGCGGCGGTTTGAATGAAGCGATTGTCGGGGTTGACGAGGGACGGTGCCGCCGCGTGCAACACCACGAAATCGGCCGTGACTCCCCGGGGGCATGCTTTCTGAACCGCCGCCTGGATTTGCTGAATGGCCTCTTCCGGGCGCTGATCGAATACGAGGCGGGCGCTCAACTTCGCGACGGCCTTTGCGGGAATCACGGTTTTCGCGCCCTCACCCGTGAATCCGCCGCGGATCCCGTGCACCTCGAGCGTCGGCCGGGCGCTGGTACGCTCGAGCACGGAGTATTCGGGTTCGCCGGTGAGTTCCGTGGAGCCGACCTCGTTGGCGAGGTACTTCTTCTCATCAAACGGGAGGCGCTTCCAGGCGTCGAGTTCGGTCTGCGAAGGAGCCTGTACGCGATCGTAGAAGCCGGGAATATGAATGTGTCCTTTGCGGTCCTTCAGCGCAGTGAGAATTTCAGCGGCGGCCATGATGGGGTTGGGCACGGCACCGCCGTAAACTCCCGAGTGCAGGTCCTGCTTCGCGCCCTGAACATGCAATTCGCCGTACACGATTCCACGCAGCCCGACGCAGATGGTGGGAAGGTCGGGTGCGAACATCTCGGTATCGCAGATTATCGCGGCGTCGGCCTGTAGTTTCGGCGAGCCGTTGCGGACAAACTCTTCGATATGTTCGCCGCCGGTCTCTTCTTCTCCTTCGATGAGAAAACGAACGTTGACAGGAAGACGGCCAGTCTCCTGTAGGAGGGATTCGACTGCTTTGATTAAGATGAGCGTCAGCCCTTTGTCATCAGCCGCGCCGCGTGCATAGATGTTTTCTCCGCGGATCTCTGGCTCGAACGGCGGCGACTTCCATTCGTCCAACGGATCAGGCGGCTGCACGTCATAGTGGCCGTAGAACAGCAGGGTGGGTTTGCCTTCAGCATGCAGCCACTCCGCATAGACGAGCGGGTGGCGCCCTGCCGCTTCGAGCAGTTCTGCGTTTTCGAGGCCGGCGCGCTGGAGTTGTGTCCGGACGAATTCGGCTGCGCGGCGGATATCTGGAGCGTTTTCCGGATTCGTGCTGATGCTTGGAATCCTAAGGAATTCCTTCAACTCTTCGAGATATCTCTGCTCAGCGGTCATCGTCTGCATTCTCGCACGCTAAAATGAAAGTGCCCGCCTTTCGGATCCCCATGCCCACCAATCAGCTCATCGAAGAGAAAAGCCCGTATCTGTTGCAGCACGCGCACAATCCGGTAGATTGGCACGCGTGGGGTGAAAGAGCGTTTCGCAAAGCGCGTGAAGAGAACAAGCCGATTTTCCTTTCGATCGGGTACTCGACCTGCCATTGGTGCCACGTAATGGAACGGGAATCGTTCGAATCGGAAGAGATTGCAGCGGTGCTGAATCGTTATTTTGTACCCGTAAAGGTGGATCGCGAAGAGCGGCCCGACGTGGACCGGATTTACATGAACTTCGTGCAGGCGTCGACGGGCAGCGGCGGGTGGCCGATGTCGGTGTGGCTTACGCCGGACCTGAAGCCGTTTTATGGCGGCACGTATTTTCCGCCTGACAACCGGTACGGCAGGCCTGGGTTCAAATACCTGCTGGAGAAACTGGCGGAAGCCTGGAATCAGGACCGGCTTCGGATTCTGGAATCGAGCGAATCCGTGGTGAAGCAATTGGAAGAGATGGGGCACCTTGTTCCGGATGGCGGAGGCATTCCAGGCGATGACGTTCTGGAGTCTTGTTTTCTGCAATACCGGCGGATGTTCGATGCGCGGCATGGCGGATTCGGAAGGGCTCCGAAGTTTCCGCGGTCAGTGACGCATAATTTTCTTCTGCGATATGCGAAGTGGTCCGGGAACGACGAAGCCGCGGACATGGTGATGACAACTCTTCGCGAGATGGCGAAGGGTGGGATGTATGACCAGTTGGGCGGTGGTTTCCATCGATACTCGGTGGACGAGCGCTGGTTCGTGCCGCATTTCGAGAAGATGCTGTACGACCAGGGACAGCTGGCGTTGTCGTACCTGGAGGGCTATCAATATTCGGGTGATCCGGGGTTAGCCAATGTGGCGCAGGACATATTCCGGTACGTCCTTCGGGACATGACGCATCCGGAGGGCGGGTTCTATTCAGCGGAGGATGCCGATTCTGTGATTGATCGTGCAAATCCTCACGAGAAGGGCGAGGGTGCTTTCTACGTTTGGACGCAGCAGGAAATTGAGGACGTGCTGGGAGCGGACGTGGCAGGCCGGTTCTGCAGACGATTCGGAGTGGAGCCGAACGGCAACGTGAGTCCCGGGGAGGATCCGCATGGAGAGTTCACGGGGAAGAACATTCTGTTCCAGGCTGCCGAGGTGGATTTGGACTTCGCAACGGCTCAGAACAAGTTAATGGAGGCAAGGAACCGGCGCGTGCGGCCCGGCCTCGACGACAAAGTCTTGACGGCGTGGAACGGACTGATGATTTCAGCGCTAGCCAAGGGATATTACGTGCTGCGGAATCCGGCATATCTGGACGCAGCTCAACGTGCCGCGTTGTTTTTCCTGGGGAGAATGTATGACGGCACGACGCTGCTACGGAGATTCCGGGAAGGTGAAGCCGCTATTCCAGGTTTCCTGGACGATTACGCATTTCTGGCGCAAGGCCTGTTGGATGTGTACGAGGCATCCCTCCAAGTCCGGTATTTGCGGTTCGCGACGGAACTGACCGATCGCATGTTGGAGCTCTTTGAGGACAAGGAGCATGGCGGATTCTACAGCACGGCGCAGGGCGATGCTTCCCTGGTCATGCGTATGAAAGAGGACTACGATGGAGCCGAACCTTCCGGTAATTCAATCGCCGCCCTGAATCTTCTGCGGCTATCGAGGCTGCTGGACCGGGAGGATTACCGGATTGCGGCGGAACGAACGCTGCTGGTATTTGGATCGCGGATGGAGGAGGCCGCCTCCGGCGTGCCACAGATGATGGTGGCGCTACTGTTTTCGAAGTCGGCGCCCAAGCACGTTGTTCTTGCAGGGGATGTCCGGGAGGAGTTCCATCGCGAGTTGGGCCGGCACTTTTTGCCAGAGTACTCGGTGGTGGCGGCCGATTCGACGCTGTTCCCGTGGACAAACACTATGACCAACGGGGCGTACATTTGTGAAGATTTCACCTGCCAGCTACCCGCAAGGGATGTGGCAGAATTTCAGCGATTGATAAGATGAGGCTATATGACGAAAGCTGTTGAGCAAGTAGTGGAGAGACCGGGAGCAACGACGCTGCAAGGTAACCCCATGACGGTTTTGGGCCCCGAACTGAAGGCAGGAGACAAGGCGCCGGATTTCGAGGTTGTGGATGCCGGTATGAAGCCGTTCAATCTTGGCAGTACGGGAAAGGCGGTACGGGTTTTCTCAGTGGTGCCGTCGCTCGATACACCGGTTTGCGATATGCAGACCAAGCGGTTCAATGAGGAAGCGGCCAAACTGCCAACGGTCGAGATGTACACAATCAGCATGGATCTCCCGTTCGCGCAGAAGCGCTGGTGCGGAGCATTCGGCGTCGATAATATGCGGATGCTTTCTGACCACCGGTCAGGTTCGTTCGGCAGCGCGTATGGCACGCTGATAAAGGACCTGCGCATTGAAAGCCGCGCAATTTTCGTACTGGATAAGGATGGCACGCTCAAACACGTCGAATACGTGAAGGAAGTGGCGAATCATCCGGATTATGACGGCGCACTCAAGGCCGTCAAGGAATTACTATAAGCGCTACCGGTCAAGAAGCCCCTGCCTTCCGGTAGGGGCTTTCCTGCCTATTACGGCTCCGTTACTTGACGACTATATTGACCAGCTTGTCCGGGACAGCAATTACCTTGACGATCTGTTTGCCGTCCACCAAGGGCTTAATCTTTTCATCGGCTTTCGCTAACGACTCCAGATCCTGCCTGGAAGTGCCGTGCGGAACAGTGATGCGGCTGCGCACTTTGCCGTTGACCTGCAGGACGACCTCAGCACCCTCTTCCTTAGCTAATTCGATATCGTACTTCGGCCATGGTTGCTTGAAGACCATGCCTTCGCGGCCCATCTGCTCCCACATTTCCTGCGCGACATAAGGGGCGAACGGACCCAGAAGCAGCACAAGTTTCTCCAGTACATCCGCCACAACGGGAGGCGTAAGGTTCGCTTCGGTCGCGTATAGTTCGTTCACGAGCTCCATGATGGCCGCAATGGAGGTATTGAAGTGCCAACGGGTCTCGAAATCATCCGTGACTTTGCGCAAAACCTGGTGCAGCTTGCGCAGAACTTTGCGGTCCGCCTCGCTTTGGCTGACGGCTACGGCTGCGTTCGCACGATCGATGTTGCGTGTGATGAAGCGGTAGACGCGCCCGAGGAAGCGGTAGCTGCCTTCGGCTCCGGCATCGGTCCACTCTACATCCTTTTCTGGCGGCGCTGCGAAAAGTTCGAACAATCGGCCCGTATCTGCGCCGAACCGCTCCAGCATTTCATCGGCGCTGACCACATTGCCCTTATTCTTCGACATCTTGGCCCCGTCTTTGATCACCATGCCTTGCGTGAACAGGCGTGTGACGGGCTCGCTGTTGGAAATCACGCCGATATCGCGCATCATCTTCGTCCAGAAACGCGAGTAGATGAGATGAAGAATGGCGTGCTCCACGCCACCGATGTACTGGTCTATCGGAAACCAATAGGCGATCTTCTTGGAATCGAAGGGAGCCTTGTGGTTGTGCGCGTCGCAGTAGCGGTAGAAGTACCACGAAGAGTCGACGAACGTATCCATGGTGTCCGTCTCGCGGCGAGCGGGGCCGCCGCACTTCGGACATTTCACGTTCAGAAACTCGGGCACATTCGCAAGGGGTGACTGACCGGTACCGGTGATCTCCACGTCCAGCGGGAGCACGACCGGCAGATCCTCCTCCGGGACAGGAACGACGCCGTCGGCAGGGCAGTGGATCACGGGAATCGGGGTGCCCCAATAGCGCTGGCGTGAGATGCCCCAATCCTTGATGCGGAACGTGACTGCCTTCTTGCCGAAACAGTGTTCCTGCGCATAGGTGGCCATCTTCTCCCGGGCTTCCTCGCTGGGCAGCCCGCTATATGGTCCGGAATTTTCGACGATCCCGTAATCGGAATAGGCTTCCTTCAGTTCTTCTGAAGAGGGCAGGGGAGCATCCAGCGGCCGAATCACGGGCTTGACCGGAATGCCATATTGTTTGCAGAATTCAAAGTCGCGCTGGTCATGTGCGGGGACGGCCATGATAGCGCCAGTGCCGTAGCCCATGAGGACAAAGTTGCCGACCCAGATGGGCATGCGTTCTTTGCTGAAGGCATTGATGGCGTACTTGCCCGTGAATAGCCCTTCCTTTTCCAGGTCGCCTGGATCCTTCCGGGCCTGTGCCTCAATCATCGCCTTGATCTGCGGCTGCTGATCGTCTGAGACAAGCTGCACTACGAGCGGATGGCCGGGGGCAAGAATGACACACGTGGCACCGTAGATCGTGTCGATGCGAGTGGTGAAAACCCGGATCTTTTCGGCCGAGGATTCGAGGGGGAAATCGACTTCCGCACCCTCCGAACGGCCGATCCAATTCCGCTGCATCGCCAGAACGCGTTCCGGCCAGCCGTCTTCCAGCTTGTCGATGCCGGCCAGCAGCTCGTCCGCATAATCCGTGATGCGCAGAAACCACTGTTCCAGTTCGCGTTGGATTACAGGTGTAGTCTCGTGACGCCAGCAGCAGCCATCGACCACTTGTTCATTAGCCAGAACCGTGGCGCAATCAGGGCACCAGTTCACCAGCGCCTTCTTGCGGTAGGCGATACCGCGCTGCAGCATTTTCAGGAAGAACCACTGGTTCCAGCGATAATACTCGGGCTCGCACGTGGAGACTTCCAGATCCCAGTCATAGCTGAAGCCCATGCGGTTGTGCTGGCGCTTCATGGCCGCGATGTTGGAATGCGTCCACTCGCGAGGCTGGCGTTTATTCTTGATGGCCGCATTCTCTGCCGGAAGGCCGAACGCATCCCAACCCATGGGATGGAGCACGTTGAAACCCTGCATCCATTTGTAGCGGGCGAGCGCATCGCCGATGGCGTAGTTTCGCAAGTGGCCCACATGCAGGGTGCCGCTCGGGTAAGGCAGCATCTCCAGCACGTAGTATTTCGGTTTGTCGGTGTTCTGTTCGGGCTTGTAGAGACTCGGATCGTTCGCCCAACGTTCCGCCCACTTCAGCTCGATCTCTTTATGGTCGTACTGCTTTTCCGGCATAGGCTCTTTAAAGTGTCCAGGTTCCTGCGCTCATCGCCTTCCTCGTCGACCGGCGTTTCGAGAATAAACGCCTTCGAGCGCAGTTTCGGATGGTTTAGAATGCGTTGAAACCCTTCAAGACCAATATAGCCTTTGCCTATGTGCTGATGACGATCTAGGCGTGATCCATGGGCCGCTTTCGAGTCATTGCAGTGAATTACCTTCACGTTTTCAATGCCGAGTAGTTTCGTTGCCTGTTGGATCGTGTGCTTTAGCCCCTCTTCTGTGGACACGTCATAGAGACCCGACGCGTAGCAATGGCAAGTGTCCAAACAGAAGTTCACGGGGAAGGGCACGAAGCGGTTAGCCAGTTCGCGAATCAGCGCCAGTTCTTCGAACCGTACGCCGATCGAGTTGCCCGCGCCGGCGGTGTTTTCCAGCAGAATCTCGAGTGACTTGCTCTTAAGACCTTGTGCAGCGCCGGCGATGCCCTTCACGATGTTTACAATGCCTTGCTCGCATGTGTGGCCCTTGCAGTTTCCCGGATGCATGACCAGGTAGTCTGCGCCGATCGCGATGGCGCGCTCCAGTTCCCCTCGAAATGCCGCGACGGACTGCGCGTGAAGCGCCGGACTTACAGATGCCAGGTTGATGAGGTAGCTGTCATGGATGATTAGCGGCGCGAGGTCGAACTTTTTGCGCGCGTTCGTAAATAGCTTGACGAGAGCAGGGTCTGGCGGTTTGGCTCGCCACATGCGGGGACTGGCCGAGAAGATCTGAAGAGTATTCGCGCCGACGGAATGAGCTCGTTCGGCTGCTTTATCAATGGACCCGGCGGTGGAGGTGTGCAAACCGATTCGCAAGGCTCATCGTAGCATCCGCTTCTCGAGCGACGCCGCCCGCGCACAAAATTAGGACGTTGTCACAGGCCTGAGGCATCATACGACGTATGAGGTGGTTCGTCGCGTTTTCTATGCCGTTTCTTCTGTTCGCGAACACGCTGCGGCTTGTTCCTGGCCCAGGGAACGAGATGCGCCTGCAAGTGTTCAAAACCGGACTCTTGAGCGGCAAGAAACACGAGTTCGTTTTCGAGCGGTTTGCTGGGGAAGCCGTTTACAATGCGACGGCCATGGAAAACTCGAGTGTGCGGTTTGAAATCGACGCCGCGAGCGTGACTCTTCTCGATACCTGGGTCAGTGAGAAGGAGCGGGAGAAGATTCTCGATTTCACCCGCAACGAGATGTTGGCTGTGAAGCGATTTCCGAAGATCGTTTATCAGTCGGTGGCTGTTCGGCGCATGACTAATGAATATCTCGTGGAAGGGAATCTCACAATTCGGGGCATCACGAAACCGGCGGAGGTATCGCTTACTTACCGGGACGGTACTTTTACGGGGCACGCCGAAGTGAACATGAAGAGCTATGGCCTGAAACCACCCTCAGCGGCACTCGGCATGATAGGCACCAAAGAAATTATGGTTTTGACGTTTCATCTGAAGCCAGTGCAGGGATCGTGAGGCTCGTCGTTGCGGACCAAGCCTTCGCGGGTTGATCCGAAACCATTAGCCAACCTCGAACGGTATAGGCTCCGGGTTGGAGTTGTGGTAGGGGGATAACCCAGTCGCGGTGCCGATTCACTTCCAACGTCTGCAGGGCCGCCGCAAACTCCTTACCTTGCGACCAACGGAAGACGTCATTGCCTTGATCGTCAAAAACAGCGACATCGAACAACTGGCTGGAACTGAATAGAAGCGTCAGGGGGTTGCTGAATCCGTTCTCGACGCTGAGGCGGACGAAATACGGGTTGGCCGAAACAGTGAAGCCGATCGAAGGTTCTGAAAGCACCGTCACTCCGCCGATGCGGGCATAGGCAAAGTCATACGTCGCGAAGCTTGGGCCACCGGTGTTCTGGGAACGATAGACCATCCCGACGTAAGGCGCGAAGATTTCTCTCGTCAAGCCGAACTGAAAAACAGCAGGGAAGCTGAATTCCTTCGCGTCGCTCCAGGAAAGCCCCGAAGGCGGATCGTACGCCGCTGGATCTTTGGCTAGCATTGCTCTTCCGCAGCAGAACGGAATCGCTGTGTTGAAGATCTCCCCTACTGGGGATCGGAATGCGTACCAGAGCTTCTCGGACCCCGTCTTATCGTCGCGCTGCATCAACGCGCCGTCTTCACGAAAACGGAGCCAGTAATCGCCTCCAGGCTCGCCGTGCAAGTGGTAGTAAACGCGGCCGTCGAAGGTGTCTGTTTCCGTGATTTCCAGAATCAAAGGAGCGGCAGCACGCGTGCCTGCGCCCCGGTAGACCCACACGTTCCCTACTTCTAGTGGAAAGAAATGCTCCTGGGCGCTCAGGCTACTGAGCGTTGCGCAACTCAAAAGGAATAGTCGCCACATAGACGCGAGGCTCCGTCTTCAGATAACCTTCCGCAGTGTACTTGCCAGGGGGAAGGCTCGGGAGCGGGAGAGTCAGAACCACATTCTTTTCTCCGGGACCGAACTTCACGGTCCGGTAAATCTGTGGGAACGCTTTACCGGAAGACCAGAGATAGACTGTCTCGCCTTTCTCATTACGGATGGCAACGTCGGCGTCCTGACCGGTAGGGAAATTGAGCGTGACCGGATCGGATTGTGTGCTCCGAAGTGTCAAGCGGACCATCAATGTTCTGGATGGGGTGTACACGTCTTGATCCAGCGAGATCCTGAAACTGGTTTGCTTGTCAGAGAGTTCGGTCACTCCGGTTCGGGAATAGACCAAATCATATACTCTGGGACCGGCGATGCTGGTCCACGTAATGCGAGCGAAGCCGGTATACGGAACCAGAAACGCCTCCGTGATACCGGCATCCGCACAAACCGGCTGGAAGACCAACTGCAGAGCGTTTTGGAACTCTGCTGCCGGGACTTTTATCTGCGCATTCGAGCTCTGGATAGTGCCGGATGCCGTGCAGGAGTCAAGGTTAGCAGGAACTGAACTACCTTCAACGCCTGTTGCATCCAGCCAGACTTTTTCGGATTGGCTGTCTGAATCGTACTGCTGCAGGATATTCTTCTCATCCTTGCGCAGAAGTAACTCGCGCCCGAAAAAGCGCACACGAAAGTAATTCTGACTATTGATGAAGGTGGTGCCGGTCACCTCTGCTGTCTGGACGTCCGGCACCGTTGCCTGCGTAGTGCGATAGACCCAGGAATTGCCGATCATCAGGGGGAAGTAATCCGCATCCGCTCCGAAGACGGCCAAAGCTGGGAGACAGAACAAAGAGCTAGCTATAGAAATTCTTTTTCCAAGCATGTCGTCCTAGTTTCTCAAGCGTCGCGCCAGCCAAAGGACCTCGATCGGAAACGGAACAATTGCTTTCCACGTTTCTGATTTTACGCATGCCGGGAATCACCGTGGAAACGGCAGGATGTGAGAGACAGAACTGGAGAGCGATTTCCGGCAACGTTCCGGGCACCCCCTGCAGATCGGCCTTTAGCCGGTTCACATGCTCCACCACCTGCTTGCGGCGGTCATCTCGAAAATACATGGCGCGAAATTCGTCACCTTCAAATGTGGTGTCTTCCGTGATCGTGCCGGTGAGTGAGCCTTCATCCAAAGGCACCCGCGCGATTACGCCGATGTTGTGCTCCAGGCACGCGGGGAAGAGACTCTGGGCGGGGCTGGGATCAAAGATGTTGTAGATCACCTGGACGGTGTCGATCAGGCCGGTTCGAATGAGATCGATCGCGGTATTCGGTTGATGATCGTTGATGGATACGCCGAAATAACGGACTTTGCCCGAGGAGCGAAGATCTTCGAACGCACGACGCCATTCATCGCGGCCGATCCATTCTGGATTCCATACGTGCAACTGCTGCAAATCGATGGTGTCCACTTTCAGGTTGCGAAGGCTCTCTTCTGTGCAATCGACGATGTATCCACGAGGAAACACGTCTTCGATGCGGCTACCGGGCTGCGCCGGCCAGAGGCGGTTCTTAGGTGGCACCTTAGTGGCCAGGTAGATCAGATGCGGCGCATCCTTGACCACATCACCCACCAGGCGCTCGCTGTGGCCGTCGCCGTATGCCAGGGCGGTGTCGATGAAGTTCAGGCCAAGTTCGAACGCGCGGCGCAATGCGGCGATGGATTCTTCGTCAGTACCGCCTTTCCACTGCTTGCCGCCGATGCCCCATGCACCATAGCCAATTTCGCTGACTTCCATTCCAGTTCTGCCGAGCTTGCGATATTTCATTGCTTCCATCTTACGGCGAGGCGGAACGATGGAACGCAAACCGCGGGCGTAGAATCTAAATGAAAGAGATGGTCCGGGAATTTCTGCTTGCGCTTGCCGGGGCCGCCATTGTGCTGGCCGCCAGCCAAAGGCTTTATTTGAAGGATGGCAGCTACCACTCGGTTCGCGAATACCAGAAAGTAGGCGACCGGGTGCGTTACTACAGCACGGAGCGAGGGGACTGGGAGGAGATTCCGCTCGACCTCGTGGACCTGAAGCGTACGGAGGAAGAGGTCAAGGCGCAGGATGAGGCTCGGCGGAAGGATGCCGCCGAGATGGACGCCGAAGAGAAGGTCGAACGGGAGCAGCGGCGGGAAATAGAACGGATTCCACTCGAAACCGGTGTTTTCGTGGTTGCCGGTGAGAAGCTACAGGTCTTCAAGCAGGCCGAAGCGAAAATCGTGACGAACAAGCGTAGGTCTGTACTCAAGGCGATGTCGCCGATTCCTGTTGTCGCCGGCAAGGCCACAGTTGAGCTCGAAGGTGATGCAGCACCGACGAAGGTAGCGGGTACTCGTCCCGAGTTCTATATCCGGCTCGTGAACGAGGAACGATTCGGCATTGTTCGCACAAAGCCTTCGAAGACAGGACGAATCGTACAGACCTGGAACATCCTGCCCGTCGTGACAGAGATTGCTGAGGAGATGGACACGGTGGAGGTTTTCCGGAAACAGATCGCGGAAGGACTTTATAAGATTTGGCCCGCTAAGGACATGCAACCAGGAGAATACGCCGTGATTGAATATACCGAAGGCAAAGGCAACGTTCAGATCTGGGATTTCACGCTGACACGCTGACAAGCCGATCCGACCCGTCCATCACCGACGCCACGATACCAAGTTTCTTAGACTCATCCGGGCTGAGTCTCTTTCGTGCTAACCGTAATTCGCTTAATTGACTATTATCTCTCTGAATTCTGGACTGACGATTGCTCAGCTAGAACCCTGGTGGTGATTTGAGTGTACTCATTCACTTTTTCAGGGAGAAACAATGAAGATTTTGTGGAAACTCTTTACTCACTGCAGCGTCGCTGCCGTGGCTCTTACCTTTCTTCTGCCCTCCGCTGCAAATGCCGACATTTCCCTCTTGATTGAGGAAGCCGTTGGCGGCGCCGGAGAATTTACGGGCAGCGGGCATGCAGCGATTTATCTTTCAAATGTGTGTGCTGAAACGCCCGTGAAGCTCCGCGCCTGTAAAGCCGGTGAAGAAGGCGTTGTAATTGGCGCCTATCCGGACTGGGGACCGAACGCGCCGTTTCGCTGGATTGCGGTCCCGTTGAGCGCCTTCCTTTACGGCGTGGACCGTTACGAGGATGTACCGATCTACGCGAACGGGAAAATTCGTAGCCTGCTGCGTAATACTTACCGCCATAATCATTTGCAGTCGATCGCGCCGGACCTCCCCGACGGATCAAAGCCGGATGGACGTTGGGAGCAGATGCTGGTTTCCGCGTTTAACCGCGATATCTACCTGATGAGTGTGGCAACTACGCCCGAGCAGGACGCCAAATTCATCCTGGCCATGAATAGTAGCAAGAATGTCCAGGATTTCAGTACGACATGGCATAACTGTTCTGATTTCGCCCGTGAAATCATGAATACATACTATCCTCATGCGGTTCACCGCGATGTTGCAAACGACTTCACAATGACTACACCGAAAGCGTTGGCACAATCGTTCACATACTATGCATCTCACAGGCCGGAACTGTTATTCAGTGTCACAAAGTATCCTCAAGTGAGCGGGCCGATCCGGCGCAGTCTGGACGTTCGACATTTCACCGAAAAGGGACTAATCTCCCGAAAATATTACTTGTCAATGTTACTCACCAAACCGGAAGTGTATGCGGCTTTCGCTGTCCCGTACCTGCTCACCGGGATCTACAGTATCGACAAGACCTATGTGAAGTATCCCGGCGAGGACGTGGCCCAGTTGAATCTGCAGCAGGCTCGATTGAAGAGTCACAAGCCGGAACCGACTCAGCTTGCGAGTTTGAAAATGATGCTGGTGGACGACGGCTCCAAAGATCCCAAGGCGCGCCTGCGAGAGATTGAGATGGAACGTGAAAAGGCGAGGGCGCGTCTGTTCGGCACAGAGGCGCAGTGGCAAGCCTACAAGAAGCAGTTCGCTCCGATGCTGGCGCGCGCAGTCGAGACTAAGTTATTTCGAGACGAAAAAGAAGTTCAGACCTTTTTCAAGGATTTGGAACTGCAGAGCACTCCGGCTTTCGACCAGCGAGGACTTTTGATGCTGAACGTTGACGATCACGGGACCGTGCGCAAACTCGGGATCACCGGCAAGAACGTATTAGCTGATTATTCCGATCCGGTGCTGGCGTATAAGCTGATGCTTGCGAAGGTCCACTATCAGCTCAACGCGTCCCAGAAGAATCGGGATTCCATGCCGGCTTTTGAGCAGGATTGGGGTTTACTCAATAAGCTTGCACGCATGGCGGAATCCGACCGCCAGTTGCATGGCGACCGAGACTATCAAACACCGTTCCGCCAGAATGAGGAAGTCGTCACGGGCAAGAAGCGTTTCCAGAAGGTCATGATGGAAATTACGCACTAACGTGATGCTTCGCTTCCTGATCGCATGCGCGCTGGCGGCCTTCGGGCTGGCCAGCGCGCAACCTTCTCAACCGCCGATTTTCCTGGTCAACGGATATCAGTTTTCCTGTTTCTTATCGAACGGCATTTCGGGAACGTACGGGGCGCTTCCGCAGGTCCTGGGCTCGATGGGCATCCGCACTGGCGGTTATGACACGTGTGAATGCAGGGGATGTAGCATCGAGCAGCATGCGGCGGCGCTAGCGAAGGCGCTGGGCAGCTTCCGGAATGCCGACGGCTCTGTTCCCTTGCAGGTCGATGTGATTGCGCACAGCATGGGCGGACTGATCGTACGCGCTTACCTCGCTGGGAAGGGGTTGCAAACGGGTCCGCCGGCAGGCCCGGCGATCCGAAAGCTGGTGCTTGTCGCCACTCCAAACTTCGGTCTGATAGCCCCGCCGATCGATACAGAGTTGAGCGAGATGCAGATCGGAAGCCGATTCCTATGGGAGTTGGGCACGTGGAATCAGAACAGCGATGATCTCCGGGGCATTGACGCGATTGCCATCGCTGGAAGCGGCGGAAACACCGGCGGGCGCGCTGCTCCGGACGACGGTCTGGTACCTGTTTCCAGCGCGGCCATAGCCTTTGCCACGGATCCTGAGCGGACACGCGTTCTCCCGTATTGCCACGGAAATCCCATTCCGTTCATTATTCAATGCCGGGCGGACGCTCCGCCGCTGGCAGAAATCGACTCGACGAATCATCCGGTATTCCGCATCATCCGGTCGTTTCTAACGGGCACGGAGGAATGGAGGACGATCGGCGATTCGCTAGCCGGGAATGGCGGTGTCTATCTCGCATATCGTGATGCTTCCGACAAGCTCGTTTCATTAAAGAGCGCTGCACTCGAATCTACGCAGCTCGCGACGCGTGACAATCAGGTCTACTACCGTGAGTGGCTTCCGGCCAAAACATACACAGCAACCCTTGATACCGGATCGGGAACGGTCCAGGGAAACGTGCAGGTACCGTCCGGCGGGATCCGTCCCCTCGTGTGGAAGGATGGCCCGGTGATCAATCGAGTTTCCCCGGCAGCCGCCGTGCTCCCCTATCTCTCACTTGCACCCGGCTCAATCGTGTCGATCTACGGCGCGAACCTGTCACAGAATTCTCAGACCACCGTCTTGCTTAATAATCAGGCACTGACTACGTTCTATGTTTCGCCTGAGCAGGTGAACGCTCTTTTACCGGCTGGTGTGCCTGGCCTGTTGCCGCTCACCATCCGCAATTCTCTAGGTCAGCACACGATAAACATTCTGTTGGAACCTGCTGCTCCTGCGGTTTTTTCTCTCGACGCTTCAGGAAAAGGCCCGGCGGCAGCCGTGGACGCTTTGACCGGGGAAATTTTGACCAACGGCAAGGCCGCGAGTCCCGGGAGTTACGTGTCGCTGTTCGCGACGGGGCTCGGTGAAACACAAAGTGTGGGCGGCTTCGATGTCGCGGTCCTACAGCCGCAGGTTACCGTCGGAGGCCGCGCCGCGACGGTGCAGTTCGCTGGACGTGCTCCGGGGTACTCGGGACTGGATCAGATCAATATTCAAATTCCGGCGGGCGTTTCAGCGGGCGACCGACCGGTGCAAATTCTGTCGGGCCGCCGTGCTAGTAACGTGCTGACCATTCCGATTCACTGACTTGGTCTGTTTTGATTAACCCCTTCGATGGCCATCTCACCAAAATGTGAGTACGCTTGACCAAGAATCAAGTACATAGAAGCGGCAGGCCGCGTGCTATTTCCTGGCTCCGTCCGTTCAAAGGAGTTCAGCATGTTGCGGAAGAAGGAAAGTGCCAAGGAAGTTGCCGCGTTGGTTCGGGAACTGGTCACCCCGATACTGGTGCTTCCGTTTGTTCTGGCTGCCTGGTGCCTGGGCGCGGAGCTAAGTCTCTTGGGCGAGTTCCCGGCGACCGGCGTGCTTTCGCACTGGATGATTTGGGCGGGCATCGGGACACTCGGGCTAATGGCAGCCGCCAGGATGCGTCCGAGTGAAAAACAAAACCGGCAGGGGATGGACCCTGCCGGTTCAGAATATCGCTGGAACAGGTTTAACGTCTGAAGCCTGGTTGGTTTTCGAAAGCGCCGCCGTGTTCTCTTTCGCGATCACGTTCGCGATCGCGCTCCCAATTCCGTTCCTGCGGCCACTGGCCTTGGTGTTCGCCTCCGTGGCGCCACGTTTCCGGTTGTCCGCTCGAACGTTCCTGAGTGAATCCGCGACCCTGTTGTTGGCCCCAGTTCTGATGCTGCAGATGGCCTTCCCGCCAAGGCTCATTGTGCTGCATACCCTGATTCCAGGTCTGGTTTTGAACACCCTGACCCCAACTCTGATGTTGCGGAGGCTGATTCCAACCCTGGCCGTGTTCCTGACCCATTGCCATGCCGCCGCGGTTATGCATTTCCGTATCCCGGAATTGCTCGCGGAAACCCGGCAGCATTTCGTTTAGGTATTCCTGCGCCTTTGCTGCGGCCAGTCCGAAAAGGGCTCCCTTGATATTCTCGAACGTGCTCCACGCCTTCTGGCGCTGGTAGGAAGTGCCGCTGCTCTCAGGATGCATCGATCCGGAATAGCTGCCTTCGCGCTGCCAGGAAGGGGGCGATGCGGGCTGGTTCACGTAGGAAGAACTCGTTTGCGGCATGCTCGCTGAAGCCCTGCTGCCGTAAGAATAGCGCGACCGTGATGACGGTCCCCCGCCAATCATGGAAGACAGCAGTATGCCGCCGCCCATCGCCGCGCCCATCAGAATGTACGGATGTTTGTCGAACTGTGCGCGCCAGTCCGCGGTTTCGCGCACTTTGGTCTGGAGCTCATCAAGATTGCGCCCCAGCTCCGTGCGCGTCGATTCGATGTGCTGCACTATCTTGTCTGGTTTTTCATCCATTCCACGTTCTCCTTCACTGTTTCGATCGTGCGCTCCGGTGTCGGGCTCACGCGTTTCAGATCATCCAATCCCCGCGAAATCATCAGAGCCGCAGGAATAGCTAATGCCAGTCCCACAATCAGCGCGGCAAGCCATGCAGCTACCACCATGGACAAGGCGTATACGATAGCGAGCGAGATCAGACCGCCGCCATATAGCCCAAGCACCGCTCCGATTGCGAGGATCTTGGACCCCGCAGTAGCCTTGCTGATCTCCTGCTTCGCCTCCGCCTTGGCCAGGCGCACCTCGGACCGGATAATTTCCTGCACATTGCCGACGATATCCTTCAAAACGTCTGCAGTCGAGCGCTCGCGCGTCAGGTTTTCCATATCCGCTTTCGAAGTGTACGCGTATGACCCAAGTTGCCCAGTCGCCTTTCTGGCCGGGTCGTCCATAGGAACCTCCTTCTACTACTAGCCGAGCGGGAGTGAAATGTTAGTCGCGGCCGCCCCGCAGAGCGCTAGCGAGCAGAAAACCAAAGGCGGCAGCTGCAATTAGTGCCGGGCCGGGGTTGCGACGAACTGCACCTTCCAGATCGCCCATTATTCCGCGAACATCGTGTTCACGCAGATAGCTGGATGTCGATTCCAACCGGTTTGCGGCCGCGGTAGCCAAGCCCGAAATCTTTTCAGAACTAGTTTGTGCGCCGGTCCGAAGAGAATCGGCTGTGCTGTGTAACGCGTCGGCTGCCGAGGCGCGGCTCTCGTTCATCTTCTGTACGGCGGTCCGGCCAAACTCGTTCGCCTTTTCTTTGGCCTGGCTCGCCATATCGGCAACCCGATCCTTCGCTTGGCTTGCCATATCGGATACTTTTTCTGTCGTCGTAGAACCGGGATTCCCGGTGTATGTCTCGTTGGCCATTGTTCTCCCTCTCTCGCCAGAGTGCTGGCACCTTATGGACGAGAGCATAGTCAAATACATTTCAGTACTTTAGCCTCGGCACCTCCGACGGCGGGCATTCCCCGGAATCCAAAGCAGAAAATTCACCATTCCAGCTTGCGATGCGTAACAATTACTAAACTGGAGGTGATGTGCATCCGCTCAGGACGTTAACGCTCGGGTTGTTGTGTCTCCAGCTGTTATTCGCACAGCAGGCTTCCGAACAGCCTTCGATCACGATCCGTACTACAACTCGACTCGTCCAGATCAGCGTAGTGGTCCATGATAAACATGGCGAGCCGGTGCGCGACCTGAAGAAAGAAGATTTTCTCGTCACCGAGAAAGGCAGGCCGCAAATGATTAGTGTGTTCTCCATGGAGAGCAGCGAACGACCCTCTCCTGCCGCGCCAAAGCTCCCGCCCAACATCTTCTCCAATCGCCTCAGTCAACGAACCGGCGTTCTGAATACGGTGACGGTGATTCTTTTCGACGCGTTGAATACCAGTTGGGAAGACCAGGTCTACGCGCGAAAACAGGTGATCAAGTTTCTGAAACAACTTCGGCCGGAGGATCACGTAGCCATCTATTCCCTCGGGCGTGGTTTACGGATTCTGCACGACTACACGACAGATTCCTCGGAGTTGCTGGCCCGATTGAATAAGTTCACTGGGGAGAATCTGCCGGATCTCTCCGCGTCAGAGATAGCGGCAGAAGACAGAGCACGCGCGGAGCAGGCACGGGAGTTCGGCTTGAATTCTTTTCTCGATACGCAGATGGAAGCGGACTTCTACACAACTCAGCGGGTGCTGAATACTCTACGTTCGTTGGAAGTGATCGCGACGCACCTCTCCGGCATACCTGGCAGGAAAAATCTCATTTGGGTATCGGGAGGATTCCCGTTGCAGATTGGATTTGATGAGATCCCGGAACCTGGACAGACGACACAGGGCGATAAACGCAGCTTCAGCTATGAGGTGGATGCCGCCGTGCGTGCACTCAACAACGCAGGCGTGGCCGTTTACCCAGTGGATGCACGTGGCCTAGTCATCGGGGCCGACTTCAAGGGAGCGTCTTACGGCGGTCCGATCAATCGCGCTCCCACCGCGAGTCTCAAACCGACGGTGCCCAACCTGGACAGCATGATTGAGCTGGCCGAGAGAACAGGCGGACGCGCGGCCTACAATACCAATGATCTCGAACACGCGGTGGAAAAGGCGATGAACGATTCTCGCGTGACCTATACGATCGGGTATTATCCTGAGCACGATGCGGACGGCCGTTTCCACGACATCAAGGTGAAGGTGAACCGGCCGGGTCTGAACGTGCGCTACCGTAAGGGGTACTTCTCCTTCCGCGACGCGGACCGGGATGCTAAGGTCCGCTCCGCTGAGATGCAGAA
Source organism: uncultured Solibacteraceae bacterium (assembly GCA_964464925.1). Lineage (GTDB taxonomy): Bacteria > Acidobacteriota > Terriglobia > Bryobacterales > Bryobacteraceae > CAYXLI01. The sequence goes on along the minus strand of CAYXLI010000022.1, from coordinate 67,239 downwards.
CGCTGTATGGAGCCCGTTAGACGCGACTGCGGTGGGCGTGAACACTCGGGTAGATCTGATCGACAAGCCTGAGCCCAACACGCTCAACATCATCGCGCAGATTGATCCGTCCAATATTTCGTTCACCCATGAGAAAGACCGGTATGTTGCAAAAGTGGACATTCTGTTCGTGCAGAAAGACGATCAAGGACACTTGTTCGGTAAGGCCGTGACCGACACTCTCGATTTGGCTCTGCTTCCGGCTACTTACCAAAAAGTGGTCAGCAAGGGATTGCTTTACGAGAAGCGCATCCCCCGCGAAGGGAAGGCGACCCGACTGAAGATGGTGGCGCGTGATATCCCTACCGGCGCGATCGGCTCGATCACCGTGCCGCTGAAGGACGTAAGGCCTTTTTCAGAGGTCGTTCCTCCGAGGAAGAATTAGCGCCAGCGCAGAAATGCGCCGACACCGCCCACGCTTTCCAACAGCGTCATGTCTTCGATGAAGCTGATATGTGCATCGGTTTGGGTTGCCTTAGTGACCAACACATCCGGAAGTGGAGGATTGTCCGGCATCTCCGCCGCGGGCTCCGTTTGTGCCTCGCCCTGTTCTAAGGTCGTGCTGAGCAGCAGTTCGTCCACCTGTCCGTTCTCGAGCGCGATTAACGTGTCCTCCGGTCCAACCACGGCCAGCCCGCGCCCGCGATACAGGTCGAACAGCCGTTTCACTTTCTCGGCATCCGTCTGGCTATCCTGCTGCCGCATGGTTTCCAGTGTCTTCTCGAAAACCTCATGCTCGGGCGCCTTCACGTCCAGCTTCAGGGTGTCTACTACTTTGTCGGCGAGTTGCTTCGGCAACTCGTCCTTCACTACGGTGAGGATCTGTGGGTCGCCCGCCAGAATGATGTGCGAAATCTGATCCTGTTCGACAATCCGGCTCAGCGCGTCTACCACTTCCTTTGCATGGTCTTTGTGAGCATTTTGCACACGCCGTTGATATCGTGCCTGTGACCAGCCACCGACTTTTACACGCTGCACTTTCTTGCCGGTGACCTCTTCCGTTTCGAGAGTCTCCCCTAGACCGAAGACGAAAATGCGCGCGGTATTCGCGTCTGTGAGTAAAGCGACGTAACGAGGATACTCGTCGTTCAGACGTGCAAGGTGATACAGGTGCGGCTCGCCGTAGACGTACAATCGGCTCTCATCCAGGGGGGCATCGAGCTGAATGGTCTCGAACAGGTCGGCCGCCGAGCACGCAAAGATCGCCACTCCGTTCGCCGAAACGGTCAAATCGCTCTCTAGCCACTTCAGGATCTTGTCGCAGTCCGCGTCATAGCTCTCCCGTTCCGCGGACGAAGCCGGCCAGGTGCGGGCATACCGTGCGAATTCTTTCCTGAGGAAAGCGTCGAACTGTGGTTTGCCGTGCTGATCGGCTTGTGTATTCAGATACACGCTGATTACGGGAAACGGACTTGACTCAAAGTTGACTAGTTTGTCGAGATGTTCGTCCAGGGTCGGTGTCATTCTGCGTTCCTCAAGCACGTCAGGGGCCGTAGCTAAGTCCTGATTCCCCAACCATCGGCAGGAACTTCTTACGCGCTACACTGTAGCCGTAGTATCGATTTTGCTGCTAAGACTGTCGATTGAAACCTCACCGATGCCAGAGCAGAGCGGCAGATCGAACAACGAGCCGTGAGCGACGAAGAACCTGTTCGAATCCCTATCACCGATGTCTTCGATCTACACTCGGTGCCTCCTCACGATGTCAAGGCCGTCGTCGAAGCCTACCTGGAGGAGGCGCGTGAGTTGGGGTTCCGCTATGCGCGGATCATCCATGGGCGCGGCATAGGTGTCCAGAGAGAGATCGTGCGCTCTGTTCTGGCCCGCACGGAGTTCGTCGAAACGTTTTCAGATGCTCCGACGGATGCGGGCGGTTGGGGTGCCACGATCATCACCTTCAAAAAATCGAGCTGATCGCGCGCTATCAGTGAGTATTTGAAATATAAAAACACGCATCGCGCTTTTCTTTCTCATCGAGAATTAGTATTCAGCAGCGTAAAGGATAGTAAACTAATCACAGGTGTCGACCAGACCACAGCCAGCTTGGCAGAATAATATTCCTAAACGAGTCAAGGGTCGCACCACCCCGGGCGCTGTCCTGGCCCTGATCATTCTCCTCGATACGGCAATTCTGCTCGTCAGCGCGCTCAGAGAACCGTTGTGGTACGACGAGTTGCTGACACTCTATACTTCGTCGCTCCACCCGATTTCGCTGCTGTGGCAGGCGCTTCGCGAGGGGATCGATTCCATGCCGTTCGGATTCTACGCGATGGTTCTGGCGGCGCGCTCCATACCTGCCGACCCGCACCTCACGCTTCGTCTGGTCTCTGTCGTTGGCTATGTCCTTTGTCTCTCAGGAACGTATTGGTTTCTGAGTAAACACGTCTCGCGATCGTCAGGATTGGTTGCGGCGCTCATCATCGCGCTATCGCGATTCCGGGAATACGGCATTGAAGCTCGTGCCTACAGTATTCTGGTCGGTCTTCTAGCGATCTCCGCCGCACTTTGGCAACGGGTCGATGAGAAACGGTGGGCCGCTCCATGCTTAGCAATCACTCTTACATTGGCCACCTGTTCGCATTATCTGGCTGTTGTGACACTGGTCTCCATCGCCATTCCGGAAATTGCTTACACGGTCATCTCACGGCGTATCCGCTGGACCGTCTGGGCCGCCCTTCTTGCCGCATTGCTACCCTTCTTTTTGTATCTTCCATTACTTCTGAATTTCAAATTGATTTTCGGTTCCACTTTTTGGGCCAAGTCTACGTGGGGTACCACCATTGGCACTTATAAGGGACTTTACGGATTAGATACAAACTTCGCCCTAGCGCTGGTGCTATTTATCCTGCTCGCTTTGTTCGGTCTTGCTAAGAACGTGTGGCGCCGCCTGCCGGGCGACGACGAACGCGATTCGCTGCCGTTGCCCACAACGTTATTAGTAGCTTCTTTCCTTGTCTATCCAGCTCTGCTCGTCGTACTCATGAAGCTTCAGCACTCCGGGTACACCGATCGTTATGGATTCCCAGGAATTCTCGGACTGGCGTGGGGAATCGCTCTGCTGTTTCACGCGCGCGCGCCTGAATGGAGTCGAACGGCGATCATTGGCGCCCTGCTCCTGGCGTTCGGCTTCCAAGCGGTTAGAGAAACGCGGGGAGTTCTGTCTTCTCAGCCCGTCCGTGGTGCTCAGGTCGAACGATTAGGCGAGTTGCTGCAAATCGGCGTGCAGAATCCTGAAGTACCAATCGTAATTGCCAATGGCGGCGAATACGTCGAACTGAATCACTACGCGACGCCCGAGTGGCGTACCCGTCTCTTTGAGCTTGCCGATCCAGCCGCTGCAGCCCGGCTGAGCGGCACGGACTCGCTTGAGAGAGCGAATCTCATCCTCTCCAGATTCGTACCGCTCCAGGTTGCCGACGCGGCTCCCTTCCTCGCTATGCACAAGCGCTTTCTGGTTCGTTCGCGCAATCATGCCTGGCTGCTGCCGTATCTTGGCGAACACGGATACAAGCTGCAATTACTGTCTTCTGTCTCCGAAAACGAGATATACATGGCGGAACGCTAAGAGCTACGCATTGTCTTCGGATACCTCGATTTTTGGCAGAATGGGATCTGCTAAAGTTTGGAGGAGGTTTTCGATTGAGTGTACACAAAACGGTTCTCGTTACAGGATCGTGTGGACTGATCGGCTCCGAGGTGATCCGATTTTTTGGCGGGGCAGGCTACCCCGTCGCAGGAATCGACGACAACCACCGTGCGGTATTCTTCGGCCCCGAAGGAGATACCAGTTGGGTGCTGTCCCGGTTGCAGGAAGAGATCCCCGGTTACCGCCACGCCTCGATCGACATCAGGAACCGGCAAGCCGTTCTGGACCTGCTAAAGGAACTGCGCCCAGCCCTCGTGATTCACACCGCCGCTCAGCCTTCCCATGACCGCGCGGCCGCGATTCCGTTTCTAGACTTCGAAGTAAATGCCCTTGGCACACTGCACATGCTGGAAGCTGTCCGGCAGTTTTGTCCGGAGTCGCCGTTCATTCATATGTCCACCAACAAGGTTTACGGTGACCGTCCGAATACGTTGCCTCTCACCGAAACGGAATTCAGGTGGGAGTATGCCGATCCTGCTTATGCTCACGGAATCGCGGAAGACCTCTCAATCGATCAGTCGAAACACTCCATTTTCGGTGCATCCAAACTCGCGGGAGACGTGATGGTCCAGGAATACGGACGATACTTCGGGATGCCCACTTGTTGTTTGCGGGGCGGCTGCCTGACGGGGCCGAATCACTCTGGCGTCGAGCTGCACGGCTTTCTCAGCTACCTGATCAAGTGTGCGGTGGAGGGTCGCGAGTACAAAGTCTTCGGCTATAAAGGCAAGCAGGTGAGAGACAATATCCACTCCGAGGACGTCGCCCGGTTCATGTTCGAGTTCTGGAGTGCGCCTCGCGTGGCGGAGGTTTACAACCTCGGAGGAGGAAAGGGAAACTCCTGTTCGATTCTCGAGGCGTTTCAGATGGCCGAGCAGGCTACCGGGAATCGGATGAAGTGGAGATACATAGAAGAAAACCGCATCGGCGACCATATCTGCTATTACAGCGACCTGAGAAAGATGCAGACCCACTACCCAAAGTGGAACATCACGAAAACCCTCCCCGTGATTTTCAACGAGATCGCCAGTAGCTGGAAATCGCGGCTCACCGCGAGCAACGCATGAAGCTCCTGATTACGGGAGTCTGCGGCTTCGTTGGAAGCTCGATCGCCAAAGCTCTGCTGGAACACATCGACGGTCTCAACATCACTGGAATCGACAACTTAATGCGCCCGGGCGCTGAGACCGGCCGGCTCCGTCTCCGCAGGTTGGGTGTGAACTTCATCCACGCTGATATGCGAATGGCCAGCGATTTTGCTTCTCTTCCGCCGGCGGACTGGATAATTGATGCCGCTGCGAACCCAAGTGTGCTCGCCGGAGTTGGGCGGGGCGGAACCAGCCGCCAGTTGTTCGAACACAATCTTGCCGCTTTGGTAAATGTCTTGGAGTATTGCAAGGAGCACAAGGCAGGACTTCTGTTGCTCAGTAGCAGCCGTGTGTATTCCATTCCGGCTCTTTGCAGCATTCCACTGCGGGAACAAGGTTGCGCTTTCGCACTCGATACAAGCGCACGCCTGCCCGTGGGCCTTTCGCCGAATGGCATCGGAGTGGGATTCTCCACGGAAGCGCCAATCTCGCTATATGGTGCAACGAAGCTCGCCTGTGAGGTGATGGCGCTCGAGTATGCATCGGCTTTCGGATTTCCCGTTTGGATTACCCGCTGCGGCGTTCTCACCGGTGCAGGGCAGTTCGGCACGCCGGATCAGGGCATCTTCGCTTACTGGGTGAACGCGCACCTCAGACGCCGGCCCCTGCGCTACATTGGCTTCAATGGAAAAGGGTATCAGGCAAGGGACGCATTCCACCCTAGCGACCTTGGAGCGTTACTGATGGCTCAGATGAAAGAAACGCGCGCTAGCGGAAGGCGGACGTATACGGCAGGCGGAGGATTGTCCAACACCATGTCACTGGCGGAGGTAAACGCCTGGTGCGACGACCGTTTCGGAGCACACAGACCTTCCGCCGACCCGCAACCCCGCCCGTTCGATATACCCTGGGTAGCCATGGACAACAGCGAAGCCTTCCGGGATTTCGGTTGGAATCCTAGGATGCCGCTGCCCGCAATTCTCGAAGAGATCGCGACCCATGCAGAAGAGAATCCCGACTGGCTCGAAGTGAGCGGAATATGAATCCTCCAGCACCTGTTTCGCGGCCACCGCTGCAGTTGCTGTCGATTGTGATTCCGGCGCTGAACGAGTCTGGCTGCGTCGGCGCGACTGTCCAGCACCTCAATCTCGAGTTAGACCTGCATCACATTCCGCACGAAATTGTTGTCGTGGATGACGGGAGTACGGATACAACGTGGGAGATTCTGCAGGAACTCCAAGCCAAGATTCCAGAATGCAAGCCGGTGCAGAACACTGGTGAGCATGGATTCGGCCGTGCAGTCACTTACGGATTCAATCACATCACTGGCGATGCGGTCGTGGTGATGATGGCGGATGAATCGGACGACTGCCGGGACGTTGTTCGCTACTGGAACATCCTTCAGAACGACGGCTACGATGCCGTTTTCGGCTCGCGCTTCATTCGTGGCGGCGGAGTCATCGACTATCCCCGTCATAAGCTGCTGATCAATCGCTTTGCGAATCTGTTCCTCAGATTCATGTTCAACGTCCCATTGAACGATTTCACGAATGCATTCAAAGCTTACCGGCGGACAGTGATCGAGGGGTGCCGGCCATTCCTTTCACCGCACTTCAATCTCACGGTAGAGCTGCCCCTGAAGACCATCGTCCGCGGCTACACCTGGGCGGTCATACCCATCACGTGGCGCAACCGCCGGGCCGGTGAATCCAAGCTCAAGATCAAAGAGATGGGTAGCCGCTACCTATTCATCGCACTCTATTGCTGGTTGGAGAAGTACTTCAGCCGAGGCGATTATCGCGCCCGTAAAGTTAAGCCCTAACTCGCTCAATCCCCAGTGCGCGAATGCGCTTGTGCAGGTTCGTGCGCTCCATTCCCAGGATTCTCGCCGCGCCAGACACGTTCCATTGCGTGTCTTCCAGAGCCTTCAAAATATGCTCGCGTTCTGCCGAATTTCGAGCTTCGTGCACTGACCCGCGCGGACCTATATCGCGCGGCCGCCTGATCTCCAGAGGAATCGACTCCTCATCCAGCAGGTCGCCGGCCGTCAGAATTGCCATGCGCTCCACCACATTCCGGAGTTCTCGTACGTTCCCTGGCCAGTGGTACGCTGCTAGAACATTCATCGCAAGGTCATCGATTCGCTTCGCTCGGAAATTGTTGCGCGTACAGAACTCACCCAGAAAGTAGTTAGCCAGCGGCGCAACATCCTGCGGCCGCTCGCGCAGGCTCGGGACGCGGATCGGCACAACGCATAACCGGTAGAACAGATCTTCGCGGAACTTATCTTGCGCGACCAGTTCGCCCAGCTCGCGATTCGTAGCCGACACGACGCGCACACGGACGCGGATAGGCTGCTCGCCTCCAACGCGGTGGAATTCGCCTTCCTGCAGCACGCGCAGCAGCTTTGCCTGGGAATTTGCGTGCAGATCTCCCACCTCATCTAAGAAGAGGGTGCCGCCGTCCGCGAGTTCGAATTTCCCGCGGCGGGAAGAAGCGGCACCCGTAAACGCGCCCTTTTCGTGCCCGAAAAGCTCGCTTTCCATCAAGTCGATTGGGATGGCCGCACAGTTTACTTTCACGAAAGGCCCGGCGTGAAACGGGCTCTCGCGATGGATGTGCGCTGCCAGCAGTTCCTTTCCAGTCCCGGATTCGCCGGTCAGCAGCACGCGCGTATCCGATCGGGCAGCCATCGTCGCCTGATCCACCACGCGCTGGAACGCCGGGCTTGATCCGATCATTCGTGGAGCGTCGCCGACCAGTTCTCTCAACCGCTCGTTCTCGGCGCGCAGTTTGGATTGTTCCAGTCCATTCTTGATCGTGAGCAGGACCTTGTCCCGGCTCAGCGGCTTCTCGAGGAAGTCGAAGGCCCCGGCCCGCGTGGCCTCCACGGCTTCGGAAATCGTCGCCTGCCCGGAGATCATAATCACCGGTACCGCAGCGTCGGCCTGCCGCACCCGCTTTAACAGATCTATCCCGGTTCCGTCGGGCAACCGCACATCGAAAAGGTACGCATCTGCAGTAGCCCGCAGGGTAATGAAAGAGGTTACTGAGGAGCAGGTCAGCACGATGTACCCTTCGCGCTCTAAAATCATGCGAAGGGAGCGGCCGATGTTCTCCTCGTCATCCACAATCAGGATTCGTCGTTGCGCCATCAGTTCACCGCCGGCAGCAGCACGCGAAAGCCTGCGCCGCCAAGTTCTCCCTTCACCAGCAATATGTCCCCGCCCGACAGGACCGCGCTTCGCCGGGCAATCGAAAGCCCCAGGCCCATTCCCGTCTTCTTGAACGAAATGGTTGGCTCAAACAGGGAGTCCTCCGCGAGGGTGCTCAAGCCCGGTCCCGAATCGTGTACTTCCACTGCTACCTGTCCGTTTTCCCGATACGTCTTGCCCATAACCACACCGCCACCGCCGGCAGCCTCCGCCGCATTCTCCAGCAGATTCGTCAGAATGCCTTTTACCAGGTCCATATCAGCTACCGCCCGGGCAGGCTCCTCTGCCAGTCGCAGGTCGTACCGCACTTCCGGATGAGCGTTCTTGAGAAATCTCACGCGCTCTTCCATGAGTGCGTTGAGATCGATTTGGGAGGCCCGCACGGCAGGCTCGGATGCAAAATCCGAAAATGCGCGCACGCGCCGTTCGAGCGCGGTCACTTCATCCACCACAATCTGCGCCGCCTCATCCAGGAACGCCTGATCGCGATCGCCGCGCCGGGCCACCATTTCCTCGACAGTCAGACGAATCGGTGTCAACGAGTTCTTTACCTCATGCGCCATCTTGCGCGCGAGCGCTTGCCAACTCGCAATCCGAGTCAGTTGAATCACCCGGTCCTGCTGCTGCCTGAGTTGCTCGGCCGAATCGTTGAATGCCCGCATGGCTCGCGCCACTTCGTCATTGCCGTCAACCGCGAGCCGCACATCCAGATTCCCGCCCGCCAACTCGCCAAGTGCCTCCGTAAGCCGCTGTATGGGACGTGTGATCCGATGTGCCACAAATGCCAGCGCCAGCATCAGCACAATCCAGACCACTGCCACAAGGACCAACGCGGTATACAGCATGCCCCTGCGTATGTCCCGGCCGGTGGTCCTCGATACCAGGGAGCGGGCCTCTGTGTGCTGGTTCGCCAGTGTCTTCATACCAGGTCCGCCGAACGGAGCCGAATACACCCAGACGGCGTCCGGCGTTCGGAGCATGTACTCCAGTGCGCCTCCATTAGCGCCCGCAATGGCAAACCCTTCCCGGTCTCCTCGGGTGTAGAACTCCTCGACCGCGGGAGGCCAACTCTGCCGGTCCCGGAGAGCCATCACCTCCGGCCGCAGGCGCCCGTGCTCCGCATCTGCTTTTAGCCCTTCCCGTGTCTTCTGATACAGCGCCCTCCCTGTCTGTTCCAGCGACCGGGACAGACTGTCGATTTTCTCGGTGGATTGCAGGTTGAGGCTTTGTTCCACGAGCTGCGATGTGATCCACAGTGAAACCGCCAGCGGCGCGAGTGTGGCCGCGAGAAAGATCAGAATCAGCCGCGTACGAAGCTGGTTCAATCGCCCCCCCGGTTCCTATCGCGCTGCAAATCCGCGAGGCGCACCGGTCCGGCTTCCGCCTTCCAATACTGCGGCTGCCGCCCTTTGCTGGCGCGGCTGAAAATATCGATCAGGCTCGAAAGGCTCATGCCCGGCTCATTCAGTAGCGGCGGCATTTCGCGCGGATCCTGCGCCCTCACCTCCAGTCGAAGGTACAATGGCCGATCCGTAGCGAGTCCCGAAGGTGAGAAGGACATGTTCCCAACGCACCATGCCTCGGCTGCTTCGGCTGTCAGATGCGACACGTGTCCCCGGTTGCTCCGCATCCGCGTCACCGAAAAACGCTCCTCCCAAAGATCGTAACTGAATACGAACCGTTCGAAACTGCGGCGCAGAACCACGTCCTGTCCGTCACCGAGAATGCTGAGCTGGAAATCGTAGATAACCGAGTTTCCATCGTGAAGTCTCTGCAGAGGCTTTCCGGTCAGGAAATGAAGTTTCGGGGCGTATACATTCACATGATCGCCGGACGTCCGCAGCAGCAGGTCCTGCGCCCAGAGCGAAAGGCAGAATGCCAGTGCGCCGGACAGCAGAAGCGAGCCGTAGCGAAGAAGTCTCACGATCCGTCAGCCTAGAAGTTTGCAGTCAACATGAATAATGGAATGTGTCTTCCGTCCTGTAGCGGAAAAGCAACGCTCAACAGCAGCCCCTCGCGCAGAGGTCCCATCGCCAGCGTTACACCCGCCGATTGCCGTGCCTTCCGATCCTCACGGTTCTGCCAAACGGATCCGGTATCGTAAAAAACGCCGACGATCTTGTACCGGTAATTCAGCGAACCATATGCCAGATGCGTCGCCCCAAGTGGGACGATGTCGTATTTGTTATAACCGCGCAACAGAGTACTGTTGCCGAGCACAAACCGTTCAAACAGGGGAGCCCGCCCGTTCAGCGTTCCGGCCGCGAACCTCACTGCAAATTCATGGTGCTCACCGATCCCCATCGCCCAGTTGGCGTTGAATGCATGCCGCGTGTAAGCGTAGTCCGTGTCCAGCGATCTGGTGGCCGCCCGCAGGGTGTATCCTGCTTCGACTTCCTGCCGGGAAGTTTCTGACCTCTCCCAAAACCGGTGATAGCGCAGAGTATTTACCACAGCATTGGCAGATTCAGTACGGGCGGCCGGAAACTGTGTCTCGAAATTCTGGAACGACACACCGGCCGTCCATGTGAGGCCGGGCGTCAGAACAACCGTAAGGCTGGGCGTGAATGAACGGCGCGTCCGGTAGATACCGGGGACTCTTTCTGCTCTTGCCAGGGCTTGTAAGGTCGCTCCATTCCATTGCTCATGGAAATCTTCGAAGCCGAAACGAACCTGCAGCCGATCTCCAATAGAACGCGAGATTCGCGCATTAATCCCTGCCTGCCGCTCGACGAGTGTGTCGCCGTCGCTTTGCACTCCGAACACAAGTTGATTGCCTGCCAGATCCGTGGAGACCTCCATTCCTCCAGTCCAACCCTCTTTTGAATGATAGGAAAGTTTCGTTACCGTGGCGTCCTCATCCAGCCGGCTTCTTTTCGTCTCGAACTCGACACGAACCGAATTTGGCTGCTCACCACGAAAACAACGTGCTGTAACGGAAGAAGCGTGAATCTCCTGACGAATTCTTTGAGCAAGTCGAGTCACCAGTTCCTGGTTGTACTTTTGCCCCACTAATTTCCGCAGATCTTGCTGTAGCCGGTCGCTGAGCCGCGCAAAGAGGTCGCGGTACCGGCTGTTGCCGCTGAACGAGAATCCCTCAACGGTGTACTTGGAATTCACGTTTTGGGAGACCGCGGAATTGCAATCGTTATTGGGACAATCGTCCTCTCCGCCCCATAGCGGCACGCAAATCAGCGCCAGAAACACAAAACTTCGCATGACTCAGCCCATAAAGCACGGCTACGGCCAGAAGGTTGCGCATTGATTCGACAGAGATACAGACGGATGGGCAGTGAATCTGGTTCACACTGTGAACGGATAACCTGTTCCGGCTCCGCTACGTTGGACGTATGCGTCTTTAGATTGTTGGAGGTGCCACGCTAGCAGACGGGGCGGCAGCTTGTTTCATTGCTTTCGGAGTTTGAATTGCCTCCCGGATCATCTCCAGGGAAGGGATCATCACCAGGCGGTGCCCTAAAACGATCAAACCCTGGCGGGCAAGGGTGTTCAGCGTCGTGGAAGTCGTCTCTCGAGTCGCTCCCACCAGGCTTGCCAGTTCATTCTGTGAGATATGAATCACGCTTCCAGCGCCGTCTGTTCCCGGATTCAGACGTGCCAGGTCGTTCAAATAGAAAACGATTCTCTGCTTCACGTCGCTGAGGCAGAGGTGTTCGATCTTTCGTTCCAGTTCGTCTTTCTTTGTTAGGAAATGCTGAACCAGCAATTTCCAAACATCGGGGCGGCGTTCGCAGAACTTCAGGAAAAGGTCGGCTGGAATTGCATAAGCGATGCCCGATTCTAAGACTCGAGCGGAAACCGCGTAAGAGCTGTCACCAAGAATCGCTTGCTCCCCAAAGATTTCTCCGGGCGCTACAATGCCCAGCAGAAGTTCCTTTCCTGCCTCGGTTAGCTTCTCAAGCTTGACCAGTCCCGAATCTAAGAAATAGACATTCTTAGCAGGCGAGCCGCTCGAGTAGACAGCGGCCGCGCGGCGGGATAGTACAAGTTTGGTGACCCCCTCCCGGTGGAGTAGGTCTTCATACAACGCACTTGCTAAGGCTGTCAGTCTCAAGCCGCTCAGTCATGTCCCTTCTTACAACTACACTTCATGGCGCAAACGCCGGGCCACATTAGCGGCCGCCGTAAACTCTTCGCGCAGTTGCAGATTTGTTAGATTTTGGCGGATCTTCTGTAGTTTGTCAATATACAGCTTGAGCACGTGGTCAATCTCTGCAGTATTGGTCTTCAAGATGTCGTGCCAAATATCGAACGAGCTAAGCGCCAGCCTAGTACTATCTAATAAGCCAGACCCTGAGACGGCCAGGTGGTCGCTATCGCTTTCAATATGTTCAGAAACAGTTGCGGCGAGTGCCGTCGAAAGCAGTTGGGGCAGATGGGACGTGAGGGCTACGATCCGGTCATGTTCATCAGGCGTCAGTACTAAAACGTTCGCCCCAATACGCAGCAGGCAATTTTGGAAGCCACGTGTAACAAGTGTATCTAGCTCTTCAGGGCACTCCGGAGTCAGGACGTAGGTCTTCCCACGGAAGAGGTCAGCGTCTGCTTCTTCCACCCCCCTCGTCTCCTTGCCAGCCATGGGGTGCCCACCCAGAAATTGGCCGTGAGGCAAAGATTTACGCGCTTTGTTTACGATGTTAGCCTTCGTACTACCGGCGTCCGTGAACAGTACACCGTCTCTCGCCAATGGTCCGAGTTTCTCGAGCGTTTGTAAGATGTTGCAAATGGGCTGAGCCAGGTACACCAGATCGGCGGTCGCCGCTGCTTCCTCAAGCGTGGCGCCCCGGTCGATGACTTTTCTCGCTTCCGCCGTGGCCAATGTCTGGGGAGAACTCACGCCCAGAATCGTCCCGGTGAAACCGGCCCTGCGCAGGGCAAGGGCGAAAGATCCCCCGATCAATCCCACTCCGACGATGGCGACTGTATCCACGAGACCTACATCGTACGCCCGACCGCGGGCGCGATTATACGAAGCTGTTCCATCAGTTCGAAATACTGCTCGGGCCGTAGGGTCTGCGCGCCATCGCTGATCGCGTGATCCGGATCGTGATGGACCTCCACAAGTAATCCGTCAGCGCCGGCTGCCACAGCCGCCCGTCCCATCGGAAGCACCTGATCCCGTCGCCCTGTGCCATGCGAAGGATCCGCGACGATAGGCAGGTGCGACAGCTTCTTCGCCACGGGAATGGCCGAGATGTCCATCGTGTTGCGCGTGTACGTCTCGAAAGTTCGGATGCCGCGCTCGCACAGGATTACCTGGTAGTTGCCCCCGCACATCAGGTACTCCGCCGAAAGCAGCAGCTCTTCAATCGTGGCCGCTATGCCGCGCTTCAGCAGCACCGGCTTCTTGATCTTTCCGAGTTCCTTCAGCAGGTTGAAGTTCTGCATGTTTCGTGCACCCACCTGGAAAATATCCACGTAGCCGGCCATCAGCGGGATCTGTGTCTGGTCCATGACTTCGCTAATCACCAGCAGCCCGGCACCATCGGCCGCCTTCCGCAGAAGCTTCAAGCCCTGCTCACCGAGTCCCTGGAAACTATACGGCGAACTCCTCGGCTTGAACGCGCCTCCGCGAATTACCTTCCCGCCGCCCTTGGCCACGATCTCCGCCGCTCGCGCGATCTGATCTTCGCTCTCAACGCTGCACGGCCCCGCCATCATCACCAGACGCGCGCCGCCAATCTCCACGTCCTTGATCTTCACGATGGTGCCGCCCGGTTTCCAATGCCTGCTGGCGAGCTTATACGGGGATACGATCCGGTGCGCCTCCTTCACCCCTTCGAGTGCTTCCAGGTCCGCAGGATCGAAATTCTCCACCGGCCCGACCCCTCCCAACACCGTGTGCATTACGCCTGTGGACCGGTGTACGGTGAAGTTCATCGATACCAGCCGGTCGATTACCGCCTGTATCTGCGCCTCCGTGGCGCCTTCCTGCATCACGACCAGCATTTATTTCTGCATCCTCATTTTCTGCAACGTGCGCATTTCGTCGATAATGCGCTCGAAGATCCGGCGGACGGCTTCTGGTGGGAGTGGCCCGCCGTTATGGTCCAAAACGTTTTGAAAGACCTGGTCCTCGCGCTTCGGCTCGTATACCGGCATCGCGAAGTCCTGTTTGATTCGGCCGATGCGCTCCACCACTTGAGTGCGCGCGTTCAGAATTTCCAGCAGCCGCAAATCCAGTTCGTCGATCTTGCTGCGGCAGGAGGCCAGTTCGGCAACGGCGTCTTCGCGATTCATCCATTCCTCGGAACAAGACCTGTGCGAAGCTCACTCGCGAACGTCTCGAGCTTCTGCTCCAGGTCGGGAGATTGTGTGTTTTTCTCGATAATACGGACGATGGCGCTACCCACCACCACGGCATCCGCCGCGCTGCCTACCTGCTTAGCATGCTCCGCATTCGCGATTCCAAACCCAACCGCGAGGGGCAGCGAGCTGATCGCGCGCATGCTCTGCACAAGCGGGCCGATGGCTTCGGAGACGGATGTCTGCTCGCCAGTCACGCCCGTCCGCGAAACGAGGTAGATGAACCCGCTCGAATATTTCGCAACCAGTTGCAGCCGCCGCTCCGTACTGGTCGGCGCGCCTAGAAAAACCGTGTCCAGCCCCTGTGCGCGCATCGCACCCACATACTGCTCGGCCTCTTCGACACTGAGATCCGTCAATAGGCAGCCATCGATACCAGCCTCAGCCGCATCCTTGGCGAGTTTCTCGAATCCGTAGCGCATCGCCGGATTCAGGTAGGTGAATAGCAGTATTGGAATCTCGGATTCCGCCCGAATCTGCCGTGCGATCGCGAGCACGGTCTGCATCGTCGTCCCTGCCTGTAGCGCCCGATCGGATGCAGCTTGGATCACCGGCCCATCGGCGATCGGATCGGAAAACGGTACGCCGAGTTCGATGAGGTCCGCGCCTCCGCGCTCCAGCGCCCTCACCAACTTCGCCGTGTGCTGCGGCGTCGGATCGCCGGCCGTGATGTAGGCGATCAGCCCGGCGCGGTTCTCTTTCTTCAACCGCTCGAACAACCGCGGAATGCGCGTCGTCATTCTTCCGAGTCCAACTCCTTCATGTTTTCGCGATAAATATCCGTATCCTTATCGCCGCGGCCCGAAACGTTCACGACAAAGATCTGGTCCTTGGCGCGAGGGGCGCGCCGGATTGCTTCCGAGACCGCATGCGACGACTCCAGCGCAGGAATGATTCCTTCCGTACGCGCCAGGACCTTTGCCGCTTCCAGCGCCTCGGCGTCCGTTGCGGATAAATATTCCGCGCGCTTCTGGTCGTGTAGCCATGCATGCTCCGGGCCGACCGAGGCATAATCCAGCCCCGCCGATACGGAATGCGTCAGTGACACCTGCCCATCTTCATTCTGCAAAAGGTAGCTGAACGATCCGTGTAGCACGCCCGGAACGCCGCCGCTGAATCGTGCCGCGTGCTCGCCCAGCGCACTGCTCCTCCCGCCCGCTTCAACGCCCACCAGCCGGACGCCTTCATCCGCCAGGAATGGGTGAAACATGCCGATCGCATTGCTTCCGCCGCCCACACAAGCAAAAATCTGATCCGGTAGCCGAGATTCCTGCTCCAGGATCTGCCTGCGCGTCTCGTCGCCTATGATTCGATGAAAATCGCGAACCATCAACGGATATGGATGAGGCCCCAATGCCGACCCGAGCAGGTAAAATGTGTCGCCCACATTCGTCACCCAATCGCGCAGAGCCTCGCTTACGGCGTCCTTCAGGGTCCGGCTTCCGGATTTCACGGCGCTCACTTTAGCGCCGAGCATTCGCATGCGGAACACGTTCAACCTCTGCCGCCGCATGTCCTCTTCGCCCATATAGACCGTGCAATCCAGCCCGAACAGGGCGCACACCGTCGCGCTTGCAACGCCGTGCTGTCCGGCCCCGGTTTCCGCGATAATGCGTTTCTTGCCCATGCGCCGCGCCAGCAGCGCCTGCCCGATTGCATTGTTGATTTTGTGCGCGCCCGTATGAAGCAGGTCTTCCCGCTTCAGATAGATGCGCGCCCCGCCGAGCGTCTCGCTCAACCGTTTCGCATAATACAGTGGCGTCGGCCGGCCCGCGTACTCCTGTAGCAAATACTTCAGTTCTGATTGAAACTCGCTGTCCGCCCTCGCGGTGAAGTAGGCTTGCTCCAGTTCTTCCAGAGGCGCCATCAAAACTTCCGGCACATAGCGGCCACCGTACGGGCCGAAGTGTCCTTTGGAATCTGGTTGAGAAACGATCATAGATATTCCGATAGCGCGGCTTGAATGAACCGCTTCATTTTTTCATGGTCTTTGCGGCCCGGTACACTTTCCAGGCGCGAACACGCATCCACTCCCCAGGGTTTCACAACGCGAATCGCATCACGCACATTTGTGGCATCCAGTCCGCCTGCCAGCACGATGTTGTGCGCCAGTCCCGACGCTACTCTCCAATCGAAAGCGTGCCCGGTTCCGGGCAGCGGGCCATCCAGAAGCACGGCCTCCACTTCGTATTGTTTCAGGATTCCCGGATCCCAACCGGGTCTTACGCGGAATGCCTTCCACACGGGCTTGTCATAAAGAGCCATATCACCGGCAGGCTCCTCCCCGTGCAATTGAATGACATCGAGAAACTCATATGCGGCTTCCGCTGGAGTAGCGTCCACGAAAACGCCCACGCGCCGTACCCCGGAAGGCAGTATTGCGGCGATCGCCTCTGCTTCCTCCCGCTGGATGTATCTTGGGCTCCTCGGATAAAAATTGAAACCGATCGCCGTTACCCCGGCATCTGCTGCGGCCAACGCATCGTCGCGATTCGTGATGCCGCAGATCTTTACCATCATGCCGTGAGCGCCTGCAACGCCTGTCGCGGATTCTTCGATCGCATCAGATGTTCACCGACCAGGAACGCTTGGTAGCCGGCATCCTGAAGTTGGCGGATCTGCTCGCGCGTCGTAACGCCGCTCTCGCTTACCTTGATCACCGAAGAAGGAATCTGCTCGGCGAGTCTCAGCGAAGTCTCGAGCGTCACTTCAAAGGTCCGCAGATTTCGATTATTTACACCGATAATCTCCGCGCCGGATGCGAGTGCGGGCTTCAGTTCCTCTGCGTCGTGCACTTCCACCAGCGCGGCCATGCCCCATTCCCCCGCCAATTCGCGGAACTCTCGCATCTGCTGCTCGGTCAGTATCGCGGCAATCAGCAGAATCGCATCCGCGTGATTCGCCGCCGCCTCCACAACGTGGTACTTGCTGGTTGTGAAATCCTTCCGCAGCACCGGAATGTTCACGGCCTTTCGTGCGGCCATGAGGTCGTCCAGCGAGCCTTGAAAGAATTCCCGATCCGTCAGCACGGAGATGGCCGCTGCCCCGCCGCTCTCATATTCCACAGCCGTCATTGCAGGCTGGAAATTGCCGTTGAGTACGCCCTTACTGGGAGACGCCTTCTTGATCTCAGCTATAACTGCAGGCGACTTCGCTCGCAGCGCTCCCGCAAAACTCCGGCGTGCGCGCGCAGCCGACTCCGCCAGTCGCTCCAGCACAATCAGAGGGATGTGCGCCCGCTGCAACTCTTGGGCTTTTTGCTCGACAATGCGAGCTAGGATATCGGGAACAGCCTTGGTCATCCGATTGGAAACTTCTATCGTATCAGGCTAACCTGAACATTATGCACCGTGCGCTTGCCGTCTTGAGCCTTTTTGCCTTCGTTTCAGTTGCCCAAGTGAAGGAGAAGAACGGATGGATCTATGTCCATCTCGAAGGCACTCCGTCGGAGATCGGCTATCAGCACGGCTCCCAACTCGCCAGACAGATCGAGGATCTGCAGCGCGTCCTTGCCACCGAGTTGCAGCACGACACCAAGAAGCCGTATTCTTTCTGGCGCGACGCGGCCCAGCACATGCTCTGGCCAAAGATCGAACAGGAGTATCGCGAAGAACTGCAAGGCATCGCCAGAGGCCTCGCGGCCAAGGGTTCCAAGCTGGATGTGTGGGACGTCGTCGTCATGAATGCGTCCATCGAACTCGGGTCTTATTACAACAACTGGTACGACAAGCAGAAGACCACAACCAACGCCGACCGTTGCAGTGCATTCGTTGCCACCGGCAGCTATACGAAAGACGGCAAGATTGTGATCGCTCACAACAACTGGACCAATTACATGGACGGCGCCCGCTGGAATATCATCTTCGACATTGTCCCGGCCAACGGGTACCACATTCTGATGGACGGCATGCCGGGCTGGATTCACAGCGGTGACGATTTCGGAATGAACTCTGCGGGTATTGTCATTACGGAAACTACGATCTCCAGATTCAACGGCTTCGATCCGAACGGCATCGCTGAATTCGTACGCGCCCGAAAGGCGATGCAGTACTCGGCATCTATCGATGATTTCATTCGCATCATGAAGGAAGGGAACAACGGGGGCTACGCCAACAACTGGCTGGTTGCCGACCGTAATACCAACGAAATCGCCGACCTCGAGCTTGGGCTGAAGAACGTCACCGTCCGGCGCTCGAAAGATGGTTACTACGTCGGTACGAATTTTCCCGTCGATCCCAAACTCGCAGCCGAAGAAACTGACTTTGACCTCAAAGATGCGGGACAGAGCGCCAACGCGCGGCGGGTGCGGGCGGAGTCGCTCATCGAATCGAAAAAGGGTCAGATCAATGTGGCCTTCGCAAAACGTTATCTGTCGGACCACTACGACTCTCTAGAAAAGAAAATCGAGCCAAGCGAGCGTACGCTCTGCGGCCACGTCGACCTGTCAGCGCGCGGTTCCCAACCCTGGCAGCCGCCCTACGGCACGGCCGGTGCGGTACAAGCGAAGGTGGCAGACGCTGCCATGATCGGCCGGATGACATTCGAAGCAGCCATAGGCCATCCCTGCGGACTCCATTTCAAGGCCGCTTCACACCTCACGAGTCACCCGGAACTCTCCTGGGAGAAAGAGACCCTCGTTGACCTGCCCTCCCGCCCCTGGACGATTTGGACTCAAACTTCGAGAGGGGCGCGATAGAATCGACGCGAATGTCTATTTTTTGGCTCCCCCTGCTTCTTGCACTTGGGCAAGTAGCCTGGTCGCAGACGGCCTGCACGGGAACCCATCTCACTCCGGAGGATGTGAGTCAGGGATGGCACGATCTTGCAAGTCCAGATCAATGGACGGGCGGCATCGGCAAGCCGCTCCCCGGGCAAGCCTGGAAATTCGAGAACGGGTGTATCGCGCTGGTTTCACCGAACAAAGGCGGATCCATCTTCTCGGCGCGTGAGTTCGATAATTTCGAACTCGTCTTCGACTGGGCCATCGCTCAGGGCGGCAACTCCGGCGTGAAGTACATGGGGGTTCGTGGACGGCGGCATCCGGATATATACAAGTACGACCTGAACCCATCCGCCAGAACCGGTACCATCTGTCTGGTGCTGCTGCTTGGCGTTCTCCTCGCGGTCTGGCGTCGCGCTTTCCGTGTGAAGTGGGCTCTCTGGATTGCTCTGGCCTCGGCCTTCCTGCTCGCAGATGGTGTCTGCTATTCAGCCGCCCGCTGGTTTCAGGTCTATCAGAATGCGAAATATTATCCGACCGGACTTGAATACCAGATCATTGATAATGATCGGCATTCGGATGGCAAGCTGCCTACTCATCGTACAGGCGCGCTGTATGACATGCTCGTGCCCGAAAATGCGGAGCCTTTGCCTCCCGGCACGTTCAACCAGAGCCGCATCATCGTAAATGGCAATCACGCGGAGCACTGGCTCAACGGCCGCAGAGTAGTCTCTTATGATTTCGGTTCAGAGCAGTTGAAAGCCGCCATCGCTCAGAGTAAGTTCGCGCGCCTTCCGGATATGGCGACGAAGAGCGCGGGCTACCTGGAGCTTCAGAATCACGGGGCGCAGATCTGGTTCCGGAATTTTCGCATTCGCGAGTTGCCCGAATCGCGCTAGACGGTCCGGATCGGAATCACGGCGCACGCCCAGCCTTCCTGCTCGTATCTCTGCACAGACTGCCCCAGCGCTTGCTCGACCCGAGCTAATTCATCTGTTCGGAAGCCCGCCACGATCAACGCGCGAGTGCATACTCGCTTCATGTCCGCCGCAAGATTCCTCAGTGTCTCTGCGTTCAAATTCGCGACGATTAAGGAAACCGCACCCGTTCGGACGCTCCGGAGCGAGCCCGTGAAGAACGGGATCTGGTAAATGAATTCCTGGGAATTGCGGCGCGCAATTTCGGTCGCTGCATGGTCGATATCGCAGCCGAAGACCTGCTTAGCCCCGAGTAGGTGTGCAGCCTGCGCCAGAATGCCGCTACCTGTTCCGGCGTCCAGCAGCGAATCTTCCGCCTGCACCCACTGCTCCATTGCAACCAGGCAGAGTTGCGTGGCAGGATGAGTGCCGGATCCGCAGGCCATACCGGGAAACGTTCGTAGCCGGATTCGGCCGCACGGCGCAGGATCATCACGCCATTCGGGAACAAGATAGAAGCGCTCACCAACGGCGGTGGGTGGCCACTGTGCTTGCGATTCGGCAACCCAGTCGCGGTCTTCTTCCTCGATCACATCCGGTTCATATTGTGCGAACCGTGTGCGGAACGCCTCCATATCCACATCGTTTTCGAAGAACGCCCTCAGCGAATTCGCTGCCTCTGTGATGCCGGTAGTACCTTCCTCCCAGAGCTGCGCAATCAGAATCTCGCGCTCCGCATCCGGCACCCAGAGAACCAGAGATTTCAACCTTGCACCCGCTTCTCTTTTCCTTTCCAAAAGGGCTCCCGTAAGATGTTCTTGCGGATCTTGCCCGTGCCGGTCTTCGGTAGCTGGTCTTCACGGAATTCCACTCTGCGAGGCATTTTGAAACGGCCCAGCCGGCCTTCCAGAAACGATAGAAGTTCCTCTTCGCTCAGCTTCATTCCGGGCTTCAGAACAACGATAGCAATGGGCACTTCACCCCACTTGTCATCAGGAGCCGCAACCACGGCGCATTCGAACACGCTCGGATGTGCGAAAACGGCCTTCTCGACTTCGAGTGAGGAAATGTTCTCGCCGCCACTGATGATGATCTCTTTCTTGCGATCGACGATATGGATATAGTTTTCCTCGTCCCATACGGCCATATCGCCTGTGTGCAGCCAGCCATCGCGGAGCACGGCCCGCGTGCCCGCTTCGTCGAGGTAGTAGCCGGCCATAATATGGTCACCCCTCGCTACCACTTCGCCGATGCTCTTTCCGTCCCGCGGCACTTGCTTACCATTCGGATCGACAACGCAGACCTCTACGCCGGGAATCGGTCTCCCGGCCATTGCCCTTTTGCGGAGGCGCTCTTGCGCCGGAACGTCGTGGTCGTCTACGGCCGGTCTCCCCGTCGTAAGGACCGGGCACGTCTCGGTCAGCCCATAACCAGCGAAGACGTCGCAGTGGAAAGCGGCCTCGAGACGCGAAATGAGTTCCGGTGATGAGGCAGCCCCGCCGATCATGATCGTCCGCATGCTGGAGGTATCCGCCTGCCCGAGCACCGGACAATTGAGAAGCGCATTCGCCATAGTGGGTACCAGGCTCATATCCGTCGCCTGGTGCTGCTCAATCAGGTCGAGTACGAACGAAGGCTCGAACCGCCGGACCATCACTTGCTTGGCGCCCATCAGCGTAGAGGCTTGCGGATGTCCCCAGCCGTTGGCATGAAACAGGGGAATCGTGTGCAGATCGACCATCGTCTCGGGCTGCCGGTAACAGAGCGCGACGTCGAGCGCGTGCAGATAAAGAGTGCGATGGGTCAGCATCACCCCTTTGGGCGTACCCGTACTTCCGCTGGTGTAGAACAACTCAGCAACGGTGTTTTCATCCACCGTCATGTAGTCGACAAGTCCTTCCGTGCCTGTGCTCAGGAACTCCTCGTACTCGCTGTCGAGCAGGATCGTCCGCTCCAGCTTCGGACACAGGGGGCGCAACTTGTCGGCCAGTTCGGTGAAATCAGCCTCGTAAAGTAGCACGCGAGCGCCCGAGTGGTTCAGTATGTTAACAACCTCAGTGAACGACAGCCGCACATTGAGCGGCATGACGACCCCGTTTGCCATCAGAACTCCGAAGTAACCTTCCAGCAGTTCGTGATTATTGAAACTCAGATAAGCAATACGGTCACCCGGTTGAATGCCGGATCGGAGCAATGCGTTCGCCAGGCGTTCGCATCTCTGTCCGAATTCCCGGTAAGTGAACTGCCGGTCTGCGGAAACAACGCCGATTTTATCGGCGAACAGGTCAACTGCCCTATATAGGCAGCGAATAGGAGTGAGCGGTACGGGCATGTGGAATCCGTCGAAAGCGTTCACAATTCTAGCGCGTGACAACCTTCATTGCGCGATTCAGGAATGGGGCGAACGCGGGGGCGAACGGACAAACCGAATCCATAACGTGCCGTCTCATTCGGTGGAGCGCGCCATGAGATTAGCCGTCATTCTGATCGCATTCGCATCCATTGCCGCGGCGCAACTGCCCGAGGCACAACAACTCATGCATGAAGGTTTTCAGTTGCGTACCGCTCGTCAGTTCGATGCGGCCGAGAAGAAGTACAAGGCGGCACTCGAATTGTTGACCGCGAGTGGCATTCGCAGCGAGGAGAATGCCAGAGCTCTGAACAATCTTGGAACCATGTACTTTGAGCGCGTCCGTTATGAGGAAGCCCGCGCTGCGTACGCAGAAGCACAAGCCATTGCCGATCCTGACTCCGATCTTGCCGCGATCCTACTTACGAACATCGGCGAACTCGACCGCGCCACAGGACAACCGGCGCTTGCGGAGGTGAGCTTCCGAAAAGCCGTGGCGATTCGTGAAGCGCTGGCGGGAATGAACGATTCCAAGACCATCAGCTCGATCAACGCTCTATCGTGCGCCCTGCATGACCAAGGTAAAGTTGCCGAAGCGAGCACTATGCTTCAGCGGGCAATTCTGCAGAAGGAGTCCATATCCGCTGCGGAAGACGCGCAACTGGGCACCTTATATAACAATCTGTCAGAATATCTGCGCGAAGAGAACCGCCCGGAGGAGGCCATGCAGGCCGGTCACAGAGGCTTGTCTATCTGCTTGAAGGTACTCGGGCCGAATCATTCGGAAACGGCCAACTCCTGGAACAACATCGGCGCAATTTATTCGGCAGCCGGCAACGATGCGCGCGCTGAGGCCGCGTATCAGAGGGCACTGGAGATAAAACGATCCATATTCGGCCCCTCACATCCACAGCTTGGCGCCGTGCTGAACAATCTCGCCGTTTTGGCGCAGCACAAGAACGATTGGGGCAAAGCGGAGACTCTGCTGAAGGAGTGTATCGGGATCTGGCAATCTGCCAATGGCGATCGCCATGTGCGCCTTGCGCTTGCCTGGAATAATCTTGCGGATGTGTACATGCGCACCGGGCGTTTGGAGGAAGCTGAGCCGCTCTTCCGCCGTTCGCTCGCAATCTGGGAACAAACGGCGCCGGAGAATACCGCGCACATATCGACGATCGCCAACCTCGCGAATCTGTTCGCATTGGAAGGCAAGCTGAATGCCGCCGAAAAGCTATATAAACGTGCTTTAACGATTTGCGACCGTGTGTCCTGTTCGAAATTGGCCTCGCTTCGCGAGGGGCTCGCGGACATTTATCGCGCCGAGCGGCGCAACACCGAAGCCTCCCGCCTGGAAAATTCGTTCCGCTAGAATCGAGTGCATGCGTACCGTAAACCTGGCCGAGAAGTTCGCGGAGTTCTCCGATGCCTGGAGTCCCCGCATCGCAGGGGAACTGAACGATTGTCACGTGAAACTGGTCAAGCTCCGGGGCGAGTTCGTCTGGCATCATCACGATCTTGAAGACGAGCTTTTCTACGTAGTTTCGGGTACCCTCCGCATGCGTCTGCACACGGGCGACCTCCTCGTTCAACCGGGCGAATTCCTGATCGTTCCAAAAGGCGTCGAGCATTGCCCGGTGGCGGAATCCGAAGAGGTGCACGTAATGCTGGTGGAGCCGAAAACAACCCTCAACACCGGCAATGTCCGGAACGAGCGGACGGTGGAAAACCTCCAATCGCTGTAACGAGCGGCCAGTTCCGTACGCGCGCGTCCCACAAACGGACACCTTCCTCACAGGATTCTGTGTAACCCGCCTCAAGCCCGTTCGTATTATCAGATACTTACGATGACGGGGGGCCGTGGTCCTCGATTTGCCCCTATGATTTCGAATTTCTATGGATGTTCCACGCAAAGGCGCTAGCCGAAACCGCTTGATCCGCCGGACGATTTACGTGATCGCGGCGTTGATCGCGATCCCCCTCATTACATGGGGTCTGTCTCGTCTGAGACCGGCCGCCCCGCCGGTCGAGCGCGGGACACTTTGGTTTGATGCTGTAAAACGAGGTCCGATGGTTCGCCAGGTCCGGGGCCTTGGAACGCTAGTACCAGAGGACGTCCTCTGGGTGCCCGCGGTAACCGACGGTCGCGTGGATAAGATTCTGGTTCGTCCGGGCACGAAGGTCTCGGCCGACACCGTCATCATGGAGTTGAGCAACCCGGAAGTCGCGCTCGCCGCGCTCGACGCGGAGTGGCAGGTCAAGACGGCGGAAGCCACTTACACTGATCTTCGCGTGAAGCTCGAAACGCAAACGCTCGATCTCAAATCGAACGCTGCCAAAGTTCAATCGGAGTACGTGCAGGCGCGCCTCAAGTCGGACCTTGAGCAGAAGCTCGGAAAGGAAGGACTTACCTCGGAGCTGAATCTGCGCATTACAAAGGCGACCGCGGATGAGTTGGAACACCGCAATTCGATCGAAGAGGAACGAGTACGCATCAGTCGCGAATCGGTGGAAGCGCAACTCGCAGCGCAGCGGGTCCAGATTGAGAAGCTAAAGGCTGCCTACGATTTGAAGAGGAAGCAGGCGGATCAGTTGCGTATTCGCGCAGGTGCCGCCGGGGTATTGCAGCAGCTTGGCACCACCTCCGTTTCAACGGCAAGCGGCGTCGTACAACAGCAGATCGAAGTTGGCCAACGCGTCACCGCTGGCACGATTCTGGCTAAGATCGCGCAACCGTGGAAGTTGAAAGCCGAACTCAAGATTGCAGAAACTCAGGCGAAAGATGTTGCTATTGGTCAGTTGGCAGAGGTCGACACACGCAACGGAGTCATAAAAGGGCGCGTAAGCCGGAAAGATCCCAGTGTGCAGAACGGGACCGTTACCGTTGATGTTCGTCTGGAAGGTGAACTGCCCTCCGGCGCAGTGCCGGACCTCAGTGTGGACGGCACCATCGAACTCGAGCGCCTCAACGACGTTCTGTATGTGGCCCGGCCGGTTTTCGGGCAGCCGAACAGCATGGTGACGCTATTCAAAGTGGATCCGGACGGCAAGGAAGCACAGCGAGTGCAGGTGAAACTGGGCCGTAGCTCGGTGAATTTCATCGAGATCGTGGATGGTTTGAAGATCGGAGACACGGTGATTCTGTCGGATATGTCCGCGCAGGATGCCCACAATCGAATTCGGTTGAACTAAACAGGAAGGTGTTCCGTATGGAGAAGAGAGACCAATGAGCGAAAACGACAATTCCCTGATTCGCCTCGATGGAGTTACGAAGGTGTTCCTTACCGACGAGGTCGAAACCCACGCCCTCTCCGGCATCCACATGGAGATCAAAAAGGGCGAGTATGTCTCCATCTCAGGACCTTCCGGTTGCGGGAAATCCACACTTCTGGCTATTTTGGGCCTGCTCGATTCGCCTACCGATGGAGCATACACGTTGAACAGCAAGCCCGTTCAAGGTCTGAAGCTGTCGGAGCGTGCGCGCATTCGCAATCGCGAGATCGGTTTCATCTTCCAGGCATTCAACCTCATCGGCGATCTCACAGTTTATGAAAATGTCGAGCTGCCCCTGACTTATCGCGGCATGGGCTCAGGCGAGCGGAAGAAAAGAGTCCATGAAGCTCTGGAGCGC
The DNA here is from genome assembly GCA_964464925.1 of uncultured Solibacteraceae bacterium. Classification (GTDB taxonomy): domain Bacteria; phylum Acidobacteriota; class Terriglobia; order Bryobacterales; family Bryobacteraceae; genus CAYXLI01. The sequence goes on along the minus strand of CAYXLI010000022.1, from coordinate 41,312 downwards.
GTCGGCATGTCGCACCGGGTGAAGCACTATCCTTCTCAGCTTTCGGGCGGTCAGCAGCAGCGCGTCGCCGTAGCCCGCGCCCTGGCCGGGGAACCAAGCATCCTCCTGGCTGACGAGCCCACCGGAAATCTCGACTCAGCCAACGGCGAGCAGGTTATGGAGCTGCTGCGCGAACTGCATCGCAGCGGCGCAACTATCTGTATGGTGACGCATGATCCCCGGTATGCGCGCTATGCGGACCGGTCTATCCGCCTCTTTGACGGACGCATCGTAGAAGAAAGCGTGGAAGTCGCCTGACACCATGGCAAGCGAACAGACAATTCCCGGCGGGGCTACACTGGTCACTGAATCCGATCGGCCAGCCATGATCCGCCTGCGAAACGTGGAGAAGTATTTCGAGCACGGTCCTACCAAGACCTATGTGCTCCGTCGTGTCAACGCGGATATCCGCGAGGGCGAGTTTGTTTCCATCATGGGGCCGTCCGGGGCAGGGAAGTCCACTCTGCTGCACGTTCTCGGCATGCACGACAGCGCCTGGATGGGCGAATATTACTTCGCCGATCACGCCATTCACAAGATGAAGCGCAATGAGCGGATCGAAATTCAGAAAAGATACGTCGGCTTCGTATTCCAGAGCTACCATCTTCTCGATTCGCTTACCGTATATGAGAATCTGGACATACCGCTTTCGTACCGGAATATCAGGAAGGCGGAGCGAGACAGCATCGTTTGCGACATGCTGGACCGTTTCCAGATCGTCGGCAAGAAGGATCTATTCCCGAACCAGCTTTCCGGCGGTCAGCAGCAGCTTGTGGCGATTGCCCGCGCGCTGATCGCGAATCCAAAAATCATCCTGGCGGACGAGCCCACCGGTAACCTGCACTCGTCCCAGGCCAAGGAGATCATGGAAGTTTTCAAAAAGCTAAATGATGAGGGCACGACGATCGTGCAGGTGACGCACTCGGAAAGGAACGCTGGGTACGGCCACCGCATCATCAACATCGTGGATGGTTGGATTACCTAAAAGCTTGTGCGAGAGCTGCCGGCACATGCAGGAGATCCGGTCCGATAAAGGCTCGGTATTCCTGCTGTGCCGGTGGCATTTTGAGGATCCTTCTTATCCGAAGTATCCGCGCCTTCCTGTGCTTTCCTGCCGGGCCTTCATTCCTGTTCTTACCCAACCGGGCTCGCAGCGCCAGCCGTGATGGTTCTCTTTTCAGCAGGCAGGTGGCGCTCTTCAGGCCCTGTATAGACCTGTCTTGGCCGGGCGATCTTCTGGTCCTGGTCCCGCAGTAATTCGTCCCATTGTGCTAGCCAGCCCACCATTCTGGGAATCGCGAACAATACCGTAAACATACTGGGTGCGAATCCCATGGCCTGGTAGATAATCCCGGAATAGAGCTTGCGCTTCACGAAGTACTCGTCATCCAGCGCGATCTTCTCCAACTCGAGCGCGATCTCCAGCTTGGGATTCCGCCCGGTGATCTGGAACACCTGCTCTGCCGTCCACTTGATGATGCGCGCTCTGGGATCGTAGTTCTTGTATACGCGGTGTCCGAATCCCATCAGCTTGACCTTACCCGCCTTCACCTGCTCGATATAGTCCGGGATTCGATCCTTGCTGCCGATCAGATCGAGCATGTGCAGCACTTCCTCGTTCGCTCCGCCATGCAGCGGGCCCGACAGTGCCGCCGCGGCGGCTGCCGCGCAAAGATACGGGTCGGCCTGTGAACTTCCCACCGATCTCATTGCGCTGGTGCTGCAGTTCTGTTCATGATCCGCATGCAGGACAAAAAGGATGTCCAGCGCTCGCGCGAGTATGGGATTCGCCACATACTTGGGTTCCACCATCTTCCAGAGCATGTTCATGAAGTTCGCGGTATAGCTCAGGTCGTTGTCTGGATAGACATACGGCAGGCCCAGGTTGTGCCGGAACGTATAGGCGGCAATGGTCGGCACCTTGCTGATCAGGCGGACGATCTGGACTCGCCGGTTCTCCGGATCGAGAACATTCCTGGCCTCCGGATACACGGTGGACAGTGCCGCGATCGTGCTGACCAGCATTCCCATGGGATGTGCGTCGTAGCGGAAGCCCTCGAGGAATTTCTTCGTGGTCTCGTGCAACATCGTGTGATGCGTTACCAGGTGCACCCAGTCCTTGAGATCCTTCTCCGGCGGCAACTCGCCGTTCAGTAGCAGGTAGGCCACCTCGAGAAACGTGCATTTCTCGGCAAGTTCCTCGATCGGGTAGCCTCGGTAGCGCAGAATCCCGCGATCGCCATCTATGTAGGTAATACTGCTTTGGCAAGATGCCGTATTCATGAATGCCGGATCGTAGGCCATCAGTCCGAAGTCGTCCGGGGCCTCCTTGATTTGGCGGAGATCGATCGCACGGATCGTACCGTTGTGCATCGGTAGCGAATAGGTCTTTTCAGTGCGGCCGTCGGTAATATTGAGAACCTCGTTCTTCATCTGGTTCTCCTCAAGAGGGGACGCCCGCCCCGGTGAGGACGGTGCGGAACGGGCGCGTTTACTCCTGACCAAAGTGCCGGCTTCTGGTCGGGGCGATCCGATTATGCGCCAAATCCTCGCCTCGGACAAGCAGGGTACGTGCCCATGAGAGTGTATGATCTGTAATATAATTCCGCTATAAGCCGTGCGCCGAATCTTAGGTGTCCTCACGCTCGTTGCTGTTGGCCTGGCGGCCGCCGAACTCGAAAGATACACTCCCGTTGAACGCCGCCACTGGGCTTTCCAGAAGCGATCCCAACCCGAAATCCCCCAGTTTCAAACCCCAGCCGACAAGGCCTGGGCCAAGTCGCCGATTGACGCTTTTGTCCTTGCCCGCTTGAAGAAGGAAGGGTTAACACCGGCTCCGCCTGCGGACAAAGCAACCCTCATTCGGCGGGTCTATTTCGACCTGCTGGGCCTGCCGCCCACACCGGCAGAAGTCACTGCCTTTGTGAACGACCGCTCTGAGGCTGCGTATCAAAAGCTCGTCGATCGCCTGCTAGCTAATCCGCACTATGGCGAGAAGTGGGGCCAGCATTGGCTCGATGTGGTCCGCTTCGCCGAATCCGACGGTTTTGAATACGACACGCATCGCCGCGATGCATGGCGATACCGTGACTACGTGATCCATGCCTTCAACTCAGACAAGCCCTACACGCAATTTCTGCGCGAGCAGCTCGCTGGTGACGAGATCGATCCGAAAAACGAAATCTACCGCATTGCTTCGGGTTTCAACCGGCTAGGCCCTTTGCGCAAGAACGCAGGGAACCAGGAAGTGGCCAGTAGCCGGAACGAGGTTCTCACCGAGATGACCAACGTGGTCGGTTCCGCCCTCCTCGGCGTCACGCTCGGCTGCGCCCGCTGCCACAATCACAAGTTCGACCCGATCCGCCACACCGATTACTACCGCATCCAGGCCTACTTCGCCGCGACCATGGAAAACGATGTTCCGCTTGCTCCACCCGCCGAGCAGGCCGCCTGGAACGCGAAGAATGAAGCTGTTCAGGCCGAGATGAAGCAGATCAAGGCTCAGATGAAGGGCCTTACCGGCGACGCTCTCGAATCGATGAAGAAGAAGCTCGAAGAAGCCGAAGCGAAGGCTCCCGAACCGCTCCCTTCCCTGTATTCTGTATCCGACAATTTCGAGAAGTCTACTCCGATCCACGTCCTGGCCCGAGGCGATTACCAGAACAAAGGGCAGCAAGTCGGCATGCGTCCGCTAGGCGTCCTGCTCCCCGATGGCGCTCCGGAAATCACCACGCAAACGCCGCGCAAAGATTTGGCTGATTGGATTCTGCAGCCCGATCATCCCTTGACTGCGCGCGTCATTGTGAACCGCGTTTGGCAATTCCACTTCGGGCGCGGCATTGTAGCCACTCCGAACGATTTCGGACGCATGGGAACGCGTCCGACGCATCCGGAACTCCTCGACTACCTGGCGAATCAGTTCGTCGATAGCGGCTGGAAATTCAAATCGCTCCATCGCGAGATCTTACTCAGCAACGCCTATCGCCAGAGTTCCCAATCTCCGGAAGCAAAAGTCGCGATGGAAAAGGATCCTGAAAATAAACTGCTTTGGAAGTTTTCTCGCCGCCGCCTCGAAGCCGAAGAGATTCGCGACGCCATGCTGGCCGTTTCTGGAAAGCTGAATGAGAAGCAGGGCGGCCCAAGCATCATCGTTCCGGTAGATCCCGACTTGGTCAACTTGCTATACAAGCCCTCTCAGTGGGCCATCACTCCGAATCCCGAGGAACACGACCGCCGCAGCGTCTACCTGCTGCAGAAGCGGAATCTCCATTTGCCGTTCATGGAGGTCTTCGATGCGCCTGACCTCCAGATCAGTTGTGCACGCCGCGAATCTTCTACTCATCCGCCCCAGGCGTTGGAGCTTCTGAATGGCGATCTCAGTAACCACCTGGCGGAAGCTCTCGCCGCTCGTCTCACAAAGGAAGCCGGTAAGAACGCGGCAAAGCAGATCGACCTCGCCTACCGCCTCGCCGCCGGCCGCACACCGAACGCAAAAGAAAAGCAACTCGCCCTCGAGTTCCTGCAGCAGCAGCCCTTGCGTGAGTTCGCTCTCGCCATGTTCAACCTGAACGCATTTTTATACGTGGAATAGATCAATGGCCGAACATTTCCGTATCACGCGCAACCGCCGCGAGTTCCTCTGCGATGCCTTCTGCGGCTTCGGAGCCCTGGCCTACACCCAGATGCTCCACGCCGATGAGAAGCGCCTGAACCCGCTCGCGCCCAAGCCGCCCCATGAGAATGCGAAGGCCAAGGCGGTCATCTTCCTCTTTCAGGCCGGCGGTCCCAGCCACATCGAGACCTTCGATCCCAAGCCGCTGCTCAACAAGCTCGACGGCCAAAAGCGTCCTGCGGAATTCGGCGAAGCGAAGTACCAGTTCATCTCCAACGGAGCGAAACTCCTCGGGACCAGGCGCACTTTCAAGCGATACGGCAAGAGCGGCATCGAAGTGTCGGACCTTCTCCCCTACACAGCCGAAGTCGTCGATGATCTCGCCGTCATTCGCTCCTGCCATGCGGATATGGTGGTGCACTCCGCGGCGCAGTATCAGCTCATGACGGGCCGCATCATTCCAGGCTTCCCCAGCATGGGTGCGTGGACTATTTACGGGCTGGGCTCGGAGAGCGAATCTCTGCCTGCCTACGTCGTGATGCCCGATCCGAAGGGCGCACTCGAAGCCGGTCAGCCGATGTATTCGAATGGCTTCCTTCCGGCCATCTACCAGCCAACTATGTTTCGTGCCGGCAAGAGGCCGGTCCTCAATCTCGATCTGCCGAAAGACGTTACGCTCAGGGAGCGGCGCAAGACCATCGATCTGATCCGCGGACTCGATGAAGCCAACATCACCGGTGATGACGGTGAGTTTGGTGCTCGAATCAATGCTTACGATCTTGCATTTAAGATGCAGACCGAAGCGCCGGCCGTGTTCGACATTTCGAAGGAGCCTCAGGAAACTCTCGATCTCTATGGTGTCGGAAAGGCCGGCACGGACGACTATGGCCGCCGCTGCCTGCTCGCCCGTCGCCTGGTGGAGAAAGGGACTCGCTTCGTCTGCGTCGTAGCTGGAGGCGGCCCGGGCAATCAGCAGTGGGACGCCCATGAGGACATCGAGGAGAACCACCTTCGCATGGCCTCGCTCACGGACAAGCCGGTCGCGGGACTCATCAAGGACCTGAAGCGGCGCGGTTTGCTCGATTCCACGCTCGTCATCTGGGGCGGGGAATTCGGCCGCTCACCCGAGGCCCAGGGCGGCAAGGGACGGGATCATCACAACCTTGGCTTTAGCATGTGGCTCGCCGGCGGCGGCATCAAGGGCGGACAGGTGATCGGCGCCACGGACGCGATTGGCCTCAAAGCAATCGAGAGCCCGTACCACTTCCGCGACGTCCACACCACAATCCTGCATCAGCTTGGCCTGAATCAGGACGCGCTTAGTTACATGCACCAGGGCCGTCGCGAGCGCCTCACCGAGATCCACGGCGAGGTGATCAAAGAGATCCTGTAGCTACCCGCAGCTTTTAGAGCATTCTCAGAAATTGCCAGCAACTCCCCGACAGGGGAATGAACTCGAAGCGCCGTTCGGCGAGCTGGTCGTAACCGCGTGCTGGCAAATGGCAGCGCGAGCAGACTGCGGCCGAACTCTTGCGTGCTCGCACGGCCACTTCGATCCTCTTCTTGTCGGCACTGAAGTGGGCGTGCTCGTAGACAAAACCCTTGAAGCGGTGGCAGCGGTTTGCTCCGAAAATAATTAGCCGCCTCCGGCTTCGGCACTTTTGCCTTGCTCGGGCGTCCAGGTTTAGCGGAGACTCCGTCTGCGGAGATTCTTTTCGGCCCCGTCGAAATTCCCAGCCGGCCCAGGCAGCGGAGGTGATGTCGAACGATACGCTTTCTGCGCTGTTCCTCCATCGGTGGCGATTGGGTGTATCACGCAGGTCGTAATCGGGGATGCGTGAATTCGCGCAGCGGCCAGCGAACGCCCGCCCCGCATTGTTCATAATTCCAGCCCCTGATGCCTCAAAACCGTCTGGCCGGGGAGGTGCTAGTGATGCGGTGAGTTCTCGCCTGGAATGGCCGGGCTTGGCGCATTGTTCCCGATTACCGGGTCGACGGTCCTGACGGGGGACTGCTACGGGATGCCGGCTGCGGGTTTGCAAGGATTGATGTCGCGACCTCCTACTTGCGGGGGAAAAGAGTCGCAGTTCGTCGGTCGGGGAAAAAGATGAACAGAACCATCCATTATCGATTCCGAATTGGTGTTTGTGTTGCGCTGTTGGCTCCGCTGCTGTTCGCGGCCGACACGCCGAAGAAAAAAGATCCCCGGGCTGAGCCTCCGATCTTCTGGTCATACGGCGCCGCAACGACCTCAGAATTCTGCGGGGTCTGTCATGCATCCATTTACCAGGAGCATGCTTTCGGTGTGGGCACGGATGCCGTGTGGAAACCCATGATTCTGAAGTCGCTCGATGAGAGCCCCATGACGCTACCGGCCGATATGCCCAAGACGGCATCGGCGCACCACGCCGCGGGGGTCGACCCATGGGCGATCCGCGCGCGCGAGGTGGAAAACGGAGGCGCGTCCTGCAACGTCTGCCATTACCCGGAAGCCTTCACTCTCCCGGATATCAATACGCCGGTGATCAATGCGCCAACTCCTCGCACCCTCAGCCGTGAATCGGTGGGCGTGACCTGTGCCAGTTGTCATCTGACGCCGGACGGCAAGATTCGCGGCTCGTACGGAGCCCCTGCCCCGCACGAGAGCGTCGCGGACCCGGCGATGCGCACCTCGGCTGCCTGTGCTTACTGCCACTCCAAAGGCCCACGGGTGGTTGGGAAGCAGACGCAGACGTTCTATGAGTGGCGGGATGATTTCTTTAATGTAGGTTTGGGAAACCAGCACTGTCAGGATTGCCACATGCCGCGCACGGTTCGTCCGCTGGCGGAGCTCTATGATGTCCCGGCGCGACTTGTAGGCCGGCACCTTTGGACAGGCGACCACTCGGAGAAGCGAGTTGGTGAGGGCCTTACGGTCACCTTGATGCAGGCATCCTCGACAGCGAACCCGACGCAACTTGCGCTTCACATCAGCAACGTGGCCGCAGGCCATTCCGTGCCGACGGGCTCCAATCGACGGGCGGTCTATCTAACAGCGGAAATTGTGGACGGCGGCGGGGCTGTGGTCGCCTCGACAGAATGGATGTTCGCGCCCTGGTACGGCAACCGGCCGGACGATCGCAGCTTTCTCGACGCGGATCGCTCGCTGCCTGACGCCGTCGCCGCAATGCAGGCGGACGCGCAGGGCCCACATGAAGCGCCGGTGCGCGCCGGCGAGGACCGAGTCCTTTCCTGGACGCCGAACGTTCCGCCCGGGAGCTACACTTTTCGAGCGAAGCTCGTGTACGATCTGAACCGTTACAACGATCGGGCATTCGTGGATGACCAGACGCAGATGTACCGAACGTCCATTCCGATCGATACACATTAGAGGACTGCAACGGTCAACCCTGCCCATCACTTGACCCGCTAACGGCGATGGCCGACATGGAGCGCCACTCTCCTGCAGCGCGTCGTTGACCACTTCGGGAAGCGCCGCCAAACTAGTTCGAAAGGCAACTGGCTACGAACAGGAAAAGCTGAAGCCGCGCTATCCCACTTCGGGTTCGCGGGCTGCGCGAGCCGAGCTTCCGGCGCCCATTGGAGCGTGTTGGTCTGGATGCATCCGGATGCCCGATTGAGTCCATCCGATATAAATCAGTTGTGCGAATGGTCCCGCCTTCCCGAACTCGCAGTAATTCCCTCTGTCTCGCCAGTGCCGCCTCGCCTTTGGTCACTTGCCCGGTCGCACAATACGCCTGCGCGAGCTGAAACGAAATCGCCATCTCTCCATCGGCGCAGCCGCAGGCGACTTCGATATCGATGGCAACATCGATCTGTTTGTAGCTGGAGTCAATGCGAACCGGCTCTGCCGCAACCTCGGCAACGGCAAGTTTCAGGACATCACTGCAAAAGCGGGCATCGCGAGCGATCAGTGGTCCAGTGCGTGTACCTCAACCGCGGAAACGGACCGCGTGCTTACGGTCACCGGGCAATGAATCGATTTCATCTCAGAACACGATCTTCAACGCAAGCTGCACGTTGAAAGGTTCCCCGGCCCCGATCCCAGTTGCTCCGTTGTAATCGCCGATCGTATCGGAGATCCGTCCGAAGCTGCCCGAACTGAAATTCCCATTCGGCACCGGCAGGTTCCGCCGGTTGAAGATATTGAACATCTCTACACGGAACTGCGACGACACACGTTCCGTGATCGGAGTGTTCTTGAAAATCGAGAAATCCACATCGGAGAATCCAGGGCCGCGGAACTGGTTCCGCTTTTCGTTCCCGAAGGTTCCCGGGGCCGGCAGCGCAAAGGCAGCTTTATTCAGCCATTGCACGTAGCCGTTTGTCAATGAGTGGTTCAGGCCGCTGAAAGGATCGCCGACTACGTCCACGCGATCCTTATTCTCGAACGTTCCGCTAATGTTCTTACCCGCCGTGACCGTAAACGGAAGGCCACTATAGAAGGCCATCAGCGAATTGAGCTGCCATCCCTTGAGCAGCCGCCTCGGACCGCTGGCAGGCGCCGGCAGATCATAGGTGATATAGCTCGTGAACGTGTGGCGTACATCGTAACCCGAATCGCCATAATCGAACCGCAGGTCGCGGCTGTTCGTCGGTGTCTGCCCGCGCACCGCCGACGCATCATCCATCGAATGCCCGAGCGTGTACGAGAACTTTGAGGTCAACCCGCGCCACGCGTTCGACCGTATGCTCGCGATCATGCCGTTGTAGTGCGAATTTGCGCCGCTGCCCACCTGGTTGATCGTCGCGAAGTTCGGAAACTGCGAATAGTACGGACGCAGCTTATTCTGCGCCGCGCGAGTCGCCGCCGTGCCCAGCGTCGAAGGCGGCGCCATGTTGATGTCCAGAACGTCTAGCAAATGGTGTCCCATGCTGCCTACGTAGCCGATTTCTCCCACCACTCCGCTGCTGATCTGGTATTGAAGGTTGAGCGAATAGTTCTGAAGCGATGCGTTCTTGAATCCTTGGTCCACCGAAAACACTCCATACGGTCCCGGGGGCAGAGTTGGATTGCCGAACACCGGCTGGTTCGGAACGATCGTGTAGTTCGCGCGCGTCGTCGAGAATATCGGGTTCGGCCCTGCTGGATTGTAGATCAGCCCCGTTGCCCCCGAATTCGGCGGCCGGTTGTCGCCAAACGCATTCAGGTTCGGCGAATCGTAGTAGATTCCGTAAGAGCCGCGCAGTACCAGCCGGCTGTTCGTTCCCGGTGTGTACGCAAATCCGAACCGCGGTGCGAAGTTGTTATGCCGCGTCGGATACAGCGAATCGATATCCTTGCCCACGAAGTTGATTCCACCCTTGCTGGGAATGAACACGGAGAACCGGTGGCTCTCGTCGTAGAAGGGCCCGAAGTATTCCCACCGCACCCCGTAGTTCAGCGTCAGGTTCGGATTCACTTTGAACGTATCCTGTGCGTAGACCGCCCCGGAGTTCATGTAATAGTCGTCCTGCATCTGGCCAACTTGAATCGACGAAGATGACACGAAGCCGGCCAGAAAATCGCCAAGGCTCTTAAGGTTGTCCGTGACGCCAGAATCATTCGCCCAGGGTCCCTGCGTCCCGTCGAAAGAAAAGGTTCCTCGTGCGTTCCGCTGATAGAACACGTCCAGTCGGGCCTTCCGGTATTCACCGCCGAATCGGTACTGATGCCGTCCCGACGTATAGCTCAGCGTCTGTGTGATGTGTCCCGTCGTGTCGATTCGGCCCAGCGGAGGCGTAAGACCGATCTCGTCAAAGCCGCTGATCGCGATATCGGGCGAGCCCAACAAACCCGGATTCGTCACGCCCGTGTTCAGCCCTGCCGCTACCGGATTAAAGCCGGTGTTGAAGTCGTTGAACGTCTGCTTGAAGTAATTCACTCCCAACAGCGTCTGGCTAACGAATCTCGGCGTGATTACGCTGTTATAGACCAGCGAAAAGTTGTGCATCCGGCTTGGCGCAACCTGATAGTAGTCCAGATATGGAGAGCCTACCGGCGCTGTCTGCGCGCCCGTTCCCACGAAGTACCGGAACGCCAGGTTGTTCTTCGAGTTAATCGTGTAGTCAATCTTCCCGATCCCGTTGTCGCTATAGTTATCGCTGTTGTCGGAGCTGAAGAAGTTGTTCGTAGTCGCCGGTCCCGTCCGCCCGCGCGCCGGCCAGAAGGACAGCAGGTTCGTCGCTACCGGGTTCACAGGCACGCCGTACTTATTCAACACTCCCGTCGCTTGGGCCACCCAGGCCGCCGATGGCTCAGTTGCGCTAGTGCCATTGCCCACAATGAATTTCTGGCGCTCATAGGTCAGGAAGTAAAACAGCTTGTCGTGGACAATGGGGCCGCCCAACGATCCACCGAATTGGTTGTTCTTTAGTTTCGGTTTGGGCGAGCCGCTCGGGGCGAATGGCGTATTGGCCGCCAGCGCGTCATTGCGATTGAAGTAGTACAACGTCCCATGCAGCGCGTTTGTTCCCGACTTGATCACCATGTTGATCGATCCGCCGCCATTCCGTCCCGCTTCCGCGTTCGCGTTGCTTTGCACGGAGAACTGGTCGATCGCATCGATCGGCAACAGCGTTCCGGCCACGCCCGACACCCCGCCCTGGTTCACTGCCGCCGAATTATGCCATGCATCGTTGTTATCGGCGCCGTCGATCTGCCAGTTATTCTGCGCGATCCTCGCGCCGTTGATCGAGCCAGCCCCATTCACCCCCGGTGCCAACTTGATCAATTGCGTGAAGTCGCGGCCGTTCAATGGCATGTCCTGTACCGCGCGGTCCGGAATCACCTCATTCAGCGTCGAGGTTTCCGTGTCGATCGATACCGCCTCGGCGGCCACCTGCACGGTTTGACTCTGCGAAGCAATCTTCATGCCCAGCCGCAACCCGGTCACTTTACCGACCTCCACCGGGACCGAATCCACTCGCAGCGTGTCGAAGCCCGCCCGGCTCACCGTCACCGTGTAGGTTCCCAGCGGCAAGTCCGGAAAAGTAAACTCACCCGTATTGGTCGTAGCCGTCTCGCGCCGAAGCTGTGTGGCCGTATTCATCGCCTGCACATTGGCATCGCCCACGGCAGCGCCCGAAGCGTCGGTTACCGTGCCGCTGATTCCGCCGCGAAATGTTTGTGGGTACAAGGACAGGTTGAATAGGACTGTGAGCCCCAGAAGAATGCAGAAACTGCGGAACATATTTCCCCCTTTGCTTAACGGATGATTTACACGACTCTAGCTGCTGCGCGACCGAGGGCGTGTTTTAGTTCGTCAAGGAACCCAAACAGAATTGGTTGAATTGTAGCATGCCCGGATGCGGCAAACCCGGGCCTCTACCGGGGAACTCATTGCACTGGCGGACGCATCTGGGTGGAGTCGCAGGGCGAAAACAAAGGCAGCACGTTCTGTTTCACCCTCCCGCTCGCCAGTTGGCCACTTATTGCGAGTGGTGCTCTCTCCTTGCCACAATGGAGTTGCTTTGTCAGCCTTTATTCCTGTTCTCCGTAGCTCATTTCTTTACCTGTCCCGTCAGGGTTGGTTGCGGCGCTGGATGGAAACTTCGCCGCTGAGCAAGCGATTTACCGGTCGTTTCGTGGCGGGAAAAACCCTCGACGATGGGTTGCGAGCCTGCCGCCAACTTCGCGATCAACATATGTCTGCTTCCCTTGATCATCTCGGCGAGAACGTAACTTCCCTCTCCGACGCCCGTAAGGCTAGGGACGCTTACCTCACCGCCCTCCATCGCATTGCCGAAGAGCGCCTAGGCGCAACCGTGTCCATGAAAATCACTTCTCTCGGTCTGGATATCGCTGAATCGGCCTGTGAGGAGAATACGGAGGCGCTGGTCTCGAAAGCGAAAGATACCGGCACTCGCATTGAGATGGACATGGAATCCGCCAGGTATACCGATCAGAATCTCCGGCTTGTTCATCTCATGCACGAGCGGCATGCCAGCGTCCGCGCCGTCATTCAGGCTTATCTCTATCGCAGCGAGGATGACATTCAGGATCTGTGCCGCCGCCGCATTCCGGTTCGCCTATGCAAAGGGGCGTATAAGGAGCCGCGGGAAGTGGCGTTCCCCAGCAAGCGGGAAGTGGATGCGAATTACATCAAGCTCATGAAGATCCTGCTGGAGTGCGGCACGGATCCCGCTCTCGCCACACACGATCCCGCCATCATTCAGGAGGCGCTCTCATTCGTGAAGCAGCGCTCCATTCCGGCATCGGCCTTCGAATTCCAAATGCTCTACGGTGTCCGGCGCGATCTGCAGAAGCGCCTTGCCGCAGGTGGCTACCGCGTCCGCATCTACGTGCCGTACGGAGACGCTTGGTATCCGTACTTCATGCGCCGCTTGGCGGAGCGCCCGGCGAACGTGCTCTTCCTCGCCAAAAATCTAATGCGCCGCTGATACCGGCCGCGAACAAGAGAATCCGGCCAACAAGAATGATCGTTCTACCCTGAAAATTCTCGCGAAGACTTTCCGCAGATTCAGGAACCTTGTTCGCTTCGTGAGAGTCCAATCAGTAGGTTCGAATTACATGAAGTACTGGGGCATCCTGGTTGCGAAGCTCGTAGCAGCAGGGGGGATTCTGTACGCGATCCTTGCCGCCATTTACCGTTTTTACCCGTTCCCCGAGTATTACGTCAGAACAGGCCGCGAGCTGTTCCTCCACGATCTGCCGTGGACCACTCTGATGTTCGTCTATTTCCTGTTTGCTGAAGGCTTGCTGTTTCTCATTGTGTGGGATCAGCGCCTCCGCTGCCGCACCTGTGGCCGCCGCCTCCGCATGCCGGTTTCCCGCGGCTCGCACGCGCACCTCATCTTCGGTCCGCCCCGCACGGATTACATCTGCATCTACGGCCACGGCACTCTGAAGGTGCCCGAATTGGCCATCTCGGGCCGTGAAACGCCGAAGTGGAAACAGCACGATAGCATCTGGAAAGAGCTGTACGAGAGCTCCTCCAGAGCTAAAGCCGGCAGGGAAACCGAGGACGATTAGTCCAGCTTCACCGGAATCTGCTCCACAATTTCGATCCCGTACGCCTCCAGGCCCACAATCTTCCGCGGATGATTCGTCAGCAGCCGGATTCTTCTCAGCCCCAGGTCGGACAAAATCTGCGCTCCGATGCCCGCCTCATATTGCAGCCGCCGCTGGTTATCGGGACTCATTACGTACTGCAGCTTCCGGTCATGCGGAACCAAAGTCAGCCGGTCATTCCCATCGCGCTGGAACCTTAATCCCGGTCCGGTGTGATGCAGATAAACGAAAACGCCCGATCCCTCTTTCTCAATCGCCTCCAGCGAACGCTGTACCATCTTGTTGCAGTCGCAATCGGCCGAATGGAAAATGTCGCCGTACGCGCAGTGCGCGTGCATCCGTACCAGCACCGGCTCGTTTTGGCCGACGCTGCCGTGTACCAGCGCCAGGTGCGTCTCCGGATCCACTGCGCTGACGTACGCAATGGTCAGGAACTCCCCGAACTGCGTTTTCAGGCAGCCTTCCGCCTGCCGCCGGATGAACTGCTCGTTTCGCAGCCGGTAACGGATAAGGTCTGCAACCGAGATGATCTTCATCCCGTGCTGTTCGCAGAAATGCAGCAGTTCCGGCACTCTCGCCATCGTGCCGTCGGCATTCATAATCTCGCAGATCACGCCGCCGGCCCTCATTCCCGCCATGCGAGCCAGGTCCACCGCCGCCTCTGTTTGTCCGGCCCTCACAAGCACTCCGCCCTCCCGCGCGCGCAGTGGGAACACGTGCCCCGGCCTTGAAAGGTCCGTCGGCTTCGCGTCCGCCCGCATCGCAATTTGAATCGTCAATGCGCGGTCAGCCGCGGAAATGCCCGTCGTTACTCCTTCGGCCGCATCGATCGCTTCGCAGAAGGCCGTCCCGAACCGCGATGTATTGCTCGGCGACATCAGCGGCAATTGCAATTTGTCGCAAAGCTCAGGGCTTAGCGCCAGGCAGATCAACCCCCGCCCATAAGTCGCCATAAAGTTGATCGCTTCCGGCGTAATCATTTCGGCGGCCACTGTCAGATCGCCTTCGTTCTCACGGTCTTCGTCGTCGACAACCACGACCATTCGCCCGGCGCGGAAATCCTCCAGTGCCTCCGGGATCGAGGAAAATGTCATAAACCTCCATTATCCTTGACCGCCGCCTGCCGGACTCGCTGAATCCATCGGTGGCGTGGAATCAAAGCCCATGCGGCATAAACGCCCTGGCGACTATTGCGTCCCTGTGGATGGTTTCCGGTTGCGCCCACTTCTCATGGTCGGGCGTTTCTCCGGGCGCGGAATATTCTCTTCCTTCTTTGCGGTACGAAGGACGATGTCTTTACTCGTGCCGCAGAGCCGTCAGCGGATCAATTCGGGACGCTCGCCTTGCCGGCGCATAGCCGGCGAGAATCGCGGCGCTTACGAGGATGGCGCCGG
Organism: uncultured Solibacteraceae bacterium; assembly: GCA_964464925.1. Taxonomy (GTDB): domain Bacteria; phylum Acidobacteriota; class Terriglobia; order Bryobacterales; family Bryobacteraceae; genus CAYXLI01. The sequence continues at coordinate 26,254 of CAYXLI010000022.1, read as the reverse complement.
CCAGCGCCAGGGTCCCCGGATCATTGGGCTGGGTCTCGAAGAGAAATGATTTAACAAGCCGGGACGCAATCAACGCGCCAGGCACGCTGATCGCGAGTCCTGCCGCGGCCAGCAGTAAAACGCGGCTTAAAACCATCCAAACCACGGTGCCCCGTTGCGCGCCCAGCGCCATACGGATTCCGATCTCGCCGATTTGCCGCGCGACGTTATACGACATCGTTCCGTAGAGACCCACGCAGGCGATCAGGAGAGCGAGAACCGCGAAACCCGTACACAATTTCGCGAACATGACTTCCCGGCTGATCGTCCGATCGATTTCGGCAGCCTGTGTGACCACGTTTGTGACGGGTATGCGGGAATCTGCTTCCCGCACGATCTCATGCACACTCTCAACAAACCTCAGCGGATCACCCGCGGTGCGTAGCGCGTAGGTCACCCGGTCCGAAGGAAACTGGCTGACCGCTACGAACACGGTCATTGCACTCTCCTCTTCATTTTTCAGACCACCGTACCGCACGTTACCCATCACGCCGACGATTTCGAGATCGCGCTTCTCCTCCGGAAGCGTGATCAGCCTGCCCAGCGGATTCTCGTTCCCGAAGTAAGTTCGCGCCAGCCCCTCGCTGATCACTGCAACCGGCTTGGAGCCCGGTTGGTCGCGGTCGTCGATCTCGCGCCCGGCCACGATCGGAATCTGCATCGTCGTCAGGAAACGCGATCCGGCGGACATGACGCGTGCGCCATCCAAAGTAACAGAGCCGATCTTCATTGGCCCCCGGATTGCCTGCCCGGCGCGGCCCGCGCTAATGATCGAGGATTGCGAAAGCGTCGCGCTGCTCACGCCGGGAAGCGACTCGAAGCGCTTGCGCAGGTCCGTGTAAAAAGTGGTGATCTCCGGGTCGCGATGCCCGGCCTGGCGCGCATTCAACGAGAAGAGAAGGATGTTCTCGCGGGCGTATCCCAGTTGCACCGAGTGCAGCTTATTGAGTGTCCGGACAAACAGACCGGCGGCGACCAGGATGAGAAATGACATCGCGATTTGGGCGACCACCAGAACGTGCTGCGCGCGGCGGCGCGGTCCGCCCCCGCGGCCGTCTTTTAGCGTTGGCATGACGTCAGGACGCGTCGACTGAATCGCTGGAGCGAGGCCAAATAACAGGCCGCAAATCACTGAGAGCGCCGCCGTCACGCCCAGTACGTGCCAGTTCAATTCGGCGTGCAGCGTAAAGTTCTCCTGCCCCCTGGAGAACAGAAACGTCAGCGCTCGCACGCCCCAGATTGCGAACAAGACCCCGAATGCTCCGCCGAGCGATGCCAGCATCACACTCTCTGTAAGCAACTGCCGCACCACGCGGAACCGTCCGGCTCCCAGGCTGAGCCGGACAGCCATTTCGCGCCGTCGCGCGGCTGCCCTTGCCAGCAGCAGATTGGCGATGTTCGCGCACGTGATCGCCAGGATCAACAGCACCATCATGAGTAGTACGTACAGAGGCTTGGCATACTGGCGGCGCAAGCTACCCAGACCCTCGGCGCCGGGATTCAGCATCAGCGCGGGCAATTTGGCCCGCTCACCGTCCGTCGTCGCGGTGGCGGCAACCCACTGATGGAAACGGGGAGCCAGCGCTGCCTGCGCCTGGGCAATGCTTACGCCGGGACGCAGACGGCCCATCATTTCGATCCAGTAGAAGTTTTCGTCGCGATACATCCGGGCCGCTCGGGCGTTGTCCACCAGCAGATTCGTGTGCAACGGAAGATAGAGGTCCGGCGCTGCCGCGGGATCGACTCCGAAGAATTCCGGCGGCGCCACCCCGATTACCGTGAAGGGCACGTTATCGACGAGAATCGACTGTCCAATCGCATTCGGCGGTCCGCCAAAGCGATTTTGGCTTGTAGCAAAACTGATTACGGCCACCGGCGCCGCGCCTGCACGGTCGTCTCCGGAGTCTATCAGGCGTCCCGCGGCCGGCGACACTGCCAGGCCGCGAAAATACTCCCCGGTGACGTACTCTGTGCTCGCGCTCATGGCGTGCCCGCGGATGGTCAGATTACGGCTCTGTCCGTTGAAGTATCCGAAAAGACTGGAAAACGTGGGATTCTCTTCGCGAAGCGACTCGAACGCGCCGTACGGGAACATGCCGCTGGCCATGAAGCCTTTATCGCCTGGCCACGCGACGCCCTGTACCCCGTGCATGACGTGCACCCATTCCTTATTGGCGTTCTGGGGCGGCCGGCTATGCCAATTCAAGACCACCAGCGACTCGGGGTCGGCTACCGGCAGCGCGCGCATCAGAATCGATTCCATCAAGCTGTAGATTGCAGTATTGGCCCCGATGCCGAGCGCCAGCAACAAGACCGCCAGAGCGCTGAATGCCTTGTTGGTGGCGATGGTGCGGCAGCCATAGCGGACATCCTGTCCCAGTTCTGACAAAAATCGTGTCATCCAAATCTCCCGTGACGCTTCGTGCTTCAGTCCGGCGTTGCCAAATCGCCGCCGCGCTTCAGCCCTGGCGCTCTCCGCCGTCATACCGTCTGCTTCGAGTTCCGCCGCTTTTTCCGCAAGGTGGAGTTCCATTTCCTCACGCAGCGCCTCGCTGCGCCTGGCGCTCTCCATCCAATACCTCAGCCGTCGTATCAACATGTCCCTCACTCCGCTCCCATCACACGGGCAATTGCCAGCGTGAGTTTCGCGTACTTCCGGGTTTCAACCGCCAGCTGTTTGCGCCCAGCCGCAGTGATCTTGTAGATCCTCGCCCGCCGATTATTCGACGTCACGCCCCAGACACCGTCGATCCAGCCGTTTAGCTCCAGCCGTTGAAGAGCGGGGTACAGCGAGCCCTCCTCGACCAGGAGCTCATTGTCGGACGATTGTTGAATGAACTGGACTATGCCGTATCCATGGAGGTCGCGCAGCGACAGCGTCCGCAGAATCAACATGTCCAGTGAACCGGGCAACGAATCGTTCTTTTGCGCCTTCCGTCCCATACCAAGAATTCTTAGCTTACGGCGACGAGATTACACGAGTCAAGTTCAGATTGGCGAGCGCCCTCGCGCCGCCCGGATGCGAATTTCCAGCAGCGACATTTTCCACCACAAATGTTCCGAACTTCGCGCAACCTTCATGACGCCGTAAGGTGGACTGGTAACAGTCAGGTATGAGTCGCTCTCATGTTGTGGCCCTGCTGCTCCTGGCAGGATCCTGCCTGGAGGCCGGACTGGCTCGGCGCGCGGAGTGGCTGGGCTTGAGATGGACGTCGCTCGCTTCAGCGGCTTGGCGGCCGGCGGCTTGGCCACCATTCCTATGCTGCCGCGCCTGAGTACATGATCCGCTCGCTCCGTCACAGTCAGCCGGCTGCATCAGTCACAGCACTCGAAAATAATCCGTATTCTCCTGCAACTCCTCGGGTTACGCCCTCCCCGAACTACCTTTCACACCCCTTTCTCCCAAGTCCATGTCTTACAATCCCAGTTGGGAAAGGACTTGCGCCAGGCAGGTCCTTTTTCATTTTTCAAAAAGGAAACAAAAAATGGCCACCGCCGCACAAATCCAGGCAAACCGCACCAATGCTCAACTCTCAACCGGACCCCGTAGCGAGACCGGCAAATCGGCAGCATCCCAGAATTCCGGCAAACACCATCTCACCGGAGGGTCCGCTCTGGCCCCGGGAGAAGACGCTTCCGCTTACGAAGCCCATCTCGCCGCATACAGGCAGCAATACGCTCCGGAGAGCCTTCCCGAAGAGCAACTCGTCACCCAACTGGCCGACGCGGCCTGGCGCCTCGAACGGGTCGCGCGCATGGAGCGGGAAATCCTCGAAAAGTGCGCCAATCCGTTCCTCGATCCGGCCGATCCGATGGCGGTCCAGATCCTGCGCCTCACCCGCTACCGCACCTCCATTCAGCGCACATTGACCCGGGCCGATAAGCAACTGCAATGTCTCGTCGCAGAGGCCGCGGCGCGCAGGCAGGAACGCTCCGAAGCCGCGCGCAATACCGCATATGACCAGGTCAGAAGTGAAGGTGTCGAACCGTGGACCGACGCCGGCCGCGCTGAGGTGAACCGCCGGATTCCCCAGCTATTGGCTGCCGCGCGCGAATACGCTCGCACCGTCCTCGCTCGGCAAAACGAACCCAATCGGAAAGCAGCCTGAAGACGCATGCGACCATGACGAAGATGTTTTCGAACCGCATGCACTGGAGCCTGGAGCGTAACCGCATCTCGCAATTGCTCGAAAGCAGGCGTACGCCCATTCTCGACCTTACGGAGTCCAACCCGACCACGGCCGGCATTGTGTATCCCGCGGATCTGCTGCAGGCATTCGCGGAAGGGCTTCGCTACGCGCCCTCTGCTGCGGGTCTGGAGTCCGCTCGCGCTGCCATCGGTACGCCCGTTGATCGCACCATCCTGACGGCGAGCACGAGTGAGGCTTATTCGTATCTGTTCAAACTGCTATGCGACCCCGGCGACGAGATTCTTGTGCCGCGCCCGTCGTATCCTCTCTTCGAGTTTCTTGCCGGGTTGGAATCGGTGAAGGTACGCCAGTACCCTCTCTTTTATCAGGACGCCTGGCACATCGATCTCCACGCGCTCAAATACCAGGTCACGCCCCGAACGAAAGCCATCGTGCTCGTGAATCCTAATAATCCGACGGGGTCTTTCCTGAAACGAGCGGAACTGGCCGAACTGACGCAACTCGGCCTGCCCATCATCTCGGATGAAGTCTTCTCCGAGTACGCGCTGACAGAGGATCCCGAGCGCATCACCACTCTGTCGGATACCGCCTCCGTCCTCACCTTTTCCCTAAGCGGACTCTCCAAACTCTGCGGTATGCCTCAGATGAAACTCGGCTGGATGGTGATCAACGGACCGAATGCGCAGCGTGCGGACGCACTCACGCGCCTCGAACTGATTGCCGACACGTTCCTCTCCGTCGGAACGCCCGTGCAGCATGCGCTGCCGCGGCTGCTCGAAGCCGGCGTCCATGTCCGCCGCCAGATCCAGCAGCGCACGCAAAACAACTTGCAGCTTGTGCGGGGTCAGGCCTTGCATGTCGAAGGCGGCTGGTACGTCATCCTCCGCGTTCCACGCGTTCGCACCGAAGAGGAGTGGGTGCTCCACTTGTTGCAACATTACGACTTGCTTGTCCAGCCCGGCTACTTCTATGATTTCGAATCGGAAGCCTTCCTCGTCCTGAGCCTGCTGACACCGGAGCCGGTTTTCCAGGAAGGGTTGCGCAGACTGAATGAAGCGCTCTCCCTTTGAGCCTCTTCGTGAGCCCCTGCATCCGCAGGTTCGTCACATCGTCAAACACAATCGCCCCCGGCACGGCAGGCAGGAACAGGATTCTCATACGCAGAGATGTATGTCACCCGCTCCCGTTTGGCGCGCGTGCAGGCTAGCTTGCTTGCGCCAACTGCGCTTTTCGATTGAGGATGGTAAAGCAGAAAGTGGCGCCCTCGCCGGGTTTCGATTCCACCCAGATGCGCCCGCCATACCGCTCGACGATCTTCTTCACCATTGCCAGTCCGATGCCGCTGCCTTCGTATTCGCGGCCGTGCAGGCGTTGGAAAACGCCGAAGATCTGCTGGTGAAATTTAGGATCGATCCCCATGCCATTGTCCCGGATCAGGAGCACGGTCTCACGGCCGTTGGTCCGGGAACTGATGTGAATCTCAGGCGGACGTTCGCTGCGGTATTTAATCGCGTTCGCGATCAGGTTTTGCAGGATCTGCATCAGTCTCATGGAATCGAAGAAAACGTTAGGCAACGGGTCGTGCGTTACCGTAGCGCCTGTTTCCCGAATCTTCACCTCGAGGTTCTGAAGAACAGTGTCGAGAATCTTTTCCATGTTCAGATCCGTCAGCCGTTCGGTCTTGTTCTCGCCCGCACGCGAATATTCGAGCAGGTCCTGAATCAGCCGGCTCATCCGTTTTACGCCATCCACGGCGAAGTTGATGAAATCATCGGCGTCTTTATCCAGCTTGCCTTCATACCGGCGCTGCAGCAGGCCAATGTAGCTGCCCACCATACGCAGCGGTTCCTGAAGATCGTGCGACGCGACGTACGCAAATTGCTGCAGGTCCTCGTTCGATTTGCGGAGCGCCTCCGTGCGATGCGCGACCTTCTCTTCCAGTTCGATGTTGAGCAGCCGGATCCGCTCCTCTTCCCGCCGCGCCTCCTGGGCTTCGCGATTCATCAGGAAACGGAGGCCGACAACAAGGAGAATGTTCAGCAGCAGCACCGAGACGAAAAGGGCGACCGTTCTCGTGAAGTCGTGTTTCTGGTCCTGCTCGCCTGTCCGGTGCATCTCCGTTTCCGTCTTGAGCATGCTCTGGATCAGCGTTTCGATCGAGGCCATGGGCTTGTCGGTCGGATCGCTCAGTACCTGGCGGGATGCGGCCTCCAGCCCTTGCTGCGATCGCACTTCGATCGTCTTCTGCATCTCCTCGAACTTCTGGTGAATGTTATCCTCCAGAAGCATCGCGTAGTTGTTACGCCGTTTGTCCGGCGCGCAGAGTTCCTTGAGAACGTTGAGTTCCTCGAGCGTCTTCTTCCGCTGCACGTCGTAGCGTTCCAAAGAGGTCGGCTGGCCAGTAATCAGGTATTCGCGCTGCTCTACCTCGATTTCCTTGAGGCGGGAATTCAGGCTCAGCAGCGTGCGAAGCACTTTGCTGGTATGGGCAATTTCTGTAGACGAGTCGATGAGCTCGACTGCATTCGCGGCGAAAAGAATGCACAATATCACCGGCAGGATCGGGAGAATCCAGAAACCGACGCGAATCTTCTGTTGCGGCGTCCAACGCATGCGCGGAGCTTAGCTGCCGATCTTTTCGACCAGCAGCACCTTTTCTGTGTCGTCGATCTCCTGGAATTTCACCTCGATGATTTCCGTTTCTGTCGTCTGCACCATCCGGCCTACATACCGGGCTTCTATGGGTAGTTCGCGATGGCCGCGGTCAATCAACACACAGAGTTGCACACGGGCCGGCCGGCCGTGATCGAATAGAGCGTCCAGCGCCGCGCGGATGGTTCGGCCCGTGTATAGGACGTCATCGAAAAGAATGATGTCTTTGCCTGTAACCGGGAAGGGAATGTCCGTTGCGTTCACTACCGGCTGGACGCCTACGGTCGAAAGGTCGTCGCGGTAGAGATTGATGTCGAGAATGCCGACCGGAACTTCGCGATTCTCGAGAGCGGCGATTTTCTGGGCGATTCTTTGCGCAAGCGGCACGCCGCGGCGGCGAATCCCGATGAAGGCGAGCTGCTCGTGGTTGTTCGTCTTCTCCAGCACTTCATGGGCGAGGCGCACCAATGTGCGGTCGATCTCAGAGGAACTCATCAACTGCTTCTTCTCGCGAATGGGGATCATAGACGGCAACTTCAGCCTAACAAGAGGGGACAGGAGAGGCAAGACTAATGCTTAAGACGGGAGCGAATTCTTTTGGTTAACTTTTCAATGGTATCAAGCTGTTTGAGACTCGTAACGGAGAGCACATAGCGGTCATTCTTCTCGAGTTCGGCTTTCAGGTCCTCGGCTGCTTTCAGCAGTTCGCTCGCTTCTTTCAAGCTCTTCTCGTGCTCATCTTTTAGAACTTCTTCCCGTTGCATTTTTCCATTCGGGAGACGGATGTCACGTTCCGGTTCGCCGGGCAGGGGCCGCTGGGGGAACGCGAGCAGGGCGCCGAAAGCCATCAGTGCAAGTAAACGACGCATGATGTCTTCATCATAGACGTGGAGGAACGTTTAGGGGTTAGCCTTCGCGCTCAATGGCGGGTTGCGATAATGACCCTTTACCTATATGGAACGAGTAAATGTAGGCATTGTCGGCCTCGGCAATGTCGGATTGGGAACTCTGTCGGTACTGGCGGGGAACTCCGGACAGATCGCGTTGAAGTTGGGTTTCGAACTGAATGTGAGCGCCGTCTGCAGCCGCAACGTGCATGCGAAAGAGCTGCCCGCTTGCTTCAGCCACGTCTTTCGCACGACTGACTTTCGCGAACTCATCGATCGTCCGGACGTGGACATCGTTGCCGAACTTGTGGGCGGAACTGACATAGCGGCGCAGGTAATGAAAGTCGCCATCGCCCACAAGAAGTCGATCGTGACCGCGAATAAGGAACTGATGGCATTGGCGGGAGCGGATATCTACGACCGCGCGATCGAGGCCGGCATCAACATGGCGATGGAAGCGAGCGTGTGCGGCGGCATTCCCATCCATGCCGTATTGCGCGAAGGCATTTCGGGCGATCGCGTGACCGCTCTCTACGGGATTCTGAATGGCACGTCGAACTTCATTCTGACCGAGATCGAGAAGAGCAACGCGGCCTTCGATGACGTGCTGGCAGAGGCGCAAAGGCTCGGCTACGCGGAGGCCGATCCGACAGCCGATATCGATGGCTATGACGCTCGCTCGAAGCTGGCGTTGCTGTCGGCCCTGGCTTTCGGTGAGCGCATTACGCCTTCCGACATCTACACCGACGGCATCCGGCGAATCGCGCCGATCGATTTCCAGTACGCGCATCGCTTGGGGCACACGATCAGGTTGCTGTGCACGGCCCGGCAAATTCCGGAGGGGCTGATTCTCTCCGTCCGCCCGTCGATGATTCCACAGAACACGATTCTGGCGAGCGTGCAGGGGGCGTACAACGCAGTCTGGGTGCGTGGACACTTCGGGTCCGATACGTTCTACTACGGGCGAGGTGCGGGTCCGCACCCTACCGGCGTTGCCGTTGTTAGCGATCTCATGCGCGTGGCGCGAGAGATTCGTTCCGGCAGTCCCGAACGTGTCTCGCCTTTCGCCCATCCCCGGCTGGGCGAATACAAGCCCATTCCCGTAACCGTGCAGAAGAGCGCCTACTACCTCCGGTTTCTGGTCGATGACCGGCCGGGTATCATCGCGGCCCTATCCTCGATCCTGGCCGAAAAGAACATTAGCTTGGACGCAGTACTTCAGTTGCCGTCTGAAACGAAGCACAATCTGCCGTTTGTGATCACAGTGGAACCGTCGCCCGAGAAAGCGATCCGCGAAGCGGTACACGAAATGGCCCGGCTTGATTTCATGACCGAACCGCCATTAGCATTGCCCATGGAGCGTGCGCTGTAAATGAAATATTGGCTCTTGCTTGCGTGTGTCATTTCGGCATCGGCGCAAGTCGCCGAGCAGGCCAACTCCGGGTATAAGACGGAGGAGGATCGAAAGAGCGTCGCGGCGAGCCTGTCGTCCAAGGACCGGGACGCGAGGCAGAAACCGCGCGAACTGATCGCGTCGATGGGCGTGAAACCGGGCATGACGGTCGCCGACGTGGGAACAGGCGTCGGCTACATGCTGCCGTTTTTGAGCGAGGTGGTCGGACCATCGGGGAAGGTCATTGCCGAGGACTTGTTTCCGGACTTCCTGAACCGGGCCAAAACGACCGCCGCCTCGCTCACCAATGTCGAATTTGTACTCGGCAGCGCCAAGAGCGCGCAGCTACAGGCCGGCGTTGCCGATCAGATTTTGGTGCTGGACGCGTTCCACCACTTCGACTATCCGGCGGAGATGTTGGCGAGCCTGAGATCCGGGTTGAAGTCAGACGGCAGGCTGGTGATTGTGGAGTATCACCGGAACGAGCACTCGATGGGCAATGGGCGTGCGCTCAAGCACATCCGTTTCACGCAGGATCAGGCCATCGCCGAGGTGGAATCGAACGGCTTCCAACTGGTTTCAAAGAAAGACCACATCCCGGATGTGCAATGGATGGCGATCTTTAGGAAGAAGTGAGGTCGCTGTGTTACTATCAGAAAGACCCCACGCAAGAACAGCCGGAGAGGTGGCTGAGTGGTCGAAAGCAGCGGTTTGCTAAACCGTCGTAGTGCCTTAAAGCGCTACCGGGGGTTCGAATCCCCCCCTCTCCGCCAGATCCCTTTCAGTATCCGTCCGATTGCCTTCGCGCCGTAACGCACGATTGGATCGTTTTTTCCGAGGACCATGACCCCGGCGATGGCGAACGGCGTCCCGGGTATCACCGGCAGAAGCCAGCCGGCGACGCCCATTGCAAGCAATGACCGTCCGGTCCATCGGCGCCCTCGAGGTATAGGAGGAAAGCCCTGAGACTCAGGCGGAAGTGCAATCGGGTTGCTCAAGACCGAATGCACGTCGCCAAGAAGATCCGTATGCCGTCGATCATGTTGAATGACGAAAGATGCACTGATTCGACTCGCTCGCACGGACTTTACGCCCGGCAGGGCAGAGAACGCGCCCTGCAGCGCTTCCGCGAGTTCCCGGTCTCCGGCGACCGCCGGAATCCGGAGCCGAACCCGGCCAGGGAGAGCGTGACGGACTTGATAAGGAACGACCATTTAGGATTGGGCCGGCGCGGGCAGAAGCCGGGCGGATTCCTCCGATTGAAAGCTCTTCAGCAGTTGGTTAGAAAGAAGACTGCCCATGGCAGCGCAACCGCACACGATCACGTCAGCCAAGCCGATTGGTACGGTTCCGAGCAGCGCCGAAACCGGCGAGATGATCTGAGAAGCCGTCAGCAGCACAAAGCCCGTTGCGAGGCCCGCGACCAGTAGCGGGTTTCCCGAGTAGTGCTCCCGGACTGTCAGCGCGTGCAAGAGCTGGGCTGAAGTTAGTGTTACAAACGCCATCGACTCCGCTCGCGGTCCGAACCCATAGCGGCCGATACCGAGAATATAGGAGACCATGGCCGCCACCGACATGATCGAGGACTGCGCGCCGAGCCAACCATATTCCCTGTGCGTCACTACGGCGCGATTGGCGTCGAATGGCCGGCGGTTTAGAATGTTCGGGTCCGCTGAGTCTGTCGCCATGGCCAACTCGGGAAATACGTCCGTCAGCAAATTGATCCACAGCAACTGGCGAGGATTCAGCGGTTGGCCAAGTCCCGAAGCGAGCGAGGCCACCGTCACCAGAATCTCGCTGAGATTGGTCGCGCAGATGTAATGAACGGCTTTGCGAAGGTTCGTGTATACACGCCGACCTTCGCGAATGGCGGGTAAGATCGCTTGGATGTTGTCGTTCGCAAGCACGATGTCGGCGACTCCCCGGGCGACCTGTGTCCCTGTTTTTCCGAGGGCGATTCCGATGTCGGCCGCTTTCAGCGCGGGTCCATCGTTTATTCCGTCGCCGGTCATCGCGACAATGTTGCCGTCCCGCTGCAACGCGCGCACGATCTTTAGCTTGAGTGAAGGGCTGACGCGTGCGAATACGTGGGTTTCTCTGGCCGCTTCTCTCCATTCCTCTGCGGACAGGTCTTCCAGATCGATTGAGATACGGCCCGCGACGTCCTTCTGTCCATTGAGTTGTACAGCTTCGGCAATGGCCCTCGCTGTGGCCGGTTGGTCTCCGGTCACCATGAGCGCCCGCACGCCGGCGGTGCGGAATCCCCGCAGGAGCTCGGGCAAGCCCTCGCGCGGTGGATCCGCGATGCCCACCAGTCCGAGCCAAGTCAGCGCCAGGCCACCCTTAGGCTCCGATCCTTCGGCGAAGGCCACACCGAGGACCCGCAAGCCGGCGCCGGCCATACGTTCGTTTTCAGCCTCGATTCTCTTTCGGTCTTTCCGGCTCAGGATACGGACGGATCCGTCGCACGCGAAGGATCTGCAAAGCCCCAAAACTTCCTGCGGCGTGCCTTTCACCGCGACGAGCTTTCCGTTCCCGTTCCCGTGCACGGTGACCATATAATTCCGTCTTTCGGTCCGCTGTACGAGTTTCGAGACCGGATGGCAACGGCGCAACTGCCCAACATCCATGCCGCACTGAAGGGCGAGGCGGACGAGAGCCGCTTCGGTAGCGCTTCCGTCTATCGACGTGTGACCATTGCTTTCGGTAATTTCGGCTTCGCTGCAGAGCGAACAGATTTCGATCAGTTTCATCAGTTCCGGATTCTCGCTCAGATCGACTGGGCGGTCTTTGCACGAGATTACTCCGCCGATGACCCGATAGGTCGAGTGCGCGTCCGATATCGCGTTAACGGACATCTGATTCAGGGTTAACGTCCCGGTCTTGTCAAAACAGAGCACCCGCAGGCTGCCCAACGTCTCTACGGCTGCGAGGCGGCGTACGAGAACGCTCTGCTCGCGAAGCGAATTGACCGCGGTTGCTAGCGCTACGGTCGCAATGGTGGGGAGCCCTTCCGGCACCGCCGCTATCGCCAACGAAACTCCAGTGCGGACCATCTCAAGGAGCGAGTATCCCCTAAGCAGGCCGATGCCCGCGACTATTACGGCGACCGATGCCGTGAAAGCGACCAATTGGTTTCCGAGAACACCCATCTGTTTTTGCAGAGGGGTCGCCGGCTGATCCGATTCCGCGATGAGGCGCTGGACGTTGCCTATTTCCGTGTTCGCACCGGTGGCGACAACAATAGCAATACAAGTGCCACCGGTAATAAGCGTCCCGCGGTAGACCATATTGATGCGATCCGGCAGAGCGGTCTTGCCGGCCGACAATGCGCGAGAGGTCTTTCGCACCGGCGTGCTCTCACCGGTGAGAGCCGATTCGTCGACGCTGAGATCGGTCGTCGTCAGCAAGCGGGCATCGGCGGGAACTTGCCAGCCGCGGGTTAGAAGAATAACATCGCCCGGGACCAATTTCGAGGCGTTCATCGGAACCGTCTTACCGTCGCGGATGACTACGGCGCCGGGATCGATTGTTTGCAGAAGGGATGTAATGGTTCTTTCGGATTTCAGCTCCGTTGCGAACCCAATCGAGGCATTTAGTACGACGACGGCCGCGATGACCGCGGCGTCTGCGAAAGCGCCCACAGCGACAGAAAGCACGGCCGAGCCCAGGAGGAGAACGACCGGCAAGCTTTTGAACTGGTCAATGAGAATGGAAGCGGCGGAGCGGCACTTCGGCTGCGCAAGGGTGTTCGGTCCGTACTGCCGTAACCGCTCCAGTGCGACGATTTCCGGCAGACCCCTTGTGACAGACGTGTTTAAGGTCGCTTCGACTTTACGCCCTGTGAGAACATGCCAGGGAATTTCGGTATGAGCAGGTTCCAGTTTGGGCCGGACAGATTCTTCAGCGACGCTACTGCCGCCGCCATTTGCGGCGGTTTGCACTGCGACGCGGACAATGGCCAGGACATGTGCCAATTCCTGCGACGGGTCGAACACGACGAGCAGATTGCCGGTCACTTCGCTCGCGAACACCTGGCGGATGCCGTCCCGGCGGCCCAACGCCGACTGCAGCGCTACAGCAAATTCCCGGTGTTTGCGTAGGCCCGCAATTTGAAACCGGGCCCGGCCCCTTACAGTTGTGTGAACGGGCCGGATGTCTGCGATTTCCGAATCTATCGTGAAGGCGTGCGTCTCCATTGCCGCTGCCGCTGCGCGATCAGGCCATTCGTGGCTTCGAATGCCCCTTCTTGCGGTGACGCCTGGGTTCGCTTTCCGGTGCCGAAGGGGCCGGTTCGGAGGGAGCAGCGACATCGGTGGCGTGTTCGGACTGGACCTCCGCGACGATGTCGCGGAATTCGTCGTTCATGTTTGCCATCGATTCGCGCACGCCCCTTGCGGCTGAGTATGTCGTGCTGATGGTAGACCTTGCGACCCCGCGCAGCGCGCCTCCAATTGCAGGGAGGACTTTAGGAACCGCCATCGCGGCGGCTCCGATCAGCAGACCAGCCAGAAGTTCCGGCTCGAGTATGGCGACTGCGGCCGCGGCGATTGCCACCGTGGCCAACCCCGGTCCTTCTTCGCGAAGCGTGTGCCGTTCTACCCCGGCGTCTTTTGAATAGGTTTCAGCCATCACTGAAATACTCCTCTCGGCTGATGTTGACTGAATTGTAACTCTAGCGAGGGATAGCGAGCTGTCGTACGAGCTAATTGCGACCGTTAAACCTCTCAGGGATCCGAGGGCGACACGCAAGCGAAACATAAACGGCACGAAATTGTCATACAGAAGTATGCCAATCACTTCGCAAAACGATCAACTTGCGGTTACATCTCCTCTCATTGAATTGAAACGTGCTACATTCACGGACGCGGAGGTACGGTAAAGATGGCTCAAGACGCGGGGAACGAAAAAACTCAGCATCATACTGCAACAACGCAGCCTCGTCCGCACGATAATGGCGAACAGGCGATGACCAGGCATGATGGCACGGCGGCGGACGGGATGTCTTCCCGGGTGGCAACTGTGGCGCTGGTAGGTTTAGGGGCAGCGCTGATCGAGGTCGAACTGATTCCGGGAATGTTGATCGGGGTTGCGGCCATGCTGGCGCCGAACGTATTGCCGAAACTGGGCCGAGGGTTGCGTCCGTTCGTCAAAGGCGCAGTGCGGGCAGGTTACGCGTTGACGGAACGGGCGAAAGAGACCATGGCGGAGGCTGGAGAGCAACTGCAGGACATAGTTGCTGAAGTTCGTTCGGAACAGGGTACCCCTTCAGCTCATCCGGCGACCGGTGCGGAACATCCGAAACACTCCTGATCGACTTAGTTCAATACCAATGCCGCACCAAGCCAAGGTAGGGCACCATGTGCGCGGGCGGATCCGCGTGAAGATTCCCGCCGCCCAGCGCAACGCGGCTGTTCTCAAAGAAATTGCGGATTCCGTGAAGGGTATACACGGCATCCAGGACATTCAGACGAATCTCCACACCGGCAGCATCGTGGTGCACTACGACCATAAGGCGCATCCCGATTTTCACGAGAGCCTGTCGACGCACGGCGAAGCGTCGGGGGTATTTTCGTTAGCCCCGCCTGAGCTCAGCGAGGTGGACCAGATTGCGCGGGATCTTGAACGGGAAGCTGAGTTTCTCGCCGCACATTCCGAAGCCGCGCGGACCATTGTAGAGGCTGTGAAGACGGTCAATTTCGGTCTAAAACGGATGACGAATAATAATCTCGATCTGAAAGTCCTGCTGCCGCTCGGCCTGGCAGCGTGGGCCTTTGTGGAACACGATCCGGAGATCGCTACTCCACTTTGGCTGACGTTGAGCGCCTTCTCCTTTAACTCCTTCGTGGCACTCCACGCGCCGGCCGCTGGCGTCGCCGTTGAAACACAGCAAGTAATCCGGAAAGAGGGCGACCATTCGGTGGAAGTGCGGGCGACGAGGTCACGGCCTCGCAAACGGACCTGAGCTCCATGCAAATCGAATTGGTTCATTCGTTGCCCGGGCGGATGCGCCTTCGCATACCGGGATTACGCGTTGACGTCAATTGCCGGCTCTGGATTGAGAAGACACTCGCATCGCGTTCCGGTCTCACGCGATTCCGTATCAACATCTGGTGTGAGGCACTGGTCCTCGAAGGCGACGATTCCGCACTAGGCGCAATCATCGCGCTGTTCCGGACTACTGTTGTGCTCACGCCGGCTGCTGAGCCGGCTCATGCCCAAGCAGGGGCTGCAAAGTGGCGGTGGCTGCGGAGCCCGCTGCTGGCGGCCAGTGCCGGTGCGGCGCTCTCGCTGGCAGGCGGCGGGACGTTGGCCGCGGTGTGCATCCCCTTTGTCCTGTTCGGTGGGATGCGTTCCGCGCGGAACGCATGGAGGGTCGTCAGGTCGGAACGACGATTGAACGTCGATTTCCTGGACACTGTCGCGATTGCCGTTTCGCTGGCGCGCGGGCAATTCTTCACGGCGGCGGCGATCGCGTGGCTCATCGCGCTCGGGGACTGGATCCGGGATCGTACAGCGGCTCAGTCGAAGCGGGCGATCTCCAGACTTTTGGAGTTTCAAGGCGTGTACGCCTGGGTTGTCTCGAATGGAAGCGTCACGCGGGTGCCATCCCGAATGTTGCATCCCGGCGATGAGGTGATCGTTTATCCGGGTGAAACCATTCCGGTGGACGGACGTATTCTGCGCGGGCGGGCGACCGTGGATCAAAAGATCGTCACGGGAGAATCGCTGCCATCCGAGAAGTCGCCAGGAGAAGACGTCTACGCCTCCACGCTGGTGCGCGAAGGCAAACTCGTGCTGCAGGCGGTAAGGGTCGGCGACGACACTACCGCTGCGCAAATCGTCCGGTTAGTGGACGCGGCTCCGATGGGCGAGACGAGGATTCAGAATCACGCAGAGAAACTGGGAGACCGGCTGGTTGCTCCGTCTCTGCTGTTGAGCGGCGGCCTGTTTGCGATGACAGGCAACGTGGACCGTCTGCTCTCGATGTTGATCGTCGATTTCGGCACCGGCATCCGCGTGGCGGCGCCGACATCCATGCTGGCGGCGATGGCGCATGCGGCGAGAAACGGAATTCTCATCAAGAGCGGACATCATATGGAGCAACTGGCCGCTCTCGATACGATCGTTTTCGACAAGACCGGAACGCTGACCCATGGCCGGCCGGAAATCGGCGAAGTGATGTCGTTCGACGAACGGCTCTTTCCGGCGCGTACGATCATGAGCCTGGCGGCGGCCGCGGAAGCACGGCTAAAGCATCCCGTTTCCGAAGCGATCGTTACGAAGGCGGAGCGCGAAGGCCTTGCGATTCCAGACCGAAGCGCGAGCGATTTCCAGGTGGGGCTGGGCGTACAGGCGCAGGTGAACGGGTATGTCATTCATTTGGGCAATGATCGTTTTCTGAGCCGCTGCGGCGTGCATCTGAACGGCTGCATGCGCCATGTCCGGGACGTGAACCAGAGTGGCAGCTCCGCGCTGCTGTTCGCCGTGGATGGCGAGGTGAAGGGCGTGATTCCGTACGCCGACCAGGTGCGAGGCGACAGCGGTCCGGTGATTCAGGCATTGCGCGGCTTCGGTGTGCGCAAGGTGGTGATGATCACCGGAGACAACGCGACTGTGGCGGAGGCGGTATCGCGACAGCTTCAAATCGATGCGTTCTATGCGGACATGCTGCCCGCGGACAAGGCGGAGATCGTGAAAGATCTCCAGAGGCGTGGGCACGCGGTGGCCATGGTGGGCGATGGTATCAATGATTCGCCCGCGCTGGCTCATGCGGATGTCGGTGTGTCCCTGAAGCACGGAGCCGACGTGGCACGAGAGACGGCTGACGTTGTGCTGATGCACGATTCGTTGTGGAAGTTGGTTTCGGCGGTGGAGATCTCGAAATCCGCGGTGCGGAATGTGAAGCAGAATTACGCGATGATTGCCGGTCTGAACAGTCTAGCGCTACTGCTGGCCATTCCGACCGGACTGGTGAGCCCGAACGTTTCCGCACTGATCAGCAACGGGTCGGCGATTCTGGCAAGCCTGAATTCGATTCGGCCGCTGTTGGAGCGATGAGTCAGGCGGGTCGAAACGCCCCGCTTTTCCCTTCGGGTCAGTGCAGAAACTGACAGAGTTTCAGGACGAAGTACCGGAACCCTTAGTACGAATGGTCCTGCTTTTCGCCAAAGAAGATCTATTGCAGCATTTACGAACCGATGCTACGCTTCCGTGTTAGGACCATCAATGTATGCGGTGCTCGGGTACATTTCGTCTGAGCCTGGCGATACGGGCGGTGAACTTGGCGGCCGATACTGCTGGTGAGATCGTGACGTTGGGCCCCGGTTCGGTAATCACGGTCCGAGGAGACTGCAGCACCCCTGGATTCCTTCAAGTCCTGTGTAATGGGAAAGCGTATAGCATGTTTGCCGAAGACTTGATGGAACGGGCGGTTCCCTGTAAAGGCGTTCCTTCGCAAACCGGTTCCAGCTTCCACCAACGCGGTAATGCGAGTAGGACAGCCTAGGCGCCGCCTACATAGTCGGCAACTGTGGCGACCCATTTCCGGCGCGTCCGCCGGACTGAACTCCGCCGGATCGTTCAGCGCACGAGGGCAGGATGGCGAAGTCCATCCAGAAGGACTCGATCGCTCGAATCAACTTATCTGAACGGTCGAGATCAGTCGGTTTTTGAACATATACGTTCGCATGCGCCTGATAGCTTCTGCGCACGTCTTCCGGTGAGGCACTCGTCGAAAGCATGATGACAGGGATAACGCTAAGTTCGGGATCGCCTTTGATCGCGGACAACACTTCGAGACCGGTCAGTCGCGGCATATTCAGATCTAAAAGGATCAGATTAGGGCGCGGAGCGTTTTCGTAGCCTCCGCGGCAATGCAGAAAATCCAAAGCTTCCAGACCGTCCCGGACAATGTACTCCTCGTGCGGACGGCGAAGGTTCTTCATCAATTCCGTAAGCAAGTGCGATTCGGCTTCATTATCGTCGACGATCAAGACCCGAAACATAATTGCCTCCGTTCGAAAGAGTAAGGAACCTCATGCCATCGCGTTCCTTCCCGCAAGCGTGCAATTCACGTGCCAAAATTCTCTGTTACAAATGGCGTTACCCAGTGGCCTTTGTGCTCTATTCTCACTCAGCGGTCGCTCGCACCGGAGGCCGATCGAGAAGCCGAAAAGAAAGGCTTCCATTCACTTGACGCAACTGTACAAACATTTGTTTCTGAGAACTAAGAAACGTTAATTCTTATGTTACGAGAGGATGCTAGCGCTCGATGTGCAGCCGGAATGAGGCAACATTTACCGGTCCACGATCGCGATTGAAGGCAGGGTTTGCAATGAACTGGTAGTCCGGGCTAAGGGTCACAAATTTGTGGATTCGCCAGGCGTAGAACGCTTCGAACACCGTTTCCCGGCCCGGATGTTCCAGTCTGCCATCGCCGATGATAAAGCCGTAGCCGCCCCTTGCCAGATATGCCCGATGGTCTCCGGAAATGCCGTTGATTGCCAACCCCGCGCCGAAGACGTCATCCGCCCTCTTCCAGCGGGTTCCACGAATCGAAATGCCTGCCGAGGCAGTGCGGTCGATCTCAGTAAACGCCCATGATTCGGTTTTGCCGTCGTTCCATCCGAGACGGCTGAACACGCCGATGCCCGGTGTGATTCGCCGCTCGATGTTCAGGCCGAAGCCATACTTTATGGTTCCGGAGGCGCGTGTGGCAACGATGTCGTTACCGGCCAGACGGTATGTTCCCATATTCGCGCGGTTCACAAACCCGAGGACGCGGAATGTACCGCCTTCCGAGTAGTTGTATTGCCATTCCACAGTGTCGCCCCGGTTTGCCGCGAAATGAGTATTCAGCTTCGGGCCGTTCGCTACAACAGGTTCGAGAAAGCTGCCCACTCTGACGACCGAATGCCCGAGCTGAAGTTCCTGTACAGCCCCGACCGTGTAGCCTCGCACGTCTGCCGGGTAATCCCAGGCGGCGTTGTACATCAGGGACCAGTTTTGGAATTGCGTGCGCGGATCGTGGCTGTATGTATTGCCATCGAAGAAATCACTCGCGGAGAATTTGCCGGCGGCCCAGGTGAATCGCGAAAATTTCTGCTTCAGGTATACGCGTGCGATGTAGGGCGTCGGAGTGGGTTTCGCCACCCGGGGGATTTCTCCGTTGGGAAAGGCCGCCAGACCCGAGACTCCGCTGAATCCGGTGCCGCCAGCCACCTCTGGATTGAAGACGAGTTCCGTAGCATGGAAGCGGAAGGTGAGGAACACGGTTCCGGTTAAGCTGCTGTCATTCTCGCGAATGGACCGCAAGCTATTCGTGCCTGCATAGGCAGCGTGAAATGGGCCGTGCGTTTGCGTGATGGTAGTCACCTGAGCGTGGAAATCGAAAGGCTTATCCTGTGCGCAGAGAGCCGACGCGAGCACGAAAATGGAAAGATAGCGCATGGAGAGAGTCTCAGCCGAAGATCGAATTCCAAACCATTGCGACAGTAAGCACGATCATCACTGCCGCGGTTAACCCCGCAATCACATTCTGCCAGATGCGGTTCCGCATCTCTCCCATGAGACGCTTCCGGTTCACAAGAATCAGCATAAAAACGAGCACGAACGGGATGAGAACCCCATTTGCAACTTGCGAGAGCAGGATAAGCTTCAACAGAGGCAATCGCGGTATGAGCACGGCGCCAGCTCCGAGCAAAATCAGGATCGTGTACAGAGCGTAAAAAATTGGCGCTTGGGAGAACTTCTTATCCACGCCCGACTCAAACCCCAGCCCTTCACAGACGTTGTACGCTGTCGCCAGCGGAAGAATGGCCGCTGAAAGGAGAGAGGCGTTCACGAGTCCGATTCCGAATAAGAGCGTTGCGAACTCTCCCGCGAAGGGTCTCAGGGCGAGCGCCGCTTCGGCGGCATCGTTGATCTCTCCATGACCCGACTTGAAGAGTGTGGCGGCACAGGCGACTACGATGAAGAACGCGATGACGTCCGTTACGACGCAGCCCAGGACAACATCCCAGCGAGCGAGATGGTAGTCCTTTTTTCCGGTTCCCTTTTCCACAATGGATGCCTGCAGATAGAACTGCATCCAAGGGGTGATGGTGGTTCCGATCAGCCCTACCATCATCGTGATATATGCGGGTTCGGAGCGGAACTCCGGAACGATGGTCTTCACCAGGGCGGTATGCCAATCGGGGTGAGCGAAAAACGCCGAAACGGGATAAGCGAAGTAGATGAAGGAGAAGAGAATCAGGATCCGCTCGACGGGCTTGTAGGAACCCTTGACGATGACGGTCCAAACAAGGACGGCACCAATCGGCACAGCGATGTATTTGCTGAGGCCGAAGATTCCCATTCCCGAGGCGATGCCGGCGAACTCGGCAAAGATATTCCCCAGATCCGCGAGTGCCAATACAAACATCGTGAAGAACGTAATGCGCAGGCCGAATTCTTCCCGGATTAGGTCAGACAGGCCTTTCCCGGTTGCCACTGCCATCCGGGAGGCCATTTCCTGAACAACGATGAGGGCGATGGTGGTGGGAATCAGCGTCCAGAGCAGGGCATAGCCGTACTTCGCTCCGGCTTGTGAATAAGTCAGGATGCCGCCAGGATCGTTGTCGACGTTGGCCGTAATGAAGCCGGGGCCGAGTACGGACAACAAGGCCAGAAGGCGGTACTTCAGCAGCCTCGTCTTGCGGCGGACGGCCTTCGGCAACAGATCATGTCCGGTTTGTTTTGTCATCTATGCCGCGGCCGGCGATGGTGTGCGCGGGTGCAGATTTGCCCGGCCGTGACCGCTAGCGTATTTTACCGTGCCAGCCCCGAGACTCGATGCCTCAGACGGACGGATGCTGATTAAAGAAGCGCGAGGAGGAGCATCGGTACGGAGCGCTCCACAGCCGCTTCGATCACATGCCAAATAACGGCTTCAGCGGCCTTGCGAGCCAGACGATCCACCGGCTTCCTTTGGGGTGCGGCTTTGCACACGACTTCGGGATGCCGTTCCTCCTGCGCATAACCAGCCGAGCGCAATGCGGAGATGAGGGCCGTGGAGTTGGTCCTGGCCGGATCGTAATGGATCACGAGGCTTCCGGTGAGGAGGTTGGGCTCGCAGCCACGGACGCCGTGCAACTGGCGCACGGTCTGTTCGACGGCGTGGGCGACGGCCGAATTGCGCTTCAACCTGGAGAGGCGCAGGCGGAGGCGGCCTGGAACATGGTGAACGTGTGTCATGCTGTTTCCTAACTACATTTTCGACAGGGCGTGCGAAACCGTTGTTAAAGAGACGTGACGATAGCGTTACACGTCTCTACTCGAAAGGGGGGATCCACGATCCCGACATTCGGCCGGGCTGTATGAAATCGGCAAGCCACTCCGGCTAAACGTATTTGTAACGTTCATGAGGGTATAATGTAGTGTTCCCCCGAACAAATTTAAAATCTATGCTTCAGAAACTACTTGTGTTGTTCTGTTTGTGCGGAGCCTCGCTCTTTGCACAATCCGAGGTTGGCGGCGCTACTTTGAACGGAACGGTGTTGGACGCGTCCGGGGCGTCGGTAGCAGGCGCCAAAGTGACGGTTCGGAACCCCGCCACGGGATTTGTCCGGACTATGGAAACCACGACCGCTGGTTTGTACAGCTTCAATCGGCTGCCGGTTGGTTCCTATGACCTGAGCGTCGAAATGACCGGGTTTAAAACGGCGACTCGCGAGAAGGTGCCTCTCAGCATCGGTGCGGTAGCGACGCTGGACGTTACGCTCGAGGTGGGAGCGGCAACGGAAACTGTGTCGGTGACGGCCGATGTTCCGGTAGTTGAGGTGACGCGGACGACGACGGCCACGACAGTGAACTCGACGGCAATTGCTGAGCTGCCGGTGAACGGCCGCAATTTTATCGATTTCACTACGCTGACACCGGGTGTGATCAAAGATCCGACCCGGGGCGGCGACCTATCCTTCGGCGGCCAGCGCGGACCCAACAACACGCTGCTGGTGGACGGCGCCGATTCGAACAATCTTTTCTATGGCCAGGCGACCGGCCGTACCGGATTCCGCCCGTACGCATTCAGCGAAGACGCGGTGCAGGAATTTCAGGTGAATACGAACTCCTTCCCGGCCGAAGTGGGACGCGCGAGCGGTGGAGCGATCAACGTAATCACGAAGTCCGGCACAAATGAATTTCACGGGTCGGCTTTCGAGTTCTACCGCGACAAGGGCATGAACGCGAACACGTTCGTGAACAACCGCGCGGGCGCCCGCAAGAGTCCCTATCACTTCAATCAGTTCGGCGGCACGCTGGGCGGCCGCATCATCAAGGACAAGCTGTTCTTCTTCTTCAGCTATGACGGACAGCGTAACGCGCAGACTCAGTTGGTGACGCCGGTGACGCTGCCTCCCGCCTCTGCGATGAACATCTTCGGGAAGTATCTGACGCCTTATCAAATCGGCCTGAACAACAACGTAGGCCTGGTGAAGATCGACTGGAACGCGACCGGGAAAGACCGGCTGAGCGTACGGTACAACCTGAGCCGGTATACGGGTGTGAACCAGGAGTCGTTCGGGACCAACATCGCCGAAGAGCACTCCGGCAACAACGAAGTGAATACGGACAATATTGCCGCGAACTACACGAGGCTGATCGGATCGAACAAAGTTCTGGAGGCGCGATTTAACTTCCTGCAGGACAAGCAGCCGGGCTATGCGAATACGACAGGGCCGGAGGTAGCGATCACGAACGGCGTGACGTTCGGCGCGAACAACTTCAGCCCCCGCTTCACGAACATGTACGGATACCAGCCGACGACGAATTTGAGCTGGGTGCTCGGGCGGCACTCGGTGAAGTTCGGCTATGACCTGAACTTCGTGAGGGCGGAGAATTACTTCCCAGGCTTCTTCGCGGGCGGATACACGTTTGCCAGCTATGACGCGTTCCTGCAAGGAACTCCGCTGAGCTTCCGGCAGTCGTTTCCGGGAAACGGGACGACGTTCCCGATCAGCCATCCGGACGTGAACGAATACGCGTTCTTCGTGCAGGATACCTATCGCGTGAGCGACCGGCTGACGCTGAACTACGGGATCCGGTATGACTACTTCAGCTACGGCCAGCCGGATACGCTGAACAACAACGCGCAACTGCTGGCCGGCAATCTGCGTACGAACAAGATCCCGACGGATCCGAAGAACTTCGGACCGCGCTTCGGCTTTGCTTACAAACTGACCAAATCGGAATCCGTGGTGATTCGCGGCGGTTATGGAATTTACTACTCGCGTACGCCGGGCCTGCTGCTGAGCACGGCTATTCTGAACAATGGCATTTCATCCCAGCAGTACGAGGTGCGCACCAATCTCCCTAAGTATCCGAGCGTGTTGACCGCGCCTCCAGGACCGGGCAATCCGCCGGATATTTATGTGACGGATCCGAATTTCCGGACTCCGCGGACGCAGCAGTTCAGCTTGCAGACCGAATTCGCGGTGGGCAAGTCGAGCAGCGTGACGGTCGGGTATTTGGGAGTGAACGGCACGTCTTTGACGCGGACACGCGACATCAACCTGTTCCCGTCGGTGGCGACGCAAGGCTACATCTGTCCGACGTCTGCCGTTTGCACCGCAGCCCAGGGAACGCCTGTGACTTACTACCGGCATCCAGGTGCCACCGGCCCGGCGCGACCGAACGCGGCGTTTGGACGGATCTCGCTGTTCGATAGCGGCGGCAATTCGATTTACCATGGCGGATTCGTGCAGTTCACGAGGCGCTTCGCGAACAATTTCCAGGTGCAGTCTTCCTATACCTGGTCGAAGGTGATCGACACGGTTCCGGACGCGACTTCTGTGGTTCCGGGTAATGCGGGCGACGATGCGAAGGTGGCTCAGGATACGCTGCTTCCGAACCTGGATCGCGGGTTGGGCAGCGCGGATATCCGTCACCGGTTCGTGTTCGGAGGCGTTTGGGATCTGGCGTATGGAAAGTCGATGGGCAACGCGGTTCTGCGCGGGATCCTGACCAATTGGCAACTCGGCAGCATCACGCAGATTCAGTCGGGGCGCCGGTTCCAGGACATCACCAGCGGCGATCCGGGGAATGACGGCAACAATAGCAACGATCGTACGCCGGGCATGGGCCGGAATACGATTGAGGGACCGTGGTTCGCTACTGTGGATGCTCGCTTGACCAAGACGATTCCGCTGTTCGGAGAGAGGATGCGCATTCGTTTAATCGGTGAAGCATTCAACCTGACGAATCGCGCGAACTTCAATACGATTCAGACGACTCGCTACACGTTTGCGGGCGGGTTCTTCCGTCCGACGACGAATTTCGGACTGCGGCAGACAACGTTCGATCCGCGGATTATGCAGCTCGCGGTGAAGATAACGTTCTAAGTAAGATTCAGAGCAACGCAGAGGCACGGTCATCCTGGCCGTGCCTTTTTATTTGTGAGTGGGTGTTAGGATGTGGGGCACATGCTATTTGACGCAGAGCCGATCCGAGTACCCGGCGTGTGACAGACAACGTGCAAACGAGATCGCGACGTATCACAGCTATTGCATCCGCCATTTTTGCCGTCTCGGTAGCGGTACTGCTTCTGATTCATGGCAACCGGTTTCTGTTCACGAATGACGAAGGCATCCTTCTGGAGCCCGCTGAAAGGCTGGCGCAGGGAGCAAGGCCATACATCGACTTTTTCGGCTACATGAGCCCCGGCAGTTATTGGGTGCAGGCGCTGGTGTTCCGTATTCTCGGCGTGGCGCTCTGGACCGGACGAGTGCCGGTCATTCTGGACTTTGCCCTGCAGGTTGCGTTGGTTTACTGGCTGGCCGCGCGTCTGGTTTCCACACGGGCAGGTATTCTGATCAGCGCGCTATTCGCGGTATTCCAGATGTCGGATGCATCGTTTCTCACCGCTCAGCATAGGTGGGATAGCGGCGCTTTGGCATTGGCTGGGATCTGCGTGGCTGGAGTTTCAGCTTCCACCATTGGATGGCTCGGGAGCGGAGCGCTGCTCGCCGCTGCTGCGTGGTGCACGCCTTCGGTGGGACTCGTGATGCTCGTGGTTGTTCCGTGGATCCTCAGTTCAGGCGAACGGCGCAGAGGGCTGCTGCCATTTCTGGCCGGCATCTTCGCGGTAAGTGCGCTGGCGGCCGGAGCGCTTGCCGCGAGCGGATCGTTACGCGCTTTCCTCGATCAGATGGCATGGCTAAGCCGCAATTACACAACGGTCAACGTGATGCCTTACGGCTCCGTGATCGGAGGCTACGGGCGCATTCTGTCGGATCTCACGGGGGCGGAATATGCAGTCACCGGTGTCGTGCTGGTATGCATGGCCCTGCCAGCGATTCTTCCGCCGGTGGCAATTCTGGTATGGCTATTGATTTTCAGAGGGAAGCGGCAGCCTGCCGGTCAGCGGTCACTGATTATCTTTCTGCTCTGCTCGATGGTGGCGCTGATCCTGACCACGTTTCCGCGCGCCGATCTGATGCATCTGGCGTTCGTGGCCGCGCTTCCGTATGCTTTGGCCGGGAGTGCGGCCGCAGTGCTCTCGCATGGGCGTCTAGTGCGGTCGTTGATAGCGGCGCTGGCGGGGATCGCGGTTCTGTTCGTAGTCAGTGCCGTCCTGAGCTGGTATGTGTCGGCGCCCATCGACTCGCCCATCGGCCGGATCCGGGTGCCAGTTTCCCAGAAGCCCGGGTTGGAAAGCCTGTTGGCAGATGTCCATCCGGGACAGACGCTATTCGTGTACCCGTATATGCCCATTCATTATTTTCTGACGCAGGCACGAAATCCGACCCGCTTCTCATTCCTGGCGCCCGGCATGATGACTACGCGAGAGGAGGTGGCCGCACTGGAGGAATTGCGAAGGGATCCACCGGAATGGGTTTTGTTTCTGCCTCTCACAAGAGAAGAGTTCCTGCGCATCTTCCCGAACGCGTCCAGTCTGTCGGAACGGTTTGTGACGCTGGAATCGTGGGTGAAAAACAACTATCAGCCGGTGCGGAACCCGCCGGTGGCCGTGATGGGGTATGAACTGTGGAAGCGGGCCGAGCGAAACTGATCGATGGTGGGCGCGTAGGGACTCGAACCCCAGACCTCCTGCGTGTGAAGCAGGCGCTCTAACCAGCTGAGCTACGCGCCCT
>CAYXLI010000021.1:0-100659 GCA_964464925.1 uncultured Solibacteraceae bacterium | reverse complement strand
AGCGCGCATCCGAACTGCGCGCCAGCGCTTCGAGGTATTCACTATAGCAGATGTTTCCATCCCCTTAGCTTTACTGTTGGGGAAGGACGGAGGCGGGTATTTGGCGTCCCAAATAGAGAAGAGTTGGAACCAAATCCTGGAACATCTCCGCATTCTGGGCATCCTGAGAGACAACACCCTATTTCCGCGAGAGCGAACTCCCAAGACCGGATTCCTTGCGTTAGAGATTCGGAGCCAACGTGATTGATGACCTTCCAAATAGTAAGTTAGGAGGCGCAGTCACTCATGGAGAATGAGGGGGGAACCCCCTGACTGGCTCGATGCCGAAACTGGAAGCCTTTGTTCCTACTACATCCCCAAAACGCTTGGACTCACTGTTCTTGCCAATGGTTGTACCCGCCAGGCCAATCGTGCGCTTTTTGATATCGTCAATACGATGACAAACTCATGTCACGCCTGCCGAGCGCGGATCCCCACCGATTCTCTCTTTTGTCAACACTGCGGAAAGCCCGTGGCCGTAAGTGCGGGAACAAATGGCAACATGGTCGTGTTCCTCCTGGTTGTCGGGATCATGATTGTGTTGACCATTGGCTCTTTTAGTCAATATGGCACAAAAACAGAGAGTCGACAGGTTTCCGAAGCGGAGAAGCGACAGAGGCTTCAAGCGTCGATAGATCCTCCACCAGAAGTGCCACTTACTCCAAAACAGCACCTCGAAGCCGCAAAACGTCTATTGGCTCAGATCGACGTTAATGACTATCCTAAGGGTGACGTCCTAATCCAAGCGATAACCGAGCATGCAACGCGAGCACAGGAAGACTCACACACTAAGGCTCAAGCCGACCTCGTTATGAAACGAATGGCAAGCAAGGCCCTTGAGCTCGTAAAAACGAAGGCGTGGAGTTCGAGCGGGGCTGAAATCACAGCCGAGATCTTGTGCAAGGACGTCATTTCGTCATCTTTGAAAGCTCCATCCACAGCGGATTGGTCGAATGCCAATTCGGCACGTTGGAGCGGCCATCCCGGATACTTTCTCGTGTCACACACGGTTGATGCTCAGAACAGCTTTGGAGCAAAGATCCGGGCGAACTATCAATGTCAAGTAGTCTGTCTGTCCGAGAGTGCTTGCGAGGTAACGAAGGTTTACCCGATCAAAAGATGAGGACCTGGGTTCGTAGAGTAACTCAATCTTGTTGCTAGCGTCAGACTCCGGTCCAGGAGTTCGAGACCACCGCCGAAAAGGCCATCGAAAGAGAGGGGAGCAACAGTGACGCTCTAATTGGGTAGACTTCAAGGGTGTTGCTCAGGCCTGAGGCTCAGTGGGAGAGCTTAGTGGACGGCTCTGCCGATTTTCCCGATAGTGGCAATAGGTATTGCTGAAATCCTGTATCAGGCATGCGTTGTAAAATTACGTCAGCAAACGCATGAAGATCTGTCCGCGATGTAGGCAGCAACGCCCACGCGAGGAAAAGCGTTGTACCTGTGGCCACGTTTTCAGGTCTTCACCGCAAAATCGCCCGTGCAGTTATCGCTAATGGCGGCTTACGTCTCCTCCGAAATCGAGACCTCCCCGGAGGACTGACAGTAGAAGCTGATGCGTTTGGAATCGATCTAAACGTCTCACCTCTTATGCTTTACAAGCAGAATGAGGGGGACTTTGAAGGTTTGGCGTCCCCAGGGGGATTCGAACCCCCGTTACCGCCGTGAAAGGGCGATGTCCTAGGCCCCTAGACGATGGGGACGCATTACTTTTTAGTGTATCAGGCTGAACTGTTTCCTGCTACAACTTAGATGGTTTTCAGGTAGGCGAGGAGGTCGGCTTTCTCGTCGTCAGACAGCATGTCCGCATATGCCGGCATCCCATTTCCACCAGCATTGATGATCGCCTTGATATTCGCGTCGGTCGGCTTCTTGCCGTTCTTCAGCGTTTCCTTCTTGTAAAGGCCTTTCAAAGACGGCCCCATTTTCTTCTCATCGGTGTCGACGTTGTGGCAAACCGAGCACTGCTCGAAGGTCTCTTTGCCCTTCTCCGCACTTGCGGGAGCCGCCTTGCTTACGCCCATGTTGGCAAGCAGCGCCACCGCCAGTACTCCTGCTCCGGAAAAAGTCATCCACGTTTTCTTCATTGATTTGCAGCTCCTGACCTGTTTACATAGTTTACAATTTCGCAGTGCGGTCCGTCATCATCCTATTCGCGAAAGCTCCGGTTCCGGGCCGGGTGAAAACCCGGCTTCTTCCAGTGCTCAGCGGGGATGAAGCGGCTGCCCTCCACACCACATTCGTTGCCGACATGATCGAGCGCCTGCAACAGGTGCCCGGAACCCATTTCGAGCTTCATACCGACATACCATCCGATGCCTGGGCGGAGTTTTCCGTTACGCGTAAGCTTCAGATTCCGGGCGATTTAGGATTAAAAATGCTTCACAGCCTTGCGAGCGCTTTCGCCTCCGGATATGATCGCGCCACAATCGTGGGGAGCGACTCGCCCAACCTCCCGGTCGATCATGTACAACGCTTAATGACAAGCGGGGCTGATATAGCACTTGGCCCTACCGAGGACGGCGGCTATTACGCCATTTCTGCGAAGCGAACCCATTCTGCAATGTTTGAAGGCGTTGCGTGGAGCACGCCGGCGACGCTCAGCGGCACGGAACGGGCGCTGGCAAATTGCGGCCTGACCATGGAACTCGGCGAGATTTGGTTCGATGTTGACGAACCCGCCGATCTCCAGCGACTGCAGGCCTGCACGGACCTGCCGCGCCGGACACGAGCGTTTCTCCAACATCTTGCGGCTGGCGCGCATCCAACGAAGTGATGAGAATCCTGCTTTATAGCGGCAAAGGAGGCGTGGGAAAGACCAGCCTCGCGGCCGCAACCGGCGTACAGCTCGCGAGGCTCGGCAAGAGGACGCTCGTCATGAGCGTCGATCCCGCACACAGCCTCGCGGATTCGTTCGATCTTGAGAAAGACCTGTTTCACGGCCGAACGGCGGAACCATACCGGGTGAATGAGCACCTCGACATCCACGAGGTCAACATCCAAAAGGAAATCAAGAAACACTGGACCGAGATCTCAACCTACATCACGTCGGTTCTGCGAACGACGGGTATTTCCGGAGTGGAGGCCGAAGAACTGGCCATCCTTCCGGGCATGGAAGAGCTGAGCGCGATGATGTACGTGAACCAGTACAAACGTGAATCGCGCTACGACGTGGTGATACTGGACTGCGCGCCAACCGCCGAATCGATGCGCTTCATCAGCATGCCAACCACGCTCGACTGGTACATGAAGCACGTGTTTCCGTTCCAGCGGACGATGCTGAGAACGATGCGTCCGCTTGCGAACCGGCTCTCACCCGTCGAACTGCCGCCCGACACATATTTCGCAAACATCGTCGATCTATTCCGCAAGCTCGAAGGTGTCGATGTGCTGCTGGAAGATCCGGAGGTGACCAGCGTACGGCTGGTCACAAATGCGGAGAAGATGGTTCTCCGGGAGACCCAGCGCGCTTTCGTATACTTCTCGCTGCATGGCCTGACCGTGGACTGGATTGTCGTAAATCGTGTACTTCCCGATACGATCACTGACTCGTTCTTCAGCGAGTGGCGGAAATCGCAAGCATCGACGCTGGCCGAGATGGAAACGTACTTTGCACCCGTGCCTCTTCGGCGCGTGCCCTTGTTCGCGCAGGAAGTGGTCGGACGGCAGCGTTTGGAGGAACTCGCGAGCGCGGTGTATCGGCCGGATGAGGATCCTTCGTGCGTCACACGCACGGAGAGGCCTTACACTTTCCACAAGGAAGAGGGGCGCTATGAGGTGAAGCTGAACTTGCCGTTCGCGTCCAAAGGCGAGGTGGGACTGTTCAAAAAGAACGATGAGTTGATCATCGAAATCGGTACGCTCCGCCGGCACATCGGACTCCCGACCAGCATGGCAGCGCTGGTGCCTGCGCGCGCGAGGCTCGAAAACAGGATACTAGTGGTAGAAATGAAGGAGGCGTAGATGGAAGAACGCAAGAGCGAGTGTGTGTGCGGCGGAATCGGCCCGGAACTCCATTCCATCCTCAGGAAGCTGGGCCCGTCCGACGAGGTGATCAACCACTTCCGGAATGCCCGTATCGAGGTGCTGAAAGGGATCAGGCAACTCATCGACGACCGCATCGAGAATCTCAGCAAGACTCAACAAAAAGGCACTCGCGTGCCGGTCGACTAATCTAAAGATCTATGTCAGACATTTTGAAAGAAGGAGCGAAGGCTCCGGCAATCAAGCTGGATACCGATTCGGGCGAGACTTTCGACCTCGCCAAGCACAAAGGGCAGAACGTAGTCGTGTACTTTTATCCGAAGGCGGACACGCCCGGATGCACCACGGAAGCCTGTGAATTTCGAGATGCGTGGGCTGCGGAGAACTTCGCGAAGTATGATGCCCTTGTGGTCGGCGTTTCGCCGGATGCGCCCAATGCGCTGACAAAGTTCAAGCAGAAATTCCACCTGAACTTCCCGTTGTTGGCTGACCAGGAGCACAAAGTCGCGGAGGCTTACGGCGCATGGGGCGAGAAGAGCATGTACGGGAAGAAGTATATGGGGATTCTGCGCAGCACGTTCATTGTGGGCAAGGATGGCAAGATCGCGAAGGTCTTCCCGAAGGTCTCGCCCAAAGGCCACGCAGAGGAAGTTCTGGCCGCACTGGCCGAGTTGCAGTAGCTCTATTCTGCGCACTGGCGAGCGCCGGTGCGCAATCTCCTCCAGATCATGTGAAGCAGGGAGAAGTGCTGCGGATCGTAATCAAAGATCCTCCGTCCTCCCGTCTGTACGCGATGCTGCTCGACAGAACAGCTCCACTCTTCAAACAACTGAATGGCGAACTGCTGGGCCTTATCCCTGTGGCGGCAATCGCCAAGCCAGGCACGTATGAGATGACCATTCAGGACGGGCATGGATCTGTCTTCCGCAAATCCAGCGTCATCGTGGAAGATGCGCAGTACCCAAAGCAGAACATTGTTGCGGGCAAGGCACTCAGGGCATTAAAGCCTCTGCCCGGGGAGATGGATGCCGTGCGCGGCTTGCAGAACACCGCATCCG
The DNA here is from genome assembly GCA_964464925.1 of uncultured Solibacteraceae bacterium. GTDB lineage: Bacteria > Acidobacteriota > Terriglobia > Bryobacterales > Bryobacteraceae > CAYXLI01. Next base: position 95,578 of record CAYXLI010000021.1, on the reverse strand, counting down.
GAGTCCGGTATTGGTCCGAACCCTTCGAGAAGCCGACCGATGCATGCGTGAACTCATTATTTGGAGTGACGCGGCTGCACAACGGTAAGCCGACGGGAAACTATCATCGCGGCCTCGATTTGCGCTCGGGCATGGGAGTGCCGGTGCATGCGACGGCCGCGGGGGTAGTGCGCATCTCCCGAATGTTCCGGCTGCACGGGGGGACCATCGGGATCGACCACGGCCAGGGTGTGACGTCTCTGTACCTCCACCTCTCGAAATTGGCCGTTCCTGAAGGGACCGAAGTGAAACAGGGCGACGTGGTCGGCTATGTAGGCGCCACCGGTTTCGCCACCGGACCGCACCTGCACTGGCAGGTACATGTCAACGGCGTTCCCGTAAATCCTGTAGTTTTTGCCGGTCCCATCGCGCGATGCGAGGCGGCTAAACCTGCTTATCTGCCTTCATCAAGCCGTAAACGATCCAGACCGCGAGTCCGGTAATCAATGCGGCTGGAAGGATGACCCAAAGCCGGAACATGAGTGCGATGGACTCCTGACATTTGGACACCCAGACCACGGCATGCAGTGACTGTCATCGTATTTTGCCGCTGCAATCTCCGAAGCCGATCCGCGCAAATCCATCCGCTTCACAGAAGGCGCGAAAAGTAATTTCGTCCCCGTCGTTCAGGAAGCCGCCTCCCAACTCGAGCAGGCAGCCCGCCGATTCGCGGTCCTCTCCGCTGATGGTGCCCGTGGCGAGCAGGTCGCCCGGGCGCAAGTTGCATCCGTTTGATGTGTGATGCGCGACCATCTGGGCAGGTGTCCAGTACAGTGTTTTGGCGTTTCCGCGCGTCAGCAATACTCCGTTCCTCCAAACCTCAAGCTGAATATCGAAGGCACTGCCCGGCGGACGCAAGTATTCGAGAGGCTCCGGATCGTGCGCGGACGGCGCACAGCGAAACGGCTCCAGGGCGTCCAAAGTAACTACCCATGGCGAAACCGTGGTGGCGAAGCTCTTCGCCAGAAACGGGCCGAGGGGCTGGTACTCCCACTCCTGAATGTCCCGCGCCGACCAGTCGTTCACCAGGCATGCTCCGAACATGTAGCGCTCGGCATGATCGCACCGGATCGGCTCCCCCTGCACATTCCCGGCCCCGGCAAAGAAGCCCAATTCCAATTCGAAATCCAAACGCCTGCTGGGCGCGAAGACGGGAGGCGCGCCTGGATCCGGCCGAATCTGTCCGCAGGGCCTGCGCACCTCTGTCCCGCTCGCAACGATGGAAGAACTTCGCCCGTGATACGCAATAGGCACGTATCGATAGTTCGGTAACAGAGGGTTTTCCGGGCGGAACAATTGGCCAACGCGCGTTGCGTGATGAATGGACGCATAGAAATCCGTGAAGTCCCCTATTTCCGCCGGCACCAGCATCTCTACACTACTCATCGGAACCAGCATCTCCGGCCGGCGCTGTGCGTTTTCCGCCAAGAGTTCAAAGATCAGTTTCCGCAGGTTCCACTGGAACGCCCTCCCCATGGCCATGACGGGATTCAGCGTGTGGGCCGCACAAACCGAAGGCAGGAGATTCTGCGACGCGCACTTGCGCAGATCGAGGATCTGATCGCCTATAGCAACGCCGAGGCGCGACAGCTCATGCGGCTCACGCCGGAAGACTCCGAACGGTAAATTCTGGATCGGGAAATCCGCATTCGGCGCATTGGCTGACTCGACCCAACTCTGACGGTCGGGTGCGTGCGTGCGATTCACCGGTTCAGTTTCCCACTCGCTTCATAACTCTGTGAATAGTACGGAAGATCCGCTCTTCCACTTCGTCGGTAAACGGCATGGGCTGGCCGTAGTACACCATACTGTCCACCGCTTCGTACCCGCCCTCACCAAGGACACGCTTAGAAGGGATGTAACACATCACGTCATTCGAATAGCCGGCCACAATCAGATTCGTTTTCGGAAACTCGCGCTTGGCACGTAGATCATAATCGACGACGACCTCGCCGCCAAGCGCCAAGAGCGTAAGATCTTTGCCGAATCGAATCGCCTGCACAGGGTACGATACCGTCCGCACCGGATGGCGCTCATCATAGGTCTTTAGCATGGCAGCCGCCAGGCGCCGCTTGTAGACATTCTTGTCGCTCTTCATCGCCTCAAAAGTCTCTCGGGAATGCGGCTGCAGCGGAAGCTCCGTCTGTTGCAATGCGGCGCGGATCGGTCCTTGCACTTGGGTCAGATTACCCATGAGGACCTTATCGGCGGCTTCTGCCAACTCTTTGCCATGCTGCTCGGCAAGGTCGAGAGTCGAGCGTGGATTTGGATTTTGATCGCCGCCGCAGAGCATCAGAAACATCGCCGTTGACCCGGGATGAGCCTTCTCCAATTCGCTCTGCATATAGCCTGCATAATCGCCGCTCAACTTATAGAACTCTCCCGTGAGCGTAGTGTTGTGGCACGCATATGCCACCAGAACCGCCAAAAGAGAGCCGTCGGCGGCTGTTACCCGCAACACGGGTACGGAGTGATCCGTGGGTCCGTTCGGATTGACGCCGATCTTGATGCCCTTCGCTGCCGGCTCACGGCGGTTTATGGCAAAACCGGCTTCCCCGACTCCATATCGCAACTCCGCCGGTTTCAGATTGGCGATTGCTTCACCGATGATCCGGACGAGATCATCCGTCAGCTTCTGGCTATACGACTGGACGATGCGATCGTTCTCGGCGCCATAGTCGTACATGGTCGAAAGATTCGCCCTCAGGACCGGTCCGGTGTGCGTATGCGAAGAATTCAACAGCAGCCTTGCGCGATCGAGTCCATGCTGCTTTTGAACGCGTGCCGCAACAGCTTCAGAGATTCCGCGCGGTAACCCGATGACATCGGTGGTAACAATGACCACGCGCCCACCCTTTCCGTCATCGATAGCGAGCGCCTTTGCCCAGAGGTCCTGAATTACACCTTCGGACGGATGCGTCCGATTCGCGTAACCCGACATCCAGATAGGTGAATCCGGCGTGATTTTCGTCCGCCCAATGCCGGCTTTGTATCCGGCTGCGGCGCTCGATATAGTGAGCAAGAGAAACGCGGTGACTGTACGGGAGGAAATAGACATACGCGGCACGATTGCTAATATATCTTGCTGCGACTACAATTTGCTCAGGTGATCTATGCATGCTCTCCGCCGTGCGTATTTGATCGTGTGCCTGGCAGCAGCACCCGCCTTCGGCCAGGCCCAGGCGAGTTCCGGCGATATTAAGGGCACGGTTACAGATCCGTCCGGAAGTTCTGTAAAGGGTGTGCACATTACCGCCGTCAACTCGGAACGGGGTATTACTCGATCCACGGAAAGCTGGGAAACTGGCGATTTCATCCTTCCGCTGCTACCTCCAGGCCGCTACCGTATCCGCGTTGAAGCGACAGGATTCGCTCCGCGCACCTATGAAGATGTGCAGGTGCGCATCGGCGACACTGTGGTACTGCCGGTGGCACTCTCCTTAAGTCAGTTGGAGACAGAACTCAATGTGAAGGCTGAACCGCCCGTTGTCGAGACCGAGCGTACACAACAGGCCGCCACAATCCAGACAGAGCAGATCCTGAACCTGCCGATTAACCGGCGAAGCTATCTCGACCTGGCGCTGTTGACTCCTGCAGTTGTGGAGACCAACGACATGGTGGACGGCACGGATTATCGCGTCGTGCAGGCGCCGCAATCGGGGCTAAGCTTCGGAGGAAGCAACGGGCGCGGCAACGCGTTCTTCCTCGACGGCTCCGAGCATTATCAGAATTCCGGAGGCGTCCGCCCATCCCTCAGCCAGGAAGCTGTGGCGGAATTCCAGGTGAATCGGAACGGTTTCTCGGCGGAATTCGGGGGCGGCTTCGGCGGTGCAGTCAACATCGTCTCCAAATCCGGGACGAACAACGTACACGGGGACGTATTCGGCTTTCTGCGGCATCGTTCGATTCAGGCGCGAAACTATTTTGACCCCGGCAAATCGGCGTTCACGCGCTCCCAGGCGGGCGCCACATTGGGAGCGCCGATTCGCAAAGACAAGACGTTCGTGTTTCTCGCCTTTGAACGGCTGGACCGGCACGAGACCAGCTTCGTCCCAATCCTGCAGGACCGCTCGGCGTTTGAACAACTCACCAGGTCCCAGCAGCAATTGGTCGATTTTTTCAATGCGAGTGGAAACCCCTCGTTACGGCGACTTGCGGCTGCGGCGGATCAGGCTCTGATTCCGAACAACAATGCCCGGCTGGTGAAATTGTTCAACGACAACAGCGGCGTATTTCCTTTTTCGGAAAGCAACAACCAAGGCTCATTCCGAATCGACCATCACTTCAGCAAAAAAAACAACTTATTCCTGCGCGGGAACATTTCGGATGGAGCCTCGACCAATGCGCAGCTCGGAGCGCTGCTGGCATTTAATCGCGGCCGCGGCATTGCACAGCGGGACGGCACAATCATGCTGAGCGATATATGGCTGCTCACCGATCGCACGGTGAACGATATGCGCGCCATGTTCGGGCACTACACATTGGATGTGACCACGATCGATCCATATGGCCCGCAATTAGACATCACGGGTTTCGGCCTGTTCGGCCGCGAGATCTTCTTGCCCGCGAAGACCATCGAGAAGCACTTTCAGTTCTCCGACACGCTGAACCTGATCCGAGGTAAGCACACGATCAAGTTCGGCGGAGATGTGAACCCCGTGAAGGACAACGTACGCACCGAGACGTTCTTCAGCGGACGGTTCAGCTTCGGCGAGAACGTTCCCCTTGCAAGCGTGCTGATTTCAGCCAGCGGCGATCCAAACCTTCCCACTAGTTTGGCCACGGTTCTGAGCCAGACAGGACAACAGCGGCTGATTCCGAACCTGAGCGAGCCGATCAGTGCACTGCAGGCGTACAGCCTCGGGCTACCCACGTATTATCAACAAGGCTTCGGCGACCCCAACTGGGCAGGAACTTCAAAGCGCTTCAACCTCTTTGCGCAGGACACGTATCGCGTCTCCCGGAAACTCACATTGAACTACGGTGTTCGCTATGAATTGGAGGTAAACCCGCCGTCGGTCGGAACCGATCCGGACAACGTCGCCCCTCGGGTCGGCTTCGCATGGACTCCGTTTGCGAACGAGAAAACGGTGATTCGCGCGGGCTATGGGATGTTCTATTCGCAAAATAATTTACAGATCGCTAACGTTGCGGAGGCTCTCAGTGGCAAATATATTCAGCAGGTGTTTGTGCCACTCTCCGGCGCTCCGGGCCTGAACAATCCGCTGACTGGACGGACATTGACGTCTGCGGACATTTATCAGCGTTTGCTCGCGCAGGGCGTGATCGGCAGCCGCACGATCGCCCGTAGTGATCTGGCGCAATTCGGAATCACGCCGAACCCTGCGCTGCCGTTCGCGGTGATATTCGGGATCGTTCCGAACTGGAAGAACCCGTATTCCGAGCAGGCCTCTTTCGAGGTGGAGCAAGCGATTGGCGGTTTCTCAGTGAGCGTTGCCTACAATTTCAATCGGGGCCTGCACCTGCCTCGCATTTTGGACCGTAATCTTTACTATGGTCCGCGCCGTCCCGATGGGCAGCCGACTTTCGGTTTCTACAACCCGCTTGTGTTCCAGCGGAATATTTTCGAACCGACGGCGAACACGTTTTATCACGCGGGCATTGTGCAGGTAAACAAGCGATTCAGTAACGGCTTCGCCCTGACCACCCACTACACGCTGAGCAAAGCCATCGACGAAGTGACCGACTTCAATACGGATTTTCAGCCGCAGGATCAATTGAATGCACGCGCTGAGCGTGCACGGTCCAGCTTCGATCAGAAGCACCGGTTCGTGGCGGCCGCAGTCATGCAGGCGCCGGTCCGTGACGGCGGCTTTATGGGCCACCTGGCAAGCGGCTGGACGTTTTCACCGATCTTTGTGGCCTCTTCGGGGAGGCCGTTCAATGTGCTGACAGGGGTCGATAACCTCGGGGACCGGCATCCGAACGATCACCGTCCGCTCCGTGCGGGTCGGAATATCGGGCAAGGTCCTGCGTATTATTCCCTGGATGCGCGGCTGAGCCGGCGCTTTCCGTTAGGGAAAGAAACGCGCAACCTGGAGTTCATCGCCGAGGGGTTCAACCTGGCGAACCATACGAATTTCCGCACCGTCAATAACACCGTCGGCAATATCACGGTAGAGCAGTTGCCGAAGCCGCTGGTGGGTGTTCGCGGAGTTCCGACCAATCCGCTGTCATTCACGTCGGCGTACGATCCGCGGCAATTCCAGTTTGGCCTCAAGTTCAATTACTAACCACGCTGACTCTCGCCGATTCCGCAACTCGACCGATGCTTGACTCGGCACCTCAACTGACAATACACTCTGCCGTAAGATTGCCAGGCAATCAGTTCTGAAAGGGGCCGGTCATGAAGTGCAGGATTACTGACATCGTCCGTCAGCTTGCTTTCCTCCTCGTTGGAGTTGTTCCCCTCACCGCGCAAGTGCAGAGCGGCCGGATCGTCGGCACTGTGAATGATCCGAACAAGGCCGTTGTTCCCGGAGCCACAGTCATTGTCTTCAACAAAGCCACGAACCAAGCGGTCACGGTTCAGAGCAATTCGCAGGGCGATTATGTGCTGACGCCAGTAGATCCCGGCATTTACAGCATTCGGGTCACCGCGCAGGGATTTAAAACATTTGCCATTGATAATGTTCAGGTACAGGTCGGGCAGTCGGCGCGCGCCGATGCGGATCTGCAAATTGGGGAGACCAGCACGTCCGTCGAAGTCACGGCTGCCGCGCCTCTGCTCGATTCCGAATCGGGAACGCTCGGCCATGTCATCACAAACACCGCGATCGTCAACTTGCCGCTGAACGGGCGAAGCTTCTATGAACTCGCTCGCCTTACTCCCGGAGCCGCGCTGTTGCCCGGCGGCGGCAATCTGCTTCGCATTCGCGCAAACTACTGGTCTGGCGAATCCATCAGCGGTGTGCGCGGGTCGCAGACCACGTTCCTCCTCGACGGCGTTGACGTTACGGACCATCACCAGGGCGGCACGGCGATTCAGACCTCCGTGGACGCGTTACAGGAATTCAAGGTGCAGCAGTCGGAGTACTCGGCCGAAGTGAGCCACGCCGGAGGGGTTCTGAACGTCACTACGAAATCCGGCACCAATCAGTTTCACGGCGATCTCTTCGAATTCCTTCGCAATGACAAACTCGACGCACGTGATTTCTTTGCGCCCTCCCGCGGCGCCCTGAAGCGCAATCAGTTCGGCGGAGACATCGGCGGTCCGATGTCCATTCCGAAACTTCTCCACGGTAAGGACACTACATTCTTCTTCGTGTCCTACGAGGGAATGCGGGAGCGCCAGGGCCTCACGTTCAACAACATCGTTCCGAGCCTCGCGATGCGCAACGGCGACTTCAGCGCTCCAGGACTGAACCAGATCTTCGATCCGCTCACGACGGCAAATGGCACGCGCACGCCCTTCGCCGGAAACATCATTCCGAGGGAACGTCTCGCCCCCGCTGCGGTGTTCTTCACCCAGTACATCCCGCCTCCGAATACTTCCTCCGGCAACGCCGCGTTCGTGCCGGCCCGCTCGCTGAATTTCGATCAGTTCACCATCCGCGGAGACCGCAAGATCTCAGACGCCCACAAGTTTTTCGCCCGGTATAGCTTCAATAACTATCAGCAGGTGGACCCTCACGCGTTCCCCGCGCTTGGTGCCGCGCCTCTGGACACGCGCGGGCAAAATGCCACCGCAAGTCTGATCAGTAGTTTCACCCCGGCCGTCATTCATGAAGCGCGCTTCAGCTACGTGCCGCAGTGGATCGACCTATCGCCATTCGGCCTCGGCTCCAATTACAACCAGAAGGCCGGCATTACTGGCTTCGAAGAGCTCGGCCGCCCGGGCGTTACCGGTTCCTTTCCTGATTTCGCATGGAGCGGCTACAGCGCCATGCAGGGCTCCGCCTTCGACCAGCGGCCGAAGACTCAGGATCTCAAGGTCTACCAATTCACGGACAGCGTCACTTGGGTGAAGGGCCGATCCATCTGGAAATTCGGTGCAAACATCCGCCACTGGGTTCCGCTGTTCACAGACAGCCAGCAGTATCAGGGGAACTGGAATTTCAGCGGCATCCATACACAAAACCCCACGCACACATCCGGAACTGGGGACTCTTTCGCCGACTTCCTGCTCGGCTTCCCTGCATCCGGGAGCCGCGCGTATCCGGGCAATTGGTTTGGCGGGTACGCCACCTACTGGCACTTCTACGCTCAAAACGATCTCAAAGTGAACAACAGGCTCACCCTGAACCTGGGCCTGCGATACGAATACTCGCCGTGGCTGCAGGGCTATCGCGGACAGATCGGCACGTTCGACGGTAAGGCTGCGAAGCCGATCATCATCGGCAGCGGCACCGCGAACATCGACACCGACGCCCAGTTCGCAACGCCACTCGCTTACTCACTTTTCAAGGATCAGATCCAGACCAGCAGCCAGGTTGGCCTTCCCTCTAACATCACGTATACGGACAGGAACCAGTGGGCGCCTCGCTTCGGCTTTGCGTGGCGCATGTCGGAGAAGACGGTCTTCCGCGGCGGCTATGGAGTGTTCTATGAAATGGAAAGTTCGGGCAACCGGGTTAACCTGAACATGATCCCGTTCCGCTTCAGCGAGACTGTGAATGCAACTGCGAACGCGATTCCGAATCGCACTCTCGCGAACTACTTTCTCGGCCGGCCGCTGGGTAGCCTCGGAGTCACGCCGAACCTCAGCCCTGCTTACACGAGGATGCGCCAGGGAATGGATCAACATTGGAATTTCGGCATTCAACAGCAGCTCGGCGGCAACAGCGTGATTGAAGTGGATTACGTGGGCAACCGCGGCACGCACCTGAACAGCTCGAATCCGATCAACGATCCCACTGCGGGCCCAGGCGCTATACAGGCTCGCCGGCCGTATCCGGCATGGGGCGGAATTACCTATTTTTCGGAGGACATGTCGAACATCTATCACGCTCTGCAGGCAAAATTTGAGCGCCGATACTCCGCTGGCTTCTGGTATCTGATGTCCTACACATGGTCGAAGAGCATTACCTGGCAGAACACGCCTGCAGTGGGCGGCGACTTCGCGTGGGAGAAGGCGGTCTCGTCCTTCGACATCCCGCACAACCTGGCGCTCAGCGTAGGCTACGAACTCCCGTTTGGCCGCGGCAAACAGTTCATGAGTAATGTCCATCCGGTGGTGGACGGCTTTCTCGGGGGTTGGCAGTTGCAAAGCAGCTTCGTCCGTCGCAGCGGCCGCCCGTTTACTCCGACTGTCTCGCGCGACGTCGCCAACACCGGAATCGGCGGCCAAAGGCCGAACCGCATCGGCTCGGGCGAACTCTCGAATCCGACGCCGTCCAAGTGGTTCGACAAAGCCGCATTCCTGGTGCCCGCGAACTACACCTGGGGCAACTCCGGAGCGGACATTCTACGGGAAGGGCGGTTTCTGTCGCTCGACTTTTCCGTGTTCAAGCAGTTCCGCGTCACTGAACGCAGCAACCTGCAGTTCCGCGCTGAGTTCTTCAATCTGACGAACACTACCAGCTTTGCCGCGCCTGGCACCAACGTCGACGTGGCATCCGGAGGCGTAGTCACCAGTTCGATCAGCACTCCGCGCCAGATCCAATTTGCGTTGAAATATAGATTCTAAAAAAACAGATGCGATCTCTTTCTCTCGTGCTCCTATGCCTGCTCCCGTCACTTGCCCAACAGCCGGTCGCGATTCAGGTGAACGCTACCGCCAAAATCGGTGCGGTAAAACCAATCTGGGCGTACTTCGGTTATGACGAGCCGAACTACACCTATTTCCCGAACGGCAAGAAGCTCATTCGCGAACTCGCCGCATCCACCTACGTGCCCGTGTATGTACGCGCGCACAACCTGCTCACCACCGGAGATGGCACCCCGGCTTTAAAGTGGGGTTCCACGAACGCGTACACCGAAGACGCGAACGGCAAGCCCGTCTATGACTGGAAAATCATCGACAAGATCTTCGATACCTACATTCAGGCAAAAGCGAAACCCTTCGTCGAGATCGGCTTCATGCCCAAAGCTCTGTCGGCCAAACCCGAGCCCTATCAGCACAACTGGCCAAAGACAAAGATTGCGGCAGGCTGGTCCTATCCGCCGAAGGATTACGAGAAGTGGGCCGAACTGATCCGCCAATGGGTCAAGCACTCGGTCGAACGCTACGGCAAAGACGAAGTCGAGAGCTGGTATTGGGAAGTTTGGAACGAGCCGGACATCGAATATTGGCAAGGGAAGCCAGAGGAGTATTTCGCAACGTATGATTCCGCAGTCAAAGCCGTCAAGAGTGTCCTGCCCAAAGCGCGGGTGGGCGGACCTGCCACAACCGGACCAGCCAACGCCAAAGCAGCCGATTTCTTAAACAAGTTCCTGGGCCATGTCCAAAACACCGGTGTGCCGCTGGATTTCATCAGCTATCACGCAAAGGGCCGCCCCACGGTTGTGGACGGGCATGTTCGGATGGGCATTGCCAAGAACATCAACGATGTCAATCGCGGCATGGAGATCATCCACTCCTTTCCGCAGTTCCAGAAACTTCCTATCATCCTGAGCGAATCGGATCCGGAAGGCTGCGCGGCGTGCTCGGCTCGCGTGTATCCGCAGAATGCGTATCGCAACGGAACCATGTACCCCACATACACGGCTCTCATGCTGAACAACATCTACCGTCTGAACGACCGCAATCAGACCAACATCGAAGGCATGCTCACGTGGGCATTTGAATTCGAAGATCAGCCGTGGTTCGATGGCTTCCGCGATCTCGCCACGAATGGCGTCGATAAGCCGGTGATGAACCTGTTCCGCATGGCGGGCATGCTTCGGGGCGACCGCGTATCCGTGGAATCGAGCGGAGCCGTTCCGCTCGAGAAGATGATGGAGAATGGCGTATCCCAGCAACCTGACATCAATGCACTTGCCACTGCGGCTCCGCGTGAAATTAACATACTCGCCTGGAATTACCACGATGACGACCTGCCCGCACCGGCGGCACCGGTGAAGCTCACGGTCAACGGCGTTCCATCTTCAATTAGGAATGTACGGTTACGTCACTATCGAATCGATCAGGAGCACAGCAACTCCTACACGGCATGGAAGGCCATGGGCTCTCCTCAGAAGCCTACGCCCGCGCAGTTCGCGAAGCTCGAAGCCGCAGGACAGCTTCAATTGCTGGAATCGCCGCGTTCGCAGCCGAATAAGGAAGGAAAGATCGTTTTGGAATTCACTTTGCCCCGGCACGCAGTGTCATTCATTCAGCTAAGCTGGTGAGCCGGCGCGGCATCTACTCGAGCCCCATCTGCGACAACCTGTATCGCAGTGCATTCCTGGTAATCCCGAGCAATCTCGCGGCCTGGCTCTTGTTCCCATCCGCGCGCTTCAGCGCCTCGCGGATGATCATCTGCTCGTATTGATCCAGATTCACTCCGTCGGGCAGAAACGTGTGATCGAGTTGCGCAGTCTTCTGCGTGCGGGACAGGTCGATCTTCACGTCCGCGGCTTCCAGAGTCCCGCCCGGCGAGAGCACCAGGCTCCGCTCCATTACGTTCTCGAGTTCGCGCACGTTCCCGGGCCAGTTGTACGCCATTAGTTTCTGCAGCGCGCCTTCACTGATCTCGCGCGGAGCCGTGCCCATATCTTTCGCCACCTTCTGCAGGAAATGCTGCGCGAGGAACGGAATGTCTTCTTTCCGCTCCCGCAGAGACGGAATATTCATGGGCAGCACGTTCAGCCGGTAGTACAGATCCTCCCGGAATGTGCCGTTCTCCAGGGCCATCCGCAAATCCACGTTGGTAGCTGCAATTACGCGCACATCAATATGCCGTGTCTTGTTGCTTCCCAGCCGCTCGATCTCGCGTTCCTGCAGTACACGGAGCAGTTTCACCTGGATGGAAGGCGGCACATCTCCAATCTCGTCCAGAAAAACGGTGCCTGTGTCTGCGTACTCAAATTTGCCCGGTTTGGTTGCCAGCGCGCCTGTGAAGGCGCCCTTCTCATAACCGAACAGCTCGCTTTCCATCAGGTTCTCCGGCAGTGCAGTGCAGTTGATCTTGACGAAAGGCTTGTCGCGCCGCGGTGAATGAAAATGAATTGCGCGCGCAATCAGATCCTTGCCCACGCCGCTTTCGCCGGCCAGCAGCACGGTCGCACGCGTCGGGGCCACGCGCGTAATGGTCGCAAAGATCTCCTGCATGACTGGGCTGCGGCCGATGATGTTATCGAACTGATAGCGGTGCCCAAGCTCTTCTTTGAGCGCGACATTTTCCGCCTTCAGCGCCCGCATCTCCAGAGCCTTGTTCACTACCGTGGTCAGATGATCGAGTGAAAAAGGCTTCAGCAGAAAATCCGCGGCGCCCGCCTTCATTGCCTGAACCGCGTTCTCCACCGTCCCGAACGCTGTCATGACGATCACGGGCAGATCCTGATTTTGCCGCCGGATCGTGGCAAGCAATTCCAAACCATCCATGCCCGGCATCCGCAGATCGGTAATGACGAGTTCGGCGCGGTCGGCGAGTTTCAGCGCGCCCTCGGCGGACGAGGCCTGCTCCACTTCAAATCCCGCCGACACCAGTTGGAGCTCGATTACCCGGCGGAGCTTGTCCTCATCCTCAACTACGAGTATGCGATGTTTCATTTCGAAGGAAATATGGTGACAGGCACCATTTTTCCACGAATCGGACGGCCCCCATACCGGTCAGCATCCCCAGGAGCATTGCGCTATGATGCAGGGCCAGGTTGTGCCCCGGGACCCCGAAATGCGGTAGAGCCATGCCCGCCACCATCGCCGCGCTATCCAACACAACCAGCCGGACAGGATTCGTCGATTGCCGGACGCATCGCGCTCCGATCCACACCGCTGGCACGCCGGCCGCCAGCATTGCGGCATTCATTATCCCAAAGGAGCTGAGGGAACCATGGCACACCGGCGCGAACGGCAGCATGGCAAGTCCCCCGTAACCCACCATCAGAAGAATCATATCCACATGCTGATTCAGATAGCGCCGCACAGCCCATAATTGCCAGAAGGCAACAAATACCGCGGCGGAGACCATCGCTCCCTGATCGCTCGGCCAACTCAGCACCAGGACCTGAACCGCAGCGGCAATCGCCGCGCCCGCACCTAGGACTCTCATTCCACTTCGCACTCCAGCAGATGCACGCTACGCCACGTCACTACCAGGCTAGACACGGTCATCAGTACCGATGCAGCGACTGGATGCAGCATGCCGCTCGCCGCCAATCCGACGCCGATCACGTTGTAGGCCACCGCGATCCAAATCGTTTCCCGGATGTACCGAACCGTCGCGCGCGACACCGCGATTGCCTTCGGCAGTGCATCCAGGTCCGTCCGGGTCCACACCACGTCGGCCACGTCCTGCGCCAGCGGCGCCCCGCCCTCGATCGCGATGCTGACCGAGCTTGCTGACATCGCGGCCGCATCATTGATTCCATCGCCGACAAAGGCGACGTTCCGCTCCCGGGAAAACTCTGTGCAAAGCCGCAGCTTGTCCTCCGGGGTCAGTCCGGCGTAGCGCTCGCGGATCGGGATCCGGTCCGCCCGCACGGCGGCGTCGCCAGTCATGAGCACGCATCGCAATCCGCGCACCTCCAGCCCAGCCACACTCTCCTCCACGCCTTCGGAAACTTTCTCCTTGAGCCGCAGAATCGCGCTCAGCGTTCCGTCCACCAGCACCGCCAGCCGGTGCGCTTCGTCCGATGGATGAGCCTGCTCCGGACACAGCGCCGCCGCCATACCGATGGTCAGGTCATGCGTAACAATGCCGTCCGAAACCAGCGCCCTCAGCCCAACGCCCGGCAGTACCTGCAGCCTCTTCACATGCAGGCAATTCCGCGGGTGTGCGAGCCCTCGCAACGCCAGTGCAACCGGATGCTGAGAGGCCCCTTCCGCCGCCGCGATCCACTCGGCCAGGTCGGCCTGCGCATTCTGTTCCAACACGAGCTCCGCCGAGTATGCGCCGGTCAGGGTCAGCGTTCCGGTCTTGTCGAAGACCACAGTATCCACGCCGGCCAGCTTCTCGATGGACTCGCCGTTCTTCGCAATCAGCCCCATTGCTGCCAGCCGCCTCATTCCGGACCAGACGCTCACCGGCGTCGCAAACCCCAACGCACAAGGGCACGCCACCAGCAATACGGCCATCGAATTGAACAGAGCGGCCGTCGTTCCACTCATCCGGTACCAGAACATCGCCGTGGCGGCGCAAGTCAACATCAGAACGGGGATGAACCACTTCATGAGCCGGTCCGCCATCAACTGCGCCGGAGCGGGGCGTGCGGCCAGGCTTTGCAGTGCATCCGTGATCCGGTCGAGCTGCCGGTCCGAGCCCGCCACGATTGCGCGAACTTCGAGCGTGGCATCCACCACCATCGTCCCCGCGAACACGCGATCGCCTTCTCTCTTGCCGGAGGCAAAGGACTCCCCGGTCAGATCCGCTTCCCGCACAAACGCCTGCCCGCTCGTGACCACGCCATCGACCGGAATCGCATTGCCGGGATGCACTCGCACTACTTCATCTCTCTGCACGGCGGACACCATCATCCACTCTGTCCTGCCGTCCTCGCGAACGCGCTCGCACCGGCTCGTCTGCGGATCCCACGAGGCGAGGGACTGTAGAACGCGCTCCTGGCTGTACCGTCCCACTTCCCTGCCCACCGCGTATACCACCAACGTGATGCCCGCTACCTCCCAGTACACCGGTCCCTGGCCCGTCAGCATCGAAACCGCGGAAGCAAATACCGAGCCGAGATAGCTGAGCACGAATAGAGCTTCGACCGTAACCTGTTTGCGGGCGAGAGCATTCCAGGACGAAACCGCGAGCGGCCACCCCAGCAATACGGTCGTGACCAACGCAGCGGCCAGCGTGCCGAACTGCAGAGCGGCGCGTTCACTCGCAGTGCATTCCGAAGTGTTCACCGCCAGGGTGAACGTCATGGCATTCACTGCAAGGAACGCACCGGTGAGAATTCGCCACCACGTCCCTCCAGCAGGCTGGGCGTCGCACACGCAGGCAAAGGTGGGAACACCGGGAGACATACTACTTTCCGGATTCCGGCACTTCGCGCAACTCCGCTTCGTGCCATGAGGCCGTGCGCGAGGCAACCTCCTTGCGGATTTCGGTCACAAGAGCCGGATCGACGGCAGATTCCTTGTTGCCGAACGAATTCCGAATGTACGTTGCCACTGCGGCGATCTGTTCGTCACTCAGCCGGGCCCAGGAGGGCATTTGCCCGTTGTAGGTGGCGCCCTGCACGGTCAGGTTTCCTTCCGCTCCATTGAGAAGAATCCGGACAAGCACTTCTTTACGTCCGCGCACCCACTCTGAACCGGCCAGGGGAGGATACGTGCCCGGCACGCCTCTTGCATCCGCCTGATGGCACTGCGTGCAGTTGTTGAACGTGCGTGCGCCCAGCACCATCGGGTCTATCGGAACGGCTTTCCCAGCGGGCTTCGCCAGAGCCATGGGATCGTCGTCATAAACGTCAGTCTGCCACCCTCCGCTATGCAGAGCGATGTATCCGCCGCCCCACGCGACCAGTCCGAAGCAGAGAAACAACAGCCAAACAGGCGTGGGCGCGAATCCGTCGCGCGGATCCTCCAATTCACGCATTTGCGCCGCGTGCAGTGGGAGAACGTCCGGTTGTGCGCGCTCTTCGCGCTCTCGCGGATCATGCATCGACATCGCTATTTCGCCTCCGGAAGTTCATAGGTGTGGTCCAGACCCTTCAGATACTCGATCAGCAGTTCCGCCCGTTCCGTCGGAAGCAAATAAGTTGGCTTCGAAGCCCACTTCGCCGGCAGCAGCACGGCTTTCTTCGGCAGCGGCCCGTTCACTTCTCCGGTTGTAAACAGGAAACGGTGCGGCGGCATGATCGACCCTGGGGACGTGATCTGCGGATTGTACAGATGCAGCACGTGCCAGTCATGGCTGGGCTGCCGGGCGCCTATATTGTGGAGGTCCGGACCCGTCCGCATCGTTCCCATGTACGGCGGATTGTCATAGATGTAGTCGCGCGCCACGCTGCGCCGCGTCCCCCATCCACGATCAATGTCGGCGCCGAAATTCGCCGCGCGGACCTGCTGGCTGTGGCAATAGATACAGCCGAGGTCCGCATAAACCTGCTTGCCCTGCACCTGCCCGCCGTAAGGTTCGTACGGATGCTGGTTGCCCAGGTCGTCCGCATATGGCTTCAGGTCTCGCCAACGCCAGTTCGGCACAACCACTAAACCCAGAGTCGACGCGAGAATGCAGGCTAGTACGCCTAGTGTGAAAACCCAGCGCTTGTTCATTGTGCACTCACCTCCGCAACCGGCTCGTGCTCCGTAGTGAACAGCGTCGGGCCTTGGTATATCTCCACTTCGGACTTCTGCCGGATAATCCGCCACACCAGCACGGCGAACGAGACATGCGCCGCCGTCATCATGAATCCGCCCACACTGCGGAGTACCAGGTACGGCTTCGTAAACTCCACGATTTTCAGGAACGGGATATTCGCGGTGTTCATCATCAGACCTTGGTACCAGCCTGCCCACGACAGCGCCACGAAGTAGATCACTACGCCCACCGCGGAGCCCCAGAAGTGCATCCGGATCAGCTTTGCCGAACTCCACTCATTGCGCGTCAACCGGGGCAGAATGTAGTAATACGCGCCGAACATGATCATGGAAAAGAAGGCATAAAGCCCGAGGTGCGCGTGGCCCACCGTGTAGTGCGTGAAGTGCGCAACCTTGCTGACCTCCCGCAGCGCTTCGAACGAACCCTGCGCGCTCGCGACCGTGTACATCATTGAGCCGAACACCACGAAGCGCAGCGTCGGGCTGGTCTTTAGCAGCTGGAAGCTCCCGATCATCGTGAGGTGATGGTTGATGGCGAGCGTCGTCACCGGAATCAGCATCATCATCGAACCGACGATGCCGACCGTGATGATCCAAGCCGGTAGTGGCCCACCCACAAGGTGATGCGTGCCCGCCCAGTTATAGAACAGCGCAAGGGACCAGAAGCCTAATAACGAAATGTGATAGCTGTGGATCGGCTTGCCAATGACCTTGGGAATCATGTAGTAACTGGTCGCAATCGCAACCGGTGTCACCCAAAGGCCCAGCGTGTTGTGCCCGAACCACCAATTGATGGTTGCCTTCGAAGCGCCGGTCACGAAATCGAACTGCATGGCCAGCACCGCGGTCGCATACAGAATCGGGAACCAGATAACAGCCGCGAACAGGTACCACTGCGAAACGTAGGTGTGCTCAACCTTCCGCTCCTTGAACATTTTGAACGACGTCGCCAGAAGGATCAGGAAGATAAACGCGAAGCTGCCCAGCGCTTGCGGCGGAAACTCCAGCCATTCGATCGACGAGTTGTAGCCCGCCAGAATCGCAATCACACCGGCCGTGACGGTAATATTCCACACCACGCACGTGATCGGCAGCAGCCGCCGGTAGGGCAGCCGTACCTTGCACAGCCGCGCCTGCAACCAGAGCAGTGTACCGACCGCCGCCATCGACGCCCAGCCGTACCCGACGATGTTCAGATGCACGGGACGCACGCGCCCGAAGGTGAGCCACTGCGCGTCGCTCAGGAACTCCGGGTTGTGCATTTTGATGGAGGCCAGCATCGCGAACAGGCTTCCCATCAGAAGCCAGAAGACAGCACTCGCGTAATACCAGACCACTGTTTGCCGGCATGATCTGTCGATCTGCACGCGGGAAAGTTGCTCGGTTTGAATCGCTGTCATCGCCTCGCTCCAGGGAAGGAATCCGTTACCATGCCGACCGGCTCTTCGTCATCGAAGATGCTCGCGGCGCCGCGGTTCAAGTTGCTCATCTGGCCGGTCTTGATTGCCCACAGAAGGGCGAAGATTGCTGAGGCACCGGCCAACACCATACAGCTCCACATCAGAATGTAGACAAAGGTCACAGGTTTGCCTTGGTTGCTTGGGGGTTTTCGGGAAAATTCACTGCTGGGAGAAGCGGCTGCAACTGGGTGACCATACCCACTCGCAAGGAAAATCAAAAACTTAGAGAAAAGGCCGGCTGTGGGATACGGCGCAGATGTGCGCTATCGCCCAAAGTGGCCGCGTAAGCGGGTTTCGCGCCAAGCTCGCGCAACAATAGAAGTACTCATGAAAGCACTTGTGAAGAGCCGCCCCGAAAAGGGGCTCTGGCTGCAAGACGTGCCGATGCCCGAGCCCGGTATCAACGACGTTCTGATTCGCGTGCTGAAGACCGGCATCTGCGGCACCGATGTGCATATCTACGACTGGGATGAATGGGCGCAAGCCACCATCCCGCAAGGCCTTGTTATCGGTCATGAGTTCGTCGGCTCAATCGTCTCGGTTGGCTCCAACGTAAACGACTTCGGCCCGGGCGAGATTGTCAGCGGCGAAGGCCACGTCGTCTGCGGACGTTGCCGCAACTGCCTCGCCGGCCGCCGCCATCTCTGCGCGCACACGATGGGTGTCGGCGTAAACCGCAATGGCGCGTTCGCCGAGTACGTCGTCCTCCCCATGTCGAACATCTGGCGCCACCACGCCAACGTCGATCTCGACACGGCCGCTATTTTCGATCCGTTCGGCAACGCCGTTCACACCGCGCTCTCGTTCCCGGTGCTGGGCGAAGACGTACTCATTACGGGAGCTGGTCCTATTGGCCTCATGGCGGCGCTGGTCGCCAAACATGCCGGGGCGCGCTTCACCGTCATCACGGATTTAAACCCGTTCCGTCTGGAACTGGCCCGCAAAATTGGCGTCACGCGCGCAGTCGATCCCACCCGGCAAAACCTTCAGGACGTGCAGAAAGAACTCGGCATGACCGAAGGTTTCGACGTTGGGCTCGAAATGTCCGGGAACGAATCGGCCTTCCGCGACATGATCGACAACATGTGCCATGGCGCCAGGATCGCCATGCTCGGCATCCCGTCCAGGCCAATGTCCATCGACTGGAAGAAGGTAGTATTCAACATGCTCACCATCAAGGGTATTTACGGCCGCGAGATGTACGAGACCTGGTACAAGATGAGCGTCATGCTCGAATGCGGGCTCGACATCAGTCCCGTCATTACACACCGCTACCAGTGGGATGAGTTCGAAAAAGGCTTTGCTGCAATGAAGTCGGGCGAGTGCGGGAAGGTCGTGCTTGACTGGCAGACGGTACGCGCTTAGCCTCGCCCCGCTAGCTTCCGGAACAGATCGTTGAAAACCTGATCCCGATTGGCGTCAATCGCGACACGGACCGGGTGCCGCCCTGGGCGCTGTTCGTACCGGACGTGATCGGTCAGCACCGGGCTCGGCACAACCTTGGACGGAATCCACTTCGGCTCCACCAGCCAGGCCACCGCGGAGATGTCCCAGATCACCTTCGACCATGCAAAGTTCGCATCCGGTGATTTCCACTTGGCATAGGCGTCGAATTCTCCCGCCAGATAGTTGGCAATCGACGACTTGCCCTTCAGGAACCGGTCAATCTCCGGCACCGTTGTGCGCAGGTGTTCCGAAACGTTTTTTGTCGGAATATTCACTAGCGCCACCCCCGAGTCGTACAACACACGCGAAGCGTGCAGGTCCTGCCGCAGATTGAACTCTTTCGCCGTGGGCCAATCATACGGCTGGCCCCCGAGCCACACAACCACGATCCGCTCCTTGATTTTCGGCTCCATTAGAATTGCCGAAGATACATTCGTGGGCGCTCCGATCGTCACCACATAAAGAGGAGCACTGCGCGGCTTCATCGCTTTTTCCACCAGGTCCCGAGCAGCGGGACTGTCCACGGGCTTGTCCGCCTTAGGCAGAAACATCTTCGACCCTGGAAATGCAAACTTCTCAGCCTTTACATCCAGCCGCCCCAGAATCCGCAAAATTTCTTCATAGCTCTTTTGCATGCCATCCCCGGCCGATTCCGACCGCTCATTGTGAAACGGCGCCGCATAGATGGCCTCCACATTTAGCTGTGCCGGCGACCGCAGCGCATACGCGACCGCGAACTGATCGTCGATCTCGTTGTAAGTATCGGAATCGACGACTGCATCCACTCGCTTTCCCGGCGGTGCCAGCCGTTGTTCCAAAGTGGATTGAGCTTGCGAAGGCGCGGCGCTCAGCAGTGCGCCCGCGAGAAGCGATCGGCGGGATACGTTCATGACAGTGTTTCCAGTTTACGCTCGCCCTAGCCTTTAATGACGCCCATGGGCCGCAGCCGCGCCACCTTCCGTGCCAGACCAGCCTGGTGCACTACTTCGATCACTTCATCCACATCCTTATACGCCTCCGGAATCTCTTCCAGAACGCCATCGCGGCTCTCGCTGCGTACAATTACTCCGGCGCTCTCGAGCTTCCGCTGCTCTTCGCGAACATCCCTTCCTTTGCGCGCAGCCGCGCGGCTTAGCAGCCGGCCCGCGCCGTGACAGACGCTCCCGAAGGTTTCATCCATCGCCCTCGGCGCGCCAACCAGCACCCAGGACCCCGTTCCCATGCTGCCCGGAATGATCACCGGCTGCCCGGGAAACGCTCTCGTCGCACCCTTCCGGTGCACCAGCACATCGCCTAACTTGTGCTTCTCGCGCTTGGCAATGTTGTGGCAGACATCATACAGCAGGTCGAGCCTGGCCGGTCGCCCGAACACTGTCCGGAACGCAGCACGCAGAAAATGCAGAATGCCCTGCCGGTTCGCCCAGGCAAAATTCGCCGCCGCGTTCATCGCCCCCAGGTAGCTTTGTCCTTCGGGCGACGCAATCGGCACGCACGCAAGTTGCCGGTCCGGCACCGTGATGCCGTACTTCTTCATTGCCGCGCCCATCTGCGCCAGATAATCCGTACACACCTGGTGCCCAAGCCCACGCGATCCACAGTGCACCATGACGGCCACCTGACCTTCTTTGAGATTCATATCGCGAGCCGCATCCGCATCATGAATCTTCTCTACGTATTGGATCTCCACGAAGTGGTTTCCGCTCCCGATCGTCGCCAACTGCGGCTGCCCGCGCTCCTTCGCACGCGCAGAGACTCTCTGCGGATCAGCGCTGGTCAGTTCGCCATGCTCTTCCGAGTGCTCGAGGTCGCGGTCTTCGCCGTATCCGTTCTCCACCATCCAGCGCGCGCCCTTTTCCAAAATGCCTTGGAGTTGCTTGTCATTCAACTTTACGCGTCCGGTCCCTCCTGTGCCGCATGGCACATCGCGAAAGATCTGGTTCACCAGTTCCCGTATTTTGGGGGCAACGTCGTCGCGCGTCAGCGAAGCTGTAGCCAGCCGTACTCCGCAATTGATGTCAAACCCGACCCCGCCCGGAGAAACGACGCCGTCTTTCATACCCATTGCCGCCACGCCACCGATTGGAAATCCATAGCCCTGGTGGATATCAGGCATCGCCAGACTTGGCCCGACGATGCCCGGCAGAGCCGCGACATTCACCGCCTGCTGCAGCGATAGGTCTTTCTCGATTTGGCTTAGCAGTTTAGCGCTCGCATATACGATCACATCGGTCCGCATGCCGCGCTCCGGATCGCGCGCGATGCGATGCCGGTAGGCGTCGAGATGCTCCAGTGAAAAGGTCATATATCCAGGTAGACTTCGGCCACGTAGTTTCCGTTTTGCCGCGCAATCTTGAGTTGATGATAGGTGGCGGCTTTCACCACTAACCGGGGCGGATGCCGCTTCGGGTCCCGCACCTCTCCCCATCCAATCGCGGCCACTTCTGTTTCAGAGCAGTTGTCGAAGTGAAACCGCGATACGGCAACATGCCGGGCATCGAGATAGAAGATGATTTCGTTCAGCCAGTTCACCAGCAGCGCCTCGATATCTTCCCCGCTTGCGCTCAACCGGTATTCTTCTTTCGGCTGCACCCCTGTAACATCCAGAGCGATCGACTCCACCCCAAGAGCCGCATTCCCGAATAGTTCCTCGAGTGTGCGCCCGAACGCCCTCACCCCGATATCGGCCGTATGCTCGAGAATCTCAAACTGCCCGTTCACACTCCCACCGTAAGCGATCTTGGAAAAAGACCTAGAGCCGTTTCCCTCACGTGATTCAAGAGGACTCCTTGTGCCCTCGTTTGGTAGTGTTGCCGGAGAGTAATGATGCCGATCTTCCGGAGGTTGCGTGTGCCGGCGATCCGGACGAAACGGCACCCCGGCACCGCTTGGACCGCCATTGCGGGTACAGCGGACACCCCCATTCCGGCCGAGACCATCGCCAGAATCGTAGCGAACTGACCGCTCTCGAATATGACCTTCGGCCGGAAGCGGGCCTCGCGGCATGCCGCTATCGTACTGTCCCGGAAACAATGGCCTTCCTTTAATAACAGGAAAGGTTCGCTCTTCAAATCCGACAGTCTGATCGTTTTCTGATTCGCTCGCGCATGCTTTTCCGGCAGCACTGCGAACATCGGCTCCTCGAAAAGTTTGAGGCACAACAGTTCCTCGCCTGCGATAGGAAGCGCGAGTATTGCCATGTCGATGCCGCCTTGATGGAGGCTATCCAGGAGCGCGGTTGTTGTGTGTTCAACCACCCGGATTGTCACGGAGGGATGCTGCTCCGCGAAACCGTCTAAAAGACGCGGGAGCAGATAGGGGGCCACCGTCGGAATCACGCCCAACACAACGTCTCCCTTTTCCTGTCCTGCCATCTCCAGGACTTCCGTCTTAGCCTCGCCCAATTCCCGCAGGATCCGTTCCGCTTTCGGTAGAAATGCACTTCCAAACACGGTCAGCTTGGCACATCTCGGGAGCCGGTCGAACAAACGCGCACCCAGTTCTGTTTCAAGCTTCATGATCTGTTGCGACAACGAAGGCTGCGCAACATGTTCCACTTCCGCGGCACGGGTGAACGTCCCTTTTCGCGCCACTGCGCAAAAGTATCGAAGCTGGTGAATTTCCATAGCGTCACGTCCTTTTCAATCCAGCCGCTCAGCCTATGAAGAGAATAGAAACTATATATTGGACATCTGGCCTGCTCTCCCTTTAGTTTGACAGCAGATAGGAGATTTGGATGGCCGACGACACTGTAAAACCTGGAGATGTGAACAATCGCGTGGGCGTGGAAGTTATCCGCGCTCGCGGAGTCGATGTCGACAAACTCATTAAGATGCTGGTGGCAAATGCCGGCGCGGAATTCGCCAGCACTTATTACTACTACACGATCCTTCGCATGAACCTCGCCGGACATGAAGACTATAAGGAGATCTGCGAGGACGCGAGACTGGAAGACAGAGCACATTGGGAACTGATTGTGCCGCGCATCTACGAACTCGGCGGACATCTTCCCAACGATCTGAAAGAGTTTCATGACCAGGCTGGATGTAAGGCGGCGAAACTGCCCGATCCGCCGACGGCTGTGAACATATTGACACTCCTGCTCGAATCCGAGCGCTGCGCGATTCGTAGTTGGAGCGCTGTCTGTGACATGACTTTTGGCAAAGACCCGCGCACCTATGACCTTGCATCCCGGATTCTGAACGAGGAGATCGAGCACGAAGCGTGGTTCATCGAACTGCTGGCGCATGAGCGGGATGGAAAGTCGATTCCGTCCGGGCATTTCCGCCGTGGTGAGCCGGGAGAGGCGCCGTACAGTAAGAACAGAGGCTTCTATAATCCTTAAGATTAGTCGAAAACAGCAGCCCTTACGGCTGGACTCATGACAACGCGGCGGAGCTTCCGGGTTGTTCTCGAAACCCCTGAAGGGCCTCGTTCTCTGGAGTGTGATGAGAACGAGCATATCTGGAATGCCGCGGCCCGCGCCGGCATCCAATTGCCCGCAATTTGCCATCAGGGCCGGTGTCTAACTTGCGCGGGCGAACTCCTGCAGGGAGCCGTTGACCAGAGCGACGCCGACTCCTACTTCCAGGAGGACGAGGACGCCGATTTCGTATTACTGTGCACTGCGAAGCCGCGGAGTGATCTGCGCATCCTGACGCATCAACAGCAGGAAATGCGGCTTCACCGGGTTTCTCTCGGGTTGCCTGCCCCTTACGCCTGATGTATCTTGGTTTGGGCGCCGGGCCAACAGGGGGAGTGCGTATGCCTCATTGTCACGAGACCCCTATGTGCAACCGCATGCGCGTGCGGTTCGCCGAAGCGGATTTCGAGATTGGCTTCAGTCTTGTAGACATGGCCGAAGCGGAAGCGATCTTTGGCAACTACGCCCAGGCCGATCGGATCTTGCGGGACGCGGATAACGTCTTCCTCGATATTCAACAAATCCTGCATCGGCTGAAAATGCCGGACGGAGGCCCCTTTGTTCCGCTGTTGGGCGAGTTACGGCGGGCCATCGATCTGGCCAGGCTGCACATTCCTCGCCCTCAGTAAGGCCGGGACGCCCTCGTCAACCGCGTGCTGCTTCCAGTTGCTCTGCTCGCGGAAACAGAATGTTGTTCTCAAGGTGGATATGCATGTGCAAATCCCGCTCGAGTTCATCCAGACCGCTCATCAACGCCCGGTAAGTCACGCAGGCGTATTCCGGCAGTTCGAAATCGCGCGTGATCTCGCGAATTTTCCCAAGCGCTTCCCCCGCGCTCTCATGCTCCGCCTCCATCATGTGAATCGGATTCGAGACTTTACCGAATGGCGTTCTGGGCAAAGGCCTCCCCGCATGAACCGCCGCTTCGCTGGCCACGATCGCCGGGAAAAGAATCATCTCCTCTTTCCGTATGTGCAACTCAAGTTCGGCTCGCAGTCCGGCGTACACCTCAGGCAGTCCGGTCAGTGTCGGTCCATAGCGCTGGTTGTAGACCCGGTAGACCTTTTCCAGCCGTGTTTCGATCGCCGGAAGTTCGCGGCGAAGATATTCATGATGCGTCGTAACGATGTGCTCCACCAGTTCAGCCAACGGAGCCGTGTTCCAGTCCCGTATGGATGCCTCGGTCCCGGCGAGCGCTGCGTCTAGGTCGCGCTGTATCGCTTGCGCATCCTGGCCCTTCTCCCTGCACACATCCGCAAGCGGGCGTTTGCCGCCGCAACAGTAATCGATTCCGTATTTCTCAAACACCCTTACGGCGGCCAGCGAGTTCGCCGCGATCTCCGCCACTGTAACCTTCTCAGCAATTTGCATGGTAGTTTGCGTCCTCGTACACAGTGTGTTGCAAATAAGCCTGCCGCGTCTGTGACTTTAATCACCGCGGATTTCGCCCCGCCTGCATACTCTGAAGTTGAGAGACATCATGGCAACCGCAATCCATTCCATCGAGACCGGGGAGCAGTTATCCGTTCCGCGTGCGCTGACCCTCGACCTTTACCGTAAGCTCCTGACGGTCTTTTACATCGAAGAACGCATGAAGACCCTGGTGAAACAGGGTAAGTGCTCATTCCATGCGTCGACGCGTGGCCATGAGAAGTTACAGGTCGGCATGACCATGCTGCTGAGGCCGGGTCACGACTGGTTCTTTACGTACTATCGCTCCAAGGCGATTGCTGTCGGGCTCGGGGTTCCACTCAGAGATATCTTTCTCGGCATGCTGAGCCGTGAAGGTGACCCAAACTCCAACGGCCGTAACATGCCCGAGCATTGGTCGTCACGCCGGTTGCACCTCGTTTCCCAGACCGCCGTCACGGGAACTCAGTACCTGAACGCGGTTGGCATGGCGCGAGCGATCCGCGCCGGCGGCGGCGACGAAATCGTTCACGTCTCGTCAGGGGATGGTGCTACCAGTGAAGGTGAGTTCTTTGAGGCCCTGAATTGGGCTCATCGCGAAAAGCTGCCGGTGTTGTTCCTGGTGCAGAATAATGGACTCGCGATCAGCACACGCCAGCATCATCAGACGGCGGGTGACATCCATCGCATCGCTGCCGGATTCGGCATGCCCGCCTACCAGATCGACGGCACTTCGTTCGACTCCATCTACGAGACAGTCCCGCAGGTCGTCCGATCCATCCGGGCCGGGGAAGGACCAGCTCTCATCGAAGCCAGCGTCGTGCGCATCGACCCGCACTCCTCTTCCGATGATCACCGGAAATATCGCGACGAATCCGACCTTCAGGCCGTGAACGGGCGCGACCCGATTCTTCGAACAGAACGGTACGTCCTTGCCCACGGTATTCTCACGCCGGATCAGGTAGGCGCCCTGCGCTCCGAGATCAAAGCTGCGGTGGACCAGGCCGCCGAGGAAGCCGACTCCCAACCCGTCCCGTCAACGTCCAACCTCATGGCCCACATTTACGCCGAGGACCCCGTTGTGCTCAGCGCTCCCACCACTCCGGCCTATATCTCAAACGAACCCGTGGCCATGATCGATGCGATCAATCATGGTCTCCGCGAAGAATTGCAACGGAATCCGAAAACGGTGCTGTGGGGCGAGGACATCGCCGATCCGAAGGGCGGCGTCTTCGGCGTGACTCGCGGTCTGAGCGCTGCTTTCCCCGAACGCGTGTTCAATGCGCCGCTAGCCGAGGCAAGCATCGCCGGCGTTGCCGCGGGAATGGCCATCGGCGGATATAAGCCCATCATCGAAATTCAGTTCGGCGACTATCTCTGGCCCGCAGCAATGCAACTTCGCGATGAGATCCCCACCGTGCGCTGGCGCAGCCAGGGAGAATGGCAATGCCCCGTTGTCCTGCGCGTTGCCGTCGGCGGATACATCAAGGGTGGCCCATGGCATTCGGCCTGCGTGGAATCGTTCTTTGCTCATATCCCGGGTTGGCATGTCGTCTTCCCGAGCAACGCCGAAGATGCAAAGGGCCTAATCAAAGCTGCTGCTCGTTGCCAGGATCCGGTAGTCTTTCTCGAACACAAGGCGCTATACAGAAAAGCCCAGGCCCGGTCGCTAGAGCCTTCGGCAGACTACATCCTTCCTTTCGGGCACGGCCGTGTGGTGCGGGAAGGTTCCGATGTCACCATCGTGACCTGGGGCGCCACGGTGTATCATGCGATCGAACTCGCCCGCCAGATGAATGCCGAAGGTCGCTCGCTCGAGATCCTGGACCTGCGTACGCTGGTTCCGCTCGATGAAGAACTCATCTATCGGAGTGTCCGCAAGACCAGCCGGCTGATCGTGCTGCATGAGGATAACCTGACGATGGGATTCGGCGCGGAGATCGTCGCGCGCGTCTCTGAAAACGCGATCGACGCTCTGGACGCGCCGGTACTCCGGGTTGCGGCAAAAGACACGTTTGTTCCGAATGCGCCCAATCTGGAAGCGGCGGTTTTGCCTGCGGTGGAGGATCTCCGCCGGGCCGTGGAACGCTTGCTGGCGTATTAACGATTTAGCACGGACCGCTACTCCTGGGCCTCTCCATTCTTCGCACTCGATTCGATGCGATCTACGAAAAGGTAGAGGCCCGCGCACGCGGCGAAGAGGACTCCGGAAACGATGGCTCCCGGCAGCGCCGCATCCCGGTGCCCCGATAAATACGCATCCAAAGTTGCGGAGAGCAACCAGATCTGCACCATGAGCAAAATTACGATGAGGGCCATCGCGCCATCAATGGCCGTCAACCCGCGTCTCTGTTTTGAGAACTGGGAGGCGCGCATCAATCCGCCCCTTCCGTGGTCATTCCAATGGCTACCAATTCCTCGCCGCGCCGCTCCAGCTTAACCGCCGGCAGTGCCCGGGTCGGCGGACCCTGCAGTACGCTGCCGTCCCGAACAGAGAAATGGCCTTCGTGACAAGGGCACACTAGATCGCGCGATTGCGGTGAATAATAGACCGCGCACGACAAGTGCGTGCATTTCTGGCTGTAAGCGGCATAAGCATCCTGGTCGACTCGCACCAGGATGCACTGCTCGCCCCGCTGCGGATACTGGAACAGCTTCACGCCGCCCACGGGAATCTCGCCAACGCGCGCCACGCTCACCACTGGAGGCGCTGAGGGCTTACCCTGCAGCCACGAACGTATGAGAATCCAAATGTTTCCCACAAACATCGCCAGGCTGGTCAGCGTCAGGAATTTCGTCAACTGCCGCCGTCCGACGTAGCGCTCGTCGTTCTGGAAGACGGAGAACTCTTCGCGCCATAACGGCGGCGGCACCGGCTTAGATGACATATGCGTCCTCCTGTTCCCACGTGTAGTCCGCCACGTCCACTGAAACAAAATCACGCTCGGATGGCGCCATCATGTAGACCTTCGTAACGATCTTCTGTTCGCCGAAATAAAACGTATTCACCGGCTTCTCCCGCCGCATCGCCGCAATCTCCTCGGGCTTCACGTAGGCCAGCGCCTGGCTCGGACACACCGTCGCACACATCGGTTTCTTGCCGATCGAGGTCCGGTCATAGCACATATCGCACTTCATCATTTGCTCGTATTCGGGCACTAGCTTTGGAATGCCGAACGGGCAGGCAAGCACGCAGTTCGCACACCCGATGCACCGGGGTTTCAGCGCCGATTGCACAACTCCGTCCTCGTCCACCTTGATCGCGTCCGCCGGACAGACCTGCGCACACGTCGGATCTTCGCAGTGCCAGCAAACGTAAGCGGCGGTCGCAATCACATCGGGCCGGTCCAGAAAATCGAAGTTGATCATCGACACGCCCCTGTGCGTCTCGCACTCCTCGCAGGCCTTTAGGCAAGACTGGCAGCCGATGCAGCGCGACGGGTCCACATAGAACTCATATCCGAACATTACGGCTTGCTCCCGTTTCGCGGTTGCCCGATATTGACCAATGGATCCGGCATTCCGGGCGCCCTCGACGTAGTAGCCGTACCTCGCTTGGCCTCCTCCACTTCGGTCCGTCCAGCCCATTCCGGCGCCGTCGATCTGCGCAACTGGCAGGCGGACACCTTGAACTCGGGAATCTTGCTGCGCGGATCCAGCGTGCGGTGGGTAAGCCGGTTGGCGCTGCGCTCGTTCGGCCAGTGGTACGGAATGAACACCGTATCCGGGCGAATGGTTTTCACTACGTTGGCTTGCAGCGTAATCTCGTCGCGTCGCGTCTTCACTGTCACCCAGTCGTTGGTCTGGATGCCGTACTTCTCCGCCAGCCGCGGATGAATCTCGACCAATGGTTGCGGATAAATATCCACCAGCCCGCCGATCCGGCGCGTCTGGGTGCCCGACAGGTATTGGCTTACCACGCGTCCCGTAGTAAGGTACACCGGGAAGTCGGCATCCACAGGATCGCCGCTCGCTCTCCAGTCGGTCACGTGAAACCGGCACTTGCCGTCCGGGAAGTAAGAGATGCCGCCGTTGATCAGGTTTGGCGTGCCCGGGTGATCTGGCGTCGGACACGGCCAGAACACGCCCATCTGCTCGTCAATCTTCTCGTAAGTGATGCCGTAATAGTCCGCATGCCCGCCGCGCGACGCCTCGCGCAGTTCATCGAAGATCTCGCGCGTCGACACATAAGGAAAATACTGCTCTTTCCCGAGCCGCTTCGCGATCTCGCAGATGATCCAGGTGTCCGTCTTTGCATTGCCAGGCGGATTCGTGGCCTTTTGGATATGCAGCACGCGCCCTTCCGCGCTGCACGTCACGCCTTCTTCCTCTTCCTGCAGGCTTCCGGCGAGCACGACATCGGCATACTGCGCGGTCTCGGATAGAAAGAAGTCGATCACTCCAAGAAACTCCAGTTTCGAGAGCGCTTCCCTCGTGAAACCTGCATTCGGCAACGAGACCGCCGGATTGAAACAGATGTTGACCAGTGCTTTGATCTCGCCGTCGTGAATCAAATTCATGATCTCTTGCGCGGAGACGCCTGGGCCCGGGATATCCTCGGGCCGGATACCCCACACCTTCGCGACATGCTCGCGCGCCGCTGGATCGTTGATCGATCGCTGTCCCGGCAACTGATCGCACTTTTGACCGTGTTCGCGGCCGCCCTGCCCGTTGCCCTGCCCCGTGATCATCGTGGCTCCGCAACCTTCACGCCCCACATGGCCCGTGGCCAGGGCGATATTGATCACCGCAAGACAGTTCTCCACGCCTTTGGAATGGTGCTCCAGGCCGCGCGCGTGCATCGCGATGGCCTTGTCTGCCTTTGCGAACCAGTGTGCGGCTTTCTCCACGGACTGCGGCGGCACGCCCGTCATCTCCGCTACCTTTTGCAGATCGTAGGGTTTCACGCCCTCGGCAACTGCGTCCCACCCTGTCGTGTGCTGCGCGATGAATTGCTTGTCCTCCAGGCCATCGCGCACGATCACATGCAGGATGCCCATCAGCAGCGCCAGGTCCGTCCCCGGGCGCACCGGCAGATACAGATCCGCGTTGCGGGAGATCGGCGTCATACGCGGATCCACTACGATCAATTTGCCGCCGCGGTCTCGGCATCGCCAGATGTAGTCTGTAGTGATCGGCGCGCAATCGCCGATATTCGCGCCAATCACCATCAGAACGTCGGCCTTCGGGATTTCACTCCACTGAATCAGGCTGCGGTCGACATCGAACGCCAGCTTATAAGCCGTTCCGGCCGAAACCATGCAGAGCCGCCCGTTGTAATCGATCTGTTTCGTCCCCAGCCCCACTCGCGCGAACTTGCCCAGCAAATACGACTTCTCCGTAATCAGCGATGCGCCGCCAAAAACAGCGACCGAATCCTTCCCGTACTTCTCCTGGATTTCTCTCAGGCGGCGCGCCGTGAAGTCCAGCACTTCCCCCCATTCAGCCTTGCGAAAGCCGCTTTCGGTGCGCATCACTGGTTCCAGCAGCCGGTCCGGATGCGCTGACTGCATGTATCGCTTCACGCCCTTCGGGCACAGCATCCCGCGGTTGAAAGGAAACTCCTGCCAAGGCTCGAAGCCCGTCAAAGTATTGTTGCGAACCTTCAGCTTGATCCCGCACTGCTGCCCGCAAAAGCAGCAATGCGTCTGTACCAGGCGATCCGGAGCATGGCGCGATTCCTCCTGCCATCCTCCCGCCGGCGTATAGCTCGGGTGCGGCCCGAATTCGCGGTTCAAGTCTGTGAGCGGTTCAGGCGGCTTAGCCATGCGCTTCCTCTTTAATCTTCAGTTGTGCTGTCGATAGCGTCTTTCGCTTACAGGCTGGACACAGATCCTGCCAATACCCGCCGTCGCTCATCTGGTAATGGAACCCCATCTGCGGCAGCACCTTCTTCGTCAAATCGTCCAGATGCATCCGTGAGGCGAACTTCTGGCCGCACCTGGCGCATGCGGCGGCTTCACTCATGGCGCCCACCTCGTGGTAAAGCTTCACGCCCAATTGGGCGGGCCGTTGAAAAATGTGAAAGAACTTCCCGAACGGCATGTAAAGCAGGCCCGCAATCACGGTGATCGCATGCAGGATTGCGATGAAGCTGTACGCCCGGCCGCGCAACCACATCTGCGAAACAGTCAGCGCCAGACCGGTCACCGAAATCGCGAAGAGCAGGAACAGCGGGAAGAAGTCCATCGCGAAGCTTTGCACCGTGAGTGCGCCCTTGTCGCGCATCCGCCGCCATAGAGATAGTCCGATACCGGCGAGCACCAGCACGGCTGCAACATCCAGGCCGTGGAATAACAGTTCAGCAAGCGGAGTGCCGAGCCGAAACTCACCCGCGGGGAAACCGAACAGATAGGTCACGTACATCATCTGGTCATCGGGCCGGCTCTTGAACGAGATCCAGCCGAACACCAGCGGAAATGTGATCGCCATCGCCAGCACGCATCCCCAGAAAATGCTCTGATGCATCCACCATCGCAGCGCGCTCCGTTTCCGGATGAAAGTCTGGGCCACCAGATTGCGGCCGGTCAGAGCAGCAAGTCTCGGCAGGCTCCACAAAAGCCCCTGCTGGCGAACGATCTGCCATCCCCGGTCCCAATAAACACGCGTCGGCGGCTTATCGATCCAAACGGTGTAATGATAGACCACTCCCCAGACAGCGAATACCACGGCGAAAGTGTAGATCACCAGTGCAGGGTCGAAGTTCTGCAGGTTCCGGGAACCCACCACGATCGATGCAATCAGCATTCCTGCCCACATCGTTGCCCAGGCCCCGGCGCGTAGCTGCTGGCGCCCCCGGCTCTCTACCCTCTCTCTCTCTTCCTCTACTGCAACGAATACTTTCGCGTTCACTCGCCAGAGCACCAGGGCCGTTGCTGCCAGCAAAACAAATCCGGGCCAAACCGCTCCCGTAGTGTCGCGAAAGAACCCGAGCAGCAGCGGAGGAAAGAAGCCACCCAACCCTCCCATCGCGCCCACCAGGCCCGTCACCGTGCCCGTTTCCGCGGGAAAGTACTGCGGCACCAGCTTGAATACGGCTCCATTTCCCAGGCCGAGCAGCGCCGCGCATCCAAGCGCGCCCACAGTGAACGGAAGCATCGATGGCCATGCGAGCAGCAGCGCGAACGGTACAACACCGAAAAAGATGACGCTGAGTACGCGGGCGCCCCCAATCCGGTCCGAGAGCCACCCTCCCACCGGCCGCAACAGAGTCGCCAGTACAACAAAGCCCGCGGTGCGCAGCCCCGCGTCCGCCGGAGTCAGCCTGAACTCGTCTTTCAGCAAGCTTGGCAGGTAAATCGAAAATGCAACAAACCCGCCGAAGGTGAGGAAGTAGAAACTCGACAGCACCCAGGCCAGCCGCTCGCGGCCGAGCAGCGCAAGCATCGCGCTGAGCGGCTTGGGCTTCACTTCCACCGTCGAATTCCGCGCAGCGAGAACGAAAATAATTGCCCAGGTCACCAGCAATACCGATACGCCGCGAAAGACGTTGTCCATCCCGATACGGGCGGCCAACACGGGGCCGAGAAAGACTGCAGCGGATTGTCCGATGTTGCCGAGCCCGTAAACTCCCAAAGCCGAGCCCTGTTGATCGGCTTGAAACCATCGCGATACGAACCCTACGCCGACAGCGAACGACGATCCCGCCATCCCGAGCAGAAATGCGACTCCCAGCAGTTCGCCGTACGTACGAGCGAAAGGCAACAGCAGCGGCGGGATCGCCGCGAACAGCATGAGCGCGGTGAACACCGCACGTCCCTTGTAGCGGTCCGTCAACAACCCCATGGGAATGCGGGCGAGCGACCCGAGAAGGACAGGTACGGCTATCAGTAACGCCGTCTGGCTGGCGGTGAGATGGAGCAACTCACGGAACCGAGGCGCGAACGCGCTTATCAGTCCCCAGCCGGCGAAACAAATCGTAAAAGAAATGGTTCCGAGTGCAAGTTGCCGTTTAGGCATATAGACTCGTCCGACGAATCCATACTACACCACACTCGTTTACTGAAACGCATTCGGCGATCGCGCAATGGCTAATACTACCTGTCGGCTTTCTCGTAACAGGAAGCCTCATTCTCGTTCCAAGATATGCTTGGAAGACATGATCGCGGAACCAGCGGCGATTCTCATACCGGGCGTTCTGTTTCTGGCAACCCTCATTCGCTCAGCGTTCGGATTTGGTGAGGCATTGATCGCCGTCCCGTTACTCGCGCTCGTACTGCCCGTGGAAGTAGCGGCACCGGTTGCCGTGCTGGTCTCAATAACGGTGGCGTTCATCATTGTGGTGCAGGACTGGCGGAACGTTCACGTCCGCAGTGCTGGCTGGTTGGTGCTTCCGACAATGCTGGGCATCCCTCTGGGTCTGCTGCTCCTTAGAACCGTAGCCGAACCCGTTGTCAAAGCGGCTTTGGCCGCTGTAATCATCGGCTTCTCCGCCCACTCACTCTTTAGCGGCGAACAACGTGAGTTGAAGGATGACAAGTTCGCCTGGCTGTTCGGATTCAGCGCGGGAGTGCTAGGGGGTGCATATGGCATGAATGGTCCCCCTCTGGTGATCTATGGCTCACTCCGCCGATGGTCGCCGCAGCATTTTCGGGCGACTTTGCAGGGATATTTTCTTCCCGCGAGCCTTGCCGGCCTGTGGGGATACCAGATTGCCGGCCTGTGGACTCCGGCAGTCAACCGTCTCTATCTGCTTTCATTGCCCTTCGTTATTTTGGCGACGTTCTTAGGGCGTGCGGTCAACCGTCGCATGGCCGCGCATCAGTTCCTGCTCTATGTTCACGGCGGACTCATTCTCGTCGGGATCGTCTTGCTGCTACAAGCCGCCGTCGGTTAGACTCCGGCCCGCGCGGACAAACGCTTCACGGACGCCGCTCCGTCTTCCATCACGAACACGGAACTGGTTCGGCGAGATGGTTCCTGGTAAGCCGCCTTATCGTACCGACACACCTGATCGTTCGTACCGGACGGCTTCATCCGTCTGCTCCGAAGAGAACCGTAACACCCTCGCTTGCTGCCCCGGCCTTAGGTCCTGGAGACGGATTTCGCGCCCGTTTGCAAAACGCACTGCATCCCGGTACGTGTACGCCTCCATTCCTAACTCAACGAATGTGACCTCTTCGCATGCCGCAGTATTCAGATTGCGCTGCAGGTCCTCGGAGATGTCTTGCAGAAGGAGCCGCGCTCCTGGAGGGACGCACACCGCACAAACCGGTTCGGCCATGAGTAGATTCGTTGAGTTCCTCAGTGACGACCAGAACCCGCGCTTTGTTGGCTCATCTGAGCCTGCTGCTCTCCGTACGTCCGCTTCGGACGCGAACCCGATTGAACCGGAATGAAATCGGTAGGTGACCAAATCCTCCCCTTCGACTGCGAGGCGGTTTGGAATTGACATCAGGGAATAATCACACATGGCAAGCCCTCCTTTGAGTGGTGAGCCAGCACACTCGAAGTGGTATCACCACCCAGAGAGCCCGAATGTACAGCTGAAGATTGGCAAAGTCAAGCCTCGTCACACACGTTTGTTCTTTCCCGCAACTGAGCTTGGATTTTTGAGGCTCTACGGAATCTTTAAGGCAACTGATGGCTTGCGAAGAGCAGCGGACGGGGCGGCCGCGCCATGCGCCATCGCGATCCGCACGGAAGGCGTCGCGCCTCGCGACCGGTGCCGATCGATACTCACCGGAATGTGAGCGCGCGGGCGGCATTGTGATGTTGCGTAGCCCGGAATCCTCACGCCGGATTCATGTTATGCTCTCTCAAAGTCTGCATCGCGAACGTCGCGAAAGGAAAGATCTATGAGAGCCCCGTTTCTGCTCGCCCTTGCTGTTTCCGTAGTGTCTTTTCAGCTCTTTCTCTCCGCTCAGGTCAGTACGTCTACGATCGCTGGTGTCATTCGCGACGAAACCGGTTCTGTCGTTCCCAATGCCAAAGTCGTCGCCGTCGCCACCGCGACAGGTCAGCAGCGGGAGACAACAACCAACGACGCGGGTGAGTATGTCGTGCCGCAGTTGTCGCCAGGCGTTTATCGCGTAACCGCGACAGCTTCCGGTTTCCAGACTTCTGTCGTCCAAAGTCTCACGCTCAATATCGCCGAACGGGCGACGGTGGATTTGACTCTGAAACTCGGTCAGGTGAATGAGCAAGTGACCGTGGAGGCGACGGCGCCTCTCCTCGAACAGGAGACCGCATCGCTCGGTCAGGTCGTCACTCGAAAAGCCATCGCCGACCTGCCTTTGAACGGCCGCAACTACATCACGCTGGGCGCCCTGTCTCCCGGAGTCATCCCGCAACTCCCTGCCAGCACCGGCCCGGCGAGTTTCGTGGCGTCAACCACGCAGCGCTCCGACCGCAGCCTGCTCGTCGGCGGCCAGCGCGAGAGTTCCACCAGCTATCTTTACGACGGTGTCGAAATGCGCAATCCGCGTATCGGCGACAGCTCCATCACACCGTCTCTCGACGCCGTTCAGGAGTTCAAGATTCAGCGCAATTTCTTCCAGGCGGAATTCGGCAGCTCACCGGGCATCATCAACGTGGCCAGCCGCGGCGGCTCCAACCAGTTTCACGGCACGCTTTTCGAGTTTCTCCGCAACGATGCCATGGATGCTCGCAACTTCTTCTCTCCCACAGTCGAGCCCTTCAAGCGAAATCAGTTCGGTGCGGCCGGAGGCGGATTCGTCAAAAAGGACACTCTCTTCTTTTTCGGCAATTACGAAGGCTTCCGCCAGCGGCTCGGCGTCATCCAACGGGGCATCTATCCTACGCAAGCGCAGCTCAGCGGCGATTTCAGCGGTGGCCCGAAGATCTATGATCCACTCACATATGACCCGGCCACCAATACCCGCCAGCAATTCTCCGGCAACCAGATTCCCGCGAGCCGGATCAACAGAATCTCGAAGAACTTCTTCCCCTACATCCCTGTCACGAACAGCCCCGTGGTAAACGGTGCAAACCTGCTCGGCACGCCGGTCCAAAGTCTCGACGACGACCAGATGAACTTCCGCGGTGACTGGATGATCAACTCGAAGCACTCGATCTTCGGCCGTTATAGCTGGCAGAAGGCGCCGCTGTCACCGGCCTCTCTCGTACCGCTCGGAGGTTCGCTCGTGGATACGAAGGGTGTCTCCGGAGTAGCACAACTGACGTCTTCACTCACACCGCGAGTCGTCAATGTGGTGCGCGCATCCTACGCTTACATGACTCTGTTCGGCAAGCAGGTCACCGTCAGCCGGGATATCGCAAAGGAAATCGGAATCACCGGGGTGTCTACGGCGCAGTTGAACTGGGGCGTGCCCGGCGTTGCCTGGCAGGGATACAGCAGCATCGGCAGCAACGGCCTTACCCAGGGCAACGTGCTCCACAACTACCAGTTGACCGATAACCTGACCTGGATCCGGGGCGGCCACACCATCAAGGCTGGTTACGACATTCGCCAGACACGCTTCCTTCTGGACAGTGACAACGGTCCGCGCGGCAGCTTCACATTCAACGCGAGCTATACGGCTGATCTGAATCCGGCTACAGGAAATCCAGTGGCCGGCACCGGCAGCGGCGTGGCGGATTTTCTCCTCGGCTACCCGACCAACATGAGCGGAGCGGTCGGTACGTCCGCGACTCACTTCACGTTCTGGACACACAACCTGTTCCTGCAGGATGACTGGAAAGTGACCAGCGAGCTCACACTGAACTACGGACTCCGCTGGGAATACATGGGGCCGCCAAAGCCGATCGATCAGGAGCTAAATCATGTGTACGGATTCGATTTCAACACCGGCAAACAGTTGTTTCCCAGCCTCGGACAGATCCGGCCGTCGATCGTAAATCCGGATTATCACGATTTCGCTCCGCGCTTCGGCTTTGCCTACAATCCCAAATGGGCGCGCTCGATGGCATTCCGCGGCGGCATCGGCATCTACTTCGACCAGACGCAGATGAACGAAACGCAGTTCATCACCAACGGGCCTCCCATCTTCACGCAGCAGAACGTCAACCTGACCGGGCGCGGCCTGCCCGAATACGAGTTCGGCCGGAATACGCTGCCTGTCGTCACGGTTCCTCCCATCGACGCGAATTACATCACGCCCAAAGGCACAAACCTGTTTGTGGAGGAGATCGACGGCCGCAAGCCTCGGGTTTACATGTGGACGTTCTCATTGCAAAAGTCCATCCTGCGGGATTGGGTCCTGGAAGCAGCGTATGTCGGTTCTCGTGGCGTGCGGCTCTCCAAGCGCTACAACGCGTACTCGAACGTCACGCCTGGTGTTCTGTACGATGTCACGCCGGGTGTTGCGACGCGCTACCCGCAGCTCAATCAGATGCTGTACTCATCGCAATCGGGCTGGTCTGAGTTCCATGGATTGAATGTGAAAATCGAGCGCCGGTTCAATGATGGAGTGCAGTTCTTAAGCGCCTATACGCTCGGCAAGTCGATCGACAGCGACTCGGCTGGTTCGTTCGGATCGCCAAATCTCAATCCCGCCAATTTCCAGCTCGACAAGGGACTGTCTGACTTCGACATCCGTCACCGCTGGGTAACGAGTATCGTGTACGAGCTGCCCTTCGGCAAAGGCAGGAGGTTTGCCGGAAACGTCGGCAGAGCAGCCGACTTGGCCGTCGGAGGATGGCAGTTGAACACGATCGCATCCTGGCAGAGCGGCGTGAGCCGCAGTGTGACCTCTACGAACCTCACCGGCCTGTCTTATGTCACGCAGCGTGCCGATGCGACCGGCATCAAGCCCTACTCTTCCTTCAACGGCATCAACCCGCGCGAGGATTTCGGCGGTGCGAACAACGCGCTCTACTGGTTCAATCCGAACGCGTTTTCCCCGACGCTGCCGCTGAAGTTCGGCACGTCCGGACGCGACATTATCAGCGCTCCCGCCTGGTGGAATTTTGACATTTCGGCATTCAAAAATTTCCGCTTCACGGAATCGGCGTACCTCCAGTTCCGCGCGGAAGCGTTCAATGCATTCAATAATGTTCAGTTCAACCCGCCGGACATGAGCGTCGTCAGTCCGAACTTCGCCCGCCTGACGAGCGCCCAGAGACCCCGCGTCATGCAGATGGCACTGAGGTTCGTATTCTGAGCAGCCGCCTCATGATGGTGCATAGGGTCACTTTGCCGGCCGCCTTCAAAGCATGGAAGAGATGTTTGTATCATCTAAGGACACATGAGCGGATTAAACGATCGGCGCCGCTGGCGCGGGGACGTCGACTCAGTGATTGAGCTGATCGAGCCGAATCCAAAGCTGCAAGAGTCGAAATGCTACCAGCGGTATGACAAATACCGCAACGGAATGACAGTCAGGCAGTACGTTCATGACTGTATCAGATGTCCAAGACCGGCAGACGCGTGGATCGACCTGAGTTGGGATGAGGCTCGCGGCTTCATCCGGATACATCCCCCGGGCACTCGCATAACCGATCCGCAATGATGAAGACCGATGAGACGCTTGAGAGATTCCGTCATTTGAATGTGTGGAAACGGGGCGATGTTCGGGCTCCGCACAAGCCGCTCCTGGTGCTCCTCGCGCTAGGGCAACTGCAAGCTGGGTCTGGCCGGCTCCTCCCCTATGATGAGATCGACCAGCCGCTGACCAGACTTCTGGAGGAGTTCGGCCCCCCGCGCAAGTCTCCGCATCCCGAGTTGCCCTTTTTCCATCTGCAGACCGACGGTGTCTGGGAGATAGAAGACCGGGTTCCACTACGTATTCGAAAAGGCAGCAAAAATCCCCTGAAGAGTGATCTCAAGAAGTTCCGCATTGCGGGCGGATTCACCAACGAGGTCTTCCGCGAGCTCAAGCGAAAACCGGAGTTAATTCGCGAACTGGCCCGCGAGATTATGACTGCACACTTTCCGCAGTCGCTGCACAAGAGCATATGCGCCGCCGCTGGAGTTGTACTCGAGGGGACGGAACGGAGTCCGCGAGACGCGGCGTTCCGATCAGCCGTGATCTCCGTGTGGGGTCATCGCTGCGCGTTTTGCGGATTCGGTATTCAGCTTGATGCGTGCGACCTCGC
The DNA here is from genome assembly GCA_964464925.1 of uncultured Solibacteraceae bacterium. Classification (GTDB taxonomy): domain Bacteria; phylum Acidobacteriota; class Terriglobia; order Bryobacterales; family Bryobacteraceae; genus CAYXLI01. The sequence continues at coordinate 56,412 of CAYXLI010000021.1, read as the reverse complement.
ATTAGAGGCAGCACATATCCGCTGGTGTCAAGCCGGAGGCCCCGACTCCTTGAACAACGGGCTCGCCTGCTGCAGCGTACACCACCAGGCACTCGATCGAGGGGCTATCACAATTTCGGATGAGAGGCGGATCGTCGTTTCCTCACGGCTGCACGGCAGCGGAAGATTGCAGGAGTTGTTCCTGGCGCTGCACGGGACGTCCCTCGCCACCCCGAGCCGGAAAGAGGCAGTGCCGAACCCTGAGTTCCTCGCCTGGCACCGCACCCAGGTGTTCCGGGGCGAGGCCCGGGACTTCTGATGTGAGAAGTGACGAGACTGCTAGCTGCCTCACCTGCTGGGTGCGCACGGCAGGGCTTTGCTGCGAGATCCAGTCCACGTCGCTAATAAAAGAATGCGGATTCGCGGACCGGCGCATCGAAGGTGAAGAACACGTCCCGTTGTCAACATGGGACGCCTGCGAAATCCCGAGCCCCATTCGTAGTAGACAGTCGCTGCGCGGCGACGGGAGTAATTGTGTCATGGAGTGCCGGCCGATGCTTCACTTCTGAGACGCCGCACGGCGGTTGATGCACTCAGGTGACGGGACTTAGGCCAGAGTCTGATCTTTTGCGGTCAGGTCGCCAGTCTGAATCTGCCTCAGCGTTCGCCCGACGTCGTCTTTCCATTCAATCCTGCCGTTGGCGGAACGTCCAAGGAGCACGCCAGCAGCGGTGGATGGCGAGTCGAACGTGTAATCCTGGGTAAAGCGCAATGAGCCGTTTACTTTCGTGACGACCTGTTTTGTCAAGAGCTTGTTGCGCAGGATCTCAAGATATGTGTGTATCGACTCGACGGAGTCGGGCCGCATCTCTGATCCCGCGAGGACAACGAAACCGGACTCACTCTCGTACCCGGTCCCGCTGGCACCTTTTCCCTTCAGTTTGAGCTTGTTCTGCGGTGCCACGCTTGCCTGAGGGGTTTCAAATGCGTTCAGCCCCACAACTGGGAGTACAACTAACATCTCTTCGAGGAACGCGTCCATCTCGGCTATATCAGCTTCTGATAGCGACGGCGCGGTTGGGGTGTTGCCATTCTCAAGCGAGCATCGCTTCGCCTCCGCGGCCAGCGCGACCAGCCGAGACTCAAGATATTGGACGTGTGCCTTATTTAGGTTCTCGTCCTTACTTGTGAAGGCTATAACCTGCGTCCAGAAATCTTTCTTGGCGTAGTGCTGCTCCAGCCGCGGCCGGAGTGGGTCGCACTCACCGATATAAAGCGTCGGGAACTCGTCATTGAAGCTGGGCGGGCCTGCGAGAAAGTAAACACCCGTCTTATTAAACTCCGTCCGGTTCTTTGCTTCCGTAAATCTAGAACGTGGGCAGACTATGGCCCTACCTGTCCAGTTAGACTTATCGACTGTTTTCACTCCGTCTGGAGTGCCGTCGACCAAAAAAATGCGGATCGAAGACCCGCGCTGTTTGACGCCCATTTGTTTAGAAGCCCCACTTTATCAGCAAAGCCGGTGAACTCGCGCGTGCTGTCTCGCCGGAAATGCGAGTGGAATAACTATTCTCGTGCCTCGATGCCGCGGCCCGCACCCCAAATCGCCCCCACCAACAAACCTCAGTCACAGCAATCAGCGATTCGCCACATTTTCCTCTAACCCTCTCTTATTCCTTAACTTCCGCGCCTGCCGCCACCTCCAATCCACCCTCGCGCTTTCCACCCGCATGCCACCCTGGCCTCGGATAAGGAGCACTCCCTCCTTCCAGTCAGGACCACAAATGAGCACTCTCGACAAGTCAGAATCGTCGCGCCGGAACGGCGCCAAGAGCCGCGGCCCCATCACGCCCGAAGGCAAGGAACGCTCCAGCCGCAATGCCCTCAAATTCGGCCTCTACGCCAAACGCGTCATGGCCCTCTCCACCGAGCAGCAGCACCAGCTCGACGCCCTCCGCACCGCTTACTTCGAAGAGTGGCTACCGCAAAACCGCACCGAAACCGACCTCGTCGAAAAACTCGTCGATGCCGAATGGCGCTACCTCCGCTACTCCGCCATGGAAAAATGGCTCCTCGAAGACATGATGAGCCAGATGCGCATCGACGTCCTCAACATGTTCGACGTCGAGCCCGACATGGACCTCCGCGCCGCCCTCGCCTACGACCGTCTTTACAAGGAAAGCCCGGCGCTCGAAACATTCCAGCGCGAACGTCATCGCCTCGCGCGCGTTATGGACCGCCTTACCCGCCTCCTCCTCGACCTCCGTCAAGACCGGGCGGACGACAATCCGCCCGCGGCAGAAAATCACGAAAACGAACCTGAGACTCCTTTAAAATCAACGCTACCTCCCGGCATCGAACCCGCCAACACCACCGAACCCGCCGCCCGGTCCTGGTTCCCGCACGCGCCCTTCCGCCCCTCCCGCGAAATCGAGCCCCCGGAGGTAGCTCTTGCCGTCGCAAGCTGACGAAATTCCCGAAATTTCGCCCCAAATTCCGGAGCAGGACCCGCTCGCCAGCCCCAAGTGTCTCTATACGCAGGAAGCCCTTTGCCCCTGCGATAATGCAGAGAGAGGACTCACCGCCTCGCCTTCCCCCATGAAACTCTGCTATTTGGATGCCTTTTCCGGAATCAGCGGCGATATGACTGTCGGCGCTCTGCTGGACGCCGGCGCCAGCTTCAACGCGCTCCAGGAGGCCCTCAACGGTCTTGGCACCGGGGCCACCGTCTCGCTTGAAAAAACAAAACGCCGCGGCCTCTCCGCATCCAAGTTCAGGGTCGAAGGAGGCGAGCAGAAGGCGCATCGCCATCTCTCCCACATCCTCAAAATGATAGACGCCGCCCCGCTTTCCGGGGGCGTCAAAGCGATGTCCGAAGCCGTCTTCCGGCGCCTGGCTGAAGCCGAAGCCAAGGTGCACGCCACCACCATCGAGAAGGTCCACTTCCATGAAGTCGGGGCCTTCGATTCCATTTGCGATATCGTCGGCGCCTGCTTCTGCCTCGATAACCTGGGCATCGAGCAGGTCGCCTCCAGCGCCATCAATGTCGGCAGCGGAACCGCGAACACGGAGCATGGGGTACTCCCGGTCCCCACGCCGGCGACCGCGGAGTTGCTCGCGGGCAAGCCGGTCTATTCGCGCGGTCCCGCCCTGGAACTCACCACCCCAACCGGCGCAGCCATCGCCTCCACGCTCGCCACCAGCTTCGGCGCGCTCCCGCCCATGAACATCGCCGTCACTGGATACGGCGCCGGAGATCGCGATTTTCCTGAGAATGCCAATGTCCTCAGGGTTCTTATCGGCGAATCGAGGAAGGCTGTTGAAGCGACTTCGGTAAGCATTCTCGAAACGAATCTGGACGACACGAATCCCCAGATTCTCGCCTATGCGATGGAGCGCCTCCTCGAAGCCGGCGCGCTCGACGTCACCATTACGCCGCTGGTCATGAAGAAAAGCCGCCCGGGCAGCATGTTCACTGTCATCGCCCGGCCCGAGGACCAGGAGGCGCTCGCCGCCATCCTGCTGTCAGAGACCTCCGCACTCGGCCTTCGCGTCTCCACCGCCGAACGGCGCGTCCTCTCGCGCGACTTCTTTGAAATCGACACCAAGTACGGCCGGGTCCGCATGAAGGTTGCGGGCTCCAGCGCATCACCCGAATTCGATGACTGCCGCGAACTGGCCAAACGGGCCGGCGTGCCCCTGCGGCAGGTCCTCGCCGAAGCACAAGCTGTCTGGTTCACCCAAAATTCATGAAATATTACCTGACAACCCCGATCTATTACGTCAACGCCGCGCCGCACATCGGCCATACATATACGACGATCGCCGCCGATACCATCAAACGCTTCAAAGCGATGCAGGGCTTTGACGTAACGCTCACCACCGGCACCGATGAGCATGGTCAGAAGATCGAACGCGCCGCCCAGGCCGTCGGCAAGACGCCCCAAGAGTTCACTGACCTCATCTCGGAAGAGTTCCGCACCCAGTGGCAGCGGCTCGGCCTCCAGATCGATCGGTTCCAGCGCACCACCAGCCCGCAGCACGCGAAGGTGGTCCAGGATCTCTTCCGCCGCTGCTACGACGCTGGTTACATCTATAAAGGTTCCTACACCGGCCAGTACTGCGTCTTCGACGAACTCTACGTGAACGATGCCAAGCCGGGCGATCCCTGCCCCGACTGCGGCCGCCCCACCGAGACCGTCACCGAAGAGAATTACTTCTTTAAGCTCTCCGCCTTTCAGGACAAAGTCATCGAGCTGATTCGCGATACGGATTTCCTCGAGCCCGAAACGCGCCGCAACGAAATCCTCTCGTTTCTTCAGCAGCCCTTGAAGGATCTCTCCATCAGCCGCACGACCATCAAGTGGGGCATCCCCCTTCCGGTCGAGGGCAATCACGTTTTCTACGTCTGGTTTGATGCGCTCACCACTTATATGAGCGCTGTCGAAGGCGAAAACCTCTGGCCCGCTGACCTCCACCTGATCGGTAAGGAGATCGTGCGCTTCCACTCGATTTACTGGCCCGCGTTCCTCATGGCCGCCGGGCTGCCGCTCCCTAAGAAGGTGTTCGCGCACGGATGGCTGCTCTTTGAAAACGACAAGATGAGCAAGTCGCGGGGCAACATTGTGCGCGCTACCCCGATCACGGACGTCATGGGCGACGATGCGCTCCGCTACTTCCTCCTCCGCGAAATCGTTTTTGGCAAGGACGGTAGTTTCAGCTACGATGCTCTCGTCCAACGCTACAATTCGGATCTCGCTAACGGCCTCGGCAACCTGGCCAGCCGCACGCTGAGCATGATCCACCAATACCGCAGTGGCGTTGTTCCTCAACCCTGCGAACCGGAGATCGAAACAAGAGAGATCGTTTCCAGCGTCACCGATTCGTATAACAAATTCGAGTTCTCTAAGGCGCTCGAATCCATCTGGGGCCTGATTTCTCAAGCCGATCAGTACATCGTCCAGAAAGCGCCCTGGAAACTCGCGAAAAACGGCGAGGCAAGCGCGGAACTCGATCGCGTTCTCTACACCGCGGCGGAGATAGTCCGCCTCGCCACGGCACTTGCTTACCCCGCAATTCCCCATGCTTGTGAACGCATTTGGCGGCAAATGGGATTCACCGCTGAGCCACCCCTGGACCTGAAATGGGGCTATCTACCCGAAGGCGTGAAAGTCGGAGAAGTGCAGCCCATCTTCCCGCGCCTCGACCCGAAAGTAGTCATTCCGAAGATGGTCGAACTGGAACAGCAGGAGTCCGAACGCCAAGCTGCCCTGGTCGGTAAAGCGCCTGCTCCCAAAATTGAGGTGTCGCCCACCATCACCATCGACGATTTCGGCAAAGTCGATCTCCGCGTCGGTGAAGTGAAGACGGCGGAAGCAGTCAAGGGAGCCGACAAACTCCTCCATCTCACCATCGACATCGGTGAGTCCAAGCCCCGCACGATCCTAGCCGGCATCGCGAAGCATTATGAGCCGGCATCTCTCATCGGCCGCAAGGTAGTGATCGTAGCGAATCTCGCCCCGCGCAAGATGCGCGGTATCGAAAGCCAGGGCATGGTCGTCGCCGCCTCGCTCGAAGGCGGCAACCCCGTCCTCGCTAGCTTCCTCGAAGAGGTTCCCGTCGGAGCGCGCCTCAAATGACGCAACCGCCGGGCGGTGCCACATCGCTAGTTGACTCTCACTGCCACATCGACGACGCCCGCTTCACAGACGACCGCGACGCCACCATCCAGCGCGCACTCGATGCCGGCGTGACAAAGATGATCGCTATCGGCACCGGCGATGCTCTCCCGGATCTTGAATCCGGCATACGCTTGGCCGAAAAATATGAACCTATGTATGCGACCGTGGGCATTCACCCGCAGTTTGCCAAGGATGCACAGGAGGAACATCTAAACCGCCTCCCCGAACTCCTCCGGCATCCCAAGGTCGTGGCCATGGGCGAAATCGGGATCGACTACTATTGGAAGCCGGTCGCGCTTGAGGAGCAGCACCGCCTCTTCCTCCGGCAATTGGAAATGGCCGCTGATGCCCGCAAGCCCATCGTGATCCACACGCGTGACGCCTGGGAGGATACTTTCACATTATTGGAGCAGCATTGGGATTCCACCGGGCTGCCCTGCATTCTGCACTGCTTCACCGGTGGGCCAAACGAGGCAAAGCTGGCAAATGAAAGGGGCTACTACGTCAGCTTCTCGGGAGTTGTCACGTATCCGAAAGCCATTGACGTCCACGAAGCAGCCAGGCTAATTCCGATTGACCGGTTGTTGGTTGAAACGGACTCGCCATATCTGGCTCCGATACCCTACAGAGGCAAACGCAATGAACCATCATACGTCGTTTACACAGCGGAAAAACTGGCCGAACTGCGAGGCCAGGATTTCGCGTCAGTTGCCGCTGCGACGACATCCAATGTACATAGGGTATTCGGTATCACGTAGTACACTGAGAGTTTCCCATGGGACTTAGCAACCTCGGGCAGTCTTTGACCGCCAGAGAAATTCTGGAACTCGTCAAGGACGACCTGCGCAAGGTAGAGCGTGAGATCGATCTCGAATCCATTGCGTCGGTCAGCGCCGTCACGCAAATCGCCAAATACCTGAGCGCGAACGGCGGCAAACGCCTGCGTCCCATCCTGGTCCTCCTCTCGGCGAAGCTGTTCGGCGAAGCATCCCCTGCGTCCATACGCATGGCTGCCGTGGTGGAAATGATCCACACCGCCACGCTGGTTCACGACGATATCATCGACGTCGCCGAAACCCGGCGCGGCAAGCCGTCTACGAACGTCATCTGGGGCAATCACACCTCCGTTTTGGCGGGTGACTGGCTGTACATGCAGGCGTTCCAGATCGCCCTGCGGGAGCGCAATTTTCACGTCCTCGACGTGCTCATCTCCCTAACGCAGGCGATGGTGGAAGGCGAGTTGATCCAACTCGAACGGATCGGCAAGATCGATGTCTCCGAAGCCGACTATATGGAGTTGGTGGATCGCAAAACCGCCAGCCTCTTTTCAGCCTGTGCCCGGCTTGGCGCTCTGGTTGGAGGAGCCGACGAGGTCAATGAGCGCAAACTCGCCGAGTTCGCCTGGAACCTCGGCATTGCATTCCAGTTGGTTGACGACATTCTCGACTTCACCGCTCGGGAAAAGACGCTCGGCAAGCCTGTCGGCAATGACCTGCGGGAGGGCAAAGTAACGCTGCCGCTGATCTACGCCCTGGAGAACAGCAACGGAACCGGCCGTCATCTGGTCGAGACCGTCCTCCACGACAAGAGCTACGACAACGTGCCCTTCAAGGACGTGCTCTCGTTTATCCGCCAGCAGAGCGGCATCGATCGGGCCAAAGCGCGTGCGCAGTTCTTTGCTGACAAGGCCCGCACGATCATCGCCGGGTTCCCGGAGTCGCCCTACCAGCGGGCTCTCCTGGCCGTCACCGACCTGGTCACTGACCGCGAGTTCTAACGTTCGATTATGAGTGTGCCTATGCGGTCCAGCCGGAACGTCCATCCGGTCGGCACTAGCGTCGTGGCGCCGTAATCGGCGATCAGCGCCGGGCCTTTGTAGGTGCGGGCACGCTGCTTGCCCGGAACGCGGCGGAACCGCCCCGGCCCATCCGGCTCCAACCGCCATGGAGCTTTCAACGGCAGCGGCTCGACCGCAACCACCGCGCGAACCCGCGCCGCCACGTACTCGACGGGGCGATCGCGGTCGGCGTAGCCGTAGACCCGCTCGTGCTCGCCATGGAAGCCAGCCACATCGGTGACCGTGAGTTCGTAGCTCTGGCCGCTGTAGCGCATGTCGTACAGGCGTTCGAGTGTGGCGCCTTTGAGGTCCTGGTGGGCCTGTCGCTCCAGTTTGCGGAAGACGGCGTCGTTATCGCTCCGTCCCACCAGGCCGGCCGAGTAGTCGCGGACGCGATCCGCCAGCAGCATGCCCAATGCAGAAAGGACACCGGCGTATGCGGGCACAAGTACCGTGCGCATGCTGAGCTGTTCCGCCAGTTCGCACGCATGCAGGCCGCCGCATCCGCCGAACGCGAGTAGCGCGAACCGGCGCGGGTCGTGCCCGCGCTCCACGGAGACGACCCGTATCGCGCGCTCCATATTCGCGTTCGCAACGCGCAGAATGCCACGAGCGGCATCTTGCACCGTCAGCCGTAGCGCTCGTGCGATGCACGCCACTGCGGCCTCCGCACGCCCGGTGTTGATCTGCATTCCTCCGCCGAGGAACTGATCTGGCGTGATGCGGCCCAGCACAACGTGCGCATCGGTCACGGTCGGCAGTTCACCCTTGCCATAACAGGCGGGGCCGGGGTCTGCCCCCGCACTCTCTGGACCAACCCGAAGCAGACCGCCTTCGTCTACACGTGCGATAGAGCCGCCTCCCGCCCCGACGGTGTGGATGTCAAGGATCGGCACCCGGATTGGGAAGCCATCGATACTGGCTTCCATAGTCTGGTGAGGGCGGCCCTCGCACAGGCTCACGTCGGTGGATGTGCCGCCCATGTCGAAACCGAGTATGTTCTCGAAGCCGGACAGCCGGGCCACGCCGCTCGCGCCCACGACTCCGCCCGCAGGACCAGAGAGCAGCGTGCGTACGGCCAGCCGGCGCGCTTCGGAAGCCCGGATCAGGCCGCCATTCGATTGCATGATCGAGAGCCGGGCCTTTGTACCGGCTTCGAGCGCAGCGAGATAGCGGTCCATCAGCGGACCGACATAAGCGTTCAGGACGGTGGTCGAAGTTCGCTCGTATTCGCGGAACTCGGGCGAGACTTCATGGGAAGCGCAGAGGTAGTAATCGCCGGCAAGCGCCTTCAGAGCGGCCTGTTCATTGGCGGCGTTCTGATACGAATGAAGAAAACAGATCGCCACCGATTCGACGGGTGGCAGCTTAGGCACTTCCGTGACGGGCTTGAGGATAGTGCCGTCATACAGCGTGCGCTCGTCCACTCCGAATGTGCGCCACACCAGCCCGTGTGGCGGCGAAGGATTGAGATTGTAGAGTTCCGCACGGTTCTGTCGTCCGATGCGAATGACGTCTTCGAAGCCGCGCGTAGCGACGAGCGCGGTGCGAGCGCCTTTGCGTTCCAGCAGAGCGTTTGTGGCAACGGTGGAGCCGTGTACTACGTCGATTCTTTTAGGACCGGCTGCGCGCCGGATTCCCTCCAGGATCACGCTGGCTGGATCCGCAGGGCTCGAACGGATTTTGAAACTCTCCAGATGGCCGTCGTCGTGTACGACGAGGAAGTCTGTAAATGTGCCGCCTGCATCGATTCCGATTCGCATGGGCTCAGCTCCGGATCACCGGAAGCGGGACATGGTGTTCGCGGAACTTCTTCAGGAGCGATACGCGGAGCCGCGATTGCACGGCACCCTTTTCGAGTTGGCTGGCCACATGGACTACCAGCTTGAGCTGCATGTGTGTTGGCAGGATGCCGGGGTCGAAGAGCACCGCCGGTCCCGGTTCCTCCAACACGCCTGTAGTTTGGGCGGCGGTTTCCATGGCAAGCTGAGCGATGAGGTCGACATCGGCGTCATACGCTACCAGGATCAGCACTTCGGCACTGGTGCGTGAACTCGGTACGCTGAAGTTCGTGAGAATTCCGGAGGTGATCTTGGTGTTCGGCACAACAATGGTGTTGTTTGCGCCGGTGCGAATGCGAGTGGTACGCCATCCGATATCGCTGACGATGCCTTCGTCACTGTCGCCTATCTTGATGTAGTCGCCAAGCGATATAGGGTTCTCCACCAGGATGTGCACGCCCGCAAAAAAGTTGGCCAGTGTGTCTTGCAGTGCCAGGGCAACGGCCAAACCGCCGACACCTAATGCTGTCAGAATCGGCGTGATGCTGATGTTGAAGTGCCGCAAGAGAATGAGCGCGCCGATACTGAGGACGACGACGCGCGTCAGGGTTTGCGATAGCCCGGCAACCGCGAAGGGCATGTGGTTGCGCTCGCCGTAGACCATGAGCATGCGGACCATGACAGACGAGACAACGAGGCTGATGCTGATGATGAGGAACGCAAGAATCAGCCGCGTTGCGAGGTCCACCTGGCGGTCGCTCAATTGCGCGTAGCGCAGCGCGACTTCGAGAGCGAAGGCAAGGCTCCAAAGGACTGACGGCAGGCGCGTGGCTTCGAGGGCAACTGAAGCGAAGTTGGGGTGAGCAGGGGCCCTCCGCCGCACTATCTCGAAGATGATGTGGCGAATGACAACGGCAATCAGCAGGGCAATGCCGAAGATCGCCAGTGGCATCAATTTTTCAGTCATGCGGCCTTATTTGCATTTTAGGAGATCGATGGCCGTGATCGTGTCATCATTTAGATTTGATCCATCTTCGTTCAGTAACAAAGAAGTACGAGGGCAAAAAAGAGGTTACAGCACTCGAGAACATCTCGCTTGATATTGCGAAGGGTGAGATGGTTTCTCTGGTTGGCCCATCAGGTTCGGGCAAGTCCACACTGCTCAACCTGATCGGCGGTTTGGATCACCCTACGTCTGGCGAAATCGTCATTGACGGGCAGAGAGTCAGCGGCCTTGATGACGATTCACTCACAAAAGTTCGGCGCGACAAGATCGGTTTCATTTTCCAGTTCTTCAACTTGCTGCCAACGTTGACCTGTCTAGAAAACGTTGCCATTCCGCTTCATCTTCGTGGGTGGCCGAAAAACAAAACGGACGAGCGTGCGAGAGAGTTGTTGAGGCTGGTGAAGCTCAACGCAAGACTGGGTCATTTGCCGGAGGAGCTGTCCGGGGGAGAGAGGCAGCGTGTAGCGATCGCGAGAGCGTTGTCTGTGTACCCGCCCGTGCTGCTGGCAGATGAGCCTACCGGCAACCTCGATACGCACACAGGAGCAGATATTCTGGCCCTCATCCGCGATTTGCACGAGCGGTTGAACGCGACCATTCTGCTGGTGACGCATGACCGCAGCGTGGCCGGGAGTTGTCCGCGCACGATTACGCTGCGCGACGGCCACATCGTGGAGGATACGCGCCGTTGATCCTGTTGAGGTTGATCACGTGGCAGTATGTGCGCAAGCACTTGCTGCGAACGCTGCTGACCATAGCCGGCATCGTGCTCGGAGTGGCTGTATTTGTGGGCATGCATACGGCGAATCAGTCGGTTCTATTCGCGTTCTATAAGACTGTGGATCAGATCGCCGGAGTGACGCAGTTGCAGATCTCCGCGGGGGAGACCGGCTTCCCGGAAGACGTGTTAGAGAGAGTTCAGGCCGTGAGTGAAGTGAAAGTGGCCGTACCGGTGATCGAAGCGACGGTCCAGGCGCCCAACAACGTCCTAATTCTCGGCATTGATATGACGGGCGACCGCAGCCTGCGGTCGTACGATCTGGAGACTGGGGATCAAGCAGTGATCGAGGATCCGCTGGTCTTTCTGGCGCAGCCGGATTCGATCATGATCACCAGGACGTTTGCGGAAGAGAATCATCTCGGCATCAACAGCAAGCTGCCGATGAAGACGATGGACGGCGAGAAGCAGTTCACGGTGCGCGGCATCATGAAGTCCGGCGGTTTAGCCAGTGCATTCGGCGGCAACCTCGCCATCATGGATATCTACGCGGCTCAGAAGGTATTTGGGCGCGGGCGGACGTTCGATCGAATTGATCTCGCGGTGCAGGACGGATTACGTCCGGAAGATGTACGCAAGAAGCTCGAAGCACTGCTCGGGCCTGGCTACCAGGTAGAGTCGCCACAATCGCGCGGGCAACAGTTCGAATCGCTTTCACGCGTGTATGCAATGAGCGCGAATATCACAAGCCTTTTCGCTCTCTTTATCGGGATGTTCATCATCTACAACACGTTTTCTATTGCGGTGGCGCAACGGCGGAACGAGATCGGGATTCTGCGGGCGCTCGGCGCGACCAGGGGGCAGATTCGCAATCTTTTCCTGATGGAGAGTGCGGTACTGGGGCTTGCCGGATCGGTGATCGGCATCCTGTTCGGGATCCTGATCGCTCGCGGGATGGCAGGGTATATCGGCGGCCTGCTCGGCGAAATTTACGGAGTTGCCCAAAAGACGGAGGAATTGACCACGAATCCCGTTCTGCTGGGCGGAGCGCTCGCGATTGGCGTCTTAACCAGCCTGATCGCGGCTGTCATCCCTGCGCGCAATGCGGCGACCGTGGATCCGATCCAGGCTCTGCAGAAGGGCAGGTTTCAGTTCTTAACCGAGCATGAGACCCGCATACGGCGAGTGCTCGCATTGGTGCTGATCGGCCTTTCGGTGTGGTGCGTGATCAGCAACCACTTCTTCTATGCGGGATATTTCTTCGCCGTGGTGGCGGGGTTGCTACTGGTGCCGACGTTTGCGCTGTGGATCGCCCGGGCAATCCGCCCCTTGCTGAAGCTGGTTCACCCAGTGGAAGGGACGCTGGCCGCGGATAGTCTCATTCAGGCTCCACGAAGGACGTCCGGCACAGTGGCTGCGCTGATGCTGTCTTTGGGTCTGGTGATTTCGCTGGCCGGAGTGGCGCGAGCGAGTTACTCGTCCATCATGGACTGGCTGCGTGTGGCATTGAACCCTGATCTGTTTGTCACTACCTCGGAGAGCCTTACGAAACGAAGCTTCCGGTTTCCAGGATCGATGGAACAGGAGATTCGTGCCATTCCGGGTGTGGGCGATGTGCAGGGAGCACGGACCGCCCGCATTCTGATCGATGGAAAGCCGATCATGATGGTCGCTGTAGACGTTCGAGATGTGGGAAGGCATGTCAAGCTACCGTCCGTTGCCGGGAAACAGGAAGAGATGTATCGAAGAACGGCGAACCAGGAAGGCGTCATGGTCTCAGAGAACTTCTCCCTCCTGCACGGCTACCGATACGGAGACGTGCTGAAACTGAATGCGCCGGCAGGGGAAGCCAAACTGCCTATTGTAGGCGTGGTGGCGGACTACTCGGACCAACAAGGCAGCATCCTGATCGATCGTGCCCTGTACCGGAAGTATTGGAGAGATGACACGCTCAATGTTTTGAGGGTGTACGCCAAGGACGATCCGGCAGCCGTAAGGGGGCGCATCTTGGCAAAGTACACCGGGAATCGGCGCATTTTCGTTCTGAGTAACGCCGAGGTGAAGGCGTACATCCTCCGGCTGACGGATCAATGGTTCGGATTAACCTATGTGCAGATTGCCGTCGCCGTGCTGGTGGCGATCTTGGGAATTGTGAACACTTTGACCGTATCGATCACCGACCGCAGGCGTGAACTGGGCGTACTGCAGGCGATTGGCGGACTGCGTTGGCAAATTCGCAAGACCATCTGGCTGGAAGCCCTGTGCATCGGGACTGTGGGGCTGGTGCTTGGGCTCATTGTTGGAGCGGCGCAACTTTACTACAGCCTGGAAATCGCGAGGCGGGATCTCGCGGGAATTCGTCTGAACTATGAGTACCCTGTGAACATCGCCCTCGTCCTGGTGCCCGTGATACTCGGATCGGCGTTCCTGTCCGCAATCGGCCCGGCGGAGTCGGCTGTGCGCGGAAATCTGGTGGAGGCTTTGGAATATGAATAGTTGGGTGTTGGTGTTCGCGCTATGTTCAGCGGTTTGGGGACAGGATGCGGCGCAGATCGTGAGGGAAGCGCAGAACCGGGCGCGATCCGATTCCCAGAAGTACGAAGGCACACTGAAGGTGATCGATGCCAAGAGCAAGGTCACGGAGAAGCGGTGGCAGTATGAACGGATCGGATCGTTCGGCGAAAGCAAGTCCGTGCTGCGCTTTATGGCGCCCGCCGAAGTAAAAGGTGTGGCACTTTTGGTCATCAATCATAAAGACCGTGCATCCGACCAGTGGATGTGGACACCAGCGATTCAGAGGGAACGGCGCATTGCACTGCAGGACCGATCGACGCGATTTTTCGGCACGGACTTTAGCTTCGAGGATCTGGAAGAACGCGACGTGGACCAGTATGAATACAAATTGGCCGGTGAAGAATCGCTGGACGGCGCCGCGTGCTGGAAGCTGGAGTCGAAGCCCAAGAAGTCTTCGCAATACACGACCTCCCTCGTGTGGGTGAGGAAAGACAATTACACCTTCGCCCGGATTGAAGGCTTCAGAGGGGAAAAGCTGATGCGGCGGATCGACTACACAAACCTGGAGAAGGTGCAGACTATCTGGACGGCAAAGAAGATTGAGGTCTTCGATGCCACGCGCAACAGCCGTACTGTTCTCACCCTGGAGAAGCCACAATACAACGTGCCTTTGAAGGATGAAGACTTTACCTTGCAGGCGCTTCGGCGCGAGTCATGAGGGCTTGGTGGGTTCTGGCGCTTGCACCCGCGCTGCTAGCCCAGTCATTTACGCAAAGAGGGTTTGTGGATACCGGACTGATTCTGTATCCGCAGGCCGGATCGAACGACAGCGGCCACGCCGTAGGGGAAACCCTGTTCCGGTATGAAGCAACCAAAACACTGCTGCCGGGGTTGCGGGTGAATGGTGCATTTGACGCGCGCGCAGACACACACCGCGAGACGGAACGCGAGTGGAAGGTGAACTGGAGCGACCGTACGCTCCAGCGTCCGGCATTCAGCATTCGCCGGCTCAGTCTTCTGTACAACCGGGCCAAGCTCACGGTGGAAGCGGGCAAGCAATTCGTGCGCTGGGGCAGGACAGACATTCTGAATCCGACGGACCGGTTCGCCCCGCGTGACTTTCTGAGTGTGATTCAGAATGACTTTCTGTCAGTCACCGCCGTGCGCGCCACATACGAATCCGGGCCGAATACCGTCGACGTGGTGTGGCAACCGCGGTTTACCCCAAGCCGCACGCCCCTGCTGAATCAGCGCTGGACAGTGCTGCCGCCTCAACTGAATGACGTTCGGATCCAGGACGAGGGCGGGCTGTATCCAGGCAGGCCGGAGTACGGCGTGCGGCTCAACCATATAGGGAGGGCATATGAAGGAGCGCTATCGTTCTATGACGGGTATGATCATCTCCCACTGCTGAACGGAAACTTCGACGTGTTGCGGGGCGCTGTCAACGTGCAGCGCTATTATCCGCAGTTACGTTTGTACGGCGGTGATGCGGCGGTCCCACTGAAGTGGGTGACGGTGAAGGGCGAAGCGGGGTACTTCACTTCGACGAATAAGTCGGCGGATGAATACGTTCTTTACGTGATTCAATTGGAGCGACAGATAGGCGAATGGGTGTTCGTGGGCGGCTATGCAGGCGAGGCAGTCACGGCGAGCAGGCACACACCCGGCTTTTCTCCGGAGCGTGGCTTGACGCGGGCCATCCTGGCGCGCGCGCAATACACCATCGACCCGAACCGAAGCATTGCAGCCGAGAGCGCGATCCGGCAGAACGGCAACGGTGTTTACGTGAAGTTCGAATATTCGCAGGCATTCGGCCAGCACTGGAGGGGGACCGCTGGATTTGCGTTGATTCGCGGAGATGCGCAGGATTTTCTCGGACAGTATAGGAGAAACTCGGACGCGATTTTGGGCCTGCGATACAGCTTTTAGCTAGACTGGAAGCTATCCTCATGCAGTACCTGGAGCAGCATCCGTTGCCGGAGCACGTGCGAAATACCATGCGTATGCGTTGGATGATTTCGTATTGGTGCAACTACTCCTGCGATTTCTGTGGAGTTCCGGTGTACTTCACACGCTCGCAACGGTTCGGGAAACAGGCGCACGCATTCGATTATTATTCCGTGCAGGAGTGGCTGCGCGCATTCGGGCGCATCCGCGAGGAGAGAGTTGCCCTTGCGATTACGGGCGGCGAAACCATGCTCGATTACCGTAACATGGTGCCTCTGTTAAACGGATTGATCGGCCAGGAGCGGTTTGACCTGCGCATCTACACAAATGCGAGTTGGGACGTAGCGCGGTATGCCGAACTGAAGCGCGAGCGCATGGGATTCGTGATCAGCTACCATCCGCAGCAGACGGACTTCTCCTCGTTCCGGACACGCGTCCACCGCCTGCGCGATGGGGGCTTTTCAATCATCTCGATTCACACAGTGCTGGCTCCGGAGAACATGGACCGGACTGAAGAGGCGCTGCATACGCTGGAAGACGATGGGTTTACGATTGAAGGCCTGGCGATGCACGCAACCGGCAAGTATACGGATCTGGAATACCGCTCGCCGCGAGAATTGGAACTGATCCGGGAATTCGTCGCGCCGAACTTCGCCTATTTCAAGCTGAAGAAGCCCGTCACGAGAGGGCAGGCGTGCTGGCATCCTTCGCTCGGCTATGACTTGAACTATGACGGGCAGGTTCGGATTGCGTGTACACCTGACCGCGTGAACTTCCTGGAAGCAGGGCTTCCGGAGCGGACGATGTATGCGGCCGAATGCCCGCATGAACAGTGCGAGTCGTGTGTTGAGATGATCCGGTCCCTGGTGAAGCCACCGGGTTACTCACGAGGGCTGAAGACTTTCTACGGAAAAGATTATTCGGAAGAGATGCAGGCCCTTCGGAGGGCCCGTGTTGCAGGAGTTCCGTACGACGGGGACGAACTGCTGGACGGCATTGAGGAGCATTTTGCGAAGATTCCGCCGCCCGCAAAGGAATTCGTCCCGCTGGAAACGCTGGCGCCGGTGGACGGCCATGTGTTCGGCTATATTGATAAACTCACCGGCAGCGATGAATTGCAGGCGCTGAACCGGTCGCGTTTGCACCTCTCGGGTTGGGCGGCAAGCAGCCGGACGGGAGATCCGGTACGGCAGGTGGACCTGTTCGCGGATGGTGAGCGCATGACCAGTATCACTGAGTTCTATCCCAGGCCCGAGGTGGTAGAAGTATTTCAGCGGCCGGATCTGCTGAACAGCGGCTGGCGCACGTGGGTGTTTTTGCCGCAGCTTCCAAAGGGCGTACACAAGCTCGTTGCAAGGGCGCGAACCGAGGCCGGTTTGACAGGTGAGTTGCCACCATTCAGCCTCGAGATCGTAGAATCCGCATAGCCGTCGCTAATGGCCCGCGGAACTTTGGCTAGGCCTTTATAATCTAATCAAGTGCTTAGTATCCAAAGAGCCAATTCCCGGCTCGAAGCGATTCCTGATCTAAAAATCCGACCCAATGCCGTGTTGGCAGACTACACCCGCTTTGGAATAGGCGGTCCCGCGGACGTTCTGGCTGACGCCGGCACCGAAGCCGCATTCATCGCCGCCATCCAATCGGTGCGGGAGAGCGGGAGTCCTCTCGAAGTAATCGGGGGAGGAAGTAACCTGATCTGTTCCGACGAGGGCTTCCGGGGGGTGGTGCTGCGCTATACGGCACAAGAGATTCGGCAGCGCGCCACATGTGTCGCCTTCGATGCCGGCGCAGTACTGCAAGATCTGGTGGACTTCACGATCGGCCGCGGGCTGGCGGGGATCCACACGATGACAGGCATTCCCGGGTGGACCGGCGGCGCCGTATACGGGAATGCCGGGGCCTATGGGCGTTCGATCCACGAGAGTGTGGTATCCGTTCGGTTCTTTGATGGCCGTGAAGTGCAGCAGATCGGCAATGCGGAATGTGAGTTCCGATATCGCGAAAGCATCTTCAAGCGGCGCAAGGATTGGGTGATCTTTTCGGCGGAGATCGATTTGAAGCCTGCAGACGGGGCGGAGTTACGCAAGCAGGCCGATGAGATTCTTGCGGTGCGGAACGCTAAGTATCCTCCGACGATGAAGTGCGCCGGAAGTATTTTCAAAAATCTGTTGTTTGCCGAGCTGCCCAAATCGGCCCAGGCCGAGGTGCCCCCGAAAATGGTTCGCGAAGGCAAAGTGCCAAGTGCGTGGTTCCTGGAGCAGGTGGACGCGAAGGGCATCCAGAATGGCGGCATCCACGTGGCAGACTATCATGCCAACCTGATTTACAACGAGGGCAGTGGAACGGCTCGCCAGGTACGCGAGATCATCGACGATCTGAAAGCGCGCGTGGTGGCGCGATTCGGATTCCCGCTCGAAGAAGAAGTGCAGTATATTGGCTTTCGTAAATGAATAAATATCTTGTGCTTAGCCTCATGCTGTGCGGAGTGATGAGTGCGCAGCGGAAGACCGGCAACCCGCTGGAGCATCTGCCGCCAAACATGGAGATGCTGACGCACTTCGGGGAGCGCGCGGATATCTCGCCCGATAACCAGCGAGTTGCATTCATGTCCGGCAGTTTTGGGGATGCGTTCGTTATCGATCTGAAGACGCGCGTGATCCGCTGCCTGACCTGTGGGATACCGGGCGCATCGTTTCTGCGGGTAATGCACTTGTCGAACGGTGATTACCTGCTGATTGGGCCTGAACGGTTCAAGGACATACGGACGAGCCGGCATGAGGACAACGAACTGTGGTACTTGAGCCAGAAGCCGAACTCGAAGCCTGTGCGGTTGAACCAGAAGATGAGCGAGGGCGCGGCGATTTCAAAGACGAGCCGGAAGATTTCTTTCTCAGAGACATCGGCCCAGAACCCGGAACTTCCCAAAGGAGCTTCGCGGCTGATTGTGGCGGAACTCGACCCGTCGGCTCCGGCCCTGACCAACAAGACAGTGGTGCACGAAAGCAAGGACAATAGCTGCACGATTGAAGCACAGGACTTCTTCGATAACGACACCAAAATGACGTTCACGTGTTACGAGCCGAAGGGCTTGGCCAGCGTGATGACTATCGACCTGAAAACGAAGGAGGTAGTGAATCAATCGAAAGCGCCGGGCACCTATAACGAGGTGGAGGGTATCTTTCCTGATGGCAAGTACACCTGCGTCGAGTCGGACCGGCAGGTGCAAACCCTAGGCGGCGGAACAGGTTTTCGGCAAATCGACATCTGGAAGCTAAAGCTGGACGGTACGGGGAAGGATTTTACCCGGTTAACGCACTTCAATGACTACGAGGGGTGGAAAGCATCCAATCCCGTTGTTGCGACCGATGGCGGCTTCATGGCTTTCCAGGTAGCGCACACGCAAGACGAGGCGGGAGTGGGGTACGGAATCGTACTCTTTCGCTTCACGAAGAAATAGCGAAAAAAATTCTGAAGGAACAAAACTTCGGCGAGTTTCGTCCGTCTTTACAAGTAAGCAAGTCAGCTCCGCGCCGAAGCACCCTTTCCCCAAACAAGACACTCCGGCGCGGAGACCCTGTTTTCTGACCTGCGGGAACGGCGCCGGCCCGCCCACGGAACGCACGCGGCGCTCGATCGTGGCGTGTTCTGCGCCGTTCTATCTCTTTCAGATTAACCTTATTTTTCAGTTTCGCAAGTCAGGTAGAGTGATTGCCTGAAGATTGCAGGCGCCTGCACTCCTGGCAGAATGATGGTATGCGTTTGGTGCTTGCGTTATGCGTCCTAAGCATCTGCCGCGCGCAGAGCTTTTCAGAAATAAAAGTTGAGAAGGTTGCCGCGAACTTTGCCTTCACCGAGGGGCCGGTGTGGTTGCGTGAAGGGTTCCTCCTGTTCAGCGATGTACCTTCTAACCGGATCATGAAGTTCACCCCGGGCGAGGGCAGTTCGGCGTGGCGCGAGAAATCGAACGGCGCCAACGGGAATGCTGTTGATGAGAAGGGGCGCGTCTATACGTGTGAGAGCCGGACACGGCGAGTGGTCCGCAGCGATAAGAAGGGCAGCATCGAAGTGCTGGCGGAGAAATGGCAGGGGAAACGGCTGAATGCTCCAAACGATATCGCGGTTACGCGGAACGGGCATGTGTACTTTACCGATCCGGCATTCGGATTCCAGGCGGATACGCGGGAGCTCGATTTTTACGGTGTTTATCACATTTCTCCGAAAGGCGATATCGAACTGGTGGCGAAGCCGGCAGGACGGCCGAACGGGATCGCACTTTCTCCGAACGGCAGGATACTTTATGTAGCGAACTCGGATGAGCGGAATGTGCGAGCCTATGACCTGGAAAAAAACGGCAGCACCACGAATGAGCGCATCCTAATTAGGGATATCAAGGGTGTGCCCGATGGCCTGCGGGCGGACGAGAAGGGCAACTTGTACATAGCGGCGAAGCACGTGGAAGTTTATAATTCCGACGGCAAGTTTCTGCAAGAAATCGAGATTCCTGAGACGCCGAGCAATGTCGCCTTCGGGGACGCGGATTTGCAGAGTTTGTACATCACAGCTCGTACGTCGGTCTACCGGATCCGGTTGGATGTGAAAGGAGCGGTGCAGTATTAGCAGCCGTCGTTATCCCGAACGCCCTGTACTGGGCGTAGGGGCCATTCTTCTGGATGGCGATTCCATTCTACTGGTGGAGCGCGGAGGGGAACCCCTGCGCGGTTACTGGTCATTGCCGGGAGGCGGCGTGGAGACCGGAGAGACTCTGCGCGATGCAATCCGGAGGGAGATGCGGGAGGAGACGGGGTTGGACGTCGAAGCGGAATCCATCTTTGAAATCTTCGAGCGGATTATGCCCGATAGTGAGGGCAGAGCAGAGTATCACTATGTGCTGGTCGATTTCGTTTGCCGGATAGTTGGGGGGAGAATGGTAGCTGGCGACGATGTGAGCCGCGTGGAGTGGGTACACAAAGACCGGTTACCTTCGCTGCTCCTGACACAAGGGACTCTTCCCGTCATTCAAAAAGCATTTTCCCGATGCAGCATACCAGTTCCGAATTACTCGAATTTCCTCACCTAAAGCAACTGCTCGCGCGGTACGTATCGAGCCCATTTGGGCGCGCGGAGCTGGACGCACTGGAGCCGATTTCCGACCGCGAGCGCCTGGAGGGTGCGCTGGCCGAAGTGGCGGAAGCGGTATCGTACACGCGCTTTGCGGGCAAGCTGCCGCTCGGCGGTTTGGTAGACACGACGCTGGCCGTGCAGAAGCTGCGGATTGAAGGCGCAGGGCTGGACGGACGCGAAATCGGCGA
This sequence comes from uncultured Solibacteraceae bacterium, assembly GCA_964464925.1. Lineage (GTDB taxonomy): Bacteria > Acidobacteriota > Terriglobia > Bryobacterales > Bryobacteraceae > CAYXLI01. The sequence continues at coordinate 35,637 of CAYXLI010000021.1, read as the reverse complement.
CATCATTACGCTGCTGGAGCGCACGACCGAGGTGCGGAATCAACTGCTCTCACAATCGGCGCGCTTTCCGCTCCTGACCAAGCGCGCAGAACGGCTAGCCGACTTTCGTCCGCTGCTGAGGGATGTGGCGGGGAAGATTAACTCCGACGGAACGGTGGCGGACCACGCGAGCGTCGCGCTGAACCGGGTCCGGCGGGACATAGAGAAGCAGCGGCGGCACATTCAGGATTCATTGGAAAAATTTCTGCGGGCGCACCGGGAAGAAGGTGTGCTGCAGGAGGAGTTCGTCACGATTCGCAATGACCGGTTCGTGGTGCCGGTGATTGCGGGGCAGAGGCGGCGCGTAGACGGCGTAATCCATGGTGCGAGCGGCAGCGGACAAACGCTGTTTGTGGAACCGCTGGAGACCATCGATCTGAACAACGAACTGGTTCGGCTGCAGGATGAGGAACTGCGCGAGGTGAACCGGATCCTGCGCGAACTCACGGGTAAACTGCGCGGACAGGCCGCGGCGATTCGGGAATCCCTGGCAGCGATGAGCCAGATGGACCTGCTGTTCGCAAAGGCTGCGTTCGCGGTGGATTTCGATTGCGTGATCCCGGTGTTCAGTGCGGAGGGAGAGCGCAGGCTCCACCTGAAAAAGGCCCGGCATCCGCTCTTGCAGGACGTGCTGAAGAAGCAGGAGAAGAAAGTCATCCCACTGTCCTTAACGCTGGACGGGAGGACGCGTACGCTGCTGATCAGCGGTCCGAACACGGGCGGAAAGACCGTGAGTATGAAGACGGTTGGGCTGCTGGCGTTGATGGCACATGCGGCTCTGCCGGTGCCGGCGTCGGAAGCGGAGTTTCCGGTCTTCGATCAGGTGTTGGCCGACATTGGCGATCAGCAATCGATCGAAGCGAGCCTGAGTACGTTTTCGGCACATATCACTTCCATCAAGGAAATGGTGGACGACGCGACTCCGGATTCTCTGGTTCTGCTGGATGAGTTAGGCCGTGCGACCGACCCTGAAGAAGGCGGCGCGCTCGGCGTGGCGATTCTGGAGAATTTCCGCGCGCTCGGTACGATGGTGCTCGCATCCACACACCTATTAGCTTTGAAGGTATATGGCGCAAATACGTCGTCCGTGCTGAACGGATCCATGGGCTTTGACGATTACACGCTGCAACCAACCTATGTGCTACGGCTGGGATCACCGGGGAAGTCGGCTGGTCTGGATATCGCGACACGGCTGGGTATGCCGAAGCGGATCATCGATCGGGCTCGGCTGGCCATGAGCACAACAGAGCGCGACATTGCACAATTCCTGAATGAAATGCAGGCGCGGCTGGAGCGAACGACGACGTTGGAGCGCTCGCTTGAAGAAAAGCTGGCCGACGTGCTCGCGAAAGAGATCACGCTCAAGCAGGAGTGGGAGAGAAAAGAGAGCGCGAAGATTCGTGAGATCGAGCGGAAGTACGAGGAACTGGCGGCGCGGTTCGAGGCTCAGGCGAAGGAGATGATTGCGGCGCTGCCGGCATTGGCCGAGCAAAAGAAGGCGGCGGAGCAGGCACTTCGAAAAGTCGCCCGGACACGGCGAGAGTTTCACGAGCAACTGGAGGCGGAGGTGCTGCCCGCTCCGGTGGCAGAATCCGCGGCTCCGGTCGCAGCTAAGCCCAAAATCGAGGAGGGCGCGCGGGTGATTCTGCGCGGCATACGGCAGCCGGCGCGCATCCGAAGAATTCTCGCGGATGGGCATTTGGAAGTGGACGCAGGGTTCATGAAGATGCAGGTATCGGTGGACGATGTGCAGGAGGTTCTGCCTCCGGCCGAGGAACAGAAACTCCCGGCGAATGTGAGTTTCACGGCCGGGCCGCGGTGGGACTCGTCCTACCGGGAGATCAACATCATCGGAAAGCGTGCGGAAGAGGCCTGCGACGAGGTTGAGAAGTTCTTGGATCACGCTGCGATGGCGTCTGTGGATCGCGTGCGGATCGTACACGGGCACGGCATGGGCATTTTGAAGAAGGCAATTTCCGACCTGCTGCGAAAGAGCCCGCACGTCGAGAAATATTATGCCGCCAGCCCCCAGGAGGGCGGGACAGGCGCAACCGTAGCAGAGCTGAAAGCTTAGAAGATCTCGCTCAGGATTCGACCGACAGAGCCGCTCGGAATTTCGACCTTCAGCACGTTTGCGAGCGTTGGTGCGATGTCATTTACAGCGATGCGCATACTGTATTCGCCGGGCTTCACACCCGGGCCCATGAAGATGACAGGTACGTGCGTGTCGTAGCTGTAGGGCATGCCGTGGTCCGTGCCATCCTCCGATCCTTTCTTGGAGAATATCCAGTACGGTTGCAGGACGATGTAGACGTCCGGAGCGATCGCGGCGTTGTAGGCATTGCGCACGTTGGAGTCGAAAGCGTCACCGGCGAGCCGGCCGGTGCGTACATCGGATCCGGTGTAGACGCGTGCCACTCCATCCAATCCGCGTATTACAGAGGCGGCAGCCTCCTGAACCTCTGCCAGTTTCAAGCCTTTTTGTTTGATCAGGTCGCGATTGAGTTGAAGGAAAAACTTGGGCGAGCCCCAAATCCATGCACCTTCGCCATACTTTTCAGAAAGCGCCTTCACCACCCGCGCGTTCATTTCAGCCGGGTCTACCCGTCCGCCGGGCATCTTACGCGCGATATTCACTTCCGGAACTGGCGCTACACCATGATCCGCGGTAAAGACTACCAGAACCCGATCCATACCGATCTTCTTATCCAGATAAGCGAAGAGCTTGCCGAGGACACGATCGGTTTGAACGGAGATGTCGTGCACTTCAGGTGCATCCAGGCCGGTGCGGTGGCCGATGCGATCGTTGGAAGAAAAGCTGACGCTTAGGAGATCAGTGATGTCATCCTCACCCAAGTGTTCCTGTTCGATAACGGCTTCGGCGAACTGCTCGGTGAGTTCGTTGCCAAAAGGTGTACGTTCGAGGTCGTCGTAAAAAGCCTTGCCCGGCGTACTGCTGAGTGTACGAAGGGGCTTGTCACCGGGCTGCGCGTTATAGGCAAGCCAGGGCCGGCCGAGGTATCTGTCGCCCGGGCGTTTCGCGTTGTACGCGGCGGCCCACGCAGGCAGAGCCGCGACATAATAAGTGCTGGTGACAAAGTTTCCGGAGGCCGCGTCGAACCAATACGCCGCGTCAGCCATGTGTCCGGCAGGAAGAATTGCGCTGCGGTCTTTGATCGATACGCCGAACACTTTGCAACGGCGGTTAAGCATCTTCAGCTCATCGCCTAGCGTATCCACCTTCAAACGATTCGGAGAAGCGCCGTTTTTCGATGTGGCTCCGAGCAGAGGGAAATTGTCGTCCCAGATGCTCTCGATGTTCTTTTTTGATGCCGGATCAAACCACTCGTTCGCAATGATCCCGCTGGCGGATGGTGTGGCCCCGCTGAGGATCGTAGAATGGCCAACAGCAGTGACCGTCGGGAAGTGGATGTAATGAGCGTTGGTGAAGACCGCACCCTTCGTGAGCAATTGAGCGAGGCCACCGGTGTACTCGGAACGGAAGCGCGTCAGGTAATCGTAACGGAACTGATCTACCACAATGGTGAGGATCAGCTTCGGCTTCGGAGCCGGCGCTCCCTGTAGGGCCGCGCACAGGAGAAGGGCAAGCGAGACGTAGCGCTTCATTCGATGACAGCGCCTGTCCCTTCAATCTGGTAAACCGTTTTGCCGGTCTTTATGGCCGCGGGATCGAATTTGCGGCCTTGCTCCTCGGCTTCGTGTTTGGCGGCCGCGATGGTCTGTTCCTTTGAGAGTTGCATCTTGGAGAGCTTGCCTTCGGCGAGCGCCTGTTTGCCGGGAGCATCTTTCGGGAAGACGAGTTCCCCGTCGTTCACTTTGATGCGGATCATTCTGGAGCCGCCGTCCGTAAGATTGATCCAGCAGCCCATCATCTGGCAGACTTCCGTGACCTTGCCCTTGACCTGGACGGTTTTGCCGACGTAGAGATCCGGCGCGGCAAGCAGCTTGTCTACCGACATCGGTTCCTTGAGGGTAAGGGGCTTACCCAATTTGACCTCGGCAACGCAGACGGCCGCCGCCAGAAGCAGGCAACACAGGGATCTCATTCGGAATACCTCTTTCTACACCGTAGCAAATGAAATCACGGAATCACGGATTTGCGAAAAACCTGTAGCCGACGCCGCGGACCGTAACCAAATGTTTCGGCGCGGTAGGTTCATCCTCGATGTACTTGCGAAGGCGCACGATGAAGTTATCGATTGCGCGCGTGTCCGTATCGTCGCGCACTCCCCAAACTTCTTCCAGCATTGCCTTCCGCGACACAGCCTGCCCCTCATGCCTGATCAGGTAGCGGAGCAGGTTCGCTTCCATCAGCGTGAGCGGCAGTGTCCGATCGCCAACGCGCAGTTCGAGGGTGTTGAAGTTGATCGTCTTGCCGGCGAAGTTGTAGACATCCTGCTGCGGTTTTTGCCAGTTGCTGCGACGAAGGAGTCCTCGCAGACGCGCGATCAGAATCGCAAGTTCGAAAGGCTTCGGGAGGTAATCATCGGCGCCCGCTTCAAAGCCCCGCAGGACGTCTTCGGCACGGCCTCGAGCCGTGAGCATCAAGACCGGAACAAACTGACCGCGGCGCCGCCATTCGGAGACGACTTGAAATCCGTCGATTCCGGGCAGCATGACATCCAGCACGACGGCATCGAACTGGGATACGCAATCAAGCGCGGCTTCCCCGCTCTCTGCCAACGCCACCTGATGCCCTTCCAGCTCAAGATTGAATTTCAGTCCGTCAGCGATGTGTTGCTCGTCTTCAACAATCAGGACGCGGCTCATCTGGGGGAGGAAACCGGGATTTGGATGGTGAACGTACTCCCTTTCCCGGTCCCTTCACTTTCGGCGTAGACCCGGCCACCATGCTTTTCCGCGATCGAACGTACGATGAATAGCCCCAGCCCAGTGCCTTTTACGCGCATGGCAACAGTTCCCGGAATGCGATAAAAGCGTTTGAAAACCGCCTTGAGCTGATCCTGTGGGATGCCGACTCCATGGTCCTTCACGCGAATGAAGAGTTGTTCCTCAACGGGACGGGAGATCTCCACCTCGACATTCACACTCGGGCCGGAGTATTTAATTGCGTTGTCGATCAGGTTGGTGACGGCGGCGCGCAGCTCATCCAGATCGCCGTAAACAATGCTGCCGGACGGGCCGGAGAGGTCGGCCTTGCAAGACAACGCTTCCTGCGGAAGATGATGACGTTTGCGTGCGAGTTCCAGGCACTCCTGCACCATATCGCGAACGTCGAAATGCGAGCGGTTGAGGCGGCTATGCCAGCGGCCGGAACGGCCGACCCGGAGCACTTGCTCGATCGTATGCAGCAGGCGGTCGCTGTCCGCCAGCATGATGTTGTAAAACTCCTGGCGCTTGGCCTCGTCGAGTTCGCGCGACTTGAGCGTTTCGAGGTAGAGCCTGATCGAAGCGACCGGAGTCTTCAGCTCATGCGTGACCGCATTGATGAAATGATCGTGTTGTTCGTTTCTTCGGATTTCCCGCACAAGAAAGATGGTGTTCAGCACCAGACCGGCAATGATGGCGAGGAAAAAAAGAACGCCAAGGACGAACAAGACGCCGGCTCGCCAGTTGAGCACAATCCAGCTGACGTTCAGCGTAATCGCTAAGGCAACGAGACAGGCTCCAAGGGCGATGAAAAAGATGATGGATTTGCGATGTCCACCCATTCCCATGCCCTCAGAGTAACAAGAGCCGAAGGTTGATTAATTAAGCAGCTGCCTTGCTGGCCTGATCTTCAGTGCCAAGCACTGAGACCGTACGGACGCTCCTGGCGACGCCGAGGCGCTCCAGTAAGCTGATCTGTAGCCAGGTGATGTCCAATTCGTACCACGCGAGGCCATGCCGAGCGGAAGCCGGATGTGCGTGGTGGTTGTTGTGCCAGCCTTCTCCGAACGTCAGGAGTGCAACCCACCAGTTGTTCTTCGAATCATCCCGCGTGGCGAATCGCTTGGTGCCCCACATGTGAGTGGCAGAGTTCACCAGCCAAGTCGCGTGCAGACCAAGAACAACGCGCAGGCAGATCGCCCACCAGACCATCGACCAGCCGCCAACCGCAAGCAGCAGGAAGCCAAGGACTGTCAGCGGCACGTAATGATACGTGTTCAGCCAGCGGTAGAACGGGTCCTTCGCCAGGTCCGGAGCGTATTTCGCCATCGAGGAAGTATCGTTGTGCTTGGACTCGCCAAACACGATCCAGCCCATGTGCGCCCAGAAGGCGCCATCGTGCGGGCTGTGCGGGTCACCCGGCTGATCCGACTTCTGATGATGGATCCGGTGCGTGGCAACCCAGAAAATCGGCCCACCTTCCAGGGTTAACGTTCCGCAAACGGCAAAGAAGTATTCCAGAAACTTCGGCACCTTGTAAGAGCGGTGCGTGTGGAGACGATGATAGCCCATGCCGATGCCCATGCCGATGGCGATCCAATACAGGACCGAAGCCACGATCAGATTGGTCCAACTGAACGTGAAGAATGCGGCGATAGCGCCTAAGTGGAAGAAAATAAGGGCGATGGAGGTAACCCAGTTAATTGTAAAGGGTCTGCGGGGGACGAGGTGTTCTTGAATCACTAGCTTTCCTTAGGTATCTATCGTCCAGGCTAACAGGGATCGTAGTCTTTATTTGTAAGACTTATGTAATTTGTCCCTCGAGTTCCCACCCGGAGGGGTTACACATGGGACGGATGCCCCAGAAAACAGAGAATTTAGGCATAATCTCAGGTAGAGGAGAGGTGCTATGTCTCTGCGGGAGTACGTCAAGAAGCGGAAGTTCGAAGATACCCCTGAACCCGCTCCGAAGGAGATCAATCCGCCGAAAACCGAGGGCCGTTTCTTCATTCAACGGCATGACGCAACGCGGCTGCATTACGACTTCCGCCTCGAAATAGGCGGAACCCTAAAATCGTGGGCCGTACCCAAGGGGCCACCGATGTTTCCCGGCAAGAAGGCGCTGGCGATGATGGTGGAAGACCATCCAATCGAGTACGGCGATTTCGAAGGGAATATCCCGGAGGGGAACTACGGAGCGGGCAGTGTGATGCTCTGGGACAAGGGGAAATTCGACCTGCTCGACATTGCCGACGGAGAAGCGCAGATACGCCGCGGAGACCTGAAATTCCGCCTCCATGGAAAGAAACTGAACGGCGACTTCGCCCTTGTACTCATGAAGGGACGCGGTAAAGGGAACGAATGGCTGCTGATCAAGAAGCAGGATGAGTTCGTTGATCCCGATTGGGATGTGGAAGAGCATGCGGTCAGCGTGAAGACCGGCCGTACTCAGGAAGAGATCGCGGAGAATCTGAAAGCAAAGAAAGCACCGGCGAAGAAGCGAAAGGCTGCTCCGAAGAAGAAAGCGGCGGTCGACCCCTCCGGATTGCCGGGTGCCAAGGCAAGTGCCATGCCGGAAGACCTTGCGCCCATGATGGCTTTTTCCACCGATAAGCCGCCGGCCGGCAAGGACTGGCTGTACGAGATCAAGTGGGACGGTGTTCGCGCGCTCTGCTTCATTGGTGAAGGCAAGATCCACATGATTTCGCGCAACGGAAACTCGTTCGACCGGCAGTATCCGGAACTGAGCGTGGTTCCACATTTTGTGAACGCCGAGACGGCCGTTCTGGATGGTGAAATCGCGGCGCTCGATGAAAAAGGCCGGCCTAGCTTCGGCGTGATTCAGCCTCGCATTCACCAGACAGATCCGAACACCATTTCACACCTGGCGCGCAACAATCCGGTCAAGCTGTTCCTTTTCGACCTGCTGTATCTGGACGGCTACGATTTGCGGGGAGTGCCGCTGGTTGAACGCAAAGAGGCACTGAAGCGAATCCTGGAACCTGGTGACCGGATCCAGTACTCAGAGCATTTTGCCGCGAAGGGCGAGGAGATGCTCGACGTGGCTCGCAGACACGGCCTGGAAGGGGTGATGGCCAAGAAGGCGGACAGCAAGTATGAAAGCCGCCGCAGCAATTCGTGGCTGAAGATCAAAGTGACGGGACAGCAGGAGTTTGTGATCTGCGGCTTCACACACGGCGAGCGATCCACGTTCAGCTCCCTGGTGCTTGGGCTGTACGATCGCGGTGAGTTGACGTGGGTAGGCAACGTGGGCACCGGATTCAACGAAAAGTCGCTGCAACAGATCTCTGCAAAGCTTCAACCTTTGATCACAAAGAAGACCCCCTTTGCTCAGAAGGAGAAGATGCTGCGCGAGGTCACCTGGGTCCGGCCCGAACTGGTTTGCGAGTGTAAGTTTGCCGAATGGACCAAAGATGGAAAGCTTCGGGCGCCAGTGTTTCTCGGGCTGCGGAATGACAAGCGGCCGGAGGATTGTGTCCGCGAAGCGGCTCCCGCAGCAAAGAAGGATCCGCCCGCGCCGAAGTCCATCGCAGAGCGCGGCAAGGAGTCGCTGGTGGAGGTCGACGGCCACACGTTGAAGTTCACCAATCTTGACAAGGTCCTATTCCCCAAAGAGAAGTACACGAAACGCGATCTGCTCCGTTACTACGATGCCGTGGCGGATCTGATGGTGCCGCACCTCCAGGACCGGCCGCTCTCGTTGAAGCGATACCCGAACGGGATCCACGAAGAATTCTTCTTCCAGAAAGACGTGAAGGAACACTATCCGGACTGGCTCCGCGTTGAGCCTATCCATTCGGAGCATCGCGGCGCTCCGATACATTTCGTCGTCGCCGACAACCGCGCCACGCTTCTTTATCTGACCAATCTCGGGTGCATCGATCAGAATCCGTGGATGAGCAGGATTGAGACGCTTGCGTGTCCAGACTACATCCTCATTGACCTCGATCCACAGGACTGCGGCTATGACAAGATCGTCGAGGCGGCGCTGCTGGTGCGCGACAAGCTGGAGTTAGCTGGGCTGCATAGCTACCCGAAGACGACCGGCGGTGACGGGTTGCATATCTTCGTACCGGTCGAACCGAGATACAGCTACGAGCAGATCCGCACCTTCGCCGAGATCCTCTCGCACGTGGTTGTGGACGAGAAGCCGGATCTGTTCACGACACCTCGCTCGGTAGCGAAGAGAACGCGAGGACGCGTGTACTTCGATTACCTGCAGATCTCATCCGGAAAAACCATCTCGGCTGTGTACTCCGTACGGGCTTATGATGGCGCGCCTGTCTCCACGCCGCTTCGGTGGGAAGAGGTAAAGCCCGGACTGCGCCCGGAACAGTTCACGATTAGCAATGTGATTCCCCGGTTTGAAAAAGAGGGCGATCTGTTCCTTCCCGTATTGAAGAAACCGCAGAAACTGGAACCAGCCCTGAAGCGGTTGAATCAATTGGTCGCTTAGGTTTACGGTTCCGTGCACCTTAGTGTACGCGCCCACAAGAAGCGTAAGCTGTCAGAGTGAAAGCATCAGCTCTGCCTCCTTTCCGTCCTGAGATTCCGGCCCGGCGCCCACCGGGCCGGTTTCGTTTCAGGACGCCATGGATCGTCCTTTCACGAGCATCAAAGACCGGAAACTACTATGTAGGCCGTGTGGATTGGATTGGTTTTAGCGCCGCTGGCCTTTGCGCTTGCCGGGCTTCACTTTGGTTAAGCCCTTCTTCTTGCCTTGGCCGGCGTCCTCGGCGCGACTGATGCCTTTATCCCGATCGGCGGATGCCGCCGGCGTCCCGAGTGGTGCGTTACTATGCACCGCTCCGGGATTTACTCTCGGCTGATCGCTTCGGCCCTTGCCATTCCCTTGGGCCCATAACGAAACAGCCGTTATGGCTATAAGCGGGAATACCAGTACGGATCGTGTCATATTTCACCTCCGTGACATAGACGCAACCTGCTCACCTATGTTCCTCCGAACGGCCGTCGTGATGAGATATCGTAAAGCTTTACTATGATGCGCACTGTAATCACGGAACGCGATGTTCCGTTGGGCGGCGAACTGAAAGTTCCGAAAGGCACCATCTTCACGCCCTCAGCGATGGATCTCGCAACTGTGCGTGGAGTGCGTATCATCGAGGTTGCGGAAGCGGATGTACCTGCCGCGCCACCCGGGAAAACGATCGCCATCGGCGCCGACCATGGCGGCTTCCAAATGAAGGAAGCACTCAAACCGATCCTGGACGAATTCCATCTCGCCGTAATTGATGTCGGCGTGTTTGAAGAGAAGTCAGTTGATTATCCGGATATCGCCGAAAAAGTGGCGGAAGCGGTAGTTACGGGAAAGGTTGCCCGCGGGGTGATTATCGATGGGGCGGGCATCGGGTCCTGCATGGCGGCAAACAAGGTTCCAGGGGTCCGTGCAGCCCTGTGTTATGATAGGGCTTCCGCAAGAAACAGCCGGGAACACAATGATTCCAATGTGCTTACGCTCGGCGGACGCCTCTTGACGCGATCGCAGGCGGAAGAAGTTTTGCGCGTGTGGCTCGGCACGCCGTTCGGTGGCGGACGGCACCAGGCCAGAATCGACAAAATCACTAAAATCGAACAGCGGTATTCCTCTTGAACACGACAGAACTGGATCAACTCGTAAGGCAAATTGGTGAGGAGATCCTGGCGCGCGTCGGGGGGCCAAAGCTGTCCAAAGCCGAGGGCCTGAACATCCCCGACTTGATCTGCCCCGGTTGCACCCAGCGTTGCGCGCAGACCTGTGCGGTCAAGACGAAGCATATTGTCGCAGCCGGTGCGGATCGCATCAGTGTCAGCGATAAGGCGACTCGATTCGACGCGGCAATCGCAGCCACGATCGACCACACCATTCTGCGGCCTGACGCGACAAGGGCGGACATCGTGAAGCTCTGCGGCGAGGCTCGGAAGTACAGCTTCGCCAGTGTTTGCGTCAATCCGTATTGGGTCCCGCTGGTCGCTCAGGAACTGAAGGGTTCTTCGGTGAAAGTATGCACCGTCGTGGGATTCCCTTTGGGCGCGAACACCACGGCAGTCAAGGTCGCCGAAACAGAAAGTGCGATCCGCGTCGGGGCGGAAGAGATCGACATGGTGATCAACGTAGGCGCCCTCAAATCGGGCGATTACGACATCGTGAAGCTGGATATTCAATCCGTCGTGGAAGCCAGCCACCGTGGTGCCGCGATTGTGAAGGTGATCATCGAAACCGCTCTTCTCGATGACAACGAAAAGGCGATGGCTTGTACATTTGCCAAGTTGGCCGGCGCCGATTTTGTGAAGACCTCTACGGGGTTCGCGGCGTCCGGCGCGACGGTACATGATGTCGCACTGATGCGGATGGTGGTCGGCCCTACTATGGGCGTCAAGGCATCCGGCGGCATCCGCAGCCTCGAAGACCTTCAGAAAATGGCCGCCGCGGGTGCCACTCGTATCGGGGCCAGCGCCAGTGTGAAGATTATCGAGGCAACAGCAGCCTGACATGGCGGCGACACGGAAATCGGCCGTTCGATTCCGCGAGCGGGCGGAACTACTGGATTTCCTTTTGGAAATTTCGACTGTCGCCTCGGAATCCCTGGATCTCGATAAATTACTTCCTGCGGTCGGCGATTACATAAACCGGGTTATTCCGCATGATGTCTTCGCAATCCTCCTCTATAACGAGAAGGCGCACGGACTGCGGATTCGCTATGCGCGCGGTCACCGCGATGAAGTCGTTCGCAATCTGCTCCTGCCACTCGGGGAAGGCATCACCGGCTTGGCCGCGGCGAATCGCGAAACAATCCTCTCCGGTGACGTGCGCAATGATCCGCGCTACATCGTCACGGTAGATGCGGTGCGCACCGAAATGGCCGTGCCGATGATCGCCCGCGGCAAACTCGTTGGCGTGATCGATGTGCAATCGACGCGGGAGAACGCATACACAGAGCAGGACGCAGCGCTGCTGCGGCTGATCGCGTCCCGCGTAGTCGCATCCATTGAAAATGCGCGGCTCTATCACCGCGTACAGCGGCAGAATCGCACATCGAAGATCCTGGCCCACCTCTCGCAGGAGTTCTCCTCGATCCTGTTGCTGGATGAGTTGCTCGGCAAAATCGCCAAGTCGATGCGCGCCTTGATCAATTACGACGCATTCAGCATCCTTCTCGTCGATCCGGAGCAGAAGGCGCTGCGCCATCGTTTCAGTGAGCGTTATGACCAGCGCGTAGAGCTCGACAACATTCCGCTGGGCAGGGGGATTACCGGCGCCGCTGCCGAACTTAGGGAAGTCATCCGGGTAGAGGATACTCTGGCGGATGAAAGATACATTGCGTCGCACCCTGGAATCCGAAGCGAAGTGGCCGTGCCGTTGGTGTTGCAGGACCGCGTGGTTGGGGTGATGGATCTCGAAAGCGAGCGCATCGCCTACTTCACCGAGGAACATCTGCGGATTCTGTCGTTGCTTGCTCCGCAGATCGCCAGTTCGGTCGAAAACGCGCGCCTATACGAAGAACTCGCACAGCGCGAGAAGCGCATGGAACAGGATCTGAAAGCCGCTCGCAAAGTGCAATCGATTCTGCTGCCGCGTGAAGCGCCCGAACTCGAAGGTTTGGAACTCGCCATTGGCATCCGGCCTGCCCGTGAGATCAGCGGCGATCTTTACGACTTCTTCGAGCAGGCGGACGGCGATTACTCCGTAATCGCTTTCGGTGATTCCAGCGGCAAGGGTGCGGCGGCAGCACTGTACGGTTCCCTGGTAAGCGGATTGCTGCGCACGCTCGCCCCCCGGATGCGCCGCCCTGCGCAGTTGATGAAACGCCTGAACGAGATCCTGCTGGAACGCAAAGTAGATGCGCAGTACGTCACGCTGCTGCTGATGCACTGGCAAAAGCAAACACGTGAGATTACGCTGGCGAACGCGGGATCTGTGCCGCCGATGATCTGCCGTAACGGAGAGCGTCTCAAAGTACGCATAGAGGGAGTACCGCTCGGCCTCCTGGACAATCGCGATTATGACGAGATCAGCATCCAGGCTGAGCCGAACGATCTGATCCTGCTCTATTCCGATGGCATCCAGGACCAGCAGAATCCAGCCGGAGAAGAGTATGGCAACGGCCGCCTCTTCAAAGTCGCAAAGAAGTTCTGCGGGCAGCCGAGCAAGGCGATTGTGGACGGCGTGTTTGCCGATATCGAGGAATTTACCGCCGGTGGTCCGATGAACGATGATCAGACCATCGTGGCGATCAAAGTGAACTGATGGGATACGAGTACAAAGATCACACGCTGCACTGTGAGGGCGTGTCGTTACAGGCAATCGCCGGGCAGGTGGGCACGCCCTGCTACGTCTATTCGAAGTCTGACATTCTCACACGCTACCGCCAGTACGATGAGGCGCTCGGCGCTGTGCCGCACCGCATTTGTTATGCAGTGAAGGCGAACTCCAATTTGGAAATCCTCCGCCTCCTCGCCGAAGCGGGCGCTGGCTTCGATATTGTTTCAGCCGGCGAACTGTATCGCGTTCTGAAGGCCGGCGGCGATCCGGAGAAGGTGGTCTTCTCCGGAGTCGGCAAGGCGCCCGACGAGATCGAGTATGCGCTGGACCAGCGAATTCACACCTTCAACTGCGAATCAGAAGGCGAGTTGAAGCTGATCGACCGCATCGCCGGGGAGCGTGGAACGAAGGCGCGCATCGCGTTGCGGGTTAACCCCGACGTGGACGCCTCGACGCATCCTTACATCTCCACCGGGCTGAGTGAGCATAAGTTCGGAATCGACATCTCCGAGGTGGAGGGCGTCTATTCGCGAGCGCGGCATCTGCGGAATCTGGAATTGGAAGGTGTGAGCTGCCATATCGGCTCACAGATTCTGGATCCCGATCCTATTCTGCAGGCCGTTCGCAAGATGGTGGATCTTGCAGACCTGCTCCGCGCGCACGGCATTGATATCCGCCATTTGGATCTCGGCGGCGGCCTCGGCGTTCCTTACCGCCCGGATGAGCAAGGCCCTGGAATCGTAAAGGTGGTCTCGGCCATGCGCGAGATCGTCGGTAAGCGGAATTTCACTGTGATGGTGGAGCCTGGCCGGAGCATTGTGGGCGAAGCGGGCGTGCTGCTCACATCGGTCCTCTATCGCAAACAGACGCCGCGCAAGGAATTCGTAGTGGTCGACGCGGCGATGAACGATCTGATCCGCCCGGCCTTGTATCAGAGCTATCACGAGCTTCGCTCTATCCGGCAGCCGGAAGGAGAGCACACACTGGCCGACGTCGTGGGGCCGGTTTGCGAGACGGGGGATTTTCTCGCTCGCGGACGCGAGATCCCGAACGTCCAACCCGGGGACCTCATGGCCGTCATGACGGCGGGCGCATACGGCTTCGTGCAATCATCGAACTACAACTCCCGCCCCCGGGCGGCCGAGGTGCTGGTAAATGGCAACCAGTGGCGCATCATCCGGAAACGCGAATCTCTCGAAGACCTTGTCAGAGGCGAATAGGCCTGGCATTGCGGACATCTCGACCATTTTTATTCGCGTTGCCAATCTAACCTTCGGCAGCGCGAACGTAACCTGTGCGCTGATCCGCCATGAAGTGGTGGAACGGCGTCCGTGGCTCTCGCCTGGGCGGTTCGCGCTGACGTTCTCGATTGCGCGAATTGCGCCGGGCACGAATCTATTCGCCTTTTGCGCGGGAATTGGCTGGGAGCTTCACGGTTGGACTGGGGCCATGGCGGCCCTGCTGGCCGCAGCCGCTCCCGCATCGCTGATCGCCGTTCTAATCACCAACGCGTTTGTTGCCGCGGAGCAGTTCCCCATCGGTATGGCTGCGGTTTCCGCCGCGATGGCCTCCGTTGTGGGCATCATCGTCGGAGGGGCGTGGCTCATCCTGAAGCCCGATTTTGTGCCGGGAAGCCGCCTGCGCAGCCTGCTGATTCTCTCGGCAGCCATTGTGTTGTACCGGTACTTCGGCCTCTCGCCGATCTGGATCGTGCTCCTCGCCGCAGCCGCCGGTTTCTTCTGGCCCGGAGAGCCCGCATGACCCTTTGGCTTCTCTATCTGCTGATGTTGAAAGCGACCCTGACGAGTTTCAACGGCCAATCGTCCCTGCCTATCCTGCGGGATGAACTCGTGGTGAAACACCACGTGCTGACCGACCGGCAGTTGAGCACCGCCGTGGCAGCGGCGCGCTGCTCACCGGGCCCCATGGGAATCTACGTCGTCAACGTAGGCTTCTTCATCGCAGGCTGGCCGGGCGCGTTCCTCGGCTTGTTGGCCCTGATCACGCCGGCATTCAGCATCATTCCGCTGCTGACCTATGCGGGGCAGAAAGCCGACCGGCCGCGCATTCGCCGCGCTCTGGATTCGGCCGTCATGGCGACCGTAGGGTTGATCCTTATCTCGGCCGAGCCGCTTGCCCTTGATGCCATCACCGGGCCCTGGCCAATACTTCTGGCCGCCGTCAGCCTGGCACTGCTCGTCTGGACGAACCTCAAGACGATTTGGATCATTCTCGGCTCCGCCGCAGCGGGCGCTGCGTGGTTCTTGGTGATGCGTTGATACGCTAGAGCAGCTTGGAAATCGCCGCTTCCACTGCCTTCAGATCCGCTTCCCCGATGAACGACCGGGCCTTCTTGCCTGTTTTATCGAAGAGGAACAGCGCCGGCACAGCTCCGCTCCACTTCGGATCCATGGTGTTGATAAATTTCTCGTCGTTCTTCGCGTTCTTGATGTAAGCCGGCTGCGGCACACCCTTTGCCGCAATGAATTTCGCCGCCTCCGCCGCGGCCTCGGGCTCGTCCGCCGAAATGGTAACCAGTTTCAGGCCCTTTGGGGCGAGACGCTTTTCCATCGTGACCAGAGCAGGTATCTCGGCGCGGCACGGCTCGCACCAGGTTGCCCAGAAGTTCACCAGCAGCACCTTACCCTTCCCGGCCGCGATGATCTTCTGCACACCAGATTCGTCCACCGGCGTCAGCTTCTGCTGCGCCGCGGCCGGGAGTGTCATCAACATCAATGCCAGAAAGAATCTCACGTCGCCTTCTTCACCTTCTTGATCGTGCAGCCGAACGCTTTCGTCTCTTTCACTGCAACCGGCTTGCCATCCAAAACCGCGTCCAGCGCCTTCCGCAAGCCTTGCACCTGTACGCGCGCCACGTTCGTCGCATCGTCGATGTACCCGTGATACTGCAGCGTGCCGGTCTTATCGAAGACGAATGTTTCCGGAGTTACCGTCGCGTTGAACTGGTCTGCCAGCGTGTTGTTTGCGTCCTTGTACACCTTGAACGCCAACCGGTTCGCATGCGCATGGCTCTCCACATCGGCGGCGCTCTCATTGTTGTTCGCATTTAGGAAAACGAACTGCACCTGTTTCCCGTGATAGTCGCGATAGATCGCATTCATCCTGTCGTTATAGGAGTTTGAGATCGGGCACCGGGTAGAGACGAACAGAACCACAGTGGCATTCGCGTTGGCCGGAGATACGGCAACCTGGGATCCGTTCTCCGCAATCCGAATCTCGCTTACCTTGGATCCCAGAGGAAACTCGGCTGCGCTCAGAGATGCGCAAATCAAAACGCTAGCCAGCATCAAACGCATGAAGACTCCTTGCGCTTACTTCTTTGCTTCCACTTTCAAATTGATGACCGCGGCCTTGCGCGAGTCAAAGGAACTCAACGATTTCGACGAGCTGCTGGCGCCCTGATAATCCGCCTTCAGTTCGTAATCGATATTCGGATTCAATCCGTGGAAGTGGTACGTGCCATCTTCCTTCGTGATGAAGGATCGCACCTGCAGCGTCTTCGTGTCTTTCAACTGCACCACGGCGCCGTTCACCGGGGTGTCGGCGGCGTCCGTAACTGCACCCTGCACGGAGCGGGTATTCGCGTCTTCCTTGTCCTTCTTCTGCGCGAACATGGTGGAGGCCCCCACCAGGAGGGTGAACAACGCCAGCAAAGTCAAAAGCGACCGTCTCATTCAATCTCCTTCTACTGCTTTACGGGTTCAAGCTCGAAGTTGATTTCTTTTCGTTGCTCGCCTTCTATTGCAACCGCCTTGCTTTGCGGCTGGAACCCTTCTGACTTGACGTCCACAGTGTACTTCATAGGTACAGGTGGGACCCGTACGGCAAATTCGCCACGCGGATCGCAAACTACTTTTTCTTTTTTGAATTTAACAGAACCGCTGCTATGCAATTCAGGCGTAATTGTGACCTGCGCTCCGGGAACTGCAAATCCGGGCACGCGAAAAACAGTTCCGGCGATGATTGCCACCGCCGCTGCAGGTTCCGGTTTCTTCTTGGCTGCTTCTACAGGGAATCCGGGAGTGAATGCAATCAGGAGAACGGCCGCCAGACTACTTCCAGTCGTCATCCTCGTCTTCGTCGTCCAGTTCGTCCTCATCCTCGTCGTCATCATCCGCGTCTTCGTCCTCATCCTCGTCCTCGTCTTCGTCGGAAGTGGATTCGATTTCGAGCGGGTCGGTGCCTACGACCGTAAGGTTTGCGCCGCACTCTTCGCAGGTCAGTTCGTCGCCTTCGTCCAGTTCATCTTCTTCCGCATCCAGCACGGCATCGCACACCGGACAATTCACCATTGTTGATTCCCTCCAAATCTGTGCAACTTTGATGACTTCTGAATTTTAACGTGTGATGGACGGCCTAGGTGAGGGCCGCCCGCGCCTCTTCCAGCATCGCATTATAGCGCCCGAGATCCTGCATCGAGGCGGTTACTAACACTTTATCCATGTCTTCATCCGTCTCGATCATATGCTGTAGATGCAAAGCCGCGAGTTTCAAGCACCAGGAATCGGTGAGCGGGCGGGAGGCTTTCTCGCTCAAGGCCAAAAGATCCGGATGTCTCAAGGCAACCACCTTCTCCTGTGCATCCTCGCCCTGAGTGAGCAAAAACTTGCAATCGACAGCGTCCGCGTGCCGGATGGATATGGCCGTTTGCAGCCAGCGGAATTCCACATGCCAGACCCGGCCGAAAGGATCCGGTCCCACAGTGAAATGCCGAAAGTTCTCAATCATTTGAGCCTATCGTAGCAGAGTGTTTGGAAGGGGTTGCGCTGTGACGGTTAGTACACAGGGCAGGCTTTGCGCCCGCCCCAAAGCTTACTTCCCAGGGCGGTTATTCAGCAGGGAGAGAAACTCGTTTCGCGTCTCTTTGTTATCGCGGAAACCACCCAGCATGGAGCTGGTTACCGTCCCGGAGTGCTGCTTCTCGACCCCTCGCATCATCATGCAAAAGTGCTGTGCTTCCACGACTACACCGACACCCCGGGGATCCAGGACATTCTGAATCGTCTCGGCGATCTCCTGCGTAAGGCGCTCCTGCACCTGCAGCCGCCGGGCGAACATATCGACGATCCGGGGAATCTTGCTCAGCCCGATCACCCGCTCGTTCGGCAGGTAGGCCACGTGAACCTTCCCATAGAAGGGCAGCATATGGTGCTCGCACATGCTGAAAAACTCGATATCCTTCACGATCACCATCTCGTCGTACTTCACCTTGAAAAGTGCGCCGTTGACGATCTTGTCCAAATCCGTGCGGTAGCCGCTGGTCAGGAATTTCAGCGCCTTCTCGGCCCGCATCGGCGTCCGCACCAGCCCCTCACGAGACGGATCTTCTCCCAGGTGTTCCAGAATCTTTTTCATCAGCGGCGCTATGTCACCACCCTCCTCCAGTTTGGGCTGCATGACCTTGACCACCGCTTTGTTGTTCTTCATAGATTCCTCAATTCGAAATAGTTGCGTTTCGTCTCTTCCAGCCGCACGCTTTCCAGCAGAACTCCCGGGAACTGTGCATCCCATTTGCTGCGCAAGCGCCCGTTCACTACAACGGCAAGATTCTCCGTCGTTGGCACCAGGTTTGCCGCGAATTCGCTGACGTCACCATTCAAATCCTTGTGATCCAGCACCGCGAGTACCTCAGCTCGCACGAACGCGTCCAATTTACCCGGGCTTACTACCCGGCCCGTCTCGCCGTCCACCTCACCGCGTACCGATACCGCCAGCAGATAATCGTGCCCGTGGCCATACGGGTTATTGCACTTGCCGTAGAGACTGGCATTCTCCGCCTCACTCAGAGATGGAGAGTGCAGCCTGTGAGATGCCGAAAATTTGTAGCGCCGAGTCACCGTCATTCGCCGCGATACTCCACGTAAAGATCCTCGGTCTCATAAAGCCGGATCGTATGCAGGCGCGCATTCGGCAGCTTCAGGGGTTCTTCCAGCCGTCGCCAGATCTCCTTCACGATGTTCTCCGGAGTCGGCACCACGGTGTCGAAGGGTTTTACCTCATAGTTCAGGTGCCGGTGATCCATAGGTTCCACCACCTCGCGATTCAATACATCCTTTATCGCTTTCAGGTCGTAGATCATTCCGGTCACCATGTCCGGTTCGCCCTCGATCGTTACTTCAATCGTGTAATTGTGCCCGTGGCCATGGCTGTTCGCCGCCTCACCGTACAGTTCCCGGTTCTTATCCTCGGTGAGCGCCGGGTTGTAACACCGGTGCGAAGCGGAGAATTCGGCTTTTCGGGTGATGAACATGGCCAACCTTTAGATGCGGGGTAAGGGCGGCAGGATGCCGAATCGGCCCGGCAACCCAGTACACTAAAATTATCGCAGATGAAGAAAACACAGACAGATCGAATTCTGCAGGTGCTGCTTCTGGTGGCGCTGTGCGGATTCCTCTACTCGATCAGGGACGTGTTTGAAGAGAAGATTGTCCAGGCGGGAGATTCCGCCCCCAATTTCTCCGTAACCACCGCTGACGGGCGAACCGTTACAAAGGATAACTTCGGCGGCAGACTCCTGATTCTGAACTTCTGGGCAACGTGGTGCCCGCCATGCGTCGAAGAGTTCCCTTCGCTCAACAACATGGCCGATCAGCTCAAAAACCAGGGTGTCGTGGTGCTCGGAGTCAGCATCGACAAAAGCGAAGCGGCCTACAAAACCTTCGTTCAAAGGAACCAGCCTGCGTTCCTGGTCGCCCGCGACCCCGAAGCAAACATCCCTACCAGTTATGGCACGTTCAAGTGGCCTGAAACGTATGTAATCGATCGATCTGGCAAGGTAGTGCAAAAATATATCGGTCCGCGTGACTGGAGCGATCCGAACATCGTCAACTCCATAAAGGCGCTGCTATGATCGCCGCACCCGTTCGGGAAAAGCTCGTCTCCATCGTCGGCCCGCGCGGGCTGCTGGACCAGCCCCATGACCTGACTCTTTACGAGTACGACGGGGGCGTGGACAAGTCCCGGCCGGATGCTGTCGTATTTCCCCGATCCACCGAAGACGTCGTCAAGCTGGTGCTGCTCGCGAAAGAGCACAACATTCCGATCGTCGGCCGTGGCGCCGGCACAGGCCTTAGCGGCGGAGCCATTCCGCGCGCCGGAGGCATGATCATCTCTTTCGCCCGGATGAACAGAATTCTCGAGATCGATCTCGAAAATGAGCGCGCCCTCGTGCAGCCGGGAGTCGTCAACCTCGATATCACCATGGCCGTGCAGGGGGACAAATTCTTCTACGCCCCGGACCCGTCGAGCCAGCGCGCTTGTACGATCGGCGGCAATGTGTCTGAAAACGCCGGCGGTCCGCACACGCTCGCCTACGGCGTTACCACCAACCACGTGCTCGGTCTCGAAGCCGTTCTTCCGGACGGAACAGTCATCCACACTGGCGGTAAGGAAACCGATCTCCCCGGCTATGACCTCACCGGCCTGCTGACCGGGTCGGAAGGTACCATGGCGTTGATTACGAAAGTGACCGTTCGCCTGATGCGCCAGCCGGAAGTGGTCAAAACACTTCTGGCCGTCTACAATTCCGCCGCGGATTGCGGCCGGACTGTGGCTGAGATCACCGCCCGCGCCATCACGCCCGTTGCGGTGGAGATGTTGGACGGTGTCATGCTCCGGATGGTGGAAGAGGCAACGCACGCCGGCTACCCCATGGATGCCGCCGCGGTTCTGCTGGTCGAGCTCGAAGGCATCCAGGAGATGGTGGAGCAGCAGGTGGAGCAGATCCGTGACGCGTGCATGAGTTGCAGCGCCCGTGAGTTCCGTGTCGCCCGTAGCGCCGAGGAGCGCGACCTGCTCTGGAAGGGCCGCAAAAACGCCTTCGGCGCCGTCGGCCGCGTAAGCCCGTTCTATTACGTCCAGGACGGAGTGGTGCCGCGTACCCGCATTGCCGACACTCTCCAGTACATCGGCCAGGTCGGCGAAAAGTACGGCTTAACCATCAGCAACATCTTCCATGCCGGCGACGGCAACATGCACCCCATCATCCTCTTCGATGCGCGCAAACCGGGTGATCTCGAAAAGGCTCAGCACGCCGGGGAAGACATCCTCGACTATTGCATCTCCGTCGGGGGCTCCATCACCGGCGAGCACGGGGTCGGCATGGAGAAGATGGAACTGATGGCGCATCAATTCAAGCCGGAATCGCTGGATATGATGCGCGGTTTCAAGAATCTGTTTGACCCGGATGGCCGCCTGAACCCCGGAAAGGTGCTCCCCACGGGCAAAGGCTGCCTCGAAATTCGCCAACAGGCGAACAGCATAATGTATTGAAGGTTCTGTTCACCGTCTCCTCACCGGATTACTTGTAGGTGTTTTTAACCGCGGCCGAGTCTCTCGTTTAGGAGGTTCGGGAAAGAAGCTGAACCCCTTGCGCTATGGAAAGCTTCTAAGTAGATGAGGAGAGTTGGATGTTATCGATTACGCTTCATGACGGCGCCCACGCATTTCGCTTTCAACTCGAAGGCGAGTTGGTCGAATCTGTCGTCCCTGAACTGGAAGGTAGCTGGCAGACGGCGGCTTCGACATTCGGCGGCCGTTCCGTTATGGTCGATTTCACACGCGTCACCTTCGTTGACGAAGCCGGTGAGGCTCTGCTCCGCCGTATGAATCGCGAAGGCGCCCAGTTCGTTGCCCGAAGCGATTACCAGCGCGACCTTCTCCAGGAAATCACCGGAGCCCCCGTCGGAATCAAGCCTCCGCGAAAACAGGGCATACTCTGCAGGCTGATCTCCATGCTTAGAATCCCCTGTTCCTCGCAGTGAGTTTCCCAGCAGAAATACTCACTCTCTGATCCCATATCGATATTCCGTTACAATCGGGCAAAGTTTGTACTATGTCTGGACTTTTAGATCTGGTACTCGAAGCCAATCGCTAGGCGTTTCGCCGAATATTATTTCTGGCTGCCTTTCCGCATACTCAGTACTGCATGCGGCACATTCTCACAGGAGTTTTCCTCATCGGTATCTTCACCGGGGCCTCTGTTTCCGGTGCGACCATCATTTCTACCGGTACGCCGTTCGGCGGCGGATACTTTCTCAACACGACCGAAGTGCACGAGGTCGGCTTCCAGACCTCCGATCCATATGACAACGTTGTATTCACTGCGTCCCTGTCAAACGTAGGATCGGGGACGGCTTACCTGACCGATGCGATCGGCCCTTCCATCACGGCGGCTGACCTGATTACTTCGAACACATTTTCCTCGACATCCACGTCCACATTCTCGTATGTCGATACAACGGTGATGACCATTTCGCACCTGAATCCCGGCACTTACTATCTGACGCTCTACTATGGGGGAACGGGCAATCTCAATTGGCAGGCAACGCCACAGAACGGGTATACTGCCACCCTTGCGCCTGGGGTGACTGACCTGCATTGGGGTCGTGCGAATGACAATAGTCCCTCTGGCGCGAACAACGTGAACTCAGCGAATCCTCCAGCCTCCTCTTTTGTGGATGGACAGTCTCAGGGTTTGGTCTACTCAGTCACGGGAGACCTGGCTACACCCGAGCCTGCATCGCTTGCGCTGATCGCCAGCGGACTTGCCGCAGTCGGGCTGCTCCGGAGACGCACTCGAAACACAAGCTCAAATTGAGCGCGGGATTCTACAATCCAGGCGGCTGCAATCAGGCCCGTGCAGCCGCCTGATCCTGCTCCAGAGGCAGGAACACCCGAAACACACTTCCCTTCCCCACTTCGCTCTCCGCGGTCAGCGTGCCGTGATGTTCATCCACAATCTTCGATACGATGGCTAAGCCCAATCCCACACCGCTGCTCTTGGTTGTAAAGAACGGATTGAAGATACTTTCCATGTGCTTCGGGTCGATCCCGAGTCCCCGATCGATTACTGAGACTTCCGCCTGCGAACCGAGGAGACGAGTTTTGATCGTCACGGCTCCGCCGGGCGCCGTGGCTTGCGCCGCGTTCAGCAGCAGATTGTAAAAGACGCGCTCCATCCACTCAGTATCGATCTCGACAGCCGGAATATCCGGCGAATAATTCTTGTACACCGTAATGTCAAAAGGAGGATTGTGCTGGCCGAGTTCTTTCGCCGCCCGGTCGAGTACGTCCGCCAGGTTGGCTTTCTCCATGCGCAGATGCATCGGGCGCGCGAAATCCAGAAAACGCGTGATCAGCGAGTTCACGCGATCCACTTCTGTGGCGATGAAGCCGGCCATCTCGCGCGTGATCTCGTTCTCCGAACTCGTGTTCCGGGCCAGGATCTCTGCCGAAGCGCGCATCGTTCCGAGCGGGTTGCGCAGTTCGTGCGCGAGCCCGGCCGTCAGTTGTCCGAGAGCCGCAAGCCGGTCCGAGCGCCTGACCGCGGCCTCCGCCTCTTGCAAATCCTCGTTTGCTTTTCGGAGTTGTTCGGCGACAGCCTGGTACCGCTTAGCCTCGACGCGATTCTGCTCCACAAGCGAGTGCGTGAGAAAACCGACAACCGGCAAGAAGAGGACACGAAGGCCGAGTTCCCCCACCCCCTCTACGGTGAACTCCCAGTGCCCCCAATCGAGGAACGATAAGAGCGACAGGTACGCCGCACACGCGAGCAAAGTGACCGCCGCCGTACCCGCGAGACTCAGGGTTGTAGCCGCTGAGACGACTGGCAGCAACAGAATGACGTAATAAGAGCTGTTAATCCCGTATGTCCAACCCATGACCAGGTAACACAATGTGAGCTTGACGAGAATGACCAGTACGCTGCCTTGCGTGGTAGCGAAATAAGGCACTCTTGGCTCAATCACCTGTAACACCGCGAGGGCCAGCAGCAGGGAGACAACCTGGGTCGAATGAATCGGCCCGACTACCGCCATCGCAGAGAACAACAGGGGCCATGCGAGGTCGCGAGCTCTAATGAATCTCATCGCGGGGTATGCCAAAATAAAGTGTAAGCCCCGCATTTCCATGAATCATCCTACGAATCCCGATCAGTTCCCTGAAGAAGTCACTGCACAGCAGACGGACTCATCTTTTGGGGAGATCTTGTCACAGTTCGAACATGAGCACCCGGACCAGGGCGCAGGCAGAGAAAAGGTGGAGGGCGTCGTCATTGCAGTCACCGAAGACGGCGTATTCGTCGATATCGGCCGGAAGATCGAGGGCATCATACCCATCGATCGCGTCAAAGACCCTGCAGGGAACGTCACGGTGCATCCGCAGGACAAGATCATCGTCAACGTGACTGGCCGCAACGCGGAGGGCTACTACGAGCTTTCGACGATTCGTGTGGAACGTCCCAAGGACTGGACCGGATTGCAATCGGCGTTCGCCGAAGGCCGCGTGATCACGGGCACGGTCGTGGAGCCGGTCAAGGGCGGATTGCGCGTCGATGTCGGCGTGCGTGCTTTCATGCCTGCTTCCCGCAGCGGAGCCAAGGATGTTCCCGAGATGGAGAAGCTGGTCGGCCAGCAGATTCAATGCAAGATCACGAAGCTCGATACTACGAATGAAGATGTGGTGGTAGACCGGCGCGTCGTCCTGGAACAGGAAGAGAAGCGCGCGAAGGAAGAGCGTTTCGGCGCGCTGCAGGAAGGCGCGGTCGTAAACGGGACCGTGCGCAGCCTCACGGATTACGGCGCCTTCATCGACATCGGCGGTATGGACGGCCTGATGCACGTTACGGATATGTCCTGGACGCGCGTCAACAAGCCGGCCGACATCCTGAAGGTCGGCGACTCGGTGGAAGTGAAGATCCTCAAGATTAATCGCGACACGCGAAAGATCTCTTTGGGCATGAAGCAGCTTCAGCCTGACCCTTGGACGCTCGCCGCCCAGAAGTATACGGTTGGAGACCGCGTTCGCGGGACTGTGTCGCGTCTCACCGATTTTGGTGCATTCATTCAACTCGAACCCGGCATCGACGGCCTCATCCACGTCTCGGAGATGTCATGGACGAAGAAGGTCCGCCGCCCGGCTGATGTGGTGAAGATCGGCGAGAGCGTGGAAGTGCAGGTTCTGGGCGTGAACGCAGGGGAACACCGGATCTCGCTCGGGCTCAAGCAGGCGCTGGGCGATCCTTGGGAAGCCGCCGTCACGAAGTACACGCCGGGCACTCTCGTCGAAGCCCCAGTCACGAATCTGGCCAACTTCGGTGCGTTCGTCGACCTTGGCGAAGGCATCGAAGGCATGATCCACATCGGAGACATAACGCGCGAGAAGCGCCTGGAGCATCCGAAGGAATTGCTGAAGGCCGGTCAGATGGTGAAGGCTCAAGTCCTCGAAGTGGACCGGGAGAAGCGCCGCATCCGGCTCGGCATGAAGCAACTGGAACCGACCAGTGCCGACGAATACATCTCTGAACATCAGCCGGGCGAGACCGTCACCGGCCGCGTCGTGGAAGTAAAGCAGGAACGCGTGAAGGTGGAACTCGGGGAAGGCGTTTACGCGGTTTGCCGCATCAACATCGGCGAAGCGAAGCCGGCGTCCCGTGATTCCGGGCGGGGTGACCTTTCCGCGCAAATCGCAATGCTGAACGCCAAGTGGAAACAGGGCGGATCGCTCGAAGCAGCCTCTGAGCAGATGCCGGCGAAAGAAGGCCAGGTGCGGAAGTTCCGTATCGTTTCGCTCGATCCACAACAGAAGAAGATTCAGCTGGAATTTGTTTAGTTCGATACCCGCATATTTTCTCTTCTATTTAGGGCATTGGTCAGCTACAATCGTTTTCCTGGCCAATGCTCCTGCCCCCTATAGAAATCCTGCTCGTTGAAGATAGCCCTCCTGATGTGCGCTGGTTCCAGATCATCGTCGCGGACCTCGGTCTGCCACATCGGATTACGGTCATGGCCGATGGAGACGATGCGCTCTCCTTCCTGGAAAATGCTGAGAGCCCACGGCCTATGTGGATCCTGCTCGATGTCAATCTCCCGCGCGTCGATGGCAACGCCGTCCTGGAACGGATTAGTGAGTTGCCGGAACTGGCATCGATTCCTGTTTGTATGCTCACGGGCTCGCGAAGGGAGCGCGAACTCATTCAGAGCCGGTTCGGAATCTCGGATGCCTGTTATCTGGAAAAGCCTGTATCGGCCGAGGCCCTGATGGGCGCTTTGCTGACCTTCGAATCGCTCCGGATTTACCTCGCCTGTTCCCACCCACCCAACGGCACGCAGCTCGAATCGACTAGCACGCTGGAGTGAGTGTACGAAGTTTTTGCGCTACTATTCGTCCATGCGGACCCGAAGGGAATTCTTGGCGGTAATTCCGGCGGCACTGGCCGTGAAGGCGAACGCGGCTCCGGACGATGCGCAGGGCGAATGGCGAAACAAGCAGTCCGAAATGGCATACCGGCGGCTGGGCCGGACGAATTTCTTCATATCCGAAGTCGTCATGGGCGGAAATACGATTTCGCCGGCCAACTACCAGCACGTACTTGCGGCGGTTGACCGGGGCCTCAACTATCTGGATACAGCTCCGGCATATGGCAACGGCGCCAGTGAAAACGGCTATGCCCAGGTACTCAAATCCCGCAACCGCGACAAGGTGTTTATCAACTCAAAGGTCAGCCTTTGGGACATCAACCGCAACGGTCTCTTCCGGAATATCTTCGACAGCCTTCCGGGGGCCGAGCAGGACAAATTCCGGACGCGAGCCCAGGACTACATTGACGAACGGAAAGCAGACGCGCCGGACTATTTCGTCAACTATTTCGACGGCCAGCGCGCGGAGTTGGACGATGCGGCTCTCTCCAACGTCATGGAGCGCGAATACGGCCGCAAGATTGATCGCGACAAAAACTACAAGCAGGTGATTCTGCGTTCCATTGACCAGACTCTCCAGCGGCTCGGAACCGATCATCTCGACCTGCTGATGTGCCCCCACGGAGCTAACACGGCCTACGAACTCCTGAACTTCCCTGAAATCTTTGACGCCTTCGAAGTATTGAAGAAGGCAGGAAAGGTGAGGCACCTTGGCGTATCCGCGCACACGGATCCTGCCGGCATACTGAATGCCGCCATAGAAGCGAAGGTCTATTCCGCGGCAATGGTCGCTTACAACGTGGTAAACAGCCCGCGCGTCGCCCCTGCCCTCGATCGTGCAAAACGGAGTGACCTCGGAGTGATCGCGATGAAGGTAGCGCGCCCCGTTCATCCCGGACGGGCGGCCGCAGCGCCGGAACGGCTGAAGTTGATTGACACTGCAATGCCTGGGTCACTAAAAGTCCCTCAGCGCGCATATCTCTGGGCTCTCAAGAATCCGAATATCGCTGCGGTAAATTCGGAGATGGTCAACCAACAGATGGTGGATGACAACCTCCCGCTGGCGGGCAAAAAGGCCTGAGACAAACAGTACCTAGACAAGAGGTACTAAGAATCTTTATGTAGTCTCAAGGTACTGCTAATTTACATTGGCGCACGATTCTAAGCAAAAATACTAGTACCATCGTTGCTCATTTTCGCTGACCCTAGTCGTAGGGAATCGTATGCGTTGTCCATGGTGCCGAACGGAATTGCGATACGTTCGACAGATCGCCGGCCGTCACTTCTGTTCCGAAGAGCACCGGGATTTGTACCTCGACCGCATGGTGCAAAGCGCAGTTCAGCGGCTTGCCCGGTCCGGCGAGCGCTTGCGACGTGCTACGAGAGCACCTGCCGAGGGCGGCTTCTGTTTGCCGAAATGCGCGGTTCCAGTCCGCGTTCCATCGCCCCTGAAAACATCCTCACCTCCAGTCGCATGTAAGTTCGCTTCTGAAGTCGCACATCCAATTCGCTATCGAAAAGAAGCACGCAGCAAAAGTCTGCGATTCGCTGGACGTTTCGCTTACCGGCCCCGCACACTCCAAGCGAAGGAAATGCTACGGACGTCGGCCTTAGGGGCGCAGGCCGAGGGGTTCCCGGTTCGCGCTACGCTGGCCTCCGAGTGGTACTCACAGCAAACGCTCCTGCGCCATGCAGATCTTATCGGCTGGAATCAACGCGATTCTGAAATCGTTCACACAGCAATTCCAATTCCCCGCAGGTTGCCGCCGGATGTCCCGGCCATCGAGGCAGTTACACTTCTATCGTGGCCGTCGCACCCCCGCTCTACCGCTCGCCTCGGCTCTTCTTGCTTGCCCTTGGCCCCGCTGGACATGCGCGTCCGCAAACGTGCCGCCGAGCCGCTAGTTCTCAAACGTACGTGCGATCCTCTGGCCTTCGCATCCGCGCCTGTCCTGCCGCGAGTTGCCGTAAATCGTGTAGCGCGGGCTCTAACTGTCGCAGTCGCAGGCTTCCCGCTTCGAGTTCACCCGTCGGTTCCGCCGGGACAGACCGATCGTTTCGAACCAGAAACCCGCACGCCCGCGGTTCGAGTCACCTCGTTGCGAACCGCTACGAGCGAGGTTCGCGCATTGAGCGCCACTGGCCTGCAAGAGTTGGCGCTGGCCCCGGTTAGATCAGTCATAGCCGGCATAAGCGCCGGGAGCCAGCCAATGCACGGTCCGGAGGAGTGGATCTGCGTAGCACCGAAGTGGGCGACGCTCCGGCCTGCGAGCGCGGCCGTTGCCGTTCTGTTGGCTGAACTCCAACGCATCAGGTATGAGGGCGTCCCACAGGATCGCACCATTCCTCTCCGGGCGCGACTGGAGCTAGCCGTTCAGGGCGCTCTGCCGCTTCTACCGGCGTTCCGGCCACAACTTTCGAGCCTGGATGATTTCAGGCAGCCTGCACCTGTAGCGACTCTTTGGAATCGCATTCCGGCGCGCGCGATAGGCCTGCTGATGGCCGCTCCGCTGGCCATGGTACTGGCGACTCAAATGGTGAGCGCACCGAATACATCGTCCTATGGAGCAGGCTCGTTGGCCGGCCGCGCCTGGAGCAACGTCGTAGCGTCCCTGAGTTCCCGCGCTGCCATAGACGTCGATGAGGACTTCCGCGCCGGTCTCAGTGACTGGGCTGGACTCGACGGGCGCGCTGCCGGATGGCGCGTCAATGAGGGTAGCCTCATCCCGGGGGCGTTCGCGGTCTACCGCCCTTCTACAACCTTGCAGGATTATCACATCGAGTTTTCCGGTCAGGTTGGAAAGAAAGCTCTTGGGTGGGCGGTGCGCGCTGCCGATCCGAGGAACTATTACGCCGTAAAAGTGGTAACCGGCGGCACGGGGCCTCTTCAGAAGGCCATAGTCCAACGGTATCCCGTCATCGAGGGCGTCCGAGGCGAAAAGATCGAGAGGCTGCTGCCTTTCCAGGTCTCACCGGACACGATCTATCACGTGGCCATGGACGTGTCCGGCGATAGCACAGTCCTTAGCATTCAGGGCCAAGTCGTCGATTCTTGGTCCCTTTCCGCACACCAGCGTGGCGGCGTCGGCTTCTTCTCCGAAAAAGGAGAGCAGGCTCGAATTCAGGGACTTCGGATCAATCACCAAACGGACGCCGTAGGGCGGCTCTGCGCGTGGTTGATCCGCTAGGCCCCTGAGCATCTCGCGTTACAAACAGAAAAAGCCGCTAGCTATCCTTCGATCCTTTGCGCTCAAAATTTACATCTTCTGGAGATGTTAAGGCTATTCCCTTCATGAATTTGACTCGCAGTAGTACCAAAGACTTCATCACAGTGAAGTGCAACTTGTGTACCAGTTAATAAGGGCTTTGCCCTAGCCAGGAAATAAGGTATTCTGCTTACTGTTGACCATAGTGTCAGCACGCGTACGGAGGATACTTTATATGAATAAATTGCTGTTAGGGTTCGTAGGCATCGCTACCCTGGCAAGTACTAGTTTTGCCAATCTCATCCCCATCGGAGCGATTCCCAGCAGTGGGAATGGTCTGGGGGCGGTCAATTCAGTCGTCACATTTCAAAACACAGGAACAGAGAGCGGCTGCGTTGGATTTATCGGAGGCGCGACAGTGGTCGGTGCTTCCGCCTGCAATACCGCAGTAACGGGGGCGTTAGGCGGAAATGAGAAAACCGGCGCCGGAAACAACGTATACACTGCTTCCAGCCTGGGAATCACTTACAACGGTACCGGTGGAACCAGGACGTTCGCCAACCTGGTCCTCATTTTCAATGCCGATGAACCTCAAGGCAATGGACAGGCGAGTATTACCCTTACAAACCTTTCCTTGAATCTTTTCGGAAGCAGCAGCGCCGCGTATTTCAAGGCGCCCTCGCCGCAAACCTATACCGCGCTCCCGGGGCTAGGAAACGCCGGCTACGCTTATCAGTTGGACGCCACGCAGGCGGCGGCAGCGAACTCTTTCCTGCAGGCGAATCCGGATCTCCGCATCGGAGCCTCCGCGACCGCGACCGGTGCAAGTGGCGGTCCGGAGACGATCCAGGTTTCTACGATCGCTTCGGTTCAGGGGCCCGGCAGTATCGGCGGCGGAGCCGGAGCGGGCGGACCTGCCGTTCCAGAACCCTCCACGTATTTGCTCTTAGCCGGCGGCCTTATCAGCTTCGGTCTGTTCCGAAAGTCGTCTGTCCGCAATTCATAACTCAATCGGGGGCCGTTTCCCTCGGCCCTCGAAACTTCCGAACTTAACATCGACCCTAACAGAGTGCGTCGCAGACGGCGGCGGTGACCTCGGCAGTGGTTGCAGTTCCGCCCAAATCCGCCGTGAAGACAGTGCCGGATGCAGTGACCCGCTCGACGGCATTCATGAGTTTCGCCGCAGCGTCCCGCTCGCCTAGATGCTCCAGCATCATGACCGCTGTCCAGAAGCTACCAATTGGATTGGCAATGCCCTTCCCCATAATGTCGAATGCCGACCCGTGGATTGGCTCGAACATTGACGGGAACTGGCGCGGTGGATTCAGATTTGCAGTTGGAGCGATGCCCAAGCTTCCCGCCAGCGCGGCGGCCAGGTCGCTCAAGATATCGGCGTGCAAGTTGCTGGCAACGATCACATCCATACTCTGGGGCTTCGCAACCATACGCGTTGTGGCTGCATCCACCAACATCTTGTCCATGGTCACGTCGGGGTACTCGCGGCCGACCTCCGCCGCGATCTCGTCCCACAGCACCATACCGTGCCTCTGCGCATTGGACTTGGTGACCACGGTCAGCAACTTTCGCGGCCGCGATCGCGCCAGGTCGTAAGCGAAGCGCATGATCCGCGTGACTCCGGCACGCGTGAAGATGGAAACCTCGGTGGCCACCTCTTCGGGGAGGCCCCGATGCGCGCGTCCGCCATGCCCTGAATACTCGCCTTCACTGTTCTCGCGTACGATGACCCAATCGAGATCCGCCGCTCCGCTCACGGCGCGCAGCGGTGAGACGATGCCGGGCAGAACCCGGGCGGGACGCACGTTGGCGTACTGATCGAAGCTCTGGCAGATGCGGAGCCGCAGACCCCAGAGCGTGATGTGGTCCGGAATGTCCGGCATGCCGACCGCGCCGAAATAGATGGCATCGTACTTGCGGAGTTGGTCAAGGCCATCTTCCGGCATCATCAGGGAGTTTGATCGGTAATAATCCGAGCCCCACTCGAACTCATCAAAATGAAGCCGGAAATCCGGACACTTCTCCTGCAAACGGCGGAGCACCGTGACTCCGGCAGGGATCACCTCTTTGCCGATCCCATCTCCGGGGATCGAAGCAATAGCGTAGTTGCGCATGGCGTAAGTTCGATTATCCAGCGTGAGCAGCGAGCGCTCCGGAGTTCGCGTGAATCTTGCGGATTGCTTCGGCGATCTGGTCCATGTCGCTGCGCGAACCGATCAGCATATTTTGTGTGAACCAGATTGCTTCGGAGCAGAGCTTGTCGTTTGCGGGGCAATGATTCCGCTCCTCCCATTCTTTGAGGCGCCTGGCCGGGAACAGGCGTTTGAATCCGCGCGAGGCGATCACGTTCTTGAGGAACGGCTGCGTATTCAGCGGACTGTATCCGCCGGATGCGGGAATGCCCTCCGCGTTCAAGGCCTTGAGGAATTTCTCTCGCGGGAGACGCGAGAATGCCTCGGGGTCGTAGCGAGCCATGTACAGATGCCATGCATTATTCGTGCAGCCGTCATAGGCCTTCACGGGTGCGATGCCGGGGATTTCCTTGAGCATGGAACTCAGATATCGCGCGTTTTCCGATCGCAACTTAGTCTGCTGTTCGAGGCGCGTCATCTGTGCAAGCAGCAGCGCGGCTTGAAACTCGGTGAGACGAAGGTTTGCTCCGGAGGACGCATAGGTAAAGTTCACTCCGATGGCCCTCAAGCCGCTGCCGTTGTTGTGAAAAGCGTAGGCCCTTTCGCGCAGATCCTCGTCATTGAAGAGGATCGCGCCACCCTCTCCGGACGTCAGATTTTTCGATGCCTGGAAGCTGAAGCAGCCGGCATCGCCGAAAGTACCCACCTTACGGCCTTTCCATTCGGCAAGGTGAGCCTGACAGGCATCTTCAATCAACGGGATATTGCGGCGACGGGTGACTTCCGTAATCGCATCCAGATTGCAGGGATTACCGCCCAGATGCACCGGCATTATGGCGCGGGTTTCCGGCGTGACTGCCGCTTCGATCTTCCGATGATCTATCTGGAACGTCTCCGGGTCCGTATCGACGAAGACCGGCAGAGCATGCTGGCGCAACACGACGTTGACGGTCGCGATGAAGGTATATGGAGGAACGATGACCTCGTCGCCCGGCTCGACTCCGCAGGCATTCAGAGCGACAAACAGCGCAGACGTTCCGTTTGCAACAGCGAGAGCCTGCCGCGCGCCGGTCAAGGCAGCGTAGGATTGCTCGAATTGCTTGACCGATTGTCCGTTTCCGCGATACCACTTGCCGCTTCGCAGTACATCAAGAAGCGCGCGTTCCTCACGTTCGTTGAACCTAGGCCATGCCGGAAAGGATTCGGTGCGCACCTTCTTCCCTCCCAATAAGGCGGGCTTCTCGGAAGTAGTAGCGGCCTTCAACGTGCCGCCTGCAAGGGATGCGGCGGCTACAAAGCGCCGGCGCGAGAGTTCGCTGCTCATGATGATTTCCTTTCTGTTCCCAAAGGCGAGCGCCTACTGCGATCTGTTCACATCTTCGTCCCAAGCTTTGAGGCGCTCCAGCATACTGCGGACGCGCTCGGGCTGCTGATTCGCGAGATTCACCTTCTCGGACGGATCGGCTTCGAGATTCGATAGCCAGATCGGATCCTTTACTTCTTCGCCGGGAAACTGTGGAGGATTCACGATCAACTTCCAATCGCCATTTCGCACTGCGCGCTCCTTATTAAAGCTCCAAAACATGTACTCGTGCGGCTGCTGCCTGCCCTGCAGGACCGGCAGGATGCTGTGGCCATCGATGCCGGGCGGAGCTTGGGCACCGGCAAGAGACAGGAAGGTAGGCAACAGATCCATAGACATCATGGGACGTTGCCACACCTGCCCAGCCTGCGTAACTCCGGGGACGCGTAGCAAAGCGGGAACGTGCATCCCTCCATCGAAGAGCCCGAGTTTGTAGCCACGTTGGATTCCGTTGCTGCCGCCATTGTATGGCAGACCGTAGCTGGAAGCACGGACCTCGCGCGTGGCTCCGTTGTCGGCCTGGAAGAAGACCACTGTATTTGGCGGAATGCGGTCGAGCAGGCTACCGATCACGTCGTCAACAGCGGCTACCATGGCGAGATGGGTGCGGCGATCGCGCTCCATGGTGGCGGGGAAGCGATCGAGATACTTCTTCGGCGCCATCATCGAATAGTGAGGGGCTCCAAAGGCGAGATACAGCAGGAAAGGCTGTCGCGCACTTTGCCGGGAAAGAAACGCCTGCGATTCGCGGCCGAGCAATTCGGTCATGTAGGCCGGCTCTTCAAAGACCTCCGTGTCATTTCGCCAGAGATCATGGAAGATCTTGCCCGGAGGCCCACCGAGTTGGTAATAGCGGTGCGAATAGGCGTCGAGCCATCCGGAATACCAGCCGAAGAATTCGTCGAAGCCCTGCGACATGGGGCGGCTTGCGGGAGCGCTGCCGAGATGCCATTTTCCGAACGCGCCGGTCCTGTAGCCTAGCTTGCGCAAGGCTCCCGGGAGCGTTGTTTCTCCAGCCCGGAGACCGGGGACATCCCATGTAGGCTGCGAAGGAAGTGCGCCCTTCACACCGGTTCTGTCCGGATACTTGCCCGTAAGGATGGCGGCCCGCGAGGCCGAACACACCGGAGCATTCGAATACCATTGCGTGAAGCGTACGCCGCTCCCGGCCAGGCGATCCAGATTGGGCGTACGCACCTCCGGGTGGCCATAGCAACCGACATCGCCGATACCATGATCGTCGGTGACGATGACGAGGAAGTTTGGCCGGCTCTGCGGAACTTGCGCGGACAGGGCAGCGGGCAGCGTTTTCAAGAAGTCTCGACGAGCAAGCATTGATTCAGTCTAATGCGCCGCAGACGTAAAAGACGAACGATACTGAAGGGTGATGATCTCCAGACGTGCCCTGCTGCTCAGCCCGGCTTTTGCGGCGTTCGGCCAAGAACCGGCGGCACCCGCTCCCGCTCCTCTGTTTCGAGATCCGATCTATGATGGGGCCGCGGATCCCGTCATAATCTGGAACCGGCAGGAGCGGAACTGGTGGCTGCTTTATACGCAGCGCCGCGCCAACGTGGATGGGCCGAAGGTGGCCTGGGTGCATGGCTGCGACATCGGGGTTGCCCGTTCGACGGATGAAGGGCATTCGTGGCGATATCTGGGGGTGCTGCCGGGCCTGGAGTTCGAGCGTGGCCGGAATACGTTTTGGGCTCCCGAGATTCTGTGGCACGGCAATACGTATCACATGTATGCGAGCTTCGTGCCGGGGGTACCGCAGGACTGGTCCGGGACGCGGCACATCGTGCATTACACCAGCAACGATCTTTGGACCTGGCGATGCCATGGACGGCTGCCGTTGTCGTCCGACCGTGTGATTGACGCGTGCGTCGAACAGATCGCGCCGGGCAAGTGGCGCATGTGGTACAAGGATGAATCGCACGGCTCCCACACTTACGCGGCCGATAGTGCAGACCTGATGCGCTGGAGCGTTACTGGGCCGGTGATTACAGGCAAAGGGCACGAGGGCCCGAACGTGTTCCGGTGGCGCGGTTCGTGGTGGATGGTGACCGACCATTGGGATGGGCTGGGTGTGTTCCGGTCCGACGATGCGGAGCACTGGACGAGGCAGCCGAACAACATCCTGCGCGAGCCCGGCAAGCGCCCTGATGATGGCGTGAAGGGCGGACATGCCGATGTGCTGGTGCAGGGAGACGATGCATGGATTTTCTACTTCACCCATCCGCAACGCTTGCCGGGGGTTCCGCCGCCGGTGTCTCCGGTGACCGATGTGGAGCCGTATGCACTTCGGCGCACTTCGATCCAGGTTGCGCGGCTTGAAACACAAGGGCAGGAACTGATCTGCCGACGCGATGAACCTGTTCCCTTCCGGTTGAAGCCGGGGATCGATAACTGGTCGAGGTAGCGGCAGTTCAGTAGAGTGGCGGAATAGTGGGGTCGAGGATGGCCCACACCTGTTTGGGGTCGAAGAGAGCATCTTCGTTGGCCTGGAACTGGCACATGTATTCCTGTTGGAAGA
>CAYXLI010000020.1:45546-108505 GCA_964464925.1 uncultured Solibacteraceae bacterium | reverse complement strand
CAGGTTGTCTTCTCGCTCAAAGGTTTCCTATAATTAACTCCCTAGCTCAGTGCCCACCTTGACCGAATCGCACAAGCGCCGCTCCCTCGAGATGGCATCTACTCGAACTCCGCTTCTGGACATCTCGTTGGCAGAAGTATCGGCGGTAATCGCGGCGACAATTCTGTCGCTGCTCTTCCAGACCGGCAGCTTCTTTACCTCCGGGTTCGACCTCGTCATGGGAGACCATCTCGATCACCGTTTGTATATTGCGATTCTGGAACACTATCGCAACGTCCTGCTGGGCAAAGCGTCTTTTCTCTCTCCCGGTTTCTTCTTCCCGGTCTCCGGCGTGCTGGCCTACACCGACTGCATCGCCTTGTTTGCAATTCCTTATTGCATGCTCCGGTTTCTTTCGATCGATCCCTAC
Organism: uncultured Solibacteraceae bacterium; assembly: GCA_964464925.1. GTDB lineage: Bacteria > Acidobacteriota > Terriglobia > Bryobacterales > Bryobacteraceae > CAYXLI01. Next base: position 108,096 of record CAYXLI010000020.1, on the reverse strand, counting down.
CTTGCCTTCCAGCTTGTGCTCATGGGCACGATCTGTTTGGGTGTGTGGTCCACTTGGTGGCTGCTCCGGCGTTACTTTCGAGCGGGTCCTGCCGGCAGCCTCATTGGCGCGGCCCTGTTCGGAAGTTCCAGCATGTATGTCGCTAACCAGCATTCGCAGCTGCGTGCCGCGGCTTTTGTCCCGCTGCTTGCGGTCTTCCTGTTCCGTGCGATCGAAAGCAGAGATCGTGGGGAAAGGCGCGCTGTCCGAATCAGCCTCTCGGCTGTGGCGCTGTTGTACGGCGGACTCCTTTTCACATCCTTTTATATCGCCTGGTTTGTCGCAGTGGTAGGCGGTGTCTTTTGCGCTGCGTTCGTGGCGTTGAACATCCTGGCGGGCCATAAGGACATCCTTCGCCGCCTCACTGGTTGGCTGAATACCGATCTTCTGCTGCCGGCAATAGCCATGGCCGTGATCATAGCCGCGTTCGCCCGAGTGTATCTGGCCACCTACACGCGGACCGGCGGCCGCACTTTGCAAGGTTCAGTAAGGTTTTTCGGCCCTTGGCCTGTCCTTTTCGATAGCGGTCCTGACAATCTCACTTGGGGCTGGATCTGTGATTCCCTGTCGCGTTATTGGGAAACGCATTATACCGAGTTGCATCGTGGCTGGGCCCCTCTGACATTCGGCTTATTTTTCCTTGCGGGGGCATTCGTACTCACACGCGTATCGAAGAAGGGGCGGAGCAGGACGATCCTTCTAGCCGCCTCATTCGTGACCGTTCTTTGTCTGGTACCGTTTATTATTTCGATATTCGGACATTTTCCCTGGCGAATCATATATGCCATTGTCCCGGGCGCGAAAGGCATTCGAGCCGGATTCCGCATGACCCTCGTGCTGAATCTGCTGGTTGTCACTGGCTGCAGTCTGGCTGTCTGCTATTTGGAGACCATTCTTCGCCGCCGCCGCTGGTCTTTCGGAAGCCGCGCGTTGGTCCTGAGCGCCCTGGCGGTCATCCTCATTGGCGAGCAGGCGAATTCGGAAGCTACCGGCCAGCTCTCGCGCAAACAGCAACTCGGGTACTTACAATCCACTCCGCCGCCGCCTTCGAACTGCCGATCGTTTTACGCGATCGCGCACCATCCAAAACATTCTGATCTCGCCCGCGCTGGCGATTTGGCCGCCGTGGACGCGGAACTGGTGAGTGTTGCGGTCAAGGTGCCCACTCTGAACGGTTATAGCGGCTTGACACCGCCGGATTGGAACCTGAAGATATTTGCTCCCGGTTATGACAATAACGTGCAATTGTGGGTTCGGCAGCACCAATTGACAAACGTCTGTTCCTATGATCTCGACAACCAGGTATGGAATCAGGCGGCTGCCTTTTAGCGAGCCCGCCTGTCTGCACTGGTTTACAGAGATGGCGTTCGAATCGAACTCACTGTGACAACCAGGCTCGACCGGAGCAGCACTGACGGGATCGCCATCAACGAACTCCCTTCGAACCGATCATCGAGCCGGGTTCTTCCGCGGGAGGGAAGCAAGAGGGTGGCCACCCGGACCTTTTTGTGTTCCGCCGGCTTCCATCCATTTGGTATCTTGGTACTTGGGCTTGCACCCGAACAGATAATCCTTCCCCTAGAGTTAGAGGTTTCGAATGTCAGGACATTCTAAATGGGCAACCATCAAGCATAAGAAAGCTGCCCTGGACGCGAAGCGCGGAAAAGTCTTTACGCGCATCATCAAGGAAATTATGATCGCCGCGCGTGGTGGCGGCGGCGACCCCGATGCCAACCCGCGTCTGCGTACCGCGATCGCGGCCGCCAAGGCCGTGTCTATGCCGAACGATAATATCGCCCGGGCAGTTAAGCGCGGTACTGGCGAGTTGGAAGGCGGTCAGATCGACGAATTGACCTACGAAGGCTACGGGCCGGGCGGTGCTGCCGTCGTGGTGGAAGTTGCCACCGACAACAAGAACCGCACCGTTTCGGAAATCCGGCACATCTTCTCAAAGAATGGCGGCGACATGGGCAATCCCGGCAGCGTTGCGTGGATGTTCGAACGCAAGAGCCAGATCCTGATCGAGCAGGACAAAGCCAAGGAAGACGACCTGATGAATCTGGTCCTCGAATCCGGTGCCGAAGATCTGCGCAACGATGGTGACAACTGGGAAATCCTGTCCGCTCCCGATATGCACAACACGGTGCTGGACGCGGTGACCAAGGCCGGCTATCCCATCGCTTCCTCCGGCGTTGCCATGATTCCTAAGAACACGATCATGCTTGAGGGCAAGAACGCCTCAGCCATTCTGCGGCTCACCGAAGCGCTCGAAGAGCATGACGACGTGCAGAACGTGTTTTCTAATTTCGACATCGACGAAAAGGAGATGGAGGCGCTCGCTTAACCGGCGCGCCTCCCCTCAGGCGCATGCGCGTGCTCGGCATCGATTGCGGTACCGAACGGACTGGCTTCGGCGTGATCGACACCGACGGCTCGCATCACCGTTTAGTCACGTTCGGATGCATACGCACGAGCGCTAAGGCGACCTTGGGCGAACGTCTCCTCGAAATCACCAGTAAACTGCGCGGTGTGATCCTGGAACACCGGCCTGATTCCGCCGCCGTGGAAGAGGTATTTCATGCGGTCAATACGAAAAGCGCTCTGAAACTCGCTCACGTCCGGGGAGTTGCGCTGCTCGTCTTAGCGGAAGCCGGCATTCCGGCGGGTGAGTATTCACCTCTGGAAGTCAAATCCAGCGTCGTCGGCTACGGCCGTGCCGAGAAACAGCAGGTGCAACGCATGGTCGCCTCTCTCCTGAGTCTGGAGACACCCATCGAATCGGAGGACGCCTCTGATGCCATGGCCGTCGCGATCTGTCATGCGGCCACCCTTTCTACCCAAAACCGTATGAAAGCAGGAGCGTCATGAGACTCGCCGTGATCTTGTTCGCCGCGATGGCCCTGTATGCTACCGACGGTGCCCGGATCGTTTACACGAAGAAATTTCCCGGCAGTATCCCGCCCTATGTAGCGATCACAGTGTCGCGTGACGGCTCGGCTGTCTACAAGGAATCGGAGAACGACGCGCAACCCATCAGCTTTCAAATACCGAAGGCCGACGTGGATCATATCTTCGGTTTGGCTGACAAGCTCGACCATTTCAAGAAGCCTCTGGAATCGGGACTGAAAGTTGCCTTCATGGGCGAAAAGACTCTGCGCTGGGAAGAAGGCACAACGAAGTCGGAGGCCAAATTCAACTACTCGCTTGACGAGGACGCCAAAGCACTCAACGACTGGTTCGAGCGGATTTCGGAGACGCAAATGCGCCTCTTCGATCTGGAACGTGCGGTCCGTTATGACAAGCTGGGCGTTAACAATGCAATTTTGCAGTTCGAAACGGCGCTCGACCGCAAACGGATCGTGGCGCCCGGGCGGTTCCTGCCCATGCTGGACCGCGTCAGCAAGAATGACTCGTACCTGCACATGGCGCGCGAGCGTGCCGCTGCCCTTGCTGACCTGATCAGAAAGAATAATGGCAAATCGGAATGAAGTTTGTTTTTATAGCCCTCTTTGGCCTTAGCGCCGTTCTTGCGCAGGCGCCCAAAAGCGCACCAACACCGGCTGCGGCTCCGGCTCAGGCCGCCAAAGACAGCAAGGCCATGTCGGACGCCGAGCAGCGCGACCTCCGTGAAGCGCTCGGGGAAGCCGGATCCGCCAGCATCGAATTCGTCCGCGCCCTGGAGCGGCACCTTGCGAAGTATCCCAACTCGCCGCAAAAGGAAGAGATCGAGAGCGCGCTTGCGAAGGCAGCCGTCGAAGCTCGTGACAACAAGCGCACGCTGCAGTACGGCGAGAAGGTCCTGGCGCGCAGTATGGATAATCCCGTCCTGCTGGAGCGAGTAGCCCAAATCCTGGTCGAAAATCCCGGGAAGGACAGCAATGAGCGCGCTCTGAAATACGCAAAGCGCTTTGAAGAGATCATGCGCGGCCTGGAGAAGGACGGACTGTCTTCCAATCGCAACAAGGGCCAGATGCTCGAAGAGCTGGACCGCGCCCTCGGCCGTGCGCTGCTCTATCAGGCACGCGCCACCGCGAATCTGGGGCAATTGCCCGAAGCCGTGAAACTGGCGCGAAGCGGATATGATCAGGCTCCCACGGCCGAAGGCGCTCGCGAGCTCGCTCGCCTCCTGGCGCGGAGCGGCCAAGAGGAAGAGGCGGTTCGCTGGTACGCCGATGCCTTGATGATTGCGGATCCGAAGGCAACTGCCGCCGAGCGCGCTGCCGACCGCCGCATGCTTGGCGAACTCTACACCAAGCTCCACAAGAGCGAAGCCGGCCTCGGCGACACTGTTCTGCAGGCGCTCGACCGGACCTCCGCGCTCCTGTCAAAACGCATCGAAATGGAGAAGCAGCGCGATCCGAACGCCGAAGTGACCGACCCGATGAACTACACCGTCAGCGGGCTCGACGGCGAAAAGCTCAACCTTAAAACACTCAAAGGCAAAGTGGTAGTCCTCGACTTCTGGGCCACCTGGTGCGGACCCTGCCGCGTTCAGCACCCTCTTTATGAAGAGGTGAAGAAGCGCTTCGCGTCGAACTCCGGTGTAGTCTTCCTTGCCATCAGCAATGACGAGGATCAGTCTGTCGTCAAGCCGTTCCTCGAGGCCAACAAGTGGAGCAAGAAGGTGTACTTTGAGGATGGCCTCGCCGGATTGCTCAAGGTAAACTCCATTCCCGCCACAATCATCTTTGATAAGGAAGGGAAGCTTGCCAGCCGCATGAACGGCTTTGTTCCGGAACGCTTTGTCGATATGCTGTCGGAAAGGATCAAAGAGGCACTCAATTGAAGCGATTTGATCGCGTCATCTGGATTGTGCTCGACAGCGTCGGCGTCGGAGCCATGCCGGACGCTCCACAATTTCATGACGATCCGGGCGCGGACACGCTCGGCAACATCGCCTCCCGCAGGACGTTGCACCTGCCAAATCTGCAGCGGCTTGGCATCGCCAATTTGAAGGAACTCACCGGAATCAGTTCCGTCCCCAAGCCCTCTGCCTCATACGGACGCTGCGCTCTTGCTTCCCCGGGCAAAGACACGACCACCGGGCATTGGGAGATGGTCGGCATTCATCTCGACAGGCCATTTCCTCTGTTCCCCAGCGGGTTTCCACCGGCGATCATGGACGAGTTCTCGCACCGTATCGGCCGCGGCTGGCTCGGTAATTTTCCGGCCTCGGGCACCGAGATCATCAAGCAACTCGGGGAAGAGCACATGCGCACCGGCAATCCCATCGTCTACACTTCGGCCGACAGCGTTTTCCAGATCGCCGCGCATGAGGAAGTTATTCCCATCTGGGAGCAGTACAAAATCTGCGAAACTGCCCGTGAGTTGCTGCAAGGTCCTTTCCAGGTGGGCCGTGTCATCGCGCGACCGTTCACCGGCAGCCCTGGCGCCTTCACCCGCACCGCCAACCGCAAGGACTACGCAGTGCCTCCGCCGAAGGGCATGCTGCTGGATCAGCTCTGGGATCGAAAGATCGACGTGCACAGTGTCGGCAAAATTTTTGACGTGTTTCTGGGGCGGGGTATTCGCGAGTATGCCAAGACCAAGAACAACGAAGATGGCATGGCCAAAACGCTCGAAGCGATGGAGGAGACCCGCCGTGGCCTGATCTTCGTCAACCTGGTCGACTTCGACCAGCAGTATGGTCATCGCAACGATGTGGAAGGCTACGCTCAGGCCCTGGAGGCTGTAGACGCCTGGATTCCGGCACTCTTGACCGCACTCACTCCGGAAGACCTGCTGATCCTCACTGCCGATCACGGCTGTGATCCGACAACCCCCGGTACAGACCACACCCGTGAGTATGTTCCTCTGCTGGCTTATTCGATGCAGTCGGGCGAAGGAGTAGATCTCGGCCTCCGGCCAACGTTGTCGGACATCGGTCAGACAGTCGCGGAAAACTTCGGCGCGCACCTCCAACACGGCCAGAGCTTCCTCTCCCAGCTACCGTAAGCGCAACGTCACCCGGCCTTCTGAAACACTACGAACCCGTGTGCCGGCACAACGGCCTCTATTCTTCCTCCACTCACCGGCAGCACCGCCCCGAAATTCCCGGCGCCGTCCCCGCCATAGAAGGAAGCATCGCTGTTGAACACTTCTTTCCACCCGCCGGCCGGCAGTCGGGAGGAATCCGTCTGAATCACGTACCCGCGATCGAAAGCCGCGTCGTTCAAACTCGCCACCACCAGCATCTGTTCGGCTCCGGAAGAGCGGCGGAATGCGATCACCCGAGTGTCGTTCCACACATACAGCACATCGATTTCGCGGGACCGCAGCGAAGGCCTCTGGGTCACCAATCTGTTCAAATCCTGATAAAAGCGGAATAAAAAGCGCCCGTTTCCGTTCCGCTCTCCCAGCAGGTCCTCCTTGTTGTCATAAAAGTCATTCACCCGGAAATATTTGGCCGCACCAATCTCCTCGCCCATCAGGAACATCGGAGTTCCTGCCGACAGAGCCGCGATCCCGTACGCGAACCGGCAACGCGCTTCCGCATACCGCCTCGTATCTCCTACCAGCGCCGCCCGGTTTACCGCCGTAACCATGGTGCGTTCGGTGTTCTGCCCGTTCCCGGCTTCGTCGTGTGACTCGTGATATACAATTTTGCTGAACGCAGTTGCCGCTAGCGCGCCCGCGAAGTAGTCCATCCGCAACGGCCCGTGCCCGCCAAACCCCGCCAGCTTGAGGAGCCGCGCGTAGTTGTCTCCGTAGTTCCCGTCTCCTGCCAGGTGATGGTAGAAGTCGGCGTACCAAAGCGAGTCAAACCCTATGCCGCCCTCGTTCGGCGATTGCGTCATCGCACTCCATCCTGTGTGGTCTTCTGCGATCAGGAATGCGCTCGGGCTGATCAGTTTCACTGTCCGGGCCAACTCGCGCAACAGCTTAATGCCATACAAATTTGCATTGCCGGCCTGGTTGCCGTTCGCATGAACCCGATTGTCCTGATGAATCGCTTGGGTCAGGTCTACCCGCAGTCCGTCGATGTGAAAATCATCCAGAAGCGCAGCGGCGCTGCTTGTAAACATCTGGCGGACATTCTCCTCCCAATATCGCGGGGCGAACCCTGTCGAGCCATTATCCAGATAACCGCCATCCCGAAAGCCACCGTAGTCGCTCGGCCGTCCCTCATACCAGTAATACGTGTTGTGCTCCGGTGCTTGATTCGGATCGGAATCATACCCCCATTCCGCCCTCTCGCCGTTGCTCGTCGAAAAATGGTTGTAGACTACGTCCAGAATCACGGCAATTCCGTGCTGGTGGCAAGCTCGCACGAAGTGCTTTAGCTGGTTCGCGCCGCCCGCGCTCGTCTGCAGGCAGAAGAAGTGCGACGTGCCATAACCCCATTGCCGGTCGCCGTCGAATTGCAGAACCGGGAGCAACTCCACCGCATTCACGCCCAGGTCCACCAGTTCAGGGATAAATCGAATCGCGTCTTCAAACGTACCCGCATCCGTCGTCCCAAACCCGAGCGAGCCTGCATGCAACTCATAAATTAATAGGTCCTCAATTCGCTGGGGCGGCACACGGCCGGCGGTAAACTCGGAACTCCAGAACTGCTCCTCATTCACCAGGGACTGCTTCGTCACACCCGTGTCGCCGAGGTCATCCGTCACCCGGTCGGGATCGGCCACCACGGAGCAGCTCACATCGCCATCAAGGTCCTGGAACGTCCCGGCGTAGTGCGCCCCGTGCGGATTCGTTGTACCGCGGCCGATCTGGTTGCGCGAGTACAGATCCGTCTTGTACGTGACCTGTCCCTGCTCGTTCACGATACGGAACATGTACGGCCGCTCGAAGAACCTCGCGTAGCGCCCCTCTGTCGCCTCCCAAATGCCTTGCCCGCGCGAAACGAGCGGAATCGCCGGCATGCCCGCGTCGATGCCGTTCCCGTCATCGGCAATGTAGCCGTTTGCTGGCGTGCCGAAGACCACATCCACCTTCTTCGCAAAGGGAGCCCAAACGGAGAATTGAATTCCTGGCTGCGCCTGTCCCGCAATCAGGTGCTTCTGTGCTCCGAATCTCCGGCCGGTCGCAAACCAATAATGTTCTTGCTGCCCCGCGGATTGGAACACAAATGTCCGGTGGCGTTCCGCTGAATTTGTGTCGGGCACTTCGGTTGGAATCACCCATCGATTCGGCGTTCCCGGAGTATCCGCCACCACGCCCCAGCGGAACGCCGAGCCCTTCTGCGCTTCATCCAGCAGAATCGTTGCCCGAAACGCCGCGCAGCCGGTCTCATCCTGTCCGCCTACCATCGGTGTTTCGGTCCATTGCGCCGATTGCCGCCCCTCCGCATCCCAGCTTCCGGAGATTCGTGCGTTGCGAAATACATTGCGTTTCAGACCCGAATGAAATGTGAAATGGACAGGGATGAATGCCATGAGAGACCTCGCCGTTTGCGCAATCTTGGCATAGGCCGGCCCGGGCCGCAATCCCGTTTCGATGGTTTTGTCCCGATGTATTCCGCTTGACCATGGGCGAAGAAAAGGCGAAGATAGGGTGTGCTGTTCGATGTTCCAACCGAATCGCTCACTGGCATTGCGAAACTTGCAGCGAACAGCACGCCCCTGGAAACAAAGGCGAAGGTGGAGTACCGCGAGATCCCGACCCGCTCCTACATAGGGCGCTGCTCCGGCGCGCGCTTCTTCGAATGGACCGTCAATCCGTACCGCGGCTGCGAATTTGGCTGCAAGTATTGCTACGCGCGCTATGCCCATGAATTCATGGAGCTTCGGGATGGAGCCGAGTTTGAGACGAAAATCTTCGCAAAGAGCTGGAACGAGCAGACCTTCCGCCGCGAATTGAGCCGCATCCCTTTAGGCGAAAGCCTCTGCTTGGGCACGGCCACCGATCCCTATCAACCCGCCGAGCGCCGCTACGGCATCACCCGTAAGATGCTGCGCGTCATCGCCGGGCAGTCCGGGCACCACTTGTTCATCACTACCAAGTCCGATCTCGTCTCGCGCGACGCGGATATCCTCCAGGAGATCGCAAAACGCAATCGGCTCAACGTCAGCCTCACGATCACCACCGTGGACGACCACCTCGCCGCCTTGACCGAGCCCTTCGCCCCCCGGCCGTATCTCCGGTTCGCCGCTGTAAAGAAGTTGAGCCAGGCTGGCCTCCGTGTCGGAGTTTTGGCCCATCCGATGATGCCGCTGATTAATGATAGTGAGAAGGCGATCGACCGGCTGGCTCGCACCGCTGCGGAGAACGGAGCCCAATATATAAGCGCAGCTCCGCTGTTTCTCAAGCCTTGTTCAAAGGCCGTCTTCCTACCGTTTTTGGAGGAGCAGTTCCCTCATCTCGCCCGCCGCTACCGGGAGCGTTACCAGAGGAGCGCCTATCTCAAAGGAGACTATCCGAAACGCATTCAGGAGCGCATCGAAGCGGTACGAATCCGTTACAGCCTCACACAAAGGGTACCGGACTACGATGCCGCGCAGTATGCTTCCGGCCCGCAGTTGGCGCTATTTGAATGAAATCCAGATAAACCGCTTTGGTTTGTTTCGTCCAAAATGCCGGCATCGCCGTGGCACTGAGCAGCGGCGACGACCGTTCGTCGGCCGAATCGGTAGCGAATGATACGCAAAGAAATAAGGGAATAAGAGCGAGAAAGCTGCGTGCGCTCATGGCAAGCGTCTCCACCCATGTGGATGCCGTGGAGCCCTCACAGTTTCAAAGTTCGTTGCCGGCTTCTATCGCAGCCCTCTGCACGTTCACTTTGGCGAGCAGAACCAGCCCCATCACGAAGAACACGATCAATGAGAGTATCGCCAGGCGGTACGATTTCGTGAACTGCAGCGCCAACCCGAAGAGCAGTGGACAAAGCCAACTCGTGCCCTTGTCACTGATCTCATAGAGCGAAAAGTACTCCCCCTCCCGCCCTTTCGGGATCATCTGCGAAAAAAGGGATCGGCTCAGGGCCTGGCTGCCGCCCATGATGATTGCCACAACGGCCGACACAACCCAGAACTCCGCCACGGTCCTTACCGAGATATACATCGCGACCAGCACAAGGGTCCAGATCACCAGGGCCAGCATCACGCTCCTTTTCGCACCCAGGAACCTGGCTACGTAATTGAATCCGATCGATCCGGCAAAGGCGACGAATTGCACCATGAGAATGATCTGGGTAAGCGTCGACATCGGGATGCCGAGTTCATCATTTCCAAACTGCGATGCCAGTGCGATCACTGCTTGAATCGCATCATTGTAAAGAAGGTAGGCCAGCAGAAAGGTGAGCGTCTGCGGATACTGCGGCAACTCCTTGAGCGTCATTCGAAGTTCCCGGAATCCAGCCCAGATGTCCTCCCCTGTGGCGCGCCGCATGGACCGCCGGTTCCGTAGTGTTGCCAGCGGAATCAATGAGAATAGCCCCCACCATACGCCCGCCGAAGAGAGCGAGATCCGGACCGCCATTGCTTCAGATATCCCGAATGCCTGCGCCTTTAGGTAAAGCAGCAGATTCAGCCCGAGCAGAATCCCGCCGCCCAGATAACCAATCCCCCAGCCTTTCGACGAAACGGCGTCGCGTTCTTCGGGGGGAGCGATCTCCGGCAGGAACGAGTTGTACACCACAATGGAAGCGCCGAACGTCAGGTTCGCAATCAGGAAGAGTACGCCGCCCAGCAGATAGGCCCGCCCTTGGAGAAAGAACATGGCTGTGGTCGCCCCTGCTCCCAAATAGGCAAAAAGCGCCAGCAATGCCTTCTTGTGGTTGCTCCGGTCGGCAATGGCTCCGAGCACTGGTAACACCACCACCTGGGTCACGACCGAAAGCGCCACCAGGTATCCCCAGTAGGATCGAGGCTCAACCGGAATACCCAACGGATGGATCAGCCCGTTGGCATCGGCGCCTGCTTTCGATACCGACGTCAGGTAGGGTCCGAGAAATAGCGTCACCACCGTGGAGGCGAACGCAGAATTTGCGAAGTCATAGAAATACCAGCCCCGCTGTTCCTTCGTGCTGTACTGCACCGGCCCCACTCCTGCCGCCGCCACGCTCATCGCACACTCCCAACCTCGTAAGCGCCTTCCGCCATCTTGGCGATCGCCACGTAGTTTTTCTTGCCGTTGCCAAGCAGAGGCATCTTGTCAACGTGCACGATGCGCTTCGGTACGGCCAGTTCCGGAGCGCCGGTTGTCCGCGCGGCCTCCACCAGCAGTTCTCTGGAGAGTCCCCGGTCCTCCGTATATAGGACGATCACCTCGCCCCGGGTCAGGTCTTTGACCGCCACGGCGGCGTGCATGGACGAGGGCGATGCCTCGATCGCGAGGGTCTCCGCGGCTTCCAGAGAAACCATCTCCCCTGCCACCTTTGCGAACCGTTTAATGCGCCCCTGGATCGTCACAAACCCGCGGTCCACCATCACCACGTCTCCGGTATCGTACCAACCTGGACCGAAGGGAGAACAGGGGGGCTGAATCACTCCCGGCTTGTCTTCCTTCAGGTATCCGAGCATCACGTTCGGTCCCTTCACATGCAACTCGCCTCCGCGATCGATGCCCGGTACCGGAGCCAGCCTCCACTCCATCCCTGGCAGGACCTCACCCACCGACCCCGGCTGGTTCGCCAGTCCCGTGTTCACCGCAATCACCGGAGCGCACTCCGTGGCGCCGTAGCCTTCCAGCACGCGCAATCCGAATTTATTCATGCAGAGCGTCCGCACGTCGTCCGTCAGCTTCTCCGCGCCTACCACTAAGTACCGGACGCGGGCTAGATCATAAGGATGGGCAGCCTTGGCGTAGTTGTTCAGGAACGTGTTGGTAGAGAACAGAACCGTACAATCCTGGTCATAAACCATCTCCGGCACCATTCGATAGTGCAACGGCGACGGGTAAATCAATACCGGGCAGCCGCGCATCAGCGGCAGGATCACGCCCCCGGTCAGGCCGAACGCGTGAAAAACCGGCAGGGCACTGAAGAACTTCTCTTTGTTGTTGAAGTCGAACACCGCCTTAATCTGCGCGACATTCGCAAGCAGGGCATTATGGCTCAGCACGACGCCTTTCGGCTTGCCTTCCGAACCTGACGTGAACAGGATCACCGCTGGCTCTTCCGGTTTGGCCTGCTTCATGACACGCCGCGGGTGCCGCATAGCCCATCCCATCAACCAGAGCTTGTCCCGCAATCCGAACTGCGGGCGCAAGTCTTCCAGGTACAGGATCTTTACCTCTTTCGCCAGCCCTTCCGCAGCCGAATTAAGTTTCGCCTTCTCCAGGAACGCCCGCGATGTCAGCAGTGTCTTCACACGAGCCATGCGGCACCCACTCAACATGCCTTCCAGACCGGCGGTGTAGTTCAGCATCGCCGGCACGCGCCGCATCGCGAACATGCCGAACAACAGGTAAACGGTCGCCGATACGTTCGGCATCAGCACGCCTACGTTTTCGCCTTCCTCCGAGAACTTCGAGACCAGCCGTCCGAGCGCAAGCGCCCCGCGCAGAATTTCCTTGTAAGTCGCGGGCTTCAGTTGTAGGTCGGTCAGCATCACGCGGCCACGGCCGTGCAGATCGATTGCATCCAGTAGGGCAGGGAACAGGGTCGTGGGCTGATACGCCTCCACCGCGCCTTCCATCAGGATGCGCCGTAATTGTTCGCTCGCCGCCCGCCTGCGTTCCTTTGCTTTGCCTCTCTGTGGCAGCTCGATCGTGCGAGGCTCGCCGATGGTCATTGTGACCTTCGGGAAACTCAGCCTCGGGAAGTCCCCCGTCATCTTGGCAGCCGGGGAATAGATGAGACCGTCAATGTGGATCGGCACCACAGCCGCGCCCGACTTTGCCGCCACGAACGCCGGACCGTCGTACATCTTCATCAGGCCGCCCGTAATCGTGATCCGCCCTTCCGGAAAGATCATCACCGGCGAGCCCTTCTCCAGCAGAGCGATAATCCCCTTCATGGCCAACGGGGAAGTTGCGTCGACTACAAGGTGCGGCAGAAATCTTAGCCCGATTTTGAAATACCAGACCTTCGCGACCGAAGTGTGAACCAGCCACGTCGGCATAATCGGCAGGAATGCCCCGAGCAGAAGCCCGTCGAGGAAGGAAGTGTGATTCGCTACGATCAGCAGACGCTCGTGCTTCCCCAGTGTTCCGCGGACCTTCACGCGAAACAGCAGCCTGAAGAGCAGATTGACAAGCATTTTCACAACTGCCATGAGTAAACTAGCGTACCCCGTTTCTTAGTGTCCTCCAAGGCGGATACCATGCGCTCTGTATCAGAGCCATCGAATGGGGCAAGGGACCTTTGTGGTGGTCCTTCGAATACAACGGGAAGGGCGGCCCAGCCGCCCTCAATCTCCTAGATCGGATGCGTGTAGTGGTCCCACCAGATCATCTTGCTGAGGCACACAGACCCCTGCCAGGAATCCGCGATTACTCTGGTCGCGAAGTCGGATACACCCGGAATCGCTGCACGTAATGCTTGCTCTGTGTTGGCGGGCAGGACAAACCCGCTGTCTGCCAGCGAGGTGCCCTTTACGAACGCATCCCGCAGGTTCTCATCGCACAGCAGCATCCCACCGGCTTGCAGGAACGCGGTTTCGTCTGCCGAAGTTCGCGGCACGTTTTTAATTCCGTCCCAATACTTTCCTAGGTTCGTCAAAACCGAAGCGTGATGCGGATGCGCAAGCCATCGATTCAACTCAGCCGTTTCCCAAAGACACGGATACAGCTCCCTTTTCTTCAACTCCGAGTAGATCGCCGTGACTGCCGCCTGGTCGGGCTGGCCGAAAGTACCCGGCTTACACTTCGCGACGTTCAGCAGCGCTGCCTGTAATGCCGGATCTTTCGCCACCAGCATTGTCGAGTGCCAGAAATGTCTCATTTGCTTCTCCTGAATTTCGGTCACGCCTTGGCTGCAGCGCACCGTTCTGTGTGGAGCACCTCCTGCACCAGGGACAAATGCTCTAACTTGCCCCAAAGCTGCCGGAACTCCTCACGTCTCTTTAGCGCAAACTCGCAATGACCGAGGACAAACGAACACAATGCAGAGTTGCCGATGCTCGCACCCCACAGCACCACCGAATCAAACCGCAGCGCCGTGCCTCTCGCCGCAACGATCTGCTCGTACCGGGGGTTCGCTTCGCTGTACAGCCGGTTCGCATGATAGAACCGTGCCAGTGCCCAGGTGGAGGCCAGATCCGGCCGCACGGAATGCGCTCTCTCCAGTAAACTTCGAGCCTCTCCCGGTTGGCCCTTCAGCTGCGCCCTCAGTCCCGCCAGGTGCAGCGCGTATGCTTCCGAAGTGGTGCTCGAATACTCCGACCGGATCAAGTTCAACTTCCGCGCGCACTCATCGAGAGTCTCCCCGTCCCCGGAGGCGTGACACAGTTCGCCTGCCGATCGCAGCGCGAACAGGTAGGGAGGAATCGGCGGCCTCGCCGCAAGTTTCCTCGCGTGCGAAATCGCCGCGCCGCGCTGATCTTCCAGAATAAGAGTCTGACCGAGCCAGTACCTTCGCTGGTCCTCGGTTGCGTGATCCTCCCGGCCTTCCGCAATTACGATGTCCGCCTCCAACTGGTCGCTCGCTTGGCGGAAGCGTCCGGCATATAGCAGACAGATCGCACGGTACGCTTTCGCCAACGGCTCCAGGTCGCGGTCCGCTTCCATCAGCCGCGTGAAACTTGCCAGCGCATCGTCCACGCGCCCCTTTACCAGATACGCAAACCCTTCGCCCGAATGCAGCACGGGCTTGTCGCCGGTATCGGCCCGTGCATGGCGTATGATTTCCAGTGCCTCGTCCGGCAGGTTCGCTTGGGCAAGAATGCCCGCCAGGATCATGGCATTCAGTGGATTCTGCCCATCCAGCCGGAACGCTTCCCTCCCGTGGCGGATCGCGTCCTCCAGCTTGGCCATACGGCTGTAGGCTTGCGCTACCGAGCGTTGCATTTGCGCATCGGCCGGATACATCGCTGCCATCACGCGCGCTTTGTCCAGCGCTCGATCCAGGTCCTCGGATAGCGAATAGTAGATCCACTCCGCAAAATGCCGGGCTCGGCCGCTGGTCTGCTGCCGCAGTTCGAAGGCCTTGCGCGCCGGCGAAAACGCCTTCTCACTCCGCCGCAGCGCTGATTGCACCAGAGCCTGGTAAACATAGGCCAGTGCGAATGCTGGATCCAGATTCGTGGCTGCTTCCAGAAAACCGAGCGCCGCTTCTGTCTCGCCCTGGCGATAGGCGTCCAGGCCCCGCGTGTACAGGTTGAGGGCTTCGGGATTCAGAGTATCGGGCTGCTCCAACACGCGGCTATGGCTCCGTATGGTTTCTGAATCTTCCCCCAGCGCTTTACGGATCGCCGCGCAAGCCTGGCCCGTGGCATCCGCCACCGTCTGCACGGACCACAGGTGCTCCTGCACATGCAACGTACGTCCGGAGGAGGCGTCTCGTATTGTGAGCCGCAAGAAATACGCTCCGGAATTCGGTATGAGCGTGCCCCCCACCACCACATCTGCTCCGCTGGAGCGCGCGACGGATAGCGCAGTCTCTCCCCGTACATGGCCGGGTTCGAGACCGTTGCGGCGCGCCGCGACCTCTGCAGTCGTCTCGTTCACCAGCTTCAACCATGGCGATTGGGCCAAGGCAATTCGAATCAATTGGGCCGCAGATCCCGCGATCGCGGCTTTGTGGTCGAGCGCCTCGAAATCCTCCACCAATACCGTATGCTTGGCGTCCGATGATCCCCGCGCGTGGTATAGGAGAGCGCCTCCCGCAGCCGCCAGACCCGCCACGGAACCCGCGATGAGGACCCTTCGCCGGCTCACGCCGGGGCGTCTATTTATGGCCCTAACTAACCACTTACCGGTAAGGCTTTCTCTCACTTCCTCCGCGCTTGCTGGCCGATGTGCGGGGTTGGTGGCGAGACAGCATATAATCGTCTGCTCTAGCCGCCTGGGAAGGTCTGGTACGAAGTTCCTCGGAGGCGTCGGCGGACGGCGCCGGCGAATGGCCGTTGATGCTGGATCGTTGGAAGCCTCAAACGGGAAACGTCCCGTTGCCATCTCATACAACAGCACGCCCAACGCGTAGATGTCTGACGACACACTTCCGGAAGCGCCTTCCAGCAATTCGGGAGAAAGATATGCCGGCGTTCCTAGAACATAGGCCTCGGCGGGAAGATCGGCGTCCTCCCCGACAGTGCCGGCCAGTCCGAAGTCGGTCAGAATCGCCATCACGCCATTCGGCGTACTTCGCAGGATCACGTTGGCGCTCTTCAGGTCCCGATGCAACACACCGGCCATGTGCGCGGCGGATAGTGCGGAGCACAATTGCAAGCCAATTGCGTACACTTCCTCCACCTTCAGACCTCCCGACGCCCGGATGAGGTCGCGCAGTGCCGTCCCGTTCAGGTACTCCATCGTCAGGAATGGAACGGGTATGCCGGACCGCGTCATCGTTGTCGAGAGATCGTGAATCCGGCAGATATTCGGATGTGTGACCCTCCTGGCGCACTGTACCTCTGTGCGAAAACGTTCGGTCAGTTTGCTGTCGAGGGCAAGGTCGAGTCGCACGGTCTTCAACGCGATCAGTACCCGAAGATGCTCGTCGTAGGCCTGGTACACTTCCCCCATTCCGCCTGCGCCGACGAATTCACGGATCTCGTACCGGTCGCCGATCCGATCGCCGGTTCGGAAACAGCGCGCTTCGCTCATTCCGATTTGAGCCAATAGATCGCCCGTCACTACCGGCTTGGTAAGGAGTTGAGATGCCGCTTCGTGATTTTGCAGAAGACTCTCGGCTTCTTTCCGCAGAAGTGGGTCGAGTTCCGAAAGCACTCGCTGCCTTTCGTCCGGACCCGCATCGGCAAGCTGATCGAAGATTTGCTTAATCTTCTGCCACTGTTCGGGAGACAAGGGCGGCTCACTAAATGGCGTGCGTGGTTCCAGGCTTCAGTTGTCCGTAAAGAAATGCGCGTGCCGAAGCCCACTCGCGCCGGATAGTGCGTTCCGAAAGTCCGAAAAATTCAGCCATTTCGCTCTCCGACATTCCGCCGAAGAACCTGCACTCGACAAGCTGAGCCTGCCGGGGATCCAGCGCTGCAAGCCTGGAGAGCGCTTGGTCCAACTCGAGCATATCCACATCGTTTGGGATTGGATTCGCTATGGAACCGGTAATTGGCTCGTGCGCCGCATCTCCTCCGCGAACCTGAGCTCGCTTCTGCCGCGCATGATCTACCAAAATCTGGCGCATCACCTGGGATGCAACGGCCAGGAAATGCGCGCGATTGTGCCACGATTTGTTCTTCTGCCGGGCCAGCTTCAAATACGCTTCGTTAACGAGGGCCGATGGCTGCAGCGTATGGTCGTCCCGTTCTCTATTCATCTGCCGCACGGCAATTCCGCGCAAATGTTTGTAGAGAACCTCAAACGCCTCCTCCTCCGCACCGCCATCGCCGTTGGAGATTCGTTGCAGAATTTTTGTGATTTCGCCTGTCTGCTCCAAAGTGCCTTGCCCGTGTATGGCATTTTAATCGCACTGTGTGAAAAAGTCACTCTCAAATGTGACTAATTCGAGCTATTCGTACATGAGTGTGAGGCGTGTTACTGTGATGCCGCGGGGGACGTAGCTTGCACAAACGCGAGAATCTGCTGGACCTGTTTGCTGACATCGTAGTTCCCCTTCGTCCAGACCTCGTCAATGCATGCTGCCTGCTGCCGGCTCAGTTTCCAGGAGAGCGGTTGATGGCCACAATCTGCGGCGCTTTTGCCCGCTGGAAGTTGAGAAGGATCATAGGCAATCTCGACAACATGGCATTTGGCACCAATCTTCTGCAGGAAAATGTCGAGCTGACGCCTGGCTACGGATAGTTGACCCGTCTCCCTGGCGCTGAGGAATCCGTTCAGTGGCGCTATCAACTGGTAGGGCCAACCCTCCGACGACGCGGCGCGGTGGTTTGCGTCTGCCGAAGGACGGATCAGAATGATGAAAGTATCCTCCATTGAGCTGGCGCCGCCCTGCGCAACTGCCTGCTGCAGCCACTCGATCAGAGAGAGCACGCCATAGTTATCCGCGTAGCCTCCATCCACGAAATGCTCCTGGCCGCCGCGGTCGGCCCGTGCGGCCGGTGCTACATACGGAAAGGAAGCGGACAGTCGAGCGGCCGTGCTCACCCGCAAATCCCTCGGTTGCTTGGATAACAGGATATTCCGGTCACGTTCCTCGCCGGACGGAAAATCGGAGGTGGAGAACGTCACGATCCTTCCGGATTCGATTCCGGTGGCGTTGAAAATGAACGCCGGGAAATCTTCCCTTGCCGCTCTCACTGCCCAATCGGAAAGCATCGTGTCCTTTTCCGGAATTCGTTGCTCCCACGACCGTTCCAGTGCCCAGCCGCGATCCACCGCCTGATCGAAAAAGAACGGCACGGGGAAAAAGACTCTTCTGATATCCGGGTTGATCCAGCCCCACGCTATCTCATCGAGGCTGGATAATTTAGCCATTTCCGCCGCGCGCTGTGGGTTATCGAAGTACGCGCCGAAATATAGCGCGCCAACGCTTCCCCCGGAAACGGAACTAATTACGGCGACGTGTTTCCTGAACTCGTTTTGCGTCAGTTGATCCAGCCGGCTGAGCACGTGAGTAGTCCAAGCCGCCGCTTGGATGCCGCCTCCCGCCGTAGCGATCAGGACCGGATGAGACCTGCGCTTCAACAGATCAAACGGCTTCGGAAGAACGGGCGGAGTTTTCAGATCGGCCGTCCGGAAGACGTGATCGTTCCACGGCGTGAGGCTGCTCGATGCCCAGGCAACCGCTCCAACGCAGAATAAAACTGGAATGCGATACCGGTCAGCAAGAAATGTGAGTGCGGAGAACAGCCAACACATCAGCATCAAAAACAACAGGATGTAGCCGAGTGTCGGGATCTTGACTCCAGTCCCGACATACAGTTCCTTACCCGCCCCGATCCCCGCATAAAGCAGGAAAGTGCATAGCGCCAGTCCGATCGCTTGGATTCGTCTGGCCGCGAGCCCGATCAGCGTCGCAATTGTCAGGCCCGCAAGAGCCGCAGCGATCTCGGAAAGGCGGGTCAATTCTGTGTTGATACCGGCACAGACGATGACTGACGTTGCGGAAACCAGCCCGGCAATGAACAGGCCCTTCCGAAAGTCTTCTGGATTGAGTAGATTGGCGCAGGCTACGGCGGCGGCCGCGGTGAGGTAGGCGCACGCAGAAACGCCCATCATGGACGGCCAGTTCGCATCGAGGTCAAAGATCCCCCCGAGCATACTCTGGAACCTGGTCAACGATAAAACAGAAAAAACAGGCAGGAAAACCAACAAAGATAAAGGAACTCGACAAGAAAAGCAGGCTCGTAGGAATCGTGCGGCCACTCGTGCTCCGTTTCAGAATCGCTTCAGAAACATCAGCGCAAAACCGCCCCCCCTCCGGCCAATGATGGGGTCAGACCCCAAGGGTTAGCTTACACTTTTGGACTTGCCTCGATCTCTCCAGCCACTATAGTTCCGGCAGCCAGGCAGCTAGCAGGCCGATCGCCGGCAGGAATGAGCAGATTTTATACACATATCCGATGCCGCTCAGGTCGGCCAGTTCACCTAGAACCGCCGCTCCGACGCCTCCCATCCCAAACGCCAGACCAAAGAACAGCCCTGCGATCAGTCCGACACGCCCGGGCACAAGATCCGTGGCATAAACGAGAATGGCCGAAAACGCGGATGCCAGGATCAGGCCGATCACCACAGTCAGCACACCCGTCCAGAATAAATTCGCATAAGGTAGCGCGAGCGAAAAGGGCAGAACGCCGAGAATCGATCCCCAAATCACATACTTCCGCCCAATCCGGTCGCCTACCGGACCACCAACGAATGTACCTGCTGCCACGGCCCCGAGGAACAGGAACAGATAAATCTGCGACGTCCGTACCGGGACCGAAAACTTGTTGATGAGGTAGAACGTGTAGTAACTGGTCAGGCTGGCCATATAGAAATACTTCGAGAAGACCAGAGCCACCAGAATCAAGATGGAGGTAATCACCTTGCGCGAGGAAAGCCGCACCTCACGTACTGCGCGGACGCGCGGCCGTTGTGCGTGGCCTTTGTACCACTGGCTCACCCCCAGCAGGATGACAAGCGCCAGCAGCGCCGCCGGTGCGACCCACGCCACTCCCGGTTGGCCCTTAGGCAGAACTAGGAACGCCGCAATCAGCGGGCCGAGAGCCGATCCCGCGTTGCCTCCTACCTGGAATATAGATTGAGCGAGCCCGTGCTGCCCACCCGAAGCGAGCCTCGCGACACGCGACGACTCGGGGTGAAAGACAGCCGAGCCGACTCCCACCAGGGACGCCGCGGCGAGCAGCAGCGGGAATGTCGGCGCAATCGAGAGCATAAGCAGCCCGAACAGCGTGAACCCCATGCCGGCCGGGAGCGAGTAAGGAGTTGGGCGCTTGTCTGTATAGTGCCCAACGAACGGCTGGAGCAACGATGCGGTGAGTTGATACGTAAGGGTGATCAGTCCGATCTGCCCGAAATCGAGGTGGAACGAAGACTTCAGGATCGGATAAATGGCAGGCAGCACCGACTGCACCATGTCATTCAGGAAGTGACAGCAACTGATCGCGGCCAGCACCCATACGAGCGTCTTGTCTTCGTTTTGTTCCACCCGGAGATGATAGCTGTAACGGGGTTCAGAATTTGACTCTGAGGTTACTGATCAGGCACAATGTAAATGTCCTCGCAACGTGCGGATGTGGCGGAACTGGCAGACGCGCATGGTTCAGGTCCATGTTCTCGCAAGGGAGTGGAGGTTCAAGTCCTCTCATCCGCACCAAATCCCTTTCCTCTTTCTTCAACACAAATCTTCCTTGACAAACTAAACTGAACCGTTTAGTATTGCCGGAACGACGTCAAGGAGCGCTCGTCCATCCATGATTCGCGTTGAGAATCTCACTAAAAAGTTTGGAGAATTCACAGCCGTTAGGGGGATCTCCTTCGAAGTGAAACAAGGCGAAATCTTCGCTTTCTTAGGGCCGAATGGGGCGGGGAAGACCACCACGATCAAAATTCTCACGACGCTGCTTCGCCCCACCAGCGGAAACTTGGAAATCGATGGCCTCGATCCCGCACGGCATTCCAACGAGGTGCGCAAGCGATTCGGAATCGTGTTTCAGGATCCGAGCCTCGACGGAGACATGACGGCGCAGGAGAACATGGAACTACACGGAGTGTTCTACCATGTGCCGCGAAAAGTGCGTCTGGAACGAACCGAGCAACTCTTGCGCCTGTTCGAACTGTGGGAACGGCGCAACGACCAGGTGAAGCTCTTTTCGGGAGGTATGAAGCGGCGTTTAGAGATCGCTCGCGGCCTGCTGCATACCCCGAAGATTCTCTTCCTTGACGAACCGACACTAGGGCTGGATCCGCAGACGCGCAATCAGCTCTGGACACACGTGAAGTACCTGAATCAGACCGAGGGGGTGACCGTCTTTCTGACGACGCATTACATGGACGAAGCGGATCGCGTGGCGCAGAGAATTGCGATTATTGACGGCGGCAAAATCGTCGCGCAGGGGTCGCCGCAGGAGCTCAAACAACAGACGGGGAAGGATTCTCTGGAAGAAACGTTCCTGGCCTTGACCGGATCGACCATTCGCGACGAGGCAGCTACCTCCGCGGATCAGATGAGACAGGTTGCAAGAATGTGGGGGAATCGCCGATGAGTGCCATCTACATTTTGTGGCTGCGGGAATTGAGACGATACGTCCGGTCGCGTGCGCAGATCGTCGCCTCGCTCGGACAGCCGTTGCTCTACCTTGTGGCGCTTGGCTTTGGCCTCGGTCCGGTGTTTCAAAAGGCCGGCCAGGGAAACTATGTGCAGTTCGTAGCTCCCGGTATCATCTCCATGACCATCCTGTTCAGCTCTGTCTTTTCTGGCATGGGCCTGCTGTGGGACCGGCAATTCGGGTTCTTGAAAGAGACGCTGGTGGCGCCTGTACCGAGGATTCACGTGATGATAGGGAGAACGCTCGGCGCCGCCACGGTGGCTGTGATGCAGGGTCTGTTGGTGGCAATCGTCTGCTTTATCGCCGGATTTCGCGTGGTCAATTTGAGAACCCTTCCGCTCGCACTGGTTTTTATGGGCTTGATTGCCTGCGTTTTTGCGGCATTGGGAACTTCAATCGGTTCCGTGCTGCAGAACATCCAGGGATTTCAATTGATCATGAATTTCCTGGTCATGCCGATCTTCTTTTTGTCTGGTGCCCTGTATCCGTTGAATAATTTGCCGAAGGCTCTGAGTATAGTGACCAGCGTCGATCCGCTTGCATACGGCGTCGACGGTCTTCGCGCCACGCTGATCGGGATCTCTCATTTCGGCTTGGCTGCGGACGGCTTGGTTCTTGTCCTTGTGGCAACGGCACTCCTGATCCTCGGAAGCCACCTGTTCTCGAAGATCGAGGTCTGAGGATGCCGCGAACGCGAAGCGCAAGTGCGCATCAGAAGGTGCTGGAAGCCACGGTCACGCTGATAGCCGAACGAGGAGTAGAGGCCACAAGCATGGATGCGGTTGCAAACAAGTCAGGGGTCAGCAAAGCGACTATCTACAAGCACTGGGCGGACAAGGATGCTCTGCTGCTGGAAATGATGGCGTTCGTCAATGGCTTGCATACGAGGCCAGTTTTCGATTCGGGCAATACCAGGGCCGACATGATCGCGCTGCTGGGATATCGCCCAAGCGAGCACGCGGACATACGCGAACGCATTATGCCTCACCTCGTCGCATACTCTGCCAGCAACGTTGCGTTCGGGACTGCCTGGCGAAACATGGTGATGGAGCCGCCGCGCCGCGAGTTGAAGCGCCTGATGCATTCAGGTATGGACAAAGGGGAACTCTCGCCAGAGCTGGACCCTGACTTGTCTCTGGCGTTGCTGCTTGGTCCCGTCCTGTACTGGCACGTATTTTTGAAACGCACGTCCGTGGATACCAAAGCATTGGCCGAAGGCGTGGTCGATGCGTTCTGGAAAGCGTTCGGCGTTAAGAAACGAAAATCACGAGCTTGACCTTCCAGTAAAAACAAGCCAGTATGTATCCGGTAGCCAGGAGGCTCACTGCATGAAATGGATTTTGGCCTGCGTGGTTCTATTCGCTTTCACCGCTTCTGCGGCAGATATCACCGGCAACTGGAAGGGTTCGGCGGAGACGCCGAACGGCACGATTGAGAGAACCTTCACCTTCAAGGTAGACGGCACGAACCTGACCGGGGAGACAACCAGTCAGATGATGGGCAAGTCGACAATCGAGAATGGCAAGGTCGATGGCGACAACGTCTCGTTCACCATTACGGTGAAATTCCAGGACAACGATATGAAGCTCAATTACCTGGGGAAGGTTAACGGCAACGAGATCAAATTTCACGTAGAGGGAGCGAACGGCGGACCCAGCATCGATTACGTGGTCAAGAAGGTGTCTTGAGATCGGACACGCTGGCACCGGCGGCCCGAACCGCCGGTGCCAGCGCATCATCAGAAGATCAGCTTCATTGCCAACTGCAACTGCCGGGACGAGCCCGAGTCCCCGGGCGCGAACCGCGTGTTCGTAATCACGCCGAAGGTTGCTGTGCCAAAGCTGGTGCCCGGCTGGCCGAAGTTCGCCTGATTCAAAACGTCGAACGCGTCGGCCCGGATCTGCCAAGTCAAGCGTTCGAAAATTCGGGTGTTCTTCACTACAGCCACATCGAGGTTTGTAAAGCCCGGTCCGATTATCGTGTTCCGCCCTAGGTTCCCGAATGCGTTCCCCTGATTCACGAATACCGACGGATTCTGGATGTACTGTACGAACGAAGCGTTCCCGTTCACGGCGGGGCTATAGCCGGTCTGCACCGGTCCCGTGACGCTGGCGCGCAAGGTTCCGGCTCCGTTGAAGGTGCGATTTGTACTGAAGAAAGTGACCGGGTTTCCGCTCTGCGTCTGGAAGATTGTCGATAGCTGCCAGCCCTCCACGAGGCGGTTGCCGTGGAAGGGCAACTCATAAATGCCGTTGATCACAAAGCGGTGCCGCACGTCAAAGTCTGACAGGCCGCGGTCGCCACGGACATTGTAGCTGTCTTGCACAGTCAGCCCCTGCACGTTGCGAGAGTTGTAGTCGATCGACTTTGAGAACGTGTAGGAGCTGCTAAATTGCAGGCCCTTCGAGAAGCGCTTATTGAACGTGAGCCACAGACCGTTGTAGCTGGAATTCCCGACGCTCTCATAGACAATGACGTTCGACAGCGAGCGGCCCGCGAAAATCGGGCTGCTTGCCGAAAGGACCGGATAGGGCCGGACGCCGTTCACGGGTTGGTTGTAGTTACGCGCGACGTTCAGGTTCGTCCCCTTATTTGCGTAGTATCCCGCCGTCATGCTGAAGCTGTTTCCGAGCGCTTGCTGCACGTTGAAATTCCAGCTCTGCACGTAAGCGTTCTTGTAGTTCTGGGCGACCGAAGTGGGCGACACGGTGCCGCCTGCTGCCTGGAATGCATTCACGAAGCTGACAAAAGGAGTCGCCGCAGTGGGTGAGAAGGAGACCGGGAATGCGAACGGCGGGTTGGCGGCGAGTGGCGTCACGAGACCAAATATGGGTTGGTCCGTTTGAATCGCGTATGCACTGCGAACCACCGTGCGGCCGCTGCCGAACACATCCCACGCAAAGCCCAGGCGCGGCTCGAAGTTCCTGTTGCTCTGGTTGTACGCGTTGCCCGGGCCTCCGCTGGTCCCGACGCGAATCAGCGAGTCGCTCACGGGATCAAACTTGACGAAGCGGTTCGCCGCTTCTGTCGGCGTCATGTTCCAGTCGTATCGCAGCCCCACATCGAGGAGCAGATTCCTGGTGATTTTGTACGCGTCCTGCACAAAGAAACCTAAGGCACCGCCGTACACGCGGCTGGCGCGATTGGACGGATTCGCGGTGAACGCGTTCGCCTGATCGTTGAGGAACGCCTGAATGTTGGCGAACCCGAACGTTCCCGGAGTGAGTGTGTAGTTATCGTTGTTGAGGCGGCGGAACTCGCCTCCGAACTTGATCGAGTGTTTGCCGCGTACCCAGCTCAGCGTATCCGACGCGACTGCGGTGTAATCGCCGCGACCTTGGGGAAAGTTATTGACCCCTCCGAATGCGAACGCGCCAGTCACCGTAATCTGCGGAATACCTATGTTTCCGACGACCCCGCTGTTGATGCCGTAGTCGGCGGGGTTCAGTGTCGACTCGGGGTCGAACGTAATGTGGATGCGATTGTAGCCGAGCCGCGCTTCGTTTACGATCGCGCTTGTGAACACCTTTGTGTCATTGAACGTGAAGATCTGGCGGCGGCCCTGGCGATGATCGCCGTAACCGGGCAGGTTGCTGGCCTGTGTGGTTGGCGGCTCACTGCGCAGGTCCCGCTGGAAGGCGTAATAGAAATTCACCCGATGATCGGGTGTGAAGCTGTGTGAGAAATTGACCGTGCCCTGATCGATATCGACAGGAGCCGTCGCAGACGACACGTAGACGCCGCCAGGCGAGTTCGCCTCAGGAATCAGTGTGACCAGCTTCTTGATCACCGCATCGCCGGCCGTTTGCGCCTGCAGGCGCTCCGCGGCGCTCAGGACACGTGTCGAGAGCGGTACGCCCTGGCGCTGCCGCAGTCCTTCGTAGCTGAGGAAAACGAACGTTTTATCGCGCTTGAGGAAGCCGCCCGCGTCGCCTCCGAATTGGTTGCGTTTGAACGGCGATTGCGTCACGCCCTTGGGGTTAGAAAAGTTCCGCGCATCGAGCGCGTTGTTCCGCAGGAACTCATAGGCTTCGCCGTGCCATTCGTTCGTGCCGCTGCGTGTCGCGATATTTACGATTGCGCCTGAGTTGCGGCCATACTCGGCGCTGTAAGTCGAGTTATCCACTTTGAACTCGGAAACCGTGTTGATTGTCGGCTGGAAAGTGATCTGGTTTTGCGCAGGGTCGCTCAGGTTGATGCCGTTGATCATGTAGTTGACGGTGTCCTCGCGATTGCCTGCCGTATTGAATGCGAACGAACCTTGGCCTCGCAGAGGAGCGGTAAGAAAGCCGTTCTGAGGGGGCGTGACCGATCCTGGAATGAGCAAACCGAGATCGACGAAATGCCGTCCATTCAGCGGTATTTCCTGAACGGTCTTCTGATTGACAACCGCGCCAACAGACACGCTCGTGCTCTCCACGAGCGGCGCCGTGGCCTGAATCTCCACGGTCTCAGTTGCAGACGCCACCTTCATTGTGAAGTCCTGGCGCACCGTTCGGCCGACTTCCAGAACAAGACCACTTGCGCTGGTGGTTTGCAATCCCGGCGCGTTCACTTCGACTCGATAGTTGCCGATGGGCAGTGAGGGGAGCAGATATGCGCCCTGATCGTCTGTCTGCGTCGTCCGGTCTTCGCCAGTTCCTGTGTTGCGCGCGGTTACTCTAGCGCCTTGAAGCGCTGCTCCGCTACTGTCTACCACCGTCCCTTGTAGCGCGGCAGTGGACTGTGCATGGATGAGACCGCTGGCAAGGACCAGGGCCAAAAAACATCTCGACCAACCTGAAGACATAACACTCCTTATTCTTTGTATGGTAAACGGTTCGGGGCTAGGTTACAGCAGGCCGCGGCGCGTCAGATCCGGCAGGATCTTGTGGCGAAGTGTCCGCGAGAGCTGCGCAAGGTCGTCATCTGCTCCGAACCAGATCAGCTCCGCAATCTCGGAACTTGCGACGGGCTTACCGATCAGAGTGCCCCTGTATAGGTCGACCTGGACCGTTGTGTGCTCCGCGCCGGCCGCTAAGTCCGAGTAGGAACCCAGGAATTCGCCGATGTCGGCACGAACGTCCGGGCCGAGTTCCTCTTGCACTTCGCGGTGCAGGCATTCGTGGGGCGACTCGCCGGGTTCGAGCCGGCCGCCGGGCACAATCAGCAATGCGGTGTCCCGGTTCTTGCGGCACAGCAGAATCCGATTGTTCTCGATGACACAAAGACCGATCTTGTGAATCATTGCAGGATAGGCAGTGAAAGATAGTTTGATGGTACAAACAAGCTACCTTGCGTGGTGCCCTGGGGAGCGATGCGCTTCAACTCTTCGTCCAGTTGCGCCGCGGTCTTCGATTCGCGGAAGGCCTTGGATACGAGAGTCACTTCGCGAGCCGACTCGTGCACGAATTCGAGGCGGAAGTGCGCGATGCCCGCCTCTCTCCACAGATCCCAATGCTGCGCCGCGACCTGCGCCTCCGCGCCGAACACAGTGTTCCGGCAGCCCACATCGGCCATGACCGGATGCTCGCGCCCGTTCTGGTCCCGCAGGGCGACTCGATGCACCTCGCAGGGCCGTCCGCAATCCTTGTATGTAGTGCCGTCCGAGAGGAAGCGGCAGAACACGCAATGCTCGGTGTGAAAGACGGGCAAGTGGCCGTAGACGATCGCCTCGATCCGCGAGCCCCCAAGTTCGCGTGCGAGTTCCGCGACCTGCGCGGCATTCAGATCATGCGTGGGGGTGATGCGCCGCAGTCCTGCATCCAGCAGTATGCGCCCGGTCAGCACGTTTGCGGCGTTCAGGCTGAAGTCGCCCGTGAGATCGACACCTTTGAGCTGCTCCAGCAGTCCGGCGGACCGAACCAGAATGGGCGCGCCGAGCTTCACGAGGAAGTTGACGACCCGTTCCTCGCCCGGCTTGATAATGCGAGGTGCGGCTACCCGCACGGCGATCCCGGATGCCTTCACGCGTTCGACCGATGGCTTCAAACCGTAAAGATCCAGATAATCGAGCGTGATCGATGCGGGGCGGCACTCCAGGGCGGCTTCCAACTGCTCCGCCGTTCGAACGAGGAGATGCAACTGCAAGGGCACGGAAGCAGGATCCGGGTGTACCTGTGCGATGGCACGCTGCAGATTGCCGACCGGGTCGCGCACAGAAGCGGGCCTGAGTTGGCCCTGTTCGGCCTGCAACCGCTCCACAGCCGTGCGCCTCATCTGGTTCAGCAGGGAGGCGGGAGCGAAGGGCTTGCCTTCCACGCTCAGCTGCAACGATGCGAGTTCGTAGGCCGTGTTACCGAGCCGTCCGAATTGCTCGCGCAACAGCACCTCATCTAAGCCGCGGTTCTGCGCGCCGACCAGCGGCTCGTCAGATAGGATTTCAATTCGCGTCAGCCCGACCAGCCACTCTGATCTCAGTGGAGCGCCTTCGCGAGCGGTCACCTTTACATGGAGTGGCTGACGGCTCACGTGTGAGCCCACGGAAAGAAACGGCCGGACGGCTTTGTCCAACTCCGGATCATGTGTGCGCCATACGAGGTCGCCGGGACGGATGCGAGCGGTATTCAGAGCGTGATTACCGAACGAAACTGCGATCGCGTTGCCACGCTTCTCCACGCCGTACACGCGCCCGCCCTCCTCGTCTTCCTGCGGACTGCGCCAATCGGCAGCATCGAAGACGACGCCGTCCCCAGGTTTCAAAGGAGCCACGGTATGAGCTTTGGACGGCTCGATCAGAATCGCGTTGGGCAGGACACGCGAGACGCTGCCCATGCAGACGCCGCGGTGCCTAGGCGAGCGGCCTTGCACCACCTTTTGATGGTTCGTGCCGGAGAGGAAATACGGTCCGAGCCCGCGCGAATAGACTTGCTCAAGCTGCAACTGACCGGCCTGCGTGAGCGACGGTTCGCGTCCGGCCCAGGCCTCATCGACCGCGTGCCTATAGGCTCGCGTCGTCAGGGCCACATAGCCGGCGTCCTTATACCGGCCTTCGATCTTCAACGCCGAGATGCCGAGGGAGACGATGTCCTTTATCAACGGAATGGCGTACAGATCGCCCGGTGAGAGCAGATAGCGTGAGTCTCCGAGCGGTCTCCATTCGTTATCGACGATCAGTTCATAGGGCAGACGGCAAGCCTGTGCGCACTGACCACGATTGGCGCTGCGTCCGCCCCAAGCCTCCGATGAAAAGCATTGGCCGGAATACGCGACGCAGAGCGCTCCATGGACAAAGATCTCCAAATCACAATCGACCCCGGCCTCGCGGATGTTGCGAATCTCGTCGAGGGACAACTCGCGGGCCAGCGTGACCCGGGAGACGCCGAGCCGCTGGGCAAACCGAATCCCTTCGGCATCGGTGATGCTCATCTGCGTGCTGGCGTGAATCTCCAAGTCTGGAGCGATCTGATGAGCGAGCGAGCAGATGCCTATGTCCTGAATGATCACGGCGTCGGCACCCGCTTCGGCGATGGCGCCGAGCGCGCGGGCGGCCTCGGCCAGTTCATGGTCGAAGACCAGCGTGTTGAAGGTGACGAAGCCCTTCACGCCGCGGCGATGCAAAGTGCGCATTACCTCCGGCAACTCTTCGAGCGAAAAGCCGACCTTCGCGCGCGCGGTGAAATGTTTCAGGCCGAAGTACACGGAATCCGCGCCGGCTTCGATGGCAGCGTGCAACTGCGGCCAATAACCGGCCGGAGCCATGATTTCGGGTTTGCGGGGGCTTACGGGGGGCACTACCTACCAGGGTAACGCGCCGCGGTCCGGTTTCGTACAGAAGATTCGATTTTCAAAGATCGGTGGGGAGATCACCTTTCCCAGGGCTCCTCCGGGCACAGTTTAGCGTGGAGGAGGAGCGTTGACGAAGCGCTCGCCGCGGAGCTGGAGAACGGCGTTCTTTTCGAACGGGAGCTGTACGAACGACTCTTTGAGGCCGTCGCGGGGCGGCTCGATGACGGGTTCGGCGGGAGGAAGGGGTTCGGCTTTTGCGGTTGTGCGAAGCGAAGCCATTTTTTCGACGCGCTGCATGGCTTTGTCAAAGGCGCGCTGGAGATGGGCGTCGTAGCGGCGGTAGCGGTCCATGATCTGATCGGCCTTCATGAAACCCATGGCTTCGAGATGGCCGGCATGGAGGTCACCGGGTTGCGCACCGGCGGCTTCGTACTCGGCGTTGGCCATGGTTTCGAACATGCTCGCTTCCATACGGAGGGAGCGCTCCATACGCCAATAGGCCTGGGTGGCGTGTTTGACGAGCAGGCGCTCGAAATTGTCTACGGGCTTGAAACGGGATTCGAAGGATTCGATGATCGCGTCGAGGTCGTCCTTGTGCTCCCAGGGGAGGAGCGCGTGCTGCGCCGTGAGCCCATGTTTCACCCCGTTGAACCGGGTTTTCGATGTGTCCTTAGGGCCTGTAGACTTTTGGGCGTTCGCGCGATTGGCCGCGATGCGCGCCTCTGAGACTTGCATGATCAGTTTCTCTTTTCCGTAAGAATTGGAAGGCAGACGAGCCTTACCTACGCACGAGTTTGGCAAACGGGCCGAACCGAAGGACTGGCGGCTTGGCCCGAAGTGATGGAAAAGAGGTGAGAAATAAATTTGCTAAGTCCGGTGACGGACTGCCTTGTCACCGGTGCACGCGCAGCATTACGACTCCGTGGCCGGGAACCATAGCCGTGAAGGACTCAGGTTCCGGTTTGACCGCGGTGTGATTCCACAGATCGCGTATGCTCTTGGGAGCCTTTTTCAGGGCTGTTTCCGACCAGGATACGGACATCTTCGCATCGGCGGGGGAGCGGTTGAAGAGAGCCAGTGCGTACGAACCGCCAGACAAAGGACGCTCCCAGATCTCCTGCTCGCCGTTTTGCGCGATGCGTGTGCCCTGTTTGCCGAGAGGATCCTGGTCAATTGCGATGACTTCGCGGTTCAGCAGGATATCCTTCGTGGCCGGACTCATATCGCGCAGGTCATTGCCGGCCAGGAGCGGCGCAGCGAGGATCGCCCATAGGCTCATATGGGTGCGGTACTCAGTATCCGTCATGCCGCCGTTGCCGATCTCCAGCATGTCGGGATCGTTCCAATGGCCGGGACCGGCGTAGGGAGCAAGATCGTTTTGCTTGAAGCCAATGTTGGTCATGGACGCCCACGAATCGCGGATGTCGCCGGTGGTGCGCCAGAGATTCCCGCCCACTTCGGGCCCCCACTTCCAAACGTCCTGGCGTCCGTATTGACAAAGGCTGTATACGATCGGGCGGCCGGCCGCGAGGAGCGCGTCACCCATTTTCTGATAGACGGGTTGCATCTCTTCGTCGGTGTAGATGTTGCGGGCGCCACACCAATCGTACTTGAGGTAATCGATTCCCCATGCAGCGAACGTGCGGGCATCCTGCTCCTCATGTCCGTAACTGCCTTCGTAGCCTGCGCAGGTGTTCGGGCCAGGCGAGGAGTAGATGCCGAGTTTCAGGCCTTTCGAGTGAACATAATCGGCGAGGGCCTTCATGTCAGGAAATTTCCTGTTGGTGGTGATGTTGCCTTGGGCGTCCCGATCCGCTTCCCAGGTGTCATCGATGTTGATGTAGATGTAGCCAGCCTCTTTCATGCCATTGGAGGCCATGGCGTCTGCGATGGTGCGGATGGTGGCGTCATCGACGCGCGAAGCGAATTTATTCCAACTGTTCCAGCCCATCGGGGGCGTCTTTGCCAGACCGTTCGAGCGGACCTTGTGAAGAGCCGGAGGCGCAATGCGAGAGGGGATCGCACCTTCGCCGGCCGGGGCCCGGTGAGCGGTGAGCACCGCAGGCTGCTGATTGCCGCGGCGCGGCATGGTGATGCGGAGTTCGTCGCCTTCCTGCTTGCCTTCAAAGCGGGCCTTTCGTTCGTTCTTACCGTCACGCATCGAGGCGTTGAGGACGAAGCCATCAGGGCCGACCGTACCGTCCACCTCGGGATAAAAAAACTGCGTCATGCGAATGAACCCAGTGACGTGAGTTCCATCCTGCTTCAAGTTGAAATAAGTGCGGCGGGACGTGCCGTCGTTGCGCGGTTCAGAGATGACCCAATTTCCGGTGAGGTCAGCGGCGAAGGAGGGAGTGAGTAGAACCAGCAGTGCAAGGAGCGAGCGGAATCTCATGGCAAGCACAGACTATCATGAGGTGGCGATTCGCTTCGGAAATTGACTTGCAAAGAAGAGATAGGAGAGGGAGAGGGCACCTATAAAGAAGCACCCTCCCTAAAGGCGGCTTATTCGGAGAAGTTGAATTCGCCAATGAAGGCGCTGCGCTTATCGGGGCTGCTCCAGACGGTGTTCAGTCCAGTGCCCTTATAGCTGTGGGCGAGAGCGACCGCGGGCATCGCATGCGTCGTCTTCGTTAGCGGCGGATACCAGGTCTCTTCGTTCGTGCAAAGGTGGTCACCCTGGTTGATGGCGCGGGTGCGGATCTCGGCGAGTGTTCCGGCCGAAAGCTTGCCCTTGCCTGTATGAATATTGTTGTTCTCGAAGGTGAATTCAATCGGCTGGGCATCGATCTTCACGATGTCCTGGAGCAGGTCGCCAGCCATCTTCTGGGCGAAGGCTTTGAGCGCGAGGCGCTGTTCGGGCGATGCCTTCTCGTCCACAATCAGGACCGACTTGACCGGGTAAGCATTGCCGTTTACATTGCCGAGCGTGCTGTTGGCCTTGACCACACCGACGACCGAAAGACCGTCGAGTGACACGCCTTGCCAGTTGCCCTGGTTAATGCGCCAGCCGAAAACGGCCAGATTGCCAACCAGATCCACTTCCGAGTTTGCGAAACACGGACCGGTAAATACGTCCGCCGTACGTGCTTCGATGTAATTTCCTTTCACCTGGGTGTGAATCGAAGGCAAGCTAGCTCCGAGCATTGCGGACGCCGCCATCGATAAACAGGCGATCAGTCGCTTCATCATGTTTTCCTCTGATCCTCCTCGGTATCACTACTAGGATAACGCAGATTTACTAGCTTTGTAGTAGGACGAATCAGGGACGGCGGGCAGTCAGTAGCGCGAGTTCCCGCCATTTCCAAAGACAGTCGACGTGGTGGAAGCCGAGGTTTTGTAGCCACTTGAGCTGGGTCTCAGTGTCGAGGAGCTTGTTGGAAGGATCATCCTGGCCGGTGGTGGCGCCTAGTAGTGCAAGAAATTCACTGTGAAGAAGCGGGGTAGGGGAAGAGACGTGTTCGAGATTGCAGAATACGCCTCCGGAATTCAGAAGCTGGAAGATTTCCGAGTAGAGCGAATGCTTCCGGTCATCATCGAGGTGGTGGATGGCGAAGCTGGACACGACGGCGTCGAAGGTCCCGAGTGCGGGGAGGGGCTGACTGAGGTCGTGGGCAACAATGACGACGGACTTGTCGTCGACGAAGCGCTCGCGTGCTTTAGCCAGCATGGTGGGGGAGAAATCGACGGCAACTGATTGGACCTCCGGGCGTGCGAGTTTGACGAGATTCAGGAGGCGGCCGTCGCCTGTGCCGAGGTCGAGGACACGGCGGAGAGGGCGGGGAAGTACGCTGAGGAGTTCGGCTTCTCCTTCGGTACGGTGAGGAATGGAATCGGCGCGGCTGAGGTATTCAAGGGCATGCTCGGGAGAGGTCCACAGGTTGACTGGTTCGGGCATCTGCTTTCAATGTACGTGAGACGGGGTAGCAGATTGGGAAAACGCCTCGGATTCCATTGCGGGGACTGCCACCGGATATGCTGAGCAGATGTTATGGAGTGATCTGTTTGTTCTAAAGCTGCCGCTGTTGGAGAAGATTCTCAGACCCGTGATCGTGTATGTCGCGCTGGTTCTCATGCTGCGCGTTTTCGGAAAGAGAGAACTGGCGCAACTGAATCCGTTCGATCTGGTGGTGCTGCTCTGCCTGTCGAACACCGTGCAGAATGCG
Source organism: uncultured Solibacteraceae bacterium (assembly GCA_964464925.1). Taxonomy (GTDB): domain Bacteria; phylum Acidobacteriota; class Terriglobia; order Bryobacterales; family Bryobacteraceae; genus CAYXLI01. The sequence goes on along the minus strand of CAYXLI010000020.1, from coordinate 74,450 downwards.
ATTATCGGCGATGACAATACCCTGTTGGGCGGGCTAATCGGCGCGGTTGCGCTGTTGTCCATGAATTACTTTACGGTGCGGTTCTTGTTCCGGCACAGGAGATTGGATCAATTGCTGGAAGGGCACCCGACGAAACTGGTTGTCGACGGGAAGATCCAGTCCGCGGCGCTCGCGAAAGAACTCATGACCAAGGCGGAATTGCTGGCCGTTGCACACCGGCAGGGGTTCGAGTCGCTCCGCGAGATCAAGGATTGCACGCTCGAACCGGGCGGCGTGTTTTTTATTACACGCCACATACCGACCGAGGATGAGGGGCGGCACAATGCCATTTTGGCGAAATTAGAGGAACTGAAAGCCGAGATTGAGGCGCTGAAGCGCTGAATCACTCGACGCTGAACTGGCGCCTTTGGTCGGTATTCACTCCGGCGAGGACGTCGGTGGCTGTGATTACAACCGTATACTGGCCGGGCCGGATACTCTTATCCAAATTGAGGCTCAGCGAGGCGGGAACGAAACGCTTGGGGTAAAAGGATTCCTGCGCGTCGGCGGCGGCATTGGGAGCGGAGAAGAGCGCTTTTCCGGAAGAATCGAGCAATGCGACCCCGTAGTTGACCGAGTATTCATTTTTAGGCGGGTTTACCCGAAAGCCGGTCATATCAAACCGGAGCCACACGGTATCGCCCTGGCGGTAAGCGAAATTGGCGCTGAGGGGCTGGCGATCTTCTTCCGCCCGGAAGAATTGCAGATTGCGGACGACCAGGTGATCTGAGGGTTCGATGTCCTGGCCTTTTACCGGGATCTCGAGCATGTTGGATACGCCGGATTTCGAATAGCCGTCGTCGAGGTGAATGGTCAGGCGGTAGGTTCCGGATGCGGCTTGAGAGGGAATCTCGACCATATAGCGAACCTTGGGCATCCATTTCTTATCTTCCTGATCGAGCGCCGTATCGACCTTGCCGCTCTCAGGGGGGGCGATCAGGCGGGACTGCGGATCCTTGGTATCGATAGTCCAGGAAAGCTTTACGTGCTTGACTTCGTCGGTGTCAGAGAAGGTGCTGTATCCCGCGATCCGGAAGTTGAGGAAAAGGGTCTCGCCGGCCTGGAACAGGTGGGCGCGCGCCAGAGGCGGCCCGTCCTCGTATTCGGTAAAGGTCAGATTCTGCAGGGTCAAGCCCGCCGGTCCGGCGGCAGAAAGCACGAATCCGGCAGCAATCAGCAATAAAGACGAGCGCACGACGCCCTTATTGTAGCTGGAGCGGAATATCAATGAAGGCGAATTTCTCTTCTTCAATGTCGCCGCCATCGGTCACCTTGAGTTTGTATGCTGCCATGGGCACATCGAAAGCAACGACTCCGGTTTCGGTCTGCCCTGCTTTCAACTGGCGGAGAATCCCGCCGAACCAGCGGGGAAGGTCTTCTTTTATGTCTGACAGCTCACTAAACGTCTGACCGGAAGCGTTCGTCAGGGCCATTTGAGGCAACGGTAAGTCGTCTTTTCCGGAGTTGGTAACCGTCAATTTAACGATGAGGAAGCGGTTCTTCGGAGCGGATGCCGATGTGTCTTCAATCAATTGACTTTTCCAGCTTGTTTCCAGGACAGTGTAAATGAGTGGACCAAGCTGCACCCTGTCACCCATGAGAAACGTCCCTAACGACCGGGGAAGCTCTTTTGTGGGCGATGGGGAATTGCATCCCGCGACCAATAAAGCAGAAACAACCAGGGTGCCGAAGGCAAATCGCCTTGCGAAGATGGAAGGAAAGGACATGAGTCTGGGAACCAATTCTGTCACTGTAGCTAACTTCTCGAAACCCTGGCAACCCACCGCAAGGTTGATTTGGGCCATTTGTGTCCTGTTATTTTGGCCGGGAATCGCGTTCGGACAAGCCGAACATCCGATTACGGGACGCCGGATCGCTCCCGTCATGGGGATGGGCGGGGTGGACTGGCTGGAGAGGAGTGAGCGGGAACTTGAAGAGATGCCGGATACGGCATTGGATGCGATCGGAATCCGGAGCGGTATGGTGGTGGCGGACGTCGGCGCGGGAGTGGGGTACTTTTCGATTCGCATGGCGAAGAGGGTCGGCCCGGACGGCAAGGTTTTCGCGACGGATGTGCAGCCGGAAATGTTGAGACTGTTGAGAGAACGGGCGGCAAAGGCGAAGGTCCACAACGTGGAGACCGTTCTCGGGACGGAGGCGGATCCGAAGCTTCCCAAGAGCGCAATGGACGTTATTCTGCTGGTGGACGTGTACCACGAGTTTTCGCAGCCGCAGTCCATGTTGCGAAAGCTGAAAAGTGCGTTGAAGCCCGACGGGAGGCTCGTGCTGATCGAATACCGGAAGGAGGATCCCAGGATTCCGATCCGCCCGGAGCACAAAATGAGTGTCGAAGAGGTGAAGGCTGAGGTCGGCGCAGAAGGATATCAGCTCGATAAGATCATCGAAGATCTACCGAGGCAGCACATCTTTCTGTTTAAGAAATAGCTCTGGCTGTTTAAGAAATAGCTCTGGGCGTTAGCCGGCAGATGTGAGCGTGTTCAGCGCGGTTTCGAACGAGGCTATGAAAGCAGGGATGTCCGGGACGTTCAGCTCTTCGAGGTAAACAAACGTTTCCGGACGGTGATGGTCAGCGCCGGCCGGAAGGTCGATCGTAAAACCGAGATCGCGGACCGTAGCGTTGGCGGCATGAACGAGGTGCGCGAGATTGGGCGCCAGCGCGCTGTATAGCTCGGGACTGTGATGGTGGAGCACGGCGGATTGCACGGGTTTCGGCAAGTTCCAGCGTTCGAGCGCCATGGCGGAAAGTTCAGAATGGGTAACGCCCAGCAACTCGCGTTCGCGTTGCTCTATATTTGGGCCGGCGGCTTGGAATTCCTTGTGCAAGATCTCGTATTCGCGCGCGGAGGTCATGGCGATCAGCAGCTTGCCAAGATCGTGAAAGAGGCCGGACGCGAAGGCCCCCTCGGCGAAATCGATCGGCCGCAACTCGGCGAGCCGATCCGCCATCATCGCCGTGGCCAGCGAATGCGTGTTGAAGCGGATTGCCGACCAGCGCGAGGGCGTCCGCAGGTTATTCCAGAGACGGTTGACTGAAAACGCGAGAGCGCAGTTCCGAAGGCGCGCGGTGCCGAGGATTGATATGGCGTGTACGATGGAGGTCACCGTCCCGGTTCGGCCATACAGCGCCGAATTGACGATTTTCAGAATATTTCCGGCCAAGACGGTGTCCTTCTCGATTTGAGCCCCGAGGGTGGAGAACGGCACGTCATCGTTTCCCATCATCGCGAGCAGACGATTCAAAATCGGAGAAAAAGGCGGAAGGTTGGAGAGATGCTCCATCGCCTTTTGTTTGTAAGTATCTGCCGGGCTGCAAGTCGTCACGAGACACTTATCGACTACAGCAGGGCAGGTGTGAGCGGATGGGCCTAGCGCCCAACCGAATCCTGCGATTTCCGCATACGAAGGCCGCGCCAGGGCGGGAGGTGGCTCTCGCAACGGCTCGGCGAAGAACCGCGGTCACGGCAAATCGCCTGACTTTATTCTTCGGTGTTTCAGACACATACAAGAACTTCGCTTGTTCGCGAGTATGGCGCTGTTGAGACCCTCAGCGTAGGAGGAGTATCGCCGATGGGCGTCATACAACGTTTTCCGAACGTAACTCCGGAGCGATTCAGTGCATTAAAGCGAAAAGCTCTGGACTTCGGATTGAATCTGAACGCGAATAAAGGAAGCACCTCGCAGAGGGGCTTTACGGTCAACTGGAAGTACGATCCGGATGCGAAGATGCTGGAAATCCAGTGCACGAACAAACCGTTCCTGGTTCCCTGGAGCGCAATCGACCAAAAGATCGCTCAGTGGGTGGAACAGTAACTGCAAGAGGGGTGGGCGATTAGCCCGCCCCATTGTCCTTTGCGACCCAGTGTGTGACGCGCAACGGGCCGGATGCCGAATGGAACGCGCGTGCCGCTTCCATGACGGCCCGGTCCTCATGCGTTACTCTTTCCAACTGCAACAGATGTTCCTGCCAGGAATCCACCAAAAATACTTCCGCACAGCGCCCGGGAATCTCGGGATCGTGAAACAGGCCCCAGCGAATAGCCCCATCCCGGCGGCGGACGCGACGTACCTGCTGCATGGCCCGTTCGAATAGCTGGCGCCGGTCGGGATCGATCCGGTACTCGATCATCACCATGACAGGCCCTTCGTGCGGAGAGACCTCGATGGCGCCGTGCGAGTCGGCGGCCTGCATCATGACGGGCGTTAAGTCGAGATGCCGTGTCTCGACGAGGCGATAACGAATCCCGGCAGCGAGGCCGAGGAAGAGGAGGACGCCGGCGGCGATGAGTGAGGAACGTACTCCCCAACGCTCCGCTGCTTCGCCCCAGAGGACGCCGCCGAGGGCCATGGCTGCCTGCATGATCAACATATAAAAACCGAGTGCGCGGGCGCGGATCCAGTCGGGAACGACGGTCTGGACGGAGATATTGAAGCTGGACATGGCCCCGAGCCAGGCGACGCCCGCGGCGATCAGGAAGAGCGCAACGACGGCGAAATCCTGGACAAGGCCGGCGGCAAGGCTGGCGATGGCGAATACGATGGTGGCTCCGGCGACCTGCCGGTCCGTCGAGAGGACGGAGCGCATACGGGGGAGGAAGATGGCTCCGATCACGGAGCCTGCTCCGAGGCAGCCGAGGAGCACGCCGTACCCCGCGGCGCCGCTGCCGAGTTCCAATTTCGCCAGGAGGGGCAGGACGGCCCAAAGGCCGCTGGCGCCGAGCACAAAGGTCATTACGCGGACGAGAATGTGCTGCAGTTCGGGTGCGTGCTGCAGGTACCGGAAGCCGGTGCGCATGGCTCCGAAGAGGCGGTCCGTGGGGGCTACGCTCGTTTTCGGCGTGCGCTTCCAGCGCCAGAGTACGATCATGACGCCGACGAAGGAAATCGCATTCAGCAGGAACGCAATGCCGGGGCTTGCGATGGCGAGCAGCATTCCGCTGAGAGCGGGACCAACGGCGCGGGCCATATTGAAGCCCATGGAATTGAGCGCGATGGCATTGGTCAACTCGTCGCGAGGGACGAGTTCGCCGATGATCGACTGCCACGCGGGACCGTTGAGCGTGGAGCCGCAACCGAGCGCAAATGTGAGGAAGAGGAGAAGCCAGGGCCCGGTCCATCCGCCTAACGTAGTGACCGCGAGAATTGCGGCACAGACAAGCATCCAGCCCTGCGTTAACAGCAACAGACGGCGGCGGTCGAGCAGGTCTGCCAACGCCCCGGCCGGTAGCCCGAAGAAGAAGACAGGGAGGCTGGTGGCGGTCTGGACGAGCGCGACATACATGGGCGAAGGACCAATAGACGTCATCAACCACGCTGCGCCGACATTCTGGAGCCAGGTGCCGATGTTCGACGCGATGGACGCGATCCAGAGCCAGCGGAAGAGGCTGATACGCAGCGGCGTCCACACCGACCGGGATTCCCTCATTTGTATTCAGTATTCCTCGTTTTGCAAGCGTTTCCGAAAAAGCCACTATGATAAAGTGGATTCGGCCAGGTCGCACTTAATGAACAAGCGCTTTTACGGATGGTGGATCACCGCCGCCGCGTTCTTCACTTTCGGTATTGCCGTGGGCATCCCGTACTACGGCGGACCTTTCTTCTACGACTATTACAAGAAGACGTTTGGGTGGACAACCACCGAAGTGACATTCGGATTTCCGCTGGCCGCTCTTCTGACGTTGTGGGTGGGGCCGCTGCTCGCTCACCGGTTCAGCCCGCGGATTCTGATCCTGATCGGCACGGCGTGCACAGGCTTAGCGTTCATCGGATTCGGAACGATGAACGGCTCGCTACCGCTCTATTACCTGCTGTGGTTTGTCTACATCATCGGGTATATCTTTTCGGGTCCCATTCCGCACCAGGTCATCGTTTCCCAGTGGTTCCGGAAAGTGCGCGGCAAGGCGATGGCGATCGTATACCTGGGTGTCGGTGTGTTCGGCGGCATTTCTGCGAAGTTCATCGCCGCGCCGCTCACGCACGCTTACGGCTTCCGGACCGCGCTGATCGTTTTCGGCGCGTGCATGGTGCTGGCCTGGCCGATCGCGATCTTTCTGATGAAAGACAAGCCGTCCGATATCGGACAGTTCCCCGACGGTGAGGCGATTGCGGCCGATGCGAAGCCGGCGGCTCCGCCGAAGCCGTTCAAAGAGATGCTGTCGCAGCCCGCGTTCTGGCTGTTGATGCTCGGCAGCCTTTGCTCGATCGGGTCGATTGGCTCGATCAACCAGCATATGAAGCTCGTGTTTCTCGAGCAGGGATTCCGCAATCAAGCCGCACTGGATGCGATGTTCTCGAACGCGACGCTGTGCATCCTGTTTTCGAGCATCGCTGGGCGGTTGATCATGGGGTATTTAGCGGACAAGTACAACAAGAAAGCCGTCATGACAATCACTTATATTCTGGTTGCCGCGACGATCCCTCTATTGTTCCTGGTTACGCCTTCCCAGCCCGAATATGTCTATATATTTGCCGTCCTGTTCGGGTTCGGGATGGGCGCCGATTACATGCTGATTCCGCTGATGGCGGCGGAGCGATTCGGAGTGAACTCCCTGGCGCGGGCAATGGCGGTGATTCTGCCCGCCGATACGATCGGCCAGACCTGGTGTCCGCTGCTGATTTCGAAACTGCATGATTCGTTAGGCAACTATAATCTCGCGTTGAAGCTGGTGTTCGTTACTTCCTTTGTCGGAGCAGCCGCGATTGCCTTACTGCCTAAACTGAAGAAAGATAATGAGACACTTCACGTACAAGACGTTGAGCGAGTTGCAGCAAGGCACTGAGGAACTCGGCGCCGCTCACGTCCGCTTCGAAGGCGATCCGGAAAAAGTAAAAGCTGCTCTCTCCCGCAAGGTTCAGGTTGGCAAGTTCACGGTCGGCAATTCCATGGCGATTCATCCCATGGAAGGCTGCGACGGGACGCTGGACGGCCATCCGGACGAGCTGACTTACCGCCGCTATGAGCGTTTCGGCCATGGCGGAGCGAAACTGGTCTGGTTCGAAGCAACTGCGGTTTGCGATGAGGGACGCGCAAACACGCGGCAACTCTGGTTGTACGAGAAGACTCTTCCGAGCATCGCAAAGCTGCTGCAGATCGCTCGCGACGTTCACAAGCGGGAGTGGGGCACGACCGATGACCTGCTGGAACCGCTGCAACTGACGCACTCGGGGCGGTACAGCGTGCCGAAGCGCATCATCGCATTTCATAATCCGCTCATCGACGCAAAGACGAACACGCCGCCGGATTATCCGATCATTTCCGATAGTGAGCTGGAAGAGCTGGAAGACAAGTACGTGGACGCGGCGAAGCTGGCGGTCCGGGCGGGATTCCGGGCCGTGGATATCAAGGCGACGCACGGATATCTCGTAAGTGAATTGTTGGGCGCGAAGACGCGGCCGGGTCCGTATGGCGGATCGCTGGAAAATCGGGTTCGGTTCCTGAAGAACATCGTCGGGAAGATTCGCGCGGCGTGCGGGGATCAGTTGATGATTGCGGTGCGGCTGGGGTGTTTCGACAGTGTGCCGTATAAGAAAGACGAGTCGGGCAGAGGGGCGCCGTTGGATTATCAGACGCCTTATCCGTACGGCTTCGGCGTAGATGAGAACGATCCTCTGAAGGAAGACCTGACCGAGATCAAGACGGTGACCGGCTGGCTGAAGGAGTGGGGCGTGAAGTTACTGAACGTCTCGCTCGGGTGCCCTTATTACAATCCGCATGTGACGCGTCCTTTCGAGAAGCCGGACGAGGGCAATTACGAGGAGCCTGAACATCCGCTGATGGGTGTCGACAGGCACTTCCGGATCGCCGGCGAGCTGCAGCGGACATTCCCCGATCTGCCGGTGGCCGGGTCGGGCTATAGCTGGCTGCAGATCTACGCAATCAATGCGGGGGCAGCGAACATTCTCGATGGCAACATACGGTTCCTGGGGATCGGGCGGAATGCGCTGGCGTATCCGGATTTTGCTCGCGATGCGCTGGAAAAGGGCGTGCTGGACGAATTGCGCGTGTGTAAGACGCTGACGTATTGTACGTTCCTGATGCGGCAGAAGCAGCATCCGCTAGGGCAGTTCGCGACAGGGTGTCCGCCGTTCGATAAGAGCGTCTACGGGCCGATCGTGAAGGAAGCCCGGAATGCGTTGCGGCTGGCGAAGATCGCGGTGAAATGAAACAGCACGGATACAATAGAGTTTGATCAATAAACTCGTCTTTGAGAACCTGAAGCACCGGCCGATTCGAACACTTCTCACCATCGCGGCGATCGGGCTCCAAGTCACAATGATTCTTACTCTGGTCGGCTTGAGCCGGGGCACGATTGACGGCAGTATCCGTCGTACCCGCGGTACGGGCGCGGATGTGCTGGTGCGTCCGCCGAACTCGGCGGCCATCGGCTTGAGTGGTGCGCCGATTCCGGAGAAGATTCTGGACGTGGTGCGCAAGCAGCCGCACGTGGGGATCGCGACCGGCGTGGTGATGCACCAGTCCAACCTGTTCGACACAATCAGCGGAATCGATCTGCCTACGTTTTCGAAGATGAGTAACGGGCTCGACTTCATTTCGGGCGGACCGTTCAAGGCTCCGCACGAGGTGATTGTGGATGAATACTATGCGCAGCAGCGGAAGCTGAAGGCAGGTGACACGACCAAGCTGCTGAACAGCGATTACAAAGTTGCCGGCGTCTTCCAGCCGGGCAAGGGCGCGCGCACGATGGTGGACATCAAGGAACTGCAGGAAGCGGTTTCGGCTACCAATAAGCTCACCATGATTTACGTGAAGGCGGACGAGCCCAAGAATGCCGAACTGATCGTGAATGAGCTGAAACAGCTTTTGCCTGACTATTCGATTTTCACGATGGAAGAATTTCTATCGCAGATCAGCGCCGATAGCGTGCCGCTGCTGAAGTCGTTCACGAAGGTGATTATCGGACTCTCGGTTGTATTCGGATTCCTGGTGGTGTTCCTTGCAATGTACACGGCGGTGCTGGAGCGGACGCGCGAGATCGGAATTCTGAAGGCGTTGGGGGCGTCGCCGCCCTTCATCGTGACCATGCTGGTGCGCGAGACGGCGATGCTCGCGCTGGCCGGGGCCATCTTCGGCATTCTGCTGACCTACTTTACGCGGTGGGTCATCATGACGAGTTATCCGGCTTCTTTGACGCAGGCGATTGTGCCGGACTGGTGGCCAATTGCAGGAGGGATCGCACTCGCGGGTGCGTGTGTGGGCGCGCTTTACCCGGGTATGAAGGCCGCCCGGCAGGACGCGATTGAGGCTCTGACCTATGAATAAGGGGCCGATCATCACTGTCCGCGGACTAACGAAGGTGTTCCATGTCGGTGACGTGGATGTGCATGCGTTGCGGGGCGTGAACCTCGATGTGCAGCATGGTGAGTTCCTCGCGATCGTGGGGCATTCGGGCTCCGGGAAGTCTACGTTGTTCAATATTCTTGGCGGGTTGACGCCGCCTACCGGCGGCACAGTGCACATCAACGGTATCGACCTCCGCGGCATGACAGAGGGTGACCGTACCAACCTGCGGAAAAAACAGATCGGGTTTGTCTTTCAGAAGTACAATCTGCTGCCCACACTCACGGCGGCGGATAATATCGCGATTGCACAGGCGATTGCGGGCGGTAAGGAGGCAATGGACGAGCCGTATTTTCAGGAGATTCTGAAGCTGCTCGGGATTGCACACCGGCTGCACCATAAGCCGCGCGCGCTTTCGGGCGGCGAGCAGCAGAGAGTGGCGATTGCCCGCGCGATCGTGAACCGGCCTGCGATTCTGCTCGCCGACGAGCCGACCGGCAACCTGGACAGCGGTAATTCCGATGCTGTGCTGGCGCTTCTTCGCGATTTGAACGAGCGGCTGGGGCAGACGATCCTCATGATCACGCATAATCCGGAAGCGGCGGCGTTCGCGCACCGGATCGCCCACATGCGCGATGGCTGCGTGGTGGATTAGATAGAGTCCGCGTGCCGCGTGCCGACGTCCGTGCTTTGGGGTACGATGATCTCGAAACGCGGCCGGGAACAGCAGAAGCTCCGGCGGGACGTTCCGAAGGGAGGCGCGTCCAAAGTCATCATGAAACACCTGCTCGCTCTATTGGCGCTCGCGCCGCTGTGCGCGCAAACGGCGGAGCAACTGGAGGCCCGTGGCGCCTCGGTTGCGAACACCACGTATCAGGGTAAAGCTGCAGTTCGTCTAGACGCGCTGCCGAACGCGGCAGATGGAACGTCTTACGCGATTCTGAAGGGCAGCCGTTTCCACAATGGAACCATCGAAGTGGAACTGGCAGGAAAGCCCGCTGGCAGCGCCGGTCCCGCAGCCCGCGGGTTCATCGGCATCGCGTTTCGGGTACAAGGGAACCGGTATGACTACATCTACCTCCGTCCGACGAATGGACGCGCAGATGACCAGGTGCGACGGAACCATTCGACACAGTATGGCGCGCAGCCGGAGTTCGATTTCTACCAGCTGCGGAAGCAATCTCCGGAGAAATACGAATCGTATGTGGACTTGGAGCCCGGGGTGTGGACGAAGTACCGGATCGTGATTGACGGGACCAAGGCGAGGCTATTCGTTCATGGCGCCGCGCAGCCTTGCCTGATCGTCAACGATATGAAACACGGCGATTCAGAGGGCGCGGTGGCCCTGTGGGTGGGGCCGGGCACAGAAGGATATTTCGCGAATCTGAAGATTACGCAGTAAACCGGTTGCGGTGGAGTTCGATGCTGTTGATGGCTCGCGATTCAGGCCGCGATTCGCATAAAATAGAGCCGTCATGACCCAACCTAGACGGCAATTCCTCAAAACCGCATCCGCGGCTATCGCGACCAGCGCGTTTCCGATTCTCGGCGCCAACGACAAAGTGCAGCTCGGCATTGTCGGGTTGGGCGGTCGCGGCAACGATCACATGAACTATTACTCGCAAATCGAGGAGGTGCGGTTCGTAGGGCTGTGCGACGTCAACCAGGCGGCCCGCGAGCGCGCGGTTGCGAAGATCCAGAAGACAAAAGGCTACGCCCCGAAGGACTACGATGACATGCGCCGCATGTTCGAGTCGAAGGACGTAGATGCTGTTTCCGTTGCGACGCCTAACCACTGGCACGCGCTGGCCACTATTTGGGCGTGCCAGGCGGGAAAAGACGTCTATGTGGAGAAACCTGCCTCGCACAACATGTTCGAGAGCCGCAAGATGGTGGAGGCGGCGCGCAAATACAATCGCATGGTGCAGGTGGGCTCACAGAGCCGGTCGGTCGCGCATAAGAAGAGAGCCATTCAGATGCTGCGGGATGGCGTAATCGGGAACGTCTATATGGCGCGTGGCCTCTGTTTCCGGCGCCGTTTTTCGATCGGACATACGCCGGATGAACCTGTGCCTGCCGGAATCGATTGGGACAAGTTCCTAGGGCCCGCGCAGATGAAGCCGTACAGCAAGAACAAGTTTGCCTACAACTGGCATTGGTTCTGGGACACGGGCAACGGCGACATCGGCAATCAGGGCGTGCATGAGATGGACGTAGCACTTTGGGGCCTTGGAAAAAGCGGTTGGCCCACTACTGTCATGTCGACGGGCGGCAAGTATCTGTGGAAGGACGACCAGGAGACGCCGAATACGCAGCAGACCGTGTTCAACTTTGGCGATGCGGAGATGACCTTCGACGTGCGGAACCTTCCCACGATGCCGGAGGGACCCGTGCCGGTCCGGCCGAACTACGTCGGCAACATCTTCTTCGGCGACGGGGGGTTCATGATCCTCGATCATGCGGGCTTCCAGGTGTACAAGAGCGCCGTCGGTAACACGATCAGCGGAGAGGCTGCGCGGGGCGCGGGGGCAGGGGGAAAGGAGAAGTACGAGAAGACCCTCGAAGAGAAGAGCGGCAACGACGATACGGTTCCGCACATGCAAAACTTCGTCGCCGCGGTGAAGTCGCGCGACTACAAATCGCTGAACGCGGAAATCGAGATAGGGGCGCGCTCGGCGGCATATTGCCACCTCGCGAACATCGGTTACCGGCTGAACCGGCTCCTGAAGGTGGATCCTTCCGGTAAGTTCATGGGCGACAACGAGGCGCAGGCGATGCAAACGCGCAAGTACCGTGCGCCGTATGTTATCCCGGACAAAGTTTAAGACAGCAGGGCGATGATGTCCTGCCTGCCGGACTGTTTCGCGCTGTCCATCGCAGTGTGTCCGCCGGCCTGTCTGGCATTCACGTCGGCGCCGTTTTGTATCAGGAAGTGGACCAGGTCCGCATCTCCGGCCGCGGCGGCTGCGTGCAGAGGCGTGACGCCCATCGCATTTCTTGACGGCTGATTTACGGCGGCGCCCCGGCGGATCAATTCGCGAACGATATCGGGATGCCGGAAGTAGGTGGCCAGACCGAGTGCAGTGTGTCCGTCGCCGGAATACTCATGCAGGGCGGAGGGATTCGCGTCGAGGAGCGCAGCCGCACGGGCAAAGTTGCCTGTTGCGCAGGCCTCGAACAGGTTCAGATCGCGATGGAAGAGCGGAACCAGTTCGGCGTGGCCGGTGTATACGCACCAGAGAATTGCGGTCGTGCCATCTTCTTTGGCCGAAGAGGCTAATTCGGGGTCCGAAGCCAGCATTGCCTGAAGCTTTGAGCGATCGCCGGATCCGATTGCGTCGAATAGTGCCGTGCTCATGCTGTTCAGAATAGCTCTGTTCAGGTATAAAGGTGCGCAGGGCAACGGAATGGCAGAGGGTTTTCATCTCTTCGGGCCCGCGCACCTATTCATTCTGGCTGCAATTCCAGGAGCTGCGGCGGCTCTGTCGTTTACCGCCCGGCAGCGTCCTGCCTGCAGGCATTGGATTCGTCTCACACTGGGCGCGCTTCTTGCAGCAAACGAACTCATCTGGTACGGCTACAGGCTTAGCCATGAAGGCTGGCGCTTTCCTGATGGCCTGCCCCTTCAATTGTGCGATCTGGTTCTTTGGCTGACGGTAACCGCTGCGTTGACGCTCAAACCCTGGGCCTATGAATTTGCCTATTTCGCGGGCCTGGGCGGGAGTACGATGGCGCTTCTCACCCCTGATCTATGGGCTCCGTTTCCGTCCTATCCAACGGCGTACTTCTTTCTCTCGCACGGCTTCGTCGTGATCACTCTTCTGACGCTCATTTGGGGGCACCTTGCGAGGCCACGGGCGGGCTCGGTACTCAGAGCGTTTCTGATTTTGAATGGCTTCACGGCAATGGTGGGTATATTCAACGTGCTATTCGCAACGAACTACATGTACCTCTGCAGGAAGCCGGCGAGTGCGTCTCTGCTCGATTATTTCGGCCCGTGGCCTGTGTACCTCGGCATAGGGGAACTATTTGCTCTCACTCTGTTCTGGCTTCTTTGGCTGCCATTCCGGAGTGGCACGGCCGCACGAGCCGAAGCGCAAACGACACGTGGGTGGTGAGTACCCGCTGCGCGCGGTTATGCCAGCGCGTATAATCTCTTGTCATGTTGCGCGCGGCTTTGCTGGTGTGCTTCCTGGCTTTCTGCGCTTCGGCGCAGCAGGCTGGGAAAGCCGAGTTTGAGCGTCACTGCGCTCTCTGTCATGGCATGGAAGGGAAGGGCGGCCGCGGACCCAGCCTGAACCGGCCGAAGCTGGCACGGGCGGCAGATGACGAAGCTCTGAAGAAAGTGATAGAAGACGGCATCGCTCCGGAGATGCCGGAGTTCTGGTTCCTGAGCAAAGAGGCGCTGGCTCAGGTTGCGTCCTACGTGCGGGAGCTGGGCAGGTTGCCGGAGGAATCGGTGCCCGGCGATGCAGCGCACGGCGCGCAGCTATACGCGAACAGCGGCTGTGGCGGTTGCCACATCGTGGGCGGCCAGGGAAACGGCTTTGGTCCGGACCTGTCCGATATTGGGGCGAAACGTAGCGCGGCGCATCTGAAGGACTCACTTTTGAAGCCGGCATCCGCGCTACCCGAGCGATTCCTTCTGGTGGAGGCGACTACGCCTGCCGGCCAGAAGATACGAGGGGTCCGCGCCAATGAGGATTCGTTCACCATCCAGATTCAAGACATGGCCGGACGTTTCCATAGCTTCAGGAAGTCCGAACTGGGTTCGTTCCGGAAATTGCGGGGTGAGACGCCGATGCCTTCCTACGAGGCGAGGCTAACGGAAGCCGAGGTGCAGGATCTGGTTGCATGGCTGGCCACCCTGAAAGGAGCGAAATGAGAGCCTGCCTTTTTCTGATCTGCGCGGCGTCGATGGCGCAGGTGCCGTTTGAACGGATCGCGCAGGCGGACAAGGAGCCCGGAAACTGGCTCACCTATTCGAGAAATCTGCAGGGGCACCGCTATTCGCCGCTGGCCGAGATCACGACTGCCAATGTGAAGGACCTGAAGGTGCAATGGGTGTACCAGTTCGAAACAACACGGAACGAGGTCTCACCGATCGTGATCGATGGGATCCTGTACATCACCGGTCCGAACACCGCAGCGGCGCTCGATGGGCGCACGGGACGGACGCTGTGGGAATGGAAAAGGAACATTCCGGCGGACTACCGGAGTATCGGCTTCGGCCGCGTAAATCGAGGGCCCGCAGTGCTGGATAGCACGCTGTACGTGACGACGCTCGATTGCTACCTGGTGGCGCTCGATCTCAAGAGCGGCTCACAGAAATGGGCGACGAAAGTGGCGGATTACAAGCTGGGATACAGCATGACGCTGGCTCCTCTGGCCATCAAGGGCAAGGTGGTGATTGGCACCAGCGGGGGCGAGGCTGGCATAAGGGGGTTTGTCGATGCCTACGACTCGAAGACGGGCGAGCGAGCCTGGCGTTTCTACACGATTCCGGGGAAGGAGGAATCCGGCGTAGAAACCTGGGCGGGAGAGAGCTATCGGACCGGCGGCGGTTCTACGTGGGTGACGGGTGCCTACGACCCCGACTTGAACACGGTCTATTGGGGAGTGGGGAATCCCAGCCCGGATTGGAATGGCGATAAGCGGCTCGGCGATAATCTGTACACTTGCTCACTGGTCGCGCTGGATGGAGAAACGGGCAAGCGGAAATGGCATTTCCAATTCACCCCGCACGACACGCACGATTGGGATTCGGCACACGTGCCGATGTTGTATGAGGCTGAGGTGCGCGGCAAAAAGAGGAGCGTTGTCGCGATCGCAAACCGGAATGCGTTCTTCTATGTGCTGGACCGGAAGTCGGGCGAGTTTCTGGCCGGGCGCTCTTACGCGAAGCAAACATGGGCGCGGGGATTGGACGACAAGGGACGTCCGATGGTGATACCGGGCACGGATCCCAGCGAGAAAGGCACGCTATTGTGGCCGAACCTGAACGGCGCCACGGTGTGGTTCAGCCCTTCGTACAGCCCGGACACAAAGCTCGTCTATGTGTCGACGCGCGAGGCCGGTGCAGTGTATTACAAGCGCGATCAGGATTTTCAGGAAGGTACGTTCTTCGCAGGTGGAGGAGAGGAGGAACTGCATCCCGATGATACCTGGGGCGCGATTCGCGCTCTCGACAGCGCTACGGGTGAGATGCGGTGGGAGTTCAGGCTGCTCTCGCCGCCGTGGGCGGGAGTGATGGCGACGGGTGGCGGATTGGTGTTCTCCGGCTCCCAGGAGGGTAACTTTTATGCGCTGGACGCACGCAGCGGCAAGCCGCTTTGGGACTTCCAAACGGGCGGAAATGTCACGGCGAATCCGGTGTCATTCATCGTCGATGGAAAGCAGCGCATTGCAGTATGCGCGAATCGAGTGATGTATGTTTTTGGACTGTGATAAGATTGCCCGCGTGCCAAACTCAGTGAAGATCCGGCTAGCTGCCGCAGGAATCGCAATGTTGCTCCTCACTTCGGCGTACTACCGTACGCAGGCGATACCAATCATGACGGAATCGGCGAACAACTTTCTTGCATCGTTGACGCCCGAGCAGGCCGCCAAGGCCAAGTTCGCATTTGAGAATGAAGAACGCTTCAACTGGCACTTCATCCCGCGCGAGCGGAAGGGCTTGCCGCTGAAGGAGATGACTTCTTATCAGAAGCACCTTGCGCATGCGCTGCTGAGTGCGGGCCTGAGCCAGCGCGGCTACATCAAAGCCACGACGATCATGAGCCTGGAGGATGTGCTGAAGGTCCTGGAGAACGACAGCGGTGTGCGCCGTAATCCGGAAGGATATTTCTTCAGCATCTTCGGTGAGCCTTCTGCGACGGGCACGTGGGGCTTCCGCGTGGAGGGCCATCACGTGGCGCAGAACTGGACGATCGCAAACGGCAAAGTCGCAGGCAGCCCGAGTTTCTTCGGAGCGAATCCGGCAGAAGTGAGAGAGGGTCCGCGGAAGGGTTTGCGCGTATTGGGCCGGGAAGAGGACCTGGCGCGCGAGTTGCTGACCTCATTGAATCCGGAGCAGCAGAAGGCGGCGATCGTCGATAAGACAGCTTACAAGGACATTCTCACGATGGCTTCGCGGAAAGCCGCTATCGAGAAGAACCAGCCGAGCGGCTTGCCGGCCGGGAAAATGACCAAGGCGCAGCGCGACATGCTGGAGAGCCTGATGGAAGAGTACGCATACAACATGCCGGAGCAGTTGGCGCAGGCGCGTATGGAGAAAATCAAAGCCGCCGGAACGAACCTGTATTTTGCGTGGGCCGGTGTCGCCGAAAAGGGAGGACCGCATTATTACCGTGTGCAGGCTCCAACGTTCCTGATCGAATACGACAACACCCAGAACAATAACAACCACATACATTCGGTTTGGCGCGATTATGAGGGCGATTTCGGACTCGACCTGTTGAAGCAGCACTACGACGCGAGCCACCGGGCCAGCAAATAGGCGCATGGTACGATTCCGGTATGGAGGCATGGAGCCGCCGCGCGTTTCTCACCCTGCCTCTTGCGTTAAGCGCGGCGGAGCCTCAACAAGCGGAATTTCGTAAGTTTCGGGATCCGGCAACCGAGTTTGAATTGATTCGGGTGACGGATCCCTCCTACAGCAGCTTTCTCTCTCCTGCCCCTCTTCACCCGATTTCCCGCCGGAACAACGTCGTGTTGGTCTCGTCCGACCGCGGCGGAAGCATGCAGGTTTGGCGCATGGATGTCCGAGCGCAGGAAGCCCATCAGCTCAGCAACGCGACCGAACTGGATAAGAACACCGTAAGCTTTCTGCCCGATGAGAGGTGGGTGGTGTTCTTCGATGGGCGCTCGCTGGTACAAGTGAGTACGAACGGCGGCAAGCAGCGCGAGATCTATTCCGTGCCGGAGGGCTGGACGCGCGGCGGCGGAATGGGTCTCTCCGAGGATGGCGTCCACAGTATCGTTGTGGAGCAGAACGGCGGACGGTACAGGATGCGGCTGATCGCCATGGGACGGGGAACTCCAACGGATGTGCTGGAGGATACCGCGGTCCTGGAAGCGCCGATGGCGCGGCCGAAACGGGCGGGGATCTTATACCGCAAGGAAAACGGCCTGTGGCTGGTCAACTACGATGGCCAGCAGAACCGCCGATTGAAAACGGCCGGGGCAGGTGCGCTCGGGCCTGCGTTATGGTCGGCGGACGGCAGAACGGTGCTATACCTCCTGTACCCGGACGATAAGACAAAGCTGAATCAACTCCGCGAGCACACACCCGATACGAATGAAGACAAAGCGGTGGGGGACACCAGCCAGTTTGTGAACTTCGCGCGCAATGCCGATTCGTCTGTGTTCGTGGGAGTGAGCCGCAGCAAGGCATCCCCGTTCGTGCTGCTGCTGCTGCGCGTGACGCACAGGGAACTGACGGTCTGCGAACACAAGGCATCGAATCCGGCGGACGTTGTGGTGCACTTCTCACCCAACAGCCAGCGGCTCTACTACCATTCGGATCGCAATGGGAAGAGCGTGGTGTATACGATGCAGGTGGACAAGCTTGTGGAGAAGACCGACTCGTAGCGATTACTGCAACCAATTTATCGAAGATGCGGTCTGAACTTCCTGCTGCCGTGCCTGCTCCATGCGGCGATCGTGTTTCTTCCGGAACATGCGGCGGTCTGCTTCGCCAACTACCTGCTCGGCATCGGTACCGTCTTCCGGATAAGAAGCATGGCCGACGATGATGGGCAGGGTTTCCCGTCCAACCCGGCCTGCCATCTGAAGCTTAAGAATGCGCTGCTGCACGGCATCGGAGCGAAGGCCTGGCAACACGATGACCAACTCGTTCCCGCCCAGCCGTGCTATGTAGTCGAACTCACCGCAGCACTCTTTCATGCTGAGAGCCACCGTGCGGAGGATCTTGTCGCCTTCTATACGGCCCAGGCGGTCGTTGATCGATTTCAACCCGTCGATCGCGCATACGAACACGGAAAGAGGGGTGTTCAGGCGCTTGCACCGCACGAGTTCGGATTCGAGGTGCAGGAACACGGTGCGGGCATGCGGCAAGCCCGTCAGCCGGTCCGTAGCGAAGGAGTCGATCGTTTGCGGGGAGCGATTGAACTTCTCGACGGAGGCGGCCAACTTCGGCGCCAGCGTTTGTAGCAGCCGTAGATGATCCTTTGTGAAGGCATCGCGGGTTTCCTGGTACAGCGCGATGACGCCGATGATCTCTGAGTCCGATGTCTCCAGCGGCACCGCAAGTGCACTTCGCAGGGTGCTGTAGTAGTTCGGATCGTTCAAGTAGCCGGGTTCCACCGACGGATTGCCGTTCACGATGGGCTTGCGGTTCTCCGCCACCCAGCCGGAGAGGCCCTGGCCCATCGGAATCTGCAACGATGAGAAGAGTTTGGCATTCTCTCCGCTGACATAGGCCGGACTGAGAACGTCGTCCTGCACGAGATAAATGGCGATCGCATCGAAAGGAATCATGCGTTGCAGGCGCAGTCCAAGTAAAGAGAGGCTCTCTTCAAAACGGAGCGGATATTCGGGATTCTGGCCGATATCGAAAAGCATCTCCATTTCCTGCCGTGCCATTGCGACCGTTTCGATGAAGTCGCGGGAGTTCTCATTAACGGGATACCGGCCCTTGGTACTTTCAAAGCCGGCCGCCGGCGCTTCACCCCGTTCAATCTTCAGTTCCGTAGAGAGTTTTGAGCCACCGACGGCATGGGCGCTCTGCTCCTGCGCCATCTTCTCGAGTTGCACGTAGCGGTTCTTGAGGACATTGACTACGTCCGGATCGAAAGCTTTCCCTGAATCCATTTCGACCTTGGCCATAGCTTCGGGAAGCGGCAAGGCCTTGCGGTACTGACGATCGGAGGCGAGCGCATCGAGACAGTCCACGGCCGCAAGAATACGTGCACCGATCGGAATGTCGGTCCCGCGTACTCCATACGGGTAGCCCGTACCGTCCCATTTCTCATGGTGAGCGCGGACGATGGGCGCCACCGGATAGGGAAATTGCACCTGCTCCAGGATCTCGGCCCCCACAACGGGATGAATCTTCATTTTCTCGAATTCCGCGGGAGTGAGACGGCCGGGCTTGGAGATGATGTGCTCCGGAACCGCGAGTTTTCCAATGTCATGGAGAATCGATGCGGCCCGCAGCGCTTCCAACTCCATCTCATTCAGGCCCAGTTCCTTGCCGACCGCCAGCGCATAAACCTGGACGCGCTTGAGGTGCTCATGCGTCGTGTTGTCCTTTGCCTCAATTGCCAGCGCGAGCGCTTCGATCGTACGAATGTGAAGGGCCGCCATTTCCTCTGCGTGAATCCGGCTGTCTTCGATGCGTCCCATATAGAGCGCATACGTACGGAAAAACAGGTGCGCGACCGGAACGGCGAGCAGCGCCGCCGGCCATCCGAGTGCATTGCTGGTTACGCGAAATCCGAACGCAAAAGCCGCACCGAGCATGTAATACGGGTAAGACCAGAAATACTTTTCCTGCCAGATCCTCAACAGCGGCTTGCACTCGCTCAGGGAAGCAATCGCGGACACCGGAAAGGTGTTCATGATGAAGAAGGCGGTGGCTGCCAACGCAAGGCGGCCAGGGATTAGCAGTCCCTTGTGCGACAGGTAGGCGGAGTGAAAGATCATGTCGGTGCACGCAATCGCAACCGCCATATTGCAAATCGCAAAGAGCACCTGGAGCATGGTCGCGCGGACCCGCGGGCGCAGGACGCTCTCGATCAGGGTGGACGTGAGACCGATGGCCAGCGTCTGCGGCAGGTTCAGGTCCATGATGCTGATCAGAACAAACAGGTAGTTGAAGGACATGTTCCCCGCAACAGCGGGCATGGTGACCTTCAGCAAAGAAGCGATCACAGCGAGGCCGAAGTAGGAAAAAAAACGCGCGGCTTCGAACGGCCGGGGGCCGCCAAATGCGCCCAGGATTACGCAGAACCCCAGTGCCAGGAAAACGGTCACGTAGATTCGTGCGTTCGTATTCATGTATATTGCAAGAAACCTTATGTTACTTGAAATATCCGGATTTCACGATAGAACCGATAGGTTAACGGGTACTATGTCGCATCACGTTGCTTTAAATAGTACTTATCTCTTTTTCGCAGCGGCTGCTGGGAATCTGCGCTAAGCTTTGATTGGGCATCAGCATGAAATGTGTATTTTCGGGTTTCACTTTGGTCGTGGCGGGGCTTTTGGCCGGCTGCGGCCAAACAAAGCCGCAGCAGGCGAAACGGGATTCCGGACCCGTGCAGGTAAGCACGGTCCCCGTATCGATGCGTACAGTTCAGCGGACGGTGGAATCCGTAGGAACTCTGTATCCGTACGACGAGACGATCATCAGTGCCGAGATTGAGGGCAAGGTCGACCAGATCAATGTAGATCTTGGCGATTCCGTGAATCAGGGGCAGGTTGTGGTTCACATCTCCGACGAAGAACAGCGCTACCTGCTGGCCCAGAACGAAGCACAACTGAACATGTCCCTGGAACGCCTCGGTCTGAAGGATGAGAAGGATCGTGTAAAGGATGTTCGCAACACCTCCGAAGTCCGGCATGCCCAGGCGGATTTGGATGATGCGGAAAAACGCTACCGGCGCACGCGGGAACTGGTGGATCAGGGGATCGGATCGCAGGCGGATCTCGACCAGGCGCAGGCCCGGTACAAAGCGGCACAGGCCAGCTACGATCAATCTGTAAATCAGATTAGAAATCTGATTCAGGAAGTGGACCGTTTCCGCGCTTCGCTCGATTTGCAGCGGAAGAAGTTGCGGGATGCCACGGTCTATGCACCGTTTACGGGGCGCGTTAAGGAACGCCAGGTGACCCCAGGGGCGTATGTGCGGCCCAACACCCCGCTGCTCACCCTTGTGAAGATCAATCCCATCCGTCTGCGGTTGGAGATTCCGGAGCGTATGGCGCCATGGGTCAAGAATGGACAGATGGTGGATGTGACGATGGAAGCCTTCTCCGACCGCGTTTTTCATGGCAAGATCTGGCGCATTTCTCCAACCGTCGACCAGAGCAAGCGTACCTTTGTGGTTGAGGCATTAATCGAGAACCCGGCCTCAGAATTGAAGCCTGGCTCCTACGCCAAGGCGAAACTCCAGACGGACCGCTCAGAGGAGATCAAACTGGTACCGGTGAAGGCCGTGAATTACGTGTTCGGCACCAATAAGACCTACGTGGTGCGCAATGGCGTTGTGGAAGCGCGTGACGTTCGCCTGGGTGACCGGTTCAATGAAGACGTGGAGATCCTGAACGGTCTGGAAGAGGGCGAGAGCGTGGCGGTAACTCAGGTGCAGCGGCTGGACACGGGCGTCAAGGTGCAGGTGACCGGAGAGCGGAAGGCCGACCTGAAAACAGAAAAGCGAGCCGACTAAACGCGGCGGAGGACAATCGCCGAATTCTTGCTTCCAAATGCAATGCAATTGGCCACTGCGTGCTCAATCTGCAGGCGGCGGCCGGTTTCCTTCACATAATCGAGATCGCAGTTGGGATCCGGCTGCTCCAGGTTGATGGTGGGCGGTAGGATAGCATCGCGCATGGCAAGCAGGGTGGAGGCAATCCCCGCAGCACCGCAGGCCCCTTGCGGATGGCCGATCATGCTCTTCAGTGACGATCCCGCCAGCTTGTACGCGTGATCTCCGAAGGCGAGTTTCACGGCGCGCGTTTCAATGCGGTCGTTCAGTTCCGTGGATGTGCCGTGATAATTCAGGTACTGCACGTCGCCCGGTGTAATCGCGGCTTCTTTGAGCGCCAGGCCAATCGCCCGAGCCGGTTCCTCCCCGCACTCTTCCAAGCGCACGCGATGGAATGCCTCGCAGGTTGACCCGTATCCCGCGATTTCTCCGTAGATGCGCGCTCGGCGGGCTCGTGCGCGTTCTTCCGATTCCAGGACGAAAAACCAGGCGCCCTCGCCCAGTACGAATCCATCCCGATCCTTCGAGAATGGCCGCGATGCCTTCTCCGGATCATCGTTCCAGCGCGAAGCGAGAATGCGCATCAGTTGGAAGCCGCGCAGGATCAGCGGAGCGATCGGCGCGTCGACCCCTCCGGCGACGATGCAATCCAGCATGCCCGCCTGAATCTGACGATGCGCGTATCCGATGGCATCCGTAGAGGACGTGCAGCCGGTGGAAATCAGATGGCTGAAGCCGCGGAAGCCAAAGCGCATCGAAATCTCGCTTGCGAGCGTGCCGGGAGTGGACGTTGGAATGACGTACACGCTGCACTGCTTCTGCTTGCCTTCGTAGTAGAGCCGGTACTGCTCCTCTGAGAACTCCTGGCTCGCGCCACCCGAGCCGACCAGTACGCCGATCTGCCGGAGCTCGTCGCGGCTGAGTTGCTGCGGCACAATGCCGGCATCCCGCACGCACTCCTGCACCGCGGCAAGCGATAAAGGCACTACGCGCGAAACGTGAGGCCGGTCTTTCGGAGCAACGTACTGATTCTCATCGAAGCCTGTGACTTCGCCCGCGATTCGGACTATATGGGAAGAAGGATCGAAGCACTGAATGCGCCGGACTCCGCTAACGCCTTCCCTTGTGGCCTGCCAGAAAGCCTCGCGTCCTATGCCATTCGGGCTGACTGCTCCGATGCCGGTGATGACCGTGCGCCGCAATTAGCAAGTATACCGTTCTGTCCGGAGAGCAAAAAATGAGGCAGGCCCGGAGGGGGGCCTGCCTAGGAGGAGTGAGTTGAACCTGAGCTACTTCTGAGACTTCAGCATGGCGGCCTGCGCACGGAGGGGCTTGGCGCGCGATTCGAGCTTGGATGCTTCGCCCTTGCGCTTCAGCTTGCGCAGAACCACGGCATACTCATCCAGCGTTTCCAGCAGGTAGGGAGGAGGCGGATCGTTTGAGACCACCTGCCCCTTCTTCGCCTTGCCCTTCGGCGGCGCATTCTTGTCGTAAATTGCCAGCGCCAACTTATAGAGAGGGTCGGCGTCGGCGAACTTATCGCGTGCTACATAGACCTGCGCGAGGGAGCGAAGGCTCATCAGCGTTTCCTTTTCGCGAATGGAGAAGGCCTGCTTAAACAGCGGCTCGGCTTCGACCAGCTTCTCCTCGGCGGTATACACGGCGGCCAGGCGATCGAGGTTATTCGTCACCAACTGATGCTCTGGGCCAAGCGTCGTCGTGCGGATCTGCAGGGCGCGTTCGTAGAAAGGTGCCGCATCCTGGAACCGCTTCTCTCTGTTGTAGAGCGCAGCCAAGGTATCGAGCGCGCCGGCCATTTCCTGGTGGGACGGACCGAGCGTGCTTTCGCGGATGGCCAGAGCGCGCAGGTAGACCGGTTCGGCCTTGTCATATTTCTCCTGCTCGCGATACAGATTCCCCAGAGCATCGAGCGTGGGGATCAGGTTTCCGCTGTTCGGCCCATATTCTTTTTCGATAATCGCCAGCGAGCGGTTGTAGAGCGGTTCGGCCTCATTGAACTTCTGCTGCGCAACGTAGAGGTTGGCGAGTTTGTTGAGCTCCGTTGCCATCTCCGGATGATCGGGACCCTGGTTCTTCTCGCGGATCTGAATGGTGCGCTTCAGCAGCGGCTCCGCTTCCGCGTGCTTATTGAGCGCCTGCGCGGATTGCGCGATGTTGGTGAGAGGCCCGATCAGGTCGATGTACTCGGGACCGAACTTCTTCTCCATGATCGCGAGTTCGCGGCGGAAGTAAGCTTCCGACGAAACGAACTTCATCTGCGCAAAGCAGACGCGACCCAGAGCGTCCAGGTCCTTGGCCAGGTCGGGATGGAACTTGCCCAGGAAGCGCTCACGCAACGTGAGATAACGCTCCATCAGCGGCTCGGCTTCCTGGTACTTGCTCTCTGCACGAAATACTTGGGCAAGGTCATTCAGCGTGTTCAACAGCTTCGGATCATTGGAGGCGAAGTCGCGGGTGGACTTCATTGCAGCCTTCAACTGCTTTTCGGCTTCCCGGTAGTTGCCCGCGGTGTAGGCAGCCTTTCCAGCCGCATACTCCTTTTCCCAGTTATTAGGTCCGCCCAGGCTAGTGACAGATTGCGTGTTCGATGACGTCTGCGCCAGCATAGGCTGGGCGGATGGCAACGCGCACGCAAGGCCAAGGAAGAGAACGCTATAGGACTTCTTCATTTGCTCCTTGTGAAACCTCTTGCAGTATGTTGGAGGACCGCAACCGTTTGTCGAAACGCACGGATCCCTTTAGAATATGGGTACGGCTACTCCTCGAAATCTGATTATCGGAAATCTAAAGCTCTAGGAATAGATGGGGATTTCTCTTATTGAGCACTGGAACTCCAGTACTTGCAAGACTGCCTCGTACTAACCCAAATGCGGGAGTGCGAAATGGCCTTTTGTGTCTCGTACTACTCTCATTCGGCCATTTCTTCATCGATTTGTATTCCAGCGCAATTGGTGCGTTCCAACCTGTGTTGGTACGACAGCTTCATCTCAGCTTGAAGCAGGCCGGAGTGCTGGGCGGGGTCATGATTTTCTTCTCTTCTGTCATGCAGCCCCTCTACGGTTATCTGTCGGACCGTCTGCATACCAGAATGTTCTCGGCGGCGGCACCGGCTGTTGCAGGCGTGTTCATCGCCTCGCTGGGATTAGCCCCAAACTACTGGGCGCTCCTCGTCATGGTGGCGTTGGGCGGAGCGGGAATCGCTTCGTTTCATCCGCAGGCTTCATCGTGGGCTACCGCGGGACTCGTTACCAATCGCGGACGTTGGATGGCTATCTTCGTCAGTGCCGGAACGCTCGGAATGGCCTGCGGACCATCGGCCTTTTCCGCATTGTTGACCCGTGTGGGCGCGCAACGCCCGGCTTGGGGAGCCTTACCTGGAGTGATCGCCACGCTGGTACTGCTGGTCTGGCTGCCTCCCGGCAGCGCGCCGGCGAGCCTGGGGCGGAAGCAGGTAGACTGGGCGCCATTGCGGCGAGTATGGAAGCCGATGACCATCCTGTATTTTTGCGTGTTCTTCCGGTCCGCGGTGCAGTTGACCTTCACGCAATTTCTCCCGTTGTATTTGGAGCGGGAGCGCGGATACAGCCTGACGGATGCCACACATATGCTCTCTGCTTACTTGGCCTGCGGCGCGCTCGGCGGATTCCTGGGCGGGCACCTGGCTGACCGGTTCGGCGGCCGTCTCGTCATTCTGCTTTCGTTCCTGTTGAGCGTCCCCATGTTGGCCCTGTTCTTCTTTGCCGATGGTTGGCTGTCCGCGACGGGGCTGATTCTGGGCGGGCTCACGCTGCTGTTCACCATTCCGGTGAACGTAGTGATGGCGCAGGAACTGGCTCCCGGGCAGGCGGGTACCGTGTCGGCGCTGATGATGGGTTTCTCCTGGGGGATGTCGGGAATTCTGTTCGTTCCTTTGACCGGCATATTGTCGGATCTGTATTCGATGCACACGGCGCTAACCAGCCTGCTGGTTCTGCCGGCGTTGGGATTCTTCCTGACGCTCACATTGCCAAAGGAGGTGGGAGCGCGGCCATGAAGCGAGCGGTCTGTTTATTGAGCGGAGGGCTGGATTCGTCGACGTGTCTAGCGGTTGCGCGCAAGGAGGGATACGAAACTTACGCGCTGTCGTTCGATTACGGGCAACGGCACCGGATCGAACTGGAGGCGGCGCGCAAAGTGGCGGCAAGCCTCGGTGCCTACCGGCATGTCGTGATCGATATTAACCTGCGCATGTTCGGCGGATCGGCGCTGACCGATGACATTGCGGTACCGAAGGGCCGTTCGGCCGTAGAGATGGAGCACGAGGGTATCCCCGTGACTTATGTGCCCGCGAGGAATACGGTATTCCTCTCGCTGGCGCTTGCATGGGCGGAAACGCTGGGCGCGGCGGATATCTTCATCGGCGTGAATGCAATCGACTATTCCGGATACCCGGACTGCCGGCCGGAATTCATTGAAGCGTTCGAAAGAATGGCAAACCTGGCAACGAAGGCCGGCGTGGAGGGCACGACTCGATTGAAGGTCCACACGCCTCTGCAGCACCTCTCGAAAGCGGAGATTGTCCAACTGGCTGCCGATCTCGGTTTGGATTTCAGCCTCACACATAGCTGCTATGATCCGGACGAGAACGGACGACCGTGCGGCGCGTGCGATTCCTGCGTGCTCCGGAAGAAAGGATTCGAAGAGGCTGGCATTGAAGATCGCTGAGATCTTTTATTCGGTGCAGGGTGAAGGCATTCTGGTTGGAGTGCCGAGCGTGTTCGTGCGCACCAGCGGGTGCAACCTGCGCTGTGTGTGGTGCGATACGCCGTACACGTCCTGGAATCCGGAAGGCAGCGACCTGGGAGTGGAGGAGATCGCCGGCCGCGTGCGGCAGACGGGTGCGCGGCATACGGTGATTACGGGCGGCGAACCCATGATCGCGCCACAGATCGTAGAACTGACCCGGCTGCTGAAAGCCGAGGGGCAGCACATCACCATTGAGACCGCGGGCACGGTGCAACAGCCTGTGCTCTGCGACCTGATGAGCATCAGCCCGAAACTGACAAACTCAACTCCGTATGAGAGGGAACAGGGACGCTGGGCCGCCCAGCACGAGCGTTTGCGTTATCAGCCGGACGTGCTGCGGGCAATGATGCGGGATTACGAGTATCAATTGAAGTTCGTTATCGCGGCCCCGCGGGATCTGGATGAGGTGCATGCCATTGTGCGCGACCTCCGGGCGGACCCGATGCGCGTCGTGCTGATGCCGGAAGGAACGCGTCAAGATGTGCTGCGGGAGCGCTCACTGTGGCTGACGGAGATTTGCAAGAGCGAGGGGTATCGATTCTCGCCGCGTCTGCACATAGACATCTGGGGCGACAAGCGCGGCGTGTAATTCAAGCCCGCCCGTGCTGGGGCGCATCAGAGAAAACGACGCTTTGTTCGTTCTGTTGATAAAATTTCCGCTAAACGTGATGGCGCATGAGAGTAGTGAAGTATCTCTGGGCAGTTCACGAGAAAACACAATCAAAATGCTTTGGAAACTCTTTATATCGAATACTGTCCTTGCGGCTGCGCTGACCGCGGCCTCCATTTCCGGAGGTCCTCAACCGCGGATCGTTCACGTCCCGGATGGCGGAGAGCCCGTGGATGCCCGGACCAGCAGCGACGGGACCATTCATCTTCTTTATAACCGAGGAGACATCCCCTACTACGTCAAATCCTCTGACGGTGGGGCGACCTTCACGGCGCCGCTTCCCGTTGTGGATCAACAATCGCGTAAAGACGGACTCGTGTTTCAGGGTTCGAGCATGGCGGCCGGCAAATCCGGCATCGTCTATGTCGCGATGTCTACCAACAATTGGAAAGTGAAGCTCCCGAATGTGCCCGAGGGGCTGGTTTTTGCGACACTGCAACCGGGCACCAAGGCGTTCACTCCCGTTCGAAGCCTGAATGCCCGGCCGAGTGAGGGCTTCTCAATCGCCGCGGATGAGAAGGGACGTGTCGTGGCGACATGGCTGGCCGGCAAACTCTACGCGAACTTCTCGACCGATGGCGGAAGAACCTTTTCTCAGACCGCTGAACTGAACACGGCGTATGACCCGTGCAACTGCTGCACGACCCGCGCCATCTTCGGATCGAATGGCGACCTTGCCGTTCTCTACCGGGAGGAAACCAATGACGACCGCGATATGTACATCGTTATTCAGGACAAGAGCGGTCACCAGGTTCGGAACCGGATCAGTTCCACGCTCTGGCACGTCAACGCCTGCCCGATGACGTATTATTCCCTGTCAAGCACCTCGAATGGCTACGTCGCCGCCTGGCCTACAAAGGGCGACATTTATTTCGCGCGGCTCGATAGCAAAGGTAACGTTCTCCCTCCCGGCGAAGTGAAGACTCCCGGCCATTCCAGCATGCGCAGCGGTCTGGTGGCTCTGAGCCGTGCGGACGGAACTTCTCTGATTGCCTGGAAACGCAACGGAGAACTCTTATGGCAGTTGTACGATCGGCAAGGTGTTCCACAAGGCGATCCAGGCTCCGTTCCGAGCGCGGAGAAGGGTGCGGCCGGCGTCGTCACCCGCGACGGCACGTTCATCCTTTTCCAATAACGGAGTTTGTACGATGTCCACGAGCCTTCAGCAACTTGAATCGACCATTGAGACTCCGAGCGCGCGGCGGCCATTCCGATTTGGCATCCTGCTCCGCCGCTGCCACATGTACCTCGGTTTGTTCCTGACGCCCTGGTTGACGATGTATGCGGTGAGCACAGTTGTCTTCAATCACTACGAACGCATCAATCAGATCTATGGAGGACACATGGAGCGCTTCGAGCCGGAGAAGGAGATCGACTACAAGAAATCCTTTGCCGCCGGAACTACCTTGCGAAGCAAGGGGGAGCAGATTCTCGAGGATCTGAAGTTGAGCGGGAGTTTCGGGATTCAACAGAGGGACAGCAGTCTCGTCATAGACCGCCGGGATCCGGCCGCTCCCAAGCGAATTACCTACATCCCTGGCCGTGGGAAGTTGATCATCGAAGGGCGGCCATTCCGTACACCCAACGTTCTTACCATGCTCCATTCGCAGGTGGGATACAC
>CAYXLI010000020.1:41484-45446 GCA_964464925.1 uncultured Solibacteraceae bacterium | reverse complement strand
TCTTCGGACTTGTTCTGTTCGGCATTTTTCTGCGGTTTGCGTGAAGGATTCTGACATGACCTTTGACAAGATAAACCGTCGTACCCACCTCTATCTCGGGCTTGTGCTCACTCCCTGGTTCCTGCTATACGCAGCCAGCGGTTTTATTCTCAATCACGGGGAATGGTTCCAGCGAGGCGATGCCAAATGGACCAAGACGTTTGAACATCCATACCGGCTGCCGCCGATATCCGAACAGGATGACGAAGATGTGCTCGCGGAAAAGGTGCTTCGGGATCACGGTCTGCTTGGCCGCTACCGCGCGGACTTCGATGACAATGGCAATCTCGTGATTCGCCGTGTAAAGCTGACGGGAAACATCCGGCTGACTTATTATCCGCAGGAAGGCCGTGCCACCGTTGAAGAACAGAGCGTGCAACTCAATCAGCTGCTCACGGCTGCGCATTTTCGGGCTGGATTTGAATACCCCTTCTTTCTCGAGATCTTGTGGGGCGCCATCATCGATTTGCTCGTGCTCAGCAGCCTGATCTGGATCGCCTCCGGCATCTACCTTTGGTGGCAATTGAGGCGGTTCCGATTGTGGGGATGGATTTCGCTGGCTGCGGGCATTTTGGCCTTCGCTCTCCTTGCCATCGGACTGTAGATCACCATCTGAGTAAACGGTTCTACAACTCAGGCCCGTGTATACGCACTGCGCTGGTTGCCTCGGTTAGTAGTTGCTCCAAAGACGGTCGCATCATACGGCAACATCTGGGAGAATCGCGTTAGGCCCGCGGCGTTTGCCGTCCGAATACCTGACGGTAGCGCGGAAAGGGAGATGGTCCGATGGCTTCGACCGCAATCCGTCAATCAGCAACCATAAGGCTGGAACACTGTACCACCAAAACAGTGGAGAAGGGCTCTCTATTTCCACTTGGCGCCACACTCGTTGCCGACGGTGTGAACTTCGCTGTCTTCTCGAGACATGCGACAGAGGTATACCTGCTGCTTTTCGACACACCCGACGGGGAGCCGACAGATGTCATTCAGCTCCGGGAGCGCGACAAACTGATCTGGCATGCGCGGGTGAAAGGGTTGAAAGCCGGGCAGCTCTACGGCTACAAGGTTGGAGGCGAGTATCGCCCGGAATGGGGATTGCGGTTCAACGATTCCAAACTGTTGCTCGACCCATATGCCAAGGCAGTCACAGGTAAGTTCCGGAATGTGGACAACCTGTTGCTCGCCTACGATGCGCGTCCCGGTGCAGGCGACTTAGTTCGCGACACGCGCGATAACACGGCGATTGTGCCCAAAGGGATCGTTGTTGATGATGCGTTTGACTGGCAGGGCGTTCACTCGCCCAACTTCGGCCTGGAGGAGCTGGTCATTTATGAAGTGCATGTTAAGGGATTCACCGCGCACCCTTCTTCCGGCGTCCGCTTCCCAGGGACCTATCTCGGGTTCATCGAGAAGATCCCGCACCTGAAGCGACTTGGCGTAAACGCAGTAGAGTTCCTCCCGGTACATGAATACTATGTCGACGACTTTCTGCTCAACCGGGGCCTGACAAACTATTGGGGATACAACTCGATTGGATTCTTTGCACCCGAATCGTCGTACGGCACCAGGAGGGTTCCCGGGTGCCAGGTGACCGAATTCAAGACGCTCGTGCGGGAACTCCATCGGGCTGGAATTCAGGTCATCCTCGACGTGGTCTACAACCACACCGGCGAGGGCAACGAGATGGGCCCAAGCCTGAGCTTTCGTGGTTTGGACAACCTGTCATACTACAGTCTCACGGGCCCGCCAGAGGCACCACGGCGTTATTACCTGAACTATACGGGCTGCGGCAACAGCCTCAACTTCGACAGCGCTCCCGCCATTCGCCTCGTCATGGATTCGCTGCGGTACTGGGTCGAGACGATGCATGTTGATGGATTCCGTTTCGATCTGGCCTCGGTGCTCGGCCGCTGCGAAGATGGTTCGTTTCGGCCCTCGGCAACTTTTTTCGATGTGGCGTCGCAAGATCCTGTGCTGAGCCGCGCGATCCTGATAGCCGAGCCATGGGACACCGGAACCTATCAAGTGGGCAACTTTCCGGTGGACTGGTCCGAATGGAACGGGCGGTTCCGGGACACGGTGCGCCGCTTCGCCAAGAGCGATCCCGGACAAATGTCCGAACTCGGATGGCGGATCTCCGGCTCGGCGGATCTCTATGGGGACGATGGCCGTTCCGCTTACAACAGCGTGAACTTCGTCACCTGCCATGACGGCTTCACTTTGAAAGATCTGGTCTCATACAACAGGAAGCACAACGAACTCAACGGCGAGAACAACCAGGATGGAACCACGGACAACAACTCCTGGAACTGTGGCGTGGAGGGTGACACGGACGACCCGGTTATTCTCGCACTCCGCACGCAACTGATAAAGAATCACTCTTGCTATCTTCTGTTCGCCTGTGGAACTCCCATGATGCTTGGGGGCGACGAGTTCGGGCGCACACAGCGAGGCAATAATAACGCGTACTGTCACGACAACGAGATTAGTTGGTTCGACTGGGGCCTGGTGGCGCGAAACAGCGATCTCATGGAATTCTTCCGGAAGGCGATCGCGTTCACCAGGCGCTTCCCGGTCCTCCAGCGTCGAAAGTTCCTCCTCGGTAAAGATCTTGATGCAGACGGCGTGCCTGATTTGACGTGGTTTGCACCGGACCAGGGAGAGCCTGCATGGAGGGACGAGAGGGCGCGAACGCTTTGCTATCAGCTCGACACCTCAGAAGACGGCGCCAAGCCAGATGCCGACCGATTGTTTTTTATTCTCAACGGACACTTCGAGGTGCAGTGGGTGAGGCTGCCGCCGCTCGGGCCCTCACACAATTGGTACCGCGCGATTGATACCAGTCTGCCCAGTGGAGCCGATTTTATGGAAGCCGGACAAGAGATACGGCTTGATCCGCCGGATCACTATATAGCCAATCCGAGAAGCACGGTCGTACTCCTTGCACGTTGACCGGCGAAAACTGTGTTCAAACCTTGACCAGGCCGAGTGAGACACCTGTCATGAGCGCGCCTACGATGACCATGACGGCGGCCGACCCCACCGGAACATACCGGAAGAACGCACTCCTCGCAGTCGTCTCCTGGTCGGGCAGAAGATGCTTGGCATAAAGGACAGCCAGGCCGATGGCTATCAACACTGCGGCCAATCCGGTGCTGAAGGCGAGCAATAGAATCATTCCAAGACCGACGCGGCCCAGAGAGATCGACATGAGCAGCAGCACCAAGCCAGAAGGGCAGGGGACCAGTCCTCCGCTTGCACCAAGCGCAATCAAACTCCCGACCGTCACCTCTCCTTCCGGTACGTGGGTGTGACCACCGGGCCCGTGGTGATGATCATGATCATGATGATCGTGATGGTGATGGTGATGGTGGTGGTGGCCGTGGGCGTGGTCGTGCGTGTGGCCGCGCAGGCTGTGGATTCGCTTGGAGAGGAGGTCAATTCCGATCCATACAATAGTCAGTCCGGCGATGGCGCCAAGCACAGGATAGAGTTGCTCGGGTAGCAGGTAGCGCGAAAGAAACAGCGTTACGAACCCGAGCGCAAAGACGCTGATCGTATGTGTGAAGGTCGTCGCTGCTCCCAGGATGAATGCGTGCCTGGGAGTTCCGCGCGTGCCGACCAGGTATGCCGCCACCATTGTTTTGCCGTGCCCCGGGGAGAACGCATGGATCGCTCCCAACCCGAATGCAACCGCCATTCCGGTCAGCAGTGCGCCGGTTGTCAGATTGCCGTTGTGAAGAAGTTCCGTAAGGGCGCGCGTTTCGTCCATTGCTGCTACGCCCTTATTATCGCTATTATCGCTGGCAGAACGGACAATAGTAGGTCGACCGTCCGGCCTGCTCCACTTTCCTGATCTTGCGGCCGCAGACATGGCATGGCTCGGCTTTCCGGCCATACACGTCGAAGTCCATTTCTTTGTA
>CAYXLI010000020.1:0-41384 GCA_964464925.1 uncultured Solibacteraceae bacterium | reverse complement strand
GTAAAGTATACGCGGGCAGACGACGGCCGAAGTCTTGCATCCGCGATGACGTAGAGGTTGCCGGTCATCCCGAGATGCGACCGAACCGTATATCCGTTTGAGAGCCGTACGAGGATGTTCTTGCCTCGCCGCTCAATCTTGCCGATCCGTCCCCCCTCGGCTCTCACGAGCGCGCCAGGCTTCTGAGGGCTCACGGAGCGCTGTCTTTGAACATGCGCTTCCGCAATCACCGCGTGAGCCGCTTGCTTCCGCAGCTTGCGGATCACGGCTTCCACTTCCGGTAGCTCCGGCATAACTAGTAGATGCTCAGCTCAATCGGTGCTCCCGCACTGCAGCCGAGGACCTTCGCTGCCGACGCCTGATTTGCGGCGACCTCGTAATAGCCCGAGCTGCCCAGGATGAGAAACACATCGGATCCATCCGCTCCATCGGCAAAGGTCAGGGCGACCCGTGAGACGGTCCGCGTACCGATCTTCAGTTCTATGGGATGCAATTCGAGGTCCGGGAACTCGCCGGCGTGCAGGTTTGTGATGAGGTTTCCGAAATGGTCGACCTTCAGGATGGTTCCGGTCCAGATGCGGCGTCCTGTGCGATGCGGCTTCTCAAGTCCGACGCGAAGGTAATCATCGATGAGCTTACCGAACGTGGACGGCAGCGCTCCCTTTGCCAGGTGAGCGGCGCAGGGCGCGAAGATGTCCCGGCCATGGAACGTCCGGCTGACGTTTTTGCGGAAATATTTCTGGTTGGTGATCACCCGGACCTTGCTCTTCTTGTCGCTGTTGTACGCCGGGGCCAGCACGCCATTATCCGGGCCGATGAAGTACTGGCCGGCGGCCTCCACCAGGATAGGCCTGCGCGAGGTGCCTACCCCGGGGTCGACTACGACCAAATGGACGGTCTTCTTCGGAAAGTACGGGAAGGTCTGCTCGACGACGAAGGCGCCGTCGTTTACCTCATAGCTGTGGACTTCATGGGTGATGTCGATCATCTCGGCCGTGGGGCATATGCCGGCGATTACGCCCTTCATGACGCCGACGAAATGATCGGATGTGCCAAAGTCGGTTGTGAGTGTAACAATTCTGCGTGGCATTGTTTTATGCTTCGGGGCGGAGTTCAAGTAATTCTCGAACCTCTACTCCCGCCCTTTTATTTTCAACGAGTAACCCCGGGTAAGTTCGAGCAATGCTCGACTAGTACCTAAAGTGGCACTTTAAGTCTTCCTGCGTCATACACTTGAGGAGTAACCAGTGCAGCGCCGGTATTTGGATCACAACGCCACAACGCCCGTCTCGCCCGAAGTACTCGAAGAGTATATCCCTGTTCTGCGCGAGGTCTTCGGTAATCCGTCCAGCATACATCGCGACGGACAATCAGCCCGGCAGCAGATCGAGACTGCCAGGCGCCGTGTAGCTGGACTGCTCGCTGCCGATTCGAAGGAAGTGGTCTGGGTCAGCGGCGGCACCGAAGCGGATAATCTGGCCCTGTTCGGCATTGCCCGGCGCGCCAAGGGCCACGTCATCACTAGTACGATCGAGCATCCGGCTGTCCTGAACGCGTGTGCGGCCCTGGAGGCCGAAGGGGTCTCCGTGAGCTACGTTCCGGTGGACGGGGACTGCGCGGTGGACCCCGATGCCGTGCGCCGGGCCATCCGGCCGGACACGGTGTTGATCTCGGTGATGCATGTCAACAACGAGACCGGAACCGTGCAGCCGATCCCTGAAATCGCGGCCATCGCACGTGAGTACGGCATCCTTATGCACAGCGATGGCGTGCAGGCCGTGGGAAGAGTTTCCGTGAACGTGCGGGAACTGGGTGTCGATCTCTACTCGCTGAGCGCCCACAAAATCTACGCACCAAAAGGGACCGGTGCTCTCTACGTCCGTAAAGGTGTGCAGCTTGCCCCGGTGCAGTTCGGTGGACGCCACGAGCAGGGGCGCCGGGCCGGTACGGAGAATGTTCCGGGTGCAGTGGCCATGGGAACGGCGTCGCAGTGGATTGTCCAGCATGGCACTCAGGAATGCGAGCGTCTCCGCATTTTGCGCGATCAACTTGAGAGCGAGGTGCTGTCGCGAATTCCGAATGTGAAGATCAACGGGGCCGGTCCGGATCGCGCACCGAACACCAGCAATATTTGTTTTGAAGGAATTGAGGGCGAGGCGCTGGTAATTGCGCTGGACCTGCACGGCTTTGCCGTGTCGAGTGGCGCGGCGTGTTCGAGCGGCGCGGTGGAGCCATCACACGTGCTGACCGCGATGGGGCTCACGCGGCAGCAGGCAAAGTCCAGCTTGCGCTTCTCTCTGGGCCGTTCGAATACGCCGGATGATGTGAGTGCTCTTGCCGACGCCTTGCATACGAGTGTGGCCCGGCTGCGAAGGCTTGCTCCCTAGCTGACGCGTAAATCTGCCACGGCGGCCGCTGCGCCATCCAGGTTTTCGAGCGGAATGACGACCACTTCCAGGTCTCCTCTGCCGCTCTGCAGCGCTTTTCCGGACAGGCTCACGTGCAGCATGGATGCGTGGAATTCTGCGTTCACGATCGCTACCGAGTTGGCCGCTTTCCCGGTAAACTTCCGCATTCCCGGAAAGAGAAACCCGGGGGCATCGACTACCCAATCCGGACCATCCGGTTGAGGTTCCAGGCCGCGAAGCTCGGGCAGTTTCGACTTGCTCGGCCGGCCCAGAGCCACGCGGTCGATACGGATGAGCCCTTGCCGAAGTGCTTCCCCTCGCATCACGACACGAATTCCCGTGGCTGCCGCCCCGTTGTTGCGCAGCGAAAAAGCCATAGGCTCTAAAGGTCCATCCGATTGCAGGGGATGCGAGTGTGGCGGGAAGACGACCTGAAACACTGGCGGGCCGCTCGGCTCCTCCACGCCAGAGCGGAACGAGAGCCGCACCGAGTGCGGAGGAGGACTTGCGAGCAGATCCTCCATCGTACAGGTGCAGTGGTGCGGATCGATGCCGAGTTCGCGCGCAACCTCGGCAAGGTTCGCCTCCGCAAAGAGGGTCTTTACTTTCAGTAACGGCACGATCCGCGGGGGAACAGATTGTTTCTTACCGTCGCGCCAGAACGAGACGTCGGAGATATTGCTATCCTCCACGCGCATGCTGATTATCTCGCCCACTTTGGAGAGCTGCTTCGCAAGCACGGGGGCCTGGAGCACGACACTATCGAGCACCGTCTGCCATGCAGTGCCCGGTAAGACGAAGACTGTCCGCTGCGCCGCGTCTGCTTCGCATGGTTCGAAGCCCTCTTTGGCAAGCAGCTTCGTGATCAGTTCCACCGGCGATGCGTCCGTGCGGATATGTAAAGATTCAGTGGTTAGACCCATGTAAAGACTTATCTACTTCCATCCTTTCACGAGGTACGGCCCAGATCGAGCGAAGCATAGCGGATTGGCAGCTACACTAGTAGTAGACGCCTCCATGCAGGAAAAACTGATAGCCGTTGCGATGTCCGGAGGTGTGGACAGCTCCACCGTCGCGGCATTGCTGCGCCGGGACGGTGAGAACATCGTGGGGCTCACGATGCAGCTTTGGAATCAGCGCCGCCTGCCGCAGTTGCAGACCGAAGCGACTACGGGGCGGTGCTGTTCGCTTGACGATGTATACGACGCGCGGGCCGTCGCACATGTGCTGGGTATTCCGTATTATGTGATGAACTTCGAGCAGGGCTTCGAAGAGAATGTAGTGAAGCCGTTCGTGCAGGAGTACCTCGCGGGAAGGACGCCGATCCCCTGCACGCTCTGCAACAACTTCATCAAGTTCGATTCATTTCTGGATATGGCGGCTGGAGTAGGCGCGGAGCAGGTGGCCACCGGACACTATGCGCGGATCACGCGTGAAGAAACGACTGGGCGCTGGCAAATGCGCCGTGGCGTAGATACATCGAAGGACCAGACATACTTCCTGTTCGGTTTGAAGCAGGATCAGCTTGCCCGCACGCTGTTCCCGTTGGGTGGGCTTACGAAGCCGCAGGTGCGCGAACTGGCTAGGGAACTCGGAATTCCAACCGCGGAGAAGAACGACAGCCAGGAGATTTGTTTCGTCCCGAACGGCGACTACGCCGCGTTCATCAATGCCTACTTTGAGGAGCAGGGGGTGCCTGCGAACGCGACTCGCGGCGAGATTGTGGATACCAGCGGCCAGGTGCTCGGCGAGCATGCCGGCGTGCATCACTACACAGTCGGGCAGCGGAAGGGGCTAGGCATTGCGAAGGGTGAGCCGCTTTATGTGATCGCGACCGAGCCCGCGACGCAGCGAGTGATTGTCGGAAAAAATGACGAACTGCTGTGTGCCAAGTTGATTGCGAGCGGCGTGAACTGGGTGTCAATCGGACCTTTGGCTGCGCCCCGGCGCGCTGAGGTCAAGATCCGTAACAAGCATATGGCTGCCGCGGCAACGTTGACGCCGACGGGTGAAGCGAATCGTGTGGAAGTGCGATTCGATGAGCCGCAGCGTGCGGTTACGCCGGGCCAGGCCGCCGTATTCTATGATGGCGATCTGGTGCTGGGAGGCGGCTGGATCGAGCATTGAACCCGAGCTATTGGGCGGCTGAGTTCGTTCTGTGGACGCTGCGCCGTTCGCCGCGCGGGCTGGCCGGCCGGTTGGCGCGATTCTACACAGGACTTCTTGACCTGGCGATTCCGCGTCTACGGCGCGTCGGATACCGGAATCTCGCAATGGCGATGCCCCAAGCCGATGCACGAGTGACCGTGGATGGCGTGTATCATTCCATAGCGCGCCTTCTGGTAGCGTTCGCGCGATTTCCAGACATCACGCGAGAGAACGTATCCGAATGGATCGAATACGAAGGGTTCGAGCATTATCAGGAGGCGAAGCGCCGCGGCAAGGGAGTGCTTTTTGCCACGGCGCACATGGGCAACTGGGAACTGAGCGCCTACGCCCACTCGCTCATGACTGAGCCGATGAATGTGATTGTGCGCCCCTTGGACAACCGCGCGATCGATCGTGTAGTGGAAGCACGCAGGGCCGGATCAGGCAACAAACTGATCGAAAAGAAAGATGCGGCTCGCGCCATCATCAGGGCTCTGCATCATAACGAGGCGGTCGGCATTCTCATCGATCAGAATTCAAATTACGAGCAGGGTGTGTTCGTGGACTTCCTTGGGATTCCGGCTTGCGCGAATGCTACGTTTGCACGCATCGCCCAGCATACGGGGGCCGCGGTGATTCCCGGATTTGCGGTGTGGTCCGAGAAGAAGAAGAAATACATCCTGAAGTTTTTCCCCATTGTGGAGATCACGGGCGACACAGTCGAGGATACGCAACGCATTCAGCGCGCCCTGGAGCAGATCATTCGCGAGTATCCGGACCAGTGGCTCTGGATTCACCGGCGCTGGAAGACGCGTCCGCCGGGAGAGCCGGGACTGTATTAATCCAACAAGGCTGCTTCTTTGAGGTGGACACCCGTCAGCTTGCGGCGGATGCCTTCGCGCAGGAGGAACGCCAGACGCCGGGCCGCATCTGAATAGCTCATCCCTTCCGTCCGAATGTTCGAGATGCAATTGCGGTCGGCGTCCGTGCGGCCGGGGCGAGGATTCCAGGTGACGTATGCGCCGAGACTGTCGGGCGCGCTCATACCGGGACGTTCGCCGATCAGCATCGCCGCAATACGCGCGTTGAGCGCGGCACCGATCTCATCGGCTAAAGCGACGCGGGCTTGCGCTGCCACAAGGATCGGAGCGATCCGCAACCCTTGGAGGAGAGGAAGTGTGGCGTCGAGCAAAGGAACAGCATGTCTTTCCGCCGCCAACGCACTGAGGCCATCGGCAATTGTAAACACGACGTCGAAATCTCCGGAGACTAGCGCGGTGCGCGAGGCGGGATCCAGTTTGCGGCCGAGATCAGGACGCTTGAGGTAGACAGCCCGGTCAGGCGCGGCACTGTGGACAAGAACCGCCGGCCAGCCGTGGCGCTGCAGTTCGGCCAACAGGGAATGAGCGTCGAAGGGCGCGTGGACTGCGTCGCGAGCCCGCGCATGCGCCAGTTGGAATTCGAGCGACTCGCGCGTAGGCACGGCATCGCCGGCGCGTCCGATGTCCACGCGGGCCGGCGTGAACCGGCGTAGGAGTTCGTTCATACTAGCAGCCCCTTCATGTGTGGGATGCGCTCCTGCATATTCTCCATCCACTGTTCGAACTCCGGCGCTGGCCGGAGACGGAGCAGACTGCGCGCGTAAAGTGCGTCGTGAAACGAAGTGCTCTGATAGTGCAGCATTATGTCGTCCGCCCCAGGCACTCCCATGATGTAGTTCACGCCTGCCGCGGCAAGCAGTGTGAGCAGCACGTCCATGTCGTCCTGATCGGCCTCCGCATGGTTCGTATAGCAGACGTCGCATCCCATTGGAAGGCCCATCAGCTTGCCACAGAAGTGATCCTCCAAGCCGGCCCGAATAATCTGCTTGCCATCGAAGAGATACTCCGGGCCGATAAAGCCGACTACGGTGTTCACGAGGAGAGGATCGAAATGGCGGGCGACCGCATACGCGCGCGCCTCGCAGGTCTGTTGATCGACGCCGTGGTGCGCGTCGGCGGAAAGAGCGCTGCCTTGACCCGTTTCGAAATACATCACGTTGTTGCCGATGGCGCCGCGATTCAAGGCAAGGGCCTGCTCCCGCGCCTCCTTGAGCAAGGAGAGCGAGACGCCGAAAGCCCGGTTCGCAGCCTCCGTGCCGGCAATCGACTGAAAGACAAGATCGACTGGCGCGCCGC
The DNA here is from genome assembly GCA_964464925.1 of uncultured Solibacteraceae bacterium. Classification (GTDB taxonomy): domain Bacteria; phylum Acidobacteriota; class Terriglobia; order Bryobacterales; family Bryobacteraceae; genus CAYXLI01. The sequence goes on along the minus strand of CAYXLI010000020.1, from coordinate 34,651 downwards.
GCTGCATGGCCTGCATTTGTGTGGTGACATGCGCCAGCACGCAGCTTTGGGTGGGAATGGAGAAAGTGGTGCGAAGACGGTCGACCATTCGCAGCAGCAGGTCAACCGTTTGCACGCTGTCCGATACGGGATTGATCCCGATCACGGCGTCGCCACTGCCGTACGAAAGCCCGTCGATGATGGCGGCAAGAATTCCTCTCGGATCGTCAGTCGGATGGTTCGGCTGCAAACGTGTGGAGAGCCGACCGGGCAGGCCGATCGTCGAGCGGAAGCGTGTTACTACGCGGATTTTGGCAGCGACGGAGATCAGGTCCTGGAGCCGCATCAGCTTGCTGACGGCGGCAGCCATCTCCGGTGTGATTCCGCCTGCGAGCGGCTGAATGGCTTCGGCTGAGGCGGCAAGCAGCCAATCCCGGAATTCGCCGACAGTCAGGTGGGCAATGGGTGCGAAGGCTTGGGCATCGTGTGTATCGAGGATGAGACGCGTGATCTCATCGCCTTCGTACGGGATGAGCGGCTCGTTCAGAAAACGGCGGAGCGGAACATCGGCGAGCATCATCTGCGCGGAGATCCTCTCCTCGGCGTTGCTCGCTGCGAGACCGGCAAGCTGGTCGCCCGAGCGAAGCGGAGTCGCTTTGGCCAGGAGCGTGCGGAGGTCAGATGCGGCCATCGGGTAGCGATAGTCTAGCACCTCAGAGGAGGTGAAAGCTTAAGTAGATCGTCGCGGGCCGGAAGCGCCAGAGCTGACGGCCTCAATTGCTTTTGCGACGAGTGGGAGTGCCGTCCTCGGTTCCACCGCCTGACGGCATGTATTCGTGAAGAACGGCAGCAGGAATCCTACGCTGGCCGCGAGTGCGTGCAGGCCGAAGGAAATCAGTTTGGCTCGCATGCATGTAGAAAAGGCACGGCGCCGGCCAGAATGGTAGGGGCTTGAGCCTGCTATAAGCGAGCAGACTCAGCCCTGTGAAACCGGATCACGCTAGTTGACGCGAAGCACCATGAGGCCGGTCTGCTTGCGATCCGCGGAATAGCAGATTGCCTCGACGGTGTTAGCCTTGCGATTGACGCGTTGCGCAATCACCTGGGCAGCCGCACCGCCCCCCGGCCCGCCGCTCCCCGGGGCGGTCGCGCCGGGTAAAGTGCCAACGAACGCTACGCCCGGAGGGTTGGCGGGCATTTGCAGGTCGCCGGTTTTCAGATCGTAGATCAGAAATTGGGATCCCGATCCATCCGCCTTAATACCTTTTGCGACCAGTTTTCGGGTGGCGTTCATAACGGCGAGCAGTTGCACGTTCCCAAAGCCGTCCGGTGTGGGCAGCATACGTGTCTGTTGCTGGTCGATATCGAAGATGACGAAGCCTGCATCACCCGGCGTGCGCTGTTGGTTTGTCGCGAGTCCCACCAGGATTCCGAGTTCCGGCACTTCCGTGATGTTGGAAAAGCCATTCACGTTTGCCGGGGGATCGAGACGGAACGACTGACCCGAAACCCCGTCCAGCACGTATACGGTATCGGAGAGTGGCCGTGCCGTGTTGCCCGCGTACAGATAATCGTTCAGGTCGCCTGCGTTGACGGACACGTTGGCCTGGCCTTCACCCTGGAGTTTTACCGCACCGATTGCCTGTGCGCTGCCGAGATCCATGATCAGGAATCCGAGAGCAGCACAGGGGTTTTTGAACGTGTTCTGAACCGCGTTGGTGCCGAAGATGGCGATCTGGCGGGAAAGGGTCAACTGCAACACCCGCACATTCGTGGTGCACGAGGCGGCGAACCATCCGGCCGGCAATTCGCGAACCGAAGCTGGCGTGTTGTCGAGCGAAAAGGCGACGAATCCTTGTTTCGAATCATCTGTCTTTCGGCCGAGCACGTAATACACGCGAGTCTGCGAATCGAACAGCGTTGTCGTCTTTCCCACAGCGCGAAAAGCCGCCGGTATACCTCCGCCATTGCCGCCGAATCCTCCGGGGCCCGTCTGAGCAGGAGCATCCGGATTCATGACGGGCAACCAGCCATCCGGGAAAGCCATCGTGGCTGCAACCTGGTTCTGATTGTTCACGAGTGCTACTTTGGCGGCCGTTGGGGTGCTTACATCATCCACGACTACTACAGCGGATGTCCCTTGCGCCAATTGCATACGCGTGGACACGACGTTGTTGATGCCGTTGCCGAGATCGATCTGCAGCACTCCGGGGACATTACCGGCTCCGCCTCCCCCGCCGAAGCCGCCGATGTTTGCGTTGGACACCGGTTGAACATCACCGGTGTCGGTATCTATGCTGACGGCGCTAGGTGGTGTGCCGGGCAGGACGGCAATCAGGTTCCCTGCCGCGGAAGCGAGGAGGCTGGCTGCGGCGGGCAGTTGTACCGTGAGCGGATCCATGACCGGACTCAGGAGTTTCACCTGTGTGCTGATGCCAGCCGTGGCATCTGCGGGGGCAGGACCGATGAACGCGGCGAGAGTAGAAGTGTTGGTGGCCGACACAACAGGTGAGATCGCGTTGCGATTTGCGGCCGTGAGGCACGGATCGGCCTGGGCTACTGATTTCTTCGCCATGTCGAACGTCCACGCCGCGTAGCACCCGTTGTCATCCCGGGCACCCGTGGCAACGACGTACATGCCGCGGAGGTCCGTGCTTTCAATGCTGCGGATGTCCGGCGTTCCGTCCGGTAACGGAAGATAGGACACGTCCGCAGCGCTGGTTCGTTTCCAGGTCACCTGATTGGCGGCTCGGTTTCCTGCAAGCACCGTGATGATGTCGCCCGGAGTGGCACCGGTTGGAACGTCTATTTTGACGTCAAACTCGCCGACCCGATCGGGCGAAAGGACTGCCGTTGTGTTGGCGGGCAGGCCACCGACATAAGCGCGGACCTGTGCCTTCGGAATAACGGGAGTGTCCGCGGAGCCGGCTTCGCCTGAGTTCACTTGGGGATCGGTTACTCCCAAGCCGGAAACGGAGAGGCTGAGCTTCGTGTCGCCGATGCCGGCTGCATCGCCGTAGCCGCTATTGTCTGCGGTGCGGAGGGAGGGAACGTTCGGTGTGACCACCTGGATCCGGGCGGGCCGGCTGGTTGCTCCGTTCATTCGTACGACTACGTCGGCCAGTCCGGCGGCGGTCTCAACGGGTACTTGGGCGACAATGGTTCCGGGGCTGATGGACCCGACGGGCGAAGGGCGATCGTTGACCAGCACTTCAATGTCACCTAATTTCACGGGCCACGGAATGTTTGTCGCCTTCAAACCGCCGGCGGGGCCGAGATTCAGTCCTTGGATCCAAATGAGACCGCCCGGCGCGACCATACTCGGCGCGGGCTGCTGCGTGAAGGCATTGATTACCCCGCGTGGAGGCACAACGGGACCGGTCGGAGGCGCCTGAGCTGCCAGCGGCAGCGAAATCACACACACAAACACACCCAGTTTGCGGAACATAGTTTTTTTGTTTAAACCCAATGTATCTCAAAGTGTAGCGGTATATTCGCTTCTTTACACAGCGGAGGCACATACCCTGGTACGCTGAAGGAATGGAGGGACTCGGGGATACCTGGCTGCGACGCAAGAGCTGGCACGCCATTGCCGGCGTCGAGATCGGCGTCATCGGCGGCATCCTGATGATCCTCTGGCTCGCTCTGAGCACCCCGCTCATTGGTGAGCCCTGGTGGACGAACCTCAATCTGTTCGCATCGCACTACTATCCTTATACAGCGGTGCGGAACGGGGCCGGAATGGTAACTCTCGCCGGATGTTCGTTTTTGCTGGTATTGGCTGGGGCAATCGGCGCGTTGGCTGGAGTGATCACTCCTGGAGGCAGGCTGTTCGGCTTAGGGGTGGCTCTCGTGTGGTATCTGCTGAGCTACGGCATCCTGTGGAAGAAGTTCGCTCCGCTGCTGGCGACCTACGGATCCCAGCCGCTTCTCATTGTGGCGTTCTTTCTGTACGGCTCGGCGCTGGGCTGGCATCCGGACATTGTCCGCCGAATTTACAATTCTTAAGGTTCACTGTACCCGGCCAAGATTGTTACACGTCTTAGCGCGTGGCAGTATATACTCGAAGCGGGAGTGTCCGTCATGTTGAATCTGCGGCGGTTTGCAATGTTGGTCTCCGCGATGGGGTTGCTGGGCGCCACTGTCCACGCACAAAACATCATCTCTGCGAAATCCGGTATGGTGCATTACGTTGAGGGAGAGGTTTTCCTGGACGGCACGCCTGTAGAAATCAAGTACAACCTTTTCCCTGAAATCAAGGAAGGCCAGGTGTTTCGGACGTCTGCCGAAGGACGGGCCGAGATTTTGCTGAACCCGGGCACTTTCCTGCGGCTAGCCGAGAGTAGCTCATTCAAGATGATCGACAAGCGCCTCATTGACACGCGCATCGAAATGCTAAATGGCGTGGCGATCGTGGAAGTGGCGGAATTGGGCAAGGACAATAACCTGACCGTCGCGTTTAAGGATGCAACTGTGGAGTTGCACAAGGCCGGCATGTACCGGCTGGATGCCGAGGCGGCGGAACTGCGCGTGTATAAGGGTGAGGCGATCGTCGTCCGTGGCGGCGAGACCCTGACCGTGAAGGAATCCCACATGACGCAGCTCGCGGGTGTGACCGGCTCACCGCAGAAGTTCGACAGCCGGCTGGGCGATAGCTTTTATCGCTGGGCTGCGCGGCGGGCCGCCTCGATCTCCGTGGCGAATTTATCGGCTGCGAAAACGTTGCGCGATTCCGGATACTCCAGCGGAATGGGCAGTTCCTGGCGTTGGAATCCGTACTTCGGCATGTTTACGTTTATTCCGGGCAACGGCATGTACTACAGCCCGTTTGGATATTACTTCTACTCGCCGCGGGCAGTAGAGCGAGTGTACCAGTCGTATTACAACAACTACGGCGGTAGCGGAGGGTTCGCGCCATCTTATAACGCATCGACGATCGACCGCTCAGTCGGCTACAACCCGAGCTATGGATACACGACGGCACCTCGCAGTTCGGATGTGTTTTCGCCTGCTCCAAGCGCCGGTAATGGCGCGGCGGTTTCTCCGGGTGCTGCAGGGCGGGGCGGAAGTGGCGGCGATGCCGGTGCGGGGCGAGGCGGAACCAATTCAGGCCGCGGCCGCTAATTTTTCTTTCTGCTGTATATTCGGAAGCCTTTTCCTTCGAAAGCGAGTGTGAACTCGCCACTCTCTTCCAGAGACCTGCGCAAAGTCACGATAGCATCGCTGTGCAGATCTCTGAAATAATCTGAGTCCGTTACCAGCACGTAGTCGATTCCAGACTTCTTCAAAAATGCCGGTGTGCCTTCCAGGTGGTGGCGGATCCCATTGTTATCGGCCATATATTGCAGATCCGGCGGGGTCGGACGGTTCACCGCCTTGCGGCCCGTGTGCAGATAGAGCAGCACGTCGTCGTAGGCCAGGAACGTGGCATCGGCCGGTGTGTGCTCGTGGATCCAATCATAAGCCGCCTGGTTGTAGCCCGCGAAGGTGCGGCGTTCGTTGTATATGTCCGGGATCAGAACGGCATCGCCTTGGTACTGAAACCAGACGAAAGAGCCCGCGAAGCAGAGGAGGACAATACAGACGGCGGCAATTCCGGCGCGGTCTCCACGACTCGCCTTGAGCCAGTTCTGGCGGGCCATCTCCGTGATGTATATGGCTTCGGTAAGGAGACCGGCCGCCAGGATGGGGAACATCGGGTACACGAAGCGCGGGCTGGGTGGATAGTGCCAGAACAGCAGCATGAGGCTGAGGCCGGCTGCGTAGATCGGGTAGTCCCATTGGCGTTTGGCGCGGGCGAGGCGGATGATACCTGCGATCGACCCGATGGTGACGAGTCGCGCGAGTTGCACGGAGAGCGGATCCTCACTTAGATTTGGCCAGAGCAGACGGCCCGTGCCGGTGAGGGCGCCGTCGAGATTTACCCACAACAGACGCAGAAGAGTTCCGGGGTGAACGTGCTTGAGATGGAAGCCGAGGTAGTTCGTGTAATAGAGCGTTACCAGGTCGGTACCGGAGCTGGCGTGCTGGTGCGTCCAGATCTGCCAGCCGGCTGCAGCGATCAGCAGAGGAGCGGCGAATCGCGCGGGTCTCCGTCTCAGGGATACCGTCAACAAGAGTGGGAGAGCGACGGATCGGGTGAGAAGGGCTGCTGCTCCGAGCAGTCCGGAGAGGAGCGGCCGGTCTTTATAGACAAAGACGGCAACAAGCAGGGACGTGAAGAGTATCTCTGTCATGAACGTGGTGCTGAGGACCATGGTCATGGGGGCCGTCGCGATCCATGTGCAGAGCAGGACGCGCTGCCACTCAGGGAAGCCGTACTGGCTGAAGAGCTTGTAGGACAGCACGAGGAAAAAAGGGAGCATCAGCCAGTTCAGGAGCAGGCCGAGTTGAAGATTGCCGGGTGCCGCCGGGCTGAGCAGGACAGAGTAGAGCGGCGGATACTTGGTTTGGAAAGGCGAGCCGGGGAGGCTCTCGATGCGATAGGAGCCGTGCGCGACCGACTGCGCTCCGACCCAATAGAGCGCATCATCATGATGAAGCCCGAGCTGGGGCATTGCCCGGAATCGCCACGCCAGAAACGCAGCGGGCCCGAGCGCCAGCAGCAACACCACCGCCACAATCCCCCGCCGCATTGAATCTACAAGCCTAGCAGAGCGGTCGCGGCTATCCGGGATGGAGGCCAGGAGTGCGCCTCCCGGTTGTGAATCAGGTATGGGCCCGCGAGCTCAAAGTATAGCCCGAGAGCACTTTTATGTAGTTTGCACGAGCGAACGCGGCAGGCTCGGCAACACGTGCCGCGCTCATCGCTCCGCGCATCTGGTCTATAGAATCGTACTCGTGCTCCTGCATCCACTCGCGTAGGTTTGCCTCCAGAGCGGCGAGGTAGCCGATTCCGTAGCGCAGCAGCGCGGACGTCGTCATCACCACTTGTGCCCCGGCCATGATCCCTTTAACGGCGTCCTCAGCCGAGTTAATACCGCCGGTTATCGCCAGTTGTGCTTTGAGAATGCCGAACAGCAGAGCCGTCCAGTGCAGCCGCAGGCGGAGATCGTCGCGCGTCGAAAGATGCAAGCTCGGCTCTACCTCGAGCGTTTCGAGATTGAAGTCCGGCTGGTAGAACCGGTTGAAGATCACCAGCGCGTTGACGCCTGTCTGGTCGAGCCGCCGGGCGAAGTCGGCGAAGGCTGTGAAGAAGGGCCCCAGTTTCACCGCGACCGGGATCGTCACTTGTGAGCGTATGTCCCGCGCGAGTTCTACGTAGCTCTTCTCCAGTTCCCCCGCCGACAGGTCCGCCCGGGTCGGGAGGAAATAGATGTTCAGTTCCAGAGCATCGGCGCCGGCTTGTTCGATCAACTTCGCGTACTTCACCCATCCGCCGGTCGAGATGCCGTTCAAGCTGGCGATCAAGGGAATATTCAGCACCCTTTTCGCATGCTCGATATGACGAAGATAGCCGTCAGGCCCTATGTTGTAGGACTGCAGGTCTGGAAAGTAACTCAGGGCCTCGGCGTGGCTGTCAGAGCCTTCCGTGAGGAAACGGTCGAGCGCGTTGCCCTCCAATACGATCTGCTCTTCGAAAAGAGAGTGCAGCACAACCGCCCCCGCTCCGGCATCCTCGATCTGCTGGAGCTTACCGATGTCCTTGCACAACGGCGAGGAGGAAGCGACCAGGGGGCTACGGAGCCGGAATCCCAAATAACTCGTAGTCAGGTCGATCATGCGTGCACCTCCTGAGCAGCGGGTTTCGTCGCTGCCGCCGCCACCTGTGCGGCATCCGGCCCGAACTTCATCGTGGACCAGTATTCATACAGTTTCCAGCGATGACGCACATCCTCTTCGGCGTCCTTGAGTAACCGTGCGGCGGCTTCGGGCGCGCTATGCACCAGCATCGAGTATCGGCCTTCGTTGTAAATGTATTTCTCGAGCGGCAGCGTGGGCGGTCTGGAATCCAGTTGGAACGGACCTTTTTCGGTTCCTACAAGCCGAGGATCGAAGCGGAACAGTGGCCAGTAGCCGCTCAGGACTGCATTCTTCTGCTGATCGAGCCCGTGAGCCATATCATACCCGTGTGCGATGCAATGGCTATAGGCGATGATGACGCTCGGCCCGTTGTAGCTCTCCGCTTCCTGAAAGGCCTTGATCGTCTGAGTATCATTAGCCCCCATCGCGATGCGCGCCACATATACGTTGCCGTATGCCACGGCCATCATCGCGAGGTCTTTCTTGCCCGCTGCTTTACCACCGGCAGCGAACTTCGCCACTGCGCCGCGCGGCGTGGACTTTGAGGCTTGTCCGCCGGTGTTCGAATAGACCTCGGTGTCAAGAATCAGAATGTTCACGTTCCGGCCCGTGGAGATCACATGATCCAACCCACCGTAGCCGATATCGTATGCCCAGCCGTCCCCACCCACTAACCAGACGGACTTCTTTACCAGCGTGTCAGCGATCGCCACCAGGTCACGAGCGGGAGCGTCGCCGCGGTCTGCCAGAGCCTGCTTCAGGATCTCCACCGACTCGCGCTGTTTCTCGATTTCGGCCTCAGTCTCTTGCGGATTCTGCAGGATCCTATCCGACAGCCCATCCGGAATCTGGAGCGCGAGCCGCTCGACCAGTTCGCGTGCATATTGCGTCTGCTTGTCGATGGAAAGACGCATGCCGAGCCCGAACTCGGCGTTGTCTTCAAACAGAGAGTTCGACCAGGTGGGGCCTCGTCCAAAGCGATTCTTGGTGTAGGGAGTCGTCGGCAGGTTGCCTCCATAAATGGAGGAGCAGCCGGTCGCGTTCGCGACGTATGCGCGGTCTCCGTACAGTTGCGTCAAGAGTTTGATATACGGAGTCTCGCCGCAGCCCGAGCAGGCACCCGAGAACTCGAACAGAGGCTGCAGTAGCTGGACGTCCTTTACCTGGGAGTGATTGAGACCGCTGCGATCGGCCTCCGGCATTTTGAGGAAGTACTCCCAGTTCGTCCTCTCCTGTTCCCGGAGTGGCGGTTGCGGCGCCATGTCGAGGGCTTTGTGTTTCGGATTTGTTTTGTCCTTGGCGGGGCAGACCTCGACGCACAGTTCGCATCCCGTGCAATCTTCGGGCGAGACTTGCAAGAGATAGCGCCGGTCCTGAAGACCTTTCCACCTGGCCTCGGCATGTTTGAACGCCGGGGGCGCGCCGTTGAGATCCATGACCGTGACCATCTTGGCGCGAATCACAGCGTGAGGGCACACCAGGACGCACTTGCCGCACTGGATGCAGAGCTTCTCATCCCAAACTGGAATCTCGAGCGCGATATTCCGCTTTTCCCACATTGCTGTTGCAGTCGGGAAAGTTCCGTCGATGGGCAGAGCGCTGACGGGCAGGGAATCGCCACGGCCGGCGATGATCGGCCCCAGCACATCCTGTACAAATTCAGGCGCTTCGGAAGGAACCGGAGGCCGTAGGTCAAAGCGGCTCGTGACCTGAGCGGGCACATTCACTTCATGCAGGTTGGCGAGTGTGCCATCCACGGCTGCAATATTCTTTTGCACGACCGATTCGCCGCGCTTCCCGTAGGTCTTGGTGATCGCCTTCTTAATAGACGCGATTGCTTCTTCCTGCGGCAGTACGCCACTCAGTTGGAAGAAGCAGGTCTGCATGATGGTGTTGATGCGCAGGCCCATGCCGGTCTCCTTCGCGACCTTGTATGCATCAACGACGTAAAACTTGAGCTTTTTGGAGATGATCTGCTGTTGTGCGTTCAAGGGCAGGTTATCCCAAATCTCGTCAGGGCCGAATGGACTGTTGAGGAGAAACGTTGCGCCGGGCTGAGCCGCGCTCAGCATATCCAACCTTTCGAGAAACGTGAACTGGTGGCAGGCGACAAAATTCGCCTTGTCGATCAGATAGGCGGACCCGATGGGGTCGGGCCCGAACCTGAGGTGCGAGACGGTTACGCTACCGGACTTCTTGGAGTCGTAAACGAAATAGCCTTGCGCGTTCAGACCGGCTTCTTCACCGATGATCTTGATGCTGTTCTTGTTCGCGCCGACAGTGCCATCCGCCCCCAGACCGAAGAATACGGCGCGAACCGTTCTCGGATTTTCTGTTGAGTACGAAGGGTCATAGGCGAGGCTGCGGTGTGTTACGTCGTCGTCGATTCCCACGACGAAATGGTTCCGGGGGTGCGGCTTCGCCAGTTCGTCGTAGACCGCCTTCACCATGGCGGGCGTGAATTCCTTGCTGCCGAGTCCGTAACGGCCGCCGATTACCTTGCTGGTCTGGCGGCCCGTTTCCGCCAACGCGGTAAGAACATCCTGGTACAGCGGTTCGCCTGCGGAGCCTGGCTCTTTTGTCCGATCAAGCACCGCTATGGAGCGGACCGAAGAAGGCAGCGCACGGATGAACGAATCCACAGAGAACGGACGGAAGAGGTGCACCGCGACGATGCCGACCTTTTCACCGGCGGCGTTCATCGCACCGATGCACTCCTGAACTGTGGGTACGCCCGAGCCCATCATCACGATGACGCGCTCGGCGTCCGGAGCGCCAAAGTAATCAAACAGGTGATAGCGGCGGCCGGTGAGAGTGGCGAACTTATCCATCACGCGCGCCACGATCTCCGGACACGCATCGTAGAAACGGTTCACGGTCTCGCGGCCCTGGAAGTAGACGTCGGGATTCTGAGCCGTACCGCGCAGGACAGGATGATCGGGAGAGAGCGCGCGGGCGCGATGCTGGCGGACCAGATCGGCCGGAATCATGGCGCGCATGTCTTCCCGCGAGAGCTGCTCGACGGTGGCTACCTCGTGAGACGTGCGGAAGCCGTCAAAAAAATGGAGGAAGGGAACGCGGCATTCCAGTGTCGCAGCCTGGGCGATCAGCGCGTTGTCCATCACCTGCTGCACGGAATCGGAGGCGAGCATCGCGAAGCCGGTTTGCCGCACGGCCATGACGTCCTGGTGATCGCCAAAGATCGAAAGTGCCTGCGCAGCAATAGCACGGGCGGCGACATGCATCACCGTGGGTGTCAACTCACCCGCTATCTTGTACATGTTCGGGATCATCAACAGAAGTCCCTGGGACGAAGTGAAGGTGGTGGTGAGCGCGCCGGCTTGCAGGGATCCGTGTACGGCTCCTGCGGCTCCGCCTTCGCTCTGCATCTCAATCACGGAGGGGAGTGTACCCCAGATGTTCTGCTTGCCCTCGGACGTCCATTGATCGGACCACTCACCCATTGGAGAGGAAGGAGTGATGGGGTAGATGGCGATCACTTCATTCGTCTGATGAGCAACGTACGCCGCGGCTTCATTTCCGTCGATTGTGACCTTTTTTCTCGGCATGGATCCTCAGAGTTCTCCAGACAACGCGATATGGAACAACTTGAGGTGCAACTGGGAGGCCAGTGCTGTTTCGCTTAGATTTTGTGCAGTTTGGGACGAAATGCGTTGAGTCAAAAGCCCCAACACGAGTGATCTATGGTGTGTTTCGGCGAGAATGCTGTGGAGAAATCCGCCGCCGGCTCCCATTAAACTGAGGGCAGTGACAAGTGGTCTGGACCCTGGAGGGCGTGCTCGCAAAATGGATGCGTGTCTTCTGGTTCTCTTACTCGCCGTAGGTGCGGGTCTCGTGCTGTATTCACAAACCAACGCCTTCGCCTGGGATGAGGGGTTTCACGTTCTTTGCGCGCAGTTGATCCTTCGGGGCAAGCTGCCTTACATCGACTTCGTGTTTTCCCAGACGCCCCTTAATTCGTTCTGGAACGCTCTCTGGATGAAGATCTTCGGCGATACATGGCGAACCGTCCATGCCGTCGCTGCGCTGTGGGCCGCCGGAGCTATCTTCCTCACAGCGGACTACGTGCGGTCCCGCTTCTCCCCTGTCGCGGCTTTCGGTGTGACTGCCTTGATGGGTGGGAACGTGCTGATCGTCCAATTTGGAACTGTTGGGCAGGCGTACGGGCTTTGTCTGCTGTTGACCGTGGGAGCCTTCCGCTTCGCCGTCCGGTCTGAGGAGACACGATCTTTGCTGGCGCCCCTGGCCGCGGGGCTGCTCGCGGGAGCCTCGGCGAACGCTTCCCTGCTAACCGCGCCCGTCGTGGCCGTGCTGTTGGTCTGGTTCCTGCGGCAGGGCGCTGGCAAGACGGGAGCCTTCCTGGCCGGGGTGATTGTGAGTTCATTGCCACTGCTCGTGCTCGCGCTGAAAGATCCGGTCAATGTGTGGTTTGGGATTTTCGAATACAACTTTCTCTATCGGGGCGTGCGGTGGGGCACAGCCACTCAAAACAATATAGGGGTGTATTTCTCATGGGTCGATTCGTCGCATGCGTTGGTGCTGATGATTCTGGCGGCGGTGGGACTGGGTGTTACGTCGCGTTCCGAAGACAAACGCCGGCCCGAATCGCTATTGTGCTTCTGGCTGGCGGTTGCGTTGACTGTTCATATCTCCACTGCACGGCCCACGTTTACGCGCTATTACCTGTTCGTGGTCCCGTTCCTTTGTATTCTTGCCGCTCCGGTATTAGACCGCCCCAGGCGGGTAGCCGCCCTGGCCTTGTTCGTCATCCTCGGACTTACGAAGACTCTGTATGAGGATCGTGACGACTGGAGGTGGTCTGATGTCGAGGAGATCGGGCGAAAAGTAGACGAAGTGACGCCGCGCGGTGCTCCGTTAGCCGCGGACGAGCATGTGTACTTTGTTACCCGTCGTTTGCCGCCGCCCGGGATGGAACTGGCGGATGCCCGTAAGCTCGAGTTTGCCGAAGCGCGTGCGCGGCGGTTGCACCTGCTACCGGAACCGGTGTTTGTTCAACGAATTAAAGAGGGCGCGTTCGCTACGGTGCAGACGTGTAGGGATTCTTCGGCATTCCGGTCCGAGTTCGACCGGAGTGCAGGTTTCCCGGCCCTGGATTGTTACGTTTTCTGGCAACGCCGCCAGTGACAGTTAGTGCACCGTTCGCGTCTTACGATTCATGTAGTCCATCAGAAGGTATTGCCCGAGCGTGTATGGCGTGGAGAAATACGCCTTACCCTTGCACAATTCGGTTACCTTCTGGATAAACTGCACGAGCCCGTAGTCGCTTGCGAGCATGAAGGTGTTGATCAGAATTCCTTGCTTTTTGCAGCGGGCCACTTCTTCGAGCGTTTTGCTGATCACCAGCGGATCCAGACCGAACGCGTTCTTGTAAACACGCCCATCCTCCAGCGTCAGAGCCGAAGGCTTTCCGTCCGTGATCATGATGATCTGTTTCATGTCCTTCTTCTCAAGGTTCAGCAGACGCTGGGCCAGGATCAGGCCATCGCGCGTATTGGTGTAATAAGGACCCACCTGCACACGAGCCAACTCGGACAAGCGCATCTCCTCGGCTGAATCATGGAAGAGCACAAGGCGCAGACTGTCGCCAGGATATTGTGTGCGAATCAGGTGGGATAGCGCCAGGGCTACCTTCTTTGCAGGAGTGAAGCGATCTTCGCCATACAGGATCATGCTGTGGCTGCAATCGAGCATCAGCACCGTCGCGCAGGAGCTCTGGTATTCCGACTGGTGCACGTATAGATCCGGATAATCGAGGTTCAGCGGCACCTGCACGCCTTCCCGCTTCATGGCGGAGAATAGGGTCTCGCTGACATCCAGATTGAGCGTGTCGCCAAACTCATATTGTTTGGACGACCCGCTCGATTCCACGCCTGTGGCCATCTCGCGCGTGTCGTGGGCGCCGAAACTGGATTTTCCCAGTCCCGCCAGCAGATCCTTCAATGTCTTGAAGCCGAAGAAGTCGATGGACTTATCCGTGACTTCGACCTTGACGTCCTGGGGCTGGTTGCCCTGTCCGCCGCTGGGCCGGTCTTCTACGTTAACGTAGCCCTCCTGTGCGAGCTTCTGTACCAAACGGTCAACAAGCTGCTGGACCTGCTCCTCGGACATTTGCTGGAGCTCTTCCATCGCCTGCTGTATGCGTTGATCGTCGAATAGGCGGCCTTCCCGCAACGCGCGTTCGATCGCTTCTTTCAGGTCTTCCAGCGTTTGCTGGTTGAACTGGGTGAACTCCATGAACTGGCGGTCGAATCCGCTCTGCAGGAAGAACTCGGAGAGCGCTTTGAGCAGATCTTCGGCGTCGATGCCGAAATCGTCACCCGTGTACTTCGAGTAGTTGATCCACTTCAAGAAAAAACCTCTAGTTGTACTGCCGCCTTGCGCGCCGGATATCTTCCGGATCCGGACCAGTCTCGCGTTTCGCCTGCCGCTCGCCCGCAATGTAGCCGCGCTCTTCATTACGGCTGATCCGGCGGTGCGCGTAAAGCCCCTCGAGGATGAACTCGCCGGCAGATGCCCGGAGGGCATCGGACTCATTCTCGCCGAGCCCGAGCTTATCCACCTTCTCCAGCAGGCCCTGAATCGCGTTCAGTTCCTGAACCATGTCCGTGGACGCGACGTTCTCGTCAAGCCGGAGACCGCCGCCCATTTCAAACCAGCGTACGATTCCGTTCATGTTCACGCCATCGAAGTAAGATGTGTAAACCTTGCCCACGGCCGTCCGAATCAACTCGCGAGCCACGAAATCGCCACCCTTCAGCTCGCCTTCGTACTCCAGTTCCAGCTTCCCCGTGATAGACGGCAGTGCCGCGTAGATGTCCAGCACGCGCGGCACTGCGACGTCTTCGGCAGCACGGAGCGCACGGCGCTCGGCGTTCGATATGACGTTCTCCAGGACGGAAATGGGAAGCCTTTGAGAGACGCCGGAACGTTTATCGATCCGTTTGTCCTCGCGTGCGAGGAACGCAATCTGCTCGATAATCTCGCGGATATACTTCGGAATCTCGATCTGGAGCGCGGAATCGCGCCGCGTCCAGGCTTCCTGGGCAGTGATCGCGATACCCTGGTCTACCACCATCGGGTAGTGTGTGCGGATCTCGCTGCCGATGCGGTCTTTCAGAGGAGTGATGATTTTGCCGCGAGCCGTGTAGTCTTCCGGATTCGCCGTGAAGACGAGCATCACGTCCAGGGGAAGACGAACGGGGTAACCCTTTATCTGCACATCGCCTTCCTGCATGATGTTGAACAGACCCACCTGGATCTTCCCTGCAAGATCCGGCAGTTCGTTAACGGCAAAAATGCCGCGGTTTGCGCGAGGCAGAAGGCCGTAATGTACGGTGAGTTCGTCGGAAATATTTTGACCCCGGCGGGCTGCTTTAATGGGGTCGATATCGCCTATCATGTCGGCAATCGTAACGTCCGGCGTAGCCAGTTTCTCGACATAGCGCTCGTCGCGCGTCAGGAATGCGATTGGCGTCTCATCGCCCATCTCGGCCACCAGTTCGCGGCATCGCCGGCAAATGGGATGATACGGATTGTCTTTGATTTCACAGCCTTCTATATAGGGCGTCTTCTCGTCGAGAAGCGTCACAAGTTGGCGTATGATCTTTGTCTTGGCCTGCCCGCGCAGGCCCAGCAGAATGAAATTATGGCGCGACAGGACAGCGTTGATAATGTGTGGCGTCACGCTGTCTTCGTAACCGACGATGCCGGGGAACAATGTTTCGCCGGTGCGGAGGCGTTCGATCAGGTTGCCTCGCAATTCGTCCTTCACACTCCTGCGGGCCAACTTCTTTTCGGAGAACTCGCTGTTTCGCAACTTACCCAGCGTCATGCTCAATCCTTCTCCTCCGTCACCCGCGATTGTAGCACTCGCTCTTTGTACTCCTTTTGAGCTACCACGCTGGCGATTCGTGTGATACGTTATGTCCAGCTAATCAGATGAGCAAAGAATTACAGGAGATGGATTTCCAACGCTTCTGGCGGCGGCTACAGCAGATTGGACTGAATGCGTACGAGGCTCGTTCGTATTTGGTGCTCGTTGGACACCCACGGTTTAAAGCGCTCGAGCTGGCGGCGCGTTCTCATGTACCTCGCCAGAAGATCTATGAGGTGCTGGACAGCCTGATCGAAAAGGGCTTCGCGCAAGTGATCCAGGAGAAGACAAAGCTGTTCTCCGCTGTCGAGCCCACCTTGGCGATTCCCGCGTACCTGGCGCGCCGTTCCGAACTGATGCAGCAGGAGATCACCGAGCAGGCTCGTTTTGCCAGTGGCCTTGTTGAGGACCTGAACATCGCCTATTCGGAAGGGCAGGGGGGCCGCGGAACCCTCGACTATCTTCGGATTGTCAGCGAACCCAGCCAGACGGCATCGCAGTACAGAAAGATGCTCGCTGAGGTGCAAAACGAGTACCTGGAGTTCTCGCGTCCGCCGTATGCAGTGGATCCGCTCGACGAGCAACTCGTCAAACAAGCCAAGGCGCGTGGTGTAAGGTGCCGCCTGCTGTTTGAGAGCGGAGCGATGGACGAAGAACATCGCCAGCGCATGGAAGAGTACAAGGCGAACGGCATTGAAGTATGCCAGGTTCCTTCGCTGCCGATGAAGCTGGCGCTCTTTGATGGCTCTCACGGCATGGTGGCTCTGCTCGATCCTGTGATTACGAAGCCGTCCTGGACATCCTTGCTCTTTGAACACAGCGGCTTCGCCGAGGCTATGAAGGGCCTCTTCGAGGACTACTGGCGGCGAGCGACGCTGCTGGAACCGAACGTCGCGGAGCAGAGCGCCGTCGGAAGGTAATCGTAATTGCGAGAGGCAGGACGGGCGGCTAGGCCCATCTTACCTGCAAATTATTGGCGTGTGGCCGCGTCCGCGGCCGAAGCTAGGTCCATCAGGAGTTCGAAGAAAGCCGGTGGCTGCCCAATGAATAGCCCGTCATTGGTGAGCGCCCTCGCGGCTCCCATAGCAGCCCCGTGCGTGGCTGTCGGACGGATGATCGAACATACGGGAAGGCTCCGGCTGAGGAACGGACACGGTTCCGGCATGATCAGGTTCGTTTGAAAGTCCTCTCCGCCGAACGGAGCCTTGTTCAAATCGGGGAAAACCAGGCTCTTATCGGTCGGATCTGTCAGCGGAATCGCGTTGCCGGCCTTATCGTGCCAGGTCTGAAAGTGCATGGTCTCAGTTGGACCGATGCTGAGCAGGATACGCAGAACTTCGACGCTTGTCACTCGTTGCGCGAGGGAGGGATAAAGACTATTCCCGCCTTGCTCAATAAACGCGAAATGAAAGGCCGCAGTGTTCGCGATGGCTTGAATGTGGTGCGTCGGAGTCAGATCATCGTCACTTCTGGGTATGGCGGGATGCTGCCCTACGCTCAGGCTCGGAACGGCTTGCGGAAATTCGAAGCCGGGATCGAGATCGGGATTGTTGGCGCGGCTGCGGTAACGAGTCCACCAACTCGTGTCTACGGTGAGTTGCATCAGGTTCGTGAGCCGCCCGATCTGCCGGGCTCCCGTTGCCCTGCTACTCGGCAGCGTCCGGAACGAATCGAGATTGATAGTGGCTGCGCCTTTTGAGGCTAAGTACGCGTTGAGGAACGTGTGATGTGTCAGTTCATCCTCGGTATTGTCGTGGATGTACTGAGACATGTCGGCATCCAGCTTCGCAAGCGCCTTCATGTAGGCTTTGCTTCCCCCCGTAATCCCGGGAACCTCGCTGTCCTGAGTTCCTCCGAGTTCGTTGTACTGAATCCAGAGATCCGTTTCCAGGATTTCGGCGGCCGCCAGAAATCTCAAGATAGCAGCGTCTCCGGAGGTGATGCTGCCTTGGCCAAATGCGTATGAATCTGCGGCCAATAGCCCGGCTGCCGTTAACCCCGCCTGAAAGAAGGATCGCCGGCTGCCCTTGGTTGTCGCTCGGGTGAATAGATTCTTCACTGCATGTCTCCTTCAAGAGACACCTCTCTCTGTGCTTAACCGTATAGATCCCGCTCGCAGGAACCGCTTGGTGAAGGTGTTGTAAAAGCATTGTGAAGAATCGTCACAGGTAATCTGCGGCTTCGTCTGTCTGCAGCGTCTGACCTTCAGGTAAGTATGAGATTCGAGAGTCGATATGCAGTAGCTGGAGTGCTGAGTCTGTGCGTGGCGCTCGGCTGGTTATTGGATGGTCAGACGCATCCGAAGTCCGAAGCAGGAGCGGTATCGGCGCCGGCAGGCCATCCTGGAAATGACGCCGTTGAGGTTCAGATGCGCAACGTGGACCTTCGTTTGACCCGCGATATTGACCTGGAGGTGCGGAGTTTAAGAGGCCGTCTCAAACGAACCAAGCAGGATCAGCCCGTGACATTCGATGACAGTAACTCGTTCCTTGTTGAAATCTACACCGGCGAAGTTGCGATTACTGTGGCGAGTTTGACCGCATTGCTCAACTCGCATGTCTTCGCTTATCCCGGATCTCCTGTGAAGAATGTGCAGGTGAGTGTCAACGGCACGCGCCTGCGCCAGAAGGGGACGATCCACAAAGGCGTCGATCTTCCGTTCGAGATAGAAGGGCCGCTCTCCGTTACGCCTGAAGGGAACATCCGGCTGCATGCGGAAAAAATCAGGTCGGCGCACCTGCCCTTCAAAGGATTACTGCACCTGTTTGGAGCGGATCTATCGAAGCTGATGAATGAGAATGCTGGGCGTGGAGTGAAGTTCGAAGGTGACGATGTCATCCTGGAGCCGCGGAATCTGACTCCGCCTCCGCACCTGCTGGGCCAGGTTACGCGCGTCGAGGTGAAAGACGGCCGAATTGTTCAAACCTTTGGTTCCAGCCACGCGCGGCCCTTGCTGCAACCTCCCTGGAAGGCACGGTCGTACATCTACCACCGCGGTGGGGTTCTGCGCTTCGGCAAGCTGACGATGGAAGATTCCGATCTCGAAATCGTCGGAGATCGAACCGCGCGCTTTTTCAACTTCTTTCTAAGCGAATATAAGAAGCAATTAGTCGCCGGCTATTCGAAGAACACGCCTGCGAACGGCTTAATCGTGCATATGGTGGATTACACCAGTTTGCCGAAAGCACGCTAAAGCATCGCGCTCAGTCGGCGCGCACAGCCGGCTCGCGGCGTGTCCGAATCTCGCGTACCGCGTAGATGCGGCGGCCCTGACTTTCGAAATAGGTACGGATTAGAACCTCACCCAGCAGCCCTGTCGAGAACATCATCACACCGGTGATGAACAGCAGCGCCCCGGCAATCATCAGTGGTCCGTGCTGTAGCACAATATCGTTCCCGAGCAATTTGAAAATGGCGAGATAGCCGAGGATTGCACCGCCTAAGCCGGTGCCCGCCAATCCAAGCATTCCGAAGAAATGCATTGGCCGCGTGAAGTATTTCAGTAGGAACTTAATCGTAATAATGTCGAAGAACACGCGGAAGGTGCGGCTCAATCCATAATGCGATCCTCCGCTTGCACGCGGTGAGTTCTTGATGGGCACTTCCGCTATGCGCGCTCCGTAAAAGCTTGCCAGTGCCGGAATGAACCGGTGCAGTTCTCCGTAGAGATTCACGTCCTTCAGTATTTCCGCCCGGTAGGCCTTGAAAGTTGTGCCGAAATCCCTCAATTTCACGCCGCTCGCCTGGTACATCAACCAGTTGGCAATCCGCGATGGGATCTTGCGAGTTACCGCATTGTCCAACCGGTTCGCGCGCCATCCGCTGGCGATGTCAAAGCCTTCGTCGATCTTTGCCAACAGGGCCGGGATATCGCCCGGATCGTGCTGTAAGTCCCCATCCAGCGAGATGATGATGCTGCCTTGTGCCTCATCGAAACCCGCAGATAAAGCCGCCGTTTGTCCGAAGTTCCGCCGCAGGCGAATCACCTTGAGGCGCACGTCGGTCTCCACCAGATTCGCAAGTAAATCGAAACTGCGATCCGTTGAGGCATCGTCAACGAAGATCATTTCGTACGGACGCTGCAGCGTCTCTAGAACTCGGGTGAGGCGGTCATACAGCGGGAGTATGGCCGGCTCTTCATTGTGAATCGGCACCACGATCGACAACATGGGGGTAGCCTCAGTTTACCAGTATTTCGTGCAAGATAGAACGTCAGCGGAAAGCCTGAGCCACTCGCTGGCGAGGACCGGGCATCTCAATGCCAGCGTAGTCCGGCGCGCCACAACCGCGGGGCCCCGATCAGCGGCGTCGGGCTGAATCCGACGAGATACTCGCGATCCAGCAGATTCTCGAAGTTCAGTGACGCCGAGAGCGCCCCGCGCAGTTGCTGCCGGATCGACATCTGCACTGTGGCGTACCCGCCGAGTCGAAATATGTTTAGATCGTCTTCAAACTGCATGCCGAAGCTCCGTACACCAGCCGAGATCAGCGTGCCCTTTCGTGCATAGGTCAATTGGGCGGATCCCTGGTGTTTCGGTACCTGAGGGATACGCAATCCGTTCGCGAATCGGGATTCAGCGAAAAGATATCCCACTTCCGCCTGCAGCGGCCCTATGTCCCGCCGCAAGTTGAATTCCACGCCGAGCGCCAGCGCCGCGGCCGCATTCTGCCTCTGGCGCGTAATGAGCGTGGGAGTGGACGAAAGGGTCACGTTGGTAATGACGTCGGTGAGATCGTGCCGGTATAACGTAAACGAGGCGCGTGTCCTCTCGCCTACAAGGTCCACGCCCGCTTCAGCCCCAAACACCTTTTCCGGTGTGAGCCGCGGATTTGCCAATGTCGCCGCGTTGCCGACTCGAAACTCGCGAAACAACTCGTTGAGCGTGGGTGCGCGGAAGGCTCGATACACGGAGCCCCTCGCCCGCCACAGCCTCGATCCGATGGAAAACCCTCCGCTGGGACTGAAGAACGTCGTATCCTGTCCTGCGAACTGATGCCTTGCACCGGCAAACAACTTCACCGGGCCCAACGAAAAATCAGTCTGGCCGAAAATGCCGTGCTGCAATTGGGATCCGCCTCCGGCACGCAACCCGCTTGGGACCAGTTTGTCCGTACTTGTCCCTTCGACACGTTGCGCATCCGCGCCCGCCACTACGTTCCAACCCGATCCCGAATGCCGCCACAGGCCCGCTCCTCCGGTTGCTGTGGAAGGAACGGTCTGCCAGTAGGTGATGCGCTCGGTCTTCCTGTTGTTTGTAATCGAGGAAAACGTGCTGTGATACTGTTCGCGCGTGTGAAACGCCAGTACCGACAAGGTATCGCGCTTCCACTCATGTGCATAATTCGCGGAGACATTGCCGAGCCCGGTAGAATTCTCCGTCAATACGGTGCCGTTCTCCCGTCCTTCGGCTAGGATGTCCAGCTTCACGGACAAACGGTCTAGTGCGCCAAGCCAGTCTAGTTTCAAATTCCCTGTGACGAACTGTACATTTGCAGGGCGGTCCACGGGACCGCGGGCGCCCGCTGGTACCGTAAAATATCCATCTGTCGTAAACGCGCGGCCGGAGAACGACCCGCCGAACTGCCGCCACAACTGTGAGTACCCAGCGCTCACCATGTGTGAGTTCAGGTTGCCGCCCTCATAACCGAGTGAGATGCGATCCTGCTCGGCTGGCCTGGAGAACAGAGCGATCGCCCCACTCATCGCGCGGTCACCGAAGACGCTGGTCGACGATCCTCGCAGTACTTCCACTCGCTCCAATTCCTGCGGATCGATGCGCGTCCAGTACACCCAGCCTCCGAACGGATCATTGAGAGGAACCCCGTCCCAAAGCACCAGTGTGCGGCTTGCGCCGCTCGATCCCAATCCACGGAGCGAGATTCCTTGCGTGGTCGGATTCGCAACCAGGCTGGAAGAACGGCGGAAAAGACTGAACCCCGGGACCGCCCTTAGACGATCATCCAGGTTGACTCCCGGCTGCTGCTGAACGTCCTGCTGGTCAAGAATGGTGATGGACGCAGGAGCCTCCGCTTCCACCTTTTCGACGATTGTGATTGAGGTCTTCACGGGCGGCGGCTGCGGCGGGTCCGTCCGCTGCGCATGCAGCGGACAGATCATCCACAGAAAGCACCCTGTGAGGATGCCAGCCGGACTTAACCAGACGCGAAACATCCGCGCTGATTGCAATTTGGATAGAGCGGTCATCATTCAGATAAGGAGGAGCGAGACCTCGCACTGGAGTGACGAGAGCCAGATACCTCAGGATAGTATAGACACTCGCTTCTTCCGGTATTTTTCGGTCGAACTGCTGGGTCACGAAACGGACCCCCGTGTCGCCTCGCGTTACCCTCCAGACCAGGAATGCCGCGCAGTCTATGGCTTTCTCAAACCATGCCAACTGTTTGTCTGTAACCTCCAGGTCCAGAAACACGGTTACGGTTTGATCCTGTTCCCGCGCAAATTCCCGCACCTGCAGGTTGCCTGTGTGCGCTGTCGCCTTCCAATCCACATGGCGCGCGCTCTCCAGTGCCTCATAGGGACGGATGCGGTAGAAGTCATTTCCCCGGCCCCGCTGCCGCGCTTCCAGCTCGCCCAGGACTTCGGAGAGCATGTCTTCGAAGCCTGCTTGCGAATCGATGCAAGGGTACACGAGAATCTCCTGCTCGAGCCTTAGCCGGTCGCGGCGTTTCGTGAACCCGAACGGAAACCGGGTGCTCAAGTAGAAAGTGTTTTCTTTGTAAAGGCCGCGCTTTTGAAACAAAAGCTGCACGGGGTCTCTGAAAGTCTGCCCACCGGGAATCACCGGGATGTAAATGGGGACGCTCAACCCACTCTCCGGTGCTCCGGAGACCTCGATCGAGAAGGAAGGCGTCCACCGCTTCACGTTCTTGAGTAGAACATGTCCGATGACGTTGCGCCTTGCGGAGATATGCTCCGGCAACTCGAGGTTCAACTCCAGTCCGGCCAGCCCCAATCGGCTGATGAATCCAGCGATGAGGAAGGTCGCCAGTAACGCTGCCAGCAGCAGGAATAGCAGATTGTTCGCTGACACAAACGCGGCGAAACCGATCAGCACCGTGGTGAAGCAAAAGACGACGCCCAGTAGAGTGACCTGCTGCCGCATGCCGTGTTCGAACACGCCGCGAAGCTTTTCAGAGAACTTCGACACCTGACCGAATAGTAGCGCAGGCGGCGGCCATGCGTGGCCCCCCGCCGTGCCACAATAACCCTTCATGCCTCAGCTTCAGCGCTCGCTGCGCCTGCGCGATCTGGTGATTATGGGCATCATCCTTGTGCAGCCCACTGCGCCAATGCCGCTCTACGGTGTGGTCGCGAACCAGGCACGCGGCCATGTCGTCACGGCCGTCCTGATTGCCATGGTTGCGATGTTGTTTACCGCTGTCAGCTATGGCCGCATGGCAGCCGCGTACCCGAGCGCCGGGTCCGCCTATACGTACGTGTCCCGCGAGATCCATCCTGCGCTTGGGTTTCTTACCGGCTGGAGCATGCTGATGGACTATGTTCTAAACCCATTGATCTGTGTGATCTGGTGCAGCAAGGCCATGCTGAATTTCTTTCCCGAAGTGCCGGAACTCGGGTGGCAGATTTTCTTCGCCGTGCTGTTTACCTGGCTGAATCTGCGCGGCATCCAGGCCACTGCTCGAACAAACACGGTACTCGCACTGGGAATGGGCTGCGTGGTGTTCTGGATGATCGCCGCGACGGTTCGTTATGTCCTGGGCCAGCCCGCGGTCTCCTACACAAAGCCGTTTTACGACCCTCAGACTTTCTCGATCGCGACCATTTCGTCCGGCTCTTCCCTCGCTGTGCTCACCTATATCGGCTTTGACGGCATCTCGACACTTTCCGAAGAGGTCCGGAATCCGCGCCGGAACATCCTGCTCGGCTCTGTCCTGACATGCCTTGTCATCGGCATTCTGTCTGCAGTGGAAGTCTATGCCGCCCAACTCGTCTGGCCTTCGAATCTAGCCTTTCCCGATGTAGACACCGCCTATGTGCACGTCGCGGGCCGGGCGGGCGGAGCCCTCCTGTTTCACGCCGTTAACCTCACCCTTGTCGTCGCCAGTATCGGCTCCGGTTCTGGAGGCCTGCTCGCGGGAGCCCGGATGCTGTATGGAATGGGGCGCGATGGAGTGTTGCCCCGGTCCTTCTTCGGCCATCTCCATCCAGTCCGCCGCATTCCTAGCCGCAACGTGATTCTGATCGGCGTCCTGTGCTTTGCCGGAGCTCGCCTGCTCTCCTACGAGCGCGGCGCTGAGCTGCTCAACTTTGGCGCGTTCATCGGTTTTATGGGCGTCAATATCTCGTGCTTTCTGCACTACTGGCTGCGGTCCGCACATCGTTCTATCCCGGCGTTGATCGTCCCTCTGGCTGGCTTCTCAGTGTGCGCCTATTTGTGGTGGAATCTAAGCGTAAGCTCCAAACTCACCGGGACGGGATGGCTGTTATTCGGCTTGCTCTACGGTGCCATCGCCACGCGAGGATTCCGCAATCGTCTGGTACGCTTTGAGATGCCCCTGGAAAACGAAAATGCGTCGTGAAGTCTTCGTGAACGGCAACAAACTGACCGTAGAGATGCATCGAAACAGCGAAGACTGGTTCTTCCGCGTGGAGGAACGTGACGCTACCGGTACGGCGTCGATCCTGCCAACCGAGCCGGATGTTTACTCAGTGCTGCTGAATGGGAAGAGTTATCGGGCCCGTGTAATGCGGAGCCGGGGCGAATTGGAGATCTCGATTGGAGGCATTACTCACACAGTCGAAATCATCGATCCCCGGGAGCTGCGCCGCCATAGCGGTTCCATAGGCGGCGAGGGACGCCAGACGCTGGCGGCGCCTATGCCGGGTAAGGTGGTGAAGGTGCTGGCGAAGGAAGGCGATGCAGTCGAACCGGGGCAGGGAATCGTAGTGGTGGAAGCAATGAAGATGCAGAATGAGATGAAATCCACGCGCGCAGGGAAAGTAATTTCCGTGTCCGCAGTGGAAGGTGACACCGTCAACGCGGGCGACGTACTCGCGGTGGTGGAATAAGGGAATGGCCGATCCGAATTGCCCCAAGTGCGGCGGCTCCGGCTGGATTGTCGCTGAGCGCAACGGGATCTCCGGTGCCGAGCGCTGTCATTGCGGACTGCAGCAGCGCTCCACGCAGTTGCTGGAGCATGCCAATATTCCGCCGCTCTACCGGAACGCCACGCTGGAAACATTCAGTATTCCGCACGATAATCCGACAGCCCATAACGCGCTGGCCCATGTGCTGAACCTGGTGCGCACCTACACTCGTGATTTTCCGGCTACCGACAAGCCAGGTCTTCTGTTTATCGGCGATCCGGGCACCGGCAAAACGCACCTGGCCGTGGCGGCCCTGCAGCGCCTGATCGCGCGGGGATTTGAAGGCGTTTTCTATGACTATCAGAACCTGCTGAACAGCATCAAAGCGGGCTATAACGAATCCTCGAACACCAGCGACCGCGAGGCCTATCAGTCCGCCATGGAAGCCGAGGTATTGCTCCTGGACGACTTGGGCGCGCATCGTGTGACGGACTGGGTAGAGGACACGGTCACTTCGATCATTACGTACCGGTGTAACCACAAAAAGGCACTGATCGCGACGACGAATCTGAAGGATGGCGACGCGGGCATCAGTCCCATCGATCGCAGCAGCGGCAAAGTCGAGTACGGCGTGACGCTGGCGGATCGCGTCGGCATGCGCGCGCGATCCCGACTGTTTGAAATGTGCCGGATTATCCGTATGCCGCTCGTCGAGGACTACCGCATCAAGCGCAAGTAGTGTGCGCCTAAACCACAAGCGACATCTTCAGTGAGGGGCAGCTCTCCATGATGGTGATGAAGCCGCTCATATCGACGGGCTTCGTGATGTAGGCGCTGGCCTGCAGATGATAAGCCTTTACGACGTCGATTTGCTCATGGCTTGAGGTCAGCACAATCACCGGGATCGACTTGAGCTCCGCATCGCCGCGGATGATTTCCAGAACTTCGCTGCCGTCTACACCGGGCAGATTCCAGTCAAGCAAAACGAAATCGGGCTTGGGTGCATGCGCATATGCGCCGCGCCGGAAGAGAAAGGAAAGGGCGTCTTCTCCGTTCGAAACAACATGCAGCTTGTTTGTGATGCGCAAGTCGCGCATTGCCTCTTCTGTCAGTCGTACGTCAGAGGGATTATCTTCAATCAGCAGGATCTCAGCAGGCCTATCGTTCACAACGCGAAGAATAGCACGTAGTTAACTATTGCTGCAGGAAGTCCTTCGGTATCGAAGTTACCTCTTCATTGGCATCGTGGAGGTGGTAACGGAAATCTCCAGGTACCCGCACCACTGCGCGCGTCCAGTTCGTAGGATCGGTCCAGATGAGTTTCCGCGAACCCATCGCGGCCCGCAGATCTGGGATATCCCACTTCTTGTAGAATCCCGGAATGATCGCATCGTAGAGGTTCCGGTTCAATGGTGAATCGAAAGCAGCCTTGAAGCTGTGCGGGGTACGATCCAGCCACACTGTGTGTATGCGCGAGTCGACAGCGGCTGCCAGCAGGAGCCAGATGCCCGCCACATCGGACGCGCTGGCCGCCACTTCCTTCTCTCCGAACTCATCCAGCGCACGCGTGATATCTGCGGCCCGGAGTGCCGGAAGATTGTATCCGATCAGCATGGCGCGTGTATTCGCCAGCCAGTTGCCGGACATCTGGGACACCGGCTTCTGCTCCTGCACGCCGCGCGGCCACACGATCATGACGCGATGGCCCTCTGCCACCAGTTTCTTCGCAAGCTCCGGCTCCCTCGAGGTGCCCTGAACCAGCACAACAGCAGGGTGAGCCGCCGAGCCTGTGGGAGTAAGGATCCTGGTCTGTGGCCCCACACCTGGCTCGCTCTTCATCCAGCCGCGAATCGCGTTCTGTAGTTCCGTGGGTGTCCCGGGCTGGCGCGGCGTTTCCCGGATGACTTCATACAGATCGCGGCTGCCCGGCATGAACGTGACCTGCCCCTCGGTAGTGACGCGCAGCAAATCATCGTCCACCAGTTCTACGCTGGTCTCCTTCGATTCACCATGTCCGCCTTGCAGCCAGCGAATCATCCAGTCGTAAACGGCTTCGCGGATTTGCGATGGAGTGCCGTGCCCTCCAGGCCCCACTACCCACTTGACGTTGCTCTCCGCGTCGTACAGCTTGTACCAGCCGCGAGCTTCTTCATACACCTGCTGCGCGCCTTTCGGAACGAAGAAATCCTTCTCGGTCGATCCGATCAGCCAAGGCTTAGGGGCGAATAACTCGACGTAATCCGGCTGGTCCAATCCAGCCGACAGGAAGCCCGCAAGACTTTGCTCAGAATCGCCCACAGGACCCGGGAACAGCGTCCGGAAGGACTGCATGTAGCAAAGCGGTGCGGCCACTTTCACCCGGGAATCCAGCGCGGAGATGTATGTCGTGAGAGTGCCGCCGCCTGAGCATCCCGTGCATCCGATGCGGTCCGCGTCCACCTCCGGCCGGCTCGTAAGATAATCGAGAGCGCGCATGCCATCCCAGATGCGGTAACGCGCAAAGCTTTGTCCAACCAGCAAGCTCTGGGCCCCTGCCAGGAAGTGCTGCTCGGTGGATCCCCCCGCAATCGAATCGCGCAGGCGCTGATCGTAGGCCTGTAGGCGCTCACCCTGCCCGATCGGATCGAATACCAGAACCACGAACCCTTTCAACGCGAGATTCGTGGCGATGCGCTGTGCCGCAACCTTCCCCTGTTCCCAATGCCCCATCGGCAGCAGCACGGCGGGATGCTTGCCGGCGGCAGTGGGCCGGTACAGATTCGCCGTCACGAAGAGCCCCGGCAGACTCTGAAACCAGAGGTTCTCGATCACGTACCCCGGTCGCTCCAGCTTGCGCGTAACGTGTGCGTTCAGCGGCCCGCGATAGTCCGGCAGCCCTCCGATCAGCTCCAGCACTTTTGCCCGGACCTCGCTCTTGCGCTTCTCCGCGTCCGCGCGGTTGCGGATGGCTTCAATGTGCCTGGTTCGCGCGGAAAGTTGCTCCTGTGCGATACGTTCCATCCAGGTGAGCAGCGGCGTTTCCTGCGCAAACAGAGAGACAGAGATGGCGAAACAAAAAGCAGTGCGTTTCATTCAGATCGATCCAGAATGCTTTGCAGTATATCTAGAATTTCGAACACGGCGCGATTCTCGATCGTGAACGTATGGTTGCGGTATTCGTCCAGCTTCGCCACCATCTCGCGAACAGCCCTTTCCACCCCAAGGAAATTCGGTAGCACGATGCCGACCTGCTTTTCCCTCACCCAAACCGTGTTGTAGACTTCCTGCGGCAGCGTCCACGCATTGCATTCGATGATCACTGGCAAGTGTTTCGATAGGGCTTCGCTGATGCTTCCGGGTCCGGGCTTACCAATCATAAAATCGGAGATCTGCATATAATACGGGACTTCGTGAGTGAAACCAACCACGTGGAATGGTCCCGGCAAGCCCCTCAATCGGGCGGCCAGCTTCTCGTTCTTTCCGCAAATGAAGATGAATTGCGCCCCTGTATCCCGCACGCGCTCTGCTATTCGCAGCATCGCGCCCGACCCTTGTCCGCCGAACAGTACGAGTCCGGTTGGCTTATCCGGCGCGAGGCCGAGTCTCTGCCGTTCCGCGCAGCGATCTAAATCGACTTGCTCATAGAAGCTCGGCCGTAGGATCATGCCTGACACCAGGAACGTCTTCTCCGGCTTGTACTCATACTGCAGAGCCTGTTCGAGCGCCTTTTTCGTGCCGCAGATAATGTACTGATCCTGCTTCTCCATCCAGAAGTTCGGCGGATAATCGGCCATATCGGTCAGGATGGTCACCAGCGGAATCGCCGGATCGACCTGGTGCAGTGCCTGAAATAGCGCCCTGTTAAAATTCGGAATCACCGAAACCACCATGTCCGGCGTGTCCTTTTTCCAGAATTCCGTCAGCATCCGGACCTGCCCGGGATGATACATGCGGATCAGCCAGTGCATCGGCGGGACCAGAAACTTGCTCCCTAGAGTCCAGCCCTTCGCCAGGAGGTTGTTGTACACGTCCTCCATCTGGATTCCGGTCAGTTTGCGGAAAATATCCAGAGGGGCCAGCACGTCCTGCAAATCGACAAGCCGGACCTGCCAGCCGCGCTGTTGCTGTTCAATGACGGATTTCAGAGCGGTAGCCGCGCTGCGGTGGCCGCCACCGGCATCGAAGAACAGGAAGTCCACTCGTTTCATTCGTTATCGACCAATCGTAACCCAGCTCCCGGTATAGACCTAAGCGCTTCTCGGAATTTCCACCAAAAAACACTTCTTATGACAAATGTTGCATACTCCGTTACGATTCCGTAACCGCTCCCTCCAGAGTCCTTTCGCAAACCCCACCCTGTTTTCGCTTTCGATACACCCGTTTACGCACAAAAAACAAAGGTTTTCACAAATGTTTCTCGCGCATGTCACCCCGTTGTAACGAGTTAGGCCGTATACATTAGGCATGAAGTGCGACCTACATGTCCATACCGTGCATTCCGGCATGTGCACCGTGCCTGTCGCCAATCGATTTTGCCGTGAGAGCTATAACCAGCCCTTATCGGTCTATGAAAAGCTGAAGCGAGCCGGGATGGACCTGGTCACCATCACCGATCATGACTCCATCGACGCGGTCGAGGAACTACGCCGTTACCCCGACTTCTTTTTATCAGAAGAAGTGACGTGCACCATGCCGAGCGGCACCGAGGCGCACATCGGCGTCTACGGCATCACCGAGCAGCATCACATCGAGTTGCAGCGCCGCCGCGACGATTTCCTTAGCTTTCTGGCCTACGTCCAGGAAAAAGGCCTGCTCTTCAGCATCAACCATCTGTTCAGCAGCCTTACAGGCAAGCGGGACTGGTCCGATTTTGAATGGTTCGAACGCGCGTTTCCGTGCGCCGAGGCTCGCAACGGCGCCATGCCGGAACGTGTGAACCGCCGTGCAGCCGAGTGGGCCCGGGCCGTGGGCAAGCCGGTGATCGGCGGCAGCGATGCGCACGCAATGGTTAGCGTGGGCCGCGCCTTCACTGTGGTTCCGGATGCTTCCAATGTGGACGAATTCTTGTCCGGAGTGCGCATGGGAAAGTCGGATGTTCGCGGCTCCGCCGGCGACTGGTGGAAACTCACGCGCGACGTGCTGTCTATCTGCGGAAGCCTGTATAGGGAGACGCCGTGGGCGCGTCCGCTGATCCTGCTCGCGGCGGCAGTCCCTGTGATAACGGCCGCCCATACAGTTTTAGAGTTTGTTTTCGCTGAGTATTGGTTTGCCCGCGTAATCAACGCGGCCAAAAAGAATCCTGCTACCTGTGAGGCCTGGGAGGCGTCTATATGAACGGTCTGGCCGCGAATATGCGAAACGCCATAACACGCCGGGACCACCGGCTCATGCAGCGCGTGAACAATTGGCGCGCCCCGCGTTGGATCCGTGTGTGGGCGATCTGTGCTACCCGGGGCGGTGATGGCTGGCTCTGGTACTCAATCGCTGTGCTGATCCTGTTTTTCGGCGGAGCCGAACGCTTCGCCGCGGTCGGCGCGTCCGTCATTGCCGCGGCAACAGGCGTCGTCCTCTTCATGTGGCTGAAGAAGGCGACCCGCCGCAAGCGCCCTTGCACCATGGAGCCGCATTGCTGGGCCAAGCTTCTGCCGCCCGATCAGTTTTCTTTTCCGTCCGGTCACTCGATCACGGCATTTGCATTTGCAGTCCCGTTCGCATTTTTCTATCCATCGCTGGCAATCGGAGTGCTCTTTTGCGCCGTCAGCATTGCAATTTCGCGCGTGCTGCTGGGCATGCACTTCCTCAGTGATGTAGTCGCAGGCTGTTTGATAGGCTCCGGACTGGGCTACGCGTCTTTCCTGCTCTACTCCTAATGGAGATAGAACAGCGATAGTCTCGGCAGTGCAGCGGATTCCAGAAGCCGCCTCTCCAGATACTGCTGCTCCAGCATCTTGAGCTGATCGGCTGTCATTTTCGAGCGATACGGTTTTAGCGAAAGTTCCATATCACGGCGTGCCTGGAACAGGTGTTCCTCCGTTTGCCGGGTGCGCGCGATCGCCGACATCTTCTCCTCCAGCGCTGTCAGCCTCTGCTCCAACTCCTCCAGATTGCCGTAATGCGATTCTGCCTCGGCATGAAAACGATCCAGAGCCGCGGCGATCTCTTCATAACCTTCCCGTGCCCGCAGGTTGGCGGCGTTTTCTTTCAGATAAGCCTGCAGCGATTCCAAAGGAAATGGCGCCTCCACGTGCTTTTTCGGCTTCTCCGGATGCGCTCCGGACATGCGGGCCGCTTCTTCCGCTACCGCTTGCGCGCAGTATGCCACGGAGTTCACCTGCTGGAACTTCTTTTTCTTGGCGTGCCACTTCTCAAACGCCGCATCGATTCCGCGCAGCACCGCCTCCAGCGGCACGCCGGCATTCTTCCAATTCTCGATCAGGGCCCAATCCAGCGGAGATAACAGAAACAGTCCGCTGCCGCGTGCCTTCTGAAAGTGCTCCTCGATCTCCGTGAAGTAATTGAAGTAGTTCCAGCTCTCTTCGCTCACGTACGGTTTCGCTCCCAGATCAGGCGCAGGCCATCCAGAGTGAGGTTTGCGTCGACCTGCCTGAGATAATTCGAGCCGGTTGTGATCAGCTCCGCCTGGCCTCCGGTCGCAATCACGTTCGTGTTTTCTCCCATTTCCGCCATCAGCCGTTGGAGTACGCCGTCGATCAGTCCGATCGAGCCCCAGTACAAGCCGGATTGAATGCTCCCGACCGGATTCGTGCCGATCAGCTTCTCCGGCATTTTGAAATCGACCAGTGGCAGCCGGGCAGTCCGGCTGAATAACGCGTCGATGGAAATTCCTATGCCCGGGCAGATGACTCCGCCCATGTACTCCGCGTTGGCCGAGACACAATCGAACGTGATTGCGGTGCCTAGATCGACCACGACGCAAGGTCCTCCGTATTTCGTAAATGCAGCGATGCCGTTCACGATGCGGTCGGCGCCGACATCGTAAGGATTGTCATAAAGGATTTTCAGGCCGATGTTGGTATCGGCGGTGACGAACAGCGGCTCGCGGCGCAGATACTTGCCGCACATCTCCACCAGCCGCGAGTTGATTGGAGGTACGACGCTTGCGATGATCACGCCGTCGATCTGGGCCAGATCGATCTGGTCGAGCGCGAATAGGGTCCGCAACAGGATGCCCCACTCATCCGCGGTCTGGTCGCGCACCGTGCGCAGCCGCCATTGCCGCTCCAGGCGCTTGCCGTCGAATACGCCGATCGTAACGTTCGTATTCCCTGCATCGAGCGCTAGGAGCAAGGCCGCACTCCTCCCGCAAGGATCGTTTCGCGCTTGCCGTCATCGGTTTGGAGCAGCAGATATCCAGCCGCATTTAATCCGTCGGTGGTTCCCATAATCGTTCGGTCGCCCAGGTCCACACAGACCCTGCGCCCACGTGCGTAGCTGGAGGTTTCAGTGAACATGCGAATGATCGTGTCCTTTCCTTCGCTCACGAGAAGATTGCAGTGAGAGTCGATCGATTCCAGCAACGCATACAGAAGCTTCTCGCGCGAAAACTCCCGGCCGCCAGCGATCCTCAGTGAGGTCGCCAGAGATGCCAGTTCGTCTGGAAACTCAGTGTGATTCACATTGATTCCGATGCCGGCGAGGATCACGGGCGCCTGCAACTGCACTAAAATCCCCGCGCACTTCTTCGGGCCAATCATCAGATCATTCGGCCAGCGGAGATCGCATGCCACATCCGTAACTTTGACGATGCCTTCCGCCGCCGCGAGTCCCAGCGCGAGGGTGACTACGGGCAGATCTTCTGGCTTCAGCGCTAGCCGCAGCAGTTCGGTGAAGTAAAGCCCTGCGCCTTTAGGCGAATGCCAACTCCGCCCATATCGGCCGATGCCCGCGCGCTGCTCGTCCGCGCCGATGACCGTGCCGTGCGGATACCCCTTATTTGCGAGATCCGCCGCCACGTTCATCGTAGACTCAACGGAATCAAACCACTGTATTGTTCGTGGCATACGTGCGTGGCCCTATTTTCGCGATTCGTTCGGCACCAGAGCGACCCGGAAGTTGAAATCGGCCGAGGTGTAGGAATGCGTGATCGCTCCGCAGGAGACGTAGTCCGCTCCCGTTTCCGCGTACGTCCGCACGGTTTCGAGATTTACATTTCCGGAGAGTTCCACGGTAGCGCGGCCATTGATATACGTGATCCACTCGCGCGCCTCCGCAGGGGTCAAATTATCCAGCAGCAGATGCTTTGCCCCGTTTTGCAGAGCCTCGTCCAGCTCTTCCCTCGTTCGGACTTCAATCTCCACCGGCAGCGGTGAAGCTTTTACCCGATCCAGCGCAGCTTTCACGCCGCCCGCCGCCGTAATGTGATTGTTCTTGATCAGAATCGCGTCGTACAGTCCCATGCGATGGTTCGTGACGCCCCCGGCTGCTGCTGCCATCTTTTCCAATCGCCGCAGCCCCGGCGTCGTCTTTCGCGTATCCAGAACCTTGCATTTCGTGTGTGCTACCTGGTGCGAGTACTGCCTTGCCAGCGTCGCACAACCGCTCAGGCGCTGCAGAAAATTCAGAGACAGCCGCTCGCACTCCAGCAGCGTCTGCGCAGACCCCCTAACTTCCGCCACCGCCGTCCCCTTGGCAACCGCATCGCCGTCTTTCGCAAGCAGCGTCAGCGAATCCACGCCGCCTCGCTTTTCGAAAATGACAGGCAGCAACTGCAAACCGAACACGACTGCATCCTGCCGCGCAAAATACCGTCCCGATGCTTTACGATCGGCCGGAATGCAAGCGCGTGTCGTCGCATCGCCCGGGCCAATATCCTCCCGTAATGCGATGTCGATCAATTCGAGAATGTCGGCATGCATAGCGCTACATTGCTCGCAGCTTGGCGAGTTGTGCTTCGTACTCCGCGAGCTTCGCGCGAATCCCGTCGATCACATGACCCGGCGCGCGGCTCATGAACTTTTCGTCCCCCAACTGGCGGTTCGAATTGCCGATCACCTTTTCCAATTGCTCGATATCTTTCTGGATACGGGCGCGCTGCGCATCGCTCATCGCCACCGTGCGAAGTATCTTGAAACGCGCTCCCTCGGAGCCGGGCTCAGCCGTTTCGACGGTAAACTTCGTTTTGGTCAGCCGCTCGATCATCGGAAGCAGGTTCGTTACGGTATCAGAATCCGAAGCCCGCACCTGGAGTCTGGCTTCGTCGGCCTTTGACGTCGCGATATTTAGATCGTGGCGCATCTGCCGCTCCTCCGTGACAATCTCTTGGAGCACCGCCATTTCCTGCTCGGCTCCCAAATCCATCGCGTGTGCGTTGTACTGCGGATAGTTTGCCACCGCGATCGACTTTGGCCGCTTCGGTGCATTCTTCGCCAGCCGCTGCCAGAGTTCTTCCGTGAGGAACGGCATCACCGGATGCAGCAGACGCAGCATCATCTCGTACACCGTCAACAGATTCCGCCAATGCGCATTCAAGCCGCTGTTCTCTTCAAACCGCAGCTTCTTCAGCTCGATATACCAGTCGCAGAACTCGTGCCAGGTGAATGACCAGATAGCCTGCGCCGCTTCGTGATAGCGATACTGGTCGATCGCGCGGTTCATCTGCTCGGCACAGCGATTCAGGCGGCTGAACATCCACCTGTCTTCGAGTGGGATGGCAATGGAGTGATTCTCCGCTTCGGGGCGGCAGCAATCGCGCTCCTCCGGCAGCCAGGGCTCCACATTGCTTCGTTCCATGTTCATGAAGATGAAGCGCGACGCGTTCCAGAGCTTGTTCGCAAAACCGCGCGCCGATTCCATGCGCTCTTCCGTCAAAACAATGTCGGTTCCCGGCGCCGCTCCCTGTAACAGGGAAAGGCGCACGGCGTCGGTGCCATACTTCTCCGTCACCACCAGCGGATCGATGACATTGCCCTTCGTCTTCGACATCTTCTGCTTCTCGGCATCGCGCA
>CAYXLI010000019.1:28846-116630 GCA_964464925.1 uncultured Solibacteraceae bacterium | reverse complement strand
AACCTACGACCAACGGATTATGAGTCCGCTGCTCTAACCGCTGAGCTAAGGGCCCGTTCCTCTATAATATCGGTTCCTCTTGCTAGAGTGATGAGAGCAGCACATGCCTTTTAGCTATTCGATGGATGAGCCGTCCGGCATTCTATGGCAGAAGGGCGAAGGATTCATCACTCTGGCAGAGATTTTGGAGTTCGTCCGGGAGGTGAGACAGGCGAACCTCGCCGTGCGGGATTCTATCGTCGATCTCTCGGGCGTGACAGGGAGCGACCTTACTCGGGATCACATAGCCCTACTCGCCGGGATACCGCAAAGAGCCGCGAGAATGGCGATTGTCGCCCCGCAGGAAGCTCGCTTCGGGAGGGCTCGGATGTTTGAGCTGATGGCGGAATCGCAGCACGCGACTACCGTTCGCGTGTTCCGCACTGCTGAGGAGGCGTTACTTTGGCTGCGGAGCGGAGTGCACCCCGACTCCGCGCCAAACAAATGAATCGCCTTACTGGCGCGATGCCTGAATCTGATCCACAATGATGCGCGTAAAGCCTTCGACAAACGGCCGTCCGCGGTTCAATAGATTTTCACGCGTCATATAGTCGAGTTGAATATCGGGCCGCGTGCCGATGTTTTCTACGAAGGGCGCGGAAGGCAGATCAGCCGTTGTGATCGGGTTCTTCCGGACCACCAGCGAGTTGGTATTTGCAAAGATCGACTCGGAGTACGACATCGGCCATGTGCTGATGGACCCTCCGCCTCCGCTGGTGCGCATACCCACGATTGGGCCCCGCTTGTTATCCTGCATCATCGCGGGAAAAATATCCGCAGCGGAGATGGAAAAGTCATCCACTAGAACAATCAGCGGCTTATCGTAGGCGAGAGCGTTTCCGTTCCGGTCCTGTGCCTGTCTGTTTTCGAAGCTGATGCTGCAGGCGGGAATGGATCCCGTAAGCCCGCGGTTCTCATTGAACGCGCTCAGCAATTGGTCAAGGTAGTTACTGTATAGAGTGATAATCCACTGATCGGCGTTGCTGCGCTTTGCGAGATCGATCGAAGATTGAAACGAGTTGATCAACCCGAGCGTCGGCCGCAGTTCTTCACCAAAGAAATAGAAATTGTTTTGAGGAATCAGGTAGGACGCAAGGGTCAGCATGTAGCAATCACCGCCGCCGTTCCGCATCACGTCCACCACAAGACCGTCTGTATTACTACGGAAGAACGCAATTTCCTGGTCCAGTTCGCGCAGGGATGTAGGGTTCGTGGAGAACGCGGGGACACGCAAATACCCAATCTTATAGCCATTCGATTCATAAACACCGGAGTAGTGAAAGTCCGTACTTCTGCCAAGCCGTTGTTGAAAACCCGCAGGCAGCGCGAAGACCGGAGACCGGCTGCCGAGGCCAAGAACATACTTCCGGGCGACAGTATTGCCGTCCTCGTCCGTGGTCTGGCCCTCGAACAGAGAGTCCGAGTCCGGAATCTTCCATTGGCGCATTTCCGCCAGTAGTCTCATGTAATCCGGCGCAGATTCCTCGCCGCGTATTGGCCGTGAGTTCCGGGGCGTTGGAACCGTCCCGAGAGAACCCTGTGCGAGTCCTGTCTTCGTCCAGGGAATCGTGTAGCTCTCCGTATCGCCGTTTGCTCTCTGGATTTGCACCGCTGCCGAATCGCCGGTTTCGATCGCACGCGGGTAGGACGCGGCAGAGCGAAAGGTAATCCGGTCGGCAGCAGACCGCCGCGTGGTCGCCGGATTACCCCATTTGCGGAATCTTGAGAACTCGGTAATCCACTGTTCCGGAGTCTTCCCGTCCACGCTCAGCACTTCATCTCCGACCTCAAAAGGATAGTCGGTCTGAGGCAGCCGTGCCCGATTGATCGAATCGATCAATACTTTGCCGTCGTATATATCCACCGTGAAACCCAGATCCGCCGTGAATCGTAAGGGTGACGTAAAACTCGAGTGTGTATCTTGGAGACTAGCCACGTATTCAGCGGAGATCTCCAGGAACTCGACATCGCTTTTTGCCGCTCTTATGCGGTCCAGCCAGGGCCGCAAATCGAACATGTCAAACCCAAATGCCTGGCGTTTCCACTCGTACGGAGCGTAACGCTTCTCGTAGAGAGCCGCCATCTGTTGGAAATCGGCCACGCGCTGATCGATCGTCAATTCCGCAAAGACCGGCAGGCTGGCGGACCACAAAAGTACACAGGCAACGAATTTCATACTCCTCCTGAGGCGCCAGAATAACAGCTTCCCGCCAGGAAGAAAACGCGCAAAAGAGTACTTTAGAGTTGAGCCAAAGAGCGAATGAACCGGTAGTAGAACTCTACGCCTTCAAAGAACGACTGTACCCCCAATCGCTCATCTTTCCCGTGTGCGCGAATATCGTTAGGATCTTCGTAAACGCCGGCGATGCCATAGGTCGGAATACCGCCGATTCGCAGGCGCCGCCCATCGGTTGCCCCGGTCTCCATAAAAGGGATCACCGGCACCCCGGGCCACATCGACTGTACGGTTTTCTCGACCGTCGAGACTACGTCCTTACGGAGGGGTGAAATCGGATTCGGACGATCGGGGGTTACCTGCGTCACCGTGACCTTCAGATTGGCAATCGCCTTTGCCAGTGCCGCTTTCACAGATGCGCTCGACTCTTCCGGGATGACGCGGCAGTTGATCGTCGCCCGGGCGGTCTGCGGTAATGCGTTCTCCGCGTGCCCCGCTTCTAACATGGTCGCCACACACGTGGTCCGCAGCATCGCATTGTAGTACGGCGATTGCGCTGACAGTCTCTCGGCAGCCTCAAGGTCTGGCGGGGTGTGTGCCACGGCCGCCATGTCGGCCGCCGTCTGACCGGTTTCGAGCTTCGCGGAACGCAGAAAATACTCGCGGGTCAGTTCCGTAAGACGCACCGGGAAGTCCAGCTTGGCAATCCTCGTCAAAGCCTCGGCAAGATCGTAGATCGCATTCTCACGGAGCGGTAAGGAGCTGTGACCACCTGGATTTTTCGTTTCCAGGTGAAACGTCGTATACGTCTTCTCTCCCGCCTGCATGGACTGCAGGAAGTGCTTCCCGGCCTTTAACTTTCCATCTCCGCTATCGGTATTTATGCAGAATTCCGCTTCGATCCAGTCCCGATGCCGATCTATCAGGTAATCCACACCATTCGCCTCTCCGCCCTCTTCATCGGCGGTAAGCGCCAGGATCAGGTCGCGCGGCGGCCGGTATCCTTCCTGCTTCAGCCGGATGAAATCGGCTACCAGAATGGCGGCGCCTTGCTTGTTGTCCGATGTTCCACGGCCATAGAAATACCCATCCTTCTCGATGAACCGGAATGGGTCGATCGTCCAATCCTCGCGCCGCGCCTCAACTACATCCAAGTGGGCGAGAAACAGGATTGCCTTCTTCGCCTGGTTCGTGCCACGGAAGCGGATAACAATATTGCTCTTCCGGGGATCCGGACCGGCAACATGGATGTCGGTCTGCGGAAACCCCGCTGCGCGGAAACGGGCCGCCATGGCCTCCGCCGCTTTCGTCGTGCTTCCGGTCGACTCCGTTGTGTTAATTTCGATGAGCTGCTGAAAGATGTCCCGCGCTGCAGCCTTCGGATCGGCCAGGAGAAGAAAGAGCAAAGGAGCCAGCATTCCCAATGCTAACAGGAGGCGGGATCCGGAACAAAAGTGCGGGCGCGTGCGTTTGTATAAACGGAGCTATTCAATGACACCAGAAGAACGCCAGATGTTGACTGATTTGGCCAATAAGATTGCGCAAACACCTGCCCCACAAAGAGATCCGGAAGCCGAAGAACTCATCCGGAGCCGGATTGGCTCGCGCCCGGATGCTCTGTATCTAATGACCCAGACTGTGCTGATCCAGAACATGGCCCTCGATCACGCGCGTCAGGAGATCGAACAATTGAAGCGATCCGGCACAAGCAGTGGCAGCGGCAGCGGGAGCTTTCTCGGCGCCCAGCCCGTATCAGCCCCCGGAAGGCCAGCCGCTTCCCCGAGTTCGCCGGCTCCGTCGCCGATGCTTGGTGGAGGCGCCGGGATGTCGGGCTTCCTTCGGAGCGCGGCCACAACAGCGGCTGGCGTTGCCGCCGGAGCGCTGGCTTTTGAAGGAATCCGTTCGCTATTCGGCGGCGGTTTTGGCAGCGAACCACATCTGTCCTCGAGCTTCCTCGGGGGCACGCCCGAAACCGTGATCAACAACTATTACGAAAACGCTCCGGACGATTCGACGAACGCGGATACGGATGATACAGATCAGGACCAGGCCGACGACAGCACATCCGACGATTCCTCTGACGACAGCTACGATGATTCTTCGTCCTCATCGGATGACGATCTGGTTTAATCACATAACGCCGTAAGTCGCAAATGCTTCCGCCGCGCCCATGCCTCTCTGGATGGCCGTCCGAACCAGGTTTTCTTTATCAGCCTTCTCCAGGGCGCGGCTGAGCACCTCCTGCTCTGCCGCGCGCGGAATTACCAGCACCCCATCCAGATCGCCAAACAGGATATCTCCAGGTTCTATCCGCACTTTGCCAATTGTCACGCCCACTCGGAAGTCCACTACGCGTCCTCTAGGCCGCTGATCCTGCGCATACCGGCCGAGCGAGAATGTCGGGAAGTTCAAATCCAGAATCCCGCGCGTGTCTCGCGAAGGTCCATTGAGCACCGCTCCTGCGGCCCCCAGATGCATCGCCCGCGTCGACATCAGTTCACCCCACAACGCATACTCCGGGGAGCCGCCTGTCGCAAGATACACCTCGTGCCGCTTCAGGTCATCCAAAGCCTCCAGCATCAATCCGAAGGGCTTTTCACCCGGCTTCTCCTCGGCATCGACGTCCAGCACCGGCATGGCGCGCCCGGCTACGGCCATATCGTCGCGCAGCGGTTGAATCTCGCGAGGGAGGAACTGGTGGAGGAGACCCAGCGTGTCGAGGATGTCACCTACAACCGCGGTGAAGAGCCGGGATCTCATCAAGCTAAACAGTTCGTCTTCGTTATTCCATAAAGGGTTCGGGTGGGTGCTCATCGGAATCTCGTATACTGGAATTCGTCGTAAATAGGGCTGGCACTGTGCCGCAGTCTGTCAAATTTCGCTCGATCGCGTCTAAGTTCTCGATCTTTACTGCCGCGCTCGTGTTTTGGGTCGTGACGGTCATTTTAGCGTATGACCTCCGGCAAGACACGTTCGACGTTACTAAAGGCGTACTGCTATGCGTAGTTGTTCTGCTCGTCGCCGGCGCTATTTCCCGCATGACGATACGGCTGCTTGCGCGCCCGCTTTCTCTCCTGCAGGAAGGTCTAACTTCCGTACGCGAGGGTAAGCTTGAACCTATTCAGGTGAGCAAGACCGACGATGAAGTGGAGTTCCTGGGTGAATCGTTCAACGCCATGATCGAAGCGCTCGGACAGACTCGCAGCGAACTTCTCCAGAATCAGGAATTATTGGAGGATCGCATCCGCCAGCGCACCGAGCAATTGCAGATTGCGATGCAAAAGGCACTCACCGCGAATCAGGTGAAGAGTGACTTTCTTGCGAATATCTCTCATGAATTGCGCACGCCCATGAACGGAATTCTGGGAATGATCGGTATTGTTCTGAGCACTCCATTGAATCCGGAGCAACGCGATCATCTCGAAACTGCACAAAGCTGCGCGTTTTCATTGCTCGCATTACTCAACGACCTGCTGGACATATCCAAGATCGAAGCGGGCCGCATGGTGCTGGAAAAGATTCCCTTCAACTATCGTGAATTGGTCGAAGCCGCTGTAAAGGCGCACAGTGCCATTGGCCTCCAGAAGGGCGTCCGAATCTCCAGCGAAATTTCTCCGGACCTCCCCGAACGCGTAGTCGGAGACCCACTTCGTATCCGTCAAATTGTCAACAATCTGATGAGCAATGCTGTGAAATTCACCGATAGGGGCTCAGTGACGCTGCGCTCTTACGTAGTTCCAAGACCGGAGAGCCACAAGTTGGCCATCGGTCTGGAAGTCTCGGACACGGGCATGGGAATTCCCGCCGACAAGCTGGATCAGATTTTTGAAAAGTTCACGCAGGCCGACAGCAGTATCAGCCGCCGGTTTGGAGGCAGCGGCCTCGGCTTGGCGATCACACGCTTCCTTGTAGAGATGCACGGCGGCACGGTTTTGGTGAAGAGCGAACTCGGGGTCGGCAGCACCTTCACCGCCGTCCTTGAGTGCGAACGCGCGCCGGAGCCTACGTTACTCCCTATAGAACCGAAGACTGTCGCGCTGAATGGCGGCTCCATTCTTCTGGTGGAAGATAACGTGGTGAATCAAAAAATGGTCGCTTCTATCCTGCAGAAGCGCGGCTACTCCGTCGAAGTCACATCCAACGGTCAGGAAGCGCTGGAGGCTTTGGAACGGCGGCCCTTCCAGTTGGTCCTCATGGACGTACAGATGCCCGTCATGGATGGCCTCGAGGCCACGCGCCTCATTCGCCGGGACAAGCGATTCTCAGGGCTCCCCATCGTGGCCATGACGGCCCATGCGATGGAAGGAGACCGCGAAGGCTGCCTTGCCGCCGGAATGAATGGCTATATTTCGAAGCCGGTCTATTCTGATCACTTGCTGAGTGTTGTGGAAGAATTCGCTCAGCAGCCGCTCAATTGACCGCTACCTGCACCTTCGCCGCCTCGGTCAGAATTGCACCCCAGCTCTTCCACACATCCTCGCGAGTGGTTTTCACATTGCCGATCGCCAGCCGCAGCACGAATCTGCCTCGCAGTACGGTATGCGAAAGAAACGCGACTCCGCTTGCGTTTACACGATCCATCAGAGTCCGATTCTCCTCGTCACTTGCTTTCATCCGAAAACAAATCAGCGAGAAAGGGACCGGAGCCGCCAACTCAAATCTGTCATCGCCTTCGATCTCTCGCGCGAGTTCCTGTGCCCACTTTATATGGCTTCGGATGATCGCCGCTGCCTGCTCCCGTCCGAAGCTGCTCATTACGAACCATAGCTTCAGCGCGCGAAAACGCCGGCCTAGCGCGACGCTATAATCCATGTAGTTCAATGCGCGATCGTCTTCCGCTGTACGCAGATATTCCGGTACAAGCGAAAGCCCATTGCGCAGAATGTCCGGACGCGCCGTATAGAACGCACTCAGGTCGATGGGTGTAAAGAGCCATTTATGCGGGTTTACGACGATTGAGTGCGCATCCGGAACGCCTTCGAAGTGCGCCCTCATTTCCGGAAGCAGCGCTGTCACGCCCGCGTAGGAAGCATCTACATGCACCCATGCGTCATGCTCTCGTCCGAGCGCGATGACCTCCGCCACCGGATCGACGCTCGAAGTGGATGTGGTGCCGATAGTGGGAACAATGCAGCAAGGTCTTCGGCCCGCCATCGTGTCCTGCCGCATGGCCTCGCACAGATTTTGCAGCTTCATTCTGAAGCGATCGTCTACCGGGATCTTGCGTACATTGTCCTGACCGAACCCGAGCGCTATCGCACTCTTTTCCACCGAGGAGTGTGCCTGCTCTGAGGTGTACACGGTCAGGTTAGGCGTGGCACCGCGCGTGCGCGACTCCGGATCCACATACTGCCGGGCGCACAGCAGAGCGTGCATCGTCGAGATGGAAGCAGTGTCATAAACGATCCCAAAAAAATGCGGCGGCAGGTTCAGCCACTCCGCCAGCCATCGCATCACCACCTGCTCCAGTTCCGTAGCCGCGGGGCAGCTCTTCCAAACCATTGCGTTCACATTGAGCGCGGCCGCAAGCAACTCCCCGAGAATCCCCGGTTCTGACGCGGAAACCGAGAAATAGCCATGGAATCGCGGATGATTCCAGTGGTTCAAATTGGGCACAATCTTCTCGCGAAAGTCCGCGAGAATCGTCTCAATCGGTTTACCTTTCTCTGGCGCTGAACTTGGGAAACAGGCGGCCACATCGCCGGGCTGGCACTTCGGCAGAACGGCGTAGTCGCCTACATTCTGCAGGTAGTCTGTGATCCAATCGATGAGTTCGTGGCCGGCACGGCGGAACTCCTCCGCGGGGAGATCAGGCATGTTTCCATTGTGCAATTAATGAGTACGCCGGTTCTCCGGTCGTGACGCCAGTGCGACGGCGTGAGTCGCCTCCAACGCCTGCCTGGCCTCGGGCGAAAGTTGCCAATGCTCATCGAACATCCCTTCCGCCACCACGCCATCCAGCCCTCCCTTGAACAGAACGTAGTCGCCGAAGCTGAGCAGAATGTTGTGTGCCTGGGATATGAACGACAAGCCCGGTCGTTTCGCCTGATCCGATCGGGTCCACCATGGCAACCCGGAGGAGATCACAGCGTAGTGACCATTCTGAGTGGGCGTGAGGAGCACAAGCCCGTAGTCGGCGGCGTCGGGGTTGAGTCGAATAGGGAGGTTCGCTGCAAAGCGCGCGATCCACCGGTTCGTATTCTTGTTCCCGAACAAAACGAGGCTGGCATTCTTCGAATCTGCTTCTGTCACGCTGTCATCCGCTGCCACCCGGAACTGCAGGAGCAACGGATGACGTGGAGAACTCCACATGGCTGCATAACTTGCCTCGCTTCTCCGGCGAGCGACCTCGGATGGGGAGGGTGCATCCGCTGTCCCGTATACGTAAATGTGCCGCTCGGAGATTGCTTCGCGAATCGGCCCTTCCGACCCCAGCCGCTTCTCGTCATTGGCTGGTACGGACTTCCGGTTGACCCATCCGCTCGGCGTCTTGGTAAAAGAAACCAGAGGCGCCGCCCTGACTCGCATGGCTTTGCCGTCAATGTTCAACGTGAGCGGCAAACCCATGTTCAGCTTTGGATGGCCTTTCAGGTGGAGAGAGAATGCCCCTAGCTCGCTCGTTTTCACCGTAAGTGAGTTCGGTGACCCGAAACTTGCATCGATGCTCGCGATCGTCCCCGGCGATAGATGATCGAACTGCAACCAATACGCCTTCCCATGCGCGTAGTCTGCTGAGGCGAACTGCACACGGTCTGGAAAGCGGTTGCGCTTGAATTTTGCGAACCAGTCGAAGATCGCGCCGTTCTTGTATGCGTTGTCCCAGGAATTATGCCGTACGCCTGGATACTCGACGTATTCGGCCTGTACGCCCGCATCCAGCAGCCGCTTATACCAGGCGCGCGTGTCGGCT
Source organism: uncultured Solibacteraceae bacterium (assembly GCA_964464925.1). GTDB lineage: Bacteria > Acidobacteriota > Terriglobia > Bryobacterales > Bryobacteraceae > CAYXLI01. Next base: position 107,505 of record CAYXLI010000019.1, on the reverse strand, counting down.
GCTTTGACGGTCGGGTCCATCTCCCCTTGAAAGATCTTTACCGGGACATTCAAAGCGTTGCCGGCCAGAAGGTCGGCGCCGGGTGGGGGCGCTGGGCACACAGGCGCCATTGCCGCCCACACATCCGGCCGCGAAAGCCCAAGCCATAAAGTTCCGCCGCCCCCCATCGAAAGACCCGTGAGGTAGATTCGATCCTCGTCGATCGGGAATCGCCGCTTTACATCCGCCAGAACGTCGTAGACATCCTTCTCGGCGATGCCTTGATACCCCATCGTGCCCCGCGCAAGCGGGCTGGCCACAATAAACTCAACATCCTTGAACTTTGGGAAGAAGTGCGTAGCCTGCGCATCCGACTCACCGATCCGGTTGCTGAGACCGAACACACGCCGAAGATTGATGCGATGGTTGGAGTCTGCCCCATGAAGGCTGATTACCAGCGGATATTTCTTCTTTGCATCGAAGTCCCGCGGCAGGTAAAGGCCATAGGGCTGATCCGAATCATCTATATCGCTCAGAAACGTAGTTACCTGCGGACCCGGGGTCAAAACCTGCCCGAAGCAGAGTGCGGCAAACAACAGCGCCACGGGCTTACGAAGCATGCGAGCACTCTTTCAGAACTACCGGCAACCAGTCCGCAAGCCACAAGCGAAATTCTTCGGCAGCGTTCTGCTGTTGTTCACTGAGCGGTACGGCGTGGGGCCCCGCTTTGATTTTGCGGGCGAGAGCCGCTTCCCGCACGCCGGCGGGAACCGGGAACTTCGCCAGGTATTCACTGATCTGCAGCAAGCGCGCATCGTAGCGGGTGATCAATTCCTGCGATCCTGCTGCGAGCGACCGGCTCAGCGCCACCAGCAACTCCGGCACCGCGGAGGCCACCCCGGAGATCACACCGTTCAGGCCGCCGTGCTGCTGGGCCCTCGCATACAGGCCGTCGTTCCCCATCATGAGCGTGAACGGATGTCCAACCTGCAGATTGCTGAGCGCTATGAAATTGTCCCAGGATCCGCTCGAATCCTTGATACCCGCGTATCCCTCCCCGATAAGCAGCCGGGCAGTCTCTACATCGATGGGACTTGTGAAGAGAGGAATATGATACAGCAGCACCGGAATCGAAACCTCGGAATCGCGGAGGAATGTGCGATAGAACGTCAGCAGGTCTTCCTGTTCGTACCGGAAGAAGTAAGGCGGAAGAACCACCAGGCCCGCGGCTCCGCAGTTTTCCGCCGCCTGCGCCAATTCAACCGTTCCCTCGAACGTCGAATGCGACACATTCACGATCAGGGGCACACGGCTCCGCTTGGTTCCCAGTCCGATGACGCGTTTCCGCTCTTCGATACTGTAATGAACAAACTCCCCGGTCGAGCCGAACAACAGAATCCCGTTCACATGGGCTGCGCCAAGGAAGTCGATCAGTTCCCAGAGCGCGGCCTGATCGATGACCTCAGCACGCCGGCGCGGCGTAAGCGCCGCAGCATATACCCCTTGGAAGTCCATCATTCAGTTACTCTTGTGCGGCCCGTCTTCCGAAGGTGAACATCCAACAAATATATCCCGAAGGTGGGTGTAACGGCCCGTCTGCTATTCCGGACGCGTCGCTAGCGGTTGAGTGAGGGCATTTGGCAGCATGAGCGGATCTCGCCGGATCAGCTCTTCGATATCTTCAGGGTTTAAGAGATTGCCGAAGTAATGGCCCTGTGCCTTGTCGCAGGATGCCTTTTGCACTAGTTCGAACTGCCGCGCCGTCTCCACTCCTTCGGCAGTGACGGACAAGCCCATGTTGTGCGCAAGCGTCACGATCGTGTTCACCAGCGGAAGTGTGCTCTGGCTCAGTTCCATGTCCTGAACGAACGACTGATCGATCTTCAGCGTATCTACCGGCAAACGCCGCAGATAGTTCAAGGACGAGTAGCCCGTACCGAAATCGTCGATCGCAATCCGCACTCCCAATGCGCGCAACTCGGACATCCGTCGCGCGGATTGCTCCATGTCCCGCACTACGACGCTCTCCGTCAGTTCCAACTCCAGCGCGCCCGATGGCAGACCGGTCTCCTCAAGCGTGTTTGCGACTAACTCCACAAAGTCCGACTGCGCCAGTTGCAGCGCACTTACGTTTACCGAAAGCAGCAGCCGGCGGTAACCTTTTTTCAGCCATTCGGCAGCCTGCCGGCAAGCTTGCCGCAGCACCCAACTCCCGATGCTGACGATCATGCCGCTTTCTTCCGCAATCGGGATGAATTGCTTCGGCGAGACGCGCCCGAGTTTCGGATGATCCCAAACCAGGAGTACTTCCAGCCCGGAGAGAGCGCCATGGATCTCCACCTGCGGCTGATAGCAGATTTTCAATTCACGTTTCTCAAGTGCCCTGCGTAGGGAGTTTTCCAACTCCAGCCGCTCCAGCGCGCCGCCGGTCGCTTCCATGCTGAAGCAGTGGAAATCGTTCCGGCCGCGGTTCTTCGCTGTGTACATCGCTGTGTCGGCATGCCGCAACAGCACCGCTGCATCCTTCCCATCTTTCGGGAAGAAACTGATGCCCATGCTCGCCGTAACGAAGAGCTCCAAGCCATCCACCACACAAGGGCGCCGCACGGACGAGAGCATGCGCTTCACCATGCGGATCACTTCTTCTTTGGATCCCGGGCTGCTCAGAATCGCGGTGAACTCGTCGCCTCCCATACGCGCCAGGGTGTCGTTCTCCGTCATGCAATTCGCAAGGCGGGTGCTCATTTGCTGCAGAAGCACGTCACCCACACGATGGCCGAGAGTATCATTGATCTGCTTGAAGCGGTCCAGGTCGATGAAAACCAGCGCCAACGGCGCGTCCGTCGCCTTTGCATGCTCCAGCGAGCGGTTTAGCCGCTCCATCAGCCGCAGCCGGTTGGGCAACCCGGTCAAAGCATCATGACTTGCCTGGTGCGCCAATTCGTCGGCGAGTTCCCGCTGATGAATGGCGATCGCAATCCGCTTCGCCATCAGCTCGATAATCTCCACACCCTGCGGGTGCGGGGCGATTTCGCACTGCTCTCTCTCCCGCCAGAATCCGATCGTCCCTAGAACCCGGTCATCGATGCTGATGGATGTGCCGATCAGCAAGGAGAAGCGGGACGTCTCGCAGGAAGTAATGGTCTGTCCAGATCCGACAATCTCCTGCATGCACCCGGCCAGTTCATCGGATGGTAGGTCGCCAACAACGTATTGCTCGCCGTTTGTCCGAAGCAGAATTCCAAAGCGCGTCCCGAAGATCTCGCAACCTGATTCCAGATAGCTCGTGCACAGATCATCGATCGCCGCGAAGTTTGTGTTGCTCAGTTGGTGGAGCAACTGCAGGTCGCGGCTGAACCGCGCCAGTTCCCGGGTCTTCTGCAAAAGCTGGGATTCGGTTCGTGCCCTTTCGGTGAGATCCCGTCCGATGCCCTGTAGGACGCCTTCCTCAGGCAGCACGTTGAGATGCAATTCCAGATCCACCGCATCCCCTTGGGCCGTGATCAGCGTGACCGCGAGTTGGCCTCCCCCGGCAGTGCGGATACAATGCTCCACGCGCCGCCGGCAGTGCGGTGCCAACAGGTCCAGGAATGTGCGCAGCCGCAAGTTGGCCCGCCCGTAACCCGTGATCCTCTCAAAAGCGGCGTTCACGCGCACCAGTCCAGCGCCCAATTCCTGCACAAACATCAGATCGGGTGCGCTTTCGAATAACGAGACAAGGCTTTGGAAGCTATCCGCCATCGCAGTTGTCACGCTGTCTGCCACTACCGGATAGTATCTTAACTCGGCGATTGTGGATAGATGCGAAGGGCAAAATTTCGCCTAGTACTGATGTAAATTTCTCGACAGTACTAAATAAGATAATACACCCAACGCGATACTTACCCCGTGCGGCACCGTGAGCGCCTGTGGCGAGTCCACGGATAACTCCGGGCGCATCCGGGCGGGATCACGCCCATGGCTTAATTCACGTAGAATGAAAACTACATTCTTCAGCGTATAACCGGTGGCCCTCCTCCTCAGTACGAATACCAAAGCTATAAAGCCGCCAATCAGTGCAGTCAATAAAAATATGGGCAGCCACGCACGGAAGCCGGCCATGGCGCCTACTGCCGCCATCAACTTGACGTCACCCCCGCCCATCGCGCGAAGCAGAAACAATGGAATGTAGACGGCAAGCGCCAAGACGGCCCCGCCGGCGGCCGAAATCAATCGGCCTTCCCATGCAGCAATCAGCAGTCCCAGAGCAAACCCGCCCAACGTAAGCCAGTTCGGCAACCGGCGCGTGCGAATGTCCAGAATCCCTGCGATAGATACAAGAACCGCAAGCCCAACGGCCTCAGTCTCGGGGATGGGCGGCATGAAGAACACGATTATAGCTGTAGGCGTCTGTTACATTGGGATTAGTCCCGCCCGTGCCGTTGCCTGCTCCCATGCTCCTGCTGCTTTTTACCGTTCTGGCCACTGCCAGCGCGCTAGCGGGCGTGTTGCTGTCCAGCATGCCGGACTTCTCGCGCAAGGTCATTCCGTTCAGCGGAGCCATCCTCATTCTTATCTCTGTTTTCGGAATCCTGCCTGAACTCGCCGGCTGGTTTGGCGCGTGGAACGCCGCCGGGCTCATTGGGATGGGCGTTGCTGCGATCTTCGCCGTGGACCGGTATGTCTATCCGGTGTGCCCCACCTGTTCGCATTCACACGACCACGACCACTGTAGTACCCGCCTCCACGGTTTTGCCACGCCGATCATCACGGCCACCATGATCCACAGCCTCTTTGACGGATGGGCCCTGGTCGCCGGTAGCGCGTCCATAATGCCGGCTCTCTCCTACGGGGTTATGCTGCACAAGTTGCCGGAAGGCTTGGCCTGCGGGGTGATTCTCCGCGCCGCCATTCGTTCCCGAAGCCGTGCAGTTACCTGGGCTATTGGTACTCAGATGCTGATGTTGATAGGCGGAGCGCTGGAGCCGCTCAGCGTAGCTTATCTAGGCAATACGTGGATGCTCGTCCTGCTCGCCTTAGGCGGGGGCATGTTTCTCTATTTAGGCTTCCACGCCGTACATGGCGAATGGAAGCGCCGCGTCGCCGCTTCCGCGCGCCCATGACTCCCTGTGCAGAAATCACCGGAACTACTACCCAACCGGCGGCCGGCGCTTGTGCCAGTCGGTCGCTGTCTGAAACGCCATCCCGATCGCCAGGATCAGATTTTCGCTAAACGGCCGGCTCACCAGTTGCAATGCGATCGGCATGTTCTCGGCGAATCCGCAAGGAAGCGATAACGCCGGCAGGCCGGCCAGATTGCCCGCCGGAGTCAGGTCCCTCAACCCGCGCTCACCTGCCGGATTCGTGTAATCCCTCGACCGGTCCAGCGGCTCCGGGATCTTCGGTGCAATCCCGTATCGCGTAGGAGCCAGCAGCACATCCACTCCGGTCAACAGATCCCTCATAGCCTGCTGGATCAGCCTGCGAATCCTCTGCGCCTTCAGGTAATCGCGTGCCGGAATTTCCAAACCAGCTTTCAATCCCGCCGCCTGGCGCTTATCCGCAAGTTCGTCGACTTTCCCGCTCGTGATCAGCTCCTCAAATACGCTTGCGCCCTCCGAGAAGATGATCGTGCTCGTCACCGGCCCATACGGCAGGTCCGGCATCTTCACCGGAGTAAGTTGCACCCCGAGGTCCAGCATCGCCTTGAGCGCCTGTTGGAACGCATCGCGCGTATTCGGCTCGGCGTTTACCTCGAAATCGACCGGCGAATAGCCCACTTTGATATCTTTTAGCTGCCGCGCGTACTGCGGTGTGAAATAGAAACTCTTGCCCGCCGACCTAGGGTCGTTGTTATCTCCGCCCGCGATCTCGTGCAAGACCAGTCCGCAGTCCTCCGCGCTCCTGCACAACGGGCCAATCTTATCCAGAGACCATGCGAGCGCCATCGCTCCAGCCCGGCTCACCAAGCCATACGTCGGGCGCAAGCCCGTCACACCGCAGAACGCGCTCGGTGTGAGAATGGACCCATTCGTCTCCGATCCCAACGCAAACGGTACCAGTCCGGCCGCTACGGCGCTCCCGGACCCGCTCGAAGACCCGCCGGACCACCGCCCCGGATTCCACGGGTTCAGGCCCGGACCAAATAGCGAGGCGCCAGTCGAGACATACCCTCCGCCCCCGGCCAGTTCCACCATGCTGAGCTTCCCGATCAGCAGCGCGCCCGTCTTTTCCAGCTTCTGCAAAACCGCGGCGTCATAGTCGAACACCTGCGCGGCGTACGGCTTTGCGCCCCATGACGTGATCTGCCCCTTGACGCTGAGCAGATCCTTCGCACCGAACGGAATGCCCTGCAATGGTCCCCGATAGCGCTGCCGCTTCAACTCGCGATCCACATCCTTTGCCGCACGCACAGCAGCCTCCCGCAGCGAAAGCGCGAGCGCGTTGTACCGCGGCCCCAGCCTCTCCAGGCGATCGGAGAATCCGTGCACCAGATCCACGGCCGGGAACTCGCGGGTTCTGAGTTTCGCGTTCAGCTCCGCTACCGGTGCAAAGAAGATTTCTTCCGGAAGTTTAGCCATGCGTCAGGGCTTGAAGACCGTGCTGGGCTCGGTCGCCATGGGCACTCGAAACGAATCAAGGATCCCGATATTTCGCTTCACATTCTCGCGCTGAATCGTGAGATCGTCCTTTGTTTCTTCGCTCGTCTGCGCGGCCACTGGGAATGCGGCTGCGAGCGCCGCCGCCAGTTGCCTGCGTGTAAATTCCGGCTGGGCCATGAACACGATTGTACTGATTTGTTATGCTTCTCGCGTGAGAATCGCAGTTTTTGTGATCTTCGCCGGCGCGCTGCACGCCGCAGGTCCGCAGATTGATCCCGCTAAACTCCTCGACCTCACCTATGCCTTCGATGAAAACACGGTGAATTGGCCCACCGCCCAGCCCTTTCATTATGAGCGTGAAACCTGGGGGAAATCCAAAGCAGGCTACTGGTACGCTGCCGGGCGCTACGCCGCCAGTGAGCACCTGGGCACGCACATCGACAGTCCTATCCACTTCGCCGAAGGCAAGGCAACGCTCGATCAGATCCCCGTAGCAAACCTCGTGGCGCCTGCTGTCGTCCTCGACGTCCGTGCGGCCTGCGCCGCGAATAGCGATTATCGCGTCACTGCGGCCGATCTTACGGCATGGGAGAAACAGTACGGCCAAATTCCCCAACGCGTGATTCTTCTGGTCCGAACCGGCTGGTCGAGGTTCTGGCCTGATAAGAAGCGTTACCTGGGAACCGATAAGGCCGGCGACACTGCCAATCTGCACTTCCCCGGCATCGCAGAGGACGCTGGCAGACTCCTGGTCGCCCGAAAGGTGCTTGCCCTCGGAATCGACACGGCCAGCATGGACTATGGCCCGTCAAAAGACTTCATCGCTCACCGGGTGCTGAACGGAGCGGGCATTTACGGCCTGGAAAACGTGGCCAATCTCGACCGCCTTCCGCTCACCGGCGCGACCATTATTGCCCTGCCTATGAAGATCAAAGGCGGCAGCGGCGGTCCGGTGCGTATCGTCGCGATCCTGCCTTAACGTCCAGGTGCGCCATTCGGCAGGAGAAAGCCGGGGGAACCTCCGATCCGTCCAGCCCTCCTGCGGATGGCACGTCGAAGCCGTCGCACGCAGCTCGCGTGAAGGGATCCACCTCACTTCCGCTCTGCGTGGCGGCTGTTTTCGACAATCAAGAGTAAGTTGCCTCGCACTTCCTAGGCAATCCGCAGCAACACTTAGTTCCTACGTAGTATTTTCTAGGACTAAAGTTTGCCTTGTTAATGCTGATTCAAGGCTTCCAGCGCGGCGCGCTCCATAATCGCGCGCGGTGCGTTCTCACCGGTGAAAATCTCAAACTGGTGGGCCGCCTGTTCCAGAAACATTTGCAGGCCGGGCACAATCTGTTTTCCCTGGTCTTTTGCCATCTTGATCAGCTTCGTCTCGATCGGGTTGTAGACCATGTCAAAAACCACCTCTCCCGGGATCTCGTCCTGGAAGAAGGATTCATCCACATGCGGAAACATCCCCAGAGGCGTCGCGTGTACGACTGCATCGAAGTGCCTGCCCTCCAACTGCTCGCGCAGGAGCGGCTCGGCATTGCAAATCTTTGCCAGCGCCCGCACCCGATCCGGATTGCGTCCCACGATGGCGAGTTTTGCCCCGGCATCGAGAAGTGCAAATGCCGCTCCTCGCGCCGCGCCCCCGTTGCCGACAACCAGCACCGTAGACTTCGCCAGCCGCACGTGCTTCGATAGGGGAACCGTCACACCCTCCGCATCCGTATTCGTGCCGCGCCACTTGCCTGCCTTGCGCCAAACGGTATTCACTGCGCCGATTCGTCGTGCCAGCGGATCGATTGCCTGCAGGTACCGCATCACCTTCTGCTTATGCGGGATGGTAACGCTCACGCCCGATATGTTCATCTTTTCCGCAAGCACGAAGAAGTCCTTCAAATGTGGCGGATGAACGAGGAACGGCAGGTACACGGCATCCATTCGCTTGTGTTGGAAAGCACGATTGTGCACTGCTGGAGAGATCGAATGCCGCACGGGATCCGCAATCACGCCATAGATCTTCGCGGCTTTGGTGAATTTCTCGATCCTGTAGAGATTGCGCAGCGTCTTTGCGCTCATCTGCCCCGCGGCCGTACCCTCGGCTGCATTCGGAGCGGCGTAGGTATACAGCCCGCCGGCTGCCGGTGAGAGAATCCGCGTCGGAAAGCCGACCTCGCCCATGGCCAACAGCACCATATGGGATCGCGGATGCGCCTTGGCCAGGGAAAGAACGCGGTAGATATCGCTCGGTTTTCGTGCCGTGGTCACCAGCTTGTATGCATCCGCCGTGTACTTCATCATCCGGCGTGCAACGGTTTCCATCGCAGGTGTGGTCTCGTAATTGTGGTACGAGACAATCAGACACGAACGGCTGCGCAGCGTTTCGAGTTTCGCGGCCACATTCTCCGCGCTCTCGATCTCAACGTCGACCGCTTTCGCGCCCGCGTCAATCGCCTTCTCGAGAATCTTGACCTGTTCCTCGATGCTGCCGTTAAAACGTCCCTTGTTTTGGTGCCTTCGGCAGGTCGCGAGGATACTCGCATCCGGATACTCTTCCAGAAACTTGCGGATTGCCGCCACGCCCTTATAAGGATCCGGCAGATAATCCAGCCGGAACTCGAAGAACCGCTCACCTTCGGCGACTTCGTGTCTTGCGTGTTGCAACAGCTTCTCAACTTCTGAGAAGCCCAGCGCAATGCAGATTTTCGGCAACGCGGTGCGGGGCGTCATTCTGAACGGGATTCTCAGGATATCACGTAAGCGGGGACTCACCGGATCCAGCGGCAGCCTGCTGTTCGGCGGTCACTCGCGTCTTCCAGTCATCCAAAATTCCTGCAGCGTTCCGGCAAACCATCCGGCTCGCGCCTGCGTCCCGCATCGCCAGCACTTCGTCCAGCGTCGGCACATTCGTAACCACCTTGATTCCTATCCGATCCTTCACCAGTGGCTGCAGCAGCCCGAGATCATCGGGATTCGCCTCCACACCGGCAAATTGAGCCTCCACTCGCTTACAGATCTTCAACGCGATAATTTTCAGATCCCGGTTCAGGAAGCGCGCGCCGAAGTCCACTTTCAGCTTCGCGCCCGATTCTGCACAGCTCTTCGCCATCTGTAGAAGCTCCATCTCGACATACTGGAATTGCCGCCCCAACATCTTGCCGATATTCAGGGTGAAGTCAATTTCCTGCACGCCGCGGCGTAACAGATCGCGTCCCTCATACAGCTTCGCCGCGGTAGTAGACATTCCATCGGGAAATCCGGCCGGACACGCGATTGCTGTCTGGCTGCCGCCCAGGTGCCGTGCCGCCAGTTCCACGTCGGTCGGACGCACCAGCAGCGCCGCAAACCGGTAATCCTGCGCGAGTCTGCAGCCGCGGATCACGTCGTCATCTGTGATCGTGGGGTGAAGCAGCGGGTATTCGATTACTTGCGCGACTTCTTCGTACGTGTGGCGGGTTTGTCCGGCTTCGAGGGGGACGGTTTGCCCTTGGCCATAATCCATAACGTTCCCCATTGTCTCAACTGTGTTCGTAGATCTTTCTCTCCGGCAAACCAGTCCTCATGATGGAAGTTGCCGAAATTGCCCGTGCCCTTCTCCTTCTCGTCCAGGTCGCCCAGGGCAATATTCAGGCCCACTGCTTTATTGCCAAGCGCCATGGAGTAGAAAACTCCCGGCTTGACCTCCAGGCACGGATCGAAATTGACGGCCCATTCGATGATGTAGCCGTGTCCGCCGGGCTTCTCCTTCGCCACGCACTGCTGTGCGCCCGATTGGATCCACTTCCGGTAAGTCGCCCACGCCTTCGGATCCTTGCGCGGCTCACCCTCCAGCAGGCCGCCCTTGCCGATTCCGCCCAGCCTCGACTTCGTCAGATTGCAGACCATCTGCCATGACGTTCCGTTGCCGGCTGCGTTCTCATTCCCCTTCCACTGGTTCGTCGCGTTGATGAGCAGTTCGATCTCATCGCCAAACCAGGGATATCCTTCGGGTGTCAATTCGTGCGCCTTCGGGTTGTTGTCGGGCAGCCAGCGCGGCGTGTCGATCCCGTACAGCACGTCGTCGGTCACATCGAAAACGAAATACAACCGCTTCCCATCGTGTTTCACGGCGCCGTGCACCGACAGGTCAGCGGGATCTTTCGTCGGCGAGAACTGCGGCGTCCAATCGGCGACACCGAAGAACTGGGTCGCGTCGGACCACTCACCCGGAGAGATGATGCCGTCCAGCTTCGGCGTCTTGCCGGGAAACGCATACAGTGTTTTAGGGGATTCGCCAGCGGACAGGAGGGAGGAGAGGCAGAACAGCGCGAGGGGAAAGCGCCAGGACATCATCGTCTTTTCTTGTGGGCCGCGGTTTTGGGCGAAGCGCCCGAGGCTGAGGGGACACTCAGCCCGAGCGCTTTCCGTGCTTCACGCGCCTTCGGCGCGACTTCACTCCTTGGGTACTTCTGGATCACATTCAGGAATTCCTTGCCCGCCGCCGTCGGCTGGCCGGACTTCCACAGCGCCATGCCTTTCATGTACATCGCGTCCGCCGTCTTGCTGTTCTCCGAGTACTTCTCCAGTACCGAGTCGAAAGCTTTGATCGAATTGGCAAAATCCCCCTTGTCATAGTAGACCTGGCCAATAAAGAACTGAGCGTTCGGTGCCAGGTCGCCCGTTGGGTAATACTTCAGATAGGCATCGAAGCCCTGCATCGCCAGGTCGAAGTTCCCGCTAGACCGGTCTCTCTGCGCCTGGTCGTATAACTGCCGTGCGGACATGCCCGCCGGCGGCGTGGCGCCTCCCACCGGAGCATTCCCACTGCCCCCGTCCTGAGTGGTCCCTGCAGGCGGCGGAGTCGGCGGATTCTGCATGATTTTGATCGTGTTTGCGAGATCGGTGAGCTGGGCTTGCAGCTTCTGCATGCGGGAGGAGAGATCGTCTACCGATTCGCGTAGGGCCCGGAAGTCCGTTCCCATCTGGTCCACCTTCGAATTCAGACCGGCCACCGGTGCGATCAGATTTCTGCCCTGCTCGCTCATCCGGTCGTTGATTCCGCTTTGCAGTACCGCAATGGAAGTGTTGTTCTTGCCCAACGCCTCCAGGGCCTGGGTGAGCTGCAACTGCATCTGGCCCACCTTTTCGTCAAGCGTCCGCTGCATCGTGCGCACCTGGTCCTGCAGGTTGTTCACGTCACGGCTCAGCTCGAGAATCTCTTTGTTCGGAGCGGCGAACATAGCCGCCGGGACTAGGAAGCAGAGTAGGATTTTTGAATACTTCATGAGCCTTCCAAAAGTAGCGAGGGCCCTCTACGGGCCCCCACCGGTTGTGATTGATTACTGGCCGGGCGCGAAATGGGCGCGGCGGTTCTTCTGCCAGCAGCCTTCATTCGCATCCGTGCACTGCGGCCGTTCCTTGCCATAGCTGACAGTCTTCAGACGGTCCCCCGGAACACCGAGTTGCACCAGGAACTCCTTCGCCGCCGCTGCGCGCCGGTCGCCCAGGCCAAGGTTGTACTCAGCCGAGCCCCGTTCGTCGCAGTGCCCTTCGATCAGCACGCTCGCGTTCGGAAACTGCTGCAATGCGGCTTTGATCACGTCGGAGTTTCTGGTCAGAATGTTGCGTGCATCCTCGCGGATGTCGCTCTTGTCATAGTCGAAAAGAGCATCTTGAACATCGCTGGCCAGGATATCCGCCATAGTGCGCGTAGGCGTGGGGGCCGTCGCTGGCGGAGCTGGCGGCGGGGTGTTCACCGTCACCGTGGCGGACCGTTCGGATGTGCCGCCCGGCCCAGTGGCCGTCAACGTGTAAACGGTCGTCTGGCTCGGGAACACCTTGCGGCTTCCATTTGCCGAAACCGTACCGATCGCCGGAGTGATCGTGATGTTGCTCGCATCTCCGGATACGGACCATTTCAGCGTCGAATCGCCGCCGCGTTCAATCGTGCTTGGTTCCGCTTCAAAGCTGGTGATCGTTGGAGCCGCCGGCTTCGGAGCCTCGACCCTCGGAGCTGGAGGTGGTGGCGGCGGTGGGGCCGGCGTCTTTTTCTTACACCCCGAAGCAAATAGCGCGAGCACGATGACCAAAAAAACGGCCGCGAGCTTGTGCTGGCGCAACATTACGAGACTGACTCTTTTCTGACTTCCCATTTGGGAGACATGCCTCCTGAAATTTTTCACTTACATTTACTTCGACCACACAGGCATGTAGTTATTGCCCTGAGTGGTTAACTGCTTAATCTGTGTTCCGTCCGCCCGCATGGTGTAGATCTGCGTCGTACCACCACGGCGCGAAGAAAAGACAATGTGCGCGCCGTCCGGAGCCCATGTCGGGTTCTCATTGCGGCCCATCCCGTGCGTCAGCTGGTTATACGTCCGGGTGGCCACGTCCATGATGAAAATGTTAAAGTTCCCCGGTTCGAATCCCCTGGTCCAAGCGAACGCAATGTGTTGCCCGTCCGGCGACCATGACGGGTTGCTTGCTTCGCCTTCCCCAGTGGTCAGACGCACAATATCGGCGCCTTCACTATTCATTCTATATATCTGTTGCGGGCCGGAACGGCCGGAAACAAATACGATATCAGCCCCCGTCCGTGGATTCACCTTCGGCTCCACATCCACCGCGCGCACACTTGTCAGCCTTTGTATTCCCCCACCCGTGATGTTGGCCTTGTAAATCTGAGCGTACCCGCCCGCGGCCGTGGACGAGAATACAACAGACTTCCCATCCGGGAAGAAATCCAATTGAGCATTCATGGATGCAGCCTGATTGTAAAACGGGATTCGCCTTCCTGTTTCCAAAGAATGAATCAGAATCTCTGGTTGCCCCTTAAAAAAGCTCGTAAACGCAACTTTTGTACCATCCGGCGAGACCGATGGCATCGTTGAGATCGAGCGGTACACCGTCAGTTGCTTCTGGTTCGACCCATCGTAATCCATGCTCCAGATTTCCTTGTTCCCTGTGCGGGTCGAAACAAACACGATTTTTGTGCCCGCAAGGCTCACCGCGCCGAACGTTTTTAGAATGTCAGCAGCGAAGTCCTGCGCCACTTTGCGCGCGCCTGCGTCATCCAGCGAAGCCAGATACACCTTCGACAACACTCCGGCAGACCCCAGATCATTCCGCGATACGTCATAGAGATAACCGAACAACACCAGTTGTCCGTCGCGCACACCGGTATATCCGAAGGCCAGATAGGTCGCATTCACGGGCGGGCCCGACCAATCGGCCAGCCATGGGCCGGGCGCTCCCGTTGGAACGGCCTGTCCCCGTCGCGGAGCCGGTTGCGCCGGCGGCTGCACTCCCTTGAAATCCTGTGGCTGCTGCGGAACCTGCAACGGATAGGACGTCTTCGGGACCATGCGGAACAGCCCGGATTGGTCGATCTCGTTCCATAGCGTCGTATTGAAAGTGCCCATGAACCTCTGGGCCTCTCCCGAACCGCGAAAATCCGGGATCGCCATCACGCCCTTGCCGCCGGCACCCGAGATGTCGATCCTCACGTTGCCGGACTGCTGCGCGGCCAAATACGCGACGGCGCTGCCCCCAACCACGAGCAGCGCAACTAGCTTTTTCAAATTGGAGGTTTTCATCATTTCTCTAGACGGAACCAAAACTCTAAATTGGCCGAATTGCGTTCAAACTCCCTTGGGAGCGGCGGAAACGGAGCCGACATCTCGATCGCCCGCTGTGCAGATTGGTCATACGCGAAATTGCTGCTGCTTTGCGAGATGCGGACGTTGCGAATGGATCCATCCCGCATCAGCGTAAAGAGCACCACAACCGCGGGAGCGCTTTGCAGCCGCCGGTCGAGATCCTGAGACCGCCAGTTCTGCGCTACGCGATCCCGTAGCAGCTTCTCATACCAACCCAGCCGTGTCCCGAATGGATTGCCGGTGCCCGAACCCACGCCGCCGCCGCCGCTACGGCTGAACATCTGTGAATTCAGCGCCGCGCCTTGCTTGGAGAACACCTGATTGGGCTTGACATCCTTAGGAACGAACTTGTGCTCGCGCTCGAACGCCTCCGCCGCACGCCGAATGTCGCGTTTGTTCTTGCTCTTGATCGGGATCGCGTTCGGATCTTCTTTAATCGCCTTCGGCTTGGCCTTCTCCGGCGGGGCCTCCGGTACCTGCGATTCCGTATCGTTTGCTACGGGATTCGTCGGGCCTTGACGGGAAGGAAGTGGGATCGCAGCCACTGGCGTGATCGCCACGGACCCTCCAGCGAGCGAGTTCGGATCGCCCCATCTTTCCGTTGTGCCCCACTGCATCACGGAAAACAGGACCGCCATTCCCACAATCGAGCCATGCAGCAACACCGCTGCCAGCAGGGGCTTCTTTAGCCCTTCGTGCTGGTCCAGGATGTCCGGATGGCTGGTCGGCATACGGCAGTTAGCGTTTACGGTCCGATTCGTCGATCGGCTGGGTAACCAGCTTTACATCCACCTTCGCTTCACCGAGCGTGCTCACAACCTGTGCGATCGGGTCGAAGACTGTATTCCGGTCCGCCCGGACGAATACGCCCTTCGCGTTCGGAAACTTTTCCTTGACTTTCTCTCCGAGGAGATTAATGTTCGTCGGCGTATCGTTCAGACTGATCAGCCCGTCCTTGGTTATCGTTACCACCGGCAGACTCTCCGCCGTGTCGCGGACCTGCTTCACCTTCGGAACATCCACTTCCAGCCCGAACTCCATCACGTGCGCGGTCAGCATGAAGATGATCAGCAGCACCAGCACAACGTCGACAAGCGGAATGATATTGATCTCAGCGAGTGTGCCAGGTCCCTTGCGGAAGCTTCTGCGTCCGTTGCCGCTCCCATTCGATGCGCCCAGGTTGATCGCCATAAACTAGTCCTCGAAACGCTGTTCGGTGAGATTCAGGAACTCGAGCGAGAAATCTTCCATGCGTGCGCCGAACTCGCGGATCGCATTCCCGAAATAGTTGTAGAACAGCGCCGCCGGAATTGCAGTCGCGAGTCCCCCCGCCGTCGCCACCAGCGCTTCCGCAATGCCTGGGGCAACAGCCCGCAGGCTCGCGCTGCCGGCCGCCGCAAGTCCTTGAAAGGCAGTGATGATGCCGATGACCGTCCCGAACAACCCGATGAACGGCGATATAGTCGCGGTTGTCGCCAACCAGTTCAGATTATGCTCGAATCGGGAGATCTCCTCGCTGATTCCGAGCTGCAGGCTGCGTTCTAGCGATAGTTTGTTGCTCAGCGTGCCTCGGGCCTTCACCTGCCGTTCTACTTCGGCATACCCGAAATCAAACACTGTCACCAGGGGAGAGGAGCGAAACTGTTCGCTTGCCACATGCACGGCATCCAGCGCGTTCGACTTCCGGAACGCCCGCAGAAATTGCGAGTTCGCTGTTCGGGCGGCACGGATACGGCTCCACTTGGAAAAAACAATTGTCCAGGAGACCAGCGAAAAGCCAAGCAGAAACACAAGTACTGCCTTCTGGATCGGCGAGGAGCTGAGAATCGACTCCCATATGCTGACCTGGAGAAGAAAAGAGATGACCGGGAACAGAGTAGTCCTCCAAAAACTATCGTATCAAGCGGGGTGACAGCGTGCCTGTCAAAAAACAGTAACGCCCCGTTCTGTTTTATAATCAGACGCTCCCGCTCGTGGTAAAGACGACGGCCCCTACTTCAACCCCAATACCGCCGCCGGATTCCGCTTCGCCATCAGTTCAATGTCTGTTACGGAAAACCCATTCTCTCGCAAACCGCCGAAAAACGCTTCCATCCCGTCCGGATGCAGCGGATTTCCCACCTGTCCCAGGTCGCTCGAAAGTACACAGTTCTCAGGACCTACCGCCCGGATCGCCTTCGCATATTCGCTCATCTCGAACATTTTGTTAGGTCCGATCAGCGCGTTATAAACAAACTCGATCTTCGCACCAAGCCGTGCCGCGTCCTGCATCTCTCTCACCGTCATTCGAACCGGCGCCAGCATTCCGTGCGTTACCAGGACGCGTTTCACGCCCGCTTCCTTCGCCGCCCGGATCAACATCAGAACCTCGGCCGGACTCGAATGTCCGGTCGCAAGTGTCAGATCGTTCTTCGCGATGACCGACAGCACCTCCAAGACAGCCGGCAGTAACCTACCATCGCGCGACACGGACACGAATGGCCGCCCGTCCTTGGAATCCCTAGCCTGGTTCTCCGCGTCGAATGTCGGCATCCAGACCACCCGGCCGTAGCCGCCCTTCACCAGAACCATCCGCTCCACCGCCGCCGCGTTCACCCCGCCCACCGGCCGGTTCAGCGCAATGCCGCCATACACTTCCACGCCCGGCACTTCTTTCCGCACAAGCCATGCCAGCGATGCAGTCGGTTCGTAGTGATTTTTCAGCACCATGGCGCGGTATCCCTTGCTCTGGCAAAGCCGCGCCAGATCAATCGCATCGATCGATCGCGGAACCGAGTCCGGATCCGAATGCATGTGCAGATCCACAACTCCCTGCAATGATTGCGCGCGCACACAAAGCGACAACAACAGAACCAGGCCTCTCATAGCTCAACACCTTATCATTCATGCGATCGGCTGGCTGGTGGACCTGTTCTACTTCAATTCACGCTGACGAAACCGGCCGGCCCGGGTTGTCACCCGGACACTCGGCTACTCCTCCCTTTACCCCATTGCCTCATTTTTTTACCTCGCGTATTATTGGGGCACCTGGAGTGCGAAATGAATCTAACAGACTCAGTCCGACGCGTCCTGGCACAGAGGACGAATCCGGAGATTTGGGCAGTCGAGCGCGATGCGACTGTCTTGGAAGCGCTCGAACTCATGGCCGAAAAAGATGTCGGCGCCCTCCTTGTCCTTGAAGAAGGGCGGCTCTGCGGAGTCATCTCCGAGCGCGACTACGCGCGCAAGGTCATCCTCGTCGGCAAAACCTCCCGCGAGACACTGGTCCACGAGATCATGAGTACGCGAACCATCTACGCCACGCCGGAATCGACAGTGGACCAGTGCATGCACCTCATGACCGACAACCGCGTCCGCCATCTTCCGGTACTCGATGGCACCAGTATCGTGGGCATCCTCTCCATCGGCGATTTGGTGAACTGGATCATCAGCTCGCATGAGGAGACCATCCGCGAACTCCACGCCTACGTGACCGGGGTCTACCCCGGCTAGTCTTACTTCGGCAGCATCGGAAACAATTCACGAATCCGGTTCGCATCCGGCTGTGCGCCGTATTCGCAAATCTCGAACGCCTCGTAATAGGTTGGGCGCTTGCCGGTGCCGTAGAATTTTGCGAACGCCGCTTCGATCTCCGGCGTAGCAGTCGGCGTGCGCCGTTTCGACAGCCACTTCTTCCGCTCTCCTTTGTCCGCCGGCACTTCCACGCTCGCATTTACATTTGTCTGAAATTCATAGAATTGCGATTCGTTCGCATCCAGTGCGTCGATCTTCTTCTCCCAAACCGGGGTGATATCCACCACGATGTCCGGCTTGAATGGTGTTGGCTTCTGGAACCGGTCCTCGTAATACAGGAACGCCGGGTTTCGTTTCACGATCGGCACGTTCGGCAGCACCGCCGGAACCGCCACCATGTACGCAGCATCCTGCACCAGCACGCCAGTGTAGCGGTGGTCCGGATGATAATCGTTCGGCCTCGGGCTCAATACGAGCTCCGCCTGCCAGTCGCGTATCTTGCGGATGATCTCCAGCCGGTTCTCCAGCGTAGGCATCAACTCGCCGTCATGTACATCCATGACGTCGTATTCAATGCCGAGCACCTTCGCAACCTTCTTCGATTCCTCCCGCCGCCTTCGCGCCAGCGGAGCCCCTCCTTGCACCGGATGTCCCGCGTCTCCATTTGTTGTGGCCACAAACTTCACCTTGTGACCCATTTGAGACCAGAGCGCCGCGCATCCCGCCGCCCTTATCTCGCAATCATCCGGGTGAGCGCCGAACGCAATAATCCGCAGTGGCGTCCCTCTCTGCCCATAAGCCGCCGCTGCGGTCGCAACCGTCAGCAGGAAAGATCTCCTGCCCATTGTTCCCTGGTCCATCTTGCCTCCTGTATAAATATAGAACCAATGCGCAAAATTTCCTGGGGAATTCTCGGAGTTGCGAAGATCGCCACCACGAAGGTGATCCCGGCGATGAAGGCCAGTGCCATCACCGAAGTCGCTGCCATCGCGTCGCGCGATCCGATCAAGTCGCAACAGGCTGCCGCTCGGCTCGGCATCCCGCGCGCCTATGGCTCTTACGAAGAGTTGCTCGCCGATCCCGCCATCGAGTGCGTCTACATTCCGCTCCCGAATCACCTCCACGTGCCCTGGTCCATCCGGGCCGCCGAAGCCGGCAAGCATGTCCTTTGTGAGAAGCCGATTTCGTTGACCGTCGCCGAATGCCGCGAGCTTATCGCCGTCCGCGATCGAACCGGTGTTCGCATTGGGGAAGCCTTCATGGTACGAACGCATCCTCAATGGCTTCGTGCGCGGGAACTCGTCCGCAACGGCGCCATCGGCGAGTTGCGCTCCATTCTATTTGCCTTCAGCTATTTCAATCGCGACGCCGCCAACGTCCGTAACGTCGCTGAATGGGGTGGCGGCGGCCTAATGGATATCGGTTGTTACCCGATCCAATTCGCTCGATTCATCTTCGATTCCGAGCCCCTGCTCGTTTCGGCAGCCATGCAGCGCGATCCCGATTTCGGTACCGACCGCCTCACCTCGGGCTTGCTCGATTTCAGCCGCGGACAGTGCGTCTTCACCTGCAGCACCCAGGCGATGCCGTTTCAGCGTGCGCAGATCCTCGGCACCAAGGGAAGAATCGAAATCGAGATCCCCGTCAATGCTCCCCCGGATCGCCCGGCGCGCATTTGGGTGGACAGTGGCTC
Organism: uncultured Solibacteraceae bacterium; assembly: GCA_964464925.1. Classification (GTDB taxonomy): domain Bacteria; phylum Acidobacteriota; class Terriglobia; order Bryobacterales; family Bryobacteraceae; genus CAYXLI01. Next base: position 88,111 of record CAYXLI010000019.1, on the reverse strand, counting down.
CGGCGCCGTCCCTGAAGAATTTCCTGTCTGCGACCAATACACAATCCAGGGGGACCTGTTCTCCCGCGCAGTCAGCGAAGGAGGAGAGGTCCCGACGCCGCTCGAAGATTCCATTCGGAACATGGCGGTCATTGAAGCCATGGTGCTTTCCGCCTCCGAGGGAACCCAGGTCGCACCGGAAATCTAACAACGCAGAGATCATCTCTTTGCGAACAGCTTGTCCAGATCGAAGGTCATTCCGATATTGCCTCGAACGTCCTTCTCCTTAATCAACTCAGTACGGTTCGAGACCGTCAACGAAATCGGAACGCTCACGCCCGAATCGCCCAGCGGAATCGAGTACTTGGCCTGAAACAACCCCAGGTTGCCCGGCTGATTGATCTTCACGTCATTCACCTTCAGGTCGAACCCGAGCGGCTTCTGGTGCAGGTGCATAAAAAGCCCGCTGAACGTCAGCGTGCTCTTGCCCACCTGCGGGAGTTCCGGCAGCGGAATGTCCAGCTTGCCGCTGAACTGCGCGTCCCGCCACGCTCCGCGCATCGTCGGAAGCGTTCGTCCGAACAACCCGGCGGACGCATTCAGCGTGAATTCGCTGTCTCCGATAAATCGATTCGCATAGATCAGGCGCGCTACGTGAATATCCGGTGAGGTAACCGTCGAGGCGCTCGCGGAAGCCGGCGCCGCAGTGGATGTGCTGCCCGTTGCCTGGGCCTGCACCTGCGCCGGACGGGACAATGCATACTCGAAGGTCAGGATCTGGGATTTTGCGATTCGTGCATAGGTCTCATCCTGTTCCTTCTTGAAGTCTGACCACTTGGCGACGAAGTTGTTCAATGCTGCCCGAAACGCCGCGTCGTCTTTCAGCGCCGATCGTAAATCCTCAAAGTACGAGGCCAGCAGTTGCTCAATCGCATCCGCGGTGTTTGCCGTACCGTCGACAATCTCATTAATCCGCTGGTCTTTTTTCTCTCGATACCATGGCTTCTTGTCTAACTGGTCAAACAGGACCCTCGCAGCATCCATGAACTGTTCCGACGGTGGCTTGCCCCTCATTTTCCGCAACGCCTCGAACGCTGACTGCGAGAAAAGATCGCGATGGTTGATGATCTCCGCCCGCGCGGAGACCTCCGATACCTGCCGGAACTTGGCAAAAAGATCCGTTCCGGAACTGGAGGATGCTGTGCCGCTGGTTCCCGTGTTGAAGGTCACACCCACGCCGATCCGGTTCAGCGCAAGATAACCGGGGTCGCTGGGCGGGATCTCCTGCCCGTACTGCTTCGCAATCGCGGAGATCAGCTTCGCCGGGTTCGATCGATACGTCACGGAGTTGCCGCTCACCGTCTTGGTAATGCCTCCGGACTCGAGCGCAAGCCCCAGCAATGCGGGAATGCTCCCGCCGGATACAGCCGAGGTCGATCCACTGGACGAAGATCCGGCACCTACCTGCTTATCCACCCGCGCCTTTTCGATCAACAGGCGGATCTTTCCTTCCAACTCCGGCTTGACTGTACAAGCGCTAATTGCTTCCGCCGAAGCAATCGCTTCGTTTATGTCAAGGCGGAGTTGTTTCCGTTGATCGTCTCGCTCCGCATCACCAGCGCTAGCTAATTTCTGCTTGGAATCCGCAAGCTGTTTTGCACGGCCGCCGAGAATCTCGTCGCACGGCTTCTCCTGTGCGAATACGGACCAAGGGAACAGCAGAATGAACAGAGCTATACCAGTTCGCATTCCATAGCCTCCCGTGATTAGCGACCGCCGTCCTTCGGTGGTCTGTGCCCATCTTTCTGGCGCGAGGGGCCGCCTTTGGCTGGGGCAAGGTCGAATCCGCCTCCCGCTGCCGTCGCCGCCTTCGCCACGTCGAACGAATACCGGAGTATTACGGTCCGAATGCCCGGCAGAGGCTTCACATCGAAGGGTCCGTCGGTTGTCCCTCCCCCGGAAACGGTGCGCTCGTAATGAGCGCCGTCCGGCGGTGTCGGACCGAAGTCGTAGCGAATTTCGAAATTGTCATCGTTGGCTCCCAGCGTGAATTTCCGGATCTCCTCGGGATCTGCCGCGCTTGCTGGCTTCACTACAGTCCACGCAATGCCGCTCGAATGCTTGCCGAATTTGACATTGAACGGCACATTCACCGCTCGAACAGTGACGGTAATTTCCTCTAACGGGTTCGCTTTGTATTCGTCTGGCCCTGTGATTTCCATTGTTATGTCCTGCCCTGTTCCTACTATCCGAAGCGTGCTGGAGTGCCAAAACAGGACACACGGCGGTCACAAAGGCTCGTCGCCTCGATCTTCCCGCATTTCAGCGGCTTGTCATCATAAAGTGCTTTAACTCCGCCCGGGTGAGCCACGCTCGAATCAGGAAGGATCTCCATCAAGTGACAAGCGAAAATCAGATCCGGGCCAATCGCGACAACGCACAGTTCTCCACGGGCCCTCGAACCGAAACGGGCAAGCGGTGTAGCTCCGCCAATCACACAACCCACGGACTCACCGGTCGCCGAGTCGTCCTGAAATCGGAAAGCCAGGCCGGCTACGACCAGCTTCTCGAAACGCTCAGAGCAGATTTTGCCCCTCAGTCGGCACTCGAAGACGAGCTGGTCCATGAAATTGCAAATAACGCATGGCGGCTGCGTAGAGCTGACCGTGTCGAAGCCGATCTCTTCGATCAGGCCGCAGAAGACTTCCTCGCCATCTCAGCCGAACTCGACAAGCTCCGCCGCTACCGGACGGCCATCGAGAAGGCTTGGCACAAAGCGATCGACCAGCTCCGGAAGCTCCAATCCGGCCGCCCGCCAGCCGAGCCGCCGGAACCCGTGCACCCTTTGAATCCCATGGCGGCATTCGATAAAGCCTTACGGGACTGCCTGTTCGCTCCGCTTCCCACCGCAAATGGGTTCGAATCGCAAAAGCGCGGAAACGAAGAGGAAACCCCGGAAGTGGAGGAGGAACCTCTCGAAGAGGATCTCGATCCCGCCGGGTAGCCATGAAAGCCGACCTATTTTCGTAATCTTCGCGCTGATTGATTACGCGCTATCTGAGGGCAAAAACCCACGGCTGTTGGTGGAAAAACCCCACGCTCCGGCGCGCATCCCTTTCAGAACCTTCTATCGCTCTACCGTGCCGGCCGACGCCTTGGCACTCGATGCCGACGAATCGTTGTGTGGCTTACAGCCGAAATAGGGGCGCGAGTGCTGCGGACGGCCTGACCCGTTGAGGCACATCGGTAAGCAATTTGCAAAGGAAGGACTTGGCTCACCGGCCCAGCGGCGGCTACGGAGGAAGAAGCTACACATGGCGTCAGTTGAACACAGAATCCTGATCGTCGATGACGAGGCTGTCGTCCGCGATTCCTTGAGCCGTCTCTTCGAGGACGAGGGATACAAAGTGAAATCCGCTTCCGGTGCGAAGGCCGCGCTCGAGGGACTTGAGCCCGGCGACTATGATCTCGCGCTCCTCGACATCCGAATGCCGGGTATGGACGGCATGCAACTGCAGGAGAAGCTGCGGCAGGTCGATCCGGACATGCTGGTGGTCGTCATGACCGACTATGCGTCGGTCGAAACCGCGGTGCAGACCCTGAAGCAAGGAGCCTGGGACTACGTTGTGAAACCCATCGACCCGGACGAGCTTCTCCACATCATCGGCAAGGCATTAGAGCACCGGGCCGCGAAACGCGAAGTCGAACGCCTGCGGGAGAACCTGCAGGAATTCGTCATGCAGAACGAACTGGTAGGCTGTAGCACCGCGATCCGCCACGTCATCGAGAAGGTGGTGATGGTTGCTCCAACGGACACCTCTGTTTTAATCACGGGCGAGAGCGGCACCGGCAAAGAAGTGGTGGCGCGCATGATCCACGCCAACAGTCCGCGGAAGCACATGCCCATGGTGGTGATTCACTGTGGCGCACTCACGGATACACTCCTCGAAAGCGAGCTCTTCGGCCACGAAAAGGGCGCTTTCCCCGGTGCCCAATTCCGCCGCAAGGGCAAATTCGAAGTTGCGGATGGAGGCACCGTCTTCCTCGATGAAATTGCCGAAATCAGCCTTCGTACTCAGACCGATCTGCTGCGGGTGCTGCAGGAGAAAGAGGTGGTGCGCGTCGGCGGCACTCAGCCCGTAAAGGTTGATTTCCGTTGTGTGGCCGCCACGAACAAGCGTTTGGAAGACTTGGTGAAGGGCGGCACGTTCCGCCCGGACCTTTATTACCGGTTGCATGTTTTCACCATCAACCTCCCGCCGCTCCGGGAGCGTCGCGAGGACATCCCGCTGCTGGTGCAGCATTTCTTGCGAAAGATTTGCGAGTCCACCAACCGGTCAGTCCCGAAGATCTCCGACGCGGCGATGCAGTTGCTTGTTTCACACGACTGGCCTGGCAACGTGAGAGAACTCGAAAACGCAGTCGAGCGCGCGCTGGTAGTCGGCCGCAACGGCGAGATCGGCCCGCAACATTTCGCGCTGGGGATGAAGATGGAGACTATAAGCTGCGGACGATCGCTGGAGGAGGTGGAACGCGCTCATATCGAGCGTATGGTGGATGAGTGCGAGGGCAACATGTCGAAGGCCGCGCGTATCCTCGGCATTGACCGCACTACACTCTACGCCAAGCTGAAACGGTATAAAACAGCGTGATCCGGCTGATCGGCATAGGAGTTCGTCCCGCGTCCCCTCTACTCGCCGAGCTGATGGCGCACCTTCCCATGCCCGCAACCGTGGATGAAGAAACCCTCGACCCGCAGTTCGCCTGGAGCGAGAAGCGCGGTCAGTATTACTCCACGCTGTTGCTGGAGTCGCTTGCTCTTCGAGCCGGCAACAGCGATCGCGTACTCGGCATCACGCACGTGGATCTCTTTGTTCCGGTTCTTACCTTCGTATTCGGTGAAGCTCAGCTTGGCGGTCCGGCGGCCGTGGTTTCCACCTACCGCCTGCGTGAGGAGACCTACGGCCTTCCTCCGGATCCGATTCGTCTCCGCGAACGGGTGCTGAAGGAGGCTGTGCATGAACTCGGGCATGCGTATGGATTGCGGCATTGTCATCAGTGGGACTGTGTGATGGCTTCGAGTCACTCGGTTGAGGCGATTGATATCAAAAGCGCCTGGTTTTGCGCGCAGTGCAGGGCAAAGATGCAGCCGGTTCAGAGCTAAAATTACTCTGCTCACTGATTGAATGGTTCAAAATGAAACTCTCCAGCGGCCCCCGGCGCATCATCTGCCTCACCGAAGAGACCACCGAGACGTTGTACCTGCTCGGCGAACAGGACCGCATCGTCGGAATCTCGGGCTTCACTTACCGGCCCAAAGAGGCTCGCAAAGAGAAGCCGATAGTCTCTGCATTCACCTCCGCCAAGATCGAAAAGATTCTCGAGCTACGTCCCGACCTGGTGCTCGGATTCTCCGACCTGCAAGCCAACATCGCTCATGACCTGATTCAAGCCGGCGTGAACGTCCTCGTCTTCAACCAGCGTTCGGTCGAGGAAATTTTCGACATGATGTGGATGCTCGCCCGGATCGTGGACGCCGAAGGAGCCGGCCGCACCCTGGTTGCACGGCTTCAAGACGATCTGGACCGTATCGCGGAATCGGCGCGCCGGTTTCCAAGCCGCCCCCGTGTATTCTTCGAGGAGTGGATGGACCCGTTGATCAGCGGCATCCGCTGGGTGGAGGAATTGATTGAAATCGCAGGCGGCGAGCCGGCTTTCCCGCACCTGCGCCAGCATCACAACGCACAGCAACGGATCGTCGCGCCCGAAGCCGTCGTTGCCGCGAATCCTGCCGTTATCCTCGCGTCCTGGTGCGGCCGAAAAGTCAGCAAGCCGCGGATTCGCGCGCGAGAAGGGTGGGAAGCGACCGAGGCAGTTCGATCAGGTCACATATACGAGATCAAATCGACCTACATTCTCCAGCCAGGCCCCGCCGCGCTGACGGAAGGCGTCCGTCAGATCCACGCCGTCCTGGCGCGAGTTGCGGGTTGTGAGCCGCTGCCGGGCCTGGAACCGCACGAGGCGCTCGATCCGGACCTCTCGCGGTCGAAGGAAAGAGCCGATCTGCGAAAATAGTAGTTTCCATGCCCAACATCCTGCAGTCGCTCCCTGTCGGTGAGAAAGTCGGTATTGCGTTTTCGGGCGGACTGGACACCAGCGCCGCTATCCATTGGATGCGCCAGAAGGGCGCGGTCCCGTATTGCTATACGGCAAATCTCGGCCAGCCGGATGAGCCCGATTACGAGGACATCCCGCGCCGTGCTCTCATTTACGGTGCCGGGAAGGCCCGCCTGATTGATTGCCGCGAACAACTTGTACGCGAGGGCCTGGCGGCTCTACAATGCGGCGCTTTCCATATCACCACCGCCGGCGTGCCGTACTTTAACACCACGCCCATCGGGCGCGCCGTCACAGGCACTATGCTCGTGGGGGCGATGAAGGAAGATGACGTCAACATCTGGGGTGACGGCAGCACCTATAAGGGCAATGATATCGAGCGGTTTTACCGCTACGGGCTGATGGCGAACCCGAGCCTCAAAATCTACAAGCCGTGGCTCGATGAGTCGTTTGTCTCCGAACTCGGCGGCCGCAAGGAGATGTCCGAGCTCCTGCAAAAGGCCAACTTGCCTTACAAGATGAGCAAGGATAAGGCCTACTCGACGGATTCAAACATCTGGGGCGCCACCCATGAGGCGAAGGATCTGGAGTTCCTCAGCAACGGCATTCGTATCGTGGAACCCATTATGGGTGTTGCTTTCTGGAAAGATGACGTTGCGGTCAAGCCCGAGACTGTGACCGTGCGTTTCGAAGAGGGCTTGCCTGTCGCTCTCAACGGCCATATGTTCGGCGATCAGGTGGCTCTTGTATACGAGGCGAACACCATCGGTGGGCGCCACGGCCTCGGCATGTCCGACCAGATCGAGAACCGCATCATCGAAGCCAAGAGCCGCGGCATCTACGAAGCTCCCGCAATGGCGTTGCTGTTCATCGCTTATGAGCGCCTGATCACCGGCATTCACAACGAAGGGACCATCGAACAGTATCGTGACATGGGCCGCCGTCTGGGCCGTCTGTTGTACGAAGGCCGCTGGTTTGACCCGCAATCGCTCATGATCCGCGAAACACTGCAGCGTTGGGTCGCACGGGCCGTCACTGGCGAGGTCACTCTCGAACTTCGCCGTGGTAATGACTATTCGATCCTCGACACAACGAGCCCCAATCTTACCTACAAGCCCGAACGGCTCAGCATGGAAAAGGTGGAGGATGCAGCTTTCACTCCGCAGGACCGCATTGGACAACTCACCATGCGCAACCTGGACATTACGGACAGCCGCGACAAACTGCTGGTCTATGCCAAGTCGGGCCTCCTCGGCGCATCCACATTCAGCGGCCTCTCGCTCCTTCCCGCTAAGGACGAAAAGAGCGAGACCGACGCTTAATCGCTCCCATCTCCCGGCCCGCGCCTCTGCTGTTGCAAAAAACCACCGGCAGGGCAGATAATCACTTCACTGAGCGCAGTGAGCAAGCAGATTTGAACCTCCGGGGTGTGGCATCGGTGCTGGGGGAGAGGGAGCAAAGCCTTGAAAACAGTCCTGAAGCTGTTGTCCGCCGTTGTTTTGTTTGCAGGGGCCGTCTGCGGCCAGACGATCACGGGCGACTTGGTCGTCAATGTGAGCGATCCGAGTGGAGGCGTCGTTGGCGGCGCTGCCCTAAGCCTTGCTGACGTTGAAACAAACGTAAAGCTCTCGGCGATAACGGACAGCCAGGGAGCCTTTCTCTTCAGCCAGCTTAAGCCCGGCCACTACCGGCTGGAGGTCTCGGCACCCGGATTTCAAAAGTCGAACCTGACCGATATTGCGATCACGCTGGGTCAGCGCGCCCACGTGGACGTGAAGCTCACAGTAGGCACCGTGAATGAGACGGTCAATGTCTCGGTAGCCGCGGAGACGCTCTTAAGTGCGGAAAGTGCATCCATAGGCCAGGTGATTGACACCCGCTCCATTGTCGAGTTGCCTCTGAACGGCCGCAACGTGATACAGCTGGCCCAGATCTCCGCTGGGGCGGCGCCGATTGGCATCGGTACCTCGCCGGCAACCTCCTGGACCGGAAGAAGTGATTCGACGCTCTCGATCGACGGTGGCCGAGAGACCAACAATAGTTTTCTCGTTGACGGCATCGAGACCCGCAACTCCCGCTTCGGCAGCGCAGGTATACGGCCTTCCGCTGACGCCGTCGCCGAGTTCTCGGTGCAACGGGCCACGTTCGGAGCCGAATTCGGCCGCAGCTCCGCCATCCTCAACACCACGATTCGCTCGGGAACGAACGCCCTGCATGGCGCCCTCTTCGAATTTCTGCGCAACCGGAACCTCGATGCGAACGATTTTTTCGCGAACCGCGCTGGCAGAACCAAGCCGGGATTCACGCAAAATAACTACGGGACGGCAGTAGGCGGACCGGTTATGCTGCCCTTTTATAACGGTAAAGACAAGACCTTCTGGTTCTTCAATTACGAGGGATTCCGGCAAAGGCAGGAGAGCACATCGACTGGCTTATACCCGTCCCAGGCTCAGATGGCAGGCAACTTGGCTGACGATAGCGCGGGGACCGGGATTTTTCCGCTGAGTTCCGGGTTCTGCCAAGCGAACGCCGGTTCCGCGAAGTGCCGGGACGTGATCGATCCTGTGACTAAGCTGCCATTTCCTGGTAACGTCATCCCATCGAGCCGGCTGGACCCCATTGTGCAGAAGCAATTGCCCTATCAGCCGAAGCCCAATGTGACGGTTCCGGTGAACGCGCGGACGTTCCCCACGTTCAATACCATTGGATTCCCGAAGACCATTAATGACTGGGACCAGTACAACGTCCGCATGGACCATCACCTCACATCCCGCGATGTTGTTTACGGGACCTTCTCGGATTCGAATGAAAGCCTGCTGCGGCCAGCGCTGCGGCCTTTAGGCGGAGATATCTTTCCGCAGTCCAACCGGCTTTACACCGTCACATATACCCGAATTGTGACTCCGGGCAGTATCAACGAATTCCGCTTTGGATATAACCGCAGCATCACCTATCGCGAAGCAGAGACGTCCAATACCCGAAACTACGCGAAAGAGGTTTTCGGGCTCAAAAACACATCGGCCAATCCGTTCGATTTTGGGGTGCCGGGGTTCAACCCTTCCGGCTTCAGCGGCGTCGGATCTTTGGCAGAAGCGATCGGCGCAACGGACACCAACATCCAGTTCACAGACAATTTCCGATGGACACGAGGGAAGAACAATATCGGATTTGGATTTACGATCAGTCCGAAGCGCTACGACCAAATCACCGATTTCAACGGCAATCCCGCGTTCACCTTTGATGGGCGTTTCACCGGCATTCAGGGTCTCGGTTTGGGCGACATGTTGCTCGGTCTGCCGTTCACTGTAAACGGAGCACTCGGTGACTCGAGCCAGCATATGCGAACGGTGTTCTACAGCGGCTACATTCAGGACGATTGGCGGGTCACTCCGAATCTGACTCTGAACCTTGGTCTGCGCTACGAGTACTCGGCGTGGCCGACGGAGCAAAGCGGAAAGGCCTTGGTCTTTGCGCCAGATATCGGCGCCGTTGTCCTGGCGAACCACGGTGTCCGCAGTTCAATCGTCGACCCGGATTGGAACAACTTCGCGCCTCGTTTTGGATTCGCATACAGGCCGGCGTTCGCTAAGAACACCGTAGTCCGAGGCGGCATCGGCATCTACTATGCGACCGACAATTTGAATGAATTGCAGTTCGAAGTAATGGGGCCGCCGTTCTATCAATCCCAGACGCTTACGAGTGATCCGACAAAACCTACGCTCCCGATGGCGGATATGCTGCCTTCGTTGTCGGCGTCACCCAACGTCAATCCATTTAGCTTCGACCGCCGGAACCGCACACCGTACTTGAGTCAGTGGTCGTTCGGCATTCAGCACACCTTCAAGAAGGACTACCTGATTGAAGTCGAATATGTCGGCAGTACCGGCCAAAAGCAGGCCGAGCGGCGTAATCTCAACTCCGCGGCCCTAGATCCGACCGGAACCGTTCCGCTCGCTGTCCGCAGACCGTACCCGCAATTCGGTAATATTCTGCTCGCATACCACGGCGGTTGGTCGAGCTACAACGCGCTGAATACGCGCTTCGAGAAACGCTTCAGCGGAGGGCTGTACTTTCTGACCTCTTATACCTGGCAGAAATCGTTGGATCTTGGCTCCTCCGATGAGTTTTCCGCCATTGGCTCCAGTTTCAAAGTGCTGGACAAAGGCCACAGCAGCTTCGACGTGCCGCAGCGTCTGGTGTTCAGCTACGTGTGGGAACTACCCTTCGGGAAAGGGAAGCGCTTCGGCGGCGGGGGGCCCATTCTGGACAAGATCCTTGGCGGATGGCAGTTTTCCGGTATCAGCACGTTCTCGAAAGGACAGTTTCAGACACCTGGCATCGGCGTCGATTGGTTAAACATCGGCAGTTTCAACTCATCGCGCCCGAATATCATTGGGGATTACACTGCCGGCAGGAGCCTTCCGGACGCATATATCAATCCCACAGCTTTTGATTATCCAAGAAATGCCGCGGGGCAGCCGGTTCATATTCCAGGGAACGCGGCCCGGAATAGCATCGAACAGCCCGGGCTGAACAACTGGGATGTGGGGGTTGTCAAGAACACCCGCATCCACGAGCGATTCAACATTCAGTTCCGGTGGGAGACGTTCAATACGTGGAATCATACCCAATTCGGGCCCGCAAATTTGTCGATGACGAGTGCCAATGTCGGAAAGATTACCAGCTTGATGGTGGGTCCTCGACGCACGCAATTGGGGCTCCGCCTGCAGTTTTGATATGGTGCCTAAGGAAGATGATGTCCTGGAAAAATTGGGCCGCCCTGTGCATTCTTTGTTTCCCGGCGGCGTTGATTGCGCAACCTGCGCCGCCTACCGTCGATTATGACCATGAGGTCCACCCGATTCTGGCTTCCCGCTGTCTTGGATGCCACAGCCAGGAGAAGCGCTCGGGCGGATTGTCGCTGGCCACATATGAAGACGTCCTGAACGGTGGGCGGAGCGGCGCCATCGTCAGACCGGGCAATAGCAGTGGCAGCCTCATCGTGCAACGAATTACCGGCCCCGTGCCCAGGCGCATGCCGCCCATCGGACCAGCGCTGACACCGAGCGAGATCGGGACAATTACTTCCTGGATCGACAACGGCGCGCGGCCGAAGCCGACCGCTCCGGGGGCCAAACCGAAGTGGGAGGCACCGCTCGCTCTCAAACGTCCGAAACTGCCTGACTCGCCATGGAAGAACTGGAGCGGTCCCCTGGATCGGTTTACCGCGAGCTATCTCTCCAGCCGCGGCCGGCAGGAGCCCGAACTGGTGTCCGATGCCGTATTCGCGCGACGAGCCTATCTCGACGTTTGGGGCCTGCTGCCTTCGCCTCAGGAATTACGCGCTTTCCTGGACGACCGAAGGGCCGATAAGCGGCGGCAACTCGTCGCCAAACTTCTCGCGGACAATCACAAATACGCCGAGAACTGGATCTCTTACTGGAATGATCTGCTGCGCAATGAGGAAGGGGTGACCTACTACTCAGAAACAGCAGGACGAAAGAGCATCACGGCCTGGCTCCTCAATGCGCTCGAGTCCAATTTGCCGTATAACCAGTGGATTTCCAGCCTTTTGAACCCTTCCGCTCCTGGTGATCCGGAAGGCTTCCTGACCGGGGTGAACTGGCGCGGAACCGTCAGCGCAAGCCAGACGCCCGCCATGCAGGCCGCGCAGAACACGGCACAGATTTTTCTCGGAATCAATCTGAAGTGCAACTCGTGCCACGACAGCTTCATCAGCAAATGGAAGCTCCGGGACGCCTACTCGCTCGCTTCATACTTCTCCGCCGAGGAACGGCTCCAACTCTACCGGTGCGATCTCGCCCAACCTGAGTACGCGACGGCCAGCTTTCTCTATCCCGAGTTAAACCGGGCACTCCCATCCATGAGCGCAGCCGACCGGCGAGCCACGGCCGCTGCGATCTTCATGGAGCCGGCGAACGGCAGGATGCCGCGCACGCTTGTGAATCGCATCTGGCAGAGACTCATGGGCCGGGGCATCGTCGAAGACGTCGATGAAATGGACGGAGAACCGTGGAGCCCCGAGTTGCTGGATTCGTTAGCTAGCGACTTCGTGGATAGCGGATACGATCTCAAGGCGCTCGTCGCCGAAATTCTCAATTCGCGGACGTATCAGCTTCCGGCCGTGGCGCGCAAAGGCGAAGCGCCCAAGCAATATGTTTTTGAAGGGCCGGAGTTGCGCCGCCTCACGGCTGAGCAATTCGCTGACGCCATCGCTGCCGTTACGGGCGATTGGCCGGTCACGACGCGTCCCGTACCGACGCTACCAACCCGCGCAGGTGCTCCGGTGGTCATCTCAGGTGCTCCGTCGGATGGCGCTTCCCGCAACGGCGGCACTGCCGCTGCGAAACCCGCGTCTACCCCGCCGGCGATACAGGCTGACCGCCTCGCACCCATAGCGCCTGTGCCTCCTCCGGCCCCGTTTTACACGCGGGAGTGGCGCATCGCTGGAAGCAGCTTGGATCGCGCGCTGGGCCGACCAATCCGCGACCAGGTCTATTCGACTCGCGATACGCGTGCGACCACGATTCAGGCTCTCGAACTCGTGAATGGCGATAGGCTGACGCATTGGCTGTGGCGCGGCGCCCGTAAAATGCTGGGAGAATTGCCGCCGGAGCCTGCCAGCCTGCTCGGCAGGCAGGCGAGCGCGGCGCGAAGTGCTCCGGCTCCATTCGACATCGATATTTCGAAATCGCGGAAGCTGTACCTCATCGTCGAGGACGCGCTATCCACAGCACCGGATAAAGGCGCTCCGCTGTGGATTGAGCCGACGCTGACGGGACCAAAGGGTACGGTTCCGCTCTCAGCCCTCGTGCCGCTCGACCGCGCAGGACTGAGGGAAGCCGCCGGGCCGTTCAGCATTGCAGGCACTACAGAACAGAACTCCGCTTTGCGCGTGAAGCTCTCTTCGGTGCTCGTCTACGACATCGCCGGAAAGGGCTTTTCGCATTTGCGCGGAGCGACCGGATTCGAAAACATCCCGCTCATCCAGGGGGAAACCGTGCAAGCACGCTTCTTCGTGTTCGACCAACCGCCGAGCATGGACCGGCTCGTTCCGCCCAACCCGGAAACGCCGCTGCCGCCAGCACAGCCGCTGAAGACGATTCGCGAAACCATCGACCGCGTGTACTGGCATGCTTTGGGCCGTGCCCCGAGCGCCGCCGAGAGGCAAATTGCGGAGACCGCAATTCTTGATACGTCGCACCCAGGGAAAGCCTCGGCTGACGGGCTGGCCGATTTGCTGTGGGGAGTCTTGATGACGCCCGAATTCCAATTGATTCGTTAGGATTTTAGAGGAACGCCGTGAACGCTGAAGAGAAATACATCAGCTCGAAAATCAGCCGCCGTGGATTTATGAGTAAGGGAGTGAGCGCGGCCGCGACTCTGGCCGCACTCACTGGGCGCGAACCGTGGCTCGCACGTGGCGCCACGCAGGACGCGACAGCCGACTCGATTATCGTCCTGTGGATGGCGGGCGGCATGGCGCAGACGGAGACATTCGATCCCAAGAAGTACACTCCTTTTGAACCCGGCGTGAGGACCGAGGGCGTGCTCAGCACCTTCCCGGCAATCGACACCGCAGTCGAGAACATCAAGATCTCCCAGGGACTGGAGCGCGTCGCGAAGATCATGGATCGCGGTTCCCTGATTCGCACCTTCCAGGCCGCAGATCTCGGGTTTATTCTTCATTCGCGTCACCAGTTCCACTGGCACACAGGCTACGTTCCGCCGCAGTCGCTTGCGGTTCCGCATATCGGCGCGGTCATTGCAAAGACACTGGGGCCAAAGAACCCGACGGTGCCGGCCTTCATTTCAATTGGGCAAAACCTGGAGATCGGCGGCGAAAGCTCGTCCATTAAGGCGTTTCACACCGCAGGTTTCCTCGGGACGGAATTCGGGCCGTTCTTGATCACCGATCCGCAGGACGCCGCTTCGGCTGTGCGTCCGCCCGCCGACCTGGGCGACGTGCGCTTCAAGAGCCGGCGGAAGCTTTACGAGCAGATTCTCGCGCAGCAGCCTCTGTACCAATTTGCCGGCGACTTCCAACGGGAATCGATGATGAAGTCGATTGATGCGGCCGATCGGCTGTTGACGTCGCCTTCGGCGAAGGCGTTTGACCTTTCGCTCGAACCCAAGAAGAGCTACGACATTTACAACACGAGCCGTTTCGGCCAGGGCTGCCTGCTGGCGCGCCGCCTGGTGGAGGCCGGAGCACGCTACGTCGAGGTCACAACCGAGTACATTCCATTCCGCTATTGGGATTCGCACCAGGACGGTCATGAGCGCGCCGCTACGATGAAGAAGGTCATCGACGGACCCTTGGCGCAATTGATCCTCGATCTGGAGGATCGCGGGCTGCTGAATCGAACACTCGTAGTGCTGGCAAGCGAGTTCGGCCGCGATGCGATCACCGAGGGCAAGGTTGGGAAGGAAGTCAAAGACCAGTCCAAAACGCCGGACGTCATGACGTTGCCGACGCACTACGGGATGCACCGCCACTTCACCGGCGCCGGATCCGTGCTGCTGTTCGGAGGTGGCATCAAGCGTGGGCTTGTCTACGGCAAGACTGCCGATGAACGCCCATGCACAACAGTTGAGAACCCGGTACCGGTCGAGGATCTGCACGCGACGATGTACCACGCGCTGGGCATCGCGCCAACCCAGTTCTTCGTAGCGGAGAAGCGCCCCGTGTACGTCACCAAGGACGGCAAGGGCAAGGTCATTCGCGATCTTTTTAGTTAGTGAGTTTCTTTCCGGTGTGCACGGAATCGAGTACGCCGTGAATTGCTTGAATCACGGCGGCCGGCTTGAACAGATGAATCTCATGGCCCGAACCGGCGACGACGATATGCCGGGAATTTGTGGACTGGCGCGCCACGGCGGCATGAGCGTCCTGCAATCCCTGACTGGAATCGATACCCCTGGTCAGCACCACGAGCGGCCGGTCACCGAGCGAATGAGTTTGCGTGGTAGTGAGTAAGTGTAACTCCGCCAAAGCGGCACGTTGTCCTTCGGCGAACGTGAAGACTACGTCGTGAGGAACTGATGTTGGAACGGACTCGATGAGGCGTCTTTCGAGCTCCACCCGGAGAACGTATAGCTTGTGCGGCAGAAGGTCGAAGGGCGGTCCAGTCTGAGGCTGCCTTCGCGGCACAGTGGCAGGACCGGACGGAATGGTGGACCGTAGCTGGTCAGCAGTCAGTGAGGCGATAGTGACGGGTTTATCTTCGAACATGGTGAACAGCCGCTCTTCGTAAGAAGGGTCGACCAGCACCATTCCCACGATCTCGCCTGGATATCGAAGGTCATACAGCCGTACGTAAATGCCACCCATCGACGCGCCAACCATGACATAGGGAGGCTTTACTCCGGCTGCCTGGAGCAGGGCATGCAAATTGGCCACCACAGCCGCCGGCGTCTCGACGACGTGCGAAGGATCGCTCCATCCCGAGCCAGCGCGGTCGTACGAGCAGACGCGGTTGGTGCGGGCGATCTCCGCTTGGACGAGAGACCAATCGATGGCAAATGCGCTCGCGCCGGCCTCCAGAATGACACTAGGCGCACCTTTCCCCGTGCAGTGCAGGTGCAACTTGCGGCCGCCGATATCGATACGCCGGCCTGGCGGCGGACCGATGTCAGTTGTTTGCCCGGGGAGCGTTGCTGCTAAGAGAGCGAGACTCAGAAGAGATGCGAACCGCATATGTCTTTCCCGGCCTGTGTGAGATCGATCATAACGCTCTCGTGCCGGCGGCGGCATTCTGCTACTCTTGCCGATGATGCGCATCCTTACGGCGGCAGTCTTTCTCTTTAGCGGCTTAGCCGCGGGCACAGAACGTGAAGTCATCGACACGGTGCAGAGGACGTTCAACGCGATGGCTGCCAAGGATGAAGCGAGCCTCCGCAAGATTTTCGTCCCGGATGCTCGCCTTTTTGCGGTCAAGGGAACGACAGTCACGAGCACATCCGGCGAGCAGTTCGCGTCCCGTATCGCATCCATGGCCGAGCCGGTTCTGGAACGCATGTGGAATCCGAAAGTTACGCTTCAGGGCAAGATCGCGGTGCTATGGACAGAGTATGATTTCTACCGCTCCGGCAAGTTCTCCCACTGCGGTATCGACGTGGTTACCTTTGTGCAAACCGGCGAGGGATGGAAGATTACCAGCATCCAGTACTCCGCCGAATCCGCCGGCTGCAAGCCAAGTCCCCTCGGGCCGCCTAAACAATGAGAGCCGCTTCCGCCAGCATTGTTGCGATCGCCGCGGTTTGCATGGCGTTCTACGCTGTTCGCGACGACCGCCCTCATCCTCAACCACTGCCGGGTCAATGGCCTGAGCCGGTCCAGGGAAGGTGCCAGCATGATAGCTGGCCAGTGGGTGACCAGCGCATTACGGCACTCGCTTCGTATGACATCAAGGCCACGGTACTGTCGACGGAGCGCTACTGGGCGGATGAGGGCTCGCGCATTTCACCGGTCGACTTCACCGTGGGCTGGGGATCCATGTCGGACATATCGCTCGCGCGCAAACTGGATTTGCGTCAAGGAGGGCGCTGGTTCCGCTATCGTCTGCCGTCCGCATCGTTTCCGGTACCGACAAACGAAATCAATTCGCATGTAGCCAACATGCACCTGATCCCTTCGGGCGAGACGGTGCGAGAGCGGCTGCTTGCGGTGCGGGCGGGCGATGCCGTGGAACTGATCGGGAAGCTCGTGGAAGTAGAAGGCCAGAAGGGCGCGAAGTGGCGCAGTTCCTTATCCCGCAGCGACACCGGAGCCGGAGCTTGCGAGCTGCTCTGGGTAGAGCGGATGGACTGGCAGTAGGCCGAATTCCCGGCTCGTTTGCGTTGTTGATCGCGCTGGGCACGCTCGGTGCCGTGCGTCTCAGCGATAGGATATAAGAGGATTGTGGAGCCAGTGAGCGCTGGTTCCGGCGAACACCTCTTGATTTCACCCATGAATACCCAATTGCCTTCCATACCGTTCCGCAGAGCGATTCAGTTTTGCGTTCTTTGTATGCCCGCCCTGCTGCAAGCTCAATCTCTAAAGTTGCCCGATGGACCCGGCAAAGAGACGACCCAAAAGGTTTGCGGTACCTGCCATGGCGCGGAATTGGTGATCGGAAGACAGGAAAGCAGAGAAGCCTGGGGCGCCATCGTGGAAGACATGATCCAGCGCGGAGCGAAGGGCAGCGAGGACGAGCTCTATGACGTGGTGGATTACCTGTCGAAGAACTTCTCGAAGTCGTCACCGGTCATCAAGATCAACGTGAACAAAGCCACTGCGAAAGATCTGCAGAATGCTCTTCGTATCAAGCCGGATCAAGCCGAAGCGATCGTGCGCCAACGCACCGCAGCCGGTGACTTCAAAGACATAGAAGATCTGAAGAAAGTTCCGGGCGTGGATGCGGCCAAAATCGAGGCGAACAAGAAGCGGCTTGCGTTTTAGCAGGCGGAGTTGCTCCACCAGCCCGAATCGTCATAAGCTAAACCTACCTCACCGGAGGATTCAAAGCCTTTCCCTATGCGAAGAGACATTCTAATCGCGATCTCCCTTGCCTGCGCGCTTGTGCAGGCCGCCGACTGGCCGACGGATGGCGGCAATCCGCAGCGCACCGCATGGCAGCGGGACGAGAAGATTCTCAATAAGAACAATGTCAAGAATATGAAGCTGCTGTGGAAGCTTCAGCTCGACAATGTGCCGCAGGAGATGCACTCGCTTTTCCCGCCGCTGATTCTGGAGAAGGTCAATACCAAAGCGGGTCCGAAGCAACTCGCCATTGTTGCCGGCATCTCCGACAATTTGTACGCCATCGACGTGGAGAAGGGCGAGATCCTTTGGAAAAAGCGTTTCGACTATCCGACTCCGGAGCGTCGCGGCCGCCCTGGCGATCCACTCTGTCCTCCGGGACAGACGGCGACGCCGGTAATCGGCCCGCCGAACGCCTCGGGCGGCCGAACGCTTTACGCCCTGGCCGGTGACGGTAAGCTGCACACGATCAATGTCGCAGACGGGGAAGAAATCACGCCTCCGTATCAGTTTGGATATCCGAACGGCAAGTCATACGCGCTGAACCTTTGGAACAACGTGGTATTCACTACCACGTCACAGGGCTGCGCTGGTAATCCGAATCAGATGTGGGCTGTGGATGTGACCGATCCAGAGCACAAGGTGATGACTTTCCATCCGAAGAGCGGCGGCCTGTGGGGCCGAACCGGTGCAGCGATCGATTCTACGGGAACGGCGTGGGCTCCGACCGGGGACGGCCGTTACGATCCCGCGAACCACGTGTACGGCAATGGCTTGATCGGCGCCCGTGTGGAAGGCCGCGAATTGAAGCTGAAGGACTGGTATATCCCGTCGAACTGGGTCTGGCTGCAGAAACGAGACCTCGATATGCAGGTTACGCCAGCCATTTTTCCGTTCAAGGACCGGGAGCTGATGATCACCGGCAGCAAAGAGTGCCGCGTCTACCTGCTGGATACGAAAAATGCCGGAGGCGCCAACCATCAGACTCCGCTGTATCGCACGCCGCTGCTCTGCAACGAAGAGGTCGATTTCCAGTCGGCCGGAATCTGGGGCAGCATGGCGAGCTGGCAGGATTCGAATGGAACGCGCTGGGCTTTGACTCCCTTCTGGGGGCCCGTTCATCCGGATTTCAAACCGCCGGTTTCCTATGGTCCGGTCAAGCATGGTGCGGTCGTCGCATTCAAAGTGGAAGAACAGAACGGGAAGTTTTCGCTGAACCCCGCTTGGATGTCGCGGGACATGGACCAGGCGGAACCGCCTGTCATCGCGAACGGGATCGCGTTCTCGTACGGCAATGGTGAGAACACCCGCCAAGCCTACGCCGATCGCGGACTGGCCGACTTTAGCCCGCTCCGCATCAAGGCTTCCGGACACGCCGTTCTTTATGCGCTGGATGCCGAGAGCGGCAAGGAACTCTATTCCAGCGGAGACCAGATCAAATCCTTTGCCCATTTCAGCGGACTCTCGGTGGCGAACGGCCGCGTGTATCTGGGCACGTTCGATAGCGTTCTCTATTGTTTCGGGCTCCCGGGCACGAAGTAATTCCTGTACGGCATGCAAAGCGGAGATTCTTTGATGAAGATGAGAAAGTTTCTGGCGGTAGGGGTGATTTCGTTCGGGTGCTCGGGTCTTGTCCATGCACAGGGCCGTCCCATTGACTGGCCATCGTACGGCGCGGATGCGCAACGCACAGGCTGGGAGAAGAGCGATTCGCGCATCACGAAAGAGAACGTCAGCGAATTTCAGCTTGTTCTGAAACGCAAGCTCGACAATAAGGAGCCGGGCTCGCGCGCGATCTCGCCTCCGGTCATCATTGGGAATCTCATTTCGTATCGCGGGTTCAAAGAGCTCGCCATACTTGCGGGCAGTTCGGACAAAGTCTGGTCGATCGATGCCGATCTCGACCGGTTCTTCTGGCAGAGGCAATTCGACAGTTCAGCAAAGCCCGGCAACAGCACGTGCGCCGCGATTGTACCCGCGGTGCCGGCGCTCACTCCACCGCTGAATTTCTCTGCCGGGCGGCCACGCGGTCCCAGGCCCGCCGCACCTCCCGCTGCCCCTTCTCCGGCTGCCTCCCGGGTGGGAGGGATCGGCTTCGGCAGCGCCCGCTCGGTCTTCACGATTGCGAGCGACGGCAAGATGCACCAGCTCAACAGCTCGGATGGCAGTGATCAGTTTCCTCCTCTGAACTTTGTACCTCCAGGTGCGAAGGCGTCCACTCTCACGATTCACGACGGCGTCCTGTATACCACTACTAGTTCTGCCTGCGGGGGCGCGCCGAATGCGGTTTGGGCGCTTAACCTGAACGATGCGGATCCCAAGCCGGTCTCGTTCGCATCGAACGGCGGGAGCTTCGGGGGAATCGCCGGGTTCGCCATGGGTGCCGACGGAACCATTTACGTACAAACCGGAGCCGGTCCCTCGGATCCGGGATCGAACAAATGGTCCGAATCGCTGCTCGTGCTCACGCCGAAAGACCTTAAGCTGAAGCAGTATTTCTCGGTGCCGGGCACGGGATCGGTTACGCCCGTGGTCTTCACGTGGAAGGAAAAGGAGATGGTGGTCACGGCCGGCAAACAAGGAACTCTGTATCTGTTGGACGCGCAATCACCAGGCGGGGCGGATCATAAGACACCTCTGTATCAAACCGGACCCGTCACGTCCGCGAACGGCGGTGTGTGGGGCGGGCTTTCGACATGGGAGGACGCGGACGGTACCCGTTGGGTTCTGGCTCCCGTGTGGGGTGCGATCAGCTCTGAGATGAAGGGGTTCACCGGCAATGGAGCGGCGCCGAACGGCTCGATTGTTGCCTTCAAGGTGGAAGAGCATGATGGCAAGCCGGTATTGACGCCGGGGTGGGTTTCTCAGAACCTCAACGCTCCTCAGCCGCCGGTCATCACAGGCGGAATTGTATTTGCGCTTTCGTCCGGCAACTATTCTTCTCCCGACCGGCCCGCCGCCGCATCTCATGCGACTCTCTATGCGCTGGATGCCGCAACCGGGAAGCAGATGTACTCTTCCGGGGATCAGGTATCGTCGCCGGCGAACCTTGTGGGAATGACGCTCGCGAACGGGCGTGTTTATTTCACCGCAAACGACAATACGCTGTACGCTTTCGGCATCTATCTGGAGCGCTGATCCGCGGCTTACATTTCGATCGGAAGCCCGAAGCAATACAGAGTGCCGTCATCGGTGCTGAAACAGACATGCCCGTTGGCCAACGCGAGTCCACTCGAACTGACAGGGAACTGCACGGCGGTTCCGCTGGAATACAGTTCCTTGCCGGAATCGGCATCGAGCGCGTAGAGAACTGCATGCTCTGCTTCCCGGCATAACACGTAGACTACGCCGTTGGCGACAACGGGCGACAGTGCAGGGCCGGCCCCTCGCCACGTCCAGGCAGCATTCAGCTTCGGCTGAGCGGCCGGCCCGGAAACCTGCAATCCCCGGACAGCTTTTCCGCTTGCACAGTAGAGCCAGCGCTTGCCGCCGGCGTCGGCGTAAGTGGCGATGCCGGCCGCGCTCCCGCTCGTGTTTGCGTCCTCGGCGCCCCTGACGAACACTCGTCCATCCTTGGCCATTGCTGCCACCAGTTCCTGGCCTGCGTATTGGAACGGAACCGTTGCCGCAGGCTCCGCAGGGAGAGTCAGTGAGTCTTTTACGCGCAGAGTGTCGCGCTCCAGTTTTAGAATCCGGCGGCCTGACCTGGCGTAGATCTCATTCGACATCCCCGCGGCTACCGTGCCGTCAGCCGATGGAAGCGAGATGGGTTTTGCATCCGCCTTGTTCACATCGATAGCCCAGACTCCTTTGGCGCAACCCGCGGACGTATAGACGAACGAACCAAGAATATTCAGGCTCGATGGCTTCGAGTTGGGAGGGACGAAGTTACGCGCAGGTGCAATCTCTTCACCGTCCGATGGACGAATTGTGCGGAGCCTGCCATCGCTCGACAGAACATATAGAGGCCGCATCGTGGTGAACTCTTGATCTTCACGGACGTTCACCGCCGGTGGAATGACCGGAGTGGCAGTCAGACCGCCGCAGGCGCCAGTCGATCTGGAACCGCCTTCCAGATGCCTTTTCCAAAACAATCTGCCTAAATCGGCATCGACTGCGTAGACGGTATCCGACGCGTCAGCAATGAACACCAGTTCTTTAATCCCGCGGTGCGTCACAATCGGCCCCAACATAGTGGGTGTTGTGGGAGCCGGGCCGTCCAACCGCCGTTTCCATAGCAGTTGCATGCCTTTGACGTTCGTGTTGCTCAGAATGTGTTCGCGGGTCTGCCATCCGGTTCGTTGCGGATCTCCCCCGCTGGTCAGCCAATCGGCGGCGCAGCCGAGCGTGCATGTCAGAAGAAGAAGGAAACCTGTTTTCATCTGCAACGGATCATTGTAGACCCGCCGAGGTTAGTAGACCTTACGA
This sequence comes from uncultured Solibacteraceae bacterium, assembly GCA_964464925.1. Lineage (GTDB taxonomy): Bacteria > Acidobacteriota > Terriglobia > Bryobacterales > Bryobacteraceae > CAYXLI01. The sequence goes on along the minus strand of CAYXLI010000019.1, from coordinate 66,042 downwards.
ACCGAGTGAGCTGCCAGTCGAATCGCGTCTGTCGTAAAGCTGCGCGCCCGCCATAAGCACTCTCATTGAGGCTATAATACCCGCACAGGAAAGGCTTAGGGGTCAGGGTGTTCTCGACTGCCCGCGGCGCAGTCGGTGCTGCTGGCTTCCATTGCAAGGTGAAACCATGTATCGTTCTCCCGCGGTTCGCTTCGTTGCGATTCTGGTGTTATCGTTCTGCATCGTTTCCGCCCCGCTGTTTTCCCAGGCAGTCAGCGGCACGATCCTAGGCACCGTGCTGGATGCCAGCGGTGCAGTGGTCGCCAAGGCACCCATTAACATTACGAACACCGAAACGGGTCTCAACCGCACAGTGGAGACCGACGCGTCGGGCGAGTATACAGCGCCCTCTCTTCCTCCAGGGCCCTACACGGTAACCGTTCAGATGGAGGGATTCAAGAAGACGTCGGTCACCAGTCTGCAGTTAGGCGTCGATCAGAAACTGCGAGTGGATATCTCACTGCAACTCGGCACAGTGAGCGACACCATCAACGTCGAAGCAGCCGCACCCGTAGTGAAGTCCGACTCTTCGGAACTCGGTGACACCGTCACGGAGCACCAGATCAAAGATCTCCCGCTGAACGGCCGCGATTTCGTCAACCTGACACGCATTATTCCAGGTGTTGTCCGTGGTATTCCCGGCGCGAACATCGATGGCGCCGGCAGTTTGGCATGGCGGGCATCGGCTTCGTTCTCGGCGAATGGCCAGCGCACCCGGGATAACAACTTCCTGCTTGACGGCGTGGACAACAATGAGACCTGGCTGAACTCCGTCGTGGTATTTCCCAGCGTCGATGCACTCGAAGAATTCAAGGTGCAGACGAGCACGTATTCCGCCGAGTTTGGGCGCTCGAGCGGCGGCGTGGTGAATATCGCGATCAAGTCCGGAAGCAACGCGTTTCACGGCAGCGCCTTTGAGTTTCTGCGTAACGACGCATTCGATGCCAATGATTTCTTCAACAATAAATTCGGACGTGCCAAGCCGCCTTTCCGGCAGAACCAGTTCGGTGGAACGTTCGGAGGGCGCATCATCAAGGACAAGACCTTTTTCTTCGCGGATTACCAGGGCGGCCGCATCCGGCAGGCGCAGACGTATCTCTCGACTGTTCCGTCGGTCAAAATGCGGACGGGTGACTTCTCTGAGCTAAATCGAACCTTATACGATCCCCTGAACCCTGGCACGCCCTTTAATGGGAACATCATTCCCGACTCTCGTCAGGATCCGGCGTCCAGGAACATCATTCATGATATTTACCCGCTGCCGAATACTACGGGACAGCGATCAGCCACAACGGGCCAGACGATCAATAACTACCTCTACAACCCGTCGCAAAAGCGCGACGACGATCAAGGCGACATCAAGATCGATCAGAACATCGGAACGAAAAATCATCTGTTCGGCCGCTACAGTCTGCAGCGGACGGAGCGGTTTCTGCCTGCGACCCTCCCGGTCGCCGGGGACGCCGGTACGACATTCGGCGCAGGAACAGGTCTCGTGAGGGCTCAAAGCGTGGCCATCAACGATACCCACAGTTTTTCACCGCAATTGCTGAACGAGTTCCGGTTCGGCATCAGCCGATTCAATATTTACCTCACGTCCATCGACTTCGGCACGAGCCTGGCGCAAAAGGTTGGGATTCCGGGCGTGGTCATTTCTGATACGACCACTGCCATGTCGCAAATCACCTTCGCGGGCGGTGGCTTCCGGAATATCGGCGCCAACGGAAACCAGCCCCTCATCACGGCGCTCGATACGTTTCAGTACTTCGACAACGTGACGTTGATTCGGGGGGGCCACACGATCAAAGCCGGAGCCAGCTATACGCGCCGCCGCCGCAATGTATTCAACGTCGATAACATCGTCGGCACGTTCCAGTTCAACAACAACCTGACGTCGAACTGTGCGGGCATCGCGAGCGGCTGCACGATCAATCCGAACACGGGATTCGACGGTGCCTCGTTCCTGCTGGGCTATTCGAACAGCGAAACGCGAACGTACCAACTTGGCACGGTAGGTGAGCGGCGCCCGGAAATCGGCGCTTACATGCAGGACGACTGGCGTATCAACCGCCGGCTGACTCTGAATGCCGGGCTCCGGTACGATCTGTTCGTGCCCTATGTGGAGGTCCACGACCGGCAATCGAATTTCGACACAAGCACCGGCAAATTCGTGCTCGCATCCGATAGCGCGATGATCAACGGCCAGAAGGTCGGGCGCGAGTTGCAGCACACGCCGAAGCTGGATTTCGCGCCCCGCTTCGGTTTCGCGTACGATCTGCGAGGCAACGGCCGCACGGTCCTGCGCGGCGGCTATGGAATGTTCTACAACAATCCGCTCACTGGAACGTCCTCATCGAAGGTGTCGAATCCGCCCTTCCTGCTCGCGCAGGCTTTTACTACGACTCTCGTGCCCACGCTACGGCTGAGCGCGGGTCTGCCGCCTCCGCCGAACGTCGACCCCAACAGGTCTCCTTCCGGCAGCACAAGATCCATCTTCGATATCAACTTCCGGGATGGCCGTGCCCAGCAGTGGAATTTCAACATCCAGCAACAGCTTGGCAAGGATTACTTAATCGAGCTGGCGTATGTTGGCTCCAAGGGCGATCACCTCGTGCTGAAGGACGACATCAACGTGGCGCCTCCCGTGGTGGGAGTCACGAATTCCGACGTCAACCGCCCGTATATAGGTCTCGCGCCGCTGATGCGCAGCCTTTCCCAGGTGCAAAGCCGAGGGTGGTCGAAGTACAACGCGCTCCAGGCCAAATTCACCAAACGCTTCTCGGCCGGCCTTGTCTTCGTGAACTCGTACACCTACGGTAAGACGCTGGACATCGTTTCGGATACCGAGGGCGCTACGCTGAACCCTTACAATTTCAATTACGACCGGGGCGTGGCGGATTTCGATATCAAGCACAACTTTACGTCGAGTGTGAATTACGAACTGCCCTTTGGCAGAGGCCGAAAGTTCGGCGGGGACGCGAACCGCCTGGTGGATAAGATCATCGGCGGATGGCAACTCAACATGATTCTGCTCGCGCGCACGGGGCTGCCATTTACCGTCACCCAGCAACAAGGACTGCTTTCGAACGGTACAGGCAACCGTCCAAACCGAATCGGCTCCGGAGTGCTCTCGAATCCGACTCCAGATCGCTGGTGGGACACGGCTGCATTCCTACCGACTACGGACAACACGGGAACCTACGGCAACTCGGGACGGAATATCCTGAGACAGGCTGGTCAAACGAACGTGGATTTCTCGCTGATCAAGAACACCCGCTTTGGAGAGCGCTTCCAGCACCAGTTCCGTGTTGAGGCTTTCAACGCCCTCAACCATCCGCAATTCGGGGCGCCGGGTAGAACGTTGGGCGCTTCTGATCAGGGCGTGATTTCAAGCCTGCTCTTTAATACTCCGATGCGGCAGGTTCAGCTCGTGATGAAGCTGAACTTCTGAAAACCGTATCCGCGATAAGCTGGTTTCGTGGCGTACAAGCACCTTCTCGTTAGGCGCGAAGATTCGATCGCCGTGATCACGCTGAACCGGCCCGAGCGCCGGAACGCGCTGTCACGTGAACTGATCGTTGAGCTTTCCTCGGAACTGGCTGAAATTGACGACGATCATTCGGTACGCGTCGTGATTCTGGCAGCCGCGGGTCCGGTATTCTGCTCGGGTCACGATCTCAGTGAGATGGTGGGCCGCCGCGAAGAGGAGTACGAGGAACTGTTCGCAAGTTGCACGGACATGATGCTCGCGATGCAAACGATGCCTCAGCCGGTCATCGCGCAGGTGCAAGGCATGGCCACTGCGGCAGGCTGTCAATTAGTCGCTGCGTGTGATCTTGCGCTCGCGGCGGACACGGCGCACTTTGCAACTCCCGGTGTGAAAATCGGCCTGTTTTGCACCACTCCGGCCGTTCCCATCGTCCGCTCCGTGGGCCGGAAGCACGCTATGCAAATGCTGCTTACGGCTGAGCCTATCGACGCGGCGACGGCGGAACGCTGGGGGCTGATCAATCGCTGTGTTCCGGCTGGCGATTTGGAGGCCGAGACTCACGCGCTTGCCCGTCACATTGCGCAGTTCAGTCCGTACACGATTGCCGCCGGCAAGAGAGCCTTTTACGATCAGGTCGGCTACGCTGACAATGAAGCGTATAGCCGCGCGCAGAGAGCCATGGTGGCGAATGCGCTTGCTCCGGATGCGCAGGAGGGCATGGGCCGCTTCGTCAAACGGAAACAGACTATCGGATCCGGCGATAAATGATCGACTGGCCGGTCCGTCCGATCTCCTGGTAATGCGCGAACCAGTCCTGCAGATCAGGAAACCTCGCAGGCGAGAGCTGCGGATTGATGGGTCCGAGCCCGTCCACAAGGAACGACGGTGCTGTGTGGGCCAGCCGGTCTCGTTCCTGGGCGGCAAGGGCGCCGGCGCTCACGTGAGAGCTGATCAGATGCCTGTCGGCAATCACTCCCGTCAGCGGCTGCGAATCGAGATACCGTGTCCCGGCCGGAAGCCCTGCATAGACGAATACGTCCGGACGATAGCCCCAGACCAGCAGCGTATCACCAGGCTTTGCGGCCGCTTTCACCAGCGCTCCGGCACGCTTAGAGTCCTCGTTTAAGGCGAGATCGCTCCACTGGTGCGGGTGCCCCTGCAGCAGGTCAGATAGAAGCACCGCAGATCTAGGTCCAAAACGCGCGACTGGAATCAGCAACAGGCACAATACAGGAATTCGTGCCTTCCCCGGCATGAGTGCGAGGCCCCTTGCACCCGCAATCGCAAGTGGAGGTAGCAACTGAAAGTAGTAACGAGGAAAAAAGCGCCACCCGGCAATTACGCCTGCGAGAGAAAACAGTATCCATAGGCCCGTGCGCCAGTCGCGCTCGCGCCAGAGATACCAGGCTGCTCCGAGGACCAGGGTCGCGTGGAAGCCTGCCCAGTTTCCCGTCCGCTTCAGGCCTTCCAGGATCGGATGGGTGAGGAACGTATCGCGAGCATAGATGTCTCCCCACGTCCACACCTGCTGCCAGTAAGCGCCCACTGCATCATTTGCATAGAGCACTGACCAGAAGAATAGATTGGGTCCCAGGAAGCCGGCAAGGAACGGAACGAGTCCTTGTAGTCCGATCCACGATAAACATGCGGCGGCGGCCAGAGCTCCCTTGGCGTTTACCAGGAACGCTACTGCGGCAAACACTCCACTCCAGAATGGCCGCTTTTTCCACGCCAGGAACACAGCCGCAACGTGCGGAACCACCATCAGCAGGTCAGGCGCCAGCGCCATCACGGCGGCGGGTATGCCGAACGTGAGCGGAATACCCGTGAGGACCGCCGCGAAGACGGCTTCTCTCCGGCCGAAGCGATCGAGCGCAAACCGGAACGCCAGGCTGCACGCGAGTGCGGCGAACAGGGCTCCGGCCCAACGCAGCGGCCAGTCTATCTGCGCATCCCACAACAGATAGACCAGCGCGTACAAAGGAGGCTTGTCGAACCAGATGTCCCGGTAAAGAAACTTACCTGCGAGAATCTGCTGCGCGGCGGCGGTGGGATACGCTTCCTCGACCCAAAGTATGCCGAGATGTCCGAACCGTGCGAGTGCAATTGCCAGAAACAGCACGGTTAGAATCACGCGCTCGCTTCTGGTCATACCTCAGCCCTTCGAGAGCAGGCGCTCGACGGTCTTGCGAAACTCGGCCCCGTATACCGGGTCGGCGAGAGCAAACTCCACGAAGGTCTCGAAGTAGCTGGGGAAATTTCCGATGTCGTAGCGCTTTTCGGTGGGCGGCAGCTTGACTGCGAGTACGCGCTTGCCCTCTTCGCACATCATCTGAATCGCATCCGTCAATTGGATTTCGCCCTTCTTGTCGGGCTGGACGCGATGAATCATGTCGAAGATCAGCGGAGAAAACACATACCGGCCTGCAATGGCAAGGTTACTCGGAGCTTTTTCCGGTGCAGGTTTTTCCACGAGATTCAGCACGCGATAGAAACCCTGCTCGCTGTTGTCGGCCTGAATCACGCCATAGTGCATCGTCTCTTCGACGGGCACTTCTTCTACCGCGATCACTGCACTTGCGCGCTTCTCTTCGAAGAGTTCCACCATGCGCGATACCGCCTGGGACTGCGCGTTCAGGCCGACGATGGAATCCCCAAGCGCCACCACGAACGGCTGTTCACCAGCAAAATTTTCACCGCAGAGGATCGCATCGCCCAATCCGCGCTGAATGCGCTGCCGCGTGTAAAAGAAATGGACGTTGTCCATCGCTTCGAAGCTCAACTGATCCAGCAGGTCTTTTTTATTCGCGGCCGACAGCATCCGTAACAGCTCCGGATCACTGTCAAAATGATTCTCAATCGACGATTTGTTGCGGCTGGTGATGAACAAAATACGGTTCACGCCGTTTCCGGCCAGCTCTTCGGCCACATACTGTACGATGGGCTTTCGCGCCACGGTTAACATCTCTTTTGGCTGCGATTTCGTGGCGGGAAGCATTCGAGTGCCGTACCCCGCGACCGGTACAAGTGCGTTTCGGATCACTTTAAAACTATAACTTGCACGATGGAACTCACTACGTCAGACGAAGACCGCGGCAAACGGCTCGACCATTTTCTGCACGCACGGCTGCCGGAGTTCAGCCGCGCCCGGTTGCAGGAGTGGATCAAATCCGGCCGAGTTCTGGTGAACGGCGCTCAGGCAAAACCTTCCCAGGTTCTGCGCGGTGGAGAATACCTGCAGGTGGAACCCGCCCAACTTGCGCCGCTGAAGGCCACTGCTGAGGAGATCCCGCTTCACATTCTCTACAGCGATGACGCAGTGATTGCTGTGGACAAACCGGCGGGCATGGTGGTCCACGCAGGGGCCGGCCGCGACAGCGGAACCTTGGTGAACGCGCTGCTGCATCACTTTCGCACATTATCGACGGTTAGCGGAGACGAGCGGCCAGGGATTGTGCACCGCATCGACAAGGAAACCAGCGGCGTTCTGCTGGTCGCGCGAACGGATGCCGCGCATCGCGCTCTGGCTGAACAGTTCTCTGGCCGAACCGTTGAGAAGACCTATCTCGCACTGGTGCAGGGTCAGCCCAAGCAGGACCATGGCATCATTCAATCCCGCATCACTCGCGACCCTGTGCGCCGGACACGAATGACGGCTCGCCTGGAGCAGGGCCGGGAGGCGTACACAGAGTACCGGGTTCGGCGCCGCTACGCTCGATTCAGCTTGCTGGAAGTCAGAATCGGCACGGGACGGACGCACCAGATTCGCGTGCACCTCGCCAGCATCGGGCACCCCGTCGCCGGAGATCGTCTGTATGGAGCAGCGGCCGGACCTCTGCCGCGTTTCTTCTTACACGCGCACCGGATCCGGTTCATCTCGCCCGCCACCGGCCAGGCGGTTACGATTGAATCCCCCCTGCCGCAGGAACTTCAGGACTGGCTCGCATCACTGAACTTATAATGTAGTTGGGAATTCCCCCATGAAGAAGTCGTTCCTTGTTCCGGCGCTTCTGTGCGCCTTCTCCAGCGTCTGTCCATCACAGCAGGCTCCCTCCGATCGAGCGCAGAACCAGATCACAATCGACGTGAACCGGGTCAACATGCTGTTCACAGTGTCAGACAAGAAGGGCCGGTTCGTGACGGATCTGACGAAGGATGACTTCCAAATCATCGAGAACAAACGGCCCCAGAACATTGTAGAATTCGTCGCGGAAAGCAATCTGCCGCTCCGGTTGGCAATTTTGATTGACACGAGCAACAGCATCCGGGATCGATTCCGGTTCGAACAGGAAGCAGCTATCGAATTCGTGAACAGTTTGATGCGATCCGAAGATAAGGCCATGGTGGTGAGCTTCGACAGCGGCGCGGAGCTGGTGGCGGACCTGACCAACGACACGCGCGTCTTGGCTAAAGCGATTCGGGATCTGCGTCCCGGGGGCGGAACTGCTCTGTACGATGCGGTCTTCTTCGCCTGCCGCGACAAGCTCATGAAAGATCAGCCGCGCGACAAGTACCGCCGCGCGATGGTCATCTTGAGCGATGGAGACGACAACCAGAGCCGGTACAGCCGCGATCAGGCACTGGAAATGGCGCAGAAAGCCGACGTGACGGTCTTCGGGATTTCCACCAATATCACCCGGATTCCCACTGACGGTGACAAGGTGATGAAGTATCTGACCGCCGAAACCGGAGGCGTCACGTTTTTCCCGTTTAAAGTCCAGGACCTGGCCCAGTCGTTTGAGAACATCGCGAACGAACTGCGGCACCAATACAACGTGCTCTACCGGCCGGAGCCGGCCAAGACCGATGGCCTCTTCCACTCCGTGGACATCAAAGTGAAGGGCCGGAAGGATCTTGTTGTGCGCGCGCGCAAAGGGTATTACGCGCCCAGAAGCTAGTTCCCGGAACGGACCAGCGTTCTGCCTTGCAAGCCAAGCTGTGGCTGTACCGGCAGCGGCTTCGCGAGCTTCTTCGCACCTCGTGCGAGTTCTTCCAGTTCCGGCCGCCATTGCTCCGACAGCTTCGCTTCGCGGTAAGTACGCAAGGCGCAGGTCAGGTGCTCGCGAAGAAACTGGCGAAGCCTTTCTCTGTAATAGGTCTCTGCTTCCCGGACCGAAATGCCGTCCCGGATACCGTTCACGACAGCCACGGCCAGAAGGGCAGTTCGTGCCGCATTGCCCAGGCCATCGCCACAAACGGGATCGAGGATAGCGGCTGCCCCGCCGCATCGCACGGAGTTCTCGTCCACTAGCTTTGTGCAGGCGGACGGACTGACATCTCTCGTGTGCGCTCCCGCTTCTATAGCGGCGACCCGCCTTCGAATCGTCTGAGATTGGTTGAGCAACTCGCGCACTGCCCCCGCTCCGTCCGTGATCCTTGGCGTTACAGCGTGTAGGACGCCGCGACCTTGACCAGACGGCAGCAAATAAAGCCAGCCGTCATACACCGACTCCATGCACGATTGATCGTCGGGTTCAGATGGATTCAGGGTCACCACGGCAGTGGCGCGGCTCCGTTGTCCGAAGCGGACCAAATTCCCTTCTTCCGCTTCGGTTTGGATCTCGATGGACCCCTCGCCCGCTTCCGCTATTTGCGCGCTCGAAAAGAGCGCAGTCTCCAGGACGACCGGGTCCACTACGGCTGCCTCCGCCTGAAGGGAGATCGGCGTACTCCGGCCCCAGTGAATGGTGTGTTGCCGCAGCCGATGCACCGCAATGCGAAAAACCTCGACGCCAAACAGATCTCTCAACAGTGCTGCGCTGGAGGAGCTGACGCGAACGGGCACGGGCGCGCGCCCTCGCGCCGCCGTTCGATAGAGAATCCATCCGCTTTCTCGCAATAATCGGGAAGCACACGATGCTGCTATTCCTCTTCCCGAGATCAAGGCACGTGCCTGGCCCTCGGACATGACGTCGCAGCGTAACACTGCGCCAAAACAATAGAAAACCCTCATCCGTGCAAAATTTCCAGCGTAGAGTCTTCGCCAAATCATCGCCCCTCAGCTATAATTAGAAATCTCCCGAGAAAGCCGCGAGGCGTCAATTAGGATTCACCCCATATGGCAGAAAACAACGACAAAGCGCGCAACCTGAGCACGACGCTCGGCCAGATTGAGAAACAGTTTGGAAAGGGTTCGATTCTCAGGCTTGGCTCGAGAGAAGCGGTCGTACAAGTCGGCACGATCTCATCGGGCTCTATCTCGCTCGACTACGCGTTGGGTGTAGGAGGGTTTCCTCGCGGCCGCATTAGCGAGATCTTCGGACCGGAATCGTCCGGCAAGACGACCGTCGCGCTGCAGATCGTAGCGGAGGCGCAGAAAGCCGGCGGTATGGCCGCGTTCATCGACGTGGAACATGCGCTCGATCCTGGGTACGCTCGCAAGCTTGGCGTCGATGTGGACAACTTGTTGGTTTCTCAGCCTGATTACGCGGAGCAGGCATTGGAAATCACGAACGTGTTGATCTCGTCCGGTTCCATCGATGTGCTGGTGGTTGACTCCGTGGCAGCCCTGGTCCCAAAAGCCGAACTGGATGGCGAAATGGGCGATACGTTTGTCGGCGTGCAGGCGCGCCTGATGTCGCAGGCCATGCGAAAGCTCACCGGGACAACGTACAAATCGAATACCTGCCTTATTTTCATCAATCAGATCCGAGAGAAGATCGGCGTTATGTTCGGCAGTCCCGAAACCACCACTGGTGGACGTGCGCTGAAGTTCTACTCCTCCGTCCGGGCGGACATCCGGCGCATCGCCGCCATTAAAGAAGGCGACGTGGTTGTGGGCAACCGGACCAAGGTCAAGATTGTTAAGAACAAGGTCGCGTCACCGTTTCGCGAAGCTGAGTTCGACATCATGTACGGGGAGGGTATCTCTCGCGAAGGGGACCTCATCGATCTCGGCGTCGCACAAAATCTCGTGGAGAAGAGCGGCTCCTGGTATAGCTACAAAGGGGAACGTATCGGCCAAGGCCGTGAAAACGCTCGCCAGTTCCTGAAGGATAACCCCGAGGTCCGCCAGCGTGTCGACACGGAACTCCGTGTGGCTCTTGGACTGAACAAGAGTGCGGGCGAAGGTGCGCCGGCCTCTGACGTTCCTGCTCCTGAAATAGCTACGGCAAAAGCCGTCCGCCGCTAGAATTTCAAATAGATTAATACGGAAACAAACACTCCCGGCCCTTCATCCAATTTGTATCGGGCGTAGCCGGATCGCGCCATTCCTGCGTGGCTGTAGCCCCCTGCACGGTGATGGCAGAAAACACAAGAACCTCATTCTGGGGCGGCTGGCGGGAACGCATTCGTGCGCTCCACAATGTACCTCCACTTCTCGCCCTTGTTTGGGAGTCCGGACGGGGCGTAGTCTCCGGGAACATTGGCTTCCGGTTAGCGGCGGCCCTCATCCCGATCTCTATGCTCGGGGTGTCGAAACGGATTCTCGATGCGGTGCAGGCGCGGTCCCAAGGGCGCGCATTGCCACACGAATTCTGGTGGCTTGTCGCTGCGGAGTTCGCTTTGGCGGCGTTGGGCGCGGTGCTTGGCCGAATTGTGGGTTATTTCGACGCCCTGCTCGCGGACCGCTTCACAAGGCATGTCAGCGTGCGCGTCATGCAGCACGCGTCCAGCCTCGACCTGACTTCCTATGAAGATCCTGTCTTCTACAACAAGTTAGAGCGCGCGCGTGTCCAGGCTACCGATCGGATCGCGATGATCCAGGCGATCGGTGCGATTCTTCAGCAGCTCATTATCGCGGTTACGCTCTCTTTAAGTATTTTCTGGTTCTCTCCGTGGCTGCTCCTCGTACTCGTAGTTGCCGTGGTGCCGGCCTTTCTGGGAGAGAGCCATTTTGCGTTTCTTGGCTATTCGCTCAGTGTCAGCCAAACTCCGGTGCGGAGGCAGCTCGATTATCTGCGTGTGCTCGGGGCAAGTAAGGAATCGGCAAAGGAATTGAAACTGTTCGGTCTCGCCCGATTCTTCACGGGAGAGTACAGCCGCCTCTCAAATGAAATCTACGAGCAGAACGTCCAGCTTGCCTGGCGCCGGTTATGGGCGGGCACCGGTCTCAGTCTCCTGAGCACGGCAGGGTATTACGGCGCCTACGTGTACGTCATTTACAGAACTGTCACCGGAGACTTGAGTTGGGGGACTCTGCAGTTCCTCGCGGGAGCGATCGCGGGTGCAAGCAGCAACCTGCAGAGCATCTTCGCAACGTTCTCCAGCATCGCCGATCAGTCGCTGTTCTTAACCGATCTAGTCGAGTTTTTCCAGGTGAAACCCCGGATCAGTTCGCGGCCGGATGCATTGCCGGCGCCGCGCCCCATACGAGGAGGGTTTGAGTTCCGCAACGTCGCATTCTCTTACCCCGGAACGGAGCGGCGCGTCCTCGATGACTTCAATTTCCGCATTGAGCCAGGCGAACGAATCGCATTGATCGGAGAGAACGGCCAGGGCAAGACAACCATCGTGAAGCTGATCACCGGCCTGTACCTGCCGACGGGAGGGCAGATCCTGCTCGACGGCAAGGATCTTCGTGAGTACAATCTCGAAGATTTGCATCGCGAGATCGGCGTCATTTTTCAGGATTTCATGCGCTACGAAATGACCGCCCGCCAGAATATCGGCGTGGGGCGGATCGATGCGGGCGAGTGGAACGGGAGCATCGAACGCGCGGCGCGGAAGAGCATGGCGGACCCGGTGATCAGCCGCTTGCCCGGCGGCTATGATCAACTGCTCGGGCGTCGTTTTGAAGGCGGTGTTGACCTGTCCGGAGGCGAATGGCAGAAGGTCGCGCTGGCCCGGGCCTACCTTCGGGACGCGCAATTGCTCATTCTCGATGAACCTACCGCCGCACTGGATGCGCGCTCGGAATATGAAGTCTTCCAGAGGTTCGCCGAACTCACAACGGGCAAGATGGCTCTTTTGATTTCTCACCGCTTCTCAACCGTCAGAATGGCCGACCGGATCGTCTTACTCGCAGACGGCCGAGTAGCGGAGAACGGCAGTCATTCAGAATTAATGCGGCTGGGCGGACGTTACGCGGAAATGTTTGAATTGCAGGCTTCGAGTTACAGATGAATCTGGTCCACGATATCGCTTCAGAGAATACATTGACGTCCGAGGGGCACCTTCACGAAGAGGGCCGGTACTGCGCGCGTTCCCACAAGCTGGAGAAGCATCGCCATCCACGCCTCGAGCGTCTCCACATACAAGGGCGGCAGCCGCGCCTTGTCCGCGCAGTGACGAAGGAAGTTCGGGATCTACATCGGACACTGCATCGCTATCCGGCCGTGTCCTTGGAAAACGGGCATGTAGTGCCACGGGCCTACGCAATCGCCCGTGCGTACCTGAATGCCGCCGGGCAGACTTTCTCGGAAACAGGGCTGTCGGAATTCATCAACGGTTATCAGACCGTGGCCGAACTGCAGATGCGCGAACTGTGGGCCCTCAAGCCGGCTATGCAGTTCGTCCTTTTGGAGCGCATTTTCCGCGGAGAGCCGGCGCCGCTCCCGGTCGACAGTCTGCGTCGAATCGGAGAAGCTGCCTGGAAGGATTGGTTCGAAGAGGTCAGCCTGCCCGACAAGATCCTTAGGCAGGATCCCGCCGATGCTTACGCTCCGATGGACTATGAGAGCCGGGACGCGTATCGCCGTATCGTGAGCGAACTCGCTACGCACTCCTCCTTGCGGGAGACGGAGGTCGCCGCCGAGGCTCTACGCCTGGCGCACGAAGCGCCTGTCTTAGGAACTCGTGCTTCGGAGAGACGGCGGCACATCGGGTTCTATCTGGTTGATAAGGGATTGCCGGTTTTGCGCCGCGCGATTCAGTACCATCCTCCCTGGCGTGAGCGCGTGCGCTCCGCCGTTCTCAAGCACGCAACGCCGTTCTACCTGGTGGGCGTGGAAGTGCTGACGTTTTTGATCGTTGTCATGCTGCTGAGCGGGCTCGATACTCTCACGCCCGTACTCGCCGGGCTTGCCATGCTTCTGCTGCCCGCGACGCAAGCGGCTGTGGACTTCATGAACAACCTGGTGGCGTATCTGATCCGCCCACGCGCGCTGCCTAAACTCGACTACTCGGCGGGCATCCCGGACGATTCCGCCACGATCGTGGCTGTTCCGACCCTACTGCTGAACGAACAGCAGGTGGCCAACCTCGTTCTCGATCTGGAAATCCGATTCTTGGCCAATCGGGACCGGAATCTCTACTATGCGCTTTTGACGGATGCGCCGGACGCGCAGGAGGGAGGCACCGAAGACACGCCACTGGTGGAAACGTGCCGCACTCTCATCGAGGGTCTCAACCACCGTTACGCAAACAACGGGCACATTCCCTTCCTGATGCTGCACAGGCGCCACATCTATAATCCGTCCGAATCGCGCTGGATGGGCTGGGAGCGCAAGCGAGGCAAACTGATTGACTTGAATCAATTGCTTCGCGGTGCGCACGACAGCTTCCCGGTGAAGGCGGGCGACGTCTCCGTTTTCCCTCGAATCCGGTATGTGATTACACTCGATTCCGATACGCAGCTTCCCCGCGATGCGGCAGCTCAGTTGGTCGGGACCATTGCCCATCCGCTGAACCGTGCGGTCGTGGATCCAGTGGGCAAGTTGGTGGTGGAGGGTTACGGCATTCTGCAGCCGCGCATCGGGATCAGCATCGATTCCGCATCGCGCAGCCGTCTGGCATCCCTGTACTCAGGCCAGACCGGGTTTGATATTTATACGCGCGCGATTTCGGATGTCTACCAGGACCTCTTTGGCGAGGGCATCTTCACGGGTAAAGGCATCTACGAAGTCGACGTGTTCCGTGAGGTGCTGGAACATCGATTCCCTGATAATACTCTGCTCAGTCACGATCTGATCGAAGGCGCCTATGCGCGGGCTGCCCTGGTGTCTGACATTGAGCTGATCGACGATTATCCCTCGCACTTCAGTGCCTACAGTCGCAGAAAACACCGCTGGGTGCGCGGTGACTGGCAGATTATGCGTTGGATCAACGGCCGGGTGCCGTCGTATTCCGGCGCAATGATCGATAATCCCACCAGCGTCATCTCCCGCTGGAAAATCATCGACAACCTGCGCCGGAGCCTGATCGAACCGGCGATGCTGTTCCTCTTCCTGGCAGGGTGGTTCGCCCTGCGGGGAGGGCCCTGGTATTGGACCATTGCTTCGCTGGTGATGCTATTCCTGCCGGTGTACGCGAGCCTTTTCTTTTCAGTCCTGCGCGCGCCTAGAACTCCGAGGGCGTTCGGCGCATGGGCCCGTGATACAGGCGCGGCCTTTCTCAAGGGTAGTGCCGTTACCCTGCTTGCTCTGGCCTTCCTGCTGCACCAGGCTCTTCTTTCGCTGGACGCGGTAGCACGATCCATACTGCGTGTATTCGTTACCCGCCGCAAGCTGCTGGAGTGGGAGACTGCCGCCGAAGCCGAAGCCCATACGCGCCGCAAGGCGACCGCGGACGTATATCTTGAGTGGACACCGTTCATCACTGCTGCTATTGGAATCGCGTTGTGGCGCGTGCGCCCGGACGCTCTTCCTGCCGCCGTGCCGGTCTTGGCGCTTTGGTTTCTGTCTCGCGCGATATCGGACTGGCTGAACCGCGCGCCGAAAATCCGCAACACGAAGCTACGCTGGCAGGACGCCGAGTACCTGCGCGATTGTGCGGAGCGCATCTGGCGCTTCTATCGGGACCTGAGCACCGCCGGCAATCACTGGCTCATTCCGGACAACATACGGGAAGACGGCCTGATGGCGCAACGTCTCTCGCCAACCAACGCGGGGCTCCTACTGAACGTGCGTATCGCAGCGGTTCATTTCGGCTTGCTGAGCATGCCGGAGTTCGTCGCCGAAACCCGCTCAACCTTGGAAACACTGCGGACCCTGACGAAATATCGCGGACATCTGCTGAACTGGTACGACGTGGAAACTCTTCAGCCGCTGGAGCCACGCTTCGTTTCCACGGTAGACAGCGGAAACTTCGCGGCCTGTCTGTGGACGCTGAAACAGGCGTGCCTCTCATTTGCCGGCGGCCAGAGCCCGCAGCATGTCGCGAACGACCTCAAACCGGTCCTGCTGGAGATCGCGGCCATATCCCACCGCATGGTTGAGGAGATGGACTTCGGCTTCCTGTATCAGAAGCGTAAGAAGGTTCTATCGGTCGGCTACGACATTACTCAGGCGCGGCTCGAGCGCGCTAGTTACGACCTGCTCGCCTCAGAATCGCGAATCGCAAGCTTCGTAGCGATCGCAAAGGGCGACATCCCGCAGGAAGCATGGTTCCATCTCGGCCGCGGTCATACGCTTTTCCGTGGGAATCGAGTGCTGCTCTCGTGGACAGGCACGATGTTCGAATACCTCATGCCCGCCATTTGGATGAACCAATACGCAGGCACGATCACGGCCGGCAGTATCAATGGCGCCGTGCGGGCACAAAGGCTGTACGCGGCAGGCAGGGATGTACCCTGGGGCATCTCCGAATCTGCATGTGCCGCGGAGCCCGGCTGCGACTACGGTTATGCTCCATTCGGCATCCCGACATTAGCAATGAAGGCGGTGGACACGGGCAAGGTGGTCATTTCCCCGTACTCGACGTTCCTGGCCCTTCCGGTAGAACCCAACGAAGCCGTAGAGAACCTCCGCACCATGGACCGCCTGAGCTGGACAGGCCGCTACGGCTTTTACGAAGCTGTCGATTACAGTGCCGGCGAACCCATAGTGATCCGCTCCTGGATGGCTCACCATCAGGGTATGAGCCTGCTATCGCTGTGCAACGTGCTTTACGGAGATCCGTTCCGCAAGTTCTTCCATGCGGAGCCCCAAGTGATGGCGACCGATCTGCTCCTGCATGAACGTGTACCGAGAAGCGTGCAGCCTGACGCGGAGTCAGCCGTGCCTGCGGTTCCGGAGGTTTCACCGGCGTAGCCCGGCTCTAGACTTCATACGGCCAGGCAGGCTTGGCGAAAAGTCCACCATCTACCCAGATTGTCTGGCCGGTGATGAAATCCGCCATGTCGCTCGCCAGGAACGCGACAGCCTTGCCGATATCCGCGGGGACGCCGACCCGGTTCAACGGCGTGAGTCCGGACCACGTGGAAGCATAGTCGCCTGCCTCCTGCTTGGTCCGTTCAATCTCGACGGCGCCTGGCGCAACACAATTCACCCGGATTTTGTACTTGCCTAATTCGACGGCCGAGACTTTCGTAAACATCTCGATTCCGCCCTTGCTTGCCGTGTAATCCACCAGGTGCGGGAATGCCACCTTGTTGCATCCCGAACCGATATTCAGAATTGCGCCGCCGCCGCCGTCCTTCATTTTGCGTGCCGCGCGCTGGGTGCACAGGAAACAGCCCTTCAGGTTCGTGTCGATCACCCGATCCCACTCGTGTTCTGTCAGGTCCAGCAGTGCCTTCCAGGTCTGCACGCCGGCATTATTGACAAGAATGTCGATCCGGTCCAGCCTGGCAAACATCGCATCCACCTGGCTCGCGACGCCCACGTCGGCTTGCAACGCGATTGCCTTCCGGCCGAGGGCCTGAATCTCTTCCACGGTCTGCTGTGCCCCAGACGCATCGGAGTGATAGTTCACGGCAATATCGCAGCCATTTCGTGCCAACTCGAGCGCAATCCCTTTCCCTACACCCTTACTTGCCCCGGTTACCAGGGCGAACTTTCCCGATAGCATGCGCTCTCTATCGTAAGCCCTCAACGGGCGGTGATTTTCAGATTCCTGAACTCCGCTGTTTCGAAGAAGGAACCCAGACCGATGCGGCCCGCGCCGAGGCTCATATCCACCGCCTTCAGGGATACATTCGGCTCGCCATTTACCGAAAGGCCGACGGCGCCTGTAGTCCCGTCGTAATCCAAACTCACGCGATACCAATCCTCTCCGGGCAGTGCGGCGGGACCAGCAGTGGAACTGATCCGGACGCGGTCGCCTCCGTACACATGAAAGATTCCGTTGTGAACCGGCTGCTTTTCGGCCGTATCGCTGGACAAGTGCGCATAGTTGAAATGGGCGTCGTCCTTATACGCATAGACCAGAATCAGCGATTTGCCGTTCGTCCGCTTCACATCGCACTCCACGCGCACTTTTGTGAACGGAGCGGTCTCCGCAACCGCGAATTGCTTCGGACGCCGCGGTTGCTCCTGCGGACGCTTCACCAGCAACTGTAGGACGTCTTTGCCGGTCTTCCAGTCGGAGGCGACCGGCACCGTCCACTTGTAGCCAAACGCCTCGATAGTATCGGCGCCAAAGCACAGGGCTGTCGCGAAGACGAGAGCCGGCAGGAATTTCATGTTCTCAATTCTATTCCGGCTCCAGCCGTACCTTCACCACTTGATTTCCGACCGGCCGCCATTTGTACCAGCTTGTTCCGACGCCAATCGAAAACGGCTTGTATCCCTTCGCGGAGACGACCACCTCGTGAGGCTCGGGTAAGGTACTCAAGCGAAAATTGCCCTCGCGATCCGCGTTGGTTTCAAAGAATGGAGGTTTGCGGTCGTCCTGCACATCGGCGATCTTCGCCCAGGAAACCGGCCTTCCGGTCTGAGCGTCCCGTACCTCACCGGCGACCACGTACGTAGCCTCCTGCGTGCCGGCCGCGCGTGCTGCTCCATAGCGCACTACGGAGGTGCTCCACCAAAGCACCGTACTCAGGAAGACGATGAAAACGAGAAAAATCGTGAGCCATCGCAGCGCCTGTCTGCGCATTTCAACGCGCTCGGCGGCCTGCTGCTCCTGCCAGAATTCTGTCCGCTGAAGATCAGGTTCCAACAGCCCTATTCTATTGAATTCGGCGTCGCGTTGAGAGCAGGTAGGCGGTGAGGCCAATACCAGCGGCGATGGCAGTGTGTTCCGCTTCGCGCAACGAACTGTGCGCCAACAGCCACAGGCTCAGGACTACCGCCATACACGCGACCAACCATCCGGCCGGCGCCGCGAACATTCGGGGCGGTGCTGATCTTCTTGTCCTCAATACGGGAAGTGCCGCGCAGGTGCCTCCGTAAATCAGCAGCCGCGCCAGCGTGCTCACGGTAACGCCGTACAGGAAGCTTCCGGAAAGCGCCACTACCAGCACTACGGCCGCCGTTGCAAGCGTGGAGTAGTGGGGCGTCCGGAACTCCGGGTGTGTGTGTCCCAGAAAACGCGGCAATTCACCTCGTGCCCCCATCGCGTATGGCAGCCGCGCCGCTGACAACAAAGTGATATTCAGATTCCCCAGAATCGATACGATCACACCTGCCGAAATAATCGCTGCCCCATACGGACCCAGGAATAAAATGCCTGCGTCCGCCAGCGGCCTCTGCGAAGTTGCTAGCTGAGGCAGCGTCCCGATGCAGACGATCTGAATCAGTATGTAGATCGACGCAATGATCGCAATCGCCGTTAGAATCGCAACAGGCAAAACGCGCCGCACATCCTTTACTTCCCCGCTCGGCACCACAGCCATCTCGAATCCTGTGAACGCATATACCAGCAGCAGTACTGCTGTCGAGAATGATCCGATCTGCGGCGCGGGTCCGAGCTGAAAACGGCTCATGTCCAGAGCAAACAGCCCGGCGCCGGCGAATAGAAAAATCGGCAGCAGCTTTCCGATGGTGAACAAGTTGTTGGCATTCGCTGCGGTGCGCACCCCACGAATGTTGATCGCCGCCATCCCGGCGGTCACAGACGTGATCAGGATGCCTCGTCCGATGCCGCCGCCAAGCGCAGGCCAGAAATACGCGGCATACTGCACCATCAGATTGCAGTTGGCTGCGAACGCGGTCACTCGCGCGATCCACATGAGGAAGCCCGCTTCGAATCCGGCGATCGGGCCGAACGCTTCTCTGAGGTAAAGATATGGTCCGCCTGTTTCTGAGAACCGGCTGCCTACTTCAGCAAAGCAGACGACTATTAACGAGGCAAAAATGGCACAGGCGCCGAACGCAAGCAGGCTCCAAGGTCCAAGCAGCGCGAATACGCGAGACGGCAGCCCGAAAATGCCCGCTCCAATCACCGCATTGATGGTGATCGCGACCAGTTCCCAGCGGCGTATGGACCTGACCAGGTCCGGCATTTAGAGTGTGATGATCTGAATTGCGAGAGTTGGGCAGGATTCCCCGGCTTCCTGCAGCAGGGCGAGTTGCTCGGCGGTCACTTCGATGGTTTTCTCGAAATCGGTACCTTCGCCTTTGCGGATGATCGCCATGTTGTCGTCATTCAACTGAAAAAACTCGGGCGTAACGCCTACGCAGTTCGCGGCTCCGATACAAAGCCCCGTGTCCACCTTTACCTTAACCATTGGCATACGAGCAGAATAGCAAGCTGCTTAAGCCGCGGGCCATGTAAAACGGAAGATGGAACCATTCTTCCCATCCGACTCTACCCAGATGCGCCCGCCGACCTTCTTCACAATCCGTGCGCAAATTGCGAGCCCCATCCCGGTGCCCGGGTATTGATCGCGGTGCAAACGCCGAAATACCTTGAAGATCTGCTCCTGGTACTCCGGAGCGATGCCGATCCCTTTGTCGCTCACGGAAAAAACGCATTCAGCCCCGTTTCTCGTGGCCGAGATGTGGACCTTAGGCGTACCGCGGCTGTACTTGATCGCGTTACTCACCAGATTTTGAAGCACCTGCACGAGCTGCACAGGAAGGGCCCAGACGTCAGGCAACGGCTCATGCTCGATGTGTGCGCCGGTTTCTATGATCGTTTTTTTCAGGTTCTTAAGAACTTCGCTCAATGCCCGGTCCGCACTCACCCGTTCCACCTTGCCTTCGGAGTCCGACAGCCGCGTATATGCCAGCACGTCGTGTAGCAGGTCGTGCATTCGGCGAGTGCTGCCAACCACTTCATTCAGATATAACTTCGCCTCGCCGTCCAGCTGCGGTCCATATTTCCGCCAGATCATCTGCGAATAGAGACTTGCCACCCGCAACGGCTCCTGCAAATCGTGCGATGCCGCATAGGCGAACTGGTTCAGGTCTTCGTTCGCAATTCGTAACTCTATCTCGGTGCGTTTTTGGTCTTCAATATCCGTGATCGTGCCGTACCATTTCGTAATCCGGCCCTCTTTGTTCCTCTCCGTCACCGCTCGTCCAAGGTGCCAGCGGTAGGTGCTGTCGGAGCCCCGGAACAGACGGTACTCCGCCTCAAACCGGCCAGTCTGCAGTGCGGCGTCCCACGCTTGCGAAACTGACTCCAAATCGTCCGGATGCACAGTTGCACCCCATCCTTCAGCTTGAACCTGCTCCGGAGACAGCCCGGTGTACTCATACCAACGACGGTTGTAATAATCTGCCACACCGTCGCCTCGCGCCGTCCAAACAATCTGCGGCATCGCATTGGCCAGGGATCGATATTGCTCAGTGGCTCGTTGCAGCTCTGCTGTCCGTTCTTCTACCCGGCGTTCTAACTCCGCGTTCAACTGCCGAACCTCCTGTTCGGCTCGCTTGCGTTCCTGAATCTCACGTTCCAGCGCTTCGTTGGCGAGCCGAAGCTGCGCCGGGCTGGGAAGCTTGAGTGCTTCCGGAACCAATCGAATCAGCAGGATGGCAGTTGGAAACGAGGCAATCGCCGTGATCGCTTTGATTACCCCCTCAAGACGATAGGTGCCATGCCAGAGCGTCCACACAGCCATAAGGTGGGTTGTTCCGCAGGCGAGAATGAAAATACTGAAGAGCAGAATCATCCAATGAAATACGAGGTCGCGCCGTCTGCGTACCAGATAGATCAGCGCCACTGGAATCATGTAATACGATGCTGCGGTCACTGCGTCCGAAGAGACATGAAGCCAAACCAGATACGGCTTCCATAGGAAGCAATAGCCATGGGCCATGAAATCGGAATCGAAGAGTTTGCGAAAAAATTCAATCATCTTTGCGCGCCGCAGCCGCTTTCTTGACTTTCGCCAGCACTTATTCTACTTTGAACATTCGACTCGATGTTCTTGACTGTCGCAACCTGGCGGCTACTTACCTGGGACTTTGGAAACACTTCTCGAATCTACTTTGGATAGCGTAGACACGGCGGAAGACCTCGTGCTTCGCGCCGCGAAGGAAATTGGATTCCCTGAAGATGATCTCCACGAGATCGGCATGGCCGTTCGGGAAGCCATGGTGAATGCAGTGGTTCACGGTAACCGCTACAATTTTCACAAGAAAGTTCATCTTACAGTTGGCAAGGAGCCAGACCGGCTCAGCATTCAGATTACCGATGAAGGCGAAGGGTTCTCGAAGGAGACCCTGCCGGACCCGCTGGCCGATGAGAACCTGTTGAGACAATCCGGCCGTGGCCTGCTGCTGATGCAAGCCTTCGTCGACGAGTTTCAGATGGACCGCGTACCCCCTTTGGGAACTCAGGTCCGCATGGTGAAATATCGCAAGCCTGCTGCTTAGGCTCCAGCCGAGAGGGAGGATTAAACGTGAGCGTGAAATTGAACACCCGCCAAGTCGGGGACGTCACAGTAATCGATGCCACCGGGCGAGTCACCCTCGGTGAGGGAGCCAGCACGTTTCGCGAGTCATTGCGCGAACTGCTGGCCAAGGGCCACAAGAAAATCCTGGTCAACCTGGGCGATGTCAGCTACATAGATAGCTCGGGAATCGGTGAACTCGTATCCGGCTTCACCAGCGTTACGAACCAGGGCGGTCAGCTCAAACTGCTGAATTTGACCAAACGGGTTAAAGATCTGCTGCAGATCACCAAGCTTTACACGGTTTTCGAAGTCTTCGAGGACGAAGCTGAAGCGGTCCGAAGCTTTTCGTAGACCGAAAGTTCCAGTAGTCCTGGCGCGGAGGGCTAAAAAAGGCCCTCCATGTCCTTTTCTTTGAGAAGATTCCGGCCTGAATCCCACTCCATAAGTGAACGCGGCCAACCACCCACTTCGCTTATGGAAGATCGAACCCCATACACCCTTTTAGTAGCCGACGATTTGCGGCTCGTCCGTGATGGACTGGCCTGCATCTGTGAATCCACGGGACAATTCCGTGTCACGGACCAGTGCGCCGACGGCGCTTCTGCTCTACAAACACTACAGCTTGGCCGCCACGATCTGGCCGTGTTGGACATTAACTTGCCCAAGCTGTTCACGCTGGAAGTGATCCGGCGTATCCGCGAATTGAACATTGGTACACGTGTGCTCGTGCTCTCCACCCGCGGCGACCGCAAATTGGTCCTTGAGGCGCTTCGTAGCGGTGCCAGCGGCTTTCTGCTCAAGAGCGCCACGGCCGATAACATGCTCGATGCTCTGCTGCAGATCATCGGAGGAGGAGTCTATGTTTCCCCGGAGCTGGAATTGGACAAGATTTTTGTGCCGCAGAGGCGGGTCGACACCCAGGATCCCTTGGAGACGCTTAGCTCCAGGGAATACCAGGTTTTCTCGCTGCTGATCGATGGCATTCGCGCCAAGGAAATCGCGGCGCGCCTGGAACTCAGTCCCAAGACGGTGGACACCTACCGCGCCAGTCTGATGCGCAAACTCGACATTCACGATGTTGCCGGATTGGTGAAGTTCGCCATCCAACGCGAACTTACGTCGGTTGCTTGACGTTAGAGAGCCGTCGGGTAGTCCAGGCCTGAATCGCGCTTACCCACACGAAACCTGCCAGGTACCCTCCGAGCACATCCGTTGGGTAATGCACCCCTAAATAGATTCGCGACAGGCCAATTCCCAGAATCAGTAGAAGTGCCACTGTCCACGTGGCCCACCTTGCCCGCGGATACTCGGCGGCAAGAATCCAGGCAATCGTTAGGTACATACAAACGGCAAAGAGCGCATGCCCGCTGGGAAAACTGTAGGAGGCCGGAAGGGGCGTATCGAAGAACGGCTGAGGACGCGGCCTGCGAAATGCCAGTTTCAACGTGCCGTCCAGTGCGGCGGCTCCCAGAAGGGTGGCGGCAAGGATAATAGCGTGGTGCCGCTGGTTCTTCCAAACCAGCCAGGCCGTGAGAACAGTGCCGAGAATCGCCGTTACCAACGTGGACCCCAACAGGCTCAGCGCTCGAGCAAGTTCGGTCCATATAGGACCCGCAACACCGTGCACGGCCATGCGGACCGTTGTATCGATTTGCCGTGTTTCCCCCTCCCCCACTTCTTCTGCCAGCCATGCGAACGACATCAGACAAAGTGCGGCCAGAAGAAAGCTGACCAGCAGCGGCCCGGCCAGGCTCCTCACCTGCTTAGGAAACGCTGTGGGCGGCGGCATCCAGGGCTATCCATCCTTCGGCACTGCGCCGGAAGTGCTGTGATGTATGCGGATGAAACCGGTCGCCCACATGGCTGGACCAGTTCTCCACCTCGATGCGCGAATGATCTGCGCGGATTACGTTGAACGAATTCGGCTCGCCGCGCTTTCGCGTAGAGCAGGCTGTTCCCGCCTGCACAAAGATCGCAGAGTAGTGCCCCGTGCCGTATCGCGCCGCCGTAGGCCCGCAGGATGTTCGATGCCAGTGTCCTGCCAGCAGCAGATCGACTCCGCAACGCGCAAAGCGCGCAACTGCCTTGCTTGCCCTTCCCACCAGCGCGCGCCCCGTGAACGTATCCGGAAGATCGAACGGGTGATGCGTCACTACAACTTTCACCACACGGTCGCTCAGGCTACACAGCCGTTCTTCTACAATCCCGATCTGCTCGTGATTGATGCGGCCGTTCTTGATCACAAGGCTGCGCGCTGTGTTCAGGCCGACAACTGCAATCTCGTGGTCGCGATAGAATGGCTGCAGGTCTTCCGAGATGTACTCGCGATAGAGGTCGAGCGCCCTACGGAAGCGCGCAAAAAGATTGTAGGACGGGATGTCATGGTTGCCCGGCACCACAATCTGAGGCTTCGGCAATGCGCGGAGCAGTTCCCGGGCCTCGGCAAATTCTCTCTCTCGCGCCCTCTGCGTGAGGTCTCCGGAGATAGCAACAACGTCCGGGTCCAGGCGGCTGATTGCGGAAACCAGCTGGCCGACAACCTTGTCGTGCGTCTTTCCGAAGTGAATGTCCGAAAGATGAATGACAGTACGAACGGCGATCTCCTAAGGCACCAGTACGCGCAGCGCGGCTGGCCTGCTTTGATAATGCATCGGCGAGTGCACAACTGATACTTCTCCGTCGAGAGCTACGCGTAATTGCTTCTTTCTGGTCTCCATCCACGCTTCTGAGACGGACAGGAACTCCATATCCAGATCCTGACGCATTCCGCCCAGCAGCGTGCGAGCACAGAGACGCACTACGCCCAGGCGCGTTCTTACCCTGGCGATATACAGGGATAGACAGCCTTCGCTTAAACTCTCGCGAGTGCCGGCTCTCTTTCCGTGCAGTTCATAGCGGTTGTTTCCAATCAGGACCAGCGGCGAAGTCCGGCGCAATTCTATACCTTCTGCGTGCAGCCGAATGTGCACCATCGGGAGCCTCCACAGTGCTCGCACTGTCGCCCAAATCAGAGAAATGGCACGGCCTTTCCCCAGCTTACGCTGCCGTTCACGCCAGAACGCGATTCGTGGATACAGTCCCAGGCTGGAGTTGTTGAGGAAGATTCGCCCGTTCACTTCGGCTACGTCCACCAGCTTCGTTCGCCCCGCGGCGATTACACGCGCAGCCTCGCCCAGATTCATCGGCAGGTGGAGATCTCTGGCGAAATGGTTCAAACTGCCGCATGGCAGAATTCCGAGAGTGATGCCCTCCCTCACGGCAACTGCCGCTACGCCGCTGACCGTTCCGTCTCCTCCTGCGGCCACCAGCATGGTCGCCCCATGCTCCACGGCAAGCTTCGCCGCATGCGCGGAGCTCAGCTCCCGGCCGATTACAAAGCTGCGGCATTTCACACCTGCCCCGGCCAGGATGCCCAGGAACGCATCGGACTGGTTATGGTGCGAGACGCCCGAGCGGGGATTCAAAATCAATCCCACCGGGCATTGCTCAGCCGCCTTACTCTCTGTCGTTGCCTCACTCGGCCGTATCGGCATAACCCATTGTCTATGAACCCCATCCGATTGGATTCCATCCTGCAACAAACGGTTTCGAGCGTAGCCGGGCCGTTTGCGGTAGAATATAAGTTTCCCGAGGTATTCCCGTGGACAGGTTAGAACGAGAAAAACTAAAGCACGACAAGTTTGTCGAGCAGGTTGGGCACACCATCGAAGCTGCCGCAGAACATAGGAAAGGTCTGTATAGGATCGGCGGCGCGGTGGTTGCGGTGCTCGTTGTCGCGCTTGGCATCTACTTCTACATGGATTCCCAGGCGTCGGCGCGCCAGGAGGCGCTCCGCCAGGCCATGCGTGTCCAGCAGGCGCAGATCGGTCAGGGCGAGAGCGAATTTGTCCTCAGTTATCCTGACCAGGCAACCAAGGATCGTGAAACCGAAAAGGCGATGCGCGATCTGGCGAACAAGTATCCCGGATCGAAGGAAGCCGCGATCGCGCACTTCTACATCGGTGCCATGTATGCGGACCAGGGCAAGAGCCCTGAGGCGGAGAAAGAATGGAAGATCGTGGCCGACAGCAGCGATAAAGCTTACTCTTCCCAGGCGAAGTTCTCGCTCGCTCAGCTCTATGCATCCGACGGCCGCACCGCCGAAGCGGAGAAACTGCTGCGCGACCTGATCGCTAATCCGACCATCATGGTTTCCAAGGAACAGGCCACCATCACGCTCGCTCGCGTCCTCGCATCGAGCAAGCCGGAAGAAGCCCGCAAGTTGCTCGAACCCCTCCGTACTGAGCGGAGCGCGGTTAGCCGTACGGCGCTCAACGCGCTGGGCGAGCTTAGCCGCTAGAATTCACCGTCATCCATGAGCCGACCCTCGCCGGCATTCCTCTCCGGCCTGCGTTTTCCCGTCGAGCAGTCGCGGGGGCGGCGTTATCCCGAACTTCCCCATCCTTATCGCAACGAGTTCCAGCGCGATCGCGATCGCGTCGTGCATACGCGCGCCTTCCGGCGTCTGGAGAATAAGACCCAGGTCTTCACTGCCACGCTTTCCGATCATTTCCGGAATCGCCTCACGCACACGATTGAGGTCTCTCAAATCGCTCGCACCGTCGCGACGATCCTTGGGCTGGACGAAGACCTCACGGAAGCGCTCTCGCTGGCGCATGACATCGGCCACCCGCCGTTCGCTCACGCAGGCGAAGAGGAACTGGACCGGCAAATGCGGCGATTCGGCGACCGTTTCGAGCACAACCAGCATTCGCTTCGTATCCTGGAGCAGTTCGAGCAGCGCTATGCCCGCTTTCCCGGCCTGAACCTCACGTTTGAGGTTCGCGAAGGAATCGCCAAGCATTCGCGCGATTTCGAACCGGGCGAGGTGCCCGCTCTCGATGAATATCTGCCCGGCCTGAAACCCCCGCTCGAAGCCCAACTGATCGACATAGCGGATGAGATCGCGTATAACACCGCGGACCTCGATGACGGGCTCGCCGCGGGGTTCTTCACGATGGAAGATATCGCTTCCGCCGTTCCTCAATATGCCGAAATCTACGAAACAGTGGACACGCAATTTGCGGGCGCGGCGGAACGCCTCAGGTTCCAGGAATCTCTGCGGGCTTTGATCAATCTGCTGGTTTCGGGACTCATAGAAGGCACACACCAGGCGGCGTCTTCAGCCGGTGTCGGCACTGTAGACGATGTCCGTCGCCACCGTGTGCGTCTGGCGCAGATGACGCCGGCTACCGCAGCCACCAGCGCCGCTCTCAAGCAGTTCCTACGCAACCGGGTGTACTTTTCTCAGCCTTTAAGTGAGGAGCGCGGCCGGTCCGCGGAGATGATCGCCGAGTTGTTCCGGTTCTTCCTCGACCATCCCGAACGCCTGCCTGAGGGATATGAAGATGCACCGGTACCGCTACACCGGATCGTCTGCGACTACATTGCCGGTATGACCGACGGTTACTTCCGCCGGATTTACGGCGAGATGCTCGGCTAGGCTATTCCTCGGGAGGCTGCGTGATGAAATTGGTAAGTTCGGCCTTCCGTACGCCGTAGACTTTCTCTGCCTGCCGGCAGACCTCCGCCGCCAGCTTTTCCGGTTTCTCGTTGCGGTCGTGATCGATGACAACTTTGATGAATAGATCGGTTCTGGGCATCGCGAGATAATACTAGTTTCCCCCATGAACTGTGCCATCTGCGGAATCCGCCGTCCACGCCGGTACTGCCCGGGAGTCCGGGCCGACATCTGTTCCATTTGCTGCGGTACGGAGCGCGAGGTGACGGTTGATTGCCCATTCGAATGCGAGTACCTGCAGGAGGCCCGCGTCCGCGAGAAGCCGCCCATCCTGGACCCGGCCACGTTTCCCAATCAGGACATCCGCATCACCGAGCGGTTCCTCGCGGAGAACGAACCGTTGCTCACCTTCGCTGCGGCAGCGCTGTTTCACGCGGCGCTTCAGGTTCCCAATGTCATCGATTACGATGTGCGCGAAGCCTTGGATGCTTTGATTCGCACGTATCGCACTCTGGAGAGCGGCCTCTATTACGATTCGCGCCCGGCCAATCCTCTTGCCGCCCACATCTATTCGGAAGTGCAGAAGAACCTCCAGGCCTTTCGCGAGGAAGCCACGCAGAGAGTGGGCAGGAGCATTCGGGATGCGGAAGTGCTTGGAGTGTTCACATTTCTGCAGAGAACTGAACTGCAGGAAAACAACGGCCGGAAGAAGGGCAAGGCATTCCTCGACCTCCTGCGGCGTCAGTTCCCACAGGATCCGGTGAGCCCGCCACTGGTGCAAGCATGAAGGGCTACGCCGTATTCGCGCATGGATCCCCGGTCGAAAGTGCCAATGAGGCTGTGCGCATCATGACTCGGGAACTTGCTGCCCACGGCGGATTTGAACTCATGGAGCCGTCATTCCTCGAAAGCGGAACGCCGGATCTGCCCGGTGCCGTTAAGCTTCTTATAGATCGCGGAGCGACAACGATCGTGGTTTTGCCTTACTTCCTTACGACCGGCATTCACCTGAAGCGGGATCTGCCAAGAATCGTGGAGGAACTGCGAGGCATCTACAAAGAGGTTTGCTTCGAGGTGCGAGGTCCGCTGGACGGACACCCCGCGCTGCTGGACGTTCTGGCCGACCGCGCAAACCAAGTGGGAAACGGAGGATAGTAGTCTGAAAGCACGGCTCGTAGAGTCCCGGGAAATCGCACCCAATACGAAGCACTTTTTGTTTGAAGTGCCGGAAGTGGAGCAACTCCCCTATGTCCCCGGCCAATTCGTTTCGTTCACCGGCGAGTTTGGCGGCAAGAAGATTACCCGCGCATATTCGACGGCTTCGCCTCCACATGGCAATCGTTTCGAGCTTTGCCTGAACCGTGTGGAGGATGGCCTCTTCTCGCCTCATCTGTTCGACATGAAACCCGGAGCCGAAGTGGAGATGCGCGGGCCGCTGGGCCACTTCGTCATGAAGGACCCCCCGAACGATTCGATCTTGGTTGCGACCGGAACCGGTGTAGCACCGTTCCGTGCCATGCTCCTCGGTTATCTGGGAAACGACACACAACGCGAGATCACGCTCGTCTTCGGCGTGCGTTATGAATCGAGCCTGATGTATCGCCAGGAATTCGAGCGGCTCCAACGCGAGCACCCCAATTTCCACTTCCGGCCTGTCCTGAGCCGTCCCGGCCCGGAATGGGCTGGCCTGACCGGTCACGTGCAACCGCACGTCATGAAGATCCTTGGCGAGCGTCGCGATATGGACGTTTACGTCTGCGGCATGAAAGCCATGGTCGACGAAATGCGAACCATGCTGAAAGAAGCCGGCCTAGACCGTAAACACATCATCTTCGAGAAGTACGACTAGATCGCCGACCGCACAACTCCTCCCTCTACCCGGATCGCCGCTCCGTTCGTTCCCGATGAGAGAGGGCTCGCGAGGAACGCCGCCATGGTCGCGATCTCGTCTGGAGATTCAAACCGTTGTAATAACGAGCTCGGGCGGATGCGCTCGAAAAACTCCCGCTCCACTACATCCTCCACAACGCCCTGGGCGGCTGCCATGCTCTTGACGAACTGGTCGACTCCCTCCGATTTCGTCGGGCCGGCCAGGATCGAGTTCACTGTCACCGCAGTCCCAACGGTCGTCTCCGCAAGGCCCCTCGCCAGCGCGACCTGCATAGTCTTCGTCACCCCGTAATGAATCATCTCGGACGGGATGTTTACTGCTGACTCACTGGAAATAAAGAGGATCCTGCCCCATCCCACCTGCTTCATACGCGGTAGCCAGTACCGGCTGAGGCGCACTCCGCTCAAGAAGTTCACTTCAATCATGTCGAACCAATCCCTGTCGGTGATCTCCTCGAATGGCTTCGGTTCGTAAATTCCCAGATTGTTGATCAGGATGTCGAGACGCGGAATCCGGCGGCAGGACTCCTCCGAAGCCTCCGCTTTGGATAGATCCAGGGCAAGACCTTCCACGGCAGCGCTGTCCTGATCGGCGCGGATCCGTTCTAACGCTTGGTCTACCCGCTTCTGCGTGCGCCCATTGACGTACACCTTCGCGCCTTCGGCCGCGAGGCGCCGCGCGATCGCATACCCGATCCCCGCGGTTGATCCGGTCACCAGAGCAGTTTTGCCCTTGAGATGTAGATCCATGCTGTGCAGATGCAGCCCCCCGGTACAAAGCTACAGCGGCGGGGATAAGATATGTGTGACATGACTGCTACCCGACGTCACTTCCTTACCTCGACGGCTGCCCTGCTCGCCGGCAGCCGGTTCGCGTCCGCCAAAACGCTGAAGGTCATTGGCGTTCAGCTATATACGCTCCGTAATGTGATCAACGACAAACCCCTGGAAATTCTCCAGGCGCTTCAGAAAATCGGCTACACGGAAGTGGAAGTGATTCGCGGGAACATGGACAAAATCTGGCCCGCGCTGAAGCAGACTTCGCTGAAGCCCGTCAGCTTGCACGTGGACACGGCTTACTTCACGAAGGAACAGGACAAGCTGCAGGCGACGTTTGAAGACGCTAAGCAGAAGGGCTTCCAGTACATGGTCTGCCCGTATATCGCGCCGGCGGATCGCGGCGGTCCGGAGGTTATGAAGAAACTGGCGGATACGCTGAATAAAGCTGGGGAAAGAGCGAAGAAGCTCGGAATGAATCTCGCTTACCACAACCATGCGTTCGAGTTCGCCCCGTCCGGTGAGGGCACGCTACTGGACATTCTCATGAAGGAGACCGACCCGAAACTCGTCGCGCTCGAGCTGGACATCATGTGGTCTCAGGTTGCCGGGGTCGATCCCGTTTCCGTTCTGCAGAAGTATAAGGGCCGCGTAGCCCTCATGCATGTGAAGGATGTTGAGAAAGGGACGGCACAGCGCTTCAATGAGCAAGTACCTAGGAGCGCATTCAAAGAGGCCGGCAAAGGCATGGTGGATCTTCCGGCCGTGCTGCGAGCCGCCTCCGCCGCCGGCGTGAAGCACTATTTTGTGGAGCAGGATCAGGTACCGGGCGATCCGCTGGAAAGCTTGAAGATCAGCTACGACTATCTGCATAAATTGACCTTCTAACAAGGGTGCCGGGTGTTTCTTACAATAAGGAAGCACCCATGTCTTTCCTGCGGTTAAACGAAGAACCCGAAGAGCGCCGGGCGCCGGACGAATCGGCCCAGCCTGAAAGAGGCATGGGTCCGCGCTACGTCACGTTGAGTGGGTTGGGGCTTTGTATTTTTGGCGTAAGCGTTGCGCTGCTTCTGCGCGTCGTCCCGCCGCCGTTCCGGCCGCTCGACTACTTCATGATCGGAACCGTATCCGTAATGGCTGCAGTGCTCGTCGTGTTCCTGGTAGGCGCGAAATCGTCTTTCTGGAAGACCTAAACGGTTCGGATCTCCACGTTCTTGTAGACGTCGCGCGTCTGCTCAAGAGTGGCAAAGGTCAAGCCGGGCAGCTTGGCTGAAGCCGTTCCGGCAGCGACTCCCCAGCGTACCGCATCCTGGAACGAACTTTTGTTAGCATCTAACGCCCAGACGAACGCGGCGGCCATTGCGTCGCCGGCTCCAATGGGACACACGGCATCGATTCGGGGTGGAATCACTTCGTAAAGGCCGGACTTGTCTCGTCCGACCGCGCCGCGGCTTCCGAGGGACAGCAGCACCATCTCCGCTCCCATCGTGTGCAGCCGCTCCGCGGCTTCAAAGAAGTGGCTCCGCGTGATCAGCGCCCGGTTCAGAAGACGCTCTGCCTCCTGCTGGTTCGGAGTCACCGTGGTCGGGTGCCCCTCCATGCCGTGCAACAGGGCGTCGCCATCGGTATCCAGCAGCGTCTTCACCTTGCGCTCTTTCGCGATTTCGATGAGCCTCCGGTAGAAATCTTCGGATACACCCGGAGGCAGGCTGCCGCACAGCATCAGCCAGGTGGCGGATTTCAACTTGGAGGCAACCGTCTCTTGAATCTCATCCAACTCTTTTTTACTGATCGCCGGACCGAGTTCGTTCAGCTTCACGGTGAGCCCATGCTTGTCGGAGATCGTCAGATTCGTTCGCATCTCCTGCGCGATTCTGACCACCTCAACAGGAAACGTGCTCTGCCCGAGCAGCTCTTCAAACTTGCGCCCGGCAATACCGCCCGAAGTAGCGATTGCGACCGTCTTTCCACCGAATGAGTGAATTACGCGGGACGCGTTGATGCCCCGCCCTCCGGCCGACTCACTACTCGCAAGAATGTAGCCGCGATCTTCAAAAACCAACCTGTCCGCCGATACGTTCCGGTCGATGGCCGGATTAATGGTGAGTGTGACGATCAACCTATCAGTGTATCCTGAGAATTGACCAAGCACCCGCAGTTTCGGGCCTATTTGGCGCTGGTTGCGGTGTGGTTTTTCTGGGGAACTACCTACCTCGCGATTCGGCTGGCTCTCGAATCGTTTCCGCCGCTCATTCTCCTTGCCGCCCGCTTCCTGGTATCAGGCGGCACGCTGCTGATCGGCGCAAAGCTACTAGGCTCGAAGCTTCCCCGTGGTCGTGAATTGTGGCTGACCGCCCTGTACGGAATCCTCGTACTTGGCGGCGGGAACGGATCGCTCGTGTTCGCCGAGCAGCTTGTCCCCAGCGGCGTTGCAGCCTTGCTCATCGTCACCTCACCGTTCTGGATGGTGGGGCTGAATCGATTCATGGGCGCCAGGGAACATATTCACCTGCCCACCATGGCGGGAATCGTCGTTGGGTTTTCGGGCGTCCTGCTGCTGTTTGCTCCTTCGGGTACCCAAGCGTCCTTGAATGTGAATCTCATCCACGGGTTTGCCATCCTGCAACTCGGCTGCTTTCTTTGGTGCTTCGGAGCGCTGTTGCAAAAACAACAGAAGTCGGAAGCGCACCCCGTTGTGAGCGGAGCCGTACAGCAACTGGCCACTGGAATCGCATTTTGCATCCTGGCGATGCTGGTTCCGCATGAGCCGCTACACATCAGCACGCGAAGCTTGTGGGGCCTCGCCTGGCTGATCACATTCGGCTCTATCGTGGGCTACAGTGCATTCATTTATGCCATGCAGCATCTACCTGTGCCGATAGTGACCACGTACAACTACGTGAACCCGATTGTCGCGATGTGGCTAGGCTGGCTCGTCTATCGCGAGCCCTTCGGATTGCGAGAGGCCACCGCGATGGCGGTGATCTTTATCGGAGTGGCGATAGTCAAATGGACTACCGGAAGAAAATCCTCTACTCCTTCTCGAGCACCTTCGCACCCAGAGCCCCACCCACGGCAGAAGTCAGCGTCATCATAAGAAAGAAGAGGAACAGCCCGAACATCAGCATGGCTGCGAAGGCGCTGCGATTCTGCAGAACCTGCTCCAGTTGTTCGGTCAACTCGGGCGTCCCGCGCGCGTTCATTGCTTCCCGGAAAAATGCTGGAATTCCGCCGCTGTTGGAAATAGCAAGCAGGCTGAGTGTAAAAAACACGATCATGATCACGAAGCAGAACACGCCGGTGATCCAGCCCATGCGCGCGCCGCTGCCAACGGTGAGTGCCTGCCCCGTCCGTCTGCCGTACAACCAAACCGAGACGAAGCCGCCGGCCAGGAGCAGAATCACCTGCCAGGCAAACGCAAACAGTGCAGGCATCGGAAACGAGATAAGCAGAGTGACCAGCGCAGCCACAAGGAACGCGACACGAACCGCCGTCGCGTTTTGGA
The DNA here is from genome assembly GCA_964464925.1 of uncultured Solibacteraceae bacterium. Lineage (GTDB taxonomy): Bacteria > Acidobacteriota > Terriglobia > Bryobacterales > Bryobacteraceae > CAYXLI01. The sequence continues at coordinate 32,453 of CAYXLI010000019.1, read as the reverse complement.
AGCTGATGCGGGGCGAAGTCTTAAGCGGCTCGGGGACAGGCGGCGGAGGTGGTGCCGCTTCCGGCTCGACGGCTATGAGGGCGGGATCCTCGTACTGCGGCTTGCCGCATTTATGGCAAAATCGGGCGTCCGGTGGAAGCTTGGCGCCGCAGGTGCAGTACTCATTCACACTTTCAGTTTCCCGCAGACCAGAACGGCGTGGCAAGCCAGACCGGTGTGTTAAGTTGGCAAGTTAATGCAACCACTGAAATTGCTGGTGATCTCCAATCCGAATGCGCAACATCTCTCTGTGCTGCAAGAGTTGCCGGGTTCCACAACCATCACGGTTGGGCTTGCCCCGGAAGCGTTTGAGAAAGCGGCGTCCGAGGCGGACGTTCTTCTCAACGGAATGGCTATCAAAGACACCTTGCAGGCGATCTGGCCTCAGTGCAAGAAAGTACGTTGGGTTCATTCTTTGTCGGCTGGTGTGGAGAATGTGTTGTTCCCAGCGCTAATTGAAAGTCCAGTTCCTCTTACGAACGCGCGTGGTGTCTTCAAACGGTCACTGGCGGAGTTCGTGTTGACTTCCATTCTGTATTTCGCCAAAGACATCCCCAGGATGAACCGCAACAAGGCTGCTGGGAAGTGGGAGCCGTTTACGGTGGAAGAGGCTTACGGCGCCACGGTGGGCATCATCGGATACGGCGAGATCGGCCGGGCTGCGGCTGAAAAGTGCCACGCGATGGGTATGCGTGTAGTCGCCACCCGGCGGCGCGGTCACCTCTCCAACAACGATCCGATGCTCGACAAAACCTTCCCGATCGAACAGCGCGCCGAAATGATTGCCGAGTGCGATTACATTGTGGTCGCAACGCCGCATACTCCGGAAACCGTCGGGCTGGTCGGAGAAGCTGAGATCGCAGCGATGAAGCCGACTGCAGTAATTATCAACGTGGGCCGCGGGCCTGTGATTTCTGAAGAACCGTTGATCAAGGCGCTGCAGGCCGGCAAGATCAAGGGCGCCGGACTCGATGTGTTCACCATCGAGCCTCTGCCGCCCGGCAGTCCGCTTTGGAAGCTGGAAAACGTGCTCATTTCGCCGCACTGCGCCGATAATACGCGCACATGGCTGGAGGATGCGATGCGTCTCTTCGTCACCAATTTCAAGCGGTTTCAGAACGGCGAGCCGCTCTTAAACGTGGTCGATAAGCGGGCTGGCTATTAATGGTGACACTCGATGACATCCGCGCCGCCGCCGCGCGGATCGCCCCGATCGCGAAGAAGACACCAGTGTTGACGTCGACACTGGTGAACGAGCGCGCAGGCGTTCAGGCATTCTTCAAGTGTGAGAACTTCCAGAAGGGCGGGTCGTTCAAAATCCGCGGAGCTTCCAATTTCGCATTTTCCATCCCGAAAGCGGATTTGCAGCGCGGGCTGGTGGCATTCTCCTCCGGCAACCATGCGGGGGCCGTCGCGCTTGCCGCTCGCCACCTCGGTGTGAAGGCGACGCTGGTGATGCCGTCGGATGCGCCTGCTTCCAAGATGGCTGCCTGCAAAGCGTACGGCGCGACGGTCATCCCGTATGACCGGTTCAAGGAAGACCGCGAAGCCATCGGGCGGCGGATCGCATCGGAAACCGGAGCGACGCTGATTCCTCCGTTCGATCAAGAGTGGATCATCGCCGGCCAGGGTACGGCGGCATTGGAGTTGCTGGAAGAGCTGCCGGATCTGGACGCGCTCGTAGTGTGCGTCGGAGGAGGCGGCCTGCTGTCGGGATCCTCAATCGCCGCTCACGCTTTGAATCCGGCAATCCGCATCTTCGGCGTAGAGCCGGAGACCGGCAACGACTTTTACCTGTCGGTAAAGGCCGGAGAGCGCATCGAGATCCCGCCTCCGCCTACTATCGCCGATGGGCTGAGAACGCCCAAGCCGGGCGCGCTGACATTTCCGATCGTGCGCGAACACGCGGAGGAGATCCTCCTGGTCAGCGACGACGAAATCCGCGATGCAATGGCTTTCCTCGCTAGCCGCATGAAGATTGTGGTGGAGCCGAGCGGAGCCGTAAGCGCCGCAGCGATATTGTTCCGCAAGATTCCTGCCGGTCTGAAACGCGTGGGCGTGATTCTATCGGGTGGAAACGTTTAAGCGCACGACTATCGGCGTTTGTCCCGATCCCGCGCGGGCTTCTGGTTTACCTTCACTTCAATCGGCGTACCTTTGAACCCGAATGCCTCGCGTAGCCGGTTTACCAGATATCGCTCGGCTGAGAAGTGCAGTGCGCCCTGGCGATCGGAGAACAGCACGAAGGAAGGCGGCCGGATGCCCGTCTGGGTGATGTAGTAAACCTTGATCGGCGGCTCAAAGTGCAGCTTCGCGGCGAATCGATTCAACTCGCCGGTGCCGATGCGCTGCGAGGCCGATTCGTAGCATTGCTGGATTAGCGGCAGAATCTGCTGCACGCCGATGTTCTTCTGCGCAGAGAGGAACACGATCGGGGCGTAGTCCAGAAACTTCAGCTCATCCTTCACCATCTGGGTGAACTTCTTCTTGTCCTTGTCCGGAGCAGCATCCCACTTGTTCACGCACAGGATGAGAGACCGGCCTTCTTCGTGTGCGTATCCGGCAACGGTGGCATCGTGTGACAGCACGCCCTCGGTCGCATCCATCACCAGCAGAACAACGTGAGCCATACGGATATGCCGGCGCGCCATGACGACGCTCAGCTTTTCCGCCATTTCCTTGGTCTTGCCTTTGCGCCGGATGCCTGCGGTGTCCACGAAGACGAAATCGACGTTTTCCGTTTCGACCGTTTCGTCCACGGCGTCGCGCGTCGTACCCGCGATGGGAGAGACGATGGCGCGCTCCTGCCCGGTCAGCGCATTCAGCAGAGTCGACTTACCGACGTTCGGGCGCCCGATGATGGCGATCTTAATGCGCTGCTTCTTGGGCTGCTCTTCCTCTTCCGCTACATTCCGAGGGAAGTTGCGGGTTACGTGGTCCAGCAAGTCCTGAATGCCGAGTTTATGCTCCGCCGAAACTCCGTAGACGTGCTCGAATCCAAAAGAATGAAATTCGCCCACCAGATCCGAACGGCGGTCATGATCGATCTTGTTCACCACCATCGTCACGGGCTTACCCAATTTGCGCAGCATAGTGGCAAGTTCCCGGTCGATCCCGGTGATTTCGGTTCGGCCGTCGATCAGGAAAAGAATGTGCGAGGCATTCTCCAGAGCAACCCGGGCCTGCTTTAGGATTTCGCTCGGAATCAGTTCTTCGTCGCGCGGGATGATGCCGCCGGTGTCGATAAGTTCGAAACGGTGATGCCGGTGCACGCCTTCTCCATAGATGCGGTCACGCGTGATGCCGGGCTCGTCGCCCACAATGGAGCGGCGCTGCCCGGTGATCGCATTGAAGAGGGTGGATTTTCCAACGTTCGGCCGGCCGACGATCACTACGGACGGCAGGGCCTTTTGGGGGTTTGCCACTGAAACCCTATCGTAGCAAAGTGTGCAAGCCTGCCTGTGCGAACATAGAGGTGTACCCACCGGAAAGGTAATCCAGAAACAGCTTGCAAGACACAGGAATGAATCGCAATTCGTCTATCCGCAATATCGCCATCATCGCGCAC
>CAYXLI010000019.1:0-28836 GCA_964464925.1 uncultured Solibacteraceae bacterium | reverse complement strand
CGCGCACGTGGACCACGGCAAAACCACGCTGGTCGACGCCATGCTCAGGCAGAGCGGAATTTTCAGGGCCAATGAGCAGGTAGAGGACCGCGTGATGGACTCCAACGAACTGGAGCGCGAGCGCGGCATTACGATTTTGGCGAAGACGACCGGCGTGCGCTATCACGACGTGAAAATCAACATCGTCGACACACCCGGCCACAGCGATTTTGGCGGCGAAGTCGAACGTGCGTTGAAGATTGTAGATGGCGTTATGCTGCTGGTGGACGCCAGCGAAGGTCCACTGCCGCAGACCCGTTACGTGCTCATGAAGGCGCTGGAAGCCAAGCTCCCGCCGGTGCTCGTGATCAACAAAATCGACCGCCCCGACGCTCGTGTGCAGGAAGTGCTGAACGAGGTCTATGATCTGTTCATCGACCTGGATGCGCACGAAGATCAGCTCGATTTTCCGGTTATCTATACGAACGCCAAGCTCGGCGTGGCGAAGACATCGCTCGACGACGCTTCGGATAATTTGCAGCCGTTGTTCGAAACGATTCTGAATCATATCCCGGGACCGGTGAGCGACCCGGACGGCATCCTGCAGCTTCTGGTCGCAAACCTCGATTACAGCGACTATCTGGGCCGCCTGGCGATAGGACGAGTTTTCAACGGTACGCTCCGGCACGGTGATGAAGTCGGCATCGTAAAGCTCGACGGCTCGCTGCAAAAGACGCGCATCACGAAGCTCTATTCGTTTGAAGGCTTGAAGCGCGTGGACGAAACGATTGGCCGCCCCGGGGACGTGCTGGCCATCGCGGGGGTGGAAGGCATCACCATCGGCGAGACCGTCACCAGTGCAGAGGATCCCAAGCCGCTGCCGAAGATTCAAATCGACGAGCCGACCATCGCGATGACGTTCTACGTCAACAACTCGCCGTTTGCCGGACGGGAGGGCCAGTTCGTCACATCCCGGAACCTGCGTGACCGGCTCGACAAGGAACTGCTCACGAACGTTTCTATCAAGGTGGAGGAGGCCGGCGGTCCGGATGCCTTCAAGGTGATGGGACGCGGCGAACTGCAGCTTGCGATCATTATCGAAATGATGCGCCGGGAAGGGTATGAGCTGCAGGTCGGCAAGCCGGAAATTATCACCAAGACCATTGACGGCAAGCTGCAGGAGCCGGTGGAATTGCTTGTGATCGACTGCCCCGAACAGTTCGTCGGCGTTGTGATCGAGAAGATGGGCACGCGCAAGGGCAAGATGAACAAGATGATCAACAACGGCTCCGGCCGCGTGCGTCTCGAGTTCACCACGCCCAGCCGCGGTCTCATCGGTCTTCGCAGCGAAATGCTGACCGACACCAAGGGCACAGCGATTATGAATTCGCTGTTCCACGGCTATATGGAGTGGCAGGGCGAAATCGCGACACGTCCAACCGGATCGCTGGTTGCAGACCGCGCGGGTAAGGCCACCAGTTATGCGCTCTTCAACCTGCAGGAGCGCGGCGAGATGTTCATCACGCCCGCGACCGAGGTCTACGAAGGCATGATCGTAGGTGAGAACTCCCGCGACGCTGATCTCGACGTGAATATCGTGAAGGAAAAGAAGCTCACCAACATGCGGGCTTCCACCTCGGACGAGGCGATCCGGCTGGTTCCACCGAGGCTGCTAAACCTGGAGCAGGCGCTCGAGTTCATCCGCGACGACGAGTTAGTTGAAGTTACGCCACAATCCATTCGGCTGCGGAAGAAAGTTCTGAAGTCGAATCAGCGCTAGGCTGCGACGGCTGCGGGAATCTCTTTGAGGATCCCGGAAACGAACGCCTTGGCGTCTCCGAAAAGCATCAGCGTGTTCGGGCGATAATACAGCTCATTGTCGATTCCCGCGAACCCGGGGTTCAGGCTGCGCTTGATGACCATGACGGTTTGGGCCTTGTCCACATCGAGGATTGGCATGCCATGGATCGGGCTCGTCTTGTCATGGCGGGCCGCCGGATTCACAACGTCGTTCGCTCCAATCACCAGCGCGACATCGGCTTCCGGGAACTCCGGGTTGATCTCGTCCATTTCGTGCAGCCGCTCATACGAAATGTCGGCTTCGGCGAGCAGCACGTTCATGTGGCCGGGCATCCGCCCAGCGACTGGATGAATTGCGAATTGCACGTCCACACCGCGCTTCACCAGTGCGTCAGAGAGTTCCCGAAGTTTATGCTGCGCCTGCGCGACGGCCATGCCGTATCCGGGAACGATGATTACCTTGCGCGCACTCGTCAGGATAGCCGCTGCATCTTCGGGAGTCGCGCTCCGGACGGGCTTGGTCGAAACCGCCGCCGCTGCACTCTCTTGCACTTTCCCGAAAGCTCCGAACAGCACGTTGGTGAAGGAGCGGTTCATCGCCTGGCACATGATCACCGAAAGAATAAAGCCGGAGGCTGCATTCAAGGCACCGGCGATAATCAGCAGCCGGTTGTTCAATGCAAATCCCATCGCTGCCGCCGACATGCCCGCGTAGGAATTCAACAATGCGATGACCGTAGGCATATCGCCGCCACCGATGGGCAGAATCAACAGCACGCCGAACAGGAGAGCAAGGCCCGAGAACACGGGAAACACCCATTGGGGAGCGGGCATCCCTACCATCCAAACGCCCAGAACAATCGCGAACAGCAGGAGCGACAGGTTCACAAAGTTCTGGCCCTTGTACGTCATGGGGCGTGTGGGGATTAGTTCCTGCAGTTTCGCGAATGCTGCGACGCTGGCGGTGAAGGTAAGAAAGCCGAGCAACGTCTCGACCGCAAGCGCGACCATTGTGAAGCCGGTAGCGGTCTCGCGATAATACTCGGCCGTACCGACCAGTGCAGCAGCGAGCGCTCCGAACGCGTGAGATAGCGCGGTGAACTGCGGTACGGACGTCATCGGCATTTTCAACGCCAACGGAGCGCCGATCGCGGCTCCCAGCAGGAACGCGGCGAAAATTCCCTGGTAACTGATCACGTCATGCCGCAGCAACGTACCGGCAATCGCGAACAGCATCCCGAACTCGCCGGCGATGACGCCGCGTCTCGCGGTCATAGGGGAGTTGAGCCACTTGATCGAAAGGATGATCGTGACCGCGGCTACCAGATAGGAAAGCTGCCAGACGTGCTCGGTCACCGCTTGCCGTCCTTACGAAACATCTTCAACATGCGATCGGTGATGAGGAAGCCCGCCACGATGTTCAGTGTGGAAGCCGTTACCGCGATAAAACCGAGGATTCGGCTCAACTCCGGCGTGCGGTCCGAACCGGCTACCAGAATGGCGCCGACAACGGAGATAGCGGAAATCGCGTTGGTCAGGGACATCAGCGGCGTGTGCAGCAGCGGAGATACGCGACGCACCAACTCCAACCCAAGGAATCCGGCAAGGATGAAGACATAGATGCTCAGTTCGATTTCGGTGCTCATGCGTTCACCATGTTCAGGAGCGTCTGCACGCGCGGGTGAACCACTTCGCCGCTGCGTGCCACCAGCGTTTCCCGCACGATCTCATCGTCCAGGTCGATCTTCAGCTCGCCGGTTTTGGTCACAAGGATTTTCAAAAACTCAGCCAGGTTGCGCGCGTACATCTGACTAGCGTGGTAGGGAACAGTAGAAGGTACGTTGAGAGGCCCTACAATCTGCACGCCACTGTCGAATACGGTCTCGCCGGCGCGCGTCAGCTCGCAATTGCCGCCTCGCTCGGCTGCTATGTCAACAATCACGGATCCCGCCGCCATCTGCCTGGCCATCTCAGCGGTGATCAGAACCGGCGCTTTCTTTCCCGGAACTGCCGCGGTCGTAATCACCACGTCGTGTTCCTTGATCACCCTGGCCATCTGCTCGCGCTGTTTGCGGAGTGCGTCCTCGTCCAAGGCGCGCGCATACCCGCCCGAGCCTTCCCCGCTCGTGCCGAGTGAGATCTCCACGAACTTCGCGCCCAAGCTTTCGACCTGCTCTTTGACAGCCGAGCGCACATCGTATGCGCTCACCACGGCTCCCAGCCGCCGAGCGGTTGCGATTGCCTGCAAACCCGCAACGCCCGCTCCGATTATCAGGACGCGCGCCGGCGGAATCGTTCCTGCTGCGGTCATCATCATGGGAAACAGCCGGGGCGACGCGTTTGCAGCCAACAATACAGCTTTGTATCCGGCAATGGAGGCCATGGACGAGAGGGCATCCATGCTTTGGGCGCGAGTGATTCTGGGCACCAGTTCGACTGCGAATAAAGTAGCTCCGTGAGAGGCCACGCGCACCGCCAGTTCAGGGCCGGAGAGCGGGTCACAGAAACCGATCACGGTGTGCTGCGCTGTGAAATGCTGGGGTTCATCCACCTGGACTTGCAATAGAATCTGTGCGCCGTCGTAGACTCCGGCCGGCGAAGATAGAATCTCGACCCCGCGCGAGGCATATTCGGCGTCGGGAAATCCGGCGTCCAGGCCAGCTCCAGTCTCCATCCGTATGGAAAGGCCGAGTTTCCGAATCATTTCGGCGGTGCGCGGAACCATGGCGACCCGCCGCTCACCCGCGCAGGTTTCCTTGAGAACGCCAACCGTCAGACTCAATTTACGAAGCCCTCCCGCCATGTCCCTGAACCGACACTACGGCTCGAACACTTCCACAGCAATCGACGTACCAACCTTCTACGCCGTTGCATACAGCAAATCCATGGGAGAGGCCACAAGGCGGCCAATACTTCATAACCCCCTGGAAGAGAACCCTGTTACGAACCAATCTAGCAGCAATTAAGACCAGCTGCTTGAGGTTACGGCTGGCGTCAGAAGTCTAAGCCGGGTATGCTGCCGTCTAAACCTCGTAACTGATGAAAGTTGTTGGCAGTCGCTTAGCCATGCGGCCGGGTGGGGCAGGTTGGTGGGTCTAAAAACCTGCCCGGGTGGGCAAAACGCCCCATCCGTCTCTTAGGCGATTTCGCAGATTGATGCCGCACCATCTCCTGGTGCGGCTGCGACTTGCGTGACCAACATCAGCGCGGCACCTGCGGGATACTAGTCCCTGATGATGCAACTCGGTTTCGTCAGTGCCATTCTGCCCGACCTGTCTCTGGACGAGGTCGTCTCCTTTGCCGCTTCTTCCGGATTCTCCTGTATTGAGCTGATGTGCTGGCCGAAAGGGAAGGCCGAGCGCCGGTACGCCGGCGTAACTCATGTGGACGTCGTGAATCTGAGCGATGATGAAGCGCGCCAGATTCGGGATATGTTCGCGCAGTCCGAGCTGTTCATTAGCGGGCTGGGTTATTATCCGAATCCCCTGGCTCCCGATGAATCCGAAGCCAAGGTTTACGTCGAGCATCTGCGGCATGTGATCCTTGGCGCGAAGAAGTTGGGCGTACCTGTCGTGAACACGTTTATTGGGCGCGATTGGACGAAGTCAGTGGACGACAACTGGCCCCGCTTCCTTTCCACATGGAAGCCGCTGATTCAATTTGCAGCCGACAATGGCATCAAGATCGGCATCGAGAACTGCCCCATGTTCTTCACCAAGGACGAATGGCCTGGCGGCAAGAACCTAGCGATTTCGCCGGCCATCTGGCGCCGTATGTTTACGGATATTCCGAACCCGAACTTCGGTTTGAACTTCGATCCTTCTCACTTCGTGTGGCAGGGAATGGACTATTGCGGCGCGATGCGCGAGTTCGCTTCCCGGCTCCATCACATGCATGCCAAGGACGCGCAAGTGGATCAACACAATCTGAATGACGCCGGCCTGCTCTCGCATCCGCTGCAGTACCACACACCAAAGCTGCCGGGTCTTGGCGACGTGAACTGGGGCAAGTTCCTCTCGACGCTGAACGATGTTGGTTACAAGGGTCCCATCTGTATTGAGGTCGAAGACCGCGCCTACGAAGGCTCGCTGGATAGCCGGAAGGCGGCTCTGCTCCAAAGTGCCCGCTATCTCAAGCAGTTCCTGCCGTAGAGGATAGGTAGCGCAACACCATTCGATTATTGTGCGAACGTGAAACGAATTCCGCTGGTGATCAAAAGGTCATTCGTCTTCCGGTCCGGAGCGGGATTCGTGACATACCGGTCGCTGAAGCTGATTTGCCAGGAGAGCCATTTTCGCAGCTTCGTCTCGGTGCCGAGGTCGAAATTCATGCGATATTCGCCCGTATTCGACAGGTTATTGAACGTACGAAACGCCTGCTTCAGAGACGTGATTCCGTTCAGCTTCCATGCGAAGTCATCGCCCCAATACGCTTCGCCCGAACTCCGCCTCGTCTGCCCGGTTGTCAGCGGCACACCATACATTTCCCGGTTGTAGGATGCGCCGCCCAACACATCCAGAATCCCCCGATCGCCCTTATACAAGTGAATACCGGCGCCTGCGCCGGCTACGAAACGTAGATCGAGATTCTGAAAAGCGTCATATTCGTAGTCGTTGAACATGTCGAGGAAGATTCGTTTCCCGATGTTCCGATCGTAGCCCCAACCTCCACGAATCGCGCGCGCAGTTTCCGTCTCTTTGCCCTTCACGGTGCCAGTCGCATAGATCTGATTCAGAGAAAGGCGGAGTTTGTCGCCACTGGTAACCCGCGTGGCATTGAAGGATGTGGTGAAGGTGGTTGTCTTGGAGTTGCCTCGGGCCGCAGCAAGGCCAAGGTCTAGGAACCCGGCCCAGAGATCGTAAATGGGAGGTCTGAGATACCGGTCGTACCTCGACTGCTCATCTGGATTCCGAATTGCTTTCACCTCTGCGACGGGTGCATTTTGAGAGCAGACTTCTACTTTGCCCGCGTTTACAGCCACCGGCCCCTTCACCGTCATATCTCCCGGTAAGACTACATAAAGCGGCTCATCGGACTTCAGTTCCGTCACGTCCGCCCACTTCAGGGTGATGTCACCCATCAAATCCGTTTTGATCAGCAGGGAATCGCCATCTTTCTTGACTATCTTTCCTGTGACTCGATCACCGTTTTTCAGGCTGACTTGAGCGCCAAATGTTGATAAAGAGAGGACGATTGCCAAGGTCAAGCCGAGGTACACACGCATACCGTTTATTATGAGTGCGTGCCCCGCACGGCCGTGAAGCAACAACGCGCTGCGAAGCCCGCAAAAACAAAGCGCGGTCGAATCGCGCGGCTGTTCCGGGCTATGTTCGCCGCGGTGGTCGTATTCTATCTGGCGTGTGCCGCCTGGCTGTTTGCTTTGAAATTTTTCGTACCGTTCACCACCACGGTGCAGATGCAGCGGCGCCTAGAAGCATTCTTGGTCCACAAGCCCTATCAGAAGCGATACGCTCCCATTCCTCTGGATAAGATCGACCCGGATCTTCAACATGCCGTCATCGCGGCGGAAGATGGCCGCTTTTACCAGCACCGCGGGATCGACTGGGTAGAGGTTCAAAAAATCGTAGATGATGATCTGGAAGAGGGGAAACTCGGCCGGGGCGGATCCACAATTACGCAGCAGCTCGTCAAAAACCTGTTCGCCACCACGCATCGTTCGCTGATCCGCAAGGGCCTAGAATTCACCTTGGCTCCGGTGGCCGAGCAGATCCTGGGTAAGCAGCGCATTCTGACGCTCTACCTGAATATCATCGAGTGGGGACCGGGAGTGTACGGAGCCGAAGCCGCTTCCCAATATCACTACAAGACCTCCGCCTCCAGGCTTACTCGCGATCAGGCCGCGCGGCTCGCGGCGATCATTCCATCGCCACGACGGCGGCGCCCGGCGGCTATGAACGAATATGCGGCCAGTATCTTGAGCCGCATGCGGAACATGGGCTACTAACGCAGCGCGGAGGGCTGCTCATGCTAGCCTGAAATTATCCTCGAAGTTTCGAAGAGTTCCCATGCCCACGCTAAGTTATTCCACCCGCAGTGGCATCGGCGTTGCTCGGAGCGAATCAAAGATCCCGTTCACGCGCGGATTGAATAAGCTGCTCCGTAAGCTCGATGTCCAGAGAGGCATTTACCTCTCGTCTGGCTATGAATTCCCGGGTCGGTATTCGCGCTGGGACATTGCAAGCCTTGCTCCGCCGCTCGAAGTGGTCGCCTTCGGCCGGCACGTCGAATTTCGCCCGCTGAACGCCCGCGGCGAGGTGATCAACCAGATCCTTCACCCCGTGCTGCAATCCCACCCGCATTGGGAGTATCTGGACATCGAAAACGGCGCTCTGCGCGGCCGCTTGAAACCGCTCCCGGCGCTATTCGCAGAAGAGGAACGCAGTAAGCAGCCTTCGGTTTTTTCGATTCTTCGTGCTCTCATTGAAGAGTTCAAGACCGAAGGGGATTCGCGGCTCTCATTTGTCGGCGCCTTCGGTTACGACCTTCTGTTCCAGTTCGACCCCATTGATCTGAAGCTCCCGCGCGGGCATCGCAAGGACCTCCATCTGTTCCTCTGCGATGACATTTATTTCATGGATCGTAAGAAGGAGCAGATTGAGCGCTACCAATACGAATTTCGTTCAGGCGATCTGACGACCGAAGGTCTGCCCCGGACCGCAGCCCGCGTTGCCAAGCCTTCGAAGGTCCGGGCGGGCGAAATCACCGCGGATCACACCAAAGAAGAGTACATGGCGAACGTCGAGCGCGTGCGGGAAGGAATGAAGCGCGGCGACTACTACGAAGTGGTACTGCGGCAGACGTTCTCCGTTCCGTACGGCGACAGTCCGGCCGAACTCTTCGAGCGTGTCCAACAGGCGAGCCCGAGCCCGTACGAATTCTTCCTGCAGCTAGGTGACGAGCAACTCATCGGAGCATCTCCAGAAATGTTCGTGCGCATCGAAGGCCGGCGCGTCGAGACCTGCCCTATCTCGGGCACCGCCATACGCACGGGCGATCCACTGAAGGATGCGGAGAACATCAAGCAACTCCTCGTCTCAACGAAGGAGGAGTCCGAATTGACCATGTGCACGGACGTTGACCGCAACGATAAGTCGCGTGTTTGCGTGCCGGGCAGCGTGAAGGTGATCGGCCGCCGTTTGATCGAGTCCTACGCCGGGGTGTTTCACACGGTGGACCACGTAGAAGGCACTCTCCAGCACGGAATGGATTCGCTCGATGCGTTTCTGGCTCATATGTGGGCCGTTACGGTCATCGGCGCGCCCAAGAAAGCTGCCGCCCAGACAATTGAGAATCTCGAGAAGACGGCCCGCGGCTGGTACGGCGGCGCTGTCGGGATGCTGAACCTGAATGGCGACATCAACACCGGAATCCTGATCCGGACTGTCCACCTCCGGGACGGGGTGGCTGAATATCCGGCTGGTGCAACCTTGCTGTACGACTCGGTTCCGGAACTCGAGGAGCGCGAGACCCACCTCAAAGCGACGGGCTTTTTCCGTGCGCTGAAGGCCAGGAAACCGGAATTACGAAACGAACCCATTGAGCCGGCGCATAACGGCGTCCGGATGTTGTTGATCGACAACGACGACTGCTTCATTCATACTCTGGCGAACTACGCCCGGCAGACTGGAGCGGAGGTCGTCACATATCGTGCTGGTTTCCCACTGCAGATGATCGACGACCTGCACCCGGATCTCATCCTTGTGTCTCCGGGTCCTGGACGGCCTTCTGACTTTGGCGTTCCCAATGTGGTGCGCTATGCCGCGGAACGTGAGATCCCGTTGTTTGGGGTCTGCCTCGGCTTGCAAGGAGTCGTAGAGGCGTTTGGCGGAGAACTCGGAGTTCTTGACTACCCGATGCACGGCAAGCCATCGCAGATCCACCATCACAACCAGGGCGTCTTTGAAGGTCTTCCGGAGCATTTCCAGGTCGGGCGCTACCACTCGCTGTTCGCGATTAAGGACAAGCTTCCGAGCGAGTTGGAGGTAACTGCCGAGTCGGAAGACGGGGTCATCATGGGCGTGAAGCACCGCTCATTGCCGATCGAAGCCGTCCAGTTCCACCCCGAATCCATGCTCAGCCTCGAGGATTCATCCGGGCTGCGGCTAATGCAAAATGCCATTCGCCGCCTGGCGGCAGTCCGAGTTCCAAAATGAAACTGGGGTCTGACCCCATCTTTTGGAAGATAGTACTGTTTCTGGCGGGGTCAGGGGCGACCGCCCTCTTCATCATCAATCTTTGTGCGCTGATTTACTCGTGCGGCTGCCAATCGTGGTGGGCGGGCGCAGCTACGGCTTGCAATATCCACCACATGGAGTCGAGGCACTGCCCGTGGTGCTCGATAGGAGAATTCGGATTCTATTCGATCGTGGCGATCATCATACTTGCACAGGCAGTCATCTCCTTTGCTCCGCGGCCAGCGTCGTGGATTCAGAGAATTAGCTACACTTTTCTGGTGTTTCCAGTCATCGGAGGGGCGATTGGATTCGCTTTAGGTCTTTACCAGGGGTACTGGAAATAGCTTCTCCGTCCGATAAGTTAGTACCGGTGTTTCGTTTGCACTAGAACTGGGCATCGGTGATACTAGGTAAATACAACTAAGCTAATGGATTTTTCCGACCTCGTCCTCATTCTGTTCGCGTTCATCGTTCTCTGGATTGCCACTGAGTACATGGGCGGCGGTGGTGGCGGCCTTCGGGCTCGCATCCCAGCCCCGACCCGGTAAACTGTTGATATCCCTGGACTCGGAATGCCATCCGTCATCGTGATCGGTGGGGGTCTGTCCGGACTCGCCGCTGCTGCCGCGCTTGGCAGCGCTGGTTACGACGTCGATCTCTACGAGGCCCGCGGCTTTCTTGGCGGGCGCGCTACCTCCTACCCAATTCCCGGCTCTACGGAGGGCACGGAGATTATCGACAACTGCCAGCACGTTCTTCTGCGCTGCTGCACGAACCTGCTCGACCTTTATCGCCGCCTGAACGTCGAAGACGACATCACGTTCTATCGCGAGTTTTTCTTCCTGGAACCGGGCGGACGCCTCTCAACATTGAAGGCAGGCTTTCTTCCGAGCCCTCTTCATTTTTCCGGATCCTTCCTGAAAATGCGCTGCCTTGGGCTTGCGGACAAGATCGCTTTGGCCCGGGCAATGCTTGCCATCCGGAGCGAACGCAATACCCGACAGGACCTCGACCGCATCACGATGGCGGATTGGCTTAAGGAAAAGCAGCAACCTGCCCGGCTCATCGAACGCTTCTGGAAACAGGTGCTAGTCAGCGCGATCAACGAGGATCTGGACCGGATGGCTGCGATTCACGGCTTTCAGGTGATGTGGCTGGGTTTCCTGGCCACGGGCGACGGATATGAAATGGGGGTTCCCAACGTACCCCTAGGCGCACTTTACGCCTCAGACGCCTGGAATCAATTCGCGAACGTCAGGATTCACCTCCGCAAACCGGTCGAACGTCTCGACGAGAATGGGGCGCTGGTGGACGGCACACTGCGCAATGCCGACTATTACATCAGTTGCGTTCCGTTCGAACGCCTGGATGCTCTGCGTCCGGGACTTCCTGTTCCAGAGATGGAGCACTCACCGATCACAGGCATCCACCTCTGGTTTGATCGACCGATTACGAACCTACCACACGCTGTCCTGCTGGACCGGACCATTCAATGGATGTTCAACAAAGACGGCGGCCGCTATCTGCAACTGGTAGTGAGCGCGTCCCGCAGTCTCGTGACCCAGAGCAGAAACGAGGTCATTGAGATGGCCTTGCGCGAACTGGCTGAGTTCTTCCCAGGGGTTCGTCACGCCCAACTGTTGAAAGGCCATGTGGTGAAGGAGGTTCGGGCGACTTTCTCTGCCCGGCCGGGTCTGGAGAGCGAGCGACCGTCTGCACGTACCAGCTTCCCGAACATCTTTCTTGCGGGTGACTGGACACGTTCCGGCTGGCCCGCCACTATGGAAGGCGCGGTCCGCTCCGGTTATCTTGCTGCCGAAGCTATCAGCGGCCAGCAGTTCCTCAAAGAGTAAATAAGCCTCGAACCGTTACCATCCAAATTGCCCTTTTCGCGCGCGAGTCTAAGGGGCAAATGCCAACTCAAGAACGAACAGACACTCAGGCTGGTATTCACCCGCCGCGAATGGGCCAGGAAATCCAGGCACCCTATTCCGACGGGAAGGAAAAAATGAACCAACTTGCCAAAGGGCTAGGTTGGTTCAGCATCGGACTTGGTCTTGCCGAGATTCTCACGCCCAACCGGCTTTCCCGTTGGATCGGCATGGGCGATGATCACCCGACGCTCCTGCCGATGCTCGGCATGCGAGAAATGGCGGCAGGCATTGGCATTCTGCGTAACGAACAGCCCGCGGGCTGGCTTTGGGCCCGAGTTGCCGGCGACATGATGGACCTGGCTGTCCTCGGATCCGGCTACGCATCGGACCGCGCAGAACGCGACCGTCTTTCGGCCGCAACCGCAGCGGTGATCGGTGTAACTGCATTGGACATTCTGTGCGCACAGGAACTCGGTTCAGGACGCCCGCTGTCCCGGTACAAACAGCGCGACGGTTCAATTCACGTCGAGAAATCGCTGGCCATCAATCGTCCGATCGACGAATGCTACCGGTTCTGGCGGGACTTCAGGAACATGGCGCAGTTCATGTACCACCTTCAGGAAGTCCGCATAGTAGACGAGCAAAGATCTCACTGGATTGCGAATGGTCCCGCCGGCTATTCGGTGGAGTGGGATGCGGTCATTGAGGAGGATCGTCCAAACGAAAAGATTAGCTGGCGTTCGCTGGAAGGCGCCGATGTCGAGAATCGGGGATCAGTTTATTTTGAACCCGGTCCATCCGGCCGCGGAACGATCATTCGCGTCAGCATGGACTACCGGCCGCCGATGGGCTCTTTCGGCGCCCTCGTCGCCAGCCTTTTCGGAGAAGAGCCGGAACAGCAGCTTTACGACGATCTGCGCCGCTTCAAGCAGATTGTCGAGACCGGAGAGATTACAAAATCCGATGCAAGCATCGGCAAATTACCCCACCCAGGCCAACCGCGCAGTCTGGAAGGAGACCGTTACGAATGAGAGCCGTTGTTTGGCACGGTAAACAAGACGTACGGGTCGAAACAGTGCCCGATCCAAAACTTCTTAATCCTCGCGATGCCATCGTACGAATCACGTCGACAGCAATTTGCGGCTCTGACCTCCACCTGTACAACGGCCTCGTGCCCACCATGGAATCCGGCGACATTCTGGGCCATGAGTTCATGGGAGAAGTGGTGGAAGTTGGGCCCGGAGTGAAGAATCTCTCGAAAGGCGACCGCGTGGTAGTGCCGTTCCCGATTGCCTGTGGCGGCTGCTTCTCCTGCCAGGACGGGATGTTTTCCCTTTGCGAGAACTCCAACCCGAACGCTTGGATGGCAGAGAAGTTGTGGGGACACTCGCCCGCTGGTCTGTTCGGGTATTCGCATCTTACGGGAGGATACGCCGGCGGGCAGGCCCAGTATGCGCGAGTCCCGTATGCGGACGTCGGACCGCTCAAGGTTCCGGACGGTCTCACGGATGAACAAGTCCTCTTCCTGTCGGACATTTTTCCGACGGGCTGGATGGCCGCGGAGGCCTGCAACATCAAACCGGGCGAGACGATCGCGGTGTGGGGCTGCGGTCCCGTGGGGCAGTTTGCGATTCGCAGCGCTTACCTGCTCGGCGCCGGACGAGTGATCGGCATTGACCGGTTTCCGGAGCGGCTAGCGATGGCCCGCCACGGCGGAGCAGACACAATCAACTATGAGGACGTCGACGTCGCCGATGCGTTGAATGAATTGACCGGCGGGAGAGGCCCTGATTCAGTGATCGATTCCGTGGGCATGGAAGCGCATGCTCCGGGTGTGCTCTATGCGTATGACCGGATCAAGCAGGCATTGATGCTAGAGACTGGCCGGCCACTTGCGTTACGCCAGGCTATCATGGCTTGCCGCAACGGCGGCACTGTCTCGATCGCGGGCGTTTATGGGGGATTCCTTGACAAGATGCCATTCGGGTCGATCATGAACCGTTCGCTGACCGTCAAGACGGGCCAGACCCACGTTCAGCGGTACATCCGCCACTTGCTGGACCTTGTACAACGCGGAGACATTGACCCGAGCTTCGTAATCACGCATCGCCTGCCGTTAGAGGACGCGACGGAAGGGTACGCAATTTTCAATAAAAAAGAGAACAACTGCATCAAGATTGTGATGAAACCGCATTAGCGCCGGAGCATTCCCGGTTGGCCCCTGGCACGGGGCGGCGGGACTCACGCTGTGCCCTCATTTGACCAGCCTGAAGTGCGGTTGGTACCCTGAAGATTCAATGGAAAACGTGTACTCGGCCGACTGAGGCGTGTGCCGGGGTCCATGCTCTCCTGACGTGTCCAAACGCAAATGGCTGATCTAGTCAATCTTACAATCGACGGAACTCCTGTCCAGGCCAAGCCTGGCACCCTCGTCATCGACGCGGCGAAGACGCTTGGGATCGAAGTGCCCCAATTCTGCTACTACGAAGGGCTCTCACTGCAGGCCGCTTGCCGCATGTGCCTTGTCGAAGTGGAGAAAATGCCGAAGCTGCAGACCAGTTGTACGCTCCCTGTCGCCGAAGGCATGGTGGTTCGCACGAATAGTGAAGTAATTCATAAAGCTCGCAAAACCACCCTCGAGTTTCTTTTGACCAATCACCCGCTCGACTGCCCTGTCTGCGATAAGGGCGGCGAATGCGAACTCCAGGACATGGTTTTCCGCTACGGAGCCGGGGAGAGCCGCTTCACGGAAAACAAACAGCACGTTCCTGAAAAGCAATGGTCGCCAGTGGTCTTCTACGACGGTCCCCGCTGTATCCTATGCTATCGTTGCGTTCGTATCTGCAACGAAGGAATGGGCGTAGGAGCGTTAGGTATTACGAACCGCGGGGTGGTTTCCGAGATTGTTCCCAACCACAACTCCTTCCTTGATTGCGACGAATGTGGGGCTTGCATCGACATCTGCCCTGTTGGCGCGCTTACAAGCGGAACATACCGCTACCAGACGCGCCCATGGGAAATGAATCATGTCGGGACAATCTGCGCTCATTGTTCCAACGGCTGTAAGACAACGCTCGGTGTTCGAAACGACGATATTGTGCGTGCTAATAACCGGGACCGCTCGGGTATCAATGGCGAGTTCCTCTGCATCAAAGGCCGTTATGCGTTCGACTTCAACGAGTCGGTAGAGCGGCTGCAATCGCCTCTCATGAAGATCGAGGGCAAGTTCGAGCCGGTTTCCTGGTCGCGCGCGCTCTTTGCGGTAGCTCAAAAATTTGCGGAAATCAAGGCGCGGGGCGGTAAGTTCGGGGTCATTGGCTCAAACCGGACCACCAATGAAGAGAACTATCTGCTCCAGAAGTTCGCTCGCCAGGGGCTTGGGACGGCGAACATCGATCACCATCGCACGGGCGACATGGCGACGCTTCTGGACGCGCTCAGCGGGAAACAGGAATCGCTGGCGACAGTTGCCGATCTTTATCATGCCAAGGCCAGCCTGGTGATCGGCTCGGATCTGGCTCAACAGCATCCGCTGCTTCATTTCCAGCTTCGCGCGAATAACCGCCACCACGGGGCGCATGCTTATACGGTCACGCCGGGCCCTGTGCGCGAGCGCAAGTACGCCGTGAAGAGCCTGATCGCCCAGCCCGGCCAGGAACTTGCGGCAGTCGAATCCCTCCGGGAAGATCTCTCGAAGGAACAAGAACTAGTTATCCTGTTCGGCGATTCCATTAAGGGCGACGCTGTCCGCAAACTGGTTGCCTTCGGCGAGTCGCTCGGTATCCCGGTCAAGTACGTCTGTCTAGTGGATTACTCTAATTCCCGCGGCGCTGCCGATATGGGCCTCCTGCCCGAGCTGGGACCCGGCTATCATGCGACCGAGAAGACCGGCCAGTCACTTCCCGAGATGCTGGCAGACCCCGTACTCGACGTGCTCTGGGTGGTTGGAGCTAATCCGCTCGAAGGTAGAAAGCTCGCCTCAGCGCATGCCTTTGTGGTGGTGCATGAGTTGTTCATGACCGAAACCGCCGAGCGCGCCGACATCATCTTCCCGGCCGCTTCCGCCTATGAAAAGGACGGTACGGTTACGAACGTAACCGGCGAAGTGCAGAAATTAAAGCGGGGAGCCAAGACGATGGGCACGAAGACGGACCTCGAGATACTTGGCCTACTTGCGAAGGAAATGAAGTTCGACCTCGGTATCGCCAAGCCCGACGCAGTGTTCGAAGAAATCCGCCGCATCGTTCGCGGCTATAATGTTTCTTTACCAGTCGTCGTTACCGGTGGCGCGGCGCAAACCATGCCCGTGAATGGCCGGGTTCCGGCTTCTTCCCGTCCGGAACTCATCCAATCCGCCGGCGACACCCTGTTCACATCGGGAACGTTGGGCCGCTTCTCTAAAATGCTCAACCAGGTGATGGAGCGCGAGGCCAAACTCTTCGAGTCTGGGATCTCGACTCCGTAGCATCGCGTAAAAAGACATCTGCAATGAACTTTTTCATTCTGAGCCTGATTAAGTCAGCGCTGGTAGCGTTTGTTCTGCTCACCGCCCTGGCCTATCTCCAGTGGATTGAGCGCAAGGTGCTCGCCCATATTCAGTTGCGCGTCGGCCCGCGCCGTGTGGGCCCGCACGGCCTTCTTCAGCCACTCGCCGATGTAATTAAGTTGCTCACCAAAGAAGATCTGTTGCCGCCATATACCAACAAGTTCTTCTACATGCTCGCCCCTTTCCTCGCCGTCTTCACCGCGTTGATTTCAATATCGGTGATTCCGTTCGGGCCCGAGATTCAGATTGGCCCGATTAAGACGTACATGCAGTTGAGCGATTTGAAAGTGGGCATCCTGTTCGTACTGGCCATTTCTTCAGTTGGCGTTTACGGCATCGCGCTCGGCGGCTGGGCTTCGAATAACAAGTACTCGCTGCTGGGTGCGCTCCGCAGTTCGGCCCAGATGATCAGCTATGAGCTGCCGCTGGCGCTCGCACTCGCTGCTCCGCTGCTGCTGCTGAACACCTTGAGCTTCCGCGAGATGGTGGACAAGCAGGCGTCGGGCGTCCTTGGGCTGGGAGGTATCCTCGGGTGGAGCATCTTCCAGGGGCCGTTTCCTCAGATCTTCAGTTTCATCATCTTCCTGATCGCCGGGTTCGCCGAGACGAACCGTGTGCCATTCGACCTTCCCGAAGCGGAGAACGAACTCGTCGCCGGGTTCCACACCGAATACAGTTCGATGAAATTCGCCGGCTTCTTCATGGCCGAATACGCGAATATGGTGACTGTCACCTGTGTGGGAACGCTGCTGTTCCTGGGTGGCTGGCACCCCATCTGGCCTACGGAATACGGTTCCTGGCTGGTTCCTGTGGTGCTGCACATTGCGGCGGGGGCGATCATGATTTTCCACGGATTGAATCCGGCGCGCCCGTTTGACCGTATCACGCTGCCGATCGCGGGTATCGCGTTCATCGGTTTGGGCCTACTGTTCGCGGTACCTCTGCTGCAGCCTTTCCTGTTGCCGCTGTTCTGGTTCTGCGGCAAGGTGCTGGCGCTGCTCTTCGTCTTTATCTGGATCCGCGGCACGCTGCCCCGTTTTCGGTATGACCAGTTGATGCGATTCGCCTGGACGTTCCTGTTCCCGGCCGCATTGCTGAACTTATTAATTACGGCGCTTGCGGTCGCCCTTACCTCTTAAGCCATGCTGGACCCGATCCTTTTCCTGATCTTCGCGTTCATCGCCGTGATCTCGGCGATCAACCTCGTTGTACAGCGCCACCCGATTTCGAGCGCTCTCTCGCTCATCGGCGTGATGGTTTCGCTGGCGTTCCTCTACCTGCTGCTTGGGGCCGAATTCCTGGCCACGGCACAGATGATCGTCTATGCCGGCGCCATCATGGTGCTGTTTATCTTTGTCATCATGCTGCTGAATGCAGGCTCCGAAACCCGCTCGAATAAGGCATCCAGGCTGGTTAAGTTCGCGGGCATTCCGCTGTTCATTATCTTCGTGGGGCTGCTCAGCTTCCTGATTCAAGCGGTACTCCCGAAGAGCATGAACGTCAACGTCAGTTTCGGCAGCTTCACGGGAGGTACAGCCCGCGAGATTGGCGCGAGCCTCTTCACAAAGTACCTGCTGCCCTTCGAAGTCACCTCGATCCTGATCCTGATCGCGATTATCGGCGCGGTCGTTCTGGCGAGGAAGGAAATCTAGCATGCCTCCGCTTCCCACGTCAGTGCCTCTCTCCTGGTATCTCATTTTGAGTGCGATTCTGTTTGCGCTCGGTGTTGCCGGGTTTCTATTCCGCAAAAACATCATCACGGTATTCATGTCGATTGAGCTAATGCTCAATGCAGTGAACCTCAGCTTCACCGCGTTCGCCTATACGTTCAAACAGGTGGACGGCCACATCTACTCGTTCTTCGTGATGGTGGTTGCGGCCGCCGAAGCCGCCGTGGGCCTCGGCATCATTCTCACGGTATTCAAGAACCGGTCTACGCTGCAGATCGATGAAATCAGCAGCATGAAAAATTAGCGCGATGCATCAACTCTGGCTCATCCCGATCTTCCCGTTCCTCGGCTTCCTGGCCAATGGCCTGTTTGGCCGCCGTTTGCCGAAGAGCGCCGTCAACGCATTCGCCATCGGATCCGTTCTGCTCTCGTTCCTGTGGGTCGTCAAGACGCTCACTGGGGCCGGCGATCTCGAGCATCCTATCGTCGAGCGATATTACACCTGGATCGCTAGCGGCAGTCTCAACATCGGCCTCGATTTCATGGTCGACCGCCTTACCGCGGTCATGCTCCTGGTCGTCACCGGCATCGGTCTTCTGATCCATATCTACGCCACCGGCTACATGTCGCATGAAGGCGGGTACTATCGATTCTTCGCGTACCTGAACCTGTTCATGTTCTTCATGTTGATTCTGGTTCTCGGCGCGAACTACCTGGTTCTCTTTGTGGGATGGGAGGGCGTGGGGCTCTGCAGTTACCTGCTGATCGGCTTCTACTTCCTGGAAAAATTCGCGGCCGACGCGGGCAAGAAGGCGTTCGTTGTCAACCGGATCGGCGACTTCGGTTACTCGCTGGGAATGTTCCTGATCTTCATGACATTCGGCTCTCTGGATTTCGGCACCGTGTTCGCGAAGGCTGCCGGCATGCCGACTGATACCGGCGCTGGGATCTTCACTGCGATCTGTCTGTTGCTATTCGTGGGCGCTACTGGGAAATCCGCGCAGATCCCGCTGTATGTCTGGTTGCCGGACGCGATGGCGGGCCCAACACCGGTCTCGGCGCTGATCCACGCTGCCACCATGGTGACCGCCGGCGTTTACATGTGTTCGCGCTCGGCGATCCTGTTCGTTCACTCGCCGATTGCCATGGAGGTGGTGGCACTGATCGGACTGGCCACGGCGGTCATGGCCGCAACCATAGGCCTGGTGCAAAACGATATCAAGAAAGTATATGCGTACTCGACGGTCTCGCAGCTGGGCTACATGTTCCTGGCCTGCGGTGTCGGAGCGTTCAGCTTCGGTATTTTCCATGTGGTGACGCACGCGTTCTTCAAGGCTCTCCTCTTCCTGGGAGCGGGATCGGTGATTCACGCATGCGGCGGCGAACAGGACATGCAGCGGATGGGGGGCCTGCGTAAATACACCCCGATCACATTCATCGTGCTGCTCTGTGCCGCGCTCGCCATCGCAGGCTTCCCGTTCACTTCCGGATGGGCCAGCAAGGACGCTATTCTCGAAGCGACCTATCAGCACTCACATTGGATGTACTGGGTTGGCGTGATCACAGCGGGCATGACCGCGTTCTACGTGTTCCGATCCATCTTCCTGACGTTCTTCGGGAAATATCGTGGAACGGGTCATCCTCACGAGTCTCCGCTGGTGATGACTCTGCCGCTAATGGTTCTCGCGCTGCTTTCCTTGGCGGGTGGATTCATCCCGGTCCCGCATTTCCTGGAACCGGTGATGCCCAGGATGGAAGAAGGCGCGCCGGACCGGATGCTCGGCCTCATCGCAACCGCAGCGGGGTTCATCGGAATCGGGCTTGCGTATCTAATGTACGTGGTGAAACCGGCCATGGCCGATTCGATCGCCCGTACGTTCAGCGGCGGCTATCGCATTCTCTATAACAAGTACTTCGTGGATGAAGCCTACGACTCCGCCGTAGTGGAGCCGCTCGTGCAGGGATCTCGCAGCGTGCTCTGGAAGGTCATGGATGTCGGGCTCATCGATGGCATTGTGAACGGTTTGGGCCGGAGGGTCCGGAATGTCGGCTCCGGATTGCGCACCTTGCAATCCGGCAACATACGGAGCTATGCGGCCTGGGTGGTGCTCGGCTCGGTGATTGTCATTGTGGCCATGGGCCTCGGCGGGGGGCTACGCTAATGTTGCTGAACGTTCTGCTGTTCATTCCGCTGATCGGGTTCCTGCTCACGCTTTTATTGCCGAAGGACAACACTGAACTCATCAAGAAGTTCGGCCTGTTCATCGCGGTTGTAGTCTTCTTCGGTTCCCTGGCGCTCATCCCCCAAGTGTTGGGGGGCGGTCACGCCTGGCAGTTCGAAACGGACGTGCCCTGGATCACCTATCCGCAGATCAATTACCACATTGCTCTCGATGGGGTCAGTCTATGGCTGGTCATTCTGTCGACGTTCCTGACACCTATTGCGATGCTGATCTCCTGGAAGTCGATCAACCATCGCGTCAAGGAATTCTGGGCTTTCCTTCTGTTGCTGGAATTCGGCCTCATCGGCGTCTTTATCGTGATTGATCTTTTCCTATTCTACGTGTTCTGGGAAGTCTGTCTTGTGCCCATGTACTTCCTGATTGGAATCTGGGGACACGACCGGCGCATCTACGCCGCGGTGAAATTCTTCCTGTACACAATGACCGCCTCGGTGCTGATGCTGGGCGCGATTATCTACCTGTACAACAAGAGCGGCACGTTCGACTATTTGCAGATCCTGAGTCTGATTCAGAGCGGACGGCTGATGTTCAGCCACCTGGAACAACTTCTGCTGTTTCTTGCATTTTTCTTCGCGTTTGCGGTGAAGGTGCCGCTTTTCCCGCTTCACACCTGGTTACCGGATGCACACGTGGAAGCGCCTACGGCCGGCTCCGTCATGCTGGCTTCCGTCATGCTGAAAATGGGTACCTACGGGTTGCTCCGGTTCTGCGTGCCGATGTTCCCAGGAGCCGCTCGTGAGAACGCATATTGGATCGTAGCGCTGGCGATCGTCGGTATCATTTACGGCGCACTGGTCGCGATGGTGCAGCCGAATATGAAGAAGCTGGTCGCCTACTCATCGGTCAGCCATCTCGGCTTTGTGGTTCTCGGAATCTTTTCTTTCAATCAGCAGGGCATGGATGGCGCGGTTTACCAGATGCTGAACCACGGTATCTCAACCGGCGCACTCTTCATGCTGGTGGGCTACATGTACGAGCGCCGGCATTCGCTGGAGATCTCCGACTATGGAGGGGTTGCTACTGCTGCTCCGTGGCTGAGCACCGTTTTCCTGATCACGACGCTCGCGAGCATTGGCCTGCCGACGCTGAATAACTTTGTGGGCGAGTTCCTGGTGCTGCAGGGTGCGGCCACTGCGAACTTCTCCTGGGCAGTGTTCGCGGCACTCGGCGTGATTCTATCCGCCGTTTATATGCTGTGGCTTTATCAGCGAGCCTTCTTCGGGCGCCTTCCGGGAATGAGTGAAGGTGCCGGATCTCACAGCCATGGCGGCCACAGCCACGACCATGCTCACGACCACGATCACGATCACGATCACGCACACGGTCACTCGCATGATCATTCTCACGATCATGTGCATCACGATCACGGCTTCCCGGATCTGAGTCCGCGGGAGTGGGCCGCGATTCTTCCGATGATCGCGCTGATGGTGTGGATGGGCATCGCCCCGATGACTTTCCTGCCCTCGATTGGGGCATCCGACGCGAAAACTTTGGAGCAGAGCAAGACCAACGTGGAATTTAAGGTAAAGGCAGAACCTGTGCAGGGCGCAACGGAGGTAGCCGGTGCCCACTAACTTCATCCCAACGGCCACTGACTACGTCCGCTTCCTGCCTGAGATTATTCTCACGATCGTGGCGACGCTGATCATGTTTGCGCAGCCGATCCTGAAGGAAAGAGGCGAGGGCTTGTGGTCCAAGCTCTCTCTGGCGTCGCTGGCCGGCGCGCTGTTTGCCGCCATCTATGCGTACACCTCCGGCCCGGGTACCGCTTTCCAGGGACTGCTGATCATCGACGGTTTCGCGACATTCTTCCGCATTCTGGTAATTCTGGTCGGCGTGCTGTGCGTCTTCAGTTCCACGCAGTATCTGCGCAAGGAGCACGCTGAATCCGCCGAATATAACTCGCTTGTTCTTTACTCCATCGTGGGCCAGTGCATTCTGGTGACTGCGAATGAACTCATGATGGTCTTCATCGGGCTCGAGATCTCGTCGATTGCGACCTACATCCTTGCCGGTTACCTTCGTGATGATAAGCGCAATAACGAATCGGCTATCAAATACTTTCTGCTCGGTTCGTTTGCCACGGCATTCCTGCTGTACGGCATCGCCTGGATCTACGGACTGACCGGCACTACCGATCTGCTGAAGATCCGTGAGGCACTGACGGGCAACGCAGTTCCGAACCTCACGCTGGTCGGCACCAGTGCGGCGCTGATGTTAGTGGGCTTCGCGTTCAAGATCTCCGCGGCACCGTTCCAGATCTGGGCGCCGGATGTGTATCAAGGAGCACCGGCACCGGTGAGCGCCTTCATGTCCGCGGGTCCCAAGGCAGCGGCGTTCGCAGTGTTTGTTCGTGTCTTCATGACGGCATTCGAACCGGTCGCGGGCCGCTGGGTTCCCATTCTGTGGGTGATCGCACTCTGCTCGATGATTGTTGGTAACTTCGCAGCGATCCTGCAATCCAACATCAAGCGGCTGCTGGCCTACAGTTCCATCGCGCACGCCGGCTACGTGCTGGTGGCCGTCACAACGCATTCCGACACCGGGACGGCCGCTGTGATGTTCTATCTGGCCGCATATGCGTTCATGAACATCGGAGCATTCGCTCTAGTTACGCATCTGGCAAGAAAGGGCGAGCGGTACCTGCAGATCGACGACATGGCAGGGCTCGGCTTTCGACAGCCGGTCACGGCCGCGCTCTTCACCGTCTTTCTATTGAGCCTGATCGGCGTGCCGCTTACGGGCGGCTTTTTTGGCAAGTTCTACGTGTTTAAGGCAGCGCTGGACGCGAAGCTGGTCTGGCTCACCATACTGGGCCTGCTGAACAGCGCGGTCGCGGCTTACTATTATCTGCGGATCATCGTTGTGATGTATATGCACGATCCATGCGAGGCGACGGAAAATCTTCCGCCGCTGGGTGCGGGTATCGGCGCGGCGGCGTGGCTTAGCGCCATCGCGACGCTGATCCTCGGCATCTTTCCATCGGCCGTGCTGGACTTCGCAGGGAAATCCGCCACTTTAGTGAAATAGCGAGTGGAGGCCGGCGCCCGGCGCCTTGGCCGGATGTAACACGCCCTCCAACGGGGCGTCCATGTACAGCGAAAGCCTAATGCGTCTGCTTCTGCTGTTACAGTTAACCGCCTCTGTGTTCGCGCACTATCCGATTGTGGAAAGGCGGCACGATCCTAACGCCATCCTCGATTTGCGTGATCCGACCGTACAGTCCATTGCTGTGTACGGCCGTCTCTCTGTTCCTGACGAAGTTGATCTTTATCGCTTCTCCGCAGCCAACGAACAGGACATTCCGGTCGAAGCCCTCGTTCCGATTCGTCGCGGAAGCGAGACATTCCGTCCGGCTGTGGCATTTCTGAGCAAAGGCGGGCCGGAGCTTGATTTGCCTTTCGATTTCCCGGAAGGGTATGGCGGTGAAATCCTGCTTCCGCCGGAAGGCCCGCGTACTGCCCTTTTTGAGCCGTTCAGCCTGGAGCGCATGTATCGCGGCACGGAGCGCAAGCTTCACGTCAAGCCGGGCCAAATCTACTATGTTGCAGTCTTCGAGCCCGATTACTACATGGGTGACTACAGTCTCGCTCTCGGCACGGTGGAGGACTTTCGCCGCGCATCGAAGGGACAGTTGTTCGGAAACATACTGCGGGCCAAGTTCGACCTGATCGCCGGAACCAATATTCCGTGGGTGGATATCACTGGGTTCCTGCTTTTCATTGCGGGGATCACGCTGGGGTTCAGTGCGACCGGCCACACGCGCAAATTCCAACTGGCTGCGGTCCTGCTTGCCTTCGCCGGAGCCATGGTGCTCTATCGCCACAGTCTCATCTCGGGCGTCGCGACGTTTCAGGCCCTTGCAGGTATCATTCTGCTGATCGGGATCCTGACGGCCGGCCGTGCTCGAGTTCTACCGGTTATCTGCTGGTCTGCGATTCTGTTCCTGCTGGCGTGGTATGTGTGGGTCTGACGCCGAGCAGGTCTTCAATCGCGTCGTGCAATTGCCGGGTCAGAGCCGCACGGTCATGCAGTTTCAAGGTATTCGTAGGCAAAGGATCTCCAATACGCAAGATCACCTTGCCGGGCCGGACGTTCATCGAATGCATGGGCAAAACCTCCAGAGTCCCGATCAGCGCCACAGGCACAATCGGCACGCCGGACTTAATCCCGATGTAGGCGACGCCTTCCTTGAACTCCTGTAGTCCCGTCAAGGAGCGGCCGCCCTCAGGAAACACAAGGACCGAGATCCCGCGATCCTGGATCATGTGGGCAGCATCCGACATGGCTTTCAGAGCCGCTCGCGGATTATCGCGCGGGACCGGAATATGTCCGGCGCGCTTCAGGTGATTGCCAAGAAACGGGATCTTGAACAGCCCCTCCTTCGCCATGAACCGGAACTGTACCGGGATCTCAGACAGGATGACCGGTGTATCCATGTAGCTCACGTGATTCGAGGCGAACACGTAGCCGCTGCTGAGATCGATCTTCTCGCGTCCTTCGACTGTGATGTTTACGCGGGCGATCCTTACCAGGAGCCGCGCCCAAAAACGCGCAACCGCGATCTGCCTGCGCCCGTTCGTGTCAAAGAAAGACACGACGAGGCTGGCGCTTCCGCACAAAATGGTAGCGAGAATGATCAGCGGATCGGTGAAGAGAAGCGCACGCAACATGGACATGCGGAACCCCTATTTTACGAGCAACGCCCGTGCCTCCCCAACGACGTATAGCGATCCAGTGATGAACACGGCTGTGCCGGCCGGAGCCTGCAGTACAGTTTGTACCGCATGGCTCACGTCTTCGGTAAGCAACGCATAGGGGTGCGGAGTGGCCAGGAGCAGAGATTCCGGAGAGATCGCGCGAGGGGAGTCCGGCTTCGTCAGAATCAGACGGTCCGCGAGAGGGAAGAGCAATTCAGTGATCTCTTGAACGGACTTGTCACGCATGGCTCCAAAGACAATCCATCGGGGCCGGGCGGAATAGAACTCTTCGATGTAGTCGCGCAAAGCCCTCGCGCCTGCGGGATTGTGGGCTCCGTCCAGAATGATATCCGGCGCCGTGTGGACCTGCTCAAGCCGCCCTGGCCATCGTGCGCCGGCGATTGCCTCCACTGCCAGTCCGAGCACATCGAGTGCCGCTATGGCAGCCAACGCATTTTCCACTTGATGGGCGCCGGCCAGCGGACAGCGGATCTTTTTCGCGCGCAGATTGAAGGTGGCTCCACGAGCGTCCATGGTGAGCCGCTCAGGCTGGTATTCCGAAGTGCGGATTACAGAGCAGTTCAACTGGAGGGCGCGTTCAGTCAAAACAGAATCTGCTTCCGGCCGCTGCCTCGTGAATACCGCAGGCACTCCGGGCTTGAGA
This sequence comes from uncultured Solibacteraceae bacterium, assembly GCA_964464925.1. Taxonomy (GTDB): domain Bacteria; phylum Acidobacteriota; class Terriglobia; order Bryobacterales; family Bryobacteraceae; genus CAYXLI01. The sequence goes on along the minus strand of CAYXLI010000019.1, from coordinate 3,165 downwards.
ATGCCGGCCTTCTCGCCGGCGATGCTCTCCAATGTATGTCCGAGGAACTTCTCGTGATCGAAGTCGACAGGAGTGATGACGCACAGTGCCGGAGTAATCACGTTCGTGGAATCGAGTCTTCCGCCGAGGCCCACCTCGATAACGGCTGTGTGTATGGCGTCACGCTGGAACAAAATGAAAGCCATGGCCGTCACGGTTTCAAAGTACGAAGGGTGGTATTCGAGTTCACCGGCCTGGATCAACTGCTCCGCACACGCATGCACCTCGTTGAAAGCTTCTGTGAACTGAGTTCGCGACACATCGATGCCGTCAATACGGATTCGCTCGGTCGGCTGGACCAGATGCGGTGAAGTGTACAGGCCGGTGCGAACCCCGGCTGCACGCAATCCCGCATCGATCATGGCGCAGGTCGAACCTTTACCGTTCGTGCCTGCGACGTGAATTGAGCGAAAGGCGTCCTGGGGATTGCCAAGGGCGCTAAGCAGCTTCCGCATCGTCTCCAACCCAAGCTTGATGACTTTCGTTTCGTTACCAAGCGAGTAGAGATACTCGACAGAATCTGGATAGTTCAAGGCCTAATTGCCGTGGTGCTCCGGATGCCCGCAGCCGAACGTGGCGGGCACCCGGCCACCCTTGTTCAGTTCCTGGTATCCGATTTGCGTCTGGTAATAAATACGTGCGGTCAGATTTTTGGCCATGCGGAAGAAGCGGTATCCGGGGCGATTCACTTCCGTTTCGGTCTGAAGGCTTTCCAGAACCGCTGTCTGCTGGTCGCCGGACAGCTTGGCAAAGGGCGCTCCGCTCCTTTTTGCCGCATACTCCTCAAACCACTTCAGCCCGTCCAGGAACCGCTTGCGTTCTGTTTCCGGACCATCGTGTAACAGGAGGTCGATATACTGATTCACCTTTGCCGCTTTTGCGCCCGGAGTGTCCGTGGCGGGAATAATCGCCTCGGTCAGTGCGATCACCGTCTCGTTCTGCTCCTGGGTGAATGTCTGTAGCCGGCTTTTCGACTCGGCGGAGCCCAGAACCGGCAGCGTGGCGAAAGCAGCGGTTGTCTTCAGAACGTCACGGCGATTCATATGTTCCAAGAATACCTAACGGCTCAGTTCCTTACGAACGGCATCCAGCACGCCATTTACGAACGAGACGGACTCGTCGCCTGAAAAGCGCCGGGACAGGTCCAGGGCCTCGTCAATGACCACGGGCGGAGGTGTCTTGCCGCTCATCATCTCGTAAATAGCCAGCCGGATGATATTGCGATCTACTGCCGGCATGCGCTCTACTTTCCAGTTGGCGGAGTGTTTCGCCATCAAGCCGTCGATCTCTTCGATTCGCGCCAGAGTTCCATGGATCAAAGACTCCATGAAGGGATCCTTTTCCGGTTTTTCCTCGTGTTCCTCGGAGTAGAGTGAATCGTAATAGGCGCGCAGCGCGGTCTCGGCGGAAATGTGCCGCATATCGACCTGATAAAGAATCTGAACAGCCCGGTATCGCGACCGGTGACGAGCTGCCATAATTACTTGGCCTGCCCACGAACCGCGCGCAGCAATTGCGCCATTTCGATTGCGGTCATGGCAGCATCAAAACCTTTGTTGCCGCTCTTGCCGCCGGCGCGATCTACTGCCTGTTCCATGGTGTTGGTGGTCAGTACACCGAACGCTATCGGCACGCCAGTCTCGGCGGCGATGTTCGCCAGGCCCGAAGCCGCGTTCCCCGCGACGTAATCGAAATGAGGCGTATCGCCACGAACCACAGCGCCGAGGCAGATAATCGCGTCGTGCTTCTTCTGGCGAGCGAGTTCCGCGGCAATGACCGGCATTTCCCACGAGCCGGGTACCCGAACGATCTGCGCCGTTTCCGCATTGCCGCCGCTTCGGCGGATGGCATCCAGCGCGCCGTCCAGCAGGCGCTCCGTCACGAAGCTGTTGAATCGTCCAACAATAATGGCGAACTGCAGCCCTTTTGCGTCGAATTGTCCTTCCATGATATTCGGCATTATTTTCTAACGTCCCGTGAAGGTAGCGGCGCGCTTTTCCAGGAAGGCTTTCGTCCCTTCGCGCCGGTCCTCAGTAGCGGCGCTTACGCCAAACGCGGCCGCTTCGAACCGAAGCGCGTCCTCAAGTGCCATATTCAGCCCTGTGTCTACCGCTTGCATTGTGAGGGCGAGTGCCACGGGAGCGTTCGCCAGCATTTTCTTCAGCAGCGTGCGGGCGAATGGCACCAGGTCTGCTTGTTCGACCACGTGATTTACCAAACCGATCCTGTGTGCCTCCGCGGCGTCGACCGGCTCTCCGGTCAAGAGCAATTCCAGTGCGCGTCCCCGGCCCACTAATCTCGGCAGCCGTTGCGTCCCGCCGTAGCCTGCAATGATCCCCAGCTTCACCTCGGGTTGCCCCAGGCGCGCGTTGGGCGACGCAATCCGAAGCGTGCAGGCCATCGCAAGCTCCAGTCCACCGCCGAGCGCGAAGCCGTTAATCGCTGCGATTGAGGGCTTTCCCATCGTCTCCAGCCGCCGCAAAACGCGCTGCCCGCGCAGCGAGAGTTGCTGCGCCTGCACAGGATCAGAAGCCGCGAGTTCGTTGATGTCGGCTCCGGCTACAAAGGCCTTTTCACCCGCACCTGTCAGTATCAGAGCCTTGTAAGCTGGAATGTTTTCAACCTGTGCAAAGACATCGTCCAGTTCCTTAATCGTCTCCGCATTCAGTGCGTTCAGCTTCTGCGGACGGTTCAACGTCAGCAGGCAGATGCCGTCCTCTGAAGGCTCAAACAGGATCTGTTTGTGTGACATATGTGGGATACTGAAGATTCAGCCTCATCATACCGCATGGACCCTGCAGTTATTCGGAATTTCTCTATCATCGCGCACATCGACCACGGCAAATCAACCTTGGCCGACCGGCTTTTGGAATACACCGGCGCGCTTTCCCAGCGGGAGATGATGGCCCAGGTTCTCGACTCGATGGACCTCGAGCGCGAGCGCGGCATCACCATCAAAGCTCACGCCGTCCGGCTGAATTATAAGGCGAAGGATGGGATCACGTACGAGCTGAACCTGATCGATACGCCGGGCCACGTCGATTTCACTTACGAAGTCTCGCGCAGCCTTCAGGCGTGCGAAGGTGCGTTGCTGGTTGTCGACGCGTCGCAAGGCGTCGAGGCGCA
>CAYXLI010000018.1:33218-116999 GCA_964464925.1 uncultured Solibacteraceae bacterium | reverse complement strand
ACTTACTGGGAACTAGGAGACAGGAAAATGGAATTGGCTCCTCAGGTAGGATTCGTATGAGAGGAGAGGGTTGACAGGATTGAAACTTATTGATTCTGTTGCAACCCGTCCAACGAGTTTGGGCCAGAAGTCCAATTCGTCCAGCAGAATTGTTTCATGCAACAGCCTCGCCGCCGTGCCAACACAACCGCATCAACAGCCGTGCTCCCTCTTGTGATCGTCCAGGGCACGTTCCGCCGCCTTCACTCTCTCCCAAGCCTGATCCTTCTTCGTCCTTAGCGTATCGTACAGGCGTGCCGCCATGTTCCCGCTTGAGAGTTGCATGACCAGATCACTAAACTCCTCAGTTGCTGTTTTTCGACGTTCTTCAAGTACATTTCTGTGCTGGCAAGCCATTGCGTTTTGATGGTAACAACAGACGGCTCGTGGCCCAAATCTCGAATCCCTTGCCGGGTCGATAGCGGCCCATTTTCCGGCCCGGAACAACGGCGTCGTTAATACACCCCGGCGAAGATGGGACCCGTTCCGAAAACACTGTGTCGAAGCCATCGAAGCCCCGTCACCGCCCCGATCCGACGCACACAACGCTCCCAGAGCGTTCGCCATCCGTCCGGTGGATCTCGCATACTCAAACGGCGGCGACGGCGGCGTGCCTCCAACATCTGTTATCGAGACTGCGCCTTCTGGAAGACGTAGAAGAACACCGTCACACTGAGGCTTGCCACCAGATAAACCAGTGATCTCAGGAGTACCATCGCCGGAACCACGTCATTCAGAACGCCCGAAACAGCTTTGATGAAATCCACGGCCAGTAGGATCGTTAGCAGAAGCGTTCCGATCAGCGCCAAGAACGCCGCATTCTTCATGGGCATGGTCGCAGTATGGGCGCTCTCGCCTTCGGGAGCAAGCATTTGGTGTCCTGCCAGCATTCACGAGATCACTCAGAATTAAAACGCAGACGCACGGTGAATCTCGGCATCCCCGGCGAACACGGCGAGTTTAGGCCCAACAGACCAAAGAAAGCATGAAGAGCCTGTGCGATGACGGAACATCACTCAATCTTTCACGTTGTAGCCCCGAATCTGAAATTTCTTTCGTCACCGTCTTGCGATCTTGAATGGATGGATCGAAGGTGATCGTGGCTTTGTGGCTCTCGTAGTCTACGGCGGTCTTCGCCACGCCCGGAAGCCGTTCCAACGTGGCCTGTAGTCCCGTCGCACACTCCTTACAGGTCATGCCTTCAATGAGGAACGCTACTGTGGCTGTGGAGGTTGCTTTTGGATGCTTAGGTTCAGAACTGGCAAATACAGCTTGGATGATGTGGCCCGAATAATACGAGAACGCCGCCAATCCTGCCACGGTGACTGTAATGATTCCGAGACCGAGCAAACTCCAGCGCCCCATCGGCTTGCTTGCACACGCACTACCCGGCGCACAGGGTCTCTTGGAGTCCCGGTAGTAGAGCACAAAGCCACCCCCAAACAAGGCTCCCGTCAAGACGAGGAGGTAGGGTCGCCATTTTTCAAAAGGCGAAGCCACCGCAAAGGACGTGAGTCCCAAGAGCGCCGCAGCAACGGGCAAAATGCAGCACAACGAAGCGGCGACGGCGGCACCTATCGAGCTTGCGAGCACAACAAAATGGTAGGGAGTCGCAGGTGAGCCTATGCTCCAGGGTAGGAAGATCGTATGATTCAAGCTCATGATCATCGAAATCGTCAGGGGCGGCATCATCGAAAATGAGGATCGAGTGCGGCAACTGATGAATGAGTATGGTCAGGTCATCGTTCCGAGTGAAGACGAAAGCTGTGATATGACGCACTGGTGGGTCATTCGAGACGAATGTGCCGACATGGTATCCCTCGGCACGCCTGAGAGCTTCACGACATATATCGGAGAACAGAACGACGGCGCTCAGTAATCCGGCACACCGCTTCGATCCCATCGAAGAAGAAGAAGCGTTCAGGAGACGAACGATAGACCGAGGATGGTACCGTCCCTCAAGACCGCTCTTCTCGACGTGCAGCATGATGGCTACTACATGTCACTGAATCGCAGCCGATGCGGGCAATTGGGGTCTGCTGGTTCGTGCCATACCTAATTGGACTCAAGTCCAGAAAGTACGAAATTCTACCCAGCGAAACGCCCTGTAGTACTTCAGTCGAACATGGCTCAAATAGAGATTCGATCTACAAAGCAGGACGTTACTTGTCGATGACTTGGGGTGGCTATGAAAATCTCCAACTTGGCTCTACTCGTTAGTGGCCTATCCATAGAAACGGTACGACGAGTCGTGATGACTTGTGCAGTCTTAGCGATCCTCGCCTTTCCCTGCCGATCAGACACAGTTGTTTGGGACAACAATTCCCAATTCCTTTGTGCCAGCTACAGTTGTTTCTTCCATATTAACGATCCGCTTGCAGACGATTTCCAACTGGCCGGACCTGCCAATATCACGTCAATGCGCTTTTGGGCCACTGAATCCGTCTGGTCCAGTTTTGACGGCACGGTCGGTTGGGCCTTTTACACTCACAACGGCTCTGGACCCGGCACGCTGCTTTACTCTGGAACGGATTCGAACCTGCTGCCAGTCGATACGGGACTGACAGCGGGTCAAGGTGGACTCAGCATCCAGACAATCGATTTGGGTTTTACAGAGGTCAATCTTGCCGCTGGAACTTACTGGGTAGCGCTGCGGGCTGATCCATGGGGAACGCCTCAAGCTTGGACGAACTTGGGATGGTTGGAGACCACCAGAGGCAAGGCGGTAGGTGGGCAACTACCAGGACTACGTGAGGGTTTGCCTGATGAATCACCGACCGCATGGAGTAGCCTTCTAGGTGAACTAGCGTTTACTCTCTCCACTGCTGATCCGGTGCCGGAACCATCGACATCGATTCTGGTGCTGCCTGTCCTGGTCATCATCGGTCGCCGAGAATGGTGCCGTCTCTCGTGAATAACTCTGTGGGCCGGGTCTCGACGTTGTAAGTGGCGAGACCCGACTCCACGATTTCTGTAGATCTTAACCACAGACCGAATCTTGTGCCGCAATCGAATGAGCGGTGTCGAAACTGACTGGCGCTGCGGAGTACGCACAACACGCCGCTGTACAGCTTGATACGACAGAGTTTGAAGCATTCCGAAGCGTCCCCTCGGAGGTCGCTGAGAATCTTCTGAGCCTGGCCGCAGACTTCGAGGGGATTACGATCTTTTGGGAGTGGCAGAGCCGCAGCAGGGAACACTCTATGTCGAAGTGAGAAGACTCTTACAGTCTCTCAACCTTTGGACTTCAATGCGGTGATCTGATTGACCAACGTGCGCAGATCTATGGATTGTCTCAGTGTCCGCCTAAATCGATTGCGGTCAGAAGCCGAGCGAATGCCATACCGTCCGAGGTATTGCCGAATGCCGCAGAACGCTGCATCGACCTCGGCGTCTAGCTTCTTGCGGCTAAGCTTCCAGTGCCGAAGCGCATGCGTATACGGGCGCCTCTGTCCAGGCTGGTTCAAGATGTGCATGACAAGCTCCTGCCTAAGGGGCGATAGGCTGGCTATGACGTTGGGTAGGATGTCGGACCAGTTCAAGATCATATTTGGATTTATAACGAGCCGTCTGAATCGGGCGGCGAGGCGAGAACCGTCAGCCGTCACACTGTCTTAGAGAGACTTACGGAGACAGACGCCTTCTACCCAACCTGAGAATCTGCGATTCTATTACAGTTTCGAATCTGCCGTGCCTCCTAACTTTCGACTCAACCAAGGGACTGCAAACGCCAGGAATGTCGTATCCTGACAGGTCCTTGACCAGCTTCCCCCCAGCCAACATCCGCTTCAAGTGCATTCTCACGGTCGATCCCTTCAGCCCGGTGTACTTCTCGATTTCCGAAGCCCTTTTGTTCCCGGCCACAATTGCGTCGATGATCTGCGTCGAGGTGGTTCCGGGCTTGCGTCTAGTCGGCTGGCTTACATTCCACTGCTCGAGATATTCAGCGGTCGCCCGTCTAGCCTCCGGGATCGTCTTCCGCAGCAGTCGCTCTTGTTTGATTTTGCGAAGATGCTTCCGACACCAGATCCGATATACGGTGATGACCTCCTCGTCCGTTGCACCCACGTTCATGAGCCGAACAGCGAGTTGCCGTCTTCATCGATTGGACAGTCAGCATCCCGGAGGACAATCGAGACGAGTTTGTGGACGTGATGGGGCAATTCCTGGCTGACGGGGTTGCGTTTGCGAAGAAGAATGGAAAGCAACCGGATGGAGCGGAGCTAGTGAATGAATATTACCGGGAGTTCAAGTCCTCATTGGCATCGAACGAGATGAGGAAGACGGGAGCGTAGCGAAATCGAGGGGTTCTGATTGGCATCTTGGGCGCTGTTTCTGTCATTCTGGCACTCTTACAGATTGAAAAGAAACACAAGAAGGACCTTAGCTTAGTGCTGGCCCGAGTTACACCTTGGAGTCCCTAAGCGGGAGCTAATTGCGAGTTTCCGGCCCTGACAAGCAACGGTTCCGGTGATCGGCTGGGGCATTTGCAGGCGCTGTTAGCATGCTCGGCTCTCCGGGTAGCTCGGTTAAGGAGAAAGACCAAAAGGCCGTTTCATTCCTGTAATCCCGAACGCATTATGTTGTTCCGCTCTTGCTTGAAGCAAGATTGACGTGACTATATCATGTGCTCTCAAGAAGGATGTCGAGTCGAACAATTGTATTGAGCCACCGCTGACGGCCTCTGCGCCTCGAACACACCCCTTCATACCGCCGAGTTGAGTGGGCACGACCGGAGGGCTGAAAAGACCGACTTCCACTTCGATTTGGGTCGCTAACGGGTTCTCTTCCGAAGAAATCATTGCTTCAAGTCTAGTCTCTTCCGTTCGACTCGGATCGCTGTCGAACTTATACCCGATAGGCAAACCTCGCACTGCCAGTGATTCAGCGGGTCGAGCCAGAACCGTCGAGATCCGCAGACCACACAGGGCTGAAGGCTGTCAAGCTGTTCGTATTGCATAAAGAGTGAGTGCCTGAGGCTGGCGATTCCTCTCACCGAAGAAGGCCACTCCCACATTCCGAAAAAGAAAAACAAGAACAATCCAACCAAATTGTCTCCTTTTGATTTCATCGTCCCACCGCAACCCGAGTGTTCTTCTCAATCTGAAGCAGCGCCGGAATCATCAGAAATCCGAAGAACAACAAAGCAGAACCGCCGAGCACACCATACAGGATCATGCGATCTCGTTCCGCTGCCGCTTTCTTCACACCAACCTCAGACAAGGTGGAATCGAAGATGCGACGATACTCGGTCAGCAACTCAGGAATGTTCGGCTCTCTCCCATTCTTCTTCGCATTCGCCACTCCATCAGCCAAGTAGCGTTCCAGACCGTCTACAAGATCGTCCCGGTAGTCCTTGTCTGTGCCGATCACCCACTCCTCAAACCAATCGTATGCCCCGGCATTCAGACTGTAGTTTTCGATGATCGACTTGAACCGATTGCCGTACTTCGACTGCACTTTTTGCTTGTCGGTGATGGAAGAGACATCCGTCTTTTCCTTTCCTGTCTCGCTGGTGCCAGTGCGATGCGTCTTGGCAAATTGAGGAGCTTTGAACGATGTGGCCTTGGTCGTTTCGTACATTTGATACCCGGCATAGAGGAAGACAGAAAAGAAGATCAGCATCATGACGACAGAAAGCAGCTTACCGACTGCGAACCCGGCAATGACAATGCGGTCCAGCCGGGTCAGTGTGATGCGTGGGCGCTCGACCCGAGGAATAGGAGGAATGGGAGCCGGGGCAACGGCAGCACCATTACCAGTGCCAGAAGACATCGATGCAGCGCTGTGTTCGATTTTCCCTCCACAATGACGACAAAAAGATGACATCGCATCCGTCGTGTTCTTGCAAGCAGGACATTCGACTTGAAACATACCGCCCACATTCTGTCATATCCCAGAAGAAGTGAGTCGGAAAGATCGGACTGGAAAGTACTAGGCCGTTATTAGCCAAATCGCCTATTTGTGGGGGATAGACGTAGCAATAGCAGATGGATAGGACGAGCCTCAGATGGGCCGGGAATGCGATTGTGCCCGTCCGCTCCGTTCGATCCTGGGCTGTGGAACTGCACCCCTTCAGAATTTGTTTACAACGCTGTCATGCCCGGAATCTCATCTCCAGGATCTTCGCCCCGGCCTGTTTCCGAAATCGCCGGGGGAACGTCAGGTCTCCTGGATCATTAAGACTGCGTTTTGTGGAACACGTACAGGAAGACAGCAACGCTCAGGGTCGCCAGCAAATGGATGAGCGATTTCAGGACCATCATCGGCGCAACCGCATTGGCGAACAGTGCCGACAAGTCTCCGATGAATCCCAACGCACGCACAATCGTGAGCAAGGTCATTCCGACGAAGGCTAAGAAGGCCGCAGTCTTGAGGGGCATGGCGGGAGTATACATCGGCGCTGCCTTTCTTGGCGTTCAGCAAGCGTCAGGACCTCAGGACCGCTAGGGCACCCAAACTCAAACGGGAAGGCAGAATGTGTTTCCCGAAAGACTGTGCCGCCTCCTCTAATCGGACGGGTCTGGCTCTTCCCGCTCGAACGGGTCTGTCGCATACGGGTCGGGGGCGTTCATCGTGAATTGCGGTGGTCGTTGCCACTGCGCCAGCTTGCCCTTTCGCACGACACTTCGCAACAGTGGCTCGTCTCGGGCGATCACGAACCTCTCACTATTTGCCGCCACGACCATATTCGTGTTTCGCAGAAAGTCCTTGTGGACGACAGCCCCACGGACACGCTGGCCCTCACCGTGGAAACAAATGGCGGTCTTGCTACTCAACGGCACGACCGTCGAAGCTCCAGGCGTCAGAATGCCGTATCCCTGAAGCGAGTCATCGAAGAATGGAGGCGGTACCACGGTGAACGGATTGTCGCATGTGATAAAAGGACAGCCCTTCGGAGCCGAGAGGATTTCCCAATTCAGTCGAAACACCGCTTGCGCTATCTCCAGGGCCAGCGACATCATCATCTGGATGTTGTTCTGCCGGGGATTGTTGATCTCGTACTGGTCGTCTCGGATCATGTCGAAAAGCTCTTGAGCCGAAACGTGGCTCATGTCTTCTCCCGTCTCGCTGGTGTACTCCCGCAGCGATTCTTCGGTTGCTTCCACGGAAGAGTATTTCGCCTTCGTCCACCAACGATGAAACTGGTCAGTTAGTTCATTCTGATCTCGGTCGAACGCCAAGTTCCGTGTTCGCAGTAATGCAACGAAGAGCGCCAGAATCGCACGGTCCTCGCCTTCCCACGTCAGGTTCCGCTTGTCCAGCCGTTCGATGATGGCCTTCATGGGCGACTCGACAATGTTCGCCATCATCGTCTCGACTTCATCAGTCTTCTCTCCATCTGGCCCGATGATGGTGTAAAAGTCTTTTTTCACCGCCGTGTTGAGAATTCCTTGATGTAGATACTTCGCTTCTTTGCGATCAAAGACCCACACCTGTTCTGCTCCATCGGCAAAACCACGGAGGTACATCTGCGGAAGGTAGTGATGGCGGCGGGAGAGTTTCTTTGGATTCTGTTCAGGCATTTCCGAAACCACTCACCGAAGAATTCGCCGCAGTTCTGGAGAGACCCAAAACACCCTCATAGCAGAAAAGCCAATCCCCTTTTCGGAGACATATCGAACAAGCCCTCTGGAAGAAAGCACTTCAAGGATGTGACTGATGATTCTTATCGGCTGATTCGTCGTCTCCGCAATAGAGCGATCATCTAGGTTCTCGCCATTGGCAATCCGGCGTGCAACATCGTCAGTCAGGGCGGCGTAGTTGGTTACAGCGGCTCTGGCAAATTGCTCAAACCCCTGCGCTGTGATTTCAAAAGCGCACGCCACAACTTGTTGAAAGGCGAATTGGACCTCGACGTACCCTCGCCCTCTAAGAATCTCTTGAGACTCGATGATGTCCTCGTCCGTTATTCCAAGCTCCGCAAAGGTTGCCTTCAACGCAACGGTTTCCACTACGGGGCGATCTGTCTCGATGGCCTTCCGACACAGGGATTCCAGGATGAGGCAGTCAACCCCGCTCAATCCAGCCATCCGCAGGGATTTCGAGCGGACATACATTGGCGCTTCCCCGAGTGGCGGCTTCTCATATTGGCCGTGGATCGCATTCAGAATTCGGCGGAATTGAGCCTCGTACTCGGTGAGGTTCGTCACGTCTTCTCGAATAGTAGCTCGTAGGCATTCTGGAACGTCGCAACCGTCCAGACGCACCGGGATTAGCTTCGTGCTTTTCTCGATCTTCTGCACCATTGCTACGTTTAGTTCTTCTCGAACCCACTTCGATTTGATGCTGTAGTTCGACAAGACTACGATCATCGCTTGGGAGTCCTTCAGTCCTTGCTCAAAAATTTTATCCACAAGACTGTCGCCGGGATTCATCTCCCATTGATCCACCCACGCATCGACGCCATTGCTGCGAAGGCGTTTTGCGAACTCCAGGACGAAGCGATCCTTGTCTGCAGTAGCGTGGCTGATGAATACCTTTGGTGCATTCTTGATCGCCTGATCCATTACGGCTTCCTCACATTGAGAAGGACGCAGAGAGTCGAAAGCAGCAGCAGCGCATCGTCTCTGGTCCATTCGTCGGCTTTGGTATGGGCGGCATAGTGGGCAAGTTGGATCAGGTGCCAGCGGATGCTGTCGGCACGCTGCGATTTGGTCCGGGCTTCAAGGTCGAGGCGGTCGGGTCGCTTCCATCCAGGCCCCTGATTCTCTTTCTCAAGATCCTGCCACTTTTCCAAAGCAAGACGCACGCTCGTCGCTGTGTTCTTCCATCCGGTTGATCCGCCAGAGTCGAAGGAGTCTCTGGCATCCCGCAGAGCGTCCCAAATTGGTTCCCATCCACTTGGTGAATCGGAACGAAACGGGATCTCCACCAGAACCGAATCCTGCACGCCAACGTCTCGCATCATTTTTGTCCACACTCGTTGGGAATAGCTAACGCAGCCCGATTCGTAAAACCTCGTTGCGACCGAGCACGGTTCCTTCCCTGTCCTTGAGCCGCCTTGTGCCACCAGAACGTATCGGATATCACCAAACATTTGAAGGCGGAAGTTCGGCTCTCTCCCTGCTCGGATTCGTTCGTAGCAGGCGAACGCACTGAGTGTCCAATCCCACGAGAACTGAATCGGCGCATCTCGCATCGGAGTCGTAAAAATCGCTTCGCAAGAGGCTGTTCCGATCTCTATTTCCCGTTTGCCGTCATGAGCGAAGAGTGTTGCTCGAAGGTTTTCCAGGGTGAGAGGCAACTTATTGGACGGCGGTGAGAGTGTCATCGCAGCCGAGACCTGAACCCGAACACCCGATGCGGTGCGAACAGCGCCCACTTCGGCTCCCTGAATGAAACGAACCGAGCCAACTGTCTCGCCTCCGAGTTGTATGTTGATAGTATCCACGACATCCTCCTCAACGCCTCTGAGCTATGCGAAGCACGGTTAGCAAAGCCGAGATAGATCAGTTCAACCGAATCAATTAAAGAATGGCCAGTTCTCTACTGTTCCGTCTTTGAGCTTGATGCGCCAATTCATCCAAACCCGAAACGGCTCTTGACGAAGACTCAGTGCATACGAGTCTACAGGGAGCTTCTTGTTCAGCGTTAACTTCGAGATGTGCTTAAACGGCATCTCATTATGCGTATAGGTGATCGGGCAATCCGTGACAACGCTCGAATATAGGTCCAGGAAAGTGTCCCACTCAACTTGCTCGTCCGTTAGCCTCGTTGGGATATCAGCGGACCTAAAAAATGTTCGTATCTGTTCCCTGAACCGTGATAGCGACAAGACATCCAGAAAATCCAGGGAGAATCCCCTTCCGGCTTCGGCCTTGACCCGCTGGATGGCCTCATCGAAAGATCGCAGCAAGCCTTCCGCCTCGTCATTCTTATGATCTAGGTTCGTGTGAACGGTCCAGTTGCAGAAAAGTCGAAGGAGGGGGTAGGTCTTGGCCGAACGCCGTACGTCCATCAACTTGCGGATTTCAACCATGAGATAGACAACGCCAGCTTCATCGCTGATCGGCTTTGAAACGTGACGACGCAATTTCTCCTCGATTGCAAGGTCCATCGTTCAATGCTCCTTCCGGTCCGGGGCCGTCCAGCCTTGCCGTGATTTCAAACGGCTGCGCCCTCAGCGAAATGCCACGGTCGCTGATCCCGTACTGACCATTCAAAAAACGAGTCGAACTGCTCAAGTGGGTAAGGCAGTAAAAGAGCGGATTGCTGCATCGTGCGGAGCAGCGGAGAGCGAAGAAACGTGCTCCTTTAGTAGCAGCACGCTCGACACCGTAGGGCCAAAGGTGTTGCTGGATCACTGCCCTGTCTGGTCAATATCGTGAGAGACAACGGTGTGATGACCACAAACGTTGCATTCTATGACGACTGTTTCGCCCGGTTCGGGTTGATCTACGTCTCGAAAGATCCGGTTCTCTTTGCATAATTCGCAAAACAGTTGTTTCGATTCTGGCATCGGACATGACGATATCATAAGAGCGATTCGCAATCGACTCATCGAAGTTCAACTACACACGAATATACCGAAGGCCTTGGCTGTATTTACCTGCTCATCGCCTGTGTACCCGAATCAGCAGCCCGAGTCCAGCCCGAAGAGTAAGTCTTCGCTGTCATAGCGAGGCGAGTTCTGGTCGGTTGCGAAGCGTACGAGAATAGTGTACGATAAAGATATGCGTTGCGCCTTGTATTGCCGGGTCTCAACGACCGATCAACATTGTGATCTTCAACTGCGAGAACTCAGGGAATACATCTCCAGGCGTGATTGGAAGAGCGGCGGTGAGTATATCGACACCGGATTCTCTGGCGAAAAGGCCAGCCGTCCTGCGCTGGATCGGTTGATGGCCGACGCCGCCCAACACAAGTTCGACGCCGTTGCCGTCTGGAAGATCGACCGATTTGGTCGTTCCGTGCTCCACCTGAATCAACAGTTGGCGGCGCTCACCAGCTACGGTGTCCGGTTCATTGCGACCAGCCAATCTCTCGATACAGATGAGAAGAACCCCACCAGCCGCTTGTTGCTTCAGATTCTCGCCAGCGTTGCCGAGTTCGAGCGGGAGATGATCCGGGAACGCACCCTGTCCGGCATCAAAGCGGCCCAAGCTGCCGGGAAGGTCGTCGGGCGACCCAAGCGGGTTTTCCGACGTGATGAGGTCGTGCGGCTCCGGGATGAAGAGGGGCTGTCCTGGCGTGGAATCGGCAAGAAGCTCGGCATTCCGGCGATGACGGCCCTGGATTCGTACCGACAGTCGGTCCCGGCGACGTGTACGGAAACTGTCCAGCCCGAGAAGCCCGTTCCTGGCGGCAAACGCAAGAAGAAGTCGGTCATCGTCTAGCTGTACGGAGACCACGGTTTTTCGGACACCCTCAACCCCATAGAAAGGACAAAATGATCTGCAAACCCTGCAAAGCGGGACGGCATGACGACTGCACGCTCGTCGATTGCGACTGCCCGGATCGGCGGCAGCAGGAGGCGATTGAACGGTTGCTCAAAGTGAGTCGAGCCACCGATGAGCGAATAGCGGGGCAAGTGTACACGACGCTGCTGTATGGCGGGTCGGACGTGGCTCGTATGCTAACCGAGGGCGCAGGACGAGATGCGGTCTGCTCGTTCGTGCAACAGGTCATTCGCACCCTCAGATCCATGAACTGCTGACCGTGTACCCAAGGCGGCTACTCTTCGTTATCACGTTCTTGGCTTGTAGAGTCACAAAACCCGCATAAGCTCCCGTAGCTGGCTATTTCGTCCTCCGATAGACTCTCGCCGCACTTCAAGCACGATGCTTGGCTGGTCGCCGCAAGGAAGTCTCCGAACTCATCTTGATCCAAGGTCGGCAAAACCGACTTCGCATCTACGATGGCTCGTGTACAGACGGGAACGATCTTAATCGAATCACCGCTCACATGAACCGATTTTGGAACCACGACGTACTTCAGAACTGGTGCTCCAGCCACGGTACAGATATCGGCGGTCGGAGCGATTTGAATCTCGAAATTGTGAGACGCTATCAGAGATTCCAATGCGAGAGCGGCTTTGATCGTTGGATGAATATGAAGCATATGAGAGCAGGTTACGATGGACCTCTGGCTAACTCAAGAGGGGAAGAACTGCTTACGAGTGCTCGGGTTTCCAAGATCGCAAAAATCGCATGTCAAACAATGTCGGGATGACCCGTTTGAGCGCCAATTGAAGCCACATTAAGATTTCATTAACCTTTCTGCACTCAATTGCAACTGGACGGGATCTTGCGAATGCCCTGTGCTACGGTAGCTGAGACCATGACCACAAAGCCGTTTCCGGTGTTTGGGAAAGCCTACGACCGCCGAACGATCCAGAATCATCTTAAAGGCCATTTAGGTTTCGTCCCTAACCGAAACGGAAGGGCGATTGCCTGTTGCTTCAGGACGAAGTTGAATCCCTGTGCCCCCGACATCCTTCTTTTAAACGAGTATTACGAAGATGGCAAGCTGCTTGACGAGTGCCGTGAGTTCATTCCGTTTTTCCGGCACGTCAATGAACGCAAGCACCCGGCATTTGGACGGTGGGAGTACATCGGCGAATACCGAGTCTGCCGATCCACAGAAAAACCCGGTGAGATACGTGAAGAATTGAAGCGGCTCGGCCATCTTACCCGGCCATGCCGCCTCGTGCTGTGGTTAGAATCCTGGAGCGCCGTTGCGGAAGGTAAGGCGTCGAAGAAGCCGGGGCGTGCGTACCAGCCGGATGTGCTCAAGAAAGCTGCCGTCGAGAACGCCGCCGTCAAGATGACAAAGAACCAGTTTAAAGACTGGCACATCGAAGATGTTTCCGACCAGAACAAGGGGTGGGATCTTGAGGCGACGAGGGGCCGTGAGCGACTGTACCTCGAAGTCAAAGGGTTATCAGGTCACCGTCTGATTGTCGAACTCACCCCGAGGGAATACATGAAGATGCAGAAGCACTCGGGGATATACCGAGTCTGCGTGGCAACCAAGGCTTTGCTGCCTGATGCCAAGATCCAGATTTTTCGGTTTCGACCCGATACGAAGGATCTCGTTGCTGAGGACGGTGTTCGGCTGTCCGTCAATACCGTCGAGTCCGCACGGCTGGTCGAAGGATAGGCACTTCGGCTTCGGCGTCCATTTGCCGTTGACGACGGCGGCACCGAGCCGACTGTACACTGATGAGCGACTATGCCCCTGCCAACCGTTTGGCGATTGCACATCAAACAGGAAGCTCACGTTAAAGTTCCAGACCGATGCCGATTCTGTATCGAAGATCAAGTTGCGGGAATGGGGTGGGGCGTATTACCCCATGAGGCGATGCAATGGTTTGATTACTGCAAACGAGCCGAGCCGGAATACGGTGGGGTCAACGGCAATGTGCGACGGTTGCAGGAACATGTCAAGGGTGGCGACCTAATCTGGACTCGAGACACCAAAGGGAAGTACTATCTCGGTCGAGTTCTTGACGGATGGGAATATCGCTACAGCCATGAGCACCAGGCCGCAGATATCCACAATGTTCGACGTTGCATGTGGAAGTTGGTTGGAGACCTGAACGACGTTCCCGGTACAGTGAGAAACGCATTCATCCGAGGCCAGACGCTACGGTCCATTCCCGATGATACTGTGATCTGGTTTTCGACGAACCTGTTCAATGGCCTCACTGGATCTGCAATTTACTCACCACCGAGAATCGAGCGGAGCCTCCTGTCGTTGTTCGATCCCGACGCTTGTGAGGATGCAGTTGGGATCTACCTTCAAACGCAAGGATGGATCATTTATCCTTCCACCTGCAAAGTGGAGACGCAGAACTACGAGTTTGTACTTCGGCATTCGGCGAGTCGCAAAATGGCGGCTGTCCAGGTCAAGCAAGGCAAAGTGGAACTCAACGTCGCCGACTATGAACAGTTCGATGGAAATGTGTTCTTGTTTCAGACGGAGGGCAGATATAAGGGCAATGCAACGAAGGACACGACCACACTGCTTGACCCCGAGGCGATAAGGCGGTTCTGCATCGAAAACGTTGAGATCATGCCGACGCCAATCCAGCGTTGGGTAAGACTGGCGACAGAGGAGTGACCCTTCAGTTGAAGCGATCAGTTGCGACTACTTCAACACGGATAGCCGATGTCTCTGCTGGCCGAGTCGGTTCTGGCCTTCATATCCGCTGGAGATAACGATCTCGCATCCGCAGCGCCTGGAGGCTCACATACTGATTAGGCGGTGTCATCCCGGATTTCGCCGAAAGAGTCTATCCGAACGCAACCCGGACATACCGATATCGTCGGCGCACACGCAGTAGCACCCATCCTCGTTGTGGTGTCTATCGGAATTGCAAATCAGAAGAAGCGTCGAGGCCATAGCGCCGCAGGTATTGACGAATGCCGCTGTATGCCGCATGAAGCTCAATATCGAACTGCTTCCGGTCGAGGCTCCAGGTTCGGAGGGCATGTGCATAGCTCGGTCGCTGTCGTCCCGGCTGGCGCAAGATGTAAATGACGATCTCCTGGCGCAACGGCGAGAGGCTGGCGATGGCGGCTGGCAGGATGTCGGACCAATCGAGAAGCATATGCAGATTTATCTCTGCCCGTTTCGACTGGTCCATCGTGCGATGCGGTGGAGCTATCCCGCTTCCGCCAACCCAACTGGTTCGCCCGTTTGACAGACCTGAAGACGGCGAATCGGGATCATGGACATCTCCGCTCCATCCGAAGTCCTACGGACTGAAGCCGTTTCTTCATCTGGATTCTTCAGACGGATGCCAACCCACGCCTTCCCGTTCGTTCGGCCAAACCGAGCCTGTTTCCGCTCGTATCCACGCTCTTCCATCATTCGGTTGAACGTGCGTCCTTGCGCTGGCTCCTCACCTTGCCCCTCGCACCATTGCTTGTATGCGTCAGCAAGCACCTTAACCGGAACCTTGCCGTCCGGATCGACTACGCATACGTCGTTTAAGAAGTCGTTCAGAAAATCGTTGTGGGCAAACAACTCGTCCGTCGCCGCCTGGACGGAATCCGGAATGTCGAGTCCGTATTGCCGCCATTCCATACAGCCTTGCACAGCCCACGCTAGGACCGCTTTCAAGAATTGTTTGTCCTGTCGCATTCGGTTCTTCAACATCGGATCAAACTTGACGGCGGGATCGGCCTTCAGATCGTTGTCGAAAGGGATTTCAATGTACCGCCGCTTGTTTCCGCTGTCGGTCGAATCGAAGCCGGGGCGATAATTCGTCTGGAACCAGAACTGATGAGTTGGTCGGAACTCCCGCTCGGATCTGTACAGTGCTCGGGCGACAAGGGCGTCATTGCCGGAAGCTCCTTTGAGGAACGACTCCTGAAGGCGGCTTCCCTTTTCGATTTCGGACACGATCACAATTCGCTTTCCCTCAAGTCTTGCGATGTCACCGGATGCTGCCGCCGAATCTCGCTTCTGCTTCAGGACTGAGGCGGCGTCCATCGCACAGGCATAGTCCGGGCCGACAGCGTGCGTGATCCAGTCCATCAGAGTTCCTTTACCGGAGTTGCCGACCCCGTAGAGGACGAAGATGCGCTCTTCTGCTTTGTCACCCTGAATCGAGTAGCCTACCGCTTGTTGCAGGAACGGCTTCAGGTCGTTGTGATTCCGGGTAAACGCATCCAGGCTGGTCTCCCAAACAGGATGAACAGCGTTGCCGTCGAACTCGGTCGGACACAGGTTGCTCAACATCAACTGTCGGTCGTGTGGCATTGTCTTCCCGGTGTAAAGGTCCACGACGCAGTTCGGGCAGTTTAGGAGATTCAGATGGCGGTCGAAGTCTGATCGACGGCAGGTGATCCGTGGGTCCGAAGCCGCTGAAATCAACGTTTTCGAGACGCCATCAGCATTCTCAGTACGGTTGGCCCACTTGTGAACTTCCTTCTTCTTCGCCTCGAACACCGCCGCCGATTTCTCATCGGTAGGCGTAGGCGATCTCATGCGGTCAGCATCGTTACGGATGTCGGCGGCAAGTCCCTTCGCAAGCTCCCGCATGTGGTTTTCGTCATCCTGGCACCAACGCACACCGTCCCATACGAACCAGCACTTCAAATCGACGCAGAAGCGGATGTCGTCCTTGTGCTTGTCCACCAGTCGGCGTCCGTTGCCAGCGTCGGTCAAGTGATAGCCCAATTCTGGCGGTTCGATTCCCAGCAGATCGAGAACTCTGTCCACCACGGCCTTCGGCATGATCTCGATCAGCGTCGGATAACCATACAGGTGCGTTGACGGGTTCTTCTCGAACGTCTTGTACACCGAGATTACATCGTCTTCGGCCTTGTTCTCGTCGCCGTTGTATCCAGCCGAATGACAATAGGCCAGCTTCACCAGCATTGCCGCCTTCTCGACCCGCATCCCGCTACGTGCGAAGAAGCCAGCGAGTGCAAGTATCGTGTTGTGGCGCTGGCCCTCGACAGGGAAGTGCTTGGCGAGGAGTGCAGTGGCAGCGATCACACGGAATCGCAGATGTAACTTCTCGGACGCCACAAAGACTGGTTCGACTGCGGAGTCCGGTGCGAACTCGACCTGCTCGATGTGCCCGGTCTTCTTGTCGTAGTTCAGTGACGGAGGGAAGACGGTCTGGACGCCTCGGTTGCCGTCTTCTTTTACGCAGCGGTACTCGATGATGCACTGCCCATCGGTTGGGTCCACGATTCGTTCAGTTGGAAGCGATACGTCTGTGGAGAAGATGTAGTGCGACCGGGGTTTCGACTGACGGCCAAAGACCACAGTGGTGCCCGTCTTCTTCATCAGGTCATCGAGTACTTCGACGCCGATGCGAACACCTTCAGGCGAATCGCAGTCGATGTCTGTCAGGTGTCTTTTGCCGCCGAGGAGAATTCCGATGTTGGCTTCGCTGAAGTCCTCATCGCTGAATCCATGATTGGCAGCTTTTATGGGCCATTCGTGGATCTCTGGTTTCTTGGTGGGACGTCCCTCTTTGTTCAGAATTGGAAGCGGGTCCAATCCCATCTCGGTGTACTGTCTGAAAGCAGTGTAAATATTCTTCGATAGATTCATGGTCCTCTCTGCCGCTGGCCTGGACCTCAATTCCAGCCAGCGGTCTTAGGTTTTCTACTTCACTTCGTCATCCGTTGCCTCGATCAGCTTGTCGATGTCAGTCCTCTCGATCTTGATGGTTCTCGGCCCGAACCTCTTCGCCGGAAGCAAGCCATCTCGCACCCAACGCACAACCGTCGAAGGTGAAACTTCCATCGCTGTCGCAACTTCTTTCGGTGTCATGTACTTGGTCATGTCGTCCTCCACGAGCTATTCCTCCACGAGCTATTTATGACGGCTGCGCTCTGTGCTTCATCTGCGCCCGGTGGAGTTCTTGATCGGTGGCGAGAGGCGTTTCCGCTTCGGAGAACGTTTCCGGATGCGTTTCCAATTCCAGCATCGACAAGTACAAGGATCTACAGGACTTCTTGAATGTTTCCAATGTTTCCATAAATTCTGAACAGTTTGAGATGAGGTTCCGATCTCCTTCCCACCTACCAGAGATGCGCCAGGACAAAAGTCCTTGAAGAAAGTGGAAACATCGGAAACATCGAGCCAAGTGCCTAACCGCCAGATACTTACTGTTGTTGAAGATGGAAACCGAAACGGAAACCACATTGGAAACGTGCTGGTTTGTGTGGTGATCCCTGCTGCTATTCATCGTCTCACCGAATCTGAATCTGTCAAATCGCCGACAAGCTGTAGCTAAATACTGATACCGCAGACACCGCCACGAGGGATAACAGATGAACCACAGATTCTACGGACGACTCTCCAGGGACGCAATGCACTTGCAGGGGCCGGGTTCAATGGGCCGCAGGTTGGCCTTAATCCATGAAGTGCTGCGGACGTATCATGCGCCGGATCGCCGAGAGTACCTTGCGGTGCTTCGTCGTCTCGTCAGCTACGCAAATGCAGATTGGCAGCAGATGGGTCCGGTCGAATGGGTGCGGTTATGAGAGGTCATCCTAGCTCCGAACGCTTCCACGGCGTTACAGCATGAACACGATTCTACGGCAGTCAATCCAAGTAAAGAAAAGTCTTCGACTGCCCGACGTATTTGGCGGTGATCAACGTGAACGCTGGCATCGAATAGCTATCGCCCGACCAAGTAGCCGTGAACTCCACCTCTACATCGACCGTTACTTCCTCTGGCCCAAGCGTTCGGTTTGGTTGCCGCTCAATCAAGAAGCCGAAACCACGCAGGGTTGCCGCCGCACGCACCCTACTGGGGACGGGCGGATCGGCATCCATTACAGGAACCTCGACGGCAATGACCTTTTCCAGTTCTACATCCAGTAGGTTGTAAAGCTGTGATTCGTCATAATCCATCGCCAATTCGGGATCGAGAAGGGCACACACTTCACTGAGACTGCTTTCTAGGAGTGCGGTCATAGCCTCTCGATGTGTGGTCAGTCGCTCCCGAACACCACCGCCGAGCCGTTCGGTGAGCAGACGTTCAACGTCATCGAGGGACATGTGTTCAACGGAGACACCCCACTCGGCTTCCCGTTCACGAAGCTGCTCTCTTCGTTCCGAGAAAACGCTGTCCTTCGTAACGAGCACACCCCGTCCGCCTTCGTGTGTTTTAAGTCGCTCGATTACGCTCCTGTAAATCACAACATCTTGAAAGTTCCGCCCCTGCTCTCCAAACAAGAGCTTGCGACCGATGGCCTCTCTGAACAACTCGTCAATCGTACATGAGACAAAAGGAGTAGTTCGTGAGAAATGCGTCAAAGCGTGGCTCCGCCGATCTAGGTAACGGTCGAACAGAGCGTTAGCTTCAAGCGGCGGTTGAGGAATGTCGATGCCTAATCGACGGAGGTTCCTGAGCGATGTCTTGATCTCCTCAGAGTGTTTTCGGATTCTCTCTTTGCAACGATTATCAAGCTCAAGCAGAACTGGATCGGGAAGTTCTACCGTGATGTTGAGCAGCCGAGCCGATTCCAGTGCCGTCCTCATCTTGCCGGATAGCTCGGGCCACGCCTGATCGAGCGTGTTTGTATCCACGAAGATGAGGGACGGCTGCTGACCGTTGTCGCCTTGCACGACGGTCTACTTTATCAGAACGAGTTGCTTCGGCGTGAGGTCATTGTCGCTAAATAGATACCGAGGAGACCACGATGCCACGACAGACCAAGAACACAGAAGCAATGACTCTGAGGATGCCACAGTCACTGGATGAGGCCGTCTCCGAAGCATGTTGGGCATCGAGAACTTCAAAATCGGAATGGATTCGCAGAGCGATCAGGAGCAGTCTCGGCGTCGGCACGCCGCTTCCACACAGGCTGCGAAAGGAGCCGTTGTACGAGGAAGCTGTATGAACAACGTAATCAAACGGCTGGCTCACTCCCCGCTGTTGCCGGACTACATTTCCGACCCTATCCTCGCTGGCACGCCGCCGCCCCTCGCCGACATCGTGGATGCGTTGCTCATACACGCCATAGATTGCCTTGCCACGTTGACGAATGACCCGGCGACGACGCTCAACGAGATCCGCATCGTCAGGGCATCCGTGGCCGCAGCGTTCCTGGCGGCATTGGCTATTGATGCAAACACAAAGTAAGCGCAACGGAAAGAGTTTGCCAGGAGCCTTCAGAACGATGCTGCCTCTTGCCAGAAAAAGTCGTGCGGTCGCAAATCAGCATACCTGACTGGATCTTCAGCCTTGAAAATTCTGACTAACACACTCGCCTGTCGCAATCCAGGCCGCTTCGGAGCTTGCGTGCCGCACGGTTCCTTCAAACGGAGTTTGATGAACTGGATGGCAGCGTTCGGCGACTTGGAATAACCAGGAGTCTCGCACATTTGTCTCGCCAACCACGCCTGTGAAGGTCGGCGTCTAGGACCGATGAACCCCTCGATGAGTTCCTTCGGTGTTGGATGCTTCCACTTCAACTCTGTCGAACCGGATCGCACAGTGACGAAATCCTCGAAGTCATCGACGGGCACCAACGTCATGAACTCATCCCATAGTTCTTGCGAGACAAGGTAGCCGGACTTTTCAACGTCGCCGACCCTATCAGGGAGTGGATCGCCGTTCTCGTCCAAGTATCGAATCCAGTCCACGTCTATAGCCAGCCGGAACAGGATTGCGGGTATCGTTTCCTGGATTGCCTCAGCCGTGAGGGTCTTCGCTCCCCTTAGAAATGCCTCAAGCAACGACTGGTATGCCCATTCGACGTACTGTGGGTTTTGCCGTGCCGCTGGCGGATCGTCACCTCGGACGACCGCCTGGACAACTCCCAGATCCGCTCGGTTCTTCATCGACACAAATGTACCGAATGTACGTGCGATTTTCAAAACGTACCAAATGTACGCAAATTCGGGTGTTTACTGAAATTGTGGAAGGCGAATGGATGAGGACGCCAGAGCGACAAGGAAGGCAAAGATAATGAGCACGAAGATTCAGTGGTGCGACGAGACATTCAATCCGTGGTGGGGATGCGTCAAGGTGTCCCCGGCTTGCCACAACTGCTACGCCGAGACGTTCGACAAGCGTGAAGTCCACAAGCACATGTACACGAATGGGCGGCATTGGGGAAAGACCGCCAGCCGCTATACATGGCCGCACGACAGTGAACACTGGTGGCAACCTGCCATCTGGAATAGGAAAGCAGAGCGGAACGGCCTCCGCTACCGGGTATTCTGCGGATCAATGTGTGACGTGATGGAAGACCGTTCGGATTTGACAGCAGAACGGGCCAAGCTCTACGAAGAGATCGAGCAGACGCCGTACCTGGACTGGCTCCTATTGACGAAGCGACCGCAAAATTATCGGCGCTTCCTGCCGAGCGATTGGATCAAGGAGCCGTTGAAGAACGTCTGGTTGATGACGACCGTCGAGAGCCAGGACTACGTGTGGCGGATTGTCGAACTGATGAAGGCCCCCGCAGTCGTTTACGGCGTCTCGGCAGAACCTCTCCTTGGTCCGCTGACGTTGCCGAACAACTTCCTGGATCTCGGTAAGAGTGCGTGGGTCATTACAGGCGGCGAGAGTGGGCGTAATGCGAGAACGAAAAGCGGCGGCGAGTGGTATCGACACCTCATGCAGCAGTGTCACGCAGCGGGTGTCCCGTTCTTCTTCAAGCAGCACGGCACATACGTTGGACAGGAACCCGTCGTGAAGATCATGAAGACAAGGGCGTTCAATAGCAAGGCGGAAGCGCAATTCGAGAAGGACCGATTGCAGCATACATTCGACGGCACCGCTCACGAGGAGTTCCCGGTGATCCGTTATCGCTACGAGTACGGTGAATGGCGTGATGTGGCGATGGATGTGTGTGCGGATGTCATCTGAGCAAGGCAAAGGACATAACGATGAACTTGAAAGCAACCTACACCGCACAAGAATTAGTCGGACTGACCGGATTCAAACGTCCGGTCATCGACAAGTGGTTCACCGAGACCGGGCGTAGGTATGACGACGGTCCAGTCGTGAAGCGCACGCTCACGCAAGGCGAAGTGAAAACCATGCTGGCAAGAGGAAACAGCAATCGCCGCAACATCAAGGCAAGAACGTTCTTGGCTGCGTTGCGTGGTGAAGCGCTTCCGGGCATCGGCACCGCTGAAATAGACAACGCAATCGCCCGTTTGAATTCTGAAGCCGAAAATGAAGACGACTCCATCGACGTTGAGGATGAAGAGATCGAGGCGGACGAGGGAGACCAAGGCGACCAGCACGAGACTCCGAAGAAGCGCACGAAGAAGAGCTTCAGCACCGCAGCGGTCACAAAGATGTTGACTATCTGTAAGCAGTGCCGCCAGCCGAACAGCAATGGCTACCAATATTGTTCGGCGTGCCATAAGGCATACCGTTCCGGCGACCGAAAGGCGAGAGCGAAGATGACGGCGTGACCTTTGGATCACGCAACGGTTAAGTAGAGAACTCCGCACACCCCGGCGCTGCTCTCCGCAGATCGCCATCCCAAAACAGCAACGAAACTCGCTGGTGGGCCAACAGGCCAAATCGACAACCCGAGAGTTGTCGTCCGGGTGTGCGGTGGAAAAGAGAAAAGACAATGAACGAACAAAAACGTGATCAGATTTTCGATCAATTTCTGGAGGCGAACTGTCCCTGCGAGATGAGCGACGTGCTATCGCCGCTCCCTGATGACGATCTCCAAGCTGTCCACGAAGACATCCTGGATCAGTATGGCCTGGAGCTTGCATTCGGCGCTCTGGAGCGTTCTGCGTGGTTCTGCGGAAACTTGATCGTGAACGCAAATCAAGAGGCGATCTGCTTCTTTCAAACGGCTCTGGACGTTGTGAGGAGCGAGATCGGAAAACGGCAATGACAGGTTACTACTCACTCACGGAGCTAATCGACAGAGGATGGACAAGAACCGCCATCACCAGATATCTCGGCGATAACGAAGACCAGACAAGGAGGAATCCGCACTATCGAAGTGCCGCTCCGATGCGTTTCTGGGCCGAAGATCATGTTCACAAGGCCGAGGGCACAGAAGAGTTTCAAATTTGGCACTAGAAGCTCGAAGTGAAGCGAAGCGGCCCGATGCTTTCTCAGGCTGATATGCGAAGAGAACGCCGATTCAGCCGAAAATATCCGACGTGGCGTGATGCACTGCCTGACGCCTGCGAAGCCTTGTTCGAGTTAAATCGGTACGCCAAACACGAATCATGCACAAGCACCAACCGAGAGGAGATATACAACCTGAAGAACGGCCTGATTCGACTCCTGTACGAGCAAGGCTTTGCTACCGATTTCTATGAGCATCATTTGAAGCTCGAAGCGAAGCCCTGCTGGACGTGTGGCGGCACCGGGGAATACTGGACGGGCGAGGACTGTCGAAAGTGCGGAGGGACTGGTGACTACCTTTCAGCCAAAACGGTATTCTTCCTCGTCTTCAAATTCGCAATCGGCGCCAGAATTTGAAATCGCAACTTCAAGACCCGAGACTCGCCACCGCCACAGAAGATGTATCTAAGTAGATGTATCTAACTCATTCTAGGCGACTTACGGTTGACGAAAACCAAGTTCCATGTTATGATGGCAGTGGATCGGAGAAGAATGCTACCCCGTCCGTAGCGATCTGATCTGACCTACCAGTGGGCGTCGGAAACGCATACTAACCCGACTCCCTCCCCACACATCGAAGGTCCTTTTGGGTTCGGTCATCGGCCAACTCGCACGATCTCGACGTGTGCCTTGAAAGGAGAAACGAATATGTCTCATTCCAATTTCGCAAACGAAAACGGGTCCATGCCCACTGATCTGGTGGCCGTGCGATCCACGGATGAACAGGTAGAAGATGAAAAGCCAGAAACCGTAGACGATGGCGAGACTAGAGGCGTGCTTTCGCCTACTTCAGACGACGAACTGCCATCAGTCGCCCGTACCAGAGTGCCTATCGTTGTAGACCTGAAGACGGTCCTCACCGGATACGTTGAGGTTGATGCCGAATGGGATCAAGAGGCAGCGGGGCAGGTGCAAGCCTTGATTGACGACGATAAGCTCGACAATCTCGAAATGATTACGGGCGAGTTGGGCTTCGGCATTCCATTGGGAGAGCTAAGAGGCTGTCCTGGTGCTGATATCGAGATTGACATGAATGGATTGGAAGTAGTCTGACTTAGTACGAGTCAATATGGCTACCCGAGCCGGATCAGCGCCAATGGCCTGAATACATTTGCTCAAGTCTTCCAAATCAAAATTTGCGAATCGCTGGTTCCGGGCGTCCGGGATTTGCCAGCGCCGCCGACATCAACCTGAGCCGCTGCATTACTTCAGCGGCGCAATCAGACCGCCGAGCCGGATCGGGACGTTCCCGGCCAATTTGTTCAGCGAGTCGGCAGCACGGAATCCACAGGAGAACCGTGCCAAGGGGAACGCAATGAAACGTCGCATCGTACCACAGCGGCAAAATGAGACCGTGAATAAGGCTTTGCTTGACCATAAGAAGGCCACGCTCGACGTGCTTCTGTCAAAGATCCCGGAGAGCAGCACGTTCGCCGAGCTTGGTGAACTCATCGGGTACTCGCACGAGTGGGTGAGAGTTCGTCTTGTCAAGCAGCGAGAGAAGTTGTTCCGAATCGGAAGGCGCTACAAGGTGCCGAAAGGCGTCGCTGTCGAGTTCGTTCGTTCGGAGTTCATTTGACGCCGAATTTCCGCAGCCGCCGCCAGCATCCTTTCGTTTGCCTCTCGGTTTGCATCGGCGGCGATCTTCTTTGTAGTGCCAATCCAGTTGCCATAGTGTTCGAGCGTCACGCCAACCGATTCGTGCCCGAGCCACTTGGAGATGAACTTTATGTCGGTCCCTTGGTGGATGTGCTGGATGGCAAATGTGTGTCGAAGGCAGTGTGGACTGAACGGGTGTTTGAACGGGTTATCCTTCTGCGCCCGTTCAGCCAGCGTATCGACCCGCATTCTCAGCGCCGTGTATGAGCAAGTGAAGAAGAATTTCTTGCCACCCTCCCTCCGTCCTGGCAAGGCATCAAGCTGAATCTTGACGTGTTCGGGAAGAGGAGTGACGCAACGCTTCTTCGTCTTCTTCTGCACGAAGTCTGCGTTCCAGCCGTCACCCTTCTCATTCCGCACGATCTCTGCGTCGTTGAATTTGTAAGCGTCTGAGATCCGCATCCCGGTCCAGCGCATCAATTCTGTTGCGACACGAGTCTCCTGGTTTTCCTGGTCCGTGAGGGCGGGGGAATCTGGCGCACTCATCACCCTTTCGTACTCATCCAACTCCAGACCATACCGTTCCTCCTCGTCGGCGGTTGACGGCTTTGTGATTCTGATCTTGTCAGCCCCGCTCTTCTTCATCCATTCGTTCTCGACGCACTCGCTGAGGAATTTTCGGAACCGCTGGAGGACAATCTTGCGGGTGGTCATAGCCAGTGGATCACCAGCAGTTCGCCTAAGTTTCCTCCAAGATTCGGTGAATCGCTTACAGAGGTCCCGATCTTCAAAGGAGCGGATGTAGACGATGCCTTCCTTCTCGCAATACGGGATGAGGCGGTCGTTTATCAAGGACTCATCGTGGTCATACGTGTCCTGCTCAATGGGATTCACTCCGTACTTTCGGGATTTGAGGTAGCGCATCCCGGCGTACTTGACCGTAATGGCCGTATTGTCAATTGATGTGGTAGCAACGTGAACGGGCGGAAGCGACCCACGCTCGTATAGTTTGGCGACTTCCTTTTCCGCTGCTGCCCAATCAAAAACGCCGAGGGAAATGGGGCCGATCCGCTTTGGTCTTGTTCGTCCGTCTAAAGTGCGGGTCTCTTTAGCGAGATAGCCGTAGCACCAGATCGGGCAGTCGCATGAGTCCGACTTCTTCTCCTGGGCATTGCGGGGTCGGTATGTGAAGGGCTTATTCTTGACGCCAGGATAGCGGCGACAATCGGTCAGATGGCGGCGGAAAATCTTGAGATCGTTCGTTCCGAGGCGGATCGCCATGTCGGAATCTTAACATGGCTAAACTGGAAAACCGCTGCATCGTCCTGTTGCATGAAGGGGTAAGAGGACGAAAGTGCTTTAGAATGTTTGGCTCCTCAGGTAGGATTCGAACCTACAACCCTTCGGTTAACAGCCGAATGCTCTACCGTTGAGCTACTGAGGAGCAACAGGTGGGTCTCCATCATTACACCAAACTGCGACGCGCGGTGTCAAATCATGTCTATAATTAGGGCAATGTTCCGCTGGTATCTGCTTGTTGTCCCTGCTGCTATTGCCTGTGCCTCTCCGCCACCGCCGCTGCGCGCCGCCGGCTCCATCCCCCTACACGTCAGTGGGCGGATCGATCACTTCGCGGTTGATGTCAAAGGGCAGCGCCTGTTCGTCGCGGCACTGGGAAACAACACAGTCGAAATCATCTCACTGAAAACAAATACCGTGACGGGCGCCATCAAAGGGCTGCGCGGTCCTCAGGGCATCGCCTACCTACCTGAGCAGAACCGGCTTGTCGTCGCGAACCGGGACGATGGCACGATCCGCTTCTATGACGCCGATTCCCTGCAACAACTGCAGGTCCTCAACAAACTCTCCGATGCAGATAATGTTCGCTACGATGCGGTAAGCAAGAACGTTGTCGTGGGCTATGGCGACGGAGCGATCGGCCTCTTCACACCGGATGCAAAGCAGCTTGGCGAGGTGCTGCTCGAAAGCCATCCGGAGTCCTTCCAGCTCCAACGGAAAGGGACCCACATCTTCGTAAACATGCCACAGGCAAAGAATATCGCTGTTGTGGATCGTGTAAGAAAAGCGGTGGTTCGTTTGTGGCCACTCGAATCGGGCTCAGCCAATTTCGCAATGGCCCTTGATGAAGCAAACGAGCGTGTGTTTGTAGCTTGCCGGAAGCCCGCAAAACTGCTGACGTTGAACATGGTGTCCGGTCTGCAGGTCGACGAGCGGATTACCGCCGGCGACATAGACGATATTTTTTACGATGCAGCCCGTAAGCGGCTGTATGCCATCGGCGGCGAGGGCAAAATCGACGTAGTCTCGCAGAAAGACGCCGATCATTACGAGCCGCTGGGAACAATTCCAACGGCTGGCGGCGCCCGCACAGGGCTCTTTGTGCCGGAGCTGAATCGGCTCTACATAGCGGTGCCGGCGAGGGGAAACCAGAGCGCCGAAATCCGTATCTTCGAAGCGGTGAACTAAACCAGAACAGTGAAAGCCGTTTCCGTGCGCTCCACGGGACGGTAGAGCGTGTCGCGCTCCAGGGGTGTCCGGCCGGCCTCGCGGATGAGCCGAAGCAATTCGCCGCGGCGCAGAGACTGACTCGTGGTCGCGCCTGCATCGTGATAGATCTTCTCCTCCACCACGGTGCCATCGATGTCGTCCGCTCCGAACCGCAAAGCGATCTGCGCAATCCGCGGAGTCATCATGATCCAGTAAGCCTTAATGTGCGCGATGTTGTCCAGCATCAGGCGCGCAACAGCGATGTTCTTCACATCTTCGAAACCGGTCGTCGGATGCAGATGCTTCAGCGCCGTATTATCCGGATGGAATGCCAGCGGGATGAACGTTTGGAAGCCGCCGGTCTCATCCTGCAATTCGCGCAGGCGAATCAGGTGATCGACTCGATCCTCTTCCGTTTCGATGTGGCCATAGAGCATGGTGCAATTGCTCTTCAGACCGATCTTGTGCGCCTCGCGAGCGACATCGATCCACTGGCTGCCATCGATTTTGTGATCGCAGATGATGCGGCGGACGCGGTCAGAAAAGATTTCCGCGCCGCCACCGGGCAATGAATCCGTTCCCGCGTCTTTCAAACGCTGCAGCACTTCGCGAATCGAAATTTTCGAGCGCTGCGCGAAGTAAGCCACCTCTACCATCGTGAAGGCTTTCAGATGCACCTGCGGGAAACGATCCTTCAAGCCGCGCAGCATCTGACAGAACCAATCGAGCGACAGTTCCGGATGCAATCCGCCAACAATGTGGAACTCGGTGACGGCCTCGGTCCAGCCTTCGCCGGCGCGATGCCACACTTCGTCCAGCGACATCGTGTAAGCCTTCGGATCGCGCACACGTTTTCCGAATGCGCACAGCCGGCAACTGGCAACACAAACATCCGTGGGATTGATGTGCCGGTTCACGTTGAAATACGTGGTATCGCCGTGGAGCCGCTCCCGAACGAGATTTGCCATGTAGCCGACCGTCAGAATGTCCGGCGTACGGTAGAGCGTGATTCCGTCTTCGTAAGACAACCGCTGTCCGGCCTCTACCTTTTCAACAATCGGTTTCAGGCGGTGGTCGTCAATAATCGGCTGCATACAGGATTTAGATGCCTCTCCGCGAGAGGAAGATGTCTACGCTCCAAAACAAGAAGAATAGCACGCTAACGTAGCCATTTACGGTAAAGAAGGCCGCGTCCACGCGCGAAAGATCGTGCGCCTTCACAAGCGAATGCTCGTAGATGAGCAGCAGGGCCACTGCGCCGACTCCAACCAGCGCCAGCCAGCCGAGTTGAAAGCTTTGGACCAAGGCGAGCAGGCACGCGAGCATCGCCAAATGCAGGACTCGCGACAACCGGAGCGCGTTGGGAATGCCAATCGCTTTCGGAATGCTGAACAGGGGCTCGGCGGTGTCGAATTCAAAATCCTGGCAGGAATAAATGATGTCGAACCCGGCCGTCCAAAACGTGACCGCCGCGGTTAGCCAAAGGATGCGCAAGTCCAGCGATCCACGGATTGCAATCCATGCCGCTGCCGGAGCGATTCCCAGCGCGAATCCGAGCACTACATGCGAGAACGCCGTGAAGCGTTTGGTATACGAATAAGCCATCACGATGCCGAGTGCTACCGGCGATAGCAGCAGACAGAGCGGGTTCAGCATTGCGGCCGCGAAAAAGAACACCGCGGCGGAAATCAAGGTGAAGATCCACGCAAAGCGCCGGCTCAAATGGCCGGCAGGCAGGTGGCGCATCTTCGTCCGCGGATTACGAGCATCGATCTCCTGATCGAGGAGCCGGTTGAAGGTCATCGCGACGGAACGCGCCGCCACCATTGCAACCACAATCCATATCACTTTCCAGACGATGCCGTCTGTCGAAAACCGGTCTTCCCGCAGGGCCAGCAGAGTGCCGGTCAGGGCAAAGGGCAGCGCAAAGATCGAATGCTCGAACTTGATCATATCGAGCGTGAGGCGGAGTTTGCGCAGGAATCCTTGTGACATCAGACGTTCGCTTGGGATACTACTAGTTTAGCGGATGCCACGACAGATCAGCCTTATTTTGCTTGCGCTCACATTAGTCGCGTGCGGCGGCAGCAGCGGAACCACCGATGTAGAAGACCTGACGCTCCGGGAGGTCACCCTGCCGCGTGGACAAAAAATCCACGCCGAGGTGATGATTAAACAGGAGGACATGATGCGGGGCATGATGTTCCGGGATTCCGTTGCGCCGGACCACGGCATGCTCTTTATTCACGGCTCGCCAGGCAACTACAAATATTGGATGTACCAGGTGCGTATTCCCCTGGACATTATCTGGATGAACCGCCTGCACGAGGTGGTGGAGATTTCCGCGAACACACCGCCTTGCAAGGAGAAGAACGCGTCGAACTGCCCGAATTTCGGCGGCAACCAACCGGCGATGTTCGTTCTGGAGTTGGGCGGCGGTATGGCGCAGAAGTACGGGATACAGGTCGGAAATCGAATCGAATTCTGAATCATGGATAAAGAACAGCTTCGCCGTTTACTGGAAGACGTGCGCACGGGTGGCGTGGAGGTGGATTCCGCACTGGAGCGCCTGCGACACATGCCGTTTGAAGATCTAGGGTTCGCTAAGGTGGATCATCACCGCGAATTGCGCAACGGGATGCCCGAAGTAGTCTTCGGTAAAGGCAAGACTCCGGAACAGATTGCCGGGATTGCGCGCGTCATTCTCAGCCGCTCCTCCAATATGCTGATCACGCGAGCCTGCATCGAGGCCGCCGATCTGGTACGAGCCGAGTTTCCCGAAGCCGAGTGGTTCCCGCTCTCCGGAGCGATTCGAGTATGGCGGGAGAAGACCTTGCAAGGCAAGGGGCTCATCGCCATCGTCTGCGCGGGAACATCTGATCTGTTTGTAGCCGAAGAAGCACGCGTCACCGCCGAGGTTATGGGCAATGAAGTGGACGCGATCGCAGATGTCGGAGTCGCAGGGATCCACCGGTTGCTGCACAACCGCGAGCGCCTGATGCAGGCACGAGTAGCAGTGGTTTGCGCGGGTATGGAAGGCGCACTTCCTTCCGCCGTGGGCGGCCTGGTCGCGTGCCCTGTCATCGCCGTGCCCACCTCTGTTGGCTATGGAGCTTCGTTTAATGGGTTGGCGGCCCTGCTCGGAATGTTGAACTCCTGCGCGTCGAACGTGACGGTCGTGAACATCGATAACGGATTCGGCGCCGGGTATGTCGCGAGCCTGATTAACAGGTTGTAATCTCAACCGTTTACAAATCTATACGGGTACTGGAGCCGAACGGAACATCCAAAAAGCAGGAACGAGGAGGTTCGCACGATGAGAAAGAGACTGGGTTGGC
This sequence comes from uncultured Solibacteraceae bacterium, assembly GCA_964464925.1. GTDB lineage: Bacteria > Acidobacteriota > Terriglobia > Bryobacterales > Bryobacteraceae > CAYXLI01. The sequence continues at coordinate 86,975 of CAYXLI010000018.1, read as the reverse complement.
TGGGTGTTTCGCTCGCTTCCGTGCTGGCGTTAGCGGCTCCGGCTGTGGCTTCCGCGAGAGATCGTGACGATTTCCGGCAGGAACACCGCGACCATGAGCGCTGGGAACGCGAACATCACCGGGACCATAACCGGGCAGGCAGTTATAACAGAGCCTACGAGCAGGGATATAGAAACGGTTACAACCAAGGCCGTTACAACGGGTACTCGAACAATTACCCGAATGGATACTACAACGAAGGCTACCGCCAGGACAATCCGTACCGAAACGGTGGCTACTACGACCAGTACGGTAACTGGAGATCCTATTAAGCAGGAAGCTTTAGCGCAGTGGGGGAGCTTTCACTCGCGGCTCTCTCCACTGCGCTTTTGCGTCTGTTCACGGCTTCCGCAGCGTGCCGATCTGCTCGCGAATGGCCCACGCGTTCGGATGGTCGGGATGAACCCGTAAGAATTCGTCCAGCACCAGTGCTGCCTCGGCGGGCTGATTCCGGCGCAGATAGATCTCCGCCAGGAGTAGTTGCGGCTGAGAGAAGTGCCCCGGATCGATACGTCGAGCCTCCTTCAGATAATGGATCGCGAGATCCTGCTTCCCCATTACGAAGTACGTCATCCCGAGTTGTGAATTCGCCAAGGCATCCTCGGGCCTCGCAAGCACCGCATGCACGTTATAGTTCCACGCTTCGGAAATACGCCCCACATTCAGCAGAGCGCCACCCAGGTTGACCAGCGGCTCGTACGCCTCCGGATCGGCCTCCAGCGCCCTCTGGAAGTGCTGCACGGCCTCCTGGTATCTCCGGCTTTTATATGCGATAGTGCCGAGATGATTCCACGCCGGACTGAACTGCGGCGCTAATTGAGTCGCGCGCTCCAAGTGCTGGATGGCTTGGGCAGTTTGATTCCGCGCGAGGCTGCGATCGGCAGCCCTGTACTCGGACCATGCTTTCGAGGGGATGCTCAGTGCCTTCGCCGAGACTTTGTGTTCGGCGCCTGTGTCGCGAGCTTGGCTCAGCCGAATGGTCACTTCCGGCGTACTCGGCCCCACGTCGACGCTGGTGCGCATTTCCCCCATCCCAGGCGCAAACACAATCACCGTGTAGGTGCCGGAATTCAGTTTTGTAAAACGGAAACGCCCCTCCGGGTTAGAGAGGACTGAAGTGCTGAACGCTGTGGACGTGCTCTGCAGCGAGATAGAAGCATGAACCGCTGGTTCCAGCCTGCCCTTCAGCTCATATTGCGGAGCGAAGAGCAGCAGAACCAGCGGCCACATGCTCTCACAGTAGCTCTAACTCAGGCTTCGCCGCGACGAAGGCGGATGAGCCAAGGCTCGATCGCACCTGGATTGTCGAAAATCTCCGACTCTAATTCCTTAACCTGGGTATCGACCACGAACTGCTCAATCGACGCTCCCAAGGTTTCGTCGCCAGCTTCCGTCCGTTTCTGCTCTATCAGAGACAGGATCGCCTCGTAGAGCGCTAAACGTTGACCGGTTTTGCTCATGGCCGAACCCTCCTACCCATTGGACGGGAAAGTAGACGGAAAGTTCGAGAAATCTTCTTAATGTAGCTACAGGCGTTCCCAGACGACGAAGAATTTGAATCGTGGCGTCTGCGGTCCACGTCCCCAGCGATTCACTTGCCATCGGACCTGTATCTGTTTCACTGCGGACACATCGACAATCATGGTCGAGAGTCCGGGATAAAACTTCTGCGGGAAAGTGGCAATGGGTGTTTTGCCCCACTCGGTACCGTCCTGTGACCCCCAGATCGCAACATCGAGGCTCTCCTGCTCGATCACTTCGCTGAGGCCAAGTGTGATCTGCATCTGTCCGGGATCGGCCGCGATGGCCTGAGACTGGCCGTTCGCAGTGACGGTCTGTTCGGGCACTAAGTATGTGGCTACCAAAGTTGCTCCTACGCCGATTGTAGCGTCTGCAGCCGCGCCTCAGCCTGCTGCATGGTTTCATCTTTCTTGCAAAAGCAAAAACGGATCAGATGTGCGCCGTCTTGCGGTTTCGCGAAAAAGCTGCTGCCGGGCACGGCCGCCACGCCCACGTGCTCGATCAGATGCCGCGCGAAGGCGACATCATCGCGGAAGCCGAAGCCCGAAATATCCGTGATGATGTAGTACGCTCCATACGGCGTGAGGCAGCGAAAGCCAGCGTTCGTCAGGATCCCGAGCATCCGGTCGCGTTTCTGAACATAATCCGTACTAAGGTGCGCATAGAACTCATCGGGCAGCCCGAGTGCAAGAGTACCCGCCTCCTGTAATGGAGTGGCGGCCCCGACGGTGAGAAAGTCGTGCACCTTGCGGATCGACGCAGTCAATTCCGGAGCAGCGGACACCCAACCCACTCGCCAGCCGGTCACGGAATACGTCTTGCTCATGCTGTTAATGGTGATGGTGCGGTCGCGCATACCGGGCAGAGTCATCATCGGAATATGCCGGGCGCCGTCGTAGGTGATGTGCTCATAAATCTCGTCCGTGATGGCTAGCGTGTCGTGCTCCTGGCAGAGATTCGCAATGAACTGCAGTTCTTCCCGCGTGAAGACCTTGCCTGTCGGATTGTTCGGCGTGTTCAGAATGATCGCCCGCGTCTTCGAATTGAACGCGCGCCGGAGTTCTTCAGGATCGAACGTCCACTCCGGCGGCCGCATCGAGACAAGCCGCCGCGTTGCTCCGCAGAGTTGCGTGTCGGGATGATAGTTCTCGTAATAGGGCTCGAAGATGATGATTTCATCACCTGGATTCGTCACCGCGAGCAGCGATGCGATCATGCCTTCCGTCGACCCGCAGCACACCGTGATCTCGCGTTCCGGATCGAGTTCCGTTCCATACCAGCGGCGCGTTTTGTCTGCGATGGCCTGGCGGAAAGGGCGCGTGCCCCAGGTAATGCTGTACTGGTTCGCATCGGCCGCAATTGCCCGCTGAGCTGCTTCCTTCAAGATCATGGGAGCGGCGAAATCCGGGAAGCCTTGCGCCAGGTTCACCGCATTGTGCTGCACGGCGAGACGTGTCATCTCCCGAATCACTGACTCGGTGAAATTAGCGATCCGGCCGGCACGGTGCCGCGTTGTTGCAGGAGACATCATCCTTGAGGTTAGCGCACGGCGCAGATGCTACTTCCCGTATAGCCGGCGGTAAATGTCGGCGTTGCGCAGCACGATTTGAACGTAGTTTCGGGTTTCGGTGAACGGGATGCTCTCGATGAATTCAGCAGGCTCTTCGTATTGAGCCAGATTGAGCCACGAGGCCACGCGCGATTTGCCCGCGTTATACGAAGCGAGCGTCGCCTCGATCCGGCCGTTCCAATCGTTCAGCAATGATTTCAGATAATACGTACCGAGCCGCATATTGAACTCCGGCTCGAATAACCTCTGCGCGCTGAACCCTGCCATGCCGATCTTGCGAGCGAGTTCGCGGCCCGTGCGCGGCAGCACCTGCGTCAACCCGTAAGCCTTCGCGCGCGATACGGCCTGCGGATTAAATTCGGATTCCTGCCGGATCAGCGCCGCCACCAGGAATGGGTCGAGAGCGCGCTCCTTACTGTACGTCTCCAGCGCTTGCTTATAGGGCATCGGAAACGCAAGTTGCCAGAACTTCACTGGTGCGGCTTCGAATGGCAGGGAAAGGTACCCCGAAGCTATGGACTTGATTGCTCGGATGCCCTGATCGTACGCACCCCGCTGCTGCGCAAGCTGCGCCAATTCCATTGCGATTACGTTCGGCTGAGCGTCGGTCCTGGCCGCGAAGCGAAGCTCCGTATCCGCCCAATCATCCAGCCCCGCGGCCGCCAGAATGTGAGCTCGCTCGATGTGGGCATTTGTCGCCGGCGTGGTTTGAAAATTTGGACTGGGTGCGTGTGAAGGCAATGGCACGATGTTCACAAACGCCTGCACTTCCGGCGCCGGCGCCGCTTTTGCGATGTTCGATTCCTTCAGCTTTGCGCGCGCAAGCACAGCATGGAAGAAATTCGGGAACCGATCCTCAATCGCCTGGTAGTATGCACGAGCATCGGAAAACTGGCCGTTCCTCTCGGCCAAACGTCCAAGAAAATACAATGCCGCGGCAGCTTTCTCCGATGTCGGATAGCGTCCGATGTGTTGCTTCAGCATCTCTGCGGCATTTGACTGCCGCGTGATGTACGCGTTCCAGGCGAGTTTCCAATGGCAGGCCGGCGCCTGGGAGGAATCCGCGAAAGCATCGGCACAGGCTCGATAAAGCGGCAGGTACTGATCCGGCTGCGCCTTCACCAAATATGCATTCGCCGTATTCACCAGGGATTCGAGACGCCATGGCGAGGTCGGATACTTCAGCGATAGCTCATTGAGAACGGCCCTGGCCTCGTCATCCCGGTTCAGCCGGCGCAAAGCGGAGTTGAGGTAATGCAGACGCTCGGCATCCGCTTCGGGAGTGCTCACCCTCAATGCCTGCAGATAGGATGCCGCTGCCTGGTTAGCCCGCGCATTGTAATCGGCAACCCCGATGCGGACGCGCGCCAGGTCACGGTCCGCCCCGCCAATCTGATCGGCAACCTGCTCCAGTTCTTTCTTGGCCTGCGCGGGATCTTTTGTGAGCAGGGCCATCGCCCGCTTTAGCATCAGCGGCGGCATCGAGGGAGGAAACCTGTCACCGAGTGCCGTGCGCAGCGCGGCAATCCGCTCGCTTGCGTCCGATGCTTCCCCGCTTTGCGGATATCCGTAGTAGACGGACTGATAGTAGCTGGCCGCGGCCATGGGATCCGGCAGTTTCTCGGCGGCCTGCGCCAGCAGCATGGTCGCTTCGGGTTGGGGCAAATCTTTCAGATACCGGCGCACCAGCTCGATGGAATCCTTCGGCTGATTCATCTCGATGCCCGCTTTGGCGGCCATCAGCACCGATTTGGCAAACAGAGGACTCTTCGGCTGCGAGCGCCACAACGTCGTCAGTTCCAGCGGCACATTGGCATAATTCTGAGATCCGAACTGCGAGGCTGCCACCAGGTACGACACGTAATCGCTGATTTGTTTCAAGCGCTTCTCGACTGGCCGGATGGTAGAGACGGCGCGGTCGTAATTCGTGTTTTCGTAGTCGACTACGGCCAGGGCGAGCAGCGCTTCCGCACCGGGGAGATCGGAAGGATGCGCGGCGGCAAATTTCACCAGCGGCGCGCGGTTCGCTTCTGTCGGGTCCTTTCGGTACGCCCGTGCGAGCGCGTCAAGACTCTGCGCGGCTAGCGGGTTAGCCCAGAGGGCCAGGATAGGAATTGCCCAGAACAGCCTGATCGCGATTTGCCAGCGTATTGACCAGCTCCCGGTGATAGTAGTCCACCATGGATGGGAATGCCGCCATGAATTGTTCGCGGTACGCCTCACGGCCTGCATCAATCTCTCCCTTCAGCGTACCGTACAAGTCCCGTACGGCGCGTCCCGTCTTCACCTGCTGTACCTTGTAAAGCAGCAAGTGAGCAACCTGTGTGCGAGCGAAGCGCTGCGCCCTGAGGTGTGCCTCCTGCTCGGCTTTCGGAGCATTCGGCGCTGCAGAGGAAGGCGTGGTGCCCAGATCCACGCCGGTGATGCGGACCAGGTCGTCCCGCTTCGGTTGCACAGTAACCACTTCCGTTTCGGAAATGGAGTTCGCTGCCAGCGACGTAACCAGCTCCAGAGCGCTGACGTCGACGGGATCTTCGCCCGGCTCTGCGTAGAGAATCCCTTCCACCTTCTGCCGCAGGAGCACAGGAAACAGATAAATCCGCTTTTCGCTGGTATCTCCGAACAGACGGGCCGCCTCCGCGGAAAGCTCCCGTTCGGTGCCGATCGCCACGACGGTGTCCTTCGACTGGATCACGTTTTGGAAGGCCGGCGCCTGCTCAAGGGGAATCTCCAACTCGGCGTCCGTATCGATCTCCAGTCCGCCTTCGAACTTCAGCTTCGAGCCGGCCACGGCAAACAACGCCGCGCGCCCGCAGAAATGACTGGCCGCCTCGAGGAACGTGCGAATCCACACTTCGCGGCTTTCCGTCTGCTTCAACCGGCGCGATGCCTGGTTCAGAAGCTCCGTAATTTCCCGCTGCGCCGACGTGCGCGCCAACCCGAGTTGCTGGTCCGCTTTGTGGCTGGAGTGCTCTTCCACGGCGGAAGCAAAAGCCTGCTCAAGCTGAGCCTGCATTTCTGTGAAGCGTTCAGAGAAAATATGGTCGAGCTGGTCCTGCCACCCGGAGTCGAGTTGTTCGCGGACACGATCGACGTGAAGCTGCCAGGCAGCGAGCAACTGCTCGCGAGCTGTGTCCCGGGCTTCCGTAAGGTGGGTAGACAGAGAGGGCGTAGTCTGGTCCATCGGAATTACCTGTATTCTATCGTGGCCCGAGTCCTCCCGGTCAGAGCCTATTTCAGGTCGAGGGAGGTGCGGAGCGTCCGCGTGGCGGAACCCAATTCCAACTGAAGCCGCCCATCGGCAGCGGTGTCAGCCTGTCCTTGAAACTTCTCTGAACCAGCCGAGGCCTGCAGCGAGGTAAGCCTGAGTTTCGGACCTAACGGGCTCACCCAGAACTCATACGAACCAGACGCGGCGCGGAACGGAGTGTCCGGGACCACCGACACCGACCGGGCCTGGAACACACCTTCCGCCTTCATATTGCTCAGGAACTCGGAACCCAATCCATGGCTCTCGATGCTGGCATCTACGTCGAGGCGGCCGTTCTTGAATTCTGCATTCTGCACCTGGCCCTTGAGCCTGTACTTCGGCAGCAGAGCAGTCAGGTCCACCAGCACGTGACCTGTTGCGAGCCCGTCTTCGAAGCCCGCCTCCAGCGACGTGAGGTCTACGGACGTTCCATCCCAAACCGCGCGGCCGTGTACGTTCTTCCATTCCAGAGGTCCCGTCGTCAGAGTCCCGATTCGAAGCGTCCCGTCCGCGTGCCTTGTCCGCAGCCAATCCGGCGGCGGACCCGATCTGAACCGCAACGTGCGCGCAAGAAAACTCTGGTCGCGGCGCAGGGAAGGCAGGAATAACTTCTCCAACTCGGAAACATCGGCGGCCGGGGATGTCAGCTTAAACCGATGTGGGTGCGCCTCGCCGGGCTCGTAACGGTATTCGCCATCGATCGCAATGTGTGCGGCGTGCGCGCGTAGCTTAGAGATCACCACGCGTGCCCCTTCCACCGAGGCATCGGCAAAGGTGATCATTAGCGGCGCGGAAAGGCCTGGAATTTGGGCCTCAGCGTTTCGCACCTGGAAATCGCCGGACCACACGCCCGGCTCATCGCCCTTCAGCCTGTATTGCATTGTCCCGCTCCAGGTTCCTGACGCGAAATGCTCCATCACCGGCAGCGGGGCCGAAGCCAGCAAGCTTCGCGACCCCGATTGCATCTCCAGAATGTTCAGTGCCTTGGCTCGAATGGTCACGCCGAACTCACTGGTGGACACATCGTAGTCCGCCTCCATTTGCGCGGATTGTGCCTCGCTCCCAGCTATGTCTGCCGGTGCCAGCCGTATATGGTTCCCATCGAGTAAAACCATCGCCTGGGCGACATCCAGGTGCCGGTCCTGTCCCAGTCTCAGTGATGTATTTTCGAGTCCCACCTGACCCTGCAAACCGGACGCGGAGCCATAACCGACCACCCCCACCACCTTGCCGTCCACACTCAATTCCTTCGGCAAAGGGGCGCCCATGTGCCGCGCGACTTCGATGATGTTCGAAGCCGGCAACTGCTCGAAGGTGACGTCCGCGGCCCACCGCGGCTGTGCAAGGAATTCGAATAGGCGCGCACGCACCGTGAACGGCAGGTTCGGATTCTCTTTCTTCGATGTCACCAGATCGACTGTCTGATTCCACCAGTTTGCTGTGCCCCGGTAATTCAACTGAAGGGCTCCGCCTTTGGCGGGCAGCAGATCCCAACGATGGACGTCCTCCAGTTGCAACAGGCCTGCAACCTGCAAGCTCGACAGAGGACCCTGAATGGTTGCGTGCGAAGAGACTATGCCGTGCACGCCGACATCCCGTCCCCGAAACAACTGCGCCATCTCATCGATGCGGCTCTTCTCGAGTTCCAGATACAAATCCAGCCTGCTATCGCCGGCAATGGCGCGTTGAAAGCGGCCACGGCCGTTCAAGGTACCGAAACCTTGTGCCGTTCGATCCGTTCTCGCCGGTTCGCCTGAAAATCGGATCTCGAACGAGCCCGGGTTGGCATCATTGGGCCAGATATCCACACTCGCGTTGGTGAAATAGAAAGGTGATTTCACATCACCAAACTTGAAATTCAATCTCCCGGAGCGAATCTGAATAGTCGGCAGTGACGCGGCACTCTCTCTGCTCGATTTTCCTCCCCCGCCCTGCTCCATGGTCTGCTGCAGGAGAATCACGTTCCACGGCTTAACGGAAGGCTTCACCAGGTTCACGCTTGGCTCATCGAGTGTCAACGTCGAGAATTGCAGCCGCCCAGTCCAGAGCGTGGAAAGACCGATTCGCGCGTCTAGGGTCGACACATATGCAAACGGCTCCAACCCGACCGAAGGATCATCATCAATGACCACGTCATTGACGGAAAAGCCGGGCCCGGTAAATAGGCTCAGCGTGACTTCCCCGATTCTGACCTTCCGGTGTAATGAGTTCTGGAGCGCAGCACGCACACGTTCCTTGAAGCTGTTCAGCTTGATCTGAGGAGCCGCCAGGCCGGCCACCACAAAGACTATGGCTGCAAACAAGATGGTGCGAAAGAAAATGCGCTTCATGGACGGCGCGCTCCTTCGCCGATCAGTTCGGCATATGCGGCCGGGTCGTCTATGTCGCGTACGATGCCTGGATCCTCCACGTCTATGTAGCGTGTCGTGGACACGTGCCGGTGGACCACCTCGCGCGCACCGTTGCCCGTAACCGGCAAGGCAAGAAATTCCTTCGCCATCGTCCAGTTGCAGAGCACAGGATGTCCATGCCGTCCGTCATACCGCGGGATGACGAACGATTCGCACGGCGTAGCGAGCAGCGTCCGCACCGTCTCCTGCGAGATGGCCGGATAGTCAACGGGGGAATAGAGAAGCAGGTCCGCTTCGCTCATTTGCCGCAGAGCGTGCTGCAAGGACGAAAGCTGCCCTTGCTCCGGAGCGGGGTTCACAAGAATCTCCGCCGGCCCTTCAATAGACGAACGAATCTGTTCGGCGTGATATCCCAGCACCGCCGTAACTAAGTCGCATTGTTCTGAGAAGATGCGGATCAGCCGGTTCAGAAATGTCTCCCCGCGATAGGGAAGCAGAGCCTTGGGCGACCCCATTCGCAGGGACGCACCTCCAGCGAGAATCAAGCCGGCTACTTTCACTTCAGCAGCGCTCGGGTATGTTCGTGCGCGTAGATCGATTTCGACAAATCGAGCCAGTTCGACTGTGCTTTGCGACGCACTGCGATCATCTCGGCCACGACGGAGACGGCGATTTCTTCGGGGGTGACGGCGCCGATTTCGAATCCCATGGGAGAGAAGATCCGCTCGAAGGATTCGCGCGGAACTCCTTCCTTTTCCAATTCCTTCACCACACCGATCACTTTGCGCTTACTGCCGATCATCGCGATGTAGCGGGCATTCGTGCTCACTGCCCATCGCAGCACGCGCATGTCATCGCGATGCCCGCGCGTCACGATGACGATGTAAGTAGTTTCGTTCACTTCCAGCTTCGGGAAGATCGTTTCGTACTCCGCCGCATGGATCTCATCCGCATGCGGAAAGCGCTCGCGATTCGCAAACGAGTCACGATCGTCGATAACGGCCGTCGCGAAGCCCGCCATGGAAGCGATCTGGCACAGACTTTTTGAAATATGTCCGGCACCGAAGATGTACGCCATAGGCTGCGGGAGCACGGGCTCCACAAACACGTTGAGCTGGCCGCCGCAAATCAGGCCGTTATCATAGGCCGCATCCTGGCCGAGGCTGAAATTCAGGTGACGGGGCTTCTCAGTCTCCATGACGTCGCGAGCTACGTTCCAGACTTCCGCCTCGACGCAGCCGCCGCCAATTGTACCGAGCATGGAGCCGTCTTCGCGTACGAGCAGCTTTGCGCTTTCGTAGCTCGGGATTGAGCCATTGACCTGCACAATCGTAGCCAGCGCGCACTTCTGCCCGAGCCGCCTCAGACGGAGTATTTCCTGGTAAATATCCACCTAACACGGATTATAACGCGCGGCCCTGGCTGCAAGCTCGCAAGTTGACCGCGCGCAGACCCCTCACACGCTTAGTACGATGGAACTAAGTGAACCAACCCCAACTGGCTCTGATCTTCGACATGGATGGAGTCATCGTAGACTCTAACCGCACGCACACGGAGGCGTGGAAGCAGTACCTCGACCGGCATGGCATCGATGTCAGCGACATCGAACCGCGCATGATGGGCAAGCGGAACGATGACATTGTCCGCGACTTCTTCAGCCACGTTGCCCTCAGCGATGACCTCATCTTCGAGCATGGCGCCCGCAAGGAGGAACTATTCCGGGACATGATCCGGCCCGACCTGGATGACCGTCTCGTGCCTGGAATCAGTGACTTCCTGGAGCACCATCGCGACCTGCCCATCGGCCTCGCTACAAACGCCGAGCCGGCGAATGTGGATTTCATTCTCGATGCGGCGGGAATTCGCCCCTATTTCCGCGCCATCGTGAATGGCCATGAGGTCGATCGCCCCAAACCATTTCCGGATGTATATTTGAAAGTCGCGGAAAAACTCGGCGTGCCGCCCGCGTCCTGTATCGTATTCGAGGATTCCTTAACCGGTGTACAAGCAGCAAAGGCGGCGGGAATGCGGGTGGTGGGGGTACGGACTACCCTCGACGAATTTCCTAATGTAGACTTAACTATCTCGCATTTCCAGGATCCGGAATTAGAGCGATGGCTGCATTCGGCACTCTCGTCCATTTCTTCTTAGCAACGGTTTTCGCGTCTGCGGCGTTCGCCCAGACCGCCATCAGTCTGGAGCAGGCACAGGCGCGGCAGGCTCCCGAATTCACGCCGGTATGGGAAGGCAAGCAGGTTCGCGTGCGAGGTGTGGTTCCGGCGGAAATGGTCCACGTCCGCGAATATTCCCACTTAGTAATCCAGAATGCTAATGGGCACGGACTGACTATCGAGGGAACGGAGGATCTGCTGGGCGGTATCCGCCCCGGCGATGTCTTGGAACTGGATGGCGTGATTTTCAATCGCAGCGGCCTTCCAGTGCTTCGCCCGGCCGAGATCAGGAAGATCGGCAGCGAGACTCCTCCCGCGCCAAGGCGGATTACCACGACTCAGGCCAACTCGATGGAGTTCCTGGGCACCTATGTCGAGGTAGAGAGTTACGTCATTGCGGTCGGTGAGAACGCCGGTGGGGACAATCTCCTCCTCGGCAGCGCCAAAGAACCATCGGTCCGGGCCTTCCTGCCTCGTGAACCATGGGCGCGCCACAATCTGCAGAACCTCAATCCCGGTGATCGGGTACGCGTCGTCGGCTTCGGCTCACAGTACTGTCCTAATCCTCCTTACGACCATTCCTTTCAATTAATGGTGCGGAACCCATCCGCGGTTACGGTCCTGAGCAAAGGATGGATCGTAGCGCCAGAGACCTTCCTGACGCTGCTGGCCTCGATCATGTTCGGACTGATTCTATGGTGGTTTCGGGAGCGGAGCGTGGCGAGGCAGCGGACGCGCCTTCGCATTCTTACTGCGCTCGCGGAAGAAGTGATCGCCTGTGAGAACGCGGGAGACATCTCGCGCCGCCTGAATGCAGTCCTGCCGCAGGTGCTTGCATCGAATCAGGCGGACCTGTATCTATTGAGCGCCACGTCCGATTCCCTCGACCGGCTGCCTACTGCCGATCGGCCCGTTCCCGTCTCGATTCCCGTACAATCCCCGCTCGGTCCCTTCAACGCCATCATCGCCCTTTGTTTCCGGAACCGGTCTCTGCTGCAGATTCCGAAGGTTTCCAGGAGTCCTCTAATGCAGAGCCCTATTCCTGAGGACTTGCCCAAATCAGCGCTCATCGTTCCCATGTTTGCGCAGCGCGACGTAGTGGGAGTGCTCGCAATTCTTTTCGATAGCAGGCGCCGGAAGCTGAACGCGGATGAACAATCGGCGGTACAGCACCTGGCAAATCAGATCGCGACTTCATTTCAATTGCAGCAGCAAGCCACGATGCATCACCAGTTGCTGCGCAGCGAGAAGCTGGCGGCGGCTGGCCAATTAATCTCAGGCGTCGCCAACGAGTTGAAGACGCCGCTCAGCATCATCAACCGGATCGCAAATGAGTTGTTGACGGAGCGGCGCGCACCGTCGCTCGAGAATGAATTGAGCGAGATCGCTTTCGAGGCACATAGCGGATCTGAAATTGTGAGCAGGCTCGTGTCTTTCGCCAACTCCGACCAGCCCGAAACCAAGCCGCTCAACATCATCGTGCTCCTGACGAGCCTCATGGAGTTCCGCGAGCGCGAGTGGATTCAGAAATCCGTGCAGGTGAAAGATGAACTGTTGCGCCTGCCGCTACTTGTACTAGGAAACCGCAGCCAGTTGGAGCAGGCGTTCCTGAACTTGCTGGTGCATGCGGAACAGGAACTGGCGACGGCACGGGTGAAGAACATCACGATAGCAAGCCGAACGGAAGAGCATAAGCTGGTTCTCACCATCGAATACTCTGCCGAGGATAGAGCGCGAGACCCTTTCCACTCCGATGCCAGCCAGACACTGGGGCTTCACGTCAGCCGCGCCATTGTGGAAAGCCACGGCGGCGAGGTCGCTTTTATGCGCAGGGAGACAGCATCCTCCGCTTTTGTCATTGCACTGCCGCTGTTCGAGGCCAACCAGTCCCTTGCACCCATGAGTTCCACGAACAAGCTGCCGGCTCGCCAGTTGACAACACTCGTCGTGGAGCCGGACGCGGCGGCTCTCCGCAAATTGATGACAGGCCTGAGCGCTCGAGGCCACCGGGCAGTGCCGGTGAAGAACGCGGACGAAGCGGCGGAACTGGCGCACCGGCTTAAGTTCGACGTCGCCTTCTGTTCGATTCGGTTACCCGGCATGAACTGGGCGGACTTCTTCGAAAAGGTCCGGCTGGAGATTTCTTCATTCGTTCTCGTGGCGGAGGGTTATGATTCCGAACTGACTCGCGCTTTCAAAGGCAGCGATGGTTATGTGCTCACCAAACCCATCGATGAGACCGAAGTGCAGCGGCTGCTCGCGGCTATCGAGGAGCGGCAGGAAACCGCACCCCGGCGGTAAACGTCGCATAATGCAGGTATGCACCGCCTTCTCGCGCTTTGTCTGCTTGCTGTTCCAGCCTTCGCCGCTGACAAGTACTCCGGCCCCATTCCGCCCAAAGCCGATGTTCCCTACCTGTTGCATGCCAATAAGCTGATTCCCACCGATGTCGGAGAAGCGCGGGAAGAGAGCCGCAAGGACAGCACGCTGGCCATTGTCCCGGGTCCGGCCGCGGCCGCCAAAACACCGCTCGCTGAACCGATTTTCATTATGAAAACCGATAAGCTCTCTGCCGAGCGCCTCGCCGCTTTCAAAATGGAAGTGAAGAACGGGAATCGCGAGGTGCTTATCGGAGGCAAGAAGAGCCGGAAGAGCGGACCGCCCATCTACCTCAACGTGACACGCCTGGGCGATAACCTGTACAGGATCGAAGTAGACCAGATACTCGAGAATGGCCAGTACACGCTTTCCCCAGAGGGCTCGAACGAGGTCTTCAGCTTCGAAGTATATTGAGGCGGCCGGCCGGCCCGGTCTGTTAAACTCACCCTATGTTCCAAGGCTTAGAGCATACGGCGATTGCCTCGCCCAATCCGCGGGTGCTGGCCCAGTGGTTTGTAGACCATCTGGAGTTCCACATCAACTTCGAGTACGACGGGAATTTCTTCGTCAAGGCTGCCAACGGCACCATGCTGGAGATCATTCCCAGCCAAGGCGAACGGGCTGCGCAGCAGATGAGGGATCCGGGCATACGGCACCTTGCCATTGCCGTGGATGATTTCGACGGTGCGCACAAACGATTGCGCGAGAAGAACGTCAAATTCATCACGGAACCGTATGAGAATCAGGGCAACCGGCTGGTATTTTTCACCGATTGTGATGGTAACTACATCCACTTGATCGCGCGCGAAAAACCGCTTCCGTAGCAGGCACCCCCTTTTGCTCGATCGCGTTTTCAAGGCATTCCACTATCGCGAATTTCGGCTCCTCTGGATCGGGGCCTGCACATCAAGCGTTGGCACGTGGATGCAAACGGTGGCGCAGAGCTGGCTGGTTCTCCAATTGTCCGGATCGGCGTTTCTGCTTGGCCTGGATTCTTTTCTGGGCCAAATTCCGATCTTCCTCTTCAGCATCCTCGGCGGTGTCATCGCAGACCGTGTGGACCGCCGTCATCTGCTGGTGGCATCGCAGATCATCCAGATGACGTGCGCGTTCCTGCTGGCCGGTCTGTTTGCCACGGGCGTGGTGCACGTCTGGAATATCCTGGCGCTCTCCTTCGTCGTCGGACTCGCCCAATCCTTCGGTGGACCGGCGTACCAGGCGCTGATCCCGACTCTGGTGGACTCAAGAGACCTGCCGAACGCAATCGCCCTGAATTCGATTCAGTTCAATGTGGCGCGTGTTATCGGCCCGGTGCTGGGGGGCCTCGCACTCACGCAACTCGGCGCAGCCTGGTGTTTTTCCCTGAACGGCCTGTCGTTTGTTGCCGTGATCATTGCTCTGCTGGCTCTAAGCACCAAGCGTTCCACCGCTAAGCCCGGGGCCACACTCCTCCACAGCTTGAAGGAAGGCGTCACATTCATTCAGCAGAGGGAAGCGATGACAGCGCTCATCGTACTCGCATTCCTCATGACTTTTCTCGGCATTCCTTTAGTGACTTTCCTTCCAGTAGTCGCCAAGGAGGTCTTTCATCAAGGTCCTCAGACGTTCACCATCCTGCTCTGCACATCCGGCGCCGGCGCAGTCTGCGGCGCACTCATTGTCGCCGCGCTCGGGAATATACAGAATAAGGGGCGTATGGCGCTGCTCATGCTCATGACGCTGGGAGTTCTGATCTCGCTCTTCGCCGTCTCGCGTTCTCTCCCGTTGAGTTGCTTGTTCCTGTTTCTTGCAGGCGCGGCGCTGATTGGCGTGTTCGCCATGATCAGTTCGCTGGTGCAATTGATCGCACCCGACGAGATGCGCGGCCGCGTCATGAGCATTTACAACGTCGCATTCCGTGGCGGCATGCCGATCGGGAGCCTCATTTGCGGCGCACTCATCCCGAAGGTCGGAGTGCAGATGGTGCTGGCCGCCAATGGCGTTCTGCTGATCTTCTTAGGTGTATATTTCACGTTTGCGCAGCGGCGCGTTGTACATCTCTGATGCGGCCTGGGACCTGCGGCGCGGCCAGGTTGCCCCCACGGTGCTTGTACTCCACGGCATGCAGACAACCGCGGAGGCATGTTACGTTACGCGGAGATGTTGCTGGCACATGGTTACAACGTTTTGCTGCCGGAATGCAGGCGGACACGGTAACAGCGGCGGCAAGCTTCTGACATTCGGCTTGTATGAGCGTGATGATTTGAAGCGCTGGGCCGATCTTGCAAGTTCTCGCGAACCGGCATCGTGCGTTTACGCCCTCCGCGTTTCAATGGGTGCAGCAATCGTTGTTCAGGCCCTGCCTGAGAGCGCACTGGCCGAAAGCCGAACCCTGCTGCTGCTAATTCACGGAACGGCGGACACCAACGTCCCCATCGATCACGCCCGCGGGCTTCTGCAACATCAAAGGCCCGGCCTTGCGTTCTGGGAGGCCCCTGGCGGCCAGCATGTCCGGATCCGCGGCGCCCATGCCGAGGAGTATGCAGATCGCGTATACGCCTTTTTCGATGCCCGCAAGGCAATCCCGTGAAACGGCGCGGTAGTGCCCGGCGTCTCCGGTCCAGATGAATTCGAAACAGATGGGTTTGCCCCAAGCCACTCCAACCTGCTCTGCTAAACTGCGATTAATGCGAGTAGTTGCTCTTCTTGCTTGCATGGGCGTCTCCGCCCTGGCTGCTAACGGCGACCTGGAGACGGCCAGAGACAAGCAGGATCGCCCTCTGTTAACAAAACTGGCTGGGGAATTCGCTGCGACCGCG
Organism: uncultured Solibacteraceae bacterium; assembly: GCA_964464925.1. Lineage (GTDB taxonomy): Bacteria > Acidobacteriota > Terriglobia > Bryobacterales > Bryobacteraceae > CAYXLI01. The sequence continues at coordinate 70,896 of CAYXLI010000018.1, read as the reverse complement.
GCAAAGAATCCCAAGGACCCTGCGGCGCAGTACAAGGTCGCGTTGGCGAACTCGTACCTGGCTGAAATTGCCACGGAGACAAGGGATAAAGCGGAAGCTCAGCGGGCGGCCGAGACCGGAATCAAAGCTGCGCAGGCAGCCGTAGCCGCCAAGCCGGACGTCGCTGAATATCACCGTATTTTAGGTACTCTCTGCGGCCAGGTGATCCCTGCCAATGTGCTGCTCGGCGCAATGAGATACGGCAAGTGTGCACAGGAGTCGATCAACAAGGCCATTGAGCTCGATAACAAAAACGCAACTTCTTACGTGAGCCGCGGGATCGGGAATTACTATCTCCCTTCGCAATTCGGAGGAGGGGTGGATGTGGCTATCAAGGACTTCGATAAAGCTATCCAACTGGATCCCAAGAACGCCGAAGCCTATCTCTGGCGTGGCATCGCGCGCCGTAAAGCAAATCGCAACAACGAGGCGCGGCAGGACCTCGAAAAATCTCTCCAATTGAATCCGAACCGAGTCTGGACCAAGCAACAACTGGACAAGACACCAGCCAAGTAATGCAAGAGAAACTGCTGGTTGGCGCCGTCTGCCTCGTACTGGCGCTACTCAGCTTCTTTCTCTTCCCCGGCCATACAATCCTTCAGTCGGACACGCAGATCTACATCCCGATCATGGAGCGGCTGATGGACCCAAGCGTTCTCGGCCGTGACCTCGTTGCAGTCAACCCGCACGTACGCTACACGGGTTATGACGAGATTGCGATGGGGCTCAGCAGAGTGTTCCACGTCGGACTCGAGCCGGTGCTGATTGCACAGCAACTCATCTATCGCACCGTTGGCGTGCTCGGCGTTTTCCTCATTGGAATAGGTGCTGGACTCGCGCGGCGGTGGTCCTTCATTCTCGCGTCGATCCTGACACTCGGCGCGACCATCACCGGCCCGGCCGTTCTGCTCGTTGAATACGAACCCGTGCCGCGCGGCTTCGCCCTCCCGTTCCTGCTACTCTCCCTCGGCTTGCTGATGAACGAGCGTTGGAGCGCCGCTTCCTACGCTGCCGGCTTCGCATTCATAATGCATCCGCCCACCGCGTTGGTGTTCTGCATGCTGCTGGGCCTCATCATGCTCTGGTCCCGTAAGTGGAAGCCTGTGGTGATTCTGATCGTATCCGCTCAACTGCTCACGGTCCTCGCGGCGATACAAGGGAATCAGACGGAAGCGCAATCTTTTTTGTCGATACTCTCGCCGGAACTCGAACAGCTTCAGCGGATGCGCGCCAGCTACAACTGGGTATCGCTCTGGGGTGCGAAGATGCTCCCGCACTACTTTATGCTTCTTGTCTTCGCAGGCATCGCGTACTGGAGGATGTACCGTCAGATCTCCAAGCGCGCCCGCATCTTCTTCGTGGCATTGCCGCTGATCGGGTTGCTGAGCGTTCCGGTCTCGTTTGTACTTCTCGACGGTTTGAAATGGTCGTTCATCTCGCAATTTCAGCCCGGACGGTACCTGCTGTATGTGCCGATGTTCGCGATGCTGTGCGGCGGCATTGCCGGCCTTCGCGCTGCCCGGGCGGGCCGCTATGCAGAGGCGCTTGCGTTCCTGCTGCTGCCCTATTTCCTGACTATGGATTCAAACCTGCTGGCGCCCGTCCCGGTGCACATCGTGCTCGCAGCAGCGTTAGCCGCGGTTGCTGTTGTCTGCTCCCGCTACTCCCAATTCTTTCCGGCCGCGTGCGTGGCTCCATTCCTGCTGATTCCGTTTGTTGGTAATGTGCAGAACTATCCGCCCCTGCATTCTCCGGAGTTAAGCCAACTTGTCGATTGGGCTCGCACGAATACTGACAAAGACGCACTCTTCCAATTCGCGGAGTTCGGCCATGATCTCCAGCCCGGCGTATTTCGGGCCCGCGCAGAACGAGCTCTCTATGTAGATTGGAAGGCTGGGGGTCAGGTTAATTTCCTACCGGTGTTTGCCGACATCTGGTGGTCCCGATGGCAGCATGTGCAGAATCCTATGACTCTGGCCGATTACGCGAAGCTCGGAATCGACTACGTAGTGTTCTCCCATGCACTGGAGGGCGAGGCACCTGTGTACTCAAATAGAAAGTTCTTCGTATATTTTGTCCGCAGAGGACGTGGGACGACTTCAGCGCGGCTTAACGGGGATTTGATGCGAGCATCGCGTCTACTTCCGGCCTCGCCGGAATAGAGGCCTGTGCACCCATGCGAGTGACAGACAGCGCCGCAGCCGCGTTTGCAAACCGAAGCGCCTCCTCGGCCGGCTGTTTCTCACTCAGCGCTACCGCCAGCGCCGCATTGAACGTATCCCCAGCCGCAGTGGTGTCCTTCGCTACCACGCGAAACGCAGGGGAGTAGATCTCTACGGTGCCGTCGGTGTACAGCGCGCCTTGATCGCCGAGTTTCAGAATTACCGACGCCGCGCCCAAGCCGAGGACGGCTCTCGCCAGCGCTGGCGCGTCCTGCAGAGAAAGCCGCGAGGCCGGTCGTCCAAGCAAGATACAAGCCTCGGTCTCGTTCGGCGTGAGGATATCGACCTTCGCCAGCAGATCCGCCGTGAGCGGTTGCGCCGGCGCGGGATCGAGAATCGTCCGCGCCCCGGCTCGCCGCGCCAGCTCCATCGCTGCGGCGACCGTCGGGAGCGGAGTTTCGAGCTGGAACAAAACGAACCCACTGCGATCAAAGGTCGCTCTCAACCCTTCCACGTCCGGCGGCAGAAACGCATGATTCGCCCCTGACGCGACGACGATCGAGTTCTGGCCCGCCTTATCCACCGAGATCAACGCCACGCCGGTCGGCTGGGAGCGGGTTGCAATGACTGAACTTACATCCACACCAGCCGCCGCGAGGCTCGCTTTCAGATGATCGGCAAAAAGATCGTAGCCGACCCTTCCGGCCATTCGTACTGGATTTGTCCGGGAGAGTTTACCTGCTGCGCAGGCCTGATTCGCGCCCTTACCCCCGGGAATCATCTGGAAGCCGCGCCCGAGTACCGTCTCACCCGGCGCAGGGAGGTGTTCGACAGTCACAACAAAGTCCATGTTGAGGCTGCCAACAACGACGATCGAAGGGTTCATCGAGACAGGTCGATGCCGAGTTTCTTCAGCTCTTCCGCGTAATACCGGCTTCGGAGCAGATCATACTCCTCCGTGCCTTCGGCGATCTCGCGCTTCTGCGTGCGAATCTTCGCTCGCGCGGCACGATCGACTTTCTCCTCCAGGACGAGAAGCTCCGTCATGATCCCGAGAATCTGGAGCCGCACCTCATTGGGGTCTTTCTTTACGCGGAACTGACGCGATTTCCGCAGCGTAGTGACGAGTTTGTGCGAGATGTCCGTCAACTTGTCCCGGGACAGCTTCATCTGGTCCCCCGTATCGCGCCCGGAGGCTCGCACGATCTTTCGCTGCTGCAGCAGAGTGTTCTTGGTGCGGCGGAACATCTCTTGATAGCTGACGCCCTCGCGGCGCATGTACTCACTGTATTGGCTGAGGATCTCACGAACCTCTTCGTTGAGTTGGTCTTCGGCAGACAACTCCTCGAGGATGACGTTATTCACGACTTCCACCGCAGTTTGAGGTTCCGTCGTTTCCAACGTTTGCGGGCTGAGGCGGCTAACGATCTGGCGCGCCACGTAGGCTACAAATTCACGAGCGAGAAGCATCCCTGGGTGATCCGACTCCTAGACAGATCCTCCGTCAGTGTATCGGTCCAATCAAAGCTCTGTCAAACCCGGGTACTTTACTGGAAAATCGGGACTTGAAGAGGATAGCAATCCGTAGAGATTCTATTCGACCACAAGGCTATATTCTTTCAAAAGCTCGTTCTTTAGTGAATCAGAATACAGTCTGACGAAGTACTGACCGGGCCGGAGCGACCTGTCGATAACAGTATTCAGCCGGGTCGATGCCGTCGGTATGTTGCGCTGATCCCATTTCGGCACGCCGGTCTCGTCAACGAGCTCCAGCGTATAGGTCGCTCCCGCGCTTAGTCCGGTCCCATCGAGATTCAGCCGCACGGGAGTATAGGCCTTTGCCTTCATTGCCGTTGGGGCGCCCCGCATAGCCGACAGATCCACGGTCTGGGGCGTCTGAAAACGCCTCCAAGTCATCGCGGTCACGATCAGGACCATTGCGGCAAGCGCAATACCAGCTGCCGGAGTTGGCACGGCGTACAAGAGCGAACGCCAACTGTGCTTCGGTTTCGCAGCGTTTGAGAGCGGAAGCTGAGCGGCTGCCTTGCGAGTAGCGCGAATAAACGCATCAAGCTCTTCGATATTTTCCTGGCATCGCGGACAAAACAGTAGATGTTCTTCAACCTGAGCTAATTCGTCGTCTACCAACCTGCCCAAGGCGTATTGCTCCAGCAGGTCCTCCGAAGGGTGCGACGGATACGTCAGTTCATCAGACATTGGATTAAGAACTCCTCAGCGCCAAGTACTAGCGCAATGGCTCGTCTATCCTAATAGTGGTTCAGACGTCCGAAAGTTCTCACAGAAAATTCAGAAATGGGCTTTTTCTTCAGCTTTCTCCTACCCATGTCGCCAAAGCGTGCTTTCGCCCTCGATTTCAACAGGCGAAACTGTGTGTCGCTCAGGTCCATCTCGCGGCAGATCTGCTCCTGAGACTGTTCGTGTAGATAGAAGCGCGTCAGGATCTCACGGTCGCGGTCTGACATATCCCGCAAAACCTGAACCATCATGTCTACATGTTCCTTGCCGATTGCCTTCTCCTCGGGATTTCTCTTCGAGTCGATGAGGACAAGGCCGGATTCGATGTCCGCCATATCGCGCCGGTTCTGAACCGCCGTATCGATATGAGAGGCGACCTGGCGGCGGACTACTGTCCGGACAAATCCCATCAGGCGCTCGGGATCCCGAAGCTCTCCGCGCCGTATGGCCTGAACGACGATCAGGAACGTATCGTGCACCTTGTCATCGAGTTCCTGTGTCCCCAAATGACGGCACAAATAGAACTTGATGCCGCGCGAGAACACGCGGTAAAGTTCTTCCATGCCTTCCTGATCACCGGATTGAATTTGATCCACAACAGTGCCCCAGTCGATGCAGGGCATTCCTGAAGGATCGAAGGAGGCAGACAATGAGCCGGACGGCGCCGTGACCGTCTGTGGCTCGGTAGTGTCGGCAAGCTGGCGAGCGATGCTGAACATGAAAAGCTAATCCTTTCCCATCACATAGAACCCGGCCCAGAAAGAGGGACGGGCCTGCCAGGTACCGGAATGCAACATCGCGACTTGGGCCGAACGAAGAGCACCAGCGACGGATGCCGACGAAATTTCCTGGCTGTGATTTGGGTATGCTTGATAAAACTTTTGAAACAAATCGCCGGATTCGTCCGGCGTAGGCCAGTGGCTCGCCACCACCGATTGCGCCCCCGAAAGCAGCCATGCTCGGGTAAGACCGAACAAGCCTACACCCGGGAGCGCTCGGCCCTGCCCCGAGCTGCACCCGGTCAAAACGACCAAACCGGGTTGGTACAGATGCGCAGCAATTTCGTTCGGGGTCAGGAAATCGGGCTGGCCGCGCGCGTCCAGCCCGATCGCAATCATGGCGAGTTCCCTCTGCGCCATTGGTTGAAGAACGTGAGTAGCAAAATGAATAACGGCAGGCGAGGAGGAGAGAATCTGCTCCACCCTCGCCCGATTGATATCGCGGCCGGAAAGTAATACGGGCGGGACTCCGCCCATCCACGCTTGACCGGACTTCTCGATTTCCCTCCGGCTTCCCGGCAAGCGGGCGAACTGCGGTTCGGACTTCTTCCTCGCATTCAGCCGGAACCAATTTGTTACGCCTGCGTCGGGTTTCGCCGGCCAGCGGTTGTCCGCGGTGTTGTAAATCGGATCGCCAATTCCCACGAACGGGCCCTTGCCCGGCTTCCTGCGTTTCGGATCCAGAATCGAGATTCCAGGCACAACACGCAGCGAGTTTCGCTCGATCAAAAATTTGGAGCCACCCTGCGGTAATCGATACCGCAGCGCCGCGAAGGGCACATCGAACAGCGGGCCGTCCAACGAAAGAACCCAGTCCGGCCGCGTTGCCAGTTCGGAACGCATTCTGCCAAACAAAGCCTCGTAGAGTTCCTCGCTGCGTTGGTTGATTTGGTCGTCTTCGCCACCGAGCGCTGCCCGAAAGGCTGCGATTTTCGCTTCCAGGACAGTTCGACCCGGCAACTGCTGCAGTTCGAGTCCTTTCGCCGTAAGCAGCCATAGATACGATTCCTTCTCACCGACATGGAAACTGAGGTACAGTTCCTTTTCGGATAAAAGCTCCTTATACCGGACTAGTGAGTTTTCCGAACGGAAGTTCTCAGCGCCGAAAAGTCGCTTTTGGGCTAGAGTATTCATTGAACCGAGTACTAGGGGGATATCTGCCCCAACTTGTAGGTGCGATCCGAGTCTCCCGTTCTCCCATTTCGCGAGAGAACGTTCAATTTGATTACATAAAGAACGTTTTTCGTCGCTTGGGTCGCGGTACAACGCCAATTCCGCAGTGCGGAGCCGGGCCACCGTTCTCCAGTACTCGGCCGGTAAACTTCTGGACCGCAGCAGTTGTTCCTGCAGATTGAAAAGCCTGCTCTCCTCGGCCAATTCAAACATCCGGAGAGGCCATCGGCGATCGTGATTTCGTTCATATAAACGCATCGCGGAGGCTAGATAGCCGTCGTAGATGCGCCAAAGCCATTGGTCCGCAGCCCCCGTCCGGAGATCGCCGACGCCCATACTTCTGCGCCACGCGCGGGACTGCTGCCGGGCGATCTCAAAGTCGGAAACGGCCGATTCGGATAATCCAAGGTCGGCTTCCGCGGTCGCTCGCCAGTAATAGGCGTTGTACTCAGAAAAGATCTGTCCGCCGGCCTTCCCCAACTCGATAGCGCGCGAGATCTCCTTCCTGGCTCGTGCCGGCTCCCCGTGCGCAAGCGATAGCCTGCCGAAGTTCAACCAGGTCGATGCCAAATACGGAGTACGGCCGAGTTTATTCAAGAGGAAAGCTTTGCCCAATACCGCACCGGCGGGGTCCAGTTTTCCTTGCTGAATAAGATAATGTCCATAGCGGTTATAGACATTCTGAAGAAGAAAGGTATTCGATGAGAGTTCCGCGTTGGCAACCGCCTCCCGGAAATGGAAATCCGCGCTCTCGTGCGCTCCCCGCCCACTTTCCGAAACCGCCAAACTAATGAGAGCAAAAGCAAATTGACTCGACTCCCGAGGCAGGATCTCCAAAGCGGAACGGATCAATTCATCGGCCCGCGCAGCATCTCCCGACCGCTGATACGCGTCGCTCATGGCAACCCGGATCAAGCCGGTAGTCTCTGCATCCTGCGATTCTCGAGCAATCGCCTCGGCTCGGGAATATCTGTCCAGCGCCTCTGCGAATTCATAATTTGCGAGGCGGCAGTTGCCAAGTCCCCAAAAGGCCCTGGCCTGCACGAGTCGATCTCTTTTCTGGACCGCTATTTCAAGGCTCTTCTGGTACTTGGATTCTGCAGCGGCCAATCGCCCCGCACGATATAGAGACGTGGCTTCTCTTTGCAGCTCAGACAGCGTATTTGCCTGCGGATTATCAGAGCGATATGTTTGTTCTCCACATGCCGTTAGAACTAGACACATGACCGTACTACAAATTCTCAAGATAATAAATTCAGGGGTAAGGAGATCGTTACCCCTGGGAGCATATCAAGGGAGAACCATCTTGAAAATCCCACCAAAGTGGGGTGATGACAGGTTTCAATTAATTTAACTACCCCGCATTAGAACCAAAAAGCGGGAGGGAGCGGAGGGAAAGGACTATCATCCGGCATCTGTTCTTCTCTCTTTCCAGCAGCGGGTAAATTTCCGCATAGCTGTCACGAGGTTAAAACTCAGACCCATTTGCCGAACGGGGGACAATCACCGCATATCGAACAAAATACGGTAGATAAAATTCAGCGTTGTCCTGTGATGACAATTGGCTGGTCGGCAACACCGAGGTGAACTACCCAGCACACAGTGAGGCATATTGGCCACACGTGGTTGACCGCTAGTAATCTAAGCGGTCGCTCTAGTACTAAACGGAGACGAGCACTTCCTAAGAATTGTTAAAAAAACTTCAATCGCCGAACTCTTGCAGAGAAATCCGGCATCGTAATCCCACTTATTTGCAAGGTGACGCGTGAACGCTAAACTCCTCAGTACGGTTTACCTGGCATTTGCGGTGGGGGCCGGGGGCGGGCAGGCTCCTGCTCTTGACCAGGCTTATGAAGCACTTCGGGGCAAAGCATACGATCGGGCTATCCTGCTGTTCAAAAAGGCTCTTTCCGAAACTCCTTCTCAACCGAAGGTCCGCAAGGATCTCGCCTATACGTTCCTAAAGACTGGCCAGACGGAAGCCGCGCGGGATGAGTTCGCAGAGATCCTGCGTGTCAACCCCGCGGATATTCCAGCCGCTCTCGAATTCGCCTTTCTTTGCAATGAGACCGGCCAAGTCCGAACTGCGCGCCGCACATTTGACCGGATTCGAAAAACCGGAAACGTGGTGGCCGAGCAGGCGTTTCAGAATATAGATCAGCCCCTGGCGGACGGAATCGCGCGGTGGCAAAAGGCGCTGACTCTCTCCCCCATGAATTTCAGCGCACACGAAGAACTGGCCCGCCTTGCCGAGCAGCGCGATGCGCTCGCGCTCGCAGCCGAGCACTACGAGAGAGCCTGGCGTCTGAGGCCGGATGTGACGCCGCTGCTCGTCGCGCTCGGGCGTGTGTGGGGCGAACTCGGCCGCTCTGAGGATGCAAATGCGGCGCTCCTTTCGGCATCTCGTGCCAGAGAATCTCGGGTAGCCGAGACCGCCAGAGAGTTGCTACCGGACCGCTACCCATACGTATACGAGTTCCAGAAGGCGCTCGCGCTTGACCCAAGGAACGTGGACCTACGCCGCGAACTCGCTTTCCTGCACCTGGAGATGGGTAAGCGGGAGGCTGCCGAAGCGGAGTTCCGCACCGTGCATGTCATGGCTCCGCAGGATCACCTTGCATCCGCGCAACTCGGGTTCCTGCTGCTGGCAAAGAACGACCTGTCCGGCGCAATGGCGCTACTAGACGTCGTGCTCAAGTCAGGTGATGCCGCTCTGATAGACCGGGTGAGGATTGCGCTCCGCGTTCCACCTTCCCTGCGGAAGCAGCCGGAACCGCAACACGAAGGCGCCGCAAAGTCGAGCACCGATGCGGATGATCCGAAGTCTCTTGGCGAGAGAAGCTACCGGGCCGGCTATTTGAAGGATGCACTGAAGTATCTCACCATCGCCCATGAGCGCGATCCAAACGATTATGGCGTAATGCTGCAGCTCGGCTGGACACTGAACATGCTGCGTGAGGATAAGCAAGCTATGGGCTGGTTCGCGAAAGCAAGAAGCAGTCCGGATGCCGCCATCGCAAACGAAGCGAGCCATGCGTATCGGAATTTAAGATCGGATCAGTCCTTGGTCCGCATCACTGCCTGGACCTTTCCCTTCTACTCGGCGCGCTGGAAAGACCTGTTCAGCTATAGCCAGATCAAGGGCGAATTTCGCCTGGGCAGTCTGCCGATTCGGCCGTACCTGTCGATGCGCCTCATCGGCGACACACGCGGCGCAATGCGGACAGACGCAGTACTGAATCCGCAATACCTGTCAGAAAGTTCCATCATTGCCGGCGCCGGCGTGCGGACGAATCCGTTCCACGGCATGGTGTTATGGGCCGAAGCCGGTGAGGCCATGCGCTACCGCAACCGGACAGACGTAGGACGGATGATTCCGGATTATCGCGGGGGTGTCGCCTTCGGGAAGGGATTCGGGCATGCGCTCGGAGCCGAGCGCAACGGCTGGTTCTTTGAGACTTCCGATGATGGAGTGTTCGTCAGCCGCTTCAACAATGATTTCCTTCTGTACTCACAAAATCACCTCGGCTGGACCTTCGGAAAAGTCCAGTTCTACTGGAGCGGCAACGTCACAGTCGATCTCCAGAGACAATACTGGGCAAACTACCTGGAGCATGGACCGGGTATCAAACTGCGCCTGCCGGGCATGCCACCGGGACTTAGCTTCACGGTGCAGGGACTTCGAGGGCGCTATACAGTGCAGGAAGGCAATCCGAGAGGGCCGGTATTTACTGATCTGAGAGCGGGGCTCTGGTATGCGTTTACTCATTAGCCTATTTGCGGGCGTACTCGCCGTATCTGCGGGATCTTGGGATTCGATCTTGAAACCGGCGGGGTTGCCGGCGGACCGTGTCCTTGTACTCGATGCATCCGCTGATGGCGCGGAAGCACTCAAGCGCGCGGAGTCGGGCAGCTTCGTGATCCTGCAGGGCGATTCCAAGGCCGCCAACGCAATGGGCTTCCACGCCGGAATACAGAAGATCACTATCCGAAGCATAGTCGATGCCCGCGTTCCCAAACTGCCGATCATCTGGAAGGATGCAGTGGAGACGTTCCGCACCTCTCTCCCATCGGAAGCAACCATCTTCGCGAAAGAACGCTGGACGGGAGCTCCTGTACTCGCGGGAATGCGCGTGGGCCGGGGCGGCGTACTTTGGTTGGCCGTCCCGCCGGGCGACCGCGGATATGCACGCTTCCCATACTTGCCTCACGCACTGACGGATCTCGGACTGCAGCCCTGCGTCGCCTCGCGGACGCTGTGGGCCTTCTTCGATTCGTCCTATCGCACGCGAGTGGATTTGGATTATTTCGCAGAGCGATGGCGCAAGGCGGGTATCGCTACATTGCACGTTGCGGCGTGGCACTATAACGAGCCGAACGCGGAGCGGGACGACTACCTCCGGAAGCTGATTCAGGCGTGTCACAAGCAGGCCATTACCGTATACGCGTGGCTCGAGTTGCCGCACGTGAGCGAACAGTTCTGGAACGATCATCCGCAGTGGCGAGAGAAGACAGCGCTATTGCAGGACGCCCATCTCGACTGGCGCAAACTGATGAACCTGCAAAATCGCGATTGCTTCGACGCGGCCGCTAAGTCTACGCGAGCACTGCTGCAGCGGTTCGATTGGGATGGCGTCAACATGGCCGAGCTCTACTTTGAGTCTCTGGAAGGATCGGAGAATCCGGCGCGCTTCACCCCCTTTAATGACGACGTGCGGCAGGCATTCATAGCCTGGAAAGATGTTGACCCGGTAGACATCGCCGCCGGCAGGAAGCCCGCGCTGCTGAAGGAATTTCTCGGGTATCGCGCGGGGCTGGCTCGCGCCATGCAGAAACAGTGGCTGGATGTTGTGGAAAGCGTGCGCAAGGCCAAGCCGGACCTCGACGTGGTGCTGACGCACGTGGATGACCGCTTCGACACGCGCATGCGCGATTTGATCGGAGCCGACGTAGCCAAGACGCTTCCAATGCTGGAGGAGCGGGATTTCACGTTCTTGATCGAGGATCCGGCAACGATCTGGCATCTAGGTCCCGAACGATATACGCAGATCGCGTCGCGTTACCAGCCGATTACCCACAAGCCGGAAAAACTCGCGATCGACATCAATATCGTCGAACGCTATCAGGACGTGTACCCTACGAAGCAACAAACCGGCACCGAACTCTTCCAACTGGTACACACAGCCGCAAAGGCGTTTCCGAGGGTGGCGCTGTACTTTGAGAATTCAATTCTGCCGGTGGACCTTCCGCTCCTGCCTTCCGCAATGGCTGTAGTGGATCGAATGGAGCAGACTGGCGGGAAGTTGCAAGTGGAATCCGCGCACGGCGCTGCCCTGCGGTGGGAAGGAGAGGCGCTGGTGAACGGGCGTCCTTGGCCGTTCTCAAATCAAGGTTGGCTGACTGTGCCGCGGGGCAAGTGGACCATCGAGCCCACCGGTCAGGGCCCGCCGGTTAGAGTCCTCGACTTCAATGGAGATCTCACGTCGGCGGCAATCTGGGCCAGCGGCGTGGAGTTTCAGTACACCAGCAACTCCCGGGCTATCGCGTTGTTGGAGCAGTTGCCGGCCGAAGTGAAGCTGGATGGAAAACCGATGCAGGCTGAGACGAGATTGCTGTTACCAAAAGGCACGCACACGGTCAGCATTGAAGCAACCCCTAAGCAGGCAAGCCGGCGATAAGCTAGTGCGGCGGAGGCGCCGTGGCGGATGGGGCCGGCTTCCCGTCAATCGTGACGGGCTCCATCAACTCGACCCGCGTTCCGTCCGGATCATACAGATTCATCTGCCGTTTGCGGTTTGTGCCCGTCCGAATCTCCATCGGCTTAGTGTAATTCTTCGCTGCGGGACGGGATGCCAGGTCCGCTTTTGCTTTCTCCATATCCGGAACAAAGAGACAGATATGGTGCGCGGACCCGCGCTTAGTGGGTTCCGGCAGTTCGTTGTACAACATGAACTCGACGTAGTCGTCGCCGTCAGGGACCTTCATGTTTACCCAGTTCAGAACGTTGCCGTCACGGCTCCCGCGCCAGGTTTCCTGGAAACCAAGCACGTCCCGATAGAACTTCATCGCGGGCTCAAGCGCACCCACGAGGATTCCAAAGTGAGCCATACGATCGGAAATACGAGACCGCCCCAGGAACTTCCCCTTGTCCCGCATAGACCAGCCGCTGGGCATATATTGAACGAACTCGAGCGTGTGGCCGTCCGGATCCTTCACGTTGAAACTGCGGTTCCCGATGCGGTTGTTCACTACTTTGTCCGGCACCTTGATGCCCTTGGCTGCAAGGTAGGTCCGCATGCCCTCGATATCGTCCGTTTCGAATGAGATGTGAGAAAGCCGATCAGTATTCGGCGCAGTCTCTGGGAATAGTTCGATGTACTGCCGGTCGTTGATCTTGATGAACGTGAGGGAAAGGCTGCCGTCGGGCTTCTTCAAATCGAAGGGCTCGCTGTAGCCGAGGAAGTCTTTATAGAAGCCGCGGCTCTTCTCCACATCCGCCACCGAAAGAGCGACGTGTGCGTCACCGGTAATTCGGGGACGCTTCGGTTCCTGAGCGAAAACCAGCAGAGCAGTCAGGAGATAAAACGACAGGACTCGCATCGCATACAAATTATCATCAGCGCTGCCTGTGCGCTACGTTCGTCCTGAGGTCACCTCTTCAAACATGGTCCGTTGGCCGCTCGGAGTTCCTTCTTCCCAGAGGCGGCGAAGAACATCGCGGCTATAGCTCAGGTAATGCCGGTCCGGCGTGAAAACCTCCAGCGTGATCGTCGAATCGTAGCCGCAAGCCTGCAGCGCGCGAACCTCCTTGGCCAGCTCCAGGGTCCCAGCACCCAGCGGCAGGTGCAGATCTGCGTGCCCGCCCTTGTTGTCGTGCAGGTGCACGTGACACAGGCGGTTACCATAAACAGCTAGAATTTCACCCGTCGTGTTGTGCGGGACCAGAAGGTTCGCATGGCCAATGTCGAGATGGAGGCCAAGTTCCGGCAGCGGATCCAGCAGCTCGCCCAGCTGTGGCACGCTGTTGAAGTCGCCAGGAAGATTTTCGATCATCAGGCCGACGGGGCAGGAGCGCCCAAACTCGATCAATTCGCGCAGAGACTGTATGTTCCGTCCTATGTAGAAATGCCGGTCGTGCATGGGTGCATGCCGGTCGGGATGAATGTTCATCCAGCGCGCACCAATCTCGCAGAATTTATCCAGGCAGCGCTTCAGCTCATCCACCGCGGCGCATCGGATGCTTTCGAACGGATTGCCGAGCGGAAGATAGAACGCCGTATGTCCGACGACCCGCATTCCGTAGTCCTGCAGCACTCTTCGTATTTCTTGAGAATGAATGCGCCATGAAGCAGCGGCCGGCGGCTCCAACGTAAGATCGACAAAATCGAGACCCATTTGCGCCATCCACCGGATCTCTTCGACGGGATCTTGCGCAGGATGGTTCATCGCACCAATCAACATCCGTTATCTCCTGTTTCTCAACGCAGCTCACAGGCTTTCGTAGGTCCGAACCAGTCACGCGAGTCTATATATTTCACGCGCTGTTCCGAAACTCCTTTTGCGACCGAGCCCGGACGCGGCAGCCTGCTCCTCTGCCAAACTACCTGAGGGAGTTGGCGAGCTACTTCGGGATCTACCCAACTGAAAACTGACAATGCCCCTGCCAGAAGCCGGCAATCTTCGCCCATGCGATCGAATAGGTGGTCCCAATCAAGGCTCGGCCCGATGGCATGGAAGACGTTGATGATATCGGTCCAATCACAACGTTCCCGCTGAAGAATGTAGATCTTCGACCAGATCAACTCTTCGGGCGGTAACACTCGAACCTGCATATCTCCACATTCGGTCACCGGCCCGTAGTGGATCCAGGTTTCGTCCACTTGGGCACGGTAATTTGCCATCGACCAGATGGCATCCACGATGGTGTTCCCGGCGTGGCCGCGATAAATCCAGCGCCGGTCGTATGGCAGCACCTCGAAGTAATCCGTGAGCCCCGCGGCGGACATGGCTTCAACCATAGCCTCACGATTCTCAGGAGCGATGTACAGATCCATATCCTTGGTATTCCGCCACCGCCCCGTGTAAGTTCCGAACGCTACAGCGCCCCCCAGAGCAAAGGGAATATCTCGGCTGCGCGCCTCCCTCATCACCCGTTGATACACGTCCCATTGCTGTTTCGGGATTGTATCGATCCACTTCGTATCCATCGTCAGTGGCTGATCCAGCACCAGTTCGCTCATCACCTGTCGCTCCTGTTATCCGGCGTTACGGCCAAAATCGGACCAGCAAGCAGCGTGCCAAGTAGCTCGCGAACGGACTGGGCTGGAAATTGTTCTACTCACGTCGCGCTATGTTCGCTACGGGAAACGTACTTTTCCGGATCCGCCTCGAATCGCTCCTTACATTGCTCAGAACAGAAATAGTATGTGTCACCCGCGTAATTACTACTCGCCGCAGCTGTACGTTCCTTAACGTCCATCTGGCAGACTGGGTCTCTTCGCATTCACTTTTCTCCTGAAGGGGATTTCACCTCTACCAGTTCGGGTTTCCGAACCGGGGGCTGGTCGATGCGTTGGCTGGGCTCCGGACGCCGCGAACGTTCCAGCACCGGAAGTTCCACCCATCTTCGTTCCTTAGCCGACCGATTCAGGGCCTCCACGATCCGAATGTCGGCGAGTCCCTCCCATCCGGAGGGTTCCGGTTCTGCATCCTGCAGGATGCAGTCCGCAAAGTACGAGAGCTCCGGCCCAAATTGGTCGCGCTTCGGGAACGTGCGCTCGGAAGACTTTTCATTCACGGTAATCTTTTGCGCCATTTCCCGTTCATATTCGAATGCCGGGTCCATCACCAGGTCGCCCGCCGTGCCCACGAGCCTGTACCAGGAAGTATGAGACGCTCCGTAACTGCATGTGAATTGCGCAAGCCGCTCGCCCGGGAAGCGGAGAATGGCGGTAGCCATTTCAGGCACCTCCCGGAACCGTTCATCGCTGCGGCTCGCCTGGGTGCAAAAGACCTCTGACGGCTCTGAACGGAACAAGTACCGGGCCGCGTTGATGCAATAGACACCCATGTCGTACAACGGTCCTCGGCCCAGGTCCTGGTTCAGGCGTATGTTGCCTTCTGCAACATTCTGGGTGTTCAGGGAAGAGAAGATGCGAAGCTCGCCGAGTTCGCCGGATTGGGCGGCGCGGATTGCCTCCAGATTGGCTGCATCGAAATGCAGCCGGTAGGCGATCATGAGTTTCACTCTGTGATCGCTCGCAGCCTGGATCATGGCGATACAATCCTGCTCGGATTCCGCCATCGGCTTCTCACATAAGACATGCACCCCATGCCGCGCTGCACGCACCGAGTACTCCCGATGCATGGCATCCGGAAGGGCGATGTAGACTGCGTCGACTTCGCCGTTCTTCAAACAATCTTCGTATTGTTCGTAGCTATAGGTTTTTGGGATTTCGTAAAGCTTCTGGACTTCCGAGCGCTTCTGTTCGTCGCCTGAAACCAGCGCTTGCAACTTGGCGTTCCTGGCGTTCGCGAACGCAGGCAGAACGGCGTGCTGGGCAATGTGCCCTAGACCAACGACAGCATAACGGATTATGCCGTTGTCTCCCTGGTACATCGTGCCTCCTGTTTAACGGATCAGAAGGGACGGCCGGTCGTTTCGGTAGTAACGGTGCTCAGGCTCCTGTGCGGTGGGTCGCGCGAATGGTTCGCGGCAGTGCAGAATTCTCGGCAATGTCTTCGGTCACGTAATGTTTATAGAACTTCAACACGCGGGTGACGTAATTGCGTGTCTCTGCAAAAGGGGGAATGCCGTGATAACGATCCACGTTTCCGGGGCCGGCATTGTAGGCTGCAATAGCCAGTTTCATGCCGTCCCGGCGGTTCTGATAACGGCGGAGCAGGCCTGACAGGTACCGCGTCCCCGCTTCCACGTTCTGCTCCGGGATAGAGGCGTCCGCACCCATCTCTTGCGCAGTCTCAGGCATCAACTGCATCAGTCCGAGCGCTCCCTTGCTGGATACCACCTCAGGGCGAAACGCGGATTCAGCCGCGATGATGCTCTTTACAATTGCGGGATGAATTTTGTGCTTCCGCGCCATAGCTTCAATCACCTCACCCACGGCGAACGGCGGAGCGGCAATTGCGAGATTTCGCTTGGGGAACTTAGTGAGTGGGGAAAGGGAATCAGGATCGTAAGCAAAGAAAAATACAAAGAAAGTGCTGATCAAGAGCAGTAAGCAGGATAGAAGTAACTTCAAAATCGCTTTCCTTGTGCGAGGCACACTCCGCACCGGCAGGCGCGCAATTGCCACATTGTTGGGAATACCAAAGAGATGGCGTCCGGAAAGCTGCGGTTACCGCAAACTTACCGGTAACAGTGAATCGACTTTTATTTTCAATGGCATGCACGGGCATTAAAGCTTTGTTCCGCAGCCGTGCAAGATGAGTATTGCAGGCTCATATTTCGAGCCGGGCCGATGATGTGCTTCGGCTGCGATTTGCGCTGCAATTTTTTATATGCCCCGCGCAATTCCGGATCGATGTAACCGTCAGCGGATGATTCCGGGACTTCCGCGGGGAAGCGGGAGAGATCGATGTGCCGGTATTAGGGAAATCGGATTGACATACGCCTGCACTCATGCTACTTTTCTAGCACTGTGCTGCAAAAGCAGCAGGTAGAGTCAAGCTATGGCCAAAGATACACATCAGACCTTGAGCAAACGGGAGCGCCAGATGATGGACATCATCTACCGCTTGGGTAAGGCGACAGCCGCGGAGGTGCATGAATTGCTTCCGGCCGATGTCAGTTACTCCACCGTCCGCGCAAAGCTTCGCGTGCTCGAAGAGAAGGGGCAAGTGCGGCACGAAGAGCAGGGGCCGCGCTACGTTTTCATTCCTACGTTGCCGCGCGAGAAAGCTCGCAAGTCGGCACTACGGCATTTGATGGATACCTTCTTTGATGGGTCCACGGAACAGGTCATAGCAACTCTGTTGGACAGCGGCTCGAACAAGCTTAGCCAGACTGAATTGGAGCGGCTTTCAGGGCTGATAGAGCAAGCAAGAAAGAAGGGAGCATAGCCATGTTAGGCATCACTGTTGAAGTATTCGCAGCGCTTTCTTTAAAGCTGACTGCCATCCTGGGCGCCGCATTCCTGGCCCATCTGGTCCTCCGCCGGGCGTCGGCCGCTACCAGGCATGCAGTCTGGGCCGCCGCCATGCTGGGTATTCTGCTTCTCCCGGCTGTGCAATTTATAGTTCCGCCGGTTGAGGTCCCCATCGCTACGCCCCTGAGCAGCCAGGTCTCATACGCTCCTTTACCGCTGACGGACATTCCCCAGGCACCTGCACCTTTGCCCTGGCCGTCCGTGCTGGCGCTGATCTGGTTTCTTGGCGTGACCATTGTGCTTGCGCGAGCGATGGCCGGGTTGTGGCAGCTTCGCCGGATGTTGCGATCGGCGCGGCCAGCGAGCAGCTCACTTTTCGAAACACTGCGCTTGCGCATGAACGTCTCACCCGCAGTCCGGCTGGTGGAATCGGAGTTAGTCAACACGCCCATGACCTTCGGTGTGTTCACTCCGGTGGTGATTCTGCCTGCCGGTGCGCAGACATGGGCGCACGACCGGCTGGAGGTGGTGCTCGCGCATGAACTCGGCCACGTGAAACGAGGTGACTGGGCGAGCCAGATGATGGCGCGCCTGGCGTGCGCGCTCTACTGGTTCCACCCGCTGACCTGGTGCGCGGAGCGCCTCATGCGGCGCGAGCGCGAACATGCCTGCGACGATCTCGTGGTTCACATGGGCGTACAGCCGGTGGCCTATGCGGAACATCTCCTGGACCTTGTGCGAACTCGCTCCGCTCCTGCTTGGCCCGCCGCACTGCCGATGGCCGGCATGAGCGATATCGAGATCCGCTTGCGGGCCTTGCTCGCATCCGGCAGGCGGCGCGGCGCGTTGAGCCGTAGGGCAGCGGCAATCGCCGCCGCGGCATCCGTTTGTGTCCTTTTACCACTCGCAGCTCTCCGCGCCCCGGCGCAGGTCAACACGGCCAAGCTGACAGGAACGGTCTCGGACTACAGCGGCGGCGTTGTGCCGGGAGCAAACGTTCTGCTGATCGGCATCTCCTCCAGAGCGAAAGAGGTAACCGCCTCCAATGAGGCGGGTGAGTTCACCTTCACCGGCATCCCGTCGGGGGAGTACACGATCGAGGTGCGCATGCGTGGATTCGAAATCTCCCGTACCAAGGTGACTGTGGAACCTTCACGCACCACTCGCCATGACGTGAAACTCAACATAGGGTCCATCACGGAGAACATTGAGGTGATCGGCGAGCGGCCTGCAAAGGCAACAGCGGCAGTCGCAGCCGGCTCCCCGAAGCGTATCCGCGTCGGGGGGAATGTACAAGCTACCAAGCTGCTAAAGCAGGTGAAGCCAGCGTATCCGGAGAACGCCAAGGCCCAGGGAATCGAAGGCGACGTCCTGATGGAGGCTGTCATTAGTAAAGAAGGGAAGCTGCTGAACCTGCGCTCATTGAACACCCTGGTGAACCCTGAACTGGTGACGGCGGCGATGGACGCAGTCCGGCAATGGGAATACACGCCGACGTTGTTGAACGGCGAACCGGTTGAGGTGGTCACCGCGATTCACGTCGGTTTCCATCTTAAGTAATTAACGGTAATTAACGGCGTTGCATGAGGGCGGAGAGCCGTCTCCGCCCGTTCTGTTTTGTGCCCTCTGTCCGCCTGCCATCGTGCTACCATGGGGACGTCCCGCGCCCGTTTACCTGGTCTTTTTCTGTTTTCTAATCCATGCTTATCCGAGTTCTTATCTTCCTTTCGCTCACCGCTTCCGCCTTTGCGCAATCCACTGGCTCCGTCTCGATCGTCAGCGGGAATGGACAGGTCGTGATGGAGCAATTCCGCACCGTTGTCCCCATGGTCATCCAAGCGAAGGACGTGAACGGCCGTCCCGTCGCGAACGTAACTGTGACCTGGACCGTAAAGGACGGAATGGGCACAATCTCAATGCCTAGCGCGGTTACAGACGCAAACGGCCTTGCGTCGGCATACTTCATCGCGACCAGTCTGCAGCTTGGATATTCCTTCGTCCAGACCACGGTGAACGCGAGCACCTCGATTGGCAATGTTGATTTCTGGATAACGACCTCCGTGGGCAGAAATCCGAACGGCGGATTATCGGCACCGCCTCTCGTAGAACTGGTCAGCCCGGTGCTGGGCAGCCGCGTAGTTTCCGGCCCCGGCGGTGCTACTATCCCCGGTGCCATAGTCGTCCGCGTTACGGCGCAAAGCGGCACTCAATCAGGGCAACCTATTCCCCACGTCGGCGTGCGCATCGACAACGCAGGCGACCCGTCCGCCACGCCATCTGCCACCTGCAATGCGCCTGCTGGAATCGTCCTCACAAATGACCAGGGCATTGCAACCTGCGATGCCGTCTTGAATACCGTCACAGGCACCGCAACGATCACCGCCATCGCGGGAGAATTTCAAAACACCCCACCGATGACATTGCAGATCGCTCCGGGCAGCACGTGCACATTCGCCATCAATCCATCGGCGCAGACGGCCGCCGCGTCCGCTTCGACAGGCACCGTCAACGTAATCACGTCCTCCGCGTGCGGATGGACCGCCGCCAGCAACGCGCCCTGGCTTACCATCAGTGGAACAGCGGGCGGCACAGGAAATGGAACGGTCACCTATGCAGTTGCGGCAAATACCGGCGCTGCGCGAACGGGTACGCTGACCATCGCAGGCCAGACATTTACACTCACTCAGAACGCGCCCCAGGCTTCGCTCGCCATCACGACACCAGCGAATCTGCCGTCGGCGACTGTTGGCACAAACTACACCCAGACGTTCACGGCCGCAGGGGGACGCAGCCCCTATACCTTCAACGTGACCGGCTCTCTGCCTCCCGGACTGGCCTTCAATTCCGGCACGCTCAGCGGAGTGCCGTCCACTTCCGGCACCTACACGTTCACGCTCACGGCGACGGACGCAAGCAGCACGGCTGTTGCTCAGACCCTCACCCTGGTCGTCGTGACCGCGGGAAGCGGACCGGTAATCACAACGGCATCGCTGCCCAATGGAACGGCCAACACGCCTTATCAACAAGTCCTCTCTGTGTCCGGCGGCTGCGTCAGCCCCTTCTCGCCGCAGCCCACCCTCGCGGTCAGCAGCGGTACCCTGCCTCCCGGACTTATCCTGAATGGCTACACTCTCTCAGGTCTGCCGACAACGAATGGAGCCTATTCGTTCACGCTGAAAGTGAGCGACTCATGCGGCCGCACATCCACTGCGAATTTGAGCATCGTGATCGGCTCAGTGAGCCAGGTCGCGCAGCTCACTGCCAACCCATCCTCCATCAGCTTCACGGCCCAGGGCGGAACCGTACCCGTAACGATTCAATCCACAGGAGCGGCGCTCAACTTCCAGGCAAGCGCGAACGGCACCAGTTGGCTGGCTCTGGACAAGACAAGCGGCACTACGCCCGGTACACTCAATGTGGCTCTAGGCAATATCGGCACTCTCACCCCGGGCAGCTATAACGCGTCGATTTCCGTATCGGCACAGGGCTCCTCCATCAGCATCCCGGTCACATTGACCATTGCTGCCGCCCCCACGCTGGCTATTAATCCAGGTTCCATCTCCATCACGCAAACGTTCAGTGCTGCGGCGAAATCAGTTCAGCAGCCGCTCTCCATTCTCACGAATGGCGCTCCCGTCGCCTTCACTGCTTCCGCCATCAGCACCGGAAACTGGCTGCAGGTGAGCGCAGCCTCCGGCCAGACGCCATCCACACTGAACGCCATCATCAACTACGGCGCTCTCGCAGCCGGCAATTATTCGGGATCCATCAGCATTACTCCTGCCGGAGGCGCTGCAAAAACCATCCCTGTCAGCCTCACGATCACTGCCCCACCCACGATCTCTGCTACTCCGGATGCGCTCTCCTTCGCTTATCAGCAAGGCTCCGCATCACCGGCCCAGCAGAACCTTCACGTTTCCGCCACAGGTACGGCCGCGGCTTACAGCGTCTCTGCGGCCAGTCCCGGCAATTGGCTCTCGGCGTTGCGAGGCGGCGGCTCGGACCAGGTTAGCGTCTCCGTTACTCCGGGTGATCTCGCACCTGGAACATATCGCGGAACGATATCACTGATTAGTGCCGATCCCGCGGTGGCGCCCTTGACCGTGCCCGTTACATTAACGGTGGCCGCACCCACGCCAGCCCTCTCAGCGATCGCGAACGCCGCCAGCTTTACCAAGGGAGCCGTCTCACCGGGTGAGATCGTCACTCTGTTCGGCTCGACGCTTGGACCGTCCAATCTCGTGGCATCGAAGATCACCACCGCCGGTACGCTCGATTCGTCACTCGCCGGAACCCGCGTCTATTTCGACGGAATACCCGCTCCGCTGCTCTATACGGTTTCCGGACAGGTCTCCGCCATCGTGCCGTACAGTGTAGCGGGCCGGACCACGACCATAGTCCAGACGGAATGGAACGGAGTGAGATCCGCGCCGCAGGAAGTTCCCGTGTCGGCTTCCGCTCCGGGCATCTTCGTCCTCGATAATCAGGGCCAAGGTGCGATCGTGAACCAGGACGCCACGATCAACTTCCCGGCAACTCCCGCGCCGGCCGGTTCCATCGTCAGCATCTATGCGACGGGGGAAGGCGAGGTTTCTCCCGCCGTTCCGGATGGCCAGATCATTGGCGACATCTTGCCGACTCCGAAGCTGCCAGTCTCGGTGACGATCGGCGGGCAGCCGGCCGAAGTAATCTACGCAGGCGGATCACCAGGACTCGCCAGCGGCCTGCTCCAGTTGAACGTTCGGATTCCGGATGGTCTCACGGGACGTCAGCAGGTGATTCTGAAAGTCGGTGACGCCACCAGTCAGCCGGGCGTGTTCGTATCGATCCAGTAGCTAGCTCCACAACAGCAGCAGAGCAAACAGTACGATCCAAAGCACACTGATGAAGTGCCAGTAGAGAACCCCTGCGCCGTTTGCGTTTCGTTGTCGGCGCAGATCCTGTTCGATATCCGGCCGGACCGTGCGCAGCTTTCTCAACAGATAGATCAGCCAGAACAGGCCACCAAGCAGATGAACTCCATGAATTGCGGTGAAAACGTAGTATACGGACCCTCTTGGGTTGTTCCCCATGTACACACCTTGCTGCAGCAGTTCAATCAGCGAAACGGTCTGCAGCACGAGGAACAGCAGCCCGAGTGCCATCGTGAGCTGCATTCGCCCACCGTACTCAGGCACGCGGCCCCGCCGCAAGGCGTAGCGCGCGGACTCCAACGTCAAACTACTCACCAGCAGAACGGCAGTGCTGGCCCACAGCGTCCAGGGCACATGCACGTGGCGCGACAAAGGTATCTGACGAAACGAAAGCAGGTAAACCAAAATGAGCGCAACAAAAAAAGACGTGATCGAAAGCAGAGCGACCAGTGTCCCAACTTGGTAAACATTGAACCCCAATCTGCGCGGAACCATCTAGACTTATTATCCGAACCTGTCAGAATGAAGAACGTGATGACGAAAACAGCCGCCATTGCACTGCTGGTTACAGCCCTGTTCGCATGCTCCTGCTCCTCCACGGGAACAACCGCCGAAACGCCGGGCCTAACGCAGCAGGCAAAAAAAGATGCACTTCCCGGAATGCCGCCCGTCGTGAATGCGGCGAATATTTACTCGGAGACAACCTCGGACAAGCTCTCGCCACTCGTCAAAGACCTGCCCGAGCGTATTTATGTTCCTAACGCGGGCAGCAATTCGGTGACGGTGATCGACGCCAAGACTTACAAGGTCATCAACGAGTTTCCTGTTGGAAGACAGCCGCAGCACGTTACTCCGTCCTATGACATTAAGACACTGTGGGTGCTGAACGACCTTGGCGATAGCCTTACCAAGATTGATCCAAAGACTTCACAAAAGGGCGAGACCGTAAAGGTCATGGATCCTTACAACATGTACTATACGCCGGATGGCAAATACGCCATTGTCGTCGCCGAGCGGCTGAGGCAACTCGATTTTCGCGAGCCCAACACCATGAAACTCGTACAGACGCTCAAGGTGCCTTGCCGGGGGATAGACCATATGGACTTCTCGGCCGATGGCCGCTATTTGCTGGCAAGCTGCGAGTTCTCTTCAGAAATGGTGAAGGTCGATGTGGCGGAGCGGAAGGTTCTCGGCACGCTCAAGCTGAAAGACGGCGGCATGCCGCAGGACGTGAAGCTCTCGCCCGACGGCAAGATTTTCTACGTGGCCGACATGATGTCGGATGGCGTGTACCTCATCGATGGCGACAACATGAAAATCCTCGGTCACATTCCTACGGGCAAAGGCACGCATGGTTTGTACCCGAGCCGGGATGGCAAAGTGCTGTACATTTCCAATCGGGGCGAAGGCTCCGTATCGTTGCTCGATTTCGCTACGCGCAAACTCGTGGCCAAGTGGAAGATCCCCGGCGGCGGCAGTCCCGATATGGGGAACGTGTCCGCTGACGGCAAAACGCTCTGGTTGTCCGGCCGCTACAACAATGAGGTCTACGCGTTCGATACCGGCGACGGTCATCTGTTGGCGCGCATCAAGGTCGGCAAGAACCCGCACGGCCTTTGCGTCTATCCGCAGCCCGGGCGTTACTCGATGGGGCACACCGGCGTGTTTCGCTAGCCACTAGTGCCGCAGCGGCGCCACGGGTTTGATCCATTCGAACACGGCTCCCTGCGATTCTAACTTCGCCTGCAAAGCTGCGACATCGACATCCTGAACCGCCACGCCGCTTGCAATCGCCAGCGCGGCGGCCACACCGGCCGCGTGGCCCAAGATCATGTACTGCGGCTCCATGCGCAGCGACGAATAAGCAACATGGCTGGCTGAAAAACACACAGGCACCAGTAGATTCGTTGCCTGCGCCTTCTTCGGCAGCATCACGCGATACGGAATTTGATACGGCGTGACCGCCACCTCCATATCGCCTTCGTTCTCCACCATGCCGTCAGGCTTCGCCACCCGCTGAACGTTATGCGAGTCGCTGTTGTACGACCCCATGCCGATTACGTCCGGCTTCTTCAAATCCGTCTGCAGGTCCTTCTGCGTCGCTACGAATTCGCCCACCATACGTCGCGCTTCGCGGATATACAGCTGGTTCGGCCAATTCTCCGTATCGGCGAACTCATCTTTTGCCAGACCCCAGGAATTCACCTCGTCCTGAAGAGAACCCGGCACGCGCGGATCGTGCGCCAGGAAATAAAAGAAACCCTTTGTGTAATCGATGTGGTCTTGCCAGATACGCTGCCTCGTCGCGTAGTTGCCGGTCGGATAATCCCAATTCTTCCCGATATAGTCGGTTGAGAATGCCCCGTTATTGTTGATGTCCGCCTTGTGATTCGGAATGCGTCCGATATACACAACCTCCTTCATCAACGGCGCCCGGCCTTTATCCGCCGTCATCGCGGATAACAATCGCGCCAGCAGTTCGAATCGGCTCGGATCGTAACCTGGCGGCTCTGGAAACGGCACTTGGTTATCCGGGGCATCCGACAAAATCATGCGGAAGTTATAAGCCTGCACCTTCTTGTCGCCGGTTCCAGCCCTCTCCTTCGGACCAGGATCCACTTCGGGCAGAAGTTTTCCGTTCTCATCGTACGGAGAGACCGGAACCATGAACTGGTGGTACGGTGTCTTGTTACGGACTCCCGCCAGCGATTCGCCATATTGTGACTCTCCTTCCCTGCCCCACGTAAATTCCACTCGGGACCGGGCCATCAGGTCGCCCTCGTAACTGCAGTCGGCAAAGACGCGGGCGTGGAAGCGTTCACCGTTCTCCGTCGTGATGGACGTCAAGTGGGCACCCCTCTTCTGCACCCCATTTCTCTCACGCAGCCGATGCCGGAATAGCACCTTCACGCGGGACTCGTCCACCATCTCTCGAAAAACCTGCTCCCCCACTTTCGGCTCATAGAACCAGGTGACGTCTTGCGTATCGTACTTGCGTCCCACACGCTGATAGAACTCGAATGCGTAGCCGCCGATCACTTCTTTTTTTCCGATGTCGGTCTGTGATAAACCGCCCGTAGCCATGCCGCCCAGGTGATCACCAGGTTCCAGCAACGCGACTTGGAGCCCCTCCCGCGCCGAACTGACCGCCGTGATAACTCCTGCGGCCGTACCGCCGTAAACTACAACATCGAATGTGTTCTGCGCAGCCACCTGCAAGCTGCACGCGAGCGCGGCAAGGATAAAGAAAGAGAGGCGCATTCCCGATGGAATATCATACGTGATCATGATTCGCTTCAGGCACTTTCTCATAGCGCCGGTCCTGCTCGCGCTCGGCGTCTCAGCTGGGTTCAGCCAAACATTTCAGGCTCAACTCACCGGCACAGTGAAGGATAGCTCAGGCGCCGTGGTCCCGAACGCAAAATTCACCGCAACGAACATCGCCACCGGAGTGCAGTCCAGCGCCGTGTCGAACGACGGAGGCATCTACCGCTTCCTTGCTCTCCCACCGGCCCAATACAAATTGACCTGTTCGGTTCCGGGTTTCAAGAGCTTCGAGCAAGGGCCGATCAC
This sequence comes from uncultured Solibacteraceae bacterium, assembly GCA_964464925.1. GTDB lineage: Bacteria > Acidobacteriota > Terriglobia > Bryobacterales > Bryobacteraceae > CAYXLI01. The sequence continues at coordinate 44,893 of CAYXLI010000018.1, read as the reverse complement.
ACTGCAAGTGAACGACGTGGCGACACTCGATGTGACCCTGCAACTCGGCGACGCGACCGAGAAATTGCTCGTCACTGCGTCCGCTGAAGCGCTGCAGACACAAACCGCCACGTTCGGACAGGTCGTGAACACCCGTGCGATCGAGAATCTTCCTCTCAACGTCCGTGACCCGCTCGCGCTCGTCGGCCTCACTCCCGGCGTCACCTTCGGACCGAACTTCGGTAATGGCGGTGGACAGGAACTCGGCCGCAACTTTTTCAAATCCGATTTCAACGTCGGCGGCGGCCGCTCCGGCTCCCAGGAACTTCTGCTCGATGGCGCCGCCAACACCACTCCCGATGTGAATCGCGGCATCATCAATCCCCCTGTGGATTCGGTGCAGGAATTCAAGGTCCAGGCCAATAGCTACGATGCCGAATTCGGCCGCACTTCCGGCGGCGTCATCAACGTCATCACCAAGTCGGGCACGAACGAATATCACGGACTGGTCTATGACTTCGAACGGCACAGCTTCATAGAAGCGAACAACTGGTTCAACAACCGGGCGGGCCTGAAGAACCCTTCTTTCAAACGGCATCAGTTCGGAGGGAACGCCGGCGGTCCGGTCGTGAAGAATAAGACATTCATCTATGGCGATTACGAAGGTCTCCGCCAGGGCTTCCCCGTGACCAGCACCACCACTGTCCCGACGGATGCCCAAAAAGCCGGAGACTTCTCGAAAACGTTTGCCAGCGACGGTAGCCTGATCGTCGTATATGATCCGGCCACCACCACGATGCTGGCCAACGGCCAACGGCAGCGGACCGCATTCCCCAGCAACATCATCCCGGGTAACCGGATAGACCCGGTATCGGCGAAGATCGCCAGCTACTACCCTGCCGCGAACGCCAAGGGCGATCCGGTCACCGGGCAGAACAACTTCGTGCAAGCCGCGAAGTCCACCATCGACACGGACAAGTGGGATCTCCGCGTCGACCAGAACTTCGGTGAGAAGACGCGCCTGTTCGGCCGCTATTCCCAGCAGAAAGACGTCCGCGTTGTGCCTGGCCCTCTTCCGCTCCCGATCGGCGGCGGCCGCAGCACCACCGACACCTACCATCAGGCGATGGCAGATCTGACTCGCGTAATCACTCCGTCTCTACTCGCCACCGCACAATTCTCTTTCAGCCGCGCACTCGCTACACAGTTCGGGCTGTCCAACGGCTTTGACATCGCAGCACTTGGCTTCCCGCCCGCTTTCCTTGCCTATTCGGTGAAGCAGTTCCCGTCCGCGACAGTTTCCGATGTCGCGCCGATCTCGAATGGCGGGGACTCCTTCACGCAGTATCAGCCGCGCAACGTGTTCGCAACGCGCGCAGGCGTGGCTTGGTCCCGCGGTACGCATAATCTGAAATGGGGCGCGGATTGGCGCGTCCTCGATTTTAACGAAGGCCAAAACACTGCGCCTTCCGGCAGCTACACCTTCTCGCGCGCCTTTACGCAAGGGCCGAATCCGACTCAGACCAGCCGCAACGGCGGTTTCGGATTCGCCGATTTCCTGCTCGGCACACCGGCCAGCGGTACCATGCGAGCCATCAATCCGATCTCTACGCAGGGCCTTTATTACGCACTTTATCTCCAGGACGACTGGCGCGCGTCCGATAAGCTGACCCTCAACCTTGGCGTGCGCTGGGATCTGCAGATCGGCAATCGCGAAAAGTACAATCGCATCGCGTACTTCGATCCCACCGCACCAAATCCGCTGGCTTCCAAGGTAGGATTGCCGAACCTCCAAGGCGTGCTTCGCTGGGTGGGCCAGGAGAACTCGATCAATCAGAACGAAACGCAGTGGCATGATTTTGCTCCCCGCGTCGGCTTCGCATATCGTCCAATTGATCGAGTGGTGATTCGCGGAGGTTACGGCCTCTTCTACGTGCCTCGGAACATTCAGGCCAATGGTCTCGGCGCCATTGAAGCGTTCCGCGATACGCCGATGGTCACCAGCAACGACAACAATCTCACTCCGTTGAACCGTATCAGCAATCCTTTTCCACAAGGCATCCTGCCGCCACTGAATGACCGCGATCCGCTGGCCAACACGGGCGCTCAAATCCAGGCGCCCATCTTCGGCAATAAGTCCGGCTACGTGCAACTATGGAGCTTCGGAGTGCAGTGGGAAATGCCCGGCCGCGTAGTCATGCAGGCGAACTACTGGGGCAATCGGGGCGCACACCTGCTTGCGTCGAACTGGAACTTGAACCAGCTTCCGGACCAATACTTCTCGCTCGGCAATGCGCTGAATGACCAGGTGCCGAACCCGTTCTTCGGCATCATCACAGCCGGCGCGCTCTCGGGTCGAACCATCTCGCGCCGCCAGTCGCTCCTCCCCTACCCCCAGTATTCCGGAGACAGCGGCGTGCAGCAGGTGTTGGCGCCCACGGGCAACTCGAGCTATGAAGCCGGCACTCTACAGGCCGAAAAACGCCTGTCCAGCGTCCTCACGTTTCTGCTTGGCTATACATGGTCCAAGGCGATAGACGATATCAGCACGCCCATCGATTTCTACAATCGCCGGCTGAACAAGGCGCTTTCCTCGTTCGACACGCCTCATCAGTTCATTGGAAGTTGGGTATATCAACTGCCGGTCGGCGCCGGCCGCAAGCTCTCGCTGAGCGGTCCGGCAAACTGGGTCCTCGGCGGCTGGGATCTCTCCGGTATCGTGCGCGTACAGAGCGGCCAGCCGATCTCGATCACCACACCGGCGGTCAATGTCGGCCGCAGTGCGAAGCTCGATCATCCAACCATCGCGAAATGGTTTGACACTACCGCATTTCAGAACGCCCTCCCATTTACGTTCGGCAACCTCGGTCCGCGGCTGCCCGACGTGCGCAATGACTTCACTCGCAATGTGGATGCGGTTATGGTGAAGAACTTCACGGCCGCGCTGAAGGATCGGGAAATCGTCACGCAGTTCCGCGCCGAGTGCTACAACCTGTTCAACACGCCGCAGTTCAACTCACCGAACGGCACGGTCACATCGCAACAGTTCGGGCAGGTCACCAGCCAGCGCAACGTCGGGCGTCAATTCCAGTTCGGGTTGAAAATCAAGTTTTGACACGCCGCAGTTGGATTTCTTCTTTATTGAGCACAGGCGCGGCAGCCGCGTATGGCGCTGCTGCCGCGCCCCGGCCGCGTGTTGCGTGCGTCATGAACGTCTACGGACCCAATACCCACGCGGACGTATTCGTTTCCCGTCTGCTCGACGGCTACCGCCTGAACGGCGCTTGGCACAGTCCCCGTTTGCAGACCGTCAATTTCTATGTGGATCAGTTCCCATTCAACGATATGGCTCGCGAGCAGGCGGCCGAGTACGGCATCCGCATCTGCTCCAGCATAAGTGAAGCCGTGCATGGCGTCGACGGCATTGCCGTGATCGGCGAACACGGCGACTACCCGCGCACGGCTCTCGGCAACTTCTCTTATCCGCGCAAGCGATACTTCGACGAGATCATGAAGCTCTCGCACGTTCCTCCGCTCTTCAGTGACAAGTACCTCGCCTACGACTGGAAAGACGCGCGCGCCATGCATGACACTGTCCGGGAGCGCCGCATCCCGTTCCTTTGCGGTTCCACGGTCCCTCTCAGTTGGCAGCGGCCTCCTTGGAAGCCCGGCAAACCAGAAGAGTTCGTCGCCGTCACTTACAGCGACATAGAAGAGCACGCGTATCACGGCATCGAGGCAATGCAAAGCATCGCCGAAAAACGTGGCGAAACCGGTGTCGAAGCAGTTCGCTACCTGGAAGGCCCCGCCGTTTGGGACATCGCTCCCGACCTCCGCGAGGCCGCTTTAGCCAAGCGAGTGAATCCGCCGCCCGAAGACAAAGGACAGAAGCCCCAGGCCTTTCAAATCCGTTATCGCGACGGCCTCCGCGCATCCGTCCTACATCTCAATTCCAAAACGCGCGACTATCTTTTAGCCGCGCGTATGAAGGGCGAGCCCAATCCGCAAGCCACTTGCTTCTACATCGGCCTCTATACTCACTCGCACTGGGGCTTTCTCGTAAAGGCGTTCGAGGATCTCGTTCTCACCAAGCGCGAGCAGATGCCCATTGAACGCACACTCCTCACAAACGGAATCCTGCTCGCCGGTCTCGATTCGCGGCGGAAAGGAGGCGCATGGGTAGATACGCCCGATTTGGCCATCTCTTACTCCTGGCCGCGCTGAGCCTCGATGCCGCCGACTACACGCTGGTGGATGTACAAAAAATCCCCGTCACCGGCGATCCCTCAAGTGCCGTGGTCCGTGTGTCGATTCCCGCAAAAGTGTCCGAGGTGACCTGTGACGTGCTGGTGGCCGGCGCTGGCATGGGCGGCATCGGTGCAGCGCTCGCGGTCACGCGCCACCGACTTTCGGTCTGCCTCACCGAGGAAACAGACTGGCTGGGTGGCCAGGCGACGTCCGGCGGCGTCTCTGCTTTAGACGAGAATCGCTTCATCGAAATTTCCGGAGGCACCCGTTCGTACTACGCATTCCGCGACGGTATTCGCGCCCGCTACGGGGGCGATCCGAACCCTGGCAGGTGCTACGTTTCGAATCTCTGCTTCGAGCCCAGGATCGGCGAATCGGTCCTTGAAGATATGCTCCGCGGCAAAAAGATTCGTCTGATGCTCCGCTCCCAGGTCGTGGCACTCGAAAAGCAAGGAAATCGCTTCAGCAGCGCGCTCGTTTGGAATTTCGAGAAGCAGCAGGCAATGCGAATCCGCTTCCGATACGTGCTCGACGCTACCGAGATGGGCGATCTTCTTCCGCTCGCAGACCTTCCCTACGTCGTCGGCTCGGAGGCCAGGTCCGCCACGAACGAACCTCACGCAGCCGATCAGGCCAACACAGCCTGCGTCCAGAGCTTCACTTACCCTTTCGCGATTGAGCGTCGCGAGTCCGGGCCGCCGATTCCCAAACCTCCCGACTATGACGCGATCGTCAAGCGCCAGGATTTCACCCTACGCGTCAACTACCCCAAGGAGTTCGGCTGGCGCGGCGCTTTCGAATACAAGATGTATGGAGAAGATCCGCCTATTCCAAACAACATGTCGCCGGGTCCTTTCTTTAACTGGCGCCGGCTCAGAGCCCGGCTGCCGCAGATCGCCTTGATGAACTGGCCGCGCCAGGACTACGCGGCTGAGTCCCTACTCGATCGGGCCCCGCTCGAAGCCGCGCAAATCCTGCAGCGCGCGAAACGTACTTCACTCGCGTTCCTCTATTGGCTCCAGCATGACCTCCAGCATCCGGAACTCGCCCTGAAGCCCGACGTAATGGGCACACAAGATGGCTTCTCCAAGTATCCTTACATCCGTGAATCCCGCCGGATGCTTGCGCAAAAACGCGTAGTGGAGCAGGACATCGTCGATGAGTATCAAAAGGGTCCGCGCGCCCGCTGGTTCGACGATTCCATAGGCATTGGCTTCTACATGGTCGACATTCATCCATGTGGAGCGAATGAGCGAGGCCGCATGATGATGCCCAAGCCGTTCCAGATCCCGATGGGCGCGCTGCTACCGCGCACTCCTGTAAACTTCCTGCCTGCCGGCAAAAACATCGGAATCACGCACCTCACCAACGGCGCCTTCCGTTTGCATCCCATCGAGTGGATGGTCGGCGAGGCAGCAGGAACCATCGCGGCACTCGCCATCGAACACAACGCTCTCCCCGATGGGGGAAACGTTCAGGCCGATCTCGCGAAGTCTGGAGTTCCTCTCGTGTGGTTCGACGATCTCCGCACCAGCCACCCCGCATTCGCGGCAATTCAACTCGCGGCCGTTCGGGGCTGGTATCCGCTCGGGTCCGATCTGCACGCTTCTCCCGATGCGCCCATCACCCGGGGCGAAGCCGCCGTAGCACTCGCCGCATATTTCGGCGAAAAACTAACGCGTGATGACGCCATCCGCAAAGTAATCGAGCGCGGCTGGCTGGCCTCCGACCATCGCAACTGGTTCCATGCCGACCTGCCCTTCTACTGGACAGACCTGCGGGACGACAAACTCCCTCACTCCTTGGGAGACACAGCATTCGGCCCGGTCACCAGATCAGCCTGGGCCCTCCGCCTCACCAGGTAAAAAACTGTAAGCTAACCCTTGGGGTCTGACCCCATCTTAGAGCTGTTGCTTGACCACTTTCCCCATCGCGTTCCGCGGCAGCTTGTCCACACGCTGAAACGCCCGCGGCACTTTAAACGAAGCCAGCTTCTCTCTGCACGCAACCTCCAGAGCCCCAGGCTCCGCCTCCCCCGCATAGAACGCCACAGGCACTTCGCCTCGCAACCGGTCCGGCCGCCCCTTCACAGCCGCCTCTCTCACCCCAGGCAATTCCATTAGGAATTCCTCAATCTCACGTGGATAAATATTGAACCCACCCGAAATGATCAGCTCGCTCCGCCGCCCCGTCAGAGTGTAATAGCCATCTTCCGAAACCGTCGCCAAATCGCCGCTCCGAAACCATCCATCCACAAACGGCGACTCCGTTCTTTTCCAATACCCGGCAAACACGTTCGGACCCTTCAGGTACAACTCTCCGTCCATAATCTTTGCCGACAGGCCCGGCAGAGGCAGCCCCACGCTCCCGGGCCGCCTCTCGCCTACATACGGATTGCTCATGTTCATCAGCGTCTCGCTCATCCCGTACCGCTCCAGGATCGTGTGCCCATAGAGCGCGCGAAACTCCTCCAATGTTTGCGTTGGCAACGGAGCAGACCCCGACACGTACAGCCTCATACCCGCCCCGATCCTCCGGGCAGTCTGCGCGTCCACATCCAGCAGCCGCACATACATGGTCGGCACACCAAAGAACAGCGTCGGAGAAAAATCCATGAACTCAATCGCAGCCCTCTGATGCTCGAACCGCTCCAGCAGCCGCATGCGGCAGCCGCTGATCAGCCAGCAATGCAAGCCATTCCCCAATGCATGCACATGAAATAGCGGCAGAGCCAGCAGGAACCGGTCCGCACTGGATATCTGCCAGCACGTCACGAGATTCACCGCATTCGCTGCGAAATTATTGTGCGAAAGCACTGCACCCTTCGACGCCCCCGTCGTGCCTGATGTGTAAATGATGCCCGCGGCAGTCTCGCCATCCAGTGCAATACGCGGCCTCTCACCCGGCATCTCCGCTGCACCGGAGAACCACTCCAGCCGCTGCACGAACTCCCTCGGCTCCGCATCGTCGAGAATATGTGCAATCTCCCGCTCCCTGTACAGGACATTCACCGGCACGAAGATGACTCCCGTTTTCACGCACGCCAGAAACAGGTCGATCATCTCGATGCAGTTGGCGAGTTGCACACAAACGCGATCGCCTTTCTGGAACCCGCGCGCTAGCAGCAACTGAGCTACCCGATTGCTCCTGGTCTCCACATCGCCGAACGTATACTCCCGTCCCTGCCACTCCAGCGCAACCACATCGCGACGTCCCACCAGGGAAAGGTCAAACAGATCCACAAGCGTCAAGAGGGCAACTCCTTATCCTTTGTCTCCTCGCCGAACGGCAGCAGGATCAGACCAATCAAAAATGCAATCGAGGTCGTTGCCACCGGCATTCCCAGCGAGCCATACCGCGCGATGCCCGCGCCTACCAGAAAGGTCGCGCCCGCAGCCACAAATCTCCCCGATGAGGTCGCAAATGCGAATGCGCTCGCTCGGCACTCGGTCCGGTACTGTTCCGGCAGCCAAAGCGTATACACCGCAAAATTGGCTCCGCCCAGTCCCAGGAAGAACAGGCATGCAATGAACGGATACAACCCGTCAGGCCCGTAGAAAAAGTATCCAAAGCCAAGCGCGATGAACACCGCCATCAGCACGAAGTAGAACGCAAGCATGGCCCGTCTTCCCATACGGTCCGCCAGCACCGGCACCAGCTGGCACCCGAGTATCGTCGCCGCCGATAACAGCATCGTCGCAAAAGAGGCTAACCGGACCGCCTGCGTATCCGTCCAGCCCTGTTTCACTGCGAGTTGCGTCACCGATGCCGGCACATACACGGACCCCGCCCATAACCCAATCATCGAGATCAGAAGAAACACTGCATTCAGAACGGTCCTTCGCCGGTACTCCGGCGAGAACAGCGCCCGGAATGATTCGAATGCGGTCAGTTTGTGCATCCGGTTCCGCCATCGCTCGGGCTCACTTACGCCGTAACGAATGAACGCCACCAGCAGTGCCGGAGCACCTCCCACGATGAACATCGCCCTCCAGCCGAATGCCGCCCCAACGGTATAGTTCAACGCTGCCGCCAGAAACGTGCCGAAGTAGTAGCCCGTATGCATCCAGCCGGCGCCTTGTTTTCTGCGTGATTCCGGCCACTCCTCCGCTACCAGAATCCCGCCCAGCGTCCACTCTCCGCCGATGCCGATCCCGGCCAGCAGCCGGAACGCAGCCAGATGCCAGACGTTCGCTGCAACCGCGCTCAACAAGGTGAACAGCGAATAACAGAGGATTGTCAGCATCAGCGTCTGCACGCGCCCGAAGCGGTCGGCCACGGGTCCCCACACGAACGCCAGTCCCCAGCCGGCCAGAAACAGAGCGAACAGCAATCCGCCGTAGTACGCCGTATTCGCTGCCGTAGCCGCAATCCCCGAAGGCGGCAGCAACTCTTTCATCGCAGGCAACAACACCAGCGCATAGATAAAGGAATCCATGCCATCCAGTGCCCATCCGCCCCAGGCTGCCCAGAAGCTGCGGATCTGCCGCGGCGTCAGGGTCATCAGGCGTAGGCCACCTGAATTTCGTGCATGCAGGTAGTTTATGCCAGAAATAGATGAGACACTGTTAAGTCTGATGATCAGAAGCATGACTGGCTTCGCCCGGGTGCGGCGCACCATTGGAACCTACGAAGTCACCCTCAGCCTCAAGAGCGTAAACCATCGCGGCCTCGACCTCCAGTTCCACATGAGCCCCGAGTTCGATCCCTTCGAAAGCGCCATGCGCACCGGGCTGAAGAAATCCATCCATCGCGGCCACGTCGACCTGCGGCTCTCCGCATCGCGCGCCGGAATGGCGGAAGGCCTCGGCGTCGACGCGGCTCGACTCGAAAGCTATATCACCCTGTTTCGCGGGATGGCCGAAAAGTACAGCCTCGATCCGGAAATCAATCTCAATCTCGCATTCCGCGTTCCGGGTATCCTCACCGACGAGTCGAATATTGAGCTGCCGGCTGGCTTCGAATCCGAACTGCTCGCCGCACTCGACGAAGCCATCGCTACGTTGAACGGCTTCCGCGATCGCGAGGGCGCCGAATTGGCCCATGTACTTGAGGATCATTGTGGAGCCATCCAAAAGGCGGCCTGTAAAATGGAGGATATTCGCAGCCGCGCGCTGGAGGGTTTCCACAAGCGCCTGCGCGACCGCCTGGCCGACCTTCTCGATGGTGCCGGTATCGAGCCTCAGCGCCTCGCTCAGGAAGCAGCGGTCCTCGCGGACCGCAGCGATATTCATGAGGAGATTGCGCGTCTCCAGATTCATGTGCGGCAGCTTGAGACCATGATCCGCACCGAGAACGAAATCGGCAAGAAGCTCGACTTCCTCCTGCAGGAAATGAATCGCGAAACCAATACCATCCTGTCGAAGACCTCCGGCGTGGGCGAGGCAGGGCTTGAGATCACCGAACTCGCTCTGGCCACCAAGGCCAACATCGAAAAACTGCGCGAGCAGGCGCTGAACGTGGAATGAGCACCAGCGTTTTTATCGTCTCCGCGCCGTCCGGGTCCGGCAAATCTACTCTGGTCGGCCGCCTGCTGGCGAAGGACCCCAACCTCCTGTTCTCCGTCTCTTTCACCACCCGCGCCCCCCGCGGACCCGAGATTGAAGGCGAGTCTTATCATTACATCTCTCGCGAGGACTTCGCGCAACGAATTGAAAAGAAAGAGTTTCTTGAGTGGGCAGAAGTTTTTGGGAACTACTACGGAACTCACCGCGGCATCCTGGACAAGGCCAAAGCCGAAGGGAAGGACCTGGTACTCGACATTGATGTCCAGGGTGCGAGACAATTAAAGAGTTCGATCCCGGACGCCGTCAGTGTCTTTATTCTGGCGCCCTCCCGTGAGGTTCTTGAGCAGCGCCTTAGGGCGCGATCCGAAGATGCCGAAGCGGTGATACAGCGGCGTTTGAAAGCCGCTGCGCTGGAGATCCAAAATTATCGCATGTACGACTATGTGCTCGTTAACGATAATCTGGAGCGGTCGACCCAGACGTTGGAGGCGATCGTGATGGCGGAACGGGTCAGGCGAACAAGGGTAGAAAGCCAGATTCAGTCAATTCTGGCGAGCTTTCAATAAGCAAAAGGATTTTAGGACGATGTACGAAACCACACCGCGCAATTCCATGTACTCCATTCCGGACGACTCCGAATCTAGCACCTACCGGTTCATCATTGTCGCCGCCAAGCGCGCGCGACAGCTCCAGAATGGAGCCCGGTCTTTCCTGCCGAGCACGTCCAAGAAGGCCACGGTCGCGGCGATGGAAGAAGTTCGCCGTGGGCTCGTCAAGTATGACGATCCGATGCGCGACGGCATGATGCAGAACACCGCGAACGTCTAATCACAATGCGGGTTGTCCTCGGCGTTGGCGGCGGAATCGCGGCTTATAAATCGGCGGAGCTGGCCCGCAGACTGCAGGAGCGCGACTGCACCGTGGAGGTCGTCATGACCTCTGCGGCTCAACATTTCGTCCAGCCGCTCACCTTCGCCGCACTAACCGGCAGGAAGGTAATCACCGGACTCTGGTCCGGGGGTTCTCCCGAAGAGACTCTCTCCAGTTCGATCGAGCATATTCGAGTCGCACAGGAGAACGATGTTCTCGTTGTCGCTCCCGCGACTGCGAATCTGCTGGCCCAATTCGCGTACGGCTTGGCTGACGATTTCCTCTCCACTCTCTATCTCGCATTCAAGGGCACAGTCGTGCTCGCTCCGGCGATGAACACGAACATGTGGGAACATCCCGCGGTTCGTCACAACATTGAGACTTTGCGCGGCCGCGGTCACATCATCGTAGAGCCCGCGGAAGGCTTGCTCGCCTGCGGAACAGAAGGCCCCGGCCGGCTCGCCGAACCCGGCATCATTGCCGACGCTGTCGTCAGGACGCAGAACCGCGTGCAGGATCTCGAAGGCGAGACCGTGCTGGTCACTGCGGGTCCCACTCAGGAACCGCTCGATCCTGTCCGCTTCATCACGAACCGTTCCAGCGGCAAGATGGGCTATTCCATTGCAGAAGCAGCCGCGGCTAGGGGCGCTCGCGTTATCCTCGTCTCCGGTCCTGTAAACATCCCTGCGCCAAAGGGTATTGAGGTCATCCACGTCCAGACCGCCGTCGAAATGCGGAATGCCGTGATGGAGCACCTCAAGGAATCGACCATCATTGTCAAGTCCGCTGCCGTGGCCGACTATCACGTATCCCAGGTCCCTCAACAGAAAATCAAGAAGACCGCGGCGCGCTTGTCTCTCGAGCTTGATCCGACCCCGGATATACTCGCCGAACTCGGCCGCAACAAGAAGGATCAGTTACTGATCGGTTTCGCGGCCGAGACCGAAAACCTGACCGACGAAGCGCGCCGCAAGCTGCAAACCAAAAATTGCGACATGGTCGTGGGCAATCTCGTCAATCGCGAGAACGTGGGATTTGAAGCCGACGAGAATGAAGTTGTACTGGTGCTGA
>CAYXLI010000018.1:0-33118 GCA_964464925.1 uncultured Solibacteraceae bacterium | reverse complement strand
AATCGCGAGAACGTGGGATTTGAAGCCGACGAGAATGAAGTTGTACTGGTGCTGAAGACAGGCGAGAACGTTCCTCTGCCTCGTGCACCCAAGCGCCAGGTGGCCGATCAGATCTTAGATCACGCTCTGCGCCTGCGCCTCGCCCTCCACGCCGCCGCATCATGAACCCGGAAGAACTGCGCAGATATCTTGAGTTCTATCGCGATCTCGGCGTGAAGAGCGTGTGGCGTGTCGAACCCGCCCCCCCGCAAGCGCAGCCCGAGCCTGCCGCGATACGTCAACCGGAACCTTCGACGCCGCAACCGATTGCCGAGATGAAACCGTCCCCCGCTCCTATCGTCCTGCCCGGCCTTACGCCTGATAACGACACTCTCGCGAAAATTAGCGAGGATATCGGCGACTGCAAACGTTGCCGTCTCTGCGAAGGCCGCAACAAGATCGTATTCGGCTCGGGCAATATGCACGCCCGCCTGGTTTTTGTGGGAGAAGGCCCGGGTGCGGACGAAGACCAGCAAGGTCTGCCGTTTGTCGGCCGGGCCGGTCAGTTGCTCACTCAGATGATCGAGGGTACGGCGAAAAAGGAAGGCATCAACCTCGTTCGCGATGACGTGTACATCTGCAACGTAGTGAAGTGCCGCCCTCCGGAGAACCGCACTCCCATGCCGGACGAGATGGAAATCTGCGGGCAGTTTCTCTTCCGGCAGTTGCAGGTCATCAAGCCCAAGGCCATCTGCGCGCTCGGCTCCACGGCGGCAAAGGCGATTCTCGGCACTAAAGAAGGTGTCACCCGGCTTCGCGGCAACTGGCACAAGTGGAGAGACATTCCCGTGATGGTGACCTACCATCCGTCTTACCTTCTTCGCCCATACAATCAGGGCGCAAAGAGAGAGGCGTGGGAAGACCTCAAGACCGTTCTGCACTATGTCTACGACTGAGCAGCGCGGCCTCTTCATCACCTTCGAAGGCTCTGACGGCTGCGGGAAGTCCACACAGTTGCGTTTGCTGGCCGAGCGGTTGCGCGCGTCCGGACGTGAGGTGGTCGAAACCGCCGAGCCGGGCGGCACGCGCATCGGAAATCAAATCCGCGCCATTCTGCTCGATTCGAAAAATCAGGATCTCCATCCGACCGCGGAGATGCTCCTCTACTTCGCCTCACGCGCACAGAACATGGACGAGCTTGTGTTCCCCTCCCTGGCTCGCGGCGCCGTCGTCCTGTCGGACCGCTTCACGGATTCGACGCTCGCCTACCAGGGAGCCGGCCGCGGTCTTGGCCGGGACGTCGTCATGCAGCTTCACGGTATTGCCGTTCGCGGCCGCGATCCGGATCTGACCATCTGTATCGACATCGATCTCGAAACCAGCCTCCAGCGTGCGCACGCCCGCAACCGCAATACGACGGATAAGGATGAGCGGCGGATGGACGAGCAGGCGCAGGAGTTCCATGAGCGCGTCCGCCAGGCCTACCGCGATTTGGCCGTACTTGAACCGAAGCGTATCCGCATGATCGATGGCCGCGCCGAACGAAACGTCGTCGCTCAACGGATTTGGGAAGTGGTGCAAGCCTATGTTTGAGGGTTTCTACGGCAACGCCGCCGCGCAGGACACGCTGGAGCAGATGATCCGCCAGGATCGCATTCCGCAAACGCTGCTCTTTGCGGGTCCGGAAGGCATCGGGAAGGCAACGCTCGCCCGCCGTTTCGCCGCGCGTCTGCTCGGCGACGCGGCAAAGATCGAGAAGGACGACCTGAGTCTCCCTGGCAATGTGTCCGTCGTTGCCGAGCGCGAAAAGCTGGCGGCGGAAAAGCGCACCGAAGACCCTCTGCTCTTCTCTTCTCATCCTGACTTCATTACCTTCCCGCCGGATGGCCCTCTCCGGCAGATCTCGATCCAGCAAATGCGTTTGCTGAAAGAGCGTGCCCAGTTAAAGCCACTGAAGGGCGCTTGGCGCGTGTTCCTGATCGATCATATTGACCGCGCCAATGAGCAGGCCGCAAATTCCCTGCTGAAGACGCTGGAGGAACCGCCTTCTCACCTCATCGTCATCATGACGGCGGAGAACGCCTATGACCTGCTCACCACCATCCGTTCGCGATCCGTCATGCTGCAATTTGGCGCTTTGAGCGAAGACGAGATGCGCGGGTTCGCTCAAGCCCGTTCGCTGACCCACGCCGACCGCCGGGTCGCCCTCGCATCCGGCAGCCCGGGCCTTGCTCTGTCGCTCGATCTGGAAAGCTATGACAAGCGCCGTACCGCGATGCTCGCTCTGCTTGAGGCCGCTGCCGGTCTCGCACCCTTTGCCAAATGGACTAAGTACTCCGAATCGCTCGGGGCCAGCAAGTCGGAGAAATTAGAATATTACCTGAAGGTTTTATATCTTCTTCTGGAAGATCTGGTGCTCCTGCAGAATGGTGGAACAGCCAAGAACTTCGATGTGCGTCCGGCGCTCGACGCCATTGCCGGCACCGTCTCCTTCGAGTGGATCCGCAAGGCCGTGATCAAAGTGGATGAACTGGTGGAGCTATTGCGCCGGAACGTCCAGAAGAGTCTTGCGCTCGATGCGCTGGTAGTCGAGTTGCAACAGAACACGTAGGCAGCTTGCAGGCCAGGGTTGGCTGTGATTCAATGGGACTAAAGTCGGGCTTCGCCCATCCATCTCCGAAAATTCACAACAGAGGACGGCATTGTGGAGGGTAATCAACGTAAGGTAATGCGCACTGCGCCAACGGAAGGCAAGGATGGGGGCGGAATTCGCCGCAAGCCGTTGCAAAAACAGATCCCACCTGACCAGACAAACGCAGAGAACTTTTATTACCTGAAGCAGATGCAGTCGAAAACGCCTATGGTCATAGTTCTCAAAGACGGCGAAGAGTTGCACGGCATCATCGAGTGGTATGACAAGGGGTCACTGAAAGTAAATCGCGAAGACGGCCCGAACCTGCTGCTCTTCAAATCCAACATCAAGTACATGTACAAGGCGTAGGTATCGGCTAACCTACCCGAGTTCCCTAGTCCGTTCCTTCATCGCGAGCCGGTATGCGCGCCGCGCGCCGGCTTCGTCAAATCGGCGCACTTCTTCCTCTGTCTCTGGAATGACCGGCGGAATCGCGCTAGGCTTGCCGTCGTTGTCTAAAGCGACAAACGTCAGGTATGCCGACGATGTGTGCCGCACCACGCCGCTACGCAGATTCTCCACCCAGACCTTCACGCCTATCTCCATCGACGTGGAAAATACCCGGTTCACCGTAGACCTGAGGATAATCAGATCTCCGATATGCACCGGATGCAGGAAGGTCATGTGATCCACGGACGCCGTCACCACCGGCTTGCGGGAATGCCTCGCCGCGGCCAGCGCGCCACAGAGATCGACCAGGTGCATCACACGGCCACCCAGCAGGTTACCGAGCGGATTGGCATCGTTCGGAAGAGCGATCTCGAAGTATTCCGAAAGCGACTCTCGGACCGGCTTACCCGGCAATGGACTTTGACTCATCGTGAAAGGTTGTCCGAAAAGGCTCGCGCCTGTACCTCGATCACGCCCCCCTCAGTCTGCGCCTCTCCGTGCCGCACAGGAGCGTAATCCTTTTCGAGGATGAACAGCAGTTTGCCGCAATGAAGGCTGAAGCGTACTGCGTCGGCCTCCGCTTCTGACGGGAACCGGGAGCATCGCCCTCGCGCATAGCCCGCATTGCAGAAGTCGTAGAGCTCATCCGGATCGGGCTGGTGCTGCTGGTCCGCTACACAGGAGCCGCCGTATGGTGCACCCAAAGGGCTGCGCGCCGGCAGAGGCCGGGAAGGATGCTGCGCCTTCGCTTTCGGCAGGAAATACGGACACGCCATCCCCGGTATATTAGCATGGGCTCAGATGGCCAACCGCACCGAAACCCTGAAAAGCATGCTCGCGCAGGACCCAAGAAACACGTTCGCAAGATACGGCCTTGCCATGGAGTACGCCAACTCAGGAGAACTCGACGATGCCATGGAGCAGTTCCGTGCTCTCCTCGAAGTGAATCCCGACTACGCCGCCGGATACTACCACGCAGGCCGCACACTGGAACGCCTCGGAAAGCTGGAGGAGGCCAGAGAGATGTACAAGGCTGGCATTGACGTCACCACGCGTACGGGCGACAACCACACACGTAGCGAGTTGCAGGCCGCACTCGACTTGCTCGGCTAATGCGAAAAGATCGCGGACACCCCTTTACGGCCTTGCAGGAACCGGAGCCCGCGTTTTTCACCCATCACGCTCAGCGCTGTTGCGAGCGCATCCGCCTCAATCCCCTTCGCCGCTAATACGGTGACAGTCACCGTATCTGTAAGCGCGGTGCCCGTCAGGGGGTTCAGGATATGTGAGTAGCGCTTACCGCCGACATCCATGTGCTGCTCCGAATCACCCGAGGTGGACACGGCACCGTTGCGCAACACGAGGGTCTTTCCCGTGACGACGCCAATTTTCCAGCCTTTCTGTCCCGGAGGAGGATCACTAAAGGCCAAATCTCCACTCGCGGCCACCAGGGCGCTCTTGATCCCTCGCATGCCGATCAGCAACAGTGCCTGATCCGCAGCGTAGCCTTTCGCGATGCCGCCGGCGTCAAGGCGCATTTCCCGTTCGTCGAGCAACATCTGGTGCGTAACCCCGTCCAAATGCAGCTTGCGATATCCGGTGCGCGTCTTCGCCTCGGCCAGCGCTTCAGTATCGGGCAGGCGGCCAGCCTTGCGCGCCTCGCGCCACAGCCGCGTCAGCGGCCCGATGGTCACATCGAATGCACCATCTGTCCTATATGCCAGATCCTGCGAAGCCTGTAGAACGGTGTAAAGCTCATCGCTAATGTGCACTGGTTTCCGAACCGCAGTCCGGCAGACCCGGTTCAACTCGCTGCCCGGATCGTAATCCGATAGCGTATGGTCCAACTGCGCAATGCGCGCGAAGGCCAGCGAGAAAGCGACACGCGCATCTTCTGGCCGGTTCGCATAGAGCTGGATCTTGAACAGGGTGCCCATATGGGGCTCCACAGCCTCAAATAGCCGCGGCTCCGCATGCGCCGTTGCAGTAAATAGCAACAGCGCGAACAGCCTATTGCTCATCGTGCTCGACGCCGTTATTCCAATACTGGTACATCTCGTCGGCGCTAGGGACCTTTGCCGGCCGGACCAGCCGGAACCCAAGCCACTGCGCGTCAGTCATGTACCAAATGCTCTTCGGCAACTGTGGATCCTGCTGCTTCCAAGACGCATCGGAAGCGACCCGCTCGGTACAACTCACCGCGCTGGACGGGTCGTTCCATGATCCGCCCCGCACCGCATGCGGATACGGAGCCGTTGCCTTCACCCACGGGTTTGTCTGTGGCCCCGGCTTGTACGGCGCATACTGGTCGAGCGTCCACTCCATCACATTTCCGAGCATGTCGTACAACCCAAATGCATTCGGCTTCTTAGACGCGACTTTCTGATACTTGCCGTTGCTGTTGTCGCTATACCAGGCATAATCAGCTAGAGGCTGCTGTGGCGCGCCTCCTGCACGGCATGCGTATTCCCACTCGGCTTCGGTCGGCAACCGGTAGAACTCGCCGGTCTTCGCGCTCAGCCACTCAGCGTATTTATTCGCTGCGTGCTGCGTCATGCTGATGGCCGGGAATTCATTGATCCCCATGCCGAAACTCATTTCCACATAGGGACGCGTCGGCCGGCTCACCGCATCGACGCGTTCGTCGCGATTCGTCGTCTCGCCGGCCTGATTGGCGAACATGAAGAGACGGTACTCATCCCACGTCACTTCGTGCGCCTGCATCCAGAAGGCGTCGACGCGAATCTTGCTGCCCTCGCGGTCGAACTCACCGGCCGGTACCGGAACCATATTGTATGCAACCAGCGTGTTCGGAATCGTGACGCTATACGGTGCTGCCTTTCCGGCGGCGCGATTCGCAAGGATCTTCTCGCGGATTCGACGAACCGTTGTCCGCTCGTCCGCCTTCTGCGATGTGCCTGAACCGAGTGTCACGTTGTCCGGCCACACCGCCCCTTCGGTGATCCAGCGGCGCAACACGTCCTGCTGCGCCTGTGGAAGCGGTGGACCGCCGGGCGGCATCTTGCCCGACTTCACCGAGTTGTAAAGCGAACTTGCGTCCGGCTTGCCCGGAATCACACTCTTGGATAGCAGCGCCTTACGCGACGCGACGCTGACTCCTCCCGCTACCTTCTGCGCTCCGTGGCACATCAGACACTGCTTCTCCAGAATCGGAGCCACGTCACGCTGGAAGTCAACCGGCGTCTGTGCGGTGGCTGTAAAGGCCACCAGAAAAACAAGGCTGCGCATTAGACAAACTTCGTCACACCCGGCAAGGCTCGGGGCTTCACTTCAAGACTGCCGTTCCAGTCGATGGTCTCCGGCACCAGTTTTTCCTGCGAGTTCATCGCCATGTCCCAAGTGATCTGCTGCCCAGTGTAGGCGGCCATGCGGCCCATCATGGCGAGCAGAGTGGACGTCGCCATCCGCTTTCCATCATTGATTGCCTGATGGCGTCGAATGGCGGCGAACAGAACATCATGCTCCCTCTGGTACATGTTGTACTGCTTGCCTGAGTAAGCCCAGTTCGTCTTACCTTGAATTCTCGGTACCGGGCCGCGGCCGATGGTGCAGGTGCCTTCGGAACCTAGGATATAGTCCGAGTTCTCGTTGTAGCAACCTTCCATCTGCCGGTTCGCTAGGAATGCGCGCACGCCGTTCGGGTAAATGTAATTCACCTCGAAGTGGTCGTAGATGTTGCCGCCCTCGGCCGGAATGGTGCGTCCGCCTACAGCAACGCAACTCACCGGCGCTTCATCGTTCATAGCCCAAGCGATCTTGTCCGCGCTGTGTACCGCCTGCTCCACCAGGCTGTCTCCACAGAGCCACACGAAGTTGTACCAGTTGCGAATCTGCCATTCGGTGTCACTCATCCCCGCCGGACGCGCGCTCGCCGGCGGCATTGGCTTCACAGGGTTCGTGTAGTAGGTAGCGTAATAGGAGACCAGTTTTCCGATCGCGCCATTCTTCACCTGATCGAACGTCTCCTGAATCATGTTGTTATAGCGCCAGCAGAAGCCCGCAACCAAACAGAGGTTCTTCTCTTTCGCCTTGTCCACCGTGGCCAGCACCGAACGAATTCCGGGCCCGTCGGTTGCAACCGGCTTCTCGCAGAAGACATTCTTACCGGCGGCGACGGTCGCGGCGAGATGCTGCGGACGAAAACCCGGAGGCGTGGCGAGCAATACGACGTCCACATTGCTATCGATCACCTTCTGGAACGCATCTAGTCCCAGGAATCGCTTAGAGGGATCCACCTTTACACGAGCAGCGGTTTTGGAGATCTTTCCGAGTGACTCGAGTGAGCGGTCGATGTTCGCCGCATCAATGTCAGCCATGGCCGTCAATTCGGAATAATCGTCCGCGGCCAAAGCCTGCGATGCAGCGCCGGTTCCTCTGCCTCCGCATCCCACCAAGCCAACCTTGATGGCGTTTGTAACTGTCTGGGCGGAGAGAATCGCCGGGAAGCCGGCAACGGTAGCCTTCAGAAAATCGCGGCGAGCGGTATTGTCATTCTGCTGCATGCTCCTATCCTACATGGGCGGCACGGTATCCTGAATACTAGCGAACAACGTGCGTTATTTGTTTCAAACTCTTCTGTACGGGTTCGTGCTGTTTCCGCTGTTTGCACAGGCTGCCCAGGTTGAAGTGGTCGTGTCCGATCCCGCCGGCAAACCGGTAGGCGGAGCGTCGGTCAAGCTTACGCAAAAACAGACCGCGATCAAGCAAGGTGAAACCGATGCGCAAGGCCGGCTCAACCTTGTTGATGTGGCGCTCGGACAGTACGGAATCACTATCCTCAAACCCGGATACGAAGTCCTCGACCGGCCAAACATCGATGTTGGCGCGGGAGGAGTTGTCCTCGATCTGACGCTCGTGCCGAGTCTTGCGCGCACCGATACGCTAGAAGTGCGCGGAACCGTGGCCGAGGTGGAAGAGAACGCTTCGGTTCCGAATAAGCTTCCCCCGAAGAAGGCAAAAGAACTACCGAGCCGCCCTGCCACCGTAGCCGATGCGCTGCCGTTAACACCGGGCGTCGTTCGCGAGCCCGGCGGTGGTCTCATCTTGTCGTCCAGTCCGGAGAACCGCAGCGCGCTGATCGTCAACTCCGCGGATGTTACGGACCCCGCTACGGGCCAGTTCGGCGTCACGGTTCCGATCGATACGGTGGATGTACTCAACGTGTATCAAACTGCCTATCTGGCCGAATACGGCCGCTTCACTTCCGGCCTGGTATCGGTCGAGACTAAGCGGGGCGGAGATAAGTGGAATTGGGAAATCAACGATCCTCTTCCCGAGTTCCGAATCCGGAGCTGGCACATGCGGGGGCTCCGGACTGCTACGCCGCGCCTGAACTTCGACGGTCCGCTGGTCGCGGGCAAGCTGTTCTTCGTCGAAGGCTTCGAATATGAAGCCCGCAAGACGGCGGTCTACACTCAGCCCTTTCCGTTCAACCAAAAGACCCAGTCCGGCCTGAACTCGTTTACCGAACTCGATTGGATTGCCTCGGCCAAGCACCTGCTGACCGGCACGGTTCATATCGCTCCGCAGCGGCTTGGCAACCTGACGATGGACTTCTTCAATCCGTTGCCGACTACGCCGGACGCAAGCACCCATAACTACACGGGCACGATTATCGAGCGCCTGACGCTCGGCGGCGGGTTGCTGGAAAATCGATTTTCAGCAACCAAATTCGATGCAGTCGCCTGGGGCAAGGGCACGCAGGATCTGGTGATCACGCCGGCCGGGAATCGCGGCAATTATTTCGCGGAGAAGGACCGCACTGCCACTCGCATCAGCGGAGCTTCGAACTACTCGTTCGCGCCAGTTGAGGCGCTGGGGATCCACCACATCAAGCTTGGCGGATATCTGGCCGGCAGCCAAAATGAAGGCAGTGTCCACGAGCGGCCAATCGATATTGAAGACTACTACGGCCATCGGCTCCTGCGCATCACGTTCCCAAGAACGACACGGACTTTTGACGTCTCCGACGTAGAAAAATCGTTCTTCGGGCAGGACCACTGGATTATGACGCAGCGCTTCGCCGCCGACTTGGGTGTTCGAACGGAAGCCCAGCAGATCTCCGGCGCCTTCCGGGTTGCTCCACGATTCGGCTTCTCCTGGACTCCATTTCAAAGCACCGGCACGGTAGTGCGCGGCGGCTTTGGGTTCTTCTACGATCGTGTTCCGCTGAACGTGTATGGGTTCAATCGTTACCCTAACCGGACTGTCATGGCCTATGATGAGGCGGGCGACATCACCAGCGGTCCCTTCCTGTTTTTGAATACTCTTGGCCAAAGCCGTGTGCGATCTCCATTCGTATCGCAAAAGCCGATTGATGGAAATTTCTCGCCGCGCAGCAACGTATCGAGCCTGCAAATTGAGCAACCTGTGACGAAGTTCCTACGGTTGCGCGCAACGTACCTGCGCAACGAGGCCGACGGCCTGGTGATTCTCGATCGGGTTCCGCCGGATCCGGAAACCCAACGCGGAGCCTTCCTGCTGGAGGGCACCGGGTCATCGAAATACCGCCAGTTCGATCTCACGGCACAGATCAAGCTGCGGGAAGACCGCCAGCTTTTCGTCTCTTATGTACGGAGCCGTGCCCGGGGAGACCTCAATGATTTCGACCGGTTTCTGGGAACCGTGCCCGCTGCTCTCATCCGCGAGAATCGTTACGGCACGCTGGGAACGGACCTGCCGAACCGTTTCCTCACCTGGGGTGTTCTAGTGTTCCCGCGAAAGGTGCAAATTGCCCCCGTGATGGAATACCGAAGCGGCTTCCCTTATATCGAAACGGACGCCGCCCAGCGGTATGTAGGAATCCCGAACTCCACCCGTTTCCCGAACTTCGTGTCGATCGATTCGCGGTTCTCGAAAGACCTGCAAATCAATCCGAAGTACGCGATCCGGCTGTCGGTGACCGGCTTCAACCTCACGAACCACTTCAATCCCGAAGCAGTCCGATCAAACATCGGCGACCCGGCGCACGGCTACTTCTTCGGCCATCGCGGGCGGCGATTTACGGTTGATTTCGACTTTCTGTTTTAACGATCGGCGCACGGGCCGGCGTGTCACCGGCCCGTAACGCAGCGCTTAGAGGACTTCCTGATTCCAATTCTCGAGGATCTGTTTCACCTTGCCGGTGAACTGGTCGGCGAGAGCACCGTCAATCAGACGATGGTCGAACGTGAGCGCGAGGTAGCAAATGGAGCGGATGGCAATCGCATCGTCGATGACGACGGGCTGTTTCTCCACTGTTCCGACACCGAGAATGGCCACCTGCGGCTGGTTAATTACCGGGGTTGCGAAGACGGAGCCGAAGCTACCGAAGTTGGTAATCGAGAAGGTGCCGCCCGTCACTTCGTCAGGCTTCAACTGGCGGGAGCGGGCGCGAGTCGCGAGGTCTACGATGGAACGCTGCAGGCCGACGACTGTCTTCTCGTCCGCGTTCCGGATGACCGGAACGATGAGGCCACCTTCGAGAGCAACGGCTATGCCTATATTGATGTCGTTGTGATAGAGGACGTTCGCACCTTCAATCGATGCATTTAAGATCGGGAACTGGCGCAAGGCTTCCGAAGCAGCACGAGTGATGAACGGCAAGTAGGTGAGGCTGAAACCGTGGCGGGCCTGGAACTCGGCCTTGTTGCGATCGCGGAGCTTGGCCACCTTCGTGATATCCACCTTATGAACCGTGGTGACATGCGCCGAAGTGCGCTTGCTGAAGATCATGTGCTCGGCGATCTTCTGGCGCATGGTGCTCATCGGCTCGATACGGGTGCGGGCCTGAAGGGCGCTCGGAGCAGTTGGGGTGGGCGCGGGGGCTGAGGCGGGAAGAGGCGGCGCCGGAGCAGCGGGCGTTGCGGCCGGGGCCGCTGGCTTCGCTGCAGGCGCTTCGATATGCGAGGCGGCAACGGTGCGCGCACCTTGGGAGGCCATGTATGCTTCCACATCCTGCTTGGTGATGCGTCCACCCGCGCCTGAACCGCGGACCTGCTTCAGGTCGATGTTGAACTCGCGGGCCATCTTGCGCACGATGGGGGAGAGTGGGCCTTGAGGCTCCTCTGCAGCGACCGCCGGAGCAGGTCCAGGCGTTGCCGGATAGGGTCCAGCGCCGGACGGCTGAGGTACCTGGGGTGCCGGTTGGGGCGGCACATCCTTGGCGGCGTCTTCCGGCGGCACGGCTGGGGCCGGCGGCTCCTTTACTCCAGGCGCCTTGGCAGCAGAGTCATCCGCGCCGGAGGCATCATCAATCCGCGCGACGACCGTGTTGATCGCCACCGTCTTGCCTTCTTCCACGAGCACTTCTCCGAGCTTTCCGGAAGCCGGTGAGGGGATTTCGGTATCTACCTTGTCGGTCGAAATTTCAAAGAGGGGCTCGTCCCGTTCTACGTGTTCGCCGGGCTTCTTCAACCACTTGGTGAGCGTGCCCTCCACAATGCTCTCGCCCATCTGGGGCATTACGACGTCGATCATGAGATCCTTTCTGAAACGAGTGCGGGCTGCAGCACCTCGCACCCAAAATGGTTAGAGAACTGTTCCGCCACTGCGGCAGCAATTTCTTGCCGTGACGCGTTACATCCGAGCGTTCGCGCCGATGTAACGGGCTTGGTGAGCCCGCAGGGCACTATGTATTGAAAGTACCGTAAATCCGTGTCGATATTCAGCGCGAAGCCGTGGGACGTGACCCAGCGGCTGATGTGGACGCCGATGGCGCAGACCTTCGCATCACCGACCCACACGCCGGTGGCACCCTGGGTGCGGCCACTTTCGATGCCGAACTGCGCCAGGGCATCGATGATGACCTGCTCGATTGCCCGGACGTATGCGACCACATCGCGCTTCCAGTCCCGAAGGTCGAATACCGGATAGCCGACGAGCTGGCCGGGGCCGTGATAGGTGACATCGCCGCCCCGGTTTGTTTCGTGCAATTCAATTCCCTGCCCGGCGTACCACTCCGGCGTTGCCAACAGGTTTTCCAAATGCGCGTTGCGTCCGAGAGTGATGACGTGCGGATGCTCCAGGAACAGAAGCTGGTCTGGGATAAGCCCCTGCTTCCGCTGCTCTACCAGGCGATGCTGCCATTCCAGAGCTTCGGAGTATCCGATGCGCCCGAGATCCCGGAGTTCACACTTACGCATTAATCTGCAAGCCGTAAACGGAATTGAACGCCTCACCCAGCGCCTCATACAGCGTGGGGTGGGCATGAATCGTGTGCATGAGCGTTTCTACTGTCGCTTCCGCTTCCATGGCGGTGACGGCTTCCGAGATGAGTTCGAAGCCGTGCGGCCCGATGATGTGAACGCCGAGGATTTCGCCGTACTTCTCATCGACGACGATCTTTACGAAACCATCATGCTGGCCGAGGATGGTGGCCTTGCTGTTCGCCACAAACGGAAACTTGCCGACCTTGACCTTGAAGCCTTGCGCCTTTGCCTGCGCCTCGGTGAGACCGACGCTACCGATGCCGGGCTCCGTGTAGGTTGCGCCCGGGATGCGGTTGCGGTTGATCGGGATCGCCTTGCGTCCGGTGATGTGATCGAGCGCGACCATACCTTCCGCTGTTGCGACGTGCGCGAGTTGCGGTGTTCCGGCGACAACGTCCCCGATGGCGTAGACGCCGGGCTCGCCGGTGCGCTGGAACTCATCGACGACGATGAAGCCGCGATCCGATTTGACACCTTTCACGTTTTCGAGACCGATGTTATCGGTATTGGGCTTACGGCCGACAGCAATCAGGAGCTTGTCAAACTCCATCTCTTCCTTCTTGCCGTTGCTCAGCGTGGCGGTGAGCTTCACGCTTTTCCCGGTCTTCTGGATGTTCTCCGCCTTAGCGCCCGTTTCGACCCGGATCCCCGTCTTTTTGAAGACGCGCTCCAGTTCCTTCGAGACTTCTTCATCCTCGACAGGAACAATGCGCGGCATCATCTCCAGAATGGTGACCTTCGTACCGAAGCGATTGAAGATGGAGCCGAACTCCACACCAACCGCACCGGCACCGATGATGCCGAGGGTCTTGGGAACGGAGGTCAGGTTCAGAATTTCGATGTTGGTGAGGATGGAATCGTTGTCCGCTTCGAGGCCCGGAAGCATGCGCGCAACGGAGCCGGTGGCGATCATGACGTTCTTTGCTTCGAGCGTCTGGACCTTGCCATCGGCGCCCTTCACTTCTACCTTGCCGCCACCCTTAAGCGTGCCGTAGCCCTTGATCCAATCGACCTTGTTTTTCTTCATCAGGAACTCGACGCCCTTGGCGTGTTTGCTGACGATGTTGTTCTTGCGGCTGACGACGGCCGGATAGTCGAGTTTCGGGTTCTCACAGGAGATGCCCTGATCCTTGGAGTGCAGGAAATATTCCCACACATCCGCAGTGTGGAGCAGAGCTTTGGTCGGAATACATCCGACGTGCAA
Organism: uncultured Solibacteraceae bacterium; assembly: GCA_964464925.1. Classification (GTDB taxonomy): domain Bacteria; phylum Acidobacteriota; class Terriglobia; order Bryobacterales; family Bryobacteraceae; genus CAYXLI01. The sequence goes on along the minus strand of CAYXLI010000018.1, from coordinate 19,644 downwards.
GCAGGTACCGCCCAGCTTTGCATCCTTCTCTACAATGGCGGTTTTCAGGCCGTATTGACCGGCGCGCACCGCCGCGGAGTAGCCGCCGGGGCCGCTACCAATGATGACGAGATCGTATGTCATTGTGGAAATACTCAGTTTAGCATTTAGATGCTTTATAGGACCATCAGGACGCGGGCCGGAGGCCGCCGGCTACGTTGCACGCCAGGTGGAGAGTGCGAGGGAGAGAATCAGGTCATCGTGAATGCGGCCCTCGGCGGAGTAGGTATCGGTTCCTTTCTGGGTGTAGCGGAGGCGGAAGTTGCAGAACTCTTCGCTGAAAGCCTCCAGGGCCGGGAGTTTGGACGGAATTCGAAGGATGTTGTCCTCAAGCGTGAGGTGCAGGCGGTTCATAAGGTCGCGCTTGGGGACGCGGTGTGTGCCGCCGGACGTGGAGACGAAATCGCCGCTGGTGATACTGACCGGCGTGATGCCGCACTGCGGACGCGCATTGCGGAACATCTCGACTACGGGCATGCCGCCTGACGTTGCGTCGATGACGAGTTCGATGCGGTCGAGCATGGCGGCTCCTTTGAGCCGCTGCACGAGCGCGACCACGTGATCGACCACCTGATGATAAGCAGTCTGCAATGGCAAGCGCTCCATATGGCGAACGCGGTATTCCCAGCGCTCGGGGAAAGTGAGGTAGACCGGGTCGCGCTCCTGACCCATGAGTTGCAGGCGCTCCAGTACGGTGATGGCGGTGTAATCGACGGCCTGGCCCAGGTCGACACCGACAAAGAATGTCCGCTGTTTCGTTTCCCGAGGAAACGCGTTGAGGTTGGCAAAAGGCGGCGTGTAGGGATCGAGCGAGCGGTCGATGGCGCGTTCGAGCAGAGACTCGGGGAAAAAGGCGCCGGCCGCATCGAGGAACTCGCACTCATATTCCTGGCGAAAGAACATTTCCGGTTTCTTGGCACGCTCGGATTCGAGGAATCGCTGCGAGATGCGGGGGCACTGGGTGGCTGGAGAGAAGAAGCGGTGCCAGTCATCTTGCGACGAGGTCCATTCGCGATAGAAAAAGCCGCGGCGGCCATTGGGCGTGCTGAGCAGGATGAGGATTGGATCGTTGAAGGCGAGCATGGGGGATACGGCGAAATAGAGCGAGTCTGGGATGCGAGCGGCTTCATCGAGAATGAGCAGGTCGGGCGTGAAACCGAGGACGGTGTCGGGATTGGGAGGCAGCGAGAGGATGCGCGAGCCGTTGGGGAGCAGGAGCGAGTCGGGGTTGAGACCGTCGCCGCGGCGGCGGATGGCGAGTTTGGCCAGGAAGCGGTGAGTGTGGCCGAGCAGGATGTTGGCCTGGCGCTGGGAGCGGGAAAAAATGAGTGTGTCGGTGAGCGGATGAGTGAGGGCGAAGTGGAGCGCGCGCGTGGAGATGGCGTACGTCTTGCCGCAACGGCGACCCATGCAGAGGATGATGCGCCTGGAGGCTGCGCGCAAGATCTCCGATTGCGTGGGGTCGGGTGTGAAGCCGAGTTTTTCGATGGCGAACTGGACGGGATCGGCGGGCAGAGCAGAGGGTTCGGCGCGACGGGAGAGTCGAGGATGGTCCGGAATCCACAACGGCGTCCATGAGTCATTGGCGCGTCGCATAGTCAGAGGTCTCCCTTGGTTCGTTCGCCTTGCGCCGAATTGGAGCGTGGTTTCATGCCGCCATGGTCTTTTCCGGGGGTAGCGGCCCGGCTGAATGGATCGTCTTGAGAACATCGGCAGGCGCCGGGGCCTGCCAGTGGCGGTCATCCGGGTTGATGCGGCAGAGAACCGGAATGACCGGCAGAACAGGCGGTGTTGATTCCGCGGCATTTCTAGGTTCGTTTTCCGAATTTTCTTCCGGTTCCGGTTGCGGCTTGACTCCGGAGTTGAAGCGAGGGCCCTGGAGGTCTTTGAGCTGGCTGAGGAGGCGCTGCTGGGTGCGATGATGGCGCGCGATGATGCGGTTGAGTTCGCGGAAGGCACCGTGTTCGGCGCTGAGGACGTGGTGCAGGGCGAGGGACATGCGCAGATCGCCGGGAATTCCGCCGGGATTGTTGGCTTCGAGGCCGCCGGCCTGGGCCATGACTTCGTTGTCGATGAAGTATTCCTGGGCGGCCTCGTAGCGATCGATACGCCAGAGAGTGTTGACGAGGAGCTGGACGATGGCTTCTTCCTGCTTGTTGATTGGCTGATGGCAGGCGAAGATTTCCGCGCGGTAATTGTCATAGAATTCCTGACTTTCCGTGGAGAGTACGGGCGGCTTTTGGGAATAGAAGCCGAATTTCGTGGAATTGGCAGCGGAGCGAGCGCGTCCGCGGTCGGATTTCGGGCCTCCGAGTTTGCCATTCTCGCGGGAGGCGTTGATGCGTGCGTCGGAAGACATGCTTGTTTTCTCTCTTTCCAGGCGGTCGCAGGACCTTTCCTAGTTTGAGGATGGCATGCGGGGGTGAGGTGGAAGGGGAGGAAACGGCGTAAGTGATTGAAAGAGTTTAGAGGGATATATTTCTAACATCTGTGACCGCTCCTGCCGGTGGAGCGCAATCTTGTACTTGTCGACACTCACAGTGGCTCCGATCACTCCGCCGCCGCCGCCCCAGAGAGACTCGGGGACTGAGTCATAAGATCGGGGAGCCTGACGGAGACGAAGGTCCGACGTGGCGATAGCGAAATCGACAGTTCGAGAACTATGCCGGCGTCAGGTCAAACCGAGTTCGCGGAGTAGGTAGGACTGCGGAGAAACCAACATCTTCCGGATTGGTCTCCCGCCCTTTTCGCTCGGTTCGAGACATCAGGCTGCCCCCGTCTGATCGGAACGCCTTCAAACGTGTAAAATCCGAGTGTGTTCCCCGGTTGACCGGGGATGGACCGTAGTTTCGAGCTAAGCGTAACGGAGCTAAGGTAACTTTCCCCGTGTAAACGGGGTAGGATTTTTCTGGTGGCTCATTCGGTGAGCCACCAGAAATTGCATACTCCTCTCTTAGGGAGCCTGCCGTTTGCATTCTAATCCTCTGGCGTTCGCTTGGGCCAAACGGAAAGGCCGCGAGCATCAATATCAATTCCACCTGCTGCGAAATCATCTGCTCGATACCCTTGCCGTGGCCGATGAGCTTTGGGATCAGGGCGTTCCCTCGATCCAGCGAACAATCCAAAATGGGACCGGGCTCGATGCAGACGATTTACGTTCGCTTGTCGTATGGCTTGCGGGAGCACACGATATTGGCAAACTGACACCGGCATTTCAGGGCTACGACAGGGGGAGATATCAGAAACTCACAGATACGGGTTTGCCGCACAAATGGCAGGCAGCATCCGCTCAGATACCTCACGGCATTTCCAGTGCGCGTATCCTCAAGGCTTATCTTGATTGCCGCAATTGGTCCTTCACTGACTCGCTTCTGATCGCGTGCCTAATCGGCGGCCATCACGGCAGGTTTATTAGCGCCGAGGAGTGCTTAGATGGCTCGGGTATCCAAACCGGAGGGCCGCAGTGGCGGGAAACTCAGTTCGCGCTTCTGGATGAGATCCTTCGTGCTACGGCGAAAGACTCGGTCCCGCCAGCGAAAGATATGAGCGTGGGTGCCGCTGTGTTGGTTGCCGGTTTCGTTTCAATTGCGGACTGGATTGCGTCGAACGATGATTTCTTTCCGTATTCGGACGAGCTAACTGCTGCTACGGAATATCTTAGTAAGGCGCGCGAACTAGCGCGAAACGCGCTGAGGCAACTCGGCTGGGTTCCAAGGCCAGCCGCGGCACCAATCGAAACTTTCTCACAGCTGTTTGAGATCGAGCGGCCGAGCGATCTGCAACAGAGGGTGCTGCAGTTCGCCCGAAGCGCAACGGGGCCGTGCCTCCTGCTCGTGGAAGCACCGACTGGGGACGGTAAGACGGAGGCGGCGTGTGCAGCGGGCGAGCAACTCCGTTCCTCGCTGGGACTTGACGGGCTCTATTTTGCGCTTCCTACTCAGGCGACGAGCGAGCAGATGTTCACACGTATCGAGGCGATGCTGCAACGGCAGGCACTGGATTCAACGCCGCGAGTACTTGCTCTGTTGCATGGACAGGCGTCTCTTTCTAGAGACTACGAGCGGCTGAAGGCGACGGGGCGCGAGTATTTCCGACTGGTTGCAACCGGTGGCGTCGATGAACCGGGCGTGATTGCCAGCGAGTGGTTCGCACAGGCAAAGAGGGGCTTGCTGGCTCCTTACGGCGTGGGGACGATCGATCAGAGCCTGATGGCGGTTCTGGGCAGCCGGCACTTCTTCGTGCGGTTGTTCGGGCTAGCAGGCAAGGTCCTGATCGTCGACGAGGTGCATGCGTACGACACGTACATGAGTACGCTGCTGGATCGTTTGCTCGAGTGGGCGGCACAACTTCAAATGCCTGTGATCATGTTGTCGGCAACGCTGCCCGCCTCCCGAAGGCAAGGCCTGATTGCCGCGTATCGAAGCGGACTCGGCGACGGAACAGAAGGTCAGGACACCGCCGCTTATCCGCGAATCACGAGCGTTTCAGAAAAGAAATCAACCTCAGTTCATATTGAGCCGCGCCTGCCTCCGCGCGACGTAGGACTGCGGCAAGTGGATGCGGGCGCGCTGACTCCAACGTTGCGCGATGCACTTGCGGCGGGCGGAAACATAGCGGTGATTGCGAATACGGTAAGTTCAGCGCAGCGGCTCTACGCGTTATTACGCGACGAATTTCCGGGTGAGGTAGAACTTGTCCATTCCCGGTTCCTGATGAAGGACCGACAGGCGAAGATCGCAAGAGTAATCGCGCGCGTTGGGCGCGACAAGCCTCGCCCATTCCGTTCGATTGTCATATCGACGCAGATTATCGAACAGAGCCTGGATTTGGACTTCGACCTTCTGGTCACGGAACTACCGCCGATAGACCTGTTGCTCCAGCGAATCGGGCGTGTTCACAGACACGCGCGAACGCCGCACCCGATGTTTCCACGGCCCGAGGCCTGGGTGATACGACCAGATCTTGACGGTGAACTTCCACGATTTGGCACGTCCGCGTATGTATATGAGCCGCACATTCTGCTCCGGACCTGGCTGGCGATTCGGGACCGTTCTCGACTGCGCACGCCTGACGAGACGGAAGCGCTAATAGAAGGAATCTATGGCGCGGATGCAGTCAAGCCGGATATTGGGCAAGAACTCTCGGCTTTTTGGGATGCCACTCAGCGCGAACTCAATAAAAACCTGCTGGAGGAAAGACAGGCGGCGCAAGAGGCGTACATCCGGCCGCCGTCTCATGACGACGCTTTGACTCTGGCCGTCAACGTGGCCGACGCGAACCAGGCGATGGCTCGAACGAGACTCCTTCGTCCCTCTGCGACCTTCATTGTGCTGTTTCCGAATGCGAACGGCGGCTTAAGCTTCGATCCCGACGGCGACATTGCGGTTCAAGAGTCCGAGAAACCGAAGATAGACCAGCTTCGGCGATTGTTGGAGAACTCGGTGCAGTTGCCGCTGAGACGAGGGGATGAACTTCCGGAAGAATCACTCCCTAGGGCGTGGAACGAGTGTAGTGTGCTATCCGGTGCGCACCTTCTGCGGCTAGAGGGTTCGCGCTCGGGCCAGGTCGGTAACCTGCATCTGCACCTGGATCGCGAGTTAGGTGTGTGCCGAACGTAGTACTGTCTAGAACCATGTGACTATTTCTGTTTGGAGCGACCCGGGTTAGGATCAAATCAGAAGTGAAAGTAATTACGAGCAAAGCGAATGGGACAGTTCAATCTCCTTTGTGAACCTTTTGTGCCCTGCCTTTCGTTTAGTGGCAGGGTTGAGAGTTACTCGTTGCGCGATGTTATCGTCAACGCCCCAACCCTGGTCAGTATTGCTTCGGACTCTCCGCTGCGGACGGCAGCCGTGTACCGATTGCTGCTGGCCTTGCTCACTTCAGCACTGCCGATGAGACAACCCCACGATTGGGCGGATCTCCGGGACAGGAAGATGTTCCCAATTGACGAAATCGACGCGTACCTAGGCCGATGGACCGACCGGTTCGATCTATTTCATCCCGAGCGACCGTTTTATCAGACACCTGGGCTGGATGCATACTTCGGACCGATTCAGAAGTTGTTTCCGGAGCGGGCGGCCGGGAACAATGACACCCTGTTCGACCACACGCACGAAGACTCCGGGATGGTGGTGGAGGCCGGGGCAGCGGCGTTAGGTTTACTGACTCTTCAAACATTTGCCGTGGGAGGACTGGTGAGCTTCGACGCAAAGGAGCATCGATCCGCGCAGGGAGCACCAATCGCAGCCGGTCTCATGATTCTCGTGAAGGGCAAAACACTTTTCGAGACGTTGCTGCTGAACCTGACGCAGTACGATCCAAAACGCGAAATCCCGTTCCCAGTAGCAAACGGCGACCGGCCTGCGTGGGAGCGTGAGGAACCAGTAGCTCCGTCAGATCGCATGCCGGAGGGCCTAAGGGACCTGATGACGTTTCAGGCTCGCCGCGTCCTTTTGCGCTCAGTAGAGGCAGACGATGGAGGCCTTCGCGTTGACGGGGTGAGTATTCTCAAAGGCAACCAGATCGATTCCGCATGGCCGTTCCGGTACCGGGAACCATACGTTGCGTTCCGGCAAATGGAAGACGCGAAGAACATTCGGGATGGATGGCTGCCGATCCGCCTGTCTCCCGAGCGGGCAATCTGGAGGGATTCCGGAGCGCTCTTCTCGCCGCAGCGCCAGGAAGAGAATTCCAAAGTGGTAACGCGACGCCCCTATCACTTCGAATGGCTTGCGGCTCTACGCAGAAGCGGGGTTCTGGAACAAGGGTGGTTCGATGTGATGGCCTTCGGCCAAGCAACGGACCAGGCAAATATTCTCCTCTGGCGAGAGGAGAATCTGGAATTTCCAGCCGTATTCCTCGCCAGTCCCGAGTACACCGAACAACTAAAAGCGGCCCTCGGCGCGGCTGAGTCGGGCGCTTTTTGGCTGCGGCAGGCGATTCGAGGAACCCTTGAGAGACTCGGGATGAATACCACAAGGAATACACCGCATTTGGACGCAGCCCTCCGTGGGTACTGGTCAGATCTGGAAAGTCAATTCGGCATGCTGCTGCGGGGACTGGCACAACTCACTCCGATCGAAGGAGACGAAGGCGAACTGCCGCTTGAGGGCGCACATCGGATGCAGGCGTGGTTCGATGCCATCAGATCATCAGTTCGGAATCAATTCCAGTTTTTCGCTGGGGGCTTGCCGGGAACCGCCCGGGTTCTTGCGGCTATGGCCGTTTCTGAAAGAGGTCTAGAGACGCAGATTTGGAGATTACTGAAGAATCAAGCACCGCAACAAGAGGAGGTCACTGCATTTGAATAATCAGCACGAAGCATTCGTAGACCATTTGTACGGGATGGCGGAGAGGAAGGACCTGCAAGCACTCGCCGTGCTGCGCCGAAGCCTTGGGAGTCCTCCTGGAAATGATTTCGCGATCTATCCATACATTGGCACCTTTCTGAACGAGAAGAACGAGCACCGATTACGGACATTCTGTCTGGTGGCAGGTTTATTCGCGGCGTCGAAGCCTGCCGGCGTGAATTTTCCGGGTGAGGAGTCGCTTGGCAGATCGCTTGCCAACCTCTGCAGCAGGAACGAAAGGGCACGGAACGGTATCGAGCGTCGCCTCACCGCACTGCTAAACGCTCACGGCGATGATCTGCCGGAGCATTTGCGGCATTTGATCGTGCGGCTTGCGACAGAAGGCCAGACGATCGACTGGAGGAGCTTAGCGAGAGATCTGCTCGCATGGGAATCGGAGGGGCGCTGGGTTCAGCGCCGGTGGGCAAAGGACTTCTGGGGCAGACTGCCTCAAAAGGAACAAGGAGAAGAGGAATGAGCTTCATTGAACTACACGTATTACAGAATTTTTCCCCGTCGAATCTGAATCGGGATGATACGGGTTCGCCCAAGGACTGCGAGTTCGGAGGACACCGCCGGGCTCGGATCTCCAGCCAGTGCCAGAAGCGAGCCACGCGGAAACACTTTGAAACGTCGAGCCTAGTTACGCCTGAGGAACTTGCGGTACGTACTAAGCGCGCGTCGGATCACGTTGCGGGGTTGCTGCAGAGGGACGGGAGGACGGCCGAAGAATGCGCCACAGCGGCAAAAGCGGCGGTTGAGGCCCTCGGGATCAAGGCAGACAAGAAGCGTCCGGGGTTGACCCGCTATCTTGTCTATCTCTCGAAGGACGAGTTGGCCAATCTGGCGAGCTGGGCAAACGACAACTGGGATTCACTCCTGTCCCAGGGTGAATCAAAGGACAAGAAAAAGCAGAAGGTGGATGCGCCCGCGACGCTGAAGTCCAAACTGGAGGGTAAGCGAGCCGCGGATCTGGCGCTGTTCGGCCGAATGCTTGCCGATTTGCCGGAGGACGCCGTAGACGCAGCGGCGCAGGTCGCGCACGCTCTCTCCACGAACCGGGTGAGCGTGGAGTTCGACTACTACACGGCGGTGGACGACCTTCAGCCGGACGACAATGCGGGCGCGGACATGGTAGGTACGATCGAGTTCAACTCGGCGTGCTATTACCGGTACGCAAACGTGAACCTGGACCTACTGCGGAAGAATCTGGACGGCGATGATGACCTAACGAATCGCACGCTGGAGGCATTTCTGAGGGGTTTCGCATTATCGATTCCTACAGGGAAGCAGAACAGCATGGCAGCGCACAATCCGCCGTCATTCATCCTCGGTGTCCGCCGGGACAGCGCGCCGTGCAATCTCGCGAATGCCTTTCTGAAGCCAGCTAGGGCCAAGCCGGAAAACGACCTGGTGCGCGCATCCGTGGCAGCGCTGGACGAATACTGGGGCAAACTTAACCGGAAGTTCGGAACGCATGGGATTACGGATGTTGTGGCGTGGACGCTGGACGATCAGGAACTGGAGTCCATTGCTTCGATAGTCGAAAACTTCGAGGAATTGGTTGCGCGCCTTTGCGGGCGGGCGACGCAGGAGAAGGCCGCGTGACAAGCACCTTGTTGATGCGCTTATGCGGACCTCTTCAATCCTGGGGGACGCAGAGCCGCTTCACGCATCGGGACACCGGACGAGAGCCGTCGAAGAGCGGCATCGTCGGGCTGCTTTGCGCGGCACTGGGCAAGCCTCGGGTCGAGAGCGATTCGGATATGTGGCCGCGGCTCGCCGAATTGTCGAGCTTGCGGATGGGTGTTCGGATCGATCAGCCCGGGACGTTCCTGTTGGACTATCACACCGCGCAGGATGTAGCGAAGGCAGGTGGCGGCATCAAAGAGTCGGTGCTCTCGTTTCGCCATTACCTGATGGATGCCTGTTTCCTGGTGGGTCTGGAAGGCCGGCGAGACTTACTTGTCCAGTTGGACCGCGCTTTGCGCAGACCGGTGTGGCAGCTCGCACTGGGGCGGAAGTGTTGCGTTCCAGCGTTACCGATCGCGCTTCCGGAGAGCAGCCCCGACGGTCCTGGACTGGTCCAAGAACCGCTCGAAATGGCACTTCGTTCGGTCACGCTGATGCGACGAAAGCAAGTGGAAGGGCCGGTTGAAGTTGTGCTGGAAACATCAGGCACGATTGGGGCGATACGCAACGATGTTCCGATCTGTTTTGCAAGCCGCCGCTTCGGTTCGCGGCTGGTAGTGACTACGACGACAAAGCCAGAGGAGTATCCCACATGTATCTCTCCAGACTTTTGCTGAATCTTCGATCCCGAGAAGTCCGTCGAGATCTGAGCGACTGCCAGGACATGCACCGGACGTTGCTCCGGTGCTTCCCGGAGGCGACGACCGGCCCGGCGCGACAGGAACACGGCTTGCTTTACCGTTTGGAGACGGGCTGCGAGGGCAAGGCGGTGCTACTGGTGCAAAGCCGCTCCGTACCGGATTGGACTCGCCTGCCATCAGGCTATCTCGCGAACGGGTTCAGGGACGCAAACCCCGTCTGCAAGACGATGAAGCCCCTGATGGAGAGCATCCCTGGTGCAGGCCGGTTTCGTTTCCGGCTGGTGGCGAACCCGACGCGTGACATTTGCGTGGCCACGGAGGATGGGCGCAAGGCGGAGCGGCGGGTGCAACTCAATGGGAACGGTGCCTGGCGAGAGTGGCTTGTGCGGAAGGGGGAGTTGCACGGGTTCCGCCCGCTGGGTCTGTCGACTGGGCCTGCGAAGATGAACGTTGCGGCGAATGCTGCGGGGAAGATGACCGGGCGGCGTAAGGGATCGACGGTGACGCTGGCGGCAGTGAAGTTCGAAGGGGTGCTGGAGGTCACGGATGCCGGGCGGTTCCAGGAAGCGGTGGAATCGGGCATTGGGCGCGGGAAGGCGTACGGTTGCGGGTTGTTGTCAGTGGCCCGGGTGTAATTTCGAGGAGACTTCCGGCGGTTTTCGGCGCTTGGATGGGTGTATTTCAATGTGTTTTCCCCGTCCGCACGGGGATGGACCGCAGTCAACGGCTTACGTTCGTACGTTCCTGATGTTTTCCCCGTCCGCACGGGGATGGACCGCTCCACTTGCCACACTCCACCCATCTACTTTCGTTTTCCCCGTCCGCACGGGGATGGACCGGGAGTACGATATAGCGTCGGGTACGGGGAATAGTTTTCCCCGTCCGCACGGGGATGGACCGGAGACAGACCGCGAGGGCCTTGATGCAATAGCGTTTTCCCCGTCCGCACGGGGATGGACCGAATGGGGGTGGGTGGGTAGAGAATACAGCCACGTTTTCCCCGTCCGCACGGGGATGGACCGTTGTAATAGCTATCTCCCAACGTGTCAGTGAAGTTTTCCCCGTCCGCACGGGGATGGACCGCCTATAACCCGAAAGACGCGACATTCGCTCAGGTTTTCCCCGTCCGCACGGGGATGGACCGATGACCCCCGAAGAGCGGTCGGAGTCTGCACGGTTTTCCCCGTCCGCACGGGGATGGACCGTTCAGAGACGGTGACGAACGCCTTCGCGAACTGTTTTCCCCGTCCGCACGGGGATGGACCGAAATACAGAGTGAGCGCACATCAAGGCCCAAGGTTTTCCCCGTCCGCACGGGGATGGACCGACCTGCCAGAGTACAGCGGGCGGCAGTTTGAAGTTTTCCCCGTCCGCACGGGGATGGACCGTAGGCCCCGTCATTGTCGGAATAGAGCAGACAGTTTTCCCCGTCCGCACGGGGATGGACCGGGAAGCGGAGACCCGGTACTGGTAACTCTGGAGTTTTCCCCGTCCGCACGGGGATGGACCGGGACCGTTCTCCTGCCGCGAGAATGCCATCGCGTTTTCCCCGTCCGCACGGGGATGGACCGCGCCGAGAAAGAGCCGCAGGGCGGTCTGGCCCGTTTTCCCCGTCCGCACGGGGATGGACCGAACAATCGGAACGCGGCCGGCGAATCGTCGGCGTTTTCCCCGTCCGCACGGGGATGGACCGGATGCGGAAGCTGAACTCATCGCAGTCCCCAGCGTTTTCCCCGTCCGCACGGGGATGGACCGAAACCAAACAGAAACAAGCTGAGTCATCACCGTTTTCCCCGTCCGCACGGGGATGGACCGATTTCATACGCAGCGCACAGCAGGATCAGGGAGTTTTCCCCGTCCGCACGGGGATGGACCGGGAAGTAGGATGGATCGGAAATCACACCATCTGTTTTCCCCGTCCGCACGGGGATGGACCGCCCTGAGGACCGGGTGCCGGCTGGCCCATCGGGTTTTCCCCGTCCGCACGGGGATGGACCGAAGTTGATTACAGATGGACAGCGTTTACTTGGGTTTTCCCCGTCCGCACGGGGATGGACCGACGGGGGCCAAGTCCTGCGGGCCTTGGTTGAGGTTTTCCCCGTCCGCACGGGGATGGACCGGCAAGTATCGAGCAAAACGGTATGAGGTGGTTGTTTTCCCCGTCCGCACGGGGATGGACCGGTATCCGTGATGGGCTATGGCGTCCGCGTCAGTTTTCCCCGTCCGCACGGGGATGGACCGCCGAGGGTGCTCATGGCTAGCGCGATGCGCTAGTTTTCCCCGTCCGCACGGGGATGGACCGGCCGCGCGGAAAACCGGAATCAGGAGTTGACGGTTTTCCCCGTCCGCACGGGGATGGACCGGTATTCAGACCAGTAATCGCGCCAGCGGAAATGTTTTCCCCGTCCGCACGGGGATGGACCGGAGTGTGGCGCGGTGATCAGTGTGCCGGATCTGTTTTCCCCGTCCGCACGGGGATGGACCGTACGTTTTACGGGCATATCCTATCCATGCAACGTTTTCCCCGTCCGCACGGGGATGGACCGTCGGGCTTGCGACCCTCAGCAAGAGACTGCAGGTTTTCCCCGTCCGCACGGGGATGGACCGCCGATGTAGTTTGAACCGTTCGCCCGCTTCTCGTTTTCCCCGTCCGCACGGGGATGGACCGTCGCTCGCGCAGCAAAGCCTTTACGTGTGTGAGTTTTCCCCGTCCGCACGGGGATGGACCGTTCGCGCGAGAGAAGCGGTTCATGGAACCGGAGTTTTCCCCGTCCGCACGGGGATGGACCGATGACGTTCTTCGATTGCTCGCCGATCTTCCTGTTTTCCCCGTCCGCACGGGGATGGACCGATTGCACTGTAGCTAGTTGATCCAGCGAAAGCGTTTTCCCCGTCCGCACGGGGATGGACCGTCGAGCGGGTTGCGGCGCCGCTCGCCAAGGTAGTTTTCCCCGTCCGCACGGGGATGGACCGTTCGTTACCGTGCCGCTGCCCCCACCAGAAGGGTTTTCCCCGTCCGCACGGGGATGGACCGTGGAATTCTATTCCGCTATCGCCCAGACCTGCGTTTTCCCCGTCCGCACGGGGATGGACCGGGCGATCCATAACACAATACCCGCCGCAATTCGTTTTCCCCGTCCGCACGGGGATGGACCGTAGATGCCGACTGAGCGGGACCGTCTGAAGAAGTTTTCCCCGTCCGCACGGGGATGGACCGGCAAGGTACTTTTTGTGCTCATCGTCTCCCACGTTTTCCCCGTCCGCACGGGGATGGACCGGATTGGGGCGTAGAGAGACACATGATTGAGGAAGTTTTCCCCGTCCGCACGGGGATGGACCGTATTGGGCATGGGACGGCCAGCGCGTCGGCCCGTTTTCCCCGTCCGCACGGGGATGGACCGACGTCCGATAGCTTGACTCGGTAGGCTTTGTTGTTTTCCCCGTCCGCACGGGGATGGAACGTTCGTCACGTTCTGCACATGGGATGAAGTTCCGTTTTCCCCGTCCGCACGGGGATGAATGATTTACACAAGCTACCGAGGGTCCAGGACAGTTGGTCGTACTTGTACCTGGAACACTGCCGCATCGATCAGGATGCTCTTTCCATCTCCGCTCAGGATGCAGGAGGGAAGACTCCTATCCCGTGCGCAAAACTCTTACTGCTCATGCTAGGACCGGGCACTTCGATCACTCATGCTGCGATTCGCACTCTGGCGGATCACGGGTGTTTGGTTGCCTGGTGCGGCGAGCGGGGAGTCCGCTACTACGCAAGCGGACAGGGCGAAACGCGCTCCGCAAAGAATCTACTACGGCAAGCCGCAGCATGGGCCAACCCCGCCAAGCGGCTCGAAGTAGTAATGAACATGTATCGAATGCGTTTTGAGGAAGAACTCCCCGCAAACCTGAGTTTGCAGGAGATTCGCGGCCGCGAAGGAGTTCGCGTGCGAGACTGCTACGCGCGGATGAGCCGGGAGACCGGGGTTAACTGGTCCGGCAGAGCCTACGACCGAGAGCAATGGAGCGAAGCTGATGCCGTGAACCGCGCGCTATCCGTGGCGAACAGCTGCCTTTACGGCGTTTGCCATGCGGCGATCGTTTCGGTGGGATTCTCGGCGGGATTAGGTTTCGTACACACGGGAAAGCTGCTGTCGTTCGTTTACGACGTAGCCGATCTATACAAAACCGAGATTACGATTCCGGCCGCATTTCGGGCTGCAGGCGATCCTACGCGAGGGAGTCTGGAGGTGGGAGTGCGGCGCGCGTGCAGGGATGCGTTCGCAGAATCACGGCTGCTGAAAAGGATCGTGAAAGATCTGCACTCGCTGTTTCCGGCTGCTGGGGATAGCCCATTCGATGAGGATCCGGCGATGCCGGGCGGACTGTGGGATCCGGAAACGGGCATTGTCCCGGGGGGAGAGAGGTACGCGTGACCTTGATTATTCTTGAGAGGGTGCCGGCGCCGGTGCGTGGAGAGTTGACGAAGTGGCTATTGGAACCACGGACGGGCGTGTTTCTCGGGGATGTGAGTTCGGCGGTGCGAGAACGACTCTGGCAATGTGCATGCGAGCGGCTGGGCGGCGGCGCTGGGGTGCTTGCCTATTCGGCGGGCGGTGAGCCGGGATACGCGATGCGATTTTGGGGAAATCCCTCACGGGTCGTGCTGGATTTTGACGGACTGCCGCTTGTGCAGATACTGGAAAAGTAGCGCAGTGAATCAGGACCTGCCCCGAAGGGCTCATTGGGGGGACACGCGCAGACAGTCGGCTGTGACTCGGAATTGTACGTCGCGGTTCTGCCTGCCGACGTGAATGCCGGCTTGCAAGATGAAGCTTTCGCCACACGTGGATCACGCCTCGGGCGAAAACAATATCCTGAAGCAAGCGATAAACTACGGACTACAATGAACCGCCGCCGCTTTCTGTTTTGCGCCGCTACGGCTCATGCAGTGGCTTTCGGTGCTGAAAAGAAGCTGCTTCTGCCGAGCGATCAGCCGGACGCTCTGAGCTTCCGGCTCATGTGGTACAACCCTGTCCCGCCGCTCGATCCGGCGACGTATCGTCTGCATATATCGGCCTCGTGGAGAAGCCGCTCACGCTCACACTGGCGGACCTCCGGAAGTTCCGGCACGAAACACAGAACTCGCGAATGAAGTGCGCGCAGGGCTGGTCGTCCCGCACGATCTGGGGCGGATTCCGATTCGGGGAACTCGCTGAGCTGGTCAAGCCGAAGAAGAGCGTCAAGGCGGTTCGTAAGAGCGTTCTCAGCCGTTACTCATCTCTGAGCACAACGTTCGGGTCTAGCCGCGATGCCCGCCACGCCGGCAGCCAACTGGCGACCACCGCCACGGTCGTCATCGTCGCGATCACAATGGCGATCGTCACGGTGTCCGTCGGCTGAACACCAAACAGCAGGGACGCAATCAGCCGGTTTACGGCAAGCGCGCCTGCAAGGCCCACAGTGAAACCCAACGCCGTGACTTGAAGCCCTTCCTGCATGATCTGCGCGAGCACGCGGGAGCGAGCTGCACCGAGGGCGACCCGGATGCCGATCTCGCGACGGCGCTCCGTCACCATGTAGGAGAGCACGCCGTAAGTGCCGATGGCTGCCAGGAGCAGCGCTAGTCCGGCAAAAGCGCCCAATAGCTGCGCCAGGAGTCTCGGCCGGCGAATCGATTCGGCGAACACCGAATCCATGTCGCGAAGCCGCACGACGGGAACCGCGGCGTCCACTTCCCGAACCACTCGCTGGATCGTCCCTGACAGCACGGCCGGTGGCAGGGTCGTCCGCATCACCACATTCATACTCGGCGGCGAGACGCCGTGCTGGTCAAGGGATACGTAAAGTTCAGTCCCTGCCGGGCGCTCGACACCCCGCTGCCTGACGTCCTTGGCCACTCCGATCACCGTATGCCAGACATCCTCGCTGGCACCAAACGACCAGCCCGGAGGCCGTACATGCTGGCCAATCGGGTTCTGCCCCTTCCAGATCCTTTTCGCCAAAGTCTCATTGACGATCGCCACCTTGCCTCGCGACGCGTTGTCGGTTCGCTCGAAGCCGCGGCCGGCGATGATCGGGATGCCCATCGTCCGGAAATAGTCGCCCATGACGAATTGGTAGTAGTCGATGGTTGCGAAGGGCTTTCCATCGTCGGAGGTGTAGTTCTCGATAGGAGTAGAAATCGCATCTGGAGTTCGATTCGGCGGCAGACCCGACATGGCAACCGCTCCCAGTACGCCCGGTAGGGAGCGAAGCCCGTCGAGAACCCGCTGATATGCCTGCGCGCGCGTGTCGGGATCTGAATTCGCCATGGGCAATGTCATCGAGAACGTGACCAGCCGCGACCGGTCAAATCCTGCATCGATCCGGGTGAGGTTATAGACTGTCTGAACTAGCAAACCCGCTCCGATAACCAGCATCACCGCGAAAGCGACTTGTGCGATCACAAGTCCACGACGGGTGTAATGACGCCAGGCGCCGCTGGAACCCCTTCCACCCTCCTTGAGTGCAGCCGCCGTGCTACTCGTTCCCCGGCGCCCGAGCGACACGAATCCGAAAAGCAGGGCGGTAGCAGTCGACAGGCCGAGCGCAACCAGCAGGACCGGCAAACCAATCGTAAGCTCACTCGTCCGTGGGATGCTCGCCGGGTAAGCACGGAGCAGCGCCTGCACGCCAGCGATAGCCAGCCACAGACCCAGAGCGCCACCGGCTCCGGACAACACGGCGCCTTCGGTTACCGACTGCCTGAGCAGCCGGCCGCGGCTGGCACCGAGAGCAGCGCGCAACACAAATTCCCGTCTGCGTGACCCGGCGCGAGCCATCGTTAAGTTTGCAAGATTCGCGCAGACGATGAGCAGCACGAATCCCACGGCGGCCTGCAGGACCCAGATCGGGCGCCTGGAATTCCCAACGATCGCGTCCTGTAACGCCCGTAATTGGAGGGTGTGGTCTACTGGGCGCAGGGGACGGTTCGTGGGGACATGGTCTTTCGTGCCGACACGATCGCCCCAGTTTTCCAGGAATGCGTTCAGCTCCGTCTGTGCCATCTCACCGGTGACGCCGTCTTTCAGTCGCGCAATGACGTAGAGGACGTGCACCCCGCGTTGCCGGGCCATATTCGGGTGAAGCCAGAGGGGTAACCAAACCTGGGTGCGATTATCCATAACGTCGGCCCTGGGTGGCATAATGCCCACGATTTCGTGGAGCCGGCCCTCGATTACCACCTTTTGTCCAACGAGCGGCCGTCCTCCAAATGCTGTTTGCCACAGTTCGTGCGAGAGAATTGCGATCGGCGGCGGTAGCGTCCCGGTCCAACGTGCGGTTTCTTCGTCACTGAAGAACCGCCCCTGTTGCGGCTGAATACTGAGCGCCTTGAGCAAGTGTGCGTCGACGGAGATCGAGCGCACCCGCAAAGGCCGATCGCCTGCCATGACGTTGACCTCGCCGGTTGTGTATGCCGCGCCGCCGGTCGAATAAGCGCCGACCGCCGCGAACGACCGGTTCATCTGGCGGAACTCCGTGTACTCTGGCGCGGAGAGCGCATTTCGGGTGCCCCCAGCGGCTGGAGATTCTGCCGCCAGATACATCAGCTGATCGGGTTTTGGATAGTCGAGGGGCCGCAGCAGCACACCGTGCACGAGCGCGAAAATGGCTGCGTTTGCTCCGATGCCAAGCGCCAGCGTGGCGACGACAACTCCTGTGAACCCTGGACTCTTCGCTAAAGATCGAATCGTGTAACGTACATCGTGTACCAGATCCTCGACAAAACTTACGCGCCGCATATCCCGGCACTCCTCCTTATACTGCGCGATGCCTCCGATCATGCGCTGTGCGGCCCGCCGGGCCTCGTCGGAAGGCATACCAGATGAAATATTCTCTTGAGTGAGCTGATCCAGGTGGAAACGAAGTTCGGCGTCGAGCTCGGAGTCGACGTTCGGACGGCGCAACAGAGACCGAAGCCGCAAACGGGCTTTGTCCAGAATTCGCATTGCTAAGCTTCCTGAACCACTATGTTGATGGCTGTCGACAGACGAACCCAGTTCGCCAATTCCCTTTCCAGCTGCTTCCGTCCCGAACGCGTAAGGGAGTAGAACTTTGCCATTCGTCCGGTCTCGGTCGGGCGCCACTCAGCCTTGATCCAGGCCTGCTGCTCCAGACGGTGTAGCGCCGGGTACAGGGACCCCTGCTGGATCTGGAGAGCTTCTTGTGAAACCTGTTGGATGCGTTTGGCGATCGCCCAACCGTGTTTAGGTTCGAGCGAGATGGTCTTGAGGATCAACAGATCAAGAGTGCCTTGGACAAAATCGGTTGGCTTTGCCATATGCCTAGATTACCGACAATTGTAGACGCTCAAAGCGTCGTTGCGCAAGCGGGCCCCATGAGTAACCAACCGGCGGCACAAGGAGTGGGCTCACCTGTCTTTCTGAAAGCAGTTGCGGGTTCAGCAGCTTGCCCCGCCCCTACGTTGGGCGGCGTCGTCCAAGCTGGGCCCTCGAATTGGCTATATACTCGCTAACAGGGAACGCGCGCTCTCCATTTCACGTTGAACCAGCACACAATAAACAGCAGACGCTGATTGTCAAAGACGTCAAATCGGGAGCAAACGGACCTGGCGGCGTCGCGCTCACTTCCGGAATCTTACAGTGGAGCCATCGAGAAGATAATGCTCAAAAGAAGCTCCAGAATCATCGTTTTCATATCTCTTCTCCTGGGGGTATCCGGCCGCGCATTTCTTCAAGTACGTCCGACGCTCCCGGCCGGAAGCATCCGCAACCGAGTTGGCCTGCAGCTCAGGGTGGCAGAGGAAAACACCCACCCGACGCTGCGGATTGTCTTGCCAGGTCATCCGACCTCGGATCGCGCCATCGAGGTCATCTTTCCGGAGCACGTCACCGTACGACCGCGTGGAAGCACGGACGGGCATCAGATCTATCTTTATCAGCCTGGTCAAAACGGCGAGCGACCGCTATGGCGGCAATCTGAGCGAGCTTTTGCGTATGAAAAAAATCTTCCGGGGCCTGTCCATATGCTGGCGCGAGCAACCCTCGAAGAAGATGGCGTCCGTTTTCACTTCAAGTTGCGCAACCAGTCGGACCAAAGGTATGACCTGATCTATGCTCCAATCGATCCAAGGCTTACATCGGTGTTCCACGATGTTCGATTGGAGCGGACGTACGTCCATCATGCAGATGGTTTCGATCTGCTCGCTTCGGAAACGCCGAGCCGCCTGACGATGCCTCTCAATCAATGGCTGCCCGCCCGGTACCTCGCCTCGTTCACCTGGCCGATACCGTCGCAGCACGTCGAAAATCGTGACGGTATCCCGCACTACAACAAGTCGCGAGCAGTCGATGCGCCTTTCCTCGCCACGCTTTCCCAAGACGGTCGCTGGGTGGTTGCGAGTTTCACGCGTAACACAGGCAACGTGTGGAGCAATCCGGAGTTGACTTGCCAGCACGTGGATCCACAAGCGGCGTTGTCACCGGGCGAGGAGGCGATATTGGAAACCAAGATCCTCGTGGTCCGCGGCTCGCTTGATGACGTGTTTAGGATGGCTATGCAGCAACGCAACTCACTGGAGCGAAAGTGAAACAGTTCGAAGATGGGTCTTCGAGAAAAATGAACCCTGGCTTGCCGCCAGGGTCTATCAATCCCCGGGGGCTTCCCGCTCGACGCTACGGCGTTAGCAGAGCCTACATCTCACTTGAGCGCCTAACGATGACCTGCATGTCGCGTCTAAGCAGCATGGCACGTGTTGGCATAATTTTGGCCTTGCTCTACGCGACATCTGCTCTAGCGCAAGACGGCCACCTAGTCGATTTAGGTAGCCACAAGCTGAATGTTGTCTGCACCGGCATGGGTGATGCGCGTCCTGTGGTTTTGTTCGAAGCAGGTGGCGGCGGATCGTCAGCCGCCTGGAAGGA
>CAYXLI010000017.1:0-119587 GCA_964464925.1 uncultured Solibacteraceae bacterium | reverse complement strand
GTTTCGGCCGCGCAGGATCGGGATCCACACAGTCGAAGCCGGTGACCGTGACGGTAACGCAGCCAAACGGAGTGGTAGTGGACGGAGTGCTGGACAAGCTGGACGACTTCAATGTCTCCCTGCGCGATGCGCAAGGTGAGTACCGCTCCTTCGAGATCACACCGTCCTTGAAGGTCGTAAAGCACGATCCTTACGCCGCTCACGTGGCTCTGCTGGATGAATACACCGACAAAAACATGCACGATATTGTTGCTTACCTGGAGACTTTGAGATGACGCTCGCGAAAACACTGATTGCGGCGGCCCTCTTGACGACCACGCTCTTCAGCCAATCGCTGAAGCCGTCCAAATTGATGGAGCCGCCCACCGATACCTGGCCGATGTACAACGGCGACTATTCGGGGCGCAGGTTCAGCACGTTGAAGAAGATCAACGACTCGAATATCAATTCGATGAGCTTTGCGTGGATATACCGCGCCAACGCGGGAGGCGGCGGGTTCGGCGGTGCGATCAAGGCTACTCCGATTCTGGTGGACGGCGTTCTCTACTTCACCGTTCCGGACCAGGTATGGGCAGTCGACGCACGTACCGGCCGCGAAGTGTGGCACTTCAACTGGCAATCGAAGGGAGGCATCCACATTGGAAATCGAGGTGTGGGCGTTTATGGCAGCTGGCTGTATTTCGAGACGCCGGACTGTAATCTCGTTTCGCTGAACCTGAAGGATGGCAAAGAGCGGTGGCACACGTCTATCTGCGACCTGGACCAGATGTATTTCGGGACGGTGGCGCCGTTGGTGATCAATAACCACATCATCACGGGGGTGAGCGGCGATGACTTGGATATTCCGGGCTATATTGAATCGCACGACCCGGAAACCGGCGCGCGGCAATGGCGCTGGTATGCGTATCCGCAACCGGGCGATCCAGAAGCCAAGACATGGCCCAGTGCCGAGGCGATGACGCATGGAGGTGGGATGACCTGGGGTTCCAGCACCTATGACCCTGAGTTAAACCTGCTCTATTTCGGGACGGGTAACCCGCAACCTGTGATCTCAGGCAAGGGCCGTCCAGGCGACAACCTCTACACGGAATCGATCATCGCGGTGAATCCGGATAACGGCAAAATGGCCTGGTATTTTCAAGTGTCTCCCCACGATACGCACGACTGGGACGGAATTGAAGCGCCGGTTCTGATCGACGGGGACATCAATGGCCAGAAACGCAAGCTGATCGCGCAGGCCAGCCGCAATGGATACTTTTTCGTTCTCGACCGCACGAATGGGAAGAGCATTACTACGACGAAATTCGCGAAGGCGAACTGGGCGACTGAAATCAATGCAAAGGGACAGCCTGTCCCGAATCCCGCAAAAATGCCACAGGTGGATGGCGCACTCGTGTCGCCGAACCAGACTGGAGCAGCGAATTGGCCGCCGCCCAGCTTCAGTCCTTCTACCGGACTCTTTTACGTGAATGCAACCGATGCCTACAGCGTGTATTACATCTTCGATGAAGACGAGAAGCCGGAAGGCTGGGCTGGAAACGATCGGGGCGGGTGGTCGGAATCTACGCTTCGGGCCATCGATTATAAGACGGGCAAAATCAAGTGGAGCCACAAGTGGGAAGGCACCGGCGGCCCGCGTTCGGGAGTCTTGTCCACGGCAGGAAATCTTCTCTTCGCGGGCGATCCGTCGAATAATCTCGTGGCGCTAAACGCGACAACCGGCGCCCCGCTCTGGCACGCGAACCTCGGCACCGGTATGACGAACGGACCGATTACGTATGAATTGGACGGCAAGCAATACGTGGTGGTGGGCGCCGGTGATAGCCTCTTCGCTTTTGTGATGCTGACGAACCACTAAAGACAAGAGCTTTGGCGCCCAGCAGCGTGTACGACTACCGCCGGACCGGCAGTGGTTGTATGGAGTAGGTGCGATCCCAGGTCGGAAGGGAGCCGATTGCGTCACCCGCAATCACGATCTCAATCCGTCGATTCTGGTTTCGGCCAGCAGCGGTTGCATTCGAAGCCCGCGGACGCGTGTTGCCATATCCACGGGTCACAACTATCCCGGGTGAAATCCCCGCGCCCACAAGCGCAGTCTTCACCCTTTCGGCTTCGCGCTCAGTAGTGGCGGTTGCATTTGATACGTCGGTGTGTCCTCCCACCTCGATATGAAGATCGTTGTACGGTCGAATAGCGGCAACAATCGAGGCGAGGTAAGACTGAAGTGACGAAGATCCAACAGCGTGCTCGGGAACGTTGACCACGATTCCGCGCGCATCATCAAGGACCTCGAAGGTCCGTGGCAGCGCCGCCAACAAGCGGCGCCGATTTTCGCGGGCCCGCGGATCATCCCGATGAAACTGGCGCTCGTCCACCTGGATCGGCGGTTTTGGTTCGGCGGCTGAAGAACTCTGGGCGGAAAGGGGTTGAGGCGGAGGAAGTGGCGGTGCTTCGGCGGCCGGTGGCGCCTGCACTGCATCCCTCCTGGGCCGCGCATTTTCAAAATGCTGGCTCTGACTTGCACGGCGTTCTTCCTCGGCGTTTCTCTCAGCTTCGGAACGTTTGACGGCGATTGCACGGCTGTCCTCGGCTACCTGGGTTGCCTCGCGCGCCCTTGAAACAATCTCTTTACTCAGGCTGACAGGTAGAGTCCGAGCCTGATTGTAGATTTGCCGGGCGCGCTCCAGCCGCTCCGGCGCGTATCGATCGGCGCCCTGCGATTGAGCGATCTGAATTGCGTTGAGCGCCTGATACAGTGCGGTCATCGCTTCAAACTGTTCCTGACTGACCAGCGGGGTTCCCGCCTTCGGCTGAGAACCGGGATCGTACGTGTAGGGTTTACGCGGCAGGAGTTCGTATGTCGCGTTCACCTCTTCCACCTTGCCGATGGTGCCCGGGCCTACGACGTTTTCCATAACGACAACCTCGCTGGGCTGCGTGACCGAGTAGTAGGGTTCTGCCGTCACGATCATAGCGAAGGTCGGCAGTGGCGTGCTGGTGCTCAACTTGCCCTTCCCGGAGCCATCCAGCGTCAGTTCGCCGATGTTCTGGGCGCGGCCATCCGGGCTGATCGCCCACACGACATAGCTGAGGTATTGCGGTCCGAAGCGGCTCGGCGGCGGTACGTGATCGAAATGCATCTTCAGCAGCGTGGCACCGCGTTTAGGTTCGACAATCGACTCCCCGCGAGCATCGGCGAGGACCGGGGTGCCCCGGAAATCTATGCGAGTCGGAGCGGTGAGATAGCCGTAATTGATTGCCTTGGTAGTTCTTGAAACGATGGTTACCTGGTAAAGCGGTTGCGGGTTACGTGATTCTGGGGCGGGAGGATTCTGCGCGAGGGCGCGCCACTGAAAGAAGGCCAGCAGCGCCACGGTCGATGTGACGGCTACAGATCGCATATCGATAGTATTCTCCATAGAGAGCTGAAGCAATTTCCATGCCTCTCCGTATATTCATGAGGCAGCTGAAGATTCTGCATGCCAGCAAACGTAAAGCACGTGGCCTACAATGTAGAAATTGCGCGGTAGCCATATGTTGACTCGGCGTGACATGATGCTTTCGCCGGTGGCGGCGGCTCTCAGATCGCATTCCCGGCAACCGAATGTACTTTTTGTGGTCGCGGATGAGTGGCGCGGCCAGGCATTGCCGTGCGCGGGCGACCGTGACCTGATTGCTCCGAACCTGGTGCGGCTAGCACGTGAAGGCGTGTATTTCCGCCGTGCGTATACCAGCTATGCGGTGTGTTGTCCTGCGCGCGCAGCGATGCTTACCGGCAAGTTCCCACATGCTGCTGGAGTAACCCACAACCACACTCTTCTACCGCTGGACCAAGGAACGATGTCGGCTGAGTTAAAGCGCGCCGGCTATCGCACAGGTTATATCGGTAAGTGGCATCTCGATGGCGCCGAGAGTCCAGGATTCGTTCCGCCCTCGCGACGGCGCGGATTCGATTATTGGGCAGCGTACAATGTGGCGCACCAGCACTACGATTCCGTCTATTTCCGCGATACGCCGGAACCGATCCGCCCTGGTGGCTTCGAGCCCGACTACCAGACGAGGCTGGCCATTGATTTCATACGAGAGCAGGGTAACGAGCCATTTTTCCTCTATCTGTCATTTGTTCCCCCTCACCCGCCGCTCACTCCTCCTCCCCGATACGCGATGTACGATCCTAGCCGGATGCACGTGCGTCCCAATGTGCCGGAGGACAGAAGAGCGGAGGCACAAAAGCTCGCCGCAGGGTATTACGGACTTTGCACAGCCATAGACGAGAATCTCGGAAAGCTCATGGCGGAGTTGGACAGGAGGAGGCTGACGGAAGAGACGATTCTTGTCTTCACCTCGGACCATGGAGGGATGTTCGGATCGCACGGACTCGATGCCATAGATCTTCCTTATGAGGAGTCATCAAATATTCCATTACTGATCCGTTATCCGAACTGGTTGAAGCGTGGAATCGTGAGCGACGCGCTGATTTCGAACGTCGATTACGCGCCGACATTGCTGTCGCTTTGTGGAGTGAAGCCGCTACCTGGAATGCAGGGCGTTAATCTCGCCCCCTGGCTGACGGGTGGGCACGGAAGGCCGCCGGAATCGATTTACTCCGAAGGCAGCGTGGGACAACCGGATGAATGGAGAATGGTCGTCCATGGCACGGATAAGCTTGTCGTGAATTCAAAGCTTGCCGCAACACATCTCTACAACCTAAGACGGGATCCTTACGAGCTAAAGAACCTGGCCGCTGATCCTTCGGAAAGGCGCAGGCAGGACGAGCTGATGACGCTTTTGCGCCTCTGGATATCGCGCACTTCAGACCGCGTACCGTTTTCGCCACTAAGGGAGTGAGCGCTCTGCGACGCTTTCGCCAGAGGCGGCACCGACCGCCCTCAGCAGGCGATCGCTGGACGCAGCAATCTCCTGCACTGCGCGGTCAAACGCCGCCTGATTTGCTTTCGACGGCTTGTGATAGCCCGAGATCTTTCGTACGAACTGCAGTGCAGCCTTGCTGAGATCCTCAGCCGTAGCGGGCGGATCGGCGTTGCGGAGAACTTTTATGCTTCGGCACATGCTCTTCAAAGCCCGTTAATAGAACAAATACTTGCGCCACTGGTCATCGCTCTTGGCGAGCAGGCGCATCAGGTGGCGGCTGGTATGCAATGAGAACGGGCGTGGGGCGCGGGCCAATTTCATGCCCGCCTCTTCCGGCGTCCGGCTTCCTTTCTTGTTGTTGCAGGAATGGCAGCAAGCTACCAGGTTCTCCCACGTAGTTTCGCCGTGGCGAGAGCGCGGGATAACATGGTCGAGCGTGAGTTCGCCCGAAGGCGAAGTCTTCAGGCAGTACTGGCAGGTGTAGCGGTCGCGCATGAGGATGTTTTTGCGAGACAGCGCCCGGGTCTGCATCGGGATGCGGCGGTACTCCAGCAGCCGGATCACAGACGGCATCGGCATGGTATGGCGGGTGGAATGAACGGTGTGGGTTGCATGCTCCTCCGCAGAGGCAACCCCTTTCAGAACGAGAACCAGAGCTCGCCGGGCCGCGCAAATATTGATCGGCTCGTAGCTCGCATTCAGGACGAGAACGGGTTTATGCAATCGATCCAGACTGACCATTCGTTGGGCTCCCTTGTCGGTGATCGCCGGGCGGCGAGCCCGACAGATAACTCATCTGCCGCCGGTCCGCACGCGCAACGGCCAGCACCGTGACACGGCTCGCGTCCGCACGCTTCAGAACGTGCGCAGCAGCGGCCGCGGTGGCGCCGGTCGTCAACACGTCGTCAACCAGCAGAACGCGCAGATCCTGGAGTTTGCGTCCATTCGTACGAAAGGCGTGCGCGACGTTGGTACGGCGCTGTGCATTCGTAAGACCCGCCTGGGGCTGGGTATGCTTGCGGCGGGTGAGGGCGCGCACGACGGGTGCATTCAGCCGTTTGCTTAAGAACTGCGCCAGCAAATCGGACTGGTTGAAACCACGGACTAACCGGCGCCGCCAATGCAGCGGCATGGGCACGATCGCATCGAACGCTTCGTCACGGGGCAAAGCGGACGCGAGCATCATGCCGAGCCGGTTGGCCAGGGGTTTCATTCCGTCGTACTTAAATAAATGGATCAGTTTCCGGAGGGTCCCGCCATACTCGCCAAACGCATACGCCCGATCAAAACCGCTTGCGCCGAGGCGGCAGAGCGCGCAGCGCCCCTCCTCATCCAACGGCGAAGCGTTCAAGAACGGGGCATGGCATCGCGAGCAGAAGTGCTCTGCCACAAAGGGTTGCGGGGCAGATAGACAGCCGGCACAGACAGGAACGCGGGAGATTTCCTTCAGGGTTTTACCGCAAATGCGGCAATCATCCGGGAAGACAAGGGTGAACACTGCTGCCGGGAAGTTCCAGACAGCGGCGGTGTCGACTTGCGGCTTATTGAGAGAGAGCCATCGACTGGGGAAGATCCACCTCCACCGAAACTACATTTTACTACAGATTTGGTTTCGGAAAACAAGGTCCACTACATCTAGGGACTCCGATGCCCCGCCGAGCAGGCCAGAAGCATTCCTAAAAATAGTGGGATTTTCCCCTGGATGTTCTCTTGATATCATTCTCGACAGTGATTGACCGGAAAGCGGTGCTAGCACGGGTGGGCGGGGACGAGCAATTGCTGAAGGAGATCGCCCGGCTCTTTTTAGGCGAGTATCCCAAGGAAATTGCCGAAATCCGCCGCGCCATTGAGGTTGGGAGTGCAAAGGATCTGGAACGAGCAGCGCATAGCCTGAAAGGAGCCGTAGCCAACTTCGGCGCCGAACCAACGAAAGAGGCCGCGCTCCGTCTCGAACTCATCGGAAAAAGCGGCGACCTGACAGAAGCACGCACAGCCTTGAAGGCGCTTCAGGAGTCGTTATCGGACCTGCGTCCTTTTCTGGAAGCCATTGCCGATTAGGGTGAGCGGCGCGCATCACAGCGGTTCAAGATTACTTCATCAACTCGTAAACCACATAGGCGAACCGTTTCGAATCAGGTGACCAGGAATTGACGTTAATGGTTCCCTGCCCGCCGAAGAACGTTGTCAGCACCTCCAGCTTCGGCTCTTTCAGCTTCTTCCCCGGCGCAGCTGCGAGGCGCAGCGCGACTCCGTCCAGCCGGTCGTTGTGCCCTGCCGTGCCCTTCGGAAACGAAAACACCAGCATCCATTTGCCGTTTGGCGAGAAATGCGGGAACCAGTCTTCCAACTCGTCGCTGGTAACGCGCTCGGCCTTCGCATCATTCGAACCGGCACCGCCGGCCGGCATCCGCCAAATGTCCCACCCGCCAGACCGGTTCGAGTTGAAATAGATCCATTTCCCGTCGGGGCTGTATTCGGGGCCGTCGTCATAGCCGCCTTTCGAGGTGAGGCGCTGCTCCTCGCCACCGGATGCAGCGACGCGGAACAGTTCAAATTTCTTATCTCTCTGGCCCACAACGGCTAGCCACTTGCCGTCCGGGGACCATCCGTGAAAATAGCTGGGGGAGGCAGGCGTCATGAGTTTGACGTTCGAGCCGCCTGCGTTCGCTGTGTAGACCTGAGAGCCGCGGGAGGAGGCAGTGGACGCGGAAAAGGCCAGCATCTTACCGTCGCGGGATAAATCATGGTCGTTATTGCAGCGGTAGGCACCCAACTCGATCTTCTCCAGCTTGTGCTCTCCCTCGACCGGGAGTCTATAAAGGCTTCCACCCGTATTCACCAGCAGCCACTTGCCATCGCGCGACCAGTTCGGCGCCTCAACGATCGTGTCAGCCTGATACACCGTGCTGGTTTTGCGGCTAGCGAGATCGAATATTGTGACCTTACTGCGGAAGCGCTGCGGCTGATCGACACGCACATTGGAGAAGACGGCGGTCTCCAACACGTTCGCATCATGCGAGCACACGCCGAGGCCGACGTAAACGGGATCGGTCATTTCGATCTGCTGCGGACCGGAGGCCGTATCTCCCGCGTAAATGGTAAAACGGTTGCCGCGCCTTTCGATGCGGAGCCGGGTTGGCGCTTTCACTTCCGATCGGATCTCCTGAGTCGGCGCGCCTGCTTTGGGCCTGTACTGCAGGGAGGTGAGGCCGTCACCGTGCAAGGCGACATCCGCATACACTGAGCCGGGCGTCAGATCCTGCCGGACCATCAGCATTGCTTTGCGATGGGGGTTGGCACCGGAACCGTTGAAGTGCACATCCGCCGTGATGGTCACGTCACCGGAGATCTTCTTCCACACGAACTGCAGAGCGTCTTCGGTGCCCCAAACGTTGGCTCCGCCGCCCGTGATCTTGTATTCACCACCGGAGAATTCGGCGGAGCCGGCCTTCGGCATCACACCGATATCGCCACGCGATTCGAAAACGCCGACCGGCTGAGCAGCTGCGGCAAAGCTAAGTAAGAAGAAAGCGTATTTCCACATTGCGCGCTGACAAATATATCAGTTGCGCTGCTCGTGGCAAAACGTGCAATCGTTGCTGGCTTTCTTCGCACGATGACAGTTCATGCATCCTGTCATCGAGATGTCCCCCTCTTTCGCCAGCACATCGCGCTGCTCCACCGGCCCGTGGCACTCCTGGCAGGTATTTCCGGCCTCCAGGTGAGTGCGGTGACTGAACGAGACGTAGGAGGGAATCTCATACACGCGCGCCCACTTGATCTCTTTGCCGTTCTTGGCGAACGCAGCGAGTTTCTGTATGGAGGGTGAATCCGTTTTGATGGACGAGTGGCACTGCATGCATACCGACGGAGCCGCCACTTTCATCACCTCACCGGGATCCGGATTCGGGTGGCACATCTTGCATTTCAGCTTCAGGGTGCCGGCATGGTTCTTGTGGCTGAACGGGATCGGCTGGTCCGGAGCCGTAGGCACTGGCTTCGTCTGAGCCGTCACGGCCCAGACGAAGATCAGAAAAAGGAAGATACTGCGCAACTGCTAAACATCTCCTTTACGCGCCTGCTCGGCCAGGTACTCGGAGGCGCGCATCGACAGGGACAGGATTGTCATCGTTGGATTCTGTGTTCCGCCGGTAACGAAGCTGCTGCCGTCCACAACAAATAGATTCCTGATGTCATGGCTTTGGTTCCACTTGTTCAGCACCGACGTTTTGGGATTGTCGCCCATGCGGCACGTCCCGAGTTCATGAATGCTATAGCCGGGCGGGAGCGGGCGCGGATTTTTGTGGATCACTTCGAAGCCCGACGTCCGGCAAAGCTCGGCCATCGTATCGACCGCATCCTTCGCCATGTTGTACTCGTTGTCCGTGTATTTGCATTGGAAGTTCAACACGGGGATACCCCAGGCGTCTACCACGTCCTTGTCGATCTTCGCGTGGTTCTCGTAACGCGGCAGCACCTCGCCCATTGCAGTACAGGAGAATCCGGCGCCGCGGCTGTCATCGAGCGATTTCTGCAACTCCTCGCCCCAGCTCGGGAAAAACTTCGCATCCGGGCTTCCACCGATGGTGAAATCAAACGCGCAGCCGCGAATATAGTTCTTCTCTTTGCCTGAGTTCAGATTCTGGAAACGCGGAATGTAGCCCGATCCGAATCCGCTCCGTCCACCCTTACCGCCCCTCAGTTCCGGGACAATTGCCACCACGCTGTTCGGGATATAGAACTGATCATGCAGGTAGTGGCCGAGCACGCCGCTTGAATTGGCGATCTTCGAATTGAGCAGCAGGCGAGTGCTTTCCAGGCACGATGCGGCGACGATCACCGCCTTTGCCTTCACATGCAATTCGCGCTTGGAGTGGCGGTCGACAAAGAAGCAGCCATTCACTTTACCCGTATGCTTATCCACCGTGATTTCACGGGCGATCGCGTTCGGCACAATGGTGAGATTGCCCGTAGCCACAGCATCCGGCAACAACAGATTGAACGAACTGGCCAACTGGCCGTTTCCGAGAGCGCGGCGAATCTTCGTGACCGGGATGTTCTTGGCTTTGGCGCTCTCTGCGAAACGCCTCACAATCGGGCTATCGGGCGAGTTGTCTTCCACGAAATTGCCGTCGGGCAACTGCCTCAGGCCTTCTTTGCGGCCCGAGACGCGGAAAATCGGCTCCACGCGATCGTAGAAGGGAGCGAGCTCCGAGTAGCTGATCGGCCAGTTCTTTCCGAATCCATCGTGAGCCTTGGCTTTGAATTCGTAGTCGCTCAGACGGAAGGACATACGCGCCCAGAAATTCGATTTGCCGCCGAGCATGCGCACGCGCACCCAGTTGTACGGCTGATCCTCTGGATGCGTATAGGGCACCTGCGTCTCGTCCACCCACTGGTTCGCGTTGAACTCGTTTGCCTGGAAGACATGCGGCAGGCGGCCGGGCTTCCCCATGCCGCGATAGGGCAGTTCGTAGACGTTCTTGAATCCGCGGTCGCGGTTGAAATCCACCTGCGGACCCGCATCCAGCATCACGCAATTCACCCCTTTCTTCGTCAGAGTGTGAGCGGCCATGCCTCCCGATGCACCGGAGCCAATGATCAGAACATCGTATTCTTTTGTCGCCATTTCGTGTCTCCTGAAGCGCGGGTCCTAATCGAGGGGATACCAGTAGAGGCCTGCTCCGCCAAATCGGCGGCTGCCACCTGACGCGGCAGCGGCGCTGTACTCACGCGAGTTCGTCGTGGCAAGGCGAATATCCGCCTTGGCGGCCTGCAGGAATCGCTCGAACGGATCCGTGGGAGGATCATAGGCCCAGGGCTTGCGTAGAGGCTCGAGAATCTTGCCTGCCTGGCTGGCATCGAGGTCCGCGAATGCTTTATCGAAATGCTGCTTCGCGTTTTTGTTGAGCGTATCGAGCCCTGTCTTGTAGAGTTGCTGCCGGTCCTTAGGAGACTCACTCAGATAGAAATCGAGAAACTCCGGCGCATGGGCTTCGAGCGCACCTGGCGCGCCTTTCAGCGGCGGCAGGATGGTTTCGCTTAGCTTCCGGAGCGCGGCGAACTCGCCGGCGGTAAAGAAGCGAGGAACCATCGAAGCCGCATCATCAGGGATGGCAGTGTCCAGCTTTGCGGGCGCTGCGCCGGCTCGAGGATCCTGTGAGCCTTGCAGAGGGGGCGGTCCGGGCTGCTGCGGGGGCTGCTGGCTAAAAAGGGCGGGCACAGCCGGCGCGGCTGCCATAGCCTGAAAGAAGCGGCGTCTTTTCATGAAATCGCCAGCATATCACGGCAATTCCTGCTTTTACCAAGTGCGCAGTCCAGCCCGGTATTCGTTCTCCGGGATTCTACTGCCGGAATCCGGGTTAGAAGAACCGTCTACGTCCGGCCCATCGCCGCGAGCGCGATCACCAGGGCGCCAAGCGCAATGCGATACCAAACGAAGAACTGCAAACTGTGCCGCCGGAGATAGTTCAGGAAAAACGCGATGACCACACAACCCGTAATCGCGCTCACCAGGATTCCGATAATGAACGCCGTGCGCTCATCCGCTGCGAGCCCTCCATGTTTCTTCAGATCGTGCAGTGCTTTTGCTCCCGCGGCCGCGATCGCCGGCGTAGAGAGCAAGAATGAGAATCGAGCTGCCGTCGCGCGATCCAGATTTCGGAACAGTCCGGCCGTGATGGTGATGCCGCTGCGCGAAGTGCCCGGAACGACGGCGAGCGCCTGCGCCGCGCCGATCGACAACGAATCCGATGCGCTTACATGAGCCAAGTCCCGCGTTCCGAAACCGCGCCGCTCGCCGAGCCACATCAGCACGCCCACACTGATCAGCATGAAGGCGATCACCCAAGGCGAGCGCCACGTCGTTTCCGCCTGCTTCCCAAATGCCAGGCCCACAACACCGATTGGTAGCGAGGCCGCGGCAAGATACCAAAGCAGCTTGGGATTGCGTGCGAGCTGTTCATCGTTCCCGAGACGCATCCCGAAGCCCTGGGCCACAATCTGAATCCAGTCCCTAAAGAAATAAAGCAGCACGGCTGCGAGCGTGCCGAGATGGAGCGCGATGTCAAAAGCAAGCCCAGGATCCTGCCAGCCAAACAGCCACGGAGCAAGCGCCAGGTGGGCTGAACTACTGACGGGTAAGAATTCGGTTAAACCTTGGACGATCGCGAGAATCACGACCTGGTATAAGGCCATAATGGATAGTTTAGCCTCCAACTAAATCCCGCTCATGCGAACGACGAAAATTCTGGCCACGCTGGGCCCTGCCAGCGACTCTCCTGAGACCATCCGCGAGCTGATTCAAGCTGGTGTCGATGTATTCCGCTTGAACGCCTCGCATGGTGTGCAGGAAGACCATGCACGCCGTGTTCGCCTCGTTCGCGAAATCGCCAACGACATGAAACGCTATATCGGCGTTCTGCTCGATCTACAAGGCCCCAAGATCCGGCTCGGCACTTTCGAAAACGGTGGCTGCACTCTGCAGACAGGTTCTCAGTTCGTTATCACCACGGAGCAGATCCCCGGTACCTGCTCCCGCGCTTCCACCACTTATAAGGAATTCGCCAAGGATATAAAACCGGGCGACCGGGTGCTGCTGGCGGACGGCAGTGTAGAACTCCGCGTTCAGGCCACCACGGCCACGGATGCAATCTGCATGGTGATCTCCGGTGGCCCCATCAGCGACCGGAAAGGAATCAACCTGCCCGGTGTGGAAGTCAGCACTTCGTCCCTGACGAAGAAGGATCTCGCGGACCTGCGCTTCGGCCTGGAGTTGGGCCTCGATTTCATTGCGCTCTCGTTCGTCCGCAAGCGCGATGACGTGCTAAAACTGCGTCTTTTCCTTGAAGAAACGGACGCGCACATTCCCATCGTCTCGAAAATTGAAAAACCGGAAGCCTGGAAGAACCTCGAGGCCATTCTCGATGAGAGCGATGGCGTGATGGTGGCGCGCGGCGACCTCGGCGTGGAGATGGCGCTGGAGAAGGTGCCGTTTATCCAGAAGTCCATCATCGAAAAGGCCCGCAAGCACGGCAAGTTCGTGATCACCGCAACGCAGATGCTGGAATCCATGATCGAGCATTCCTATCCGACTCGCGCCGAAGTAAGCGATGTGGCGAATGCCATCTACGATGGCACGGATGCCGTAATGCTTTCTGCTGAAACCTCCTCCGGCAAGTATCCGGTGGAGGCGGTGAGCATGATGTCGCGAATCGCAGCCGAAGCCGAGGCGTCCATTCGCGCGCACGGCTTTAAGGAAGTTCCGCTGCGTGATGCAACCATTCCGACGTTTCAGGAGACCATGGCCGAACTGGCCTACCGGTCCGCGCGGACGCAACAGGCAAAGGCGATTATCGTGTTCACGACCACAGGCTCCAGCGCGAGGATGGTCGCCCGCTATCGCCCGCCCGTACCTATCTTCGCCTTCACTGCAAGCACCGTAACCGCGCGGCAGCTTTCCATCATCTACGGAGTCCGCCCCATTCTCGCGCCCGACCCCACCACGACGGACGAGATGGTCCAAGTCATGGACCGGCTGCTTGTGGAAGCGGGGGTATTGAGGGATCGAGACACAGTAGTCTTCGTCGCCGGCCAGCCCATTGGCCGTCCCGGCACAACAAATTTCGTCAAGCTGCACCGCATCGGCGAGAACTGGTAGGGGCGGGTCATCGGGCCGGCGTTGAGGCCATTGCTTTCCAAGACTCCTCATCGTGCCCCACGCTCAACCGGTTCGCGGCCCGCACCAGCGGCAGGCGCAGCAGTTTCGGATCGCGCTCGATGCGGCCAAGCAGATCCGCGTCTGCGAGCTTCATATAT
Source organism: uncultured Solibacteraceae bacterium (assembly GCA_964464925.1). Taxonomy (GTDB): domain Bacteria; phylum Acidobacteriota; class Terriglobia; order Bryobacterales; family Bryobacteraceae; genus CAYXLI01. The sequence goes on along the minus strand of CAYXLI010000017.1, from coordinate 105,898 downwards.
TTGAGACCCGCTTCCACGTAGGATTTACCTTCCGCATCGAGCAACGCCGTAAGGCCGAACCGCTCGACAAATCTGCGAATCTCTCCCGGCGACATCGGCTTCTGGTTGAGGTCTACGAACTGAATCTGTACACGTCTCTCCTTAAAAAACCGCTCGGCTGCCCGAGTCGCCTGTGAGTTCTTGACCCCGAAGATCTGCACGTTCGACATATAGCCTCGATTGTGACAGACACCTTCTAGGTGGGCTTGTGTTCCGCGTGCGTGCAGCCGGTGAAATGGTGCATGGCTGTATCGCCGTGATAGCCGAGACTCTTGCGTCCCGCTTCGGAAAGATAGTACGCGTCGATCGCAGTGCGCTTGAAGAGAACGAAGAACCTCTCCAACTCAGTTTCGGGATGCTCCTCGTTCGCGGCAAGCTGCGTCATTCGCGCCACAGTGCTCTCGCCCTTCATCGCCTCAAGGCCTGAGATCCAGACGCTCCGGAGCTTTTCATCTGCATATTTCAGCGTCATGTCGATGTAACGAGCCACGCCTGCGTCCCGTGCGCCAGGGGATATTTCGTCTGTGGGAAGCAAGATGTCCAACATGCGCTCCAGCGTGTCGTATTGGCCCGGAGCGAGCGTTCGCGATTCTGCCTGCACGGCCTGAGTCGCAAGACCGGCACCGAAGATCTTGAATAAATCACGGCGGGCAACAGACATGGTCTAAATCTCCTGCTTCCGGAATTTCTCCACCAGGTGATCGCACATGCGCCAGGACAGTGCAATGTTGGTCAGTGTGGGGTTCTTTTCCGGATACGCGGCAAAGACCGATGCATCACCCAGGAAGAGGTTCGGGACATCATGTGTTTGAGATGCAGTGTTCACAACCGAGCTTTTCGGATTCGTGCCCATGCGCGCGGTGCCGACCCAGTGATTGGAATCGATCACAAGATGACGGGCCGTGATCTCGCCGGGCGTGGCGTAGACGCGGCCTCCCGCCGCACGGATGATCTCCTCAGACGTTTGCACCATATCGCGCGCCATGGCGACGTCGTTGTCTTCATAGTGCAGATGAACACGAGGAAGAGACAGGCCGAACTGGTCTTGCCTTTCAGGATCCAGATCCATGAACTTGCGCGAAGACGCCAGCAGCGCCCCCTGCATGTTCATTCCCGCATGACATGTGTTCAACTCGCGGATTTCCTTTTTCAGCGCGGCACCAATCCCCGGCGCATTGCGAATCGACAGCCTCGTGGGATGCACGCCGGATCCGCACTGCACTTGATACGTGCCTTCGAAGTTCGGATTTGGCTTGTTCCAGTACATACCCGTCAGCAGGCCGTGATAGTAATCGGTGCCATCGTCATTCGACGCATCGCGCCCGTGCAGTTGCGGAAAGATCGCTTGCACGGTAACGCCGAAATGGCTGGTGAGATTCCTGCCAACCTCTCCGCTGGAATTCGCAATTCCGTTGAGTAGCAGATGCCGCGCAGTCTCGATAGCCGAACACGACAGCACCAGCGCCCTGAACCGAATGCCGCTTTGCTTTCCGGACTTGTCTATATATTCGATTCCGGTGACGCGCGGCTCCGATGGATGCATCACGATGCGGGTCATCATCGACTCCAGAAACATCGTCAGATTCCCGGTCTTCAGAGCCATCGGAATCGCAGTGTTGGCCGACGTGTACTTGGAATCCACCTCGCAGCCCTGCATGCAATGGCCGCAGTAATGGCACGTGGGGCGGCCCGAGAAATGGCGCTCTGTTGGGATCGCTTTTCGAATCGCAACGAAGTCCATCTCGCGTCCCCTGGCCTTCAGCGCCTGAACACCCCTCTTCAGCATCTGCTCGCCGCACCGCAGCGGCACGCATTTCTGGAACTCGCCGTCAGGCATGTTGGAGAGCCCATCGCGCTCGCCGTAAACGGCCATGAAGCGTTCCGCGCGGCTGTAATAAGGGGAGACCTCGTCGTAGGAGATAGGCCATTTGCGGTAGTCGAGCGGGCCGAAGCGGAGGCTATGGCCCGCCCAGCAAAGCGAGCGGCCGCCCAATGCGCGTAAAAGGCCGTGGCCAGGGCGATCGCCGACGGCAGTGAAGTGATTCCGGTCTGAGTAGTCGCCGGATACGTTTGGGATGGGACCACGCAGACCGGCGGCCAGACGGCGCTCCAGCGTGGCATACGGATCCACGTGAGCGCCGAAATCGATTCCCGGCCGGAGGCGTCTCCCTGACTCGACCAGCGCGACTTTCAGCCCGGCTTTGCTGAGGACGTACGCCGCAATACCGCCGCCAGGGCCGCTGCCAACGATACAGACGTCAAAAATCTGATTCGCCATTGCCGTCCAATCCGCCGGCGGCTTGCCGCCCTTCGCCGCTAGACTTTCACCCAGCCCTTCTTCTGATTGCTCTCGATCACCTTCTCCAGCAGTTGCATGCCCCAGAGGCCATCGGCGAATGTCGGATAGTCCACTGGAGCAGACGAATCCATTACTTTCGCATAGAACCGCTTGTACACCTGTTTGTGCGTATCGTCATAACCTTCGCTATGGCCTCCCGGCAGATCCGCATACGACGCCGCTTTCGGGTTCAGCAGCGACGGATCCTTGATGATTATCTGGTTCGGGCTGTTGCGATGGCCGATCCAAAGCTCATCGGGACGCTCCTGATTCCAACCCACCCCGCACTTGGTCCCAAAGATTTCAAATGCGAACTTGTTCTTGCAGCCGGCGGACATCTGGCTGACCGTAAACGCCCCGCGAGCGCGGCCGCCCAGATGCAGCAGCACGGCTCCGTAGTCTTCGGTGTCGATCGGAACTTCCTCGTAATCTTCCGGGCGTAGCGTCTTGCCGGCAAAGGTCTCAATCGCTGTCTTCGGGCGCTTTCTGGTCTTGTGAACCGTCTGCAGATCAGCGCACAGCTCGGTGATCTTCAGGCCGGTCAGATGCTGCACCATGTCCATCCAGTGGGAGCCGATGTCGCCCATCGCACGCAGCGGGCCGTTGTGCTTCGATTCGATGCGCCAGTTGTAATCCGTATCGTAAAGCAGCCAATCCTGCGAATACGATCCCTGCGCGATCAGCACGTCTCCGAGTTCCCCGGCTTCAATCATGCGCCGGATATGCTGCACCACCGGGTAATAACGCAGATTGTGATTCACGCAATTGGGCAGGCCGGTCTTCGCCGCCGTATCCACCAGGTCCTGCGCTTCCTTCACCGACAGCGTCAGCGGCTTCTCGCACAGTACCGCTTTTCCAGCCAGCAGCGCATCTTTCGAAACCGGATAATGCAGTGAATTCGGCGTGCAAACGTGCACCGCCTCAATCTCTTTATCGGCAAGAACCGCCTTGTAATCGTCTCCCGTGCGCTCTACGCCGATAGAGCGGCCAAAGCCGGCGGCTTCTTCTTTCGTGTTGGCAACCACCGCAACAATGTCCACAACTCCGAGCCTTCGAATGGCTTCGGAGTGGACCTTCCCCATGAAACCGGTCCCGATGACCGCAGTTTTGACTCTGCGCATATTCCTTGGTAATTTCCCTTTCTAGGTTTAGGAAGTTTCTCGCTACACTGTATCGCACCGTGCTGATAAACTGAAGACAATTGCAATGGTAGTTCGTGTGAAGTGCCGATACGGTTCGTACCTGGAGAAATGCAGGCACGCCCACCGTCAGGCGACCTTGACCACCGCCTTTGTCCTGAACGCACTATCTGTTGGATCCTACGTGCTGGGATTCTGGCGCTTGGGCGCAGATCTCAATTTCACAGGTGAGTTCGCAATATCCAGGGGCTTGTTCTCTCACTGGCAGGTGTGGCTCACGATCGGCGTAGTCCTGCAGGTGATGGGAGTCTCGCTGAACCGCTACGCTCACTCTGACAACGCTCAGCCGCAGACCGAAGAAGCGCGATAATCCGGCGCCGGAAACGGTTGCGCGAACGAAAACGCTTTTTCAGTAGCCCCATGCATTTGATAGTGCGCTAAGCGTTCCCTGCCCTCTGCAACTGTCGGCACATGCCCCTCGGGAATCCACCACAAGCAGTAGTTCGGCTTGTCCACCTTCTCGAACCAGTTAGCCCGTTTCCGAAACACATCCAGGTGCCGTGAGTTGTAAACATACTCGCGAAGGGCTTCCACGGATTGCCAGACAGACAGGTTCAAAAGCTCCAAGGGATCGGCGGCCTCGCCTTCGTCCGTTGCCGATAGCAGCCTCCACACAAACGCCGGCGCGGCTTCGGCCATTGCGTTCAGCGGTTCCAGCTCCGCCACAAACTCCGCGATTTTGGGATCATCCTTTGGGGCCACCAGACGAGCGATGTTGATCTGCGCAAGATGAGCCATCTCTTAATTTTAGCGGCCCGTGCCTTCTGGTAAACTTCACCTCAGACCAACATGCGTACACTACGTCGTGTCGGAGTGCTCGGCGCAGGAACGATGGGCTCGCGAATCGCAGCCCACTTCGGCAACGCCGGGGTTCCCGCCCTCTTACTGGACATCGTCCTTCCCAATCAGCCGGACCGCAACGCTGCCGCCAAGAGAGGTATCGAGTCTGCCGCGAAACAGAATCCGGCCGGCTTTTTCACTCCCGAAGCGGTTCAACTGGTGAAGCCGGGCAACTTTGAAGACAACCTCGGCGAATTGGCCACTTGCGATTGGATCATCGAAGCCGTGACGGAGAATCTCGACATCAAGCGGAATCTCTGGCGCCGAGTAGAGGCCGTTCGCAATCCGGACAGCATCGTTTCGACGAACACCAGCGGCATTCCGCTCGCCCACATCGCCGAGGGCTTATCACCGGCGTTCCGGCGGCATTTCTTCGGCACGCACTTTTTCAATCCGCCCCGCTATCTGCATCTGGTGGAGGTGATTCCCGGACCCGAAACAGATCCCGCGGTTCTCGCCTTCGCGAGCGACTACTCCGACCGACGCCTCGGCAAAGGCGTCGTACTTTGCAAGGACACGCCGAATTTTATTGCGAACCGAATCGGCAGCTTCATCGGCTCCACAGTTTACAAACTCATGGTGGAAGGCGACTACACCATTGAAGAGATCGACCTGCTGACCGGTCCGCTCATCGGCATTCCCAAGAGCGCCAGCTTCCGTCTGCTCGATATTGTTGGCCTGGACGTCTGGATGTTTGTTTCGAAGAATCTCTATGATGCAGCTCCTCACGACCCGTGGCGCGAGCGATTTCTCCCCCTGCCCTTCATGCAGGAGTTGATGAATCGCAAGTGGCTTGGCGACAAGACCGGCCAGGGCTTCTATAAACGAGTCGGCAGGGACCGTGAGATCTGGGCCATCGATTGGAAGACGTTCGAATATCATCCGATGGCCAAGGCAAAGTTTCCGTCGGTGGAAGCAGCCAAGCCTATCGAGGATCTCCCGCAGCGCCTCCGCGCTCTCGTGCGCGCCGACGACCGCGCCGGCACGTTCCTCTGGAAACTGCTCAGTGACGTCTTTCTGTATTCCGCCGAAATGATCCCGGAGATCGCAGATCGCATCGTCGAAATCGATCGCGCCATGCGCTGGGGCTACGCGCATCGAATGGGTCCATTCGAACTTTGGGACGCGCTCGGAGTCGAGGCGACCGTCGAACGGATGCGTTCGGAAGGACGCCGCATTCCCCACAATGTGGAGCAGATGCTCGGCAGTGGCGCGACGTCGTTCTACCGTCCGGCCGATCATGACGGCCAGCCCCAAACCGAGTACTTCTCTCTGCTGCACACCCGGTACGAACCTCTGGAGCCTCGTCCCGGCGTTCTGGTTCTTTCCGATACCAAGCGCGCGCGTGGAGTGGTTCAGCGCAATCCAGGCGCGTCTCTCATCGATGTTGGCGACGGCGTCCTCTGCCTGGAATTCCACTCGAAAATGAATTCTCTCGGCGATGACGCGATCGCGATGATCCACGCCGGCCTGGACGAGACGGCCCGCAACTTCGCGGCCATGATCGTCGCAAACGAGGGCCAGGACTTCAGCGTTGGCGCGAATCTCATGCTCATGCTGCTCGCCGCTCAAGAAGGCGAGTGGGACGATCTGAACCTCGCGGTACAGCGCTTTCAACAGGCCAACATGGCTCTGAAGTATGCGTCCAAGCCCGTCATCGCTGCGCCGTTCAACCGGGTCTTCGGCGGCGGCGCGGAACTCACCATGCACTGCACGCGGGCGCAGGCCTCAGCGGAACTCTACATGGGCTTGGTCGAGGCCGGTGTGGGGCTCATCCCCGCGGGCGGCGGCTGCAAGGAATTGCTAATCCGTCTGAAGGACCCGCGCAAGATCTTCGAACTAATCGGGTACGCGAAGGTCTCTACCAGCGCCGAAGATGCCCGCAAGATCGGCCTGCTGCACAAGTCCGACAGCATTTCGATGAACAAAGACCGGCTGATCGCCGACGCGAAGGCGCTCGCTCTAGCTCTCGCTCCGGGCTATTCGCCCGGGGCCCCGCGAACCGACGTCCCTGTTGGCGGAGAGGCAGCCTTCGCCATGATGAAACTCGGTGCGTGGACCATGCGGCAGGGCGGCTTCATCTCCGAGCACGATCAACTTATCGCGGAAAAACTCGCCGCCATTCTGAGCGGCGGGCGTCTCACGGGAGACCAAACCGTCTCCGAGCAATACCTCCTCGATCTGGAGCGCGAGGCTTTCCTGAGCCTGTTAGGAACGCAAAAGACGCAGGAGCGCATCCAATATATGTTGAAGAACGGTAAGCCGCTGAGGAATTAACCAAGATGCAAGAAGCTGTCATTGTGGATTGCCTACGCACTGCCGTGGGGAAAGCTCCTCGCGGCACGTTGCGCAACACGCGGCCCGACGATATGGCCGCTACCGTCATCTCCGCGCTGCTCGACAAATACCCGCAGGTCCCAAAGGAAGATGTGGACGACGTGATTCTCGGCTGCGCGATGCCCGAAGCCGAGCAGGGGATGAACGTCGCCCGCATTGCGGCGATGCGCGCGGGCCTTCCCGACGTCGTTCCCGGCGTGACCATCAATCGATTCTGTTCCTCAGGGTTGCAATCTATCGCCATGGCCGCGGACCGGATCCGCGCAGGCGGCGCGCATATCATCTTCGCCGGCGGAACAGAATCCATGAGCCAGGTGCCCATGTCGGGCCATAAGTTCGCTCCGAACCCCTGGTTCGTGGATCAGCACCCCGAGATCTACATGGGCATGGGGCTCACCGCCGAGCAATTGCAGAGCCGCTATAACATCTCTCGCGAAGACCAGGACGCCTTCGCGCTTCGCAGCCATCAGAACGCGCTTGCGGCCCAGGCCGCGGGCAGATTCGATGAAGAGATCGTCCCGGTGAAGATCGCGAACACGTCGTTAGACGAAAAGGGCATGCCCGTCAAGCAACGCGGCTCGTTTGGAAAAGACGAAGGGCCGCGCGCCGACACCTCTCTCGAAGCTCTCGCCAAGCTGAAGCCGGTCTTTCACGCGAGAGGCACCGTAACGGCCGGCAACTCCTCGCAAACTAGCGATGGCGCAGCGGCCGCCCTGGTCATGTCCGCTGCAAAGGCGCAAGAACTCGGGCTGAAACCGGTCGCGCGCTTCGTCAGTTTTGCCGTGGCGGGTGTGCCGCCGGAAATCATGGGAATTGGTCCGGTGGTCGCAATCCCGAAGGCACTCGCGATGGCCCGCCTGCGGCTCGAAGACATTGACGTAATCGAACTCAATGAGGCCTTCGCTGTCCAGGCCCTGGCGGTCATCCGGAAAGCCAATCTCGACCTCGAAAAGGTGAACCTGAACGGAGGGGCCATCGCCCTGGGCCATCCACTCGGCTGCACAGGAGCGAAGCTGACGGCCACCATCCTGCGCGAAATGAAACGCCGGAACTCCCGCTATGGCATGGTGACCATGTGCGTGGGTGGAGGCCAGGGCGCTGCCGGTATTTTTGAAAGAATGTAGAAGGGACTGATATGGCTGCCACCACACTTGCGCTTCCCAAAACGAAAGGCGGCGCGTTTCTGCTGGAGCGCCGCACTCCGGAAGAGATATTCACGCCGGAGGACTTCACTGACGAGCACCGCGCCATCGCGAAAACCACCGAAGAGTTCTGGCAGAAGGAAGTGGCTCCGAACGTCGAAGCCATCCAGCACCATGAGCCCGGCGTTGCGGTGAAGGTCCTCAGGAAATCCGCCGAACTCGGTCTCGTCGCGGTCATCGTGCCCGAACAATTTGGCGGCATGGAGATGGACCTCACCTCCGCCATGATCGTTGCCGAAGGCGTTTCGAAAGACGGTTCCTACTCCGGCTGGCACGGCGCCCACGCCGGCATTGGCACGCTCCCGGTCCTGCTCTTTGGCACAGAAGCCCAAAAAGAGAAATACCTCACGAAGCTCGCCAGCGCCGAAATGATCGGCGCATACTGCCTCACCGAACCGCATGCCGGTTCCGACGCGCTTGCCGCGAAAACACGAGCGGACCTAAGTAAAGACGGTACCCACTACGTCCTGAACGGCCAGAAGATGTGGATCACCAACGGCGGCGAGGCGGACCTTTACACGGTGTTTGCGAAGATCGGCGGAGAGAAGTTCACTGCCTTTCTGGTCGAGCGCGCCTGGCCCGGCGTCACGGCCGGCAAAGAAGAACAGAAGATGGGGATCAAGGGCAGTTCCACCACAGCCGTGTACTTCGATAACGTCAAGGTGCCGGTCGAGAACGTGCTCGGCGAGATTGGCCGCGGCCACATTATCGCTTTCAACATCCTGAACCTGGGCCGCCTGAAGCTCGGACCGTTCGCCGTGGGCGGCGCCAAAGCCGTCCTCGCTACATCGCTCAAATACGCGAAAGATCGCAAAGCCTTCGGAAAATCGATCGCCGAGTTCGGCATGATCCAGCACAAACTCGCTGAAATGGCTATTCGCATTTTCGCAGCCGAATCCGCATCGTATCGCACCGTGGGCCTTATTCAGAGCCAGCTCGTGGACTGGTCCTGGAGTCAGCCGGATGCCGCGCAGGTGATGCTAAAAGCCGTCGAGGAGTTCGCTGCCGAGTGCTCTTACATCAAGGTCTACGCCAGTGAAATGCTCGATTACGTCGCCGATGAAGGAGTGCAAATCCACGGCGGCTATGGCTACCATCAGGACTATACAGTCGAGCGCGCCTACCGCGATTCGCGCATCAACCGCATCTTTGAAGGCACAAACGAAATCAATCGCCTGCTTGCCACAGGCATGCTCTTGAAGCGCGCCCAGCGCGGTCAGCTGCCTCTGGTCGAAGCTGTTAAAAAACTGCAGGCCGAACTTCTCGCGGGACCATCGCTCTCTGCCGGCGATCCCGAGGAGACGCTGGTCACAAACGCGAAGAAATCTGCGTTACTGCTTCTCGGCGCCGCTTATCAGAGATTCCTCGACAAAATCGAAGATCAACAGGAAGTCCTGGCCGGGATTACGGACGTAGCAATGAATGCCTACGTGATGGAATCCGTGTACCTGCGTGCGAAACGCATCGGGCCAAAGAGCCAGATTGTCGGGCTGATGTCCCAGATATTCCTTCGCGAATCCATGGAGCAGATCGAGATCAGCGGGCGCACGGTCCTTGCCGCCTGCGCGGAAGGTGACGTGCTCCGCACTTCTCTGGCCGCGCTTAAGCGCTTCACCAAGTTTGAACCGGTGAACGCGATCGCGCTCCGGCATCAAATCGCTCAACGGCTGTTGACGGCCGAACGCTACACGTTGTGACTCTGGTTGTTCTCGTCGGCTTGCCTGGTTCGGGCAAGTCCACGTGGCTTCGCGAGCGCGGCTACACGGGCATCTCCTCCGATCAGATCCGCGGCTTGTTGGTGGACGATGAAACCAACCAGAGCATTCACCGCCAGGTTTTTGCGGTCGTTCGCGACCTGGTACGCCGCCGCATCGAATTGAGCCGGCCACTCACCTTCGTTGATGCCACGAATCTCACCACTAAGGAGCGCCGGCCTTACATCGCCATGGCACGTCTCTATGACATCGACGTCGAGGCGTTGTTCTTCGATATCTCGTTAGCTACGTGCAAAGCTCGCAACGCGCTCCGCCCGCGAGTCGTGCCCGAACCCGCAATGGAAGTTATGGCTGCTCGCCTCGTGCCCCCGTCGGTACGGGAAGGCTTCGCTCGGGTTGTGACCATAACCGAAGAGCCAGCGCCCACAGAACAACCGGTACGAGTATGAGCAATCCCGTGCCGCTCGCCAGCGTACGCACTCGAACTCCCTCATCGGCAAGAATCCCAGCGGTGTAGCTCACCACCGAGATCATGAACATGCTGAACGCAGCCTCTGCCGCGAACACGCGTCCGCGAAATTTATCCTCCGTCGTCATCTGCAGTATCGTCGTCGAGAATACCCACGCAATCGAGCTGCCGCCGTGAGCAATGATGACGGCGAGACATGCAACCCAAAGGCTCGAGGACGCACCCAGCAACGTATAGCCGATCGCTCCAATCACGAAGCCCAAAAGGATACCGACGCGGAATCTTCGCTGGTCATTGCCGGTGAGGTGGTTCGCAATAATGGGTCCCAGCAGTGATCCAACGCCGCGGCACCCCATCAGCAGGCTCATGCTCAGCATTCCGCCGGAGGTGATCTTCAGCGGAAAAACCTTCTCTCCAAGCAGCGGCAGAATCACCCAATTCGTACCCAGGATGCCAACGCCCGCCTTCACAAACATCGTCGCCAGCATCCGTTTATCACGAGACACATAGTTCACGCCCTCGGCGATCGGCGAGAAATCCACAAGATCACGAGCGCGTAGCGGCTGCAGGTCTGCGGCGTGTGGTTCGTGAAAGCGCATCAGCCGCACCAGCAGCGCAGAGCCGACAAACGACAGTGCGTTCAACGCAAATAGAGTCGGGCGGCCCAGCAATGCTGCGATCAATCCACCTACTGCCGATCCCGCGGCCAGCGTGAACGACCATGTCAACGAGGAGAGGCTGTTGGCCACCAACATCTCCGATTCCTTCGTAATATTGGGAATCACTGCGGTCCGACCGGGCTCGAAGATTGCCCAGCAAACCGTCTCCAGGAAGAGCAGAACGTACAGTAGCGGAATCGTCTCCCGCGTCTGCGTGAACAGCATCGCGAACACGATCGCCGCGCGGCACCAGTCGGTAAACATCATCACGCGCCGCCGGCTTAGCCGGTCGTTGATCACGCCGGCGATCGGCGCCGTGAAGCACTGCGGCAGCACCTGCAGCACGAACGCGAACGCCACCACCTTAGCGGAGCCTGTCAGGTCCAGAAGAAGGCTATACACCGCCACCATGTACAGCCAATCGCCGATCTCGCTGATCAGTTGCGCGAGCCAGAGTAGCCGAAGGTTTCGGTTGTTCCGGAGCAGCTGCCAGTATGCTTTGAGATTGACCGGCGAGCCGCTCTCCATATCACGCCCGGGTGTAGAGCCCCATGCGTGATTTCACCAGTTCGACCGTGGAATTGGCAATCGGAATCACGCGCTCCGCACCTGCTTTCAGGATGCCATCGAGATACGACGGATCTGCGGTGATCTCCCGATATCGCTTTTGCAGCGGTTCTAAGTGGCTCACCACCATCTCCGCTACATGCTTTTTCAGATCACCGTACCGCATTCCCTCGAACTTCGCGCACATCTCCTCATTCGATGCTTCACTGAACGCCTGATAGATTCCGAGCAGGTTCTGCACCCCAGACCCCATCGTCTTAAAATCGACAGCCGGATTGGAATCGGTGGTCGCCCGCATGATCTTCTTCTTGATCTGCGCAGGTTCATCCAATAGCGCCACTGCGTGCCCGGATCCCGTCGCCGATTTGCTCATCTTTTTCTCGGGATCATCCAACCCCATCACGCGCGCTCCAAAGCTCGGCAGCTCCGTCTTCGGCATCACGAAGGTATCACCGTACAGCGAATTAAAACGCTGCGCAATGTCCCGGGTCAGCTCCAGATGCTGCGCCTGGTCTTCGCCCACCGGTACGATCGCCGCCTGATAAAGCAGAATATCGGCCGCCATCAGCACCGGATATTGCAGCAGTCCATCGCCGATGGTTTCCTGTGCTTCGGACTTCGCTTTGAATTGCGTCATGCGATAGAGCCAGCCCACTGGCGTGACGCAGGTCAGCATCCATGCCAGTTCCGCGTGCGCGGCCACACTCGACTGCACCATCACGGCGCAATGTTTCGGATCGATTCCCGACGCGATAAACAGCGCAGCGATCTCGCGAATCTTCGCTTGGAGCTCAGCCGGATTTTGATACACCGTGATCGCGTGCAGATCGACGATGCAGAAAATACTTTCGTAATCGTATTGAATTTTGACCCAGTTTTTAAGGGCTCCGAGGTAGTTGCCGATGTGGAGATTTCCCGTCGGTTGGACCCCGGACAGAACTCGTGCTTTCATGCTTGATAGGAGACTAATGTCCCATCGTAACCCGATCCGCGTAGCCATCGAAAAACTTGTGTACGGTGGCGCGGGTCTTTCCCGTACCGAAGGCCGCGTGCTGTTGACACCGTTTGTCCTGCCCGGCGAGACCGCCCTCGTGGACCCGATCGACAAGCTGCGTGCCGAGCTCGTCGAAGTGGTCGAGCCCGCACCCGACCGCCAGGCGGCTCCCTGCCCATACTTCGGCCGCTGCGGCGGCTGCCATTATCAGCACACCACGTATGAGCAGCAGCTCAAATACAAGCAGGAGATCCTCCGCGAGGTCTTTCGCCGCGTCGGAAAGTTCGAGGCGCCCTCTGAAATGGCCGTCCATGCGTCCGAGCCGTGGGCCTATCGCAATCGCAGCCAGTTCCATGTGAGCGACCGGCAAATCGGCTATCTGCGCGAAGGCTCGCATGAATTGGTGCCCATCGATCACTGCCCCATCTCTTCGCCGCGCGTGAATCAAACACTCCAGGCATTGCTCAAGATGGCAAAGGACATCCGCTTCCCGAGATTTTTGAAACAGTTCGAAATTTTCACGAATGAGCGCGACGTGCAGATTAACGTTCTGGCAACGGACAAGCCGCTGGCACGCCATTTCTTCGATTGGTGCGCCGCCGAGGTCGCTGGCTATACCGACGGCGCGATTCACTACGAAGGGTTCCGCGTCAGCCACAAATCGTTCTTCCAGGTGAACCGATTTCTCATCCAGAAACTGGTCGCGACGGCTCTGGAGCCGGCATCCGGCCGCTATGCTCTCGAACTCTATGCAGGCGTCGGCCTCTTTACCCGGCCGCTGCTGGAGCGCTTCGAAAAGGTTACCGCGGTGGAGTCCAGCCGCGCCGCCGTGGACGATCTTCAAACCAACGTGCCAAACGCACATTCACAACTTTCCCCAGCGGAAGACTTCCTCTCCGCCGAAACAGAAACGCCCGATTTTGTTTTGGCTGACCCGCCCCGTGCGGGGCTGACGAATCGCGCCGTTCAGCACCTCCTCCGGCTTCAGCCGGCCAGGATCTGCATGGTTTCCTGTGATGTCTCCACCTGCGCGCGCGACATCGCCAAACTTCTCGCCGCGGGATATCGCATCGACAGCGCGGCCATGGTGGATCTGTTCCCGCAGACCTACCACATGGAGACCGTGGTCCATCTGTCCCGGGAAACGCGTTAGTCTATTTCACATGGCCAACAATCAAGGCAGTGTGGGTTCTGCCATCCTGTGGATGTTTGTCATTTCCATCCTGCTGTTCTGGCTCCCGGTGTTTGGAGGCTTGCTTGCCGGGTTTGTTGGCGGCCGCAAAGCCGGCAATGTGGAGCGAGCCCTAATCGCGGTATTCCTGCCGGCACTCGTCTTCGGTGGGTTGATTTTCGCTTTTAGTGGGTTGCTGCTCGGGATGCCCATCCTCGGCGCAATCGCCGGCTTCGGAGCGGTCCTCGGCGCTGTCCTACACGTCGGGCCGATGCTCCTGGGAGCCATCGTCGGCGGCGCAACAGCCTGAGTTACTTTCCTTCCGCCGCCCGCATTTGACGCAGGTCCTTCAGATCGCCGCTGAGCATGTCGCGATCGGCCGGCTCCAGCGTGTTGTGCTCCACCACGTTCTTGACATCGTCGATCGATGAGTCCAGACGGTCCTTGTCGAATTTGTTGCTGCGAAGGTTACGGTCGAAGTCGGACAAATGCTTGCGAGCGTTGTCGATCCGCTCGCGTTCCTTGCTGTTGCGCGGACGTTTGTCTAACAACCGCTGCAGATCGTCCTGCACCCGCTGAACCGTGGTGCGGGCACGATCATAATCCTGCGCAAATAGAAGCGCTGTAACAAACAGTAACGGGATAAGCAGACGCATAGCTGCTCGTTAGAAGTCGGAAAGTGAAGTAGTGTTACGATCCAATCGTGATACTCACTCCCGACCAGTACGCCTCGAAATCCGTGTATGACCTGCTGGAAGCCGCGTCCCGCGGCCGGATCGGGTTTGATCACCGCTTAATCCATGCGATCGTGGACAGGCCTGCGGCCCCGGCCGTCGCCGACCTGGTCCGCTGGGGCACGGAGGATCACGAGGACGCGCCCATCGATCTCGAAGACGATCTCATCGCATTGGCCCGCCACTTCCGCTCGCCCGAAACAGTGCCGCTGCTGGTGCACTGCGTAAAGCTGCATCCGGACGAAGTGCAGGACGAACTTTTTTCCACCATTTACGCGGTTCGCAACGCCGCGCTCGAGCCTTTGCTGAAGCTCTATGGGGAAGTGGAGGAAGACCAGGGAGCTGAGATCGCATTCCTATTGGCTTCGTTTCGTATTTCCGATCCGCGCGTGCTTGAAATTCTCCTGGACCGTCTCGACTATGATGCCGGCGACGGCGCGCTTTCCCTCGGCATGTACGGCGACTCAGCCGCCCGCCCAGCGCTCGAAAAGATGCTGGCGGAGGTGGACGATCCGCATCTGAAGAGCGACATCCAGGACGCCCTCCAGCAGCTCGGCCGCACGATCGAAGAAAATGACGAGCCGTTCGATATCTACGAAGAGTATCCAAAGACAGCCGGCCCAGTATTCGAACTCCTGAACGAGGGCGAACGTCTCGAAATGCTGAAGAGCGATTCCGCGGAGTACCGCACCATGGCGCTTTCCAGCTTCGTGAATCGAGATCTGTCGGATGACGCCCGAAAAAAGATCTTCTCGCTTGCAAAGTCGGATCCGGAACCGGAGGTACGCGGAGCCGCATGGGAAGCTCTGAACGGCGAGCTCAAACAGGATGATATTCGCGACGCAATGCTGGCGGTCCTGAAGAACGAAAACGCACCGCTGCTGGAGCGCTCTGGCGCTCTGGTGGGGCTGGCCGCCATGGCGCCATCGAAGGACGTCCAGCCGTACGTGGAAGAGTTCTACGAGAATCCTTCCACCAGGGCGAAGGCCATGGAGTCGATGTGGCGTTCCCTGCATCGTGGCTTCTCGAACTATTTCGCCGCGCACGTTGACGATCCTGATGAAGACATTCAGCGCGCAGCAATCTGGGGCATCGGATATCTCGGCGTAACCAACGCGTCGGAGAAGCTCGTCCCGCTGTTCGAGCAGGAGGAATGGCGCCCGGACGCACTGTTCGCCTACGCACTCTCCGCGCGCCACGAGATCTCAAAATCGCGTATTCACGGGCTGTACAGACGGATAGAAGAACTCGCCGGCGGTCTGACAGAAAACGAGATCGAACTCGTCAAGATCGCCCTTGACGAGCGCCTGGTCCTGCACGGCCAAAGTCCGGTGTTCTTCGCCGATCACGAGCATAACCATGATGAAGAGGAGAATGAATCCGCCGAAGGTCCCGTGGAGAAAGTCGGCCGCAACGATCCCTGCCCCTGCGGTAGCGGCAAGAAGTACAAGAAGTGCCACGGCGCGGCTTAGGATAGACCGGCTGGTATCCTGGTAGAGGTACTCCCCACAGGAACACAATTACCTTGAAAGTCGGTTTTGTAAGTTTAGGTTGCCCGAAGAATCTTGTTGACACGGAAGTCATGATGGGCCAACTCGTCGCCAACGGCCACGAGTTGACACCCCATCCCGGCGATGCCGACGTGATTGTCGTAAACACTTGCAGCTTCATCGATCCCGCCAAGCAGGAATCGGTGGAGACCATTCTGGAGATGGCAGAGCACAAGAAGACGGGCAGGGCGCGGAAGCTCATTGTAGCCGGCTGCCTGGTGGAGCGGTACCGCGGCGACATCCGGACCGAGATGCCCGAGGTTGACGCCGTGATCGGGACTAACGAGATCGACAAAATCGTGGCGCTCTGTAACGGTGAGGATTCCTCGGCGAATCCTCTGGAGCCGTACCTCTACCACGACCTTACTCCGCGCGTTCTCTCTACGCCGCGCCACTACGCCTACATCAAGATCAGCGAAGGCTGCGATCACCCCTGCACGTTCTGCGTCATCCCCCAATACCGGGGAGCCAATCGCAGCCGCCGTTTCGAGTCTGTGGTTGTCGAAGCGGAGCGCCTGTTTACGCAGGGCATCCGCGAGATCAACCTTATCGGCCAGGACACCACCGTGTACGGTGAGGACCTGGGAATCAAGGACGGTCTTGCACATCTGCTGGCGCGGCTCGCCGCGATAGAAACGCCGCAGGAGAAGTGGGTCCGATTTCTCTACGCATACCCGAACAAGGTAACGCAAAAGCTGTTGGACACCATCGCCTCCCACGGGTCCATCGCAAAATACATCGACATGCCGCTTCAGCACGCGAGCGCATCCGTGCTGAGGCGGATGAAGCGCGGCGCAAACGGCGACATTTTCCTCAAGCTCCTGGACAAGATGCGCAAGACCATCCCCGGTGTCACGCTGCGGACCAGCTTTATCGTTGGCTTTCCCGGCGAGACCGATCAGGATTTCGAAGAGCTTTGCCAGTTCATCGAAGCCGCACAATTCGACCGCGTTGGCGTATTCGAGTATTCCGATGAGGACACCAGCAAGAGCTATCAATTGGATGGCAAGGTAGACGCAAAGTCAATCCGCGCTCGCAAACGCAAGCTGATGTCTCTACAGAAGAAGATCTCCCGTAAGCGGAACAAGGGTCTCATCGGGCAGGAGTTTATGGTTCTGGTCGAGGGGCCGTCAGAAGAAACGGACATGCTGTGGCAGGCGCGGGCACAGTCGCAGGCACCGGAAATCGACGGCGTCTGTTACATCAACGATTTCGGAGAGGCCGCTCCCTCACCTGGGCAGATGCGCCGCTTCCGCGTCACCGAAGCGCATGATTACGACCTCGTCGGCGAGCTCGTCGACACCTCCGCTGAGCTTATCCGGCCCGTTGTTAGAGAGTTGTTCCCGATCCTTACCGCCCGCCCGGAAGCAACCTTATCGCGATGAAGTGCCCAATCTGCCAGAAGCCCGTTGAGATCGGTTCGGAATGGTCTCCCTTCTGCAGCGAGCGCTGCAAGCTGATCGACCTCGGTAATTGGTCTTCAGAGAAGTACGTGATCTCCACGCCTGTCCGGCCGCACGATGACCCAGACCAAGAGTCTTCGTAGCTGGTTCGCGTTTCCCATCGCAACCTGGTTCGGGTGCGGCTATTTCCCGTGGGGCCCCGGCACGATCGGTTCGCTCGGCGCGCTTTTGGTCGCCGGAATCCTGATTCAGGAAGCGGGATTCAACCAGCTCGGCCTCCTGCTACTGACCGCCGCGATGACTCCGGCCGCTATTTGGGCCGCTGGTGTGGTTGCAAGTGAGACGGCGAGAAAAGATCCCGGCCTCGTCGTCGTCGATGAGGTTGTGGGAATGTGGCTGACGCTCGCCGGGGCAACCGCGTTCAACGGCAAATCCACCGTGCTGGCGTTCTGTCTGTTTCGGATTTTTGATATTTGGAAGCCTGCCCCGGTGCGGCAACTTGAGAAGTTGCCGGGCGGCGTAGGTATCGTGGCCGACGATTTGATGGCCGGTGTTTACGGCGCGCTTGTCATGTATGTCGCCGGGCGCTTACACTTTTATTGAACGTTGGCTCGCTGGAAACCCATGGCAAAGCGGAAAGAAACGGAAGATCAAGCAGTGATAGAAAAAGTGACGCCTTTGGCCGCAATCCCGGGCGGTGAGTTTCAGATTCGAGGAAAGGGCCTGGCTAGACAGGTGCCTCCCCAGGTTAAGATAGGCGACCTGACTGCGCCTATCATCATAGGCTCCAACTCGTTCGTTATTGCGCGTGTGCCCGAAGGCGCCGCCGTGGGCGAACTGGTGGTGGGAGACGGCTCAGACGCGAGCACCCCCTGGTTCTGTGACATCGGCATTCAGATCGCCGACGGCATGCATCCGGTGGCCAATCCGGCGATTGATGCGATGGGCAACATCTACTGCACGTTCAGCGGAACGCGCGGCCAGAAAACGCCCGTTTCGGTCTTTAAGGTGGATCTGAATTATAACGTTCGGCCGTTCCTCACTGACGTGATGAACGCTACCGGCATGACCTTTGATCGGGAGGGCATGCTCTACGTGTCCAGCCGTCACGAAGGCATTGTTTACCAGGTGACGCCGACCGGTTCGATGTCGGTCTATGTGGAAGGCATGGGCGTGGCTACGGGCCTGGCTTTCGACGCCGAAGGCAATCTGTACGTGGGGGACCGCAGCGGCACCATCTTCAAAATCGCACCGAACCGGCAGATCTACGTGTTTACCACGCTGGAGCCGTCAATCGCCGCGTACCACCTGGCTTTCGGTCCGGATAACTACCTGTACGTCACTGGACCCACCACTTCGAGCTTCGATTCAGTACATCGCGTCTCTCCCGAAGGCGAAGTCGAGATCTTTTATCGAGGCCTCGGCCGGCCGCAGGGAATTGCGTTCGACGCCGAAGACCGGCTCTACGTGGCAGCCTCCATTGGAGGCCGTCGAGGCGTAGTCCGCATCGACAAGGAACGCAAGGCGGAGTTGTTCCTCTCAGGCCCGAATATCGTTGGGCTCGCCTTCTCACCGGCACGCTCCGTGATAGTGGCCACCACCAACGCGCTGTTCCGCGTGGATGCGAATATCGCCGGCAGGCCTACGCCCTAAATGAACGCCGAGATTATCGCCGTCGGGTCGGAGATGCTCACGCCCGACAAGATCGACACGAATTCTCTCTACCTCACGCACCAGCTCAACACCCTCGGCGTCGAAGTAGTCCAGAAGGCGATTGTTGGCGATGATCGCGAGCGCCTTGCCGCCGTCATCCGGCAAGGACTGGAGAGGTCGGACATCCTTATTCTGACGGGCGGCCTCGGACCAACCGAGGACGACGTGACGCGGGATGCTGTAGCCGCGGCACTCGGCGTCGGCCAAACGTTCCATCCCGAGGTGGTCGCCTGGATCGCCGAGCTGTTTGCCCGTCTGAAAAGATCGATGGCCGAGAACAACAAGCGCCAGGCATTCATTCTGGATGGTGCCGAGATTCTCAACAACGACCGGGGCACCGCGCCGGGCCAGTGGTTCTCGCGGGACGGCCGCATTGTGATGTTGCTGCCGGGCCCACCGAGAGAGATGAGGGCGATGTGGGAGCAGCAAGCCCTCCCACGGCTGGAAAAAGTGCTTCCTCCCATGGTGATTCGCACGATTCACATGCGCGTCGCCGGAATGGGGGAATCGGATCTGGACCAGATGATCGCGCCCGTATATACGCAGTACACCAACCCGGTCACCACGGTGCTGGCCGCCGCGGGCGACATACAGATTCACCTCCGGGCCCGCTGCGCGACAGCGGAAGAAGCCGAGGCGTTGGTGAGCGAGGTTGCTGCAAAGATCGAACCGCTGCTCGGCACGCGGCTCTATACTCGTACAGGCCAGTTGCTCGAAGAGGCCGTA
Source organism: uncultured Solibacteraceae bacterium (assembly GCA_964464925.1). Classification (GTDB taxonomy): domain Bacteria; phylum Acidobacteriota; class Terriglobia; order Bryobacterales; family Bryobacteraceae; genus CAYXLI01. The sequence continues at coordinate 86,242 of CAYXLI010000017.1, read as the reverse complement.
GGCGAGTTGCTCCTCCAGAAGGGCGCGACCGTTTCGGTAGCCGAGAGTTGCACGGGCGGCTCTTTAGCGAAACGTTTCACCGCCGTGCCGGGCAGTAGCCGGTACTTCATCGGAGGCTACATCACCTATACGAATCGCATGAAGGAGTCTCTCGGCGTTTCCGCAGATCTGTTGCAGCAGTACGGCGCGGTGAGCGAACCCGTCGCCATCGCCATGGCAGACAAGGCAAGGCAGGCGAGCGGTTCCGACTATGCGCTCTCGGTCACGGGCGTGGCCGGTCCGGAGGGTGGCACCGAGACAACGCCGGTTGGAACGGTCGTTATCGGCATTGCCGGTCCGGATGACACGATGGCAAAACGGTTTCAGTTCTTCGGAGATCGCGATCGCGTCCGCACCCTGGCCGCGCAGTATGCGCTCGACCTCCTCCGCCTCAAGCTGATAGGCTGAAGGGCGCATGCGACGACGTACGTTCCTGAGCCTGCCCACAGCGGCACTGGCAGCGGAAGACCTTGAGAAGAAGCGCGTTGTAGATGCGGCCTCCGAGTTTCTGAAGAAGGCGCCCGCAACCGTGACGTCCGCACGCGCCGGAAGGAGCGCTGGCGGTCCGCACGACTTTTTCTCCGAAGGTGACTACTGGTGGCCCGATCCGAAAAATCCGGACGGTCCTTATATTCAACGCGACGGCATGACGAATCCCGATAACTTCGTTTTGCACCGCGAACTGCTGATGCGCTTGAGTGTGGAGGTGCCCGCGCTGGCGGCTGCGTACCGCCTGGCCCATCGCGAGGAGTTCGCAGAGCACGCGGCAAAGCACTTGCGCGCATGGTTCGTCTCTCCTGAAACGCGCATGAATCCGAACCTGCAATACGCCCAAGCCATCAAGGGACGTGTGACAGGGCGCGGGGTTGGCATCATCGACACCATCCACCTTGTGGAAGTCACAAAAGCAATTCCAATCGTCAAGCCCGCTCTGAGCGGCCCGGAATACCGGGACGTGCTCGCCTGGTTTCGCGATTACCTCACTTGGATGACCACACATCCTTACGGGAAAGACGAACGCGATTCGAAGAACAACCACGCGACGTGCTGGAATATGCAGGCCGCAGCTTTCGCCCTTCTGACCGGCAACTCCGAACTCATCCAGTTCACCAGTAAGCGCTGGGAAGAGGTCCTGCTGCCCTCGCAAATGGCTCCAGATGGCAGCTTTCCGCAGGAACTCCGCCGCACCAAGCCGTACGGCTATTCGCTGTTCAACCTCGATGCGATGGCAACGACGTGCGAATTGCTCGGCCTCTGGCAGTACGAAACGCCAGATGGCCGCGGCATGAAGAAGGGCGTGGAATACATGGCTCCTTTCATCGCCGATAAATCGAAATGGCCGCTGGCGCCGGATGTGATGTACTTCGACCAGTGGCCTATGCGCCAGCCTGCACTGCTATTTGCCGGGCGGGCATACAAGCGCCAGGACTGGCTCGACCTATGGAAGCGCCTGCGGCCGGATTCGCAAGTGATGGAAGTGATTCGTAATTGGTTTGTTCGCCAGCCGGCGCTCTGGACGGAATAAACTCTATTCCATTTCGAAGGTGATGTACCGCAGAGTGCCGTTGCGCTCGATGAGCAGAGCGACGGGATCCCCCGTCTTGAGCGCGAGCACATTTTTCCGGAACGCCTCGAGCGAGCGGACCTCATCGTCGTTCATTCCGTGGATCACGTCGCCGGGTTGCAAGTCCAGGTAGCGGCCCTGGCCTTCCGGCGCCTTCGCAGCAACTACAAGACCGCTCGCCTGGCGAAGGTCGCTAACCATCTTGGCAAGGCGTTCGTCGATCTCCACACACAAGATCCCGAGCCTCGGCACAAGGTTGTTTTCTACGTTTACATTCCCGGCAATCTGGTCGCCCATGTCCTCTTCTTCGTCCACCTGAATGCGAAGCGGCTTCGGTAATTCTACGCCGTCGCGCAGCACACGTACGGTAATCGTGTCGCCCTTCTGCCGGCGGTAGAAGACCAGTTCGAAATCGCGTGCGTATTCGATACGGCGGCCATCCAGGGCGAGGATGATGTCTTTCGGCTTCAGGCCAGCCTGCCCGGCGGGTCCGTCCGGCAGAACATCTGTCACCATCACTCCGGCGTGCCTTGGGAGCTTAAGCCCGGAAGCTAGCATCGGTGTGATGTCCTGTACATACGCGCCAATCATTCCGCGATGCACGTGGCCCTGTTTGCGTAGCTGGTTATAGACGTTCCGCACAATGTTCGAGGGAATTGCGAAGCCCAGTCCCTGACTCCCGCCGGATTGCGTGAAGATAAACGAGTTGATACCCATGAGTCTGCCTTCCACGCTGACCAGAGCTCCCCCGCTGTTGCCCGGGTTGATGGACGCGTCGGTTTGGATGTATGGAACCGGGTTGTCTTCGCTGATCTGGCGTGCCGGCGCGGAGACCACACCCATCGACACGGAATTCTTCAATCCCAACGGGCTGCCAAGCGCGAGTACGATATCTCCCTGCCGAAGATTGCCGGAGTTGCCGAACGGCATGGCGGCCAAATTCGTCTTCTCAACCTTGATGACAGCCAGATCCGTTTCCGGATCGATGCCCAGGATTTTCGCGTCGGCCGGAGCTTCCATATAGCGGCGGCTGTTGATGACCACACGGACCCGTACCGCGCTCTTAACGACATGCGCATTGGTGATGATGTAGCCCTCCGGGTCGACGATCACTCCGGATCCACTGGACCGCTGCTTGGAAAACAGCGCCACATGCTGTCCCTCGTCATCTTCCACCGGACCGTAGCTGTTCACAAGGATCTGCACAACGGCAGGCGAGACCCTGTCAGTGAGTGTGCGGACAGAGCGGCTGAACTCGGCCAAGGGATTCTTCTCGGGAGCAGTTTGCCCCGACACAGACATCAGGAATATCGGCAGGCACAACAATCGCCGGACCATTGAACTAATTGTAGTCGGCGCCGGTGACACTTACCGTGAGCGCATTTCACCCGGGTCGCGCAAGTACGTGACCTTGGAAGAGATCGACTCTTTGCCAAGATAGTTGCTATCATAAAAAAACCAGCCGTTGGCGAAGTGGCGGAACTGGCAGACGCACCAGACTCAAAATCTGGCGTACTTCACTGTACGTGTGGGTTCGACCCCCACCTTCGCCACCAACATCTTCAGTTTCGAATTCATCCTCCACTTCCGTATCGGACTGCGAAACGAACCCATTTGTCTCTGGCGCCGGCAAGTGGCGCAGTTCTCACCAGAATGAGCGTCTCACGTAGGAGTAAATGAAAAACGGATAGATTTCGGCGGGGTTCGTCGGGGATGGCTTGCGGCGGAAGCCGGGATTGCGGGTCCGGCTTCCGCCACAAACGCAACTACTGCTGCTTAACGGAGATGAACGTGGACAAACGCTTGCCACCTTCACCGATTGTGCTTTGCACGCTTTGCAGGATGATTCCGACCGGTATCTGATCGCCGGGAACGACAAAGTCCGGAACCTTGAAGTTGATCTGCCAAAGGCCGGGGTACCCCGGCGCCAGACCCGAGTAGAGGATATCGGCATCCGCAACGAAGTCGTTCTGAATGGCGATCCTCGGTTTCAAATCAGTAGGTACAGGACCGTCGGCTGCGACACCATCAGGCGGAGCACCGCTAACAAACCCGGCTCCGGTTCCGAATAGCGTGATTACCTTGCCCTTCGCAATGCGGTTGGCCGCGCTGTTCACTGTGTTGTCCTCATTCAAAGCCACCAAGGCACCCGAACCAGAAGCGTTCGTAGTATACAGTGCGGGCGACACGTTTGACACGCTGAACGAGTAAGTCGCCACCAGTTGCCCGGTGGACGCCCTGACAACTTGAACCTCTGCCGAGGATGCATCCTTGATTCCGTAAGGAACCACGAAGTTCACCTGATTCGGAGAGACAAAGTAGAGAGGCGCCGGGGTGCCATTTACCAGCACCTGGGTATCGTTCAGCGTCGTAGGCAGCGGCAAACCTGGCGTAGTCGCGAGCGAATCGGAGAACTTAACCGCACCAGGAGCAAGCGTAAACAGCGACGTGATCATGCCCGGTGAAATCGGACGCTGGTCATTATAGCTGGCGGAATTCTTGGCGGAAAGCGCGTTGTAGAACATGGTGACGCGGTTGATCGCCTCCACCACGAACACATTGCCGAACGCATCCTGCGTAACCGCCAGAGGGGCGGCGGAATTCAGGCCGTAATCAGCAGCGGCACTGAAAGTCAGCCGGTCGAAACGCGGAAACCGAAGGACTCGGTTATTGCGCGTGTCGGCAACCCAGATCTCACCAGTCTGCGGACTCACGTAAACGTTTTGCGGAGTACTGAAGCCGCCAAGCGAAAGAGCAGGGGCGGGATCGACACCAGCGTTGCCGACGCGGTCGTAGATAGCCAGACGGCTGTTACCGGCGTCCATCACATAGAGGCGATCATCCGTATCGACGGCAATCCCTCGCGGGTTATTGAAACGCTTATCGCCCGTACCCCGGAAGCCGGTGAGCAGGTCGAACTGGCCGAATGCCTTCTCCGCCCGCATGCCGTTGGTGAAATCCCCGCCTGCCGGCTTGCGGAACAGAACAACACGGTTGTTGACCGAATCAGAGACGAGAACGCTGCCATCCGCAATAAAGGCGATGCCATACGGGAATGACATGTTCGTCGCGGTTGCCTGCTGCAGTTTCTGACCGCTGAAACCCGCCTGGCCGAGTACAAGGTTCGGACGCTGCGAGCCAGTCTGCGTGAATGGCGACGCATAACGGAGTACGCGGCCGTTGCCGGAATCAGCTATCCACAGATTGCCGCTGGCATCCACGGCGAGACCAGAGGGATGGAATAGCCCCTGATCAGACATCTTATCGGCGTCATTCGAAGGATAGTTGATGAGCGACCGCTGGAAATCGGGTTGCCCGATGACAAGATCCGCCTTGTCGCCCGACTTGGCCGTTCGTGCATCCCGGAAGCCGAGAACGCGGTTATTGAACGTGTCGGCGATATACAGCCGGGGCGGGTTCGACGCGTTGTCGATGACAATGCCTGCACCATCGCTGAGGTCCCCGCCAATGTTGGGTCCGGCGGAGAAGCCAGCCGCGAAGAAGAATTCCCTGCCTTCGATCAGGTTGGGGCTGTTGAAGTTAAAGCCCGCCTGGCCAAGGACGCGACTGGCGGCGGCGCCTATGGCACCGAGGTTCCCCTGGGAGAATGTCAGGACGCGGTGATTCGCAGCATCGGCCACGATGATGTCATTGTTAATCACAGTTCCGGAGAGAGGCTGGTTCAGCGAAGATTCGTTCGGCTCCGGCTGGCCTTTGTTGGGTTTGTTCTGAGTGAAGTCGATCTGTCCGATGACAGCCTTGGCTGGAGGCGAAAGGGTGATCGTGCTGCCGGCGACCGCCGGAGTCTCGGCCGGCCACTGGTCGTAGGGATCGTACCGGAGGATGCGGTGATTGAGCGTATCCACAACCATCGGGTTGTTGTTAAAGATGAAGACGCCCTCCGGGTTCGAGAGCGTGTATTCGCTCACCGTGGGGGAAACAGCATTGCCCGGAAGCACCTGTCCGATTCCCATGAGGCGCGTGGCGGCTTGGCCGATGAGGAACGGCGGAGTGAACACTAAAACGCGAGAGAGACCATCGCACACATAAAGACGGCCCTGCTGGTCGATAGCGATTCCGGAGGGTGTTCGGAGCCCCGACCGATTGGTGGTGCGCTGGCTGCTGTCGGGGGCGCCGTTAGTGCTGAAGCTCGCCTGACCAAGAACGAGATCTGCGGAGGGGAAATTCTGACCGCTGTTCAACGCGGAAGCCGGATAGCGCAACACGCGGTTATTAAACGCATCCGAGAAAAACAAATTTCCTGAGCTATCGAATACGAGTCCCGTATTCGCGATCGTTCCACTGCCGGACGTGGCAATCGACTTTTCGGACACGCCTCCGTTATTCGCGGGGTTCGTGTTGAAGTTGGGCTGGCCGATCACCATATCGGGAACCTTGAGGTCGTCAGCCTGGCTGAACGGCTTGGGAAAGCGGAGGATGCGGTTGTTGTTGGAGTCAACCACATAAAGGTTGCCTTTATCATCCACCGCAAGAGCACCGGGCAGGCTAAAACCGGTGACACGTGACGTAGAAGGTCCGCCCGGCGTTGTAGTCAGGCGGTCTGGCTGCCCAATTACGATATCGGCAAACGACCCGTTGGCGAAGCCGTTCGCATTCCGCCATCCGAGAACGCGATTATTGAATGGGTCCGAGACGTAGAGCGCCGCGGGAGTGGAAGACCGGTCTACCGCAACGTACCAGGGAAAATAGAACTCTCGTCCTTCGACAAGGTTGGGATTTTGAGTTCGCGGTGTCTGCTCGAACGTGATCTGCCCGATTGATCGCGAAGGGTTTACATTGAGCGCAGTCTGCGCTGCCGCGGGGATGGCTCCTAGCCATACGACCGCGGCTGACAAAAGGAAAGCCGTTTTTTTCATAGAGTTGTAGCTGTACCTAGCGCGCTACGCGGGAAAGCGCCTCTTTGGAAAATAGCACGGCAGTAGGGGCCTTGCAAACATCTGAATAAGCGGTGTTACACTTCGATTTGGATCATAAACCGCGGGTTGCCGCCGTTAGTTACCTCAATACTCTTCCGCTGGTTTGGGGCATGCTGCATGGCGAACAGAGAGATTTGTTCGCTATGGAGTTTTGCGTGCCTGCAGAATGCGCCGACCGCCTGGCCGCCGGGACAGCCGACCTTGGCATCGTGCCAGTGGCCGAATTGGAACGTTTGAACCTGGACCCGATTCCCGGAACCGGGATTGCCTGTGATGGCGCCGTAAGGAGCATCCTACTGGTTTCGCAAGTTCCGGTAGACCGGATCCGGACCCTGGCGACCGATGCCAGTTCGCGGAGCTCGGTGATGCTGACCCGCGTCTTGCTGGCGAAGAAGTATGGGGTGGAGCCGCGGCTGATTTCGATGGCTCCGGAGCTGCCGCCGATGCTGGAGAAGGCAGACGCCGCACTGATTATCGGCGATCCGGCGCTGCACCTGGATCCGGCTACGCTACCGTTCCACGTTTTGGACCTGGGCGCGGAGTGGACCTCTTATACAGGGCTGCCGATGGTGTTTGCCGTGTGGGCCGGCAAGAAGCAGAACGTAGAGCCGTGGATGGAAGACGCGTTCCGCCGGTCCTATCAGTTTGGGAAGGCTCACCTGGACGAGATTGTGCGCGTAGGCGCCGCACCGAGAGGCATGAAAGAGGAACTGGCTCATGAGTACCTGAGCGAGAAGATACGGTTCGAACTCGGCGAGCGCGAGTATGAAGGGATGCGGACCTTTTTGCAGTACGCATCCGAACTGACTACTCTGAAAATTTGAGGGCTATCGGGGAATGTTCAGCAGAGAGCAAGCACTGGATCTGTTTCGTAGCGATGATCTGATCGGCATCGGGATGGAGGCGGACGCCATCCGGAGGAAGCTGCATCCGGACAACATCGTTACCTACATCATCGACCGCAACATCAATTACACGAATTTCTGCACGGAATATTGCAGCTTCTGCGCTTTCTATCGTCCCATGGGGCATAACGAGGGTTATGTGCTGCCCTTCGGGACGATCTTCGAGAAGATTCAGGAGACCATCGATCTGGGCGGGACCGGCATACTGATGCAGGGCGGGCTGCACCCGGACCTGAAGATCGAATGGTATGAGGACCTGCTGCGGGCCATTAAGCAGCGGTTCGATATCTGGTGCCATTGCTTCTCTGCTCCAGAGATTACGAACATTGCCCAGGTAAGCGGAATTTCGCTTCGCGATACCATTGCGCGACTGCGGGATGCGGGGCTGGACTCGATTCCGGGCGGCGGCGCGGAGATTCTGGATGACAGTGTGCGGCACCGGATCAGCCGCCTGAAGTGTTCCACTCAGGAGTGGGTGGATGTGCACCGGACGGCGCACTCGCTGGGCATGCGAACGACGGCAACTATGATGTTCGGCTGCGGCGAGACCCTCGAGCAGCGGATGAACCACTTCGACTTGGTGCGGCAAATTCAAGAAGACACCGGCGGATTTACTGCTTTTATTCCGTGGGCGTTCCAGAGAGAGAATACGTCGCTGGGGCGGTTCGTGAAGGAAGAAGCGACGGCGGTGGAATATCTGAAGACGCTGGCAATCTCACGGATCTACCTGGACAACATACTGAACATTCAGTCGTCCTGGGTGACACCTGGGCTCAAGACGTGCCAGATCGGATTGCGGTTCGGCGGCAACGACGTCGGGAGCATCATGATCGAAGAGAACGTGGTCTCGCAGGCAGGGGCCAGGTTCCACGCCACCGAAGAGGATTTGCGGCGCATGATCCGCGATGCGGGCTTTACGCCGAAGCAGCGGGATACGTTGTACTACTGGTATTCGGTGAACTAACTCAAGAACCGCCGATGGTCTCGAGGAAGGCCCGGTCCATCGGCCACTTGCCGAGCACATGCCGATCGACGCGCTGGAATGTGCCGGAGGTGAGGACACCGCTGAGGTCCGCCATGTTGGGCTTCTGACCTTCCTTTTCTATGATGCGCTTCAGCAGGGCCGTGATGGCTTCCAGTTGAGAACGCAGCACCACGGCATCCTCAGAGCTCTTGCACGTCACGTCCAGCGTTAACTCGAAGCGTTCCTTCTGCGGCGTAAGAGAGAGCATCACCTTTTCCGAACCATTCAACGTCTTTGCGAACTGGCGCGTGCCCAAAGGCATCGTGCTGACGTCCTGGAAGGATGAACCGGGCATCAGCATCCAAACAGGATCTTTAGACAGGCTACCCTGCTCCGGTTTCGGCTGTGATTTCGGTTTTATTGTGCTGGCGGCCCACTCATCTTTGGCGACGGCGAGGGCGAGCATTCTCGGCTGAATGGGATAGAACGACACTGTGAAGTTGGGTCGCGACGCAGGAATGCGGCAGAAGCCGCCACGGCAGGTGCCGCCGTGATTTGTCACATACGTGGTGATTGCCGGCCAATCGAAATGTCCGGCAACGACAGCGAACTGCTGATCGCCATCGCTTTCGACAACGGCGCCATCCAAGTCGGTCCTATAATCGAAGCCCGTATCGCCGACGAAAGCTTTATAATCCCTTTCCTCGGCCACCGTGGAGCCGGCAATCCGGTCGAGGAGGCCAGAATCCCGCAACGCCTTTACATCGACATATACGTAGTTTGCCTTCTCCCGTTTGGGGAGAAACGTCATCATGTCATCCGGAGAGGGATTCACGCGCCCGCGAAACAGGCGGGCGACGACAATGGCGATGAGGCAGAAACCGATTAAAGTTACGGCGAGTTGCCAGGGGCGGAGGCGCGACTTCACCATTGCAGATTACACCGGGATTGCGGCGCTTGTCATTTCATTTAAACAAAGGCCCGTTTCAGAGGGCCGCGATTTAAACCGCCAGTGCAAGCATTCCAGACGAGCGCGTTTCCTTCCAGAGCTGCACGTAGGGCTGAATATCGCGCATCATCTTCCGGAACATGGGGATATCGAGCGACTGGGCGCCATCGCTGACGGCCTTGGCAGGATTCGGATGCATTTCGACGATGATGCCGTCCGCTCCGATGGCAACGGCGGCTTTGCAGAGCGGCGGAACCAGGTTGCGGCGGCCTGTGGCGTGGCTGGGGTCGAGGATGACCGGCAGATGAGTGAGTTCGTTCAGAGCCGGAACGGCAGCGATGTCGCAGGTGTTGCGTGTGTGGGTTTCGAACGTGCGGATGCCGCGCTCGCAGAGGATCACGTCGGAGTTACCGTGCGCCACTATGTACTCGGCCGACATAAGCAGTTCCTTAAGGGTCGAACTGAGGCCACGCTTCAGCAGGACCGGACGGCCGCAGCGCCCGAGGGTCTTCAGCAGCGAGAAGTTCTGCATGTTGCGTGCGCCGATCTGCAGGATGTCTGCGTACTCGGCGACAAGGTCCACGTCCTTGTCGCTCATCACTTCGGTGACGATGGCGAGACCGGTTGCCTGGCCGGCTTTGCGGAGGAGTTTGAGTCCCTCTGCTTCCATTCCCTGGAAGTCATAGGGCGATGTGCGGGGCTTGAAGGCACCGCCACGTAGAATGGTGGCACCGGCGTTGGCGACCACCTCGGCACACTCCATGATCTGGGTCTCGGATTCGACCGAACAGGGCCCAGCCATGACGGTGAACTCATTGCCGCCGATAACTCGATCGGCCACTTCGATCTGTGAGCGTTCCGACCGAAATTCTTTACTGACGAACTTATAAGGCGCCGATATTCTGACGGCTTTTTCTACACCGGGCATGGCTTCGACTGACTCCAGGCAGGCGGTCACATCTCCGATTCCAACGATGCCAATGACCACGCGTTCGACTCCTTCACTGGAGTGAACACGGTATCCAAACTCTTGCACACGTTGGCAAACAGCGTCGATTTGCTCCTGGGACGCGTGCGGTTTCATTGATACGATCATGGTCGACTTACTCCCCCGTTTTCTCCGCCTGAGGCGGTGTTTCGCAAGTACGCCTAAAATGAAAAAACCCACTCTTTCGAGTGGGTTTGCTGAGTATGTTCTGGATTCTCTTATGCTAACGCCACTCGACAGGATTTAGGTGGGCCACCAAAATCGAAAGTAGAAGTAGGCGTACCGCATGAAATTGAAGTATATGCCCCGAGCGGAGCGATTGCAAGCATTTTCTCGTTCAGGAGCCTGAAATGCTAACCACTTGAGCGAGGTGTATCGATGATGCCGAAGAGCGGTCGCCATTGCTCCGGGAGTTTTACCGGGCGCATCTCGCGGTTCAAAAAAACGTGGCCGGTGGAGCCTGTCGCGAGGCGCCGGCCGTCGCTGGCCGATGTCATCTCATACTCGAAGGTGACCTTGCGCGGGTGGGCATGGGCGATTCGGGTCGTGATGACAACTTCCTCGTCAAAGCGGGCCGGAAAGAGAAAGCGGCAGTTCGCTTCGGAAACAGCAAGCAGGATACCCTGCTCAGCTTCTAGTTCCTTGTAGTTAACTCCGGCGGCACGGCATAGCTCGACGCGTCCGATCTCCATCCAGACGAAGTAGTTGCCGTGATGGACGATGCCCATTTGGTCGGTTTCGGCATAGCGGACGCGGACGCGAGTCTGGTGAACTGACATGACTGAGGAAAGTATAGCCGCCTGGAACGCACTGGCTTGCGCGGGCGTCTGTTACGCTGAGATCGTGCGCATAAAGGTATTGTTTTTCGGTCAGTTGAAGGATATTGCGGGTCGCGCCGAAGACGAATTACAAGCACCGGAGAACTGGACGGTGGGCGATGTTTTCAACCACTACGCGAGTACTCTGCCGCCGATGCGAAAGATGGCGGGAAGCATCGTGATCGCGCGCAACCAGGAGTTCGCACGCCTGCAGGAACCGCTGCAGGCAGAAGATGAAATTGCGTTTTTGCCGCCGGTCAGCGGCGGTACTCCGGGGCCTTATTCACACCTGATTGAGGACGCCGACGGCCATTTCTTCGCGCTCACGCGGGTTCCGATCTCGGCGCGCTACATCAAACAGAGGCTGCTGCGCGGGCAAGATGGGGCTATCGTCGATTTCGAAGGGGTCGTCCGGAACAATACGAAGGGCAGGCCAACCATGTACCTCGATTATGAGTGTTACGAGGCGATGGCTGTCAAAATGATGGCGCAGATCGGGAGAGAAATAGCGGGGCAGTATGCGATTGGACGAATCGCCATTGTTCACCGGTTGGGGCGGATGGAAATCGGCGAGACGAGCGTGGCTGTTGTGGTGACCGCTCCTCACCGGAAACCTGCATTTGAGGCGGCTTTGGAAGGTATCAACCGGCTGAAAAAACTGGTGCCGATTTGGAAGAAAGAGCACTTCTCCGATGGGGAAGTGTGGGTTGAAGGCGAGTGGGACGAATCCGTTCTTCCGCGCTAGGCGCGGCCCTACTGCTCGCTGCGTTCGCGGGCGCCGGGCATTCGCAGGAGAGAACGTTCCAGGTGGATGTGCACCTGGTGCGCCTCCTTGCGACGGTCAAAGACGCATCCGGGCAGTTGATCGGCAACCTGAATAAGGAAGATTTCTCGATCACGGATAACGGCGTGAAGCAGCAGATCGCGGTCTTTGAGAAGCACACCTCACAACCGCTATCGATTGCGCTCATGATCGACATCAGCGGATCCACCGCAAAAGAGCTGAAGTTTGAAGTCGATTCCATGACACGGTTTCTACACGCGCTGTTCCGTGAAGGGAATCCGGACGATGCGGTCTCCCTGTTCAGCTTCAATTGGGAGGTGAGGCAGCAGGCGAATTTCACGCGCAATGCGGCCGGACTGGAGAAGCTGATGAAGCGATTGAAGGCAGAAGCGGGCACATCGATGTACGATGCGATCTACCTGGCAGCGACGAAGGAATTGTCGGATCGCGAAGGCCGCAGGGTAATGGTGATGGTAACCGACGGCGGGGACACCATCAGCCAGCACTCGTATCACGACGCGTTGCGCGCTCTGCACCAAGCCGATACGGTGTTTTACGCGATGCTGGTAGTCCCGATTCCGAATGATGCTGGGCGCAACATCGGCGGTGAGAATGCGCTGACGACACTGGCTCAGGGGACGGGCGGGAAGGTGTTTGTTCCGTCCGTGGGAGCGCAACTCGATGCGGCCTTTGACGAGGTGATTCGAGATCTGCGAACCCAATACCTTTTGGGATATTACCCGAGGAACGTGCCGCTGACGAAGGAACGGTTTCACCGTGTAGAGGTGAAAACCAAGGATCCGAAATTGCAGGTTATCTCGAGGACTGGATACTATGGGGAGTACATTCCTTGATGTCCAAGACAAAGACGCGGGCCCCCGAAAGTACACACGAAGAGACGAAATACTTGAGGCATCTTGCGGACGAGCACGTGCCCGTGCGGGTGCGCTTAAGTGACAATCAGGAAGTAGACGGCATCGTCGAGTTCTTCGATGAGAGCTTTATCCGAATTACGCGCAAGGGCGAGCCAAATCTCTTCCTGTTTAAGCACGACATCAAATACCTGATGGAGATTGAATAAGCTTTGCCATCGTATCTGGAATCGGCGATTCAAATCGCGCAGGAGGCGGGTGCGCTGCTGCAGCAATACGCACAACGGCGCATCGGGTTTGAGTTAAAGGGTGAGCATGATCTGGTAACCGCGGCGGATCGTGCCAGTGAGGCACTCGTTGTGGAGCGGCTGCGGACCTATTTCCCGACGCACGATATTCTGGCGGAGGAAGGCGGCGGCCATGATCGCGGCTCCGAGTACTGCTGGTATGTGGATCCTTTGGACGGCACAACGAACTTCGCGCACGGATTTCCGATTTACAACGTGACGCTCGCGTTGGAGCACAAGGGCGAGTTGATTGCCGGCGTGGTGTACGATCCGAATCGCAATGAGCTGTTCAGCGCCGAAAAGGGCGGAGGTGCCTACCTGAATCACCACCGCATTCACGTTTCGCGTGCGGAGCGGTTGCAGGATGCTCTGCTCTCCACCGGATTCCCGAGCCGTAAGCGGCATGAGAACGTGAACATCCACTTCTACTACCAGATGGCGATGCTGACACATGGCGTACGGCGGGCGGGCGCGGCCGCGATCGACCTGGCGTGGGTGGCGTGCGGACGGCTGGATGGATTCTGGGAGTTCGGGCTGAAACCGTGGGATATGGCAGCCGGCATCCTGATCATCGAAGAGGCCGGCGGTCGCTGCACCGATATGCGAGGAAATGCGCGCGGGCTGAAGGGCCGGCATCTTTTGGCGTCCAACCGTAACATCCACGATGAAACGCTCACCCACTTCGGCGAGATCTTCGAGGGCAAGTTCCGCTACGACGTTCCTGAAGTGACCACCTACGCCGAGTAGGTACAAGCTCTACGGCGCGAAATAGCCGCTGATATCGAGGATCAGATCCGTCGCATTCGACGCAAACGCGCTGATGCCGCCGTTCGCCCCTGCGGGGACAATTGCGGCGTTCGCGGCAACTCCTCCGCTACCCGCGTTCAATGTGGACACGAAGGGCTGGGTCTGGGCCGAGGGCCAGAGCGTCAGGAAGCTGAGCGCGCCAGTGGGCAATACAGTCGCATTCACCGAATAGGCTTTGGCAGTTGCCGGAACGGAACAGCGGCTCAGCGGAATCGGCATATCGCGGCTTCCTGAGGCGAGCAGGGATGGCGGACCGAACGCCCCGCTGGTTCCCTGGCCCGCACGGGTGTCCACAGGGCGGCAGGGGATCACAGGATTAAAGAGCAGGCCAGGCGAGACGGAATCGAAATATCCATTTAGATCCAGAATTACGTCAGTGGCATTTGACGCGAATACGTTGATTCCTCCGGCCGCTCCGGAAGGCACGATTGCAGCATTTGCGATCACCTGGCCCTGGGGAGCATTCAACGTGGAAACCAACGGCTTCGGCTGGCCAGCGGGCCAGAGCGTGAGGAACGCCAGCGGCCCCTGGGGCACGACGGTCGCATTGACCGAGTAGGCCTGCGCTGATGCCGGAACACCGCATCTCCCTTCCGGAACCGGAACCGTGCGGGTGCCGGATGCGAGGAGGCTGGGCGGACCGAACGCTCCCGCTGTTCCCTGCCCTGCCCGTGTGTCCATCACGCGGCACGGAGCGATCGGATGGAAGAGAAGTGCCGTCGCGCCGGACGCCGGGGCATTTGTGAAGTAGCCGCTGATATCGATGATCACGTCGGTGGCGTTCGTGACATACAAACTGACTTCGCCGTTCAGGCCTGCGGGAACAATGGCCGCATTCGCCACTACTTGCCCGTTCGGCGCGTTCAGAGTCGAAACGAACGGTTGCGCCTGTCCTGAAGGCCAGACGGTGAGATAGCTTAGGGGCTCCTGGGGAACCACGGTTATATTCAGCGAATAGGCCTGAGCCTGCGCCGGAATGCCGCAGCCTGCAGACAGCACCGGGATGTCGCGCAAGCTGGTCGCCACCAGCGTGGGCGGCCCGAACGGGAATGCCTTGCCCTGCCCGGCTCTCGTGTCAACCAGACGGCAGGGCGACACGGGGA
Source organism: uncultured Solibacteraceae bacterium (assembly GCA_964464925.1). Classification (GTDB taxonomy): domain Bacteria; phylum Acidobacteriota; class Terriglobia; order Bryobacterales; family Bryobacteraceae; genus CAYXLI01. Next base: position 71,225 of record CAYXLI010000017.1, on the reverse strand, counting down.
TGAACAGCAGTCCCGATGGCAGAGCAGCCGCGAAGGGAGCGGCGGATTGACTGATGGCAACCACCTGGCCGGCAATCGTAATAGATCCGTTTCGGTCCGCGCCGTTATTGGCGGCAAAGGTGAAACTCACCGATCCGTTTCCGCTGCCGGATGTTCCGGACGTGATCGTGATCCACGCCGAGTTACTTACGGCTGTCCACGTACAACCGGCACCCGCGGTGATATTTACCTGGGCCGAGCCGCCGGAGCCTGGAGCCGATAAGGAGGTGCTGCTGAGCGCATAACTGCATCCGGCGGCTGCAGGCTGACTGATGGTGAGGATCTGGCTTCCTATGGTGATCCGGCCGGATCGGGCTGACTGCGTGTTGTTCGCGCCTACCGAGAAGCTGACCGTTCCGGTTCCCGTGCCGGAGGAACCAGCCGTGACTGTGATCCAGGCGGAGTCGCTCAGCGCAGTCCAGGAGCATCCCGCGGGAGCCGTCACCCCATCGCTTGCAGTGGTTCCTGCCACAGATGCAGTGAGGTCGGTGAAGTTGAGCGTGTAGCTGCAGGAGAGCCCAGCCTGGCTGATGGTAACCGTCTGGCCGCCTACCGAGATGGTGCCGGTACGCGAAGATGTGGTTGGGTTGTTGCTTACCGAGAAATTCAGCGTTCCGTTGCCGAATCCGCTCGAAGGAGAACCAAGTGTAATCCAGGGCGTTGCCGTAGTGGCTGTCCAAGCGCAGGTGGACGCGGCGGTAATGGCGGTAGACGCAGTTTGCGCGAAGGATGTGAGCGAAATAGTGTTCGGAGATATTACGGCACAGGCATTCGCGTAAGTAACAGAGAGCGTCGCCTGCGAGGGCGAGATCTGTGCCAACGTGAGGGTGAGGTCAGAGTATGGATCTCTCCAGACGTTGCCCGCCCCGAGCGCGGCATTGTAAAAAGCGTTCGGCGTGGAGACCGGCTGGAAATCGAGAAGCTCAGGCTTGGCAGTCTGAGGATCGGCGGGGTCCTCCAGGTAGACGAGCACGCCGTTTCGAACATTGGACGGGAGCGCGAAATACGAGTTGTCGTAATTGCCGAGGCCAGGACGATATTCGATCCAAAGAGATTGCGATCCACTCGTTCCGCGGCGTACCCGCAACGCCTGAGGGCCCGTGGAAGCTGGTTCGAGCGCATTCAGGACGTAGCTGCCGTTTTGAGTGACATTCTGCACATTGGCTGCGCTGAACCAGCCGAGTTTCTGCTTCTGCGGGGCTGTGTAGTGGCCGAGGATCTGGGTTGTGCCATACGTCAGGGAGAGGCCCATCATCGAGTAGAAGTTCCCGTATTCATCGAAGAACCCGGCAGGCGCGTTAGGCCCGAGAGGAATATTGCCGTAGTCCAGTGTTGAGGAGTGATCGAGCCCAAGATTGTGGCCGCCCTCGTGAGAAACGAGGCTCACGAACTTGTCTTGCGTGGTGGCACTGTCGGTAATGATCCAAGAGGCGGAGGCGGTGAACGCCCCGTCTTTGACCGAGCTGTAGGAATTGCATCCAACAGAGCCGAGTCCGACGGCACACCCTCCGTTATTCGGCATCACAACAAATATACGGGTGTAGTTTCGAAAATCCACTATGGGATCGGCGGCCCTGATAGCAGCGCTCAAGATCTGATCGTTTTGCGTGCAGGGATAATCGGCATCGAGCGTGAAGGGTCCGAGAACGGAACCGCTTGCTGACGTTTTGCCGTAGGAAGCCTCCTGCCAGAAATTCGTGAGCGAGCGGCCGGAACCGAAGAACGCCGCTTGCGCCTGAGCCACTGTGGTGGTATTTGCAGTGGATGGAAAGGAAACAAGCAGCACTGCCACGTTCTGTACTCCCGTCGTGGTGCACGCGATAGCATCGTTCGTGCCAGCGGCTTGTACGTCCACTCCGGTGACGGCCACGTGATCCCGCAACCGCATGCCGGTGATCCTCGCCTTAGCACCGCAAGGGAAATCGGGCATGGGGACCGCGCCGTGCAACTCTATGCTGTCGTCGCCGGACCGGAGGATGTAAATGCGGCGCGTCCTGTTGTGTTCAAAGTCATCAACAACCAGAGTCTGCACCGCGCCTTCCCAGGTGGAAAACTGCTCGACCGGTTCCATAGGGAACTGAGCGGCGAGATCGGCTGCCTGGTCAGCGGGGAGGGCGACGCGAACGGATTGGGCAGGATCGCGCTCCATCAACCGTGACAAAATCTCCGCTCGTTTGCGCAGGTGAACCTGCTGCAAAGGTGTGCGCTGGCGGACAGCGCGATTCAGGTTCGCCACGTCACCCGCAAGCGCCGAAAGCGGCGTCGTTTCAGGGAGAAGCGGAGTTTGAGGTTTGAGCACTCCGGAAGACAGCAGAAGGCAAACGGCGACTGCAGTCCCGTGGCATAAGGATCTCTGCCAGGGCATTTGCCGAGTATACCAGCATTAATCTTTCTTTACTTTCAACTGGTTAAGATGGTACGCTAGGAATCTTATAATGCGCACGGTAGACCTGATACATCGCAAGCGGGACGGTGAAGAGCTTAACCCGGAGGAAGTCGCCTTTCTGGTGGATGGTTACACACGAGGCGACATTCCTGACTATCAGATGTCCGCTTTTCTGATGGCGACGTTCTTCTCCGGCATGTCAGACCGCGAAGTTTCCTCCCTGACGGACGTCATGATTCGGTCGGGTCAGGTGCTGGACCTTTCCTCGATACCGGGGGTAAAGGTCGACAAGCACTCCACCGGCGGCGTCGGCGATAAGACCAGCCTGGTGTCTGCGCCAATCGCCGCTGCCGCGGGCGTCGTGGTGCCGATGATTTCCGGCCGCGCACTCGGCCATACGGGCGGCACGCTGGATAAGCTCGAATCCATTCCGGGTTTCCGCACGAGTCTCAGCATTTCGGAGTTCACCGAGCAGTTGCAGAAGCACAAGCTGGCATTCATCGGACAGACGGGCGAGATTGCGCCGGCAGATGGAAAGCTTTATAGCCTGCGGGATGCAACGTCTACGGTGGAATCCATTCCGCTGATTGCATCTTCCATCATGTCAAAGAAGCTGGCCGTCGGGCTGGACGCGCTGGTGCTGGATGTGAAGGTTGGGAACGGCGCGTTCATGAAGAAGCAAGTGGAAGCGCGCCGCCTCGCACAGATGATGGTGGGCATCGGCCGCCGCATGGACAAGCGCGTACAGGCGCTGATCACGGACATGAACCAGCCGCTCGGGTATGCCATCGGCAACGCGCTCGAGATCATGGAAGTTTCGCAGACGCTGCAAAACATGGGTCCAGTGGATCTGACCCGGTTGTCGCTGGAACTGGCTGCCCGGATGATTCATCTCGGCAAGGTGGCGCCAACGATCGATGCGGCAAGGGAAGTGGCGCAGTCAAAGCTGCTGGACGGCTCGGCGTACCGCAAGTTCAAGGAAGTGATCCAGGCGCAAGGCGGGAATCCACAGGTTCTGGACAGATTCGAATTGCTGCCGAACGCGACGGGTGCGCGCGAAATCCTCTGCCCTCGGCCGGGTTATATCAGCGCAATCGAGGCGGAACTGATCGGACTCGCTTCGGCTATGATCGGTGCAGGCCGGGATACGAAGGATGACTCCATCGATCCGGCAGTCGGCGTGATTCTGGAAGTGAAGGTCGGACAGAAGATCGATGCTGGCACGGTGCTGTGCCGGATTTATCACACGAAGGAAGACCGGTTGGAAGACGCGTCGCAGATGGTGGAAGACGCCTTCCGCATCTCCTCAGCTCCACCGGATGAGCGGAACCTGATTCTGGAAGTCGTCAGCTAGCCAATGGAGCGATTCACCGGGCTGCTCGGGATTGTGGTGATCCTGACCGTAGCTTGGCTCGTCTCCCCACATAAGAGAGCAATTCAGCGCCGGGTCCTCTTTTGGGGACTCGGCTTGCAATTTGGCTTCGCATTTCTCGTCCTGAAAACGGATTTCGGGAAGCTGTTCCAATACGCCAGCACGGCTGTGAATGCGCTGTTAGACTATTCGGAAGCAGGCGCGCAGTTCCTCTTCGGACCGCTGGGCGCGAAAGCGGGCCCGTTTGGCGTCGTGTTCGCGTTTCAGGTGCTGCCGATCGTCATCTTCATCGCTTCACTGTTCGCGATTCTTTATCAGATCGGTCTCATGCAACTGCTGGTGAAGGCGATGGCGGTCGCGATGCAGAAGATTATGGGCGCGAGCGGCGCGGAGTCAACCAACGTCGCGGCAAGCATCTTCATGGGCCAGACGGAGGCACCACTCACCATCCGTCCGTTCATCGCAGGTCTCACGCAATCGGAGCTATTCACTATCATGACCAGCGGCATGGCCCATGTTTCCGGGGCGGTGATGGCGGCGTACGTGAAGATTGCGCATGTCGATATCAAGCACCTGCTGACTGCGGTCATCATGACCGCTCCGGCGACCATCATGCTCGCCAAGATCATGATGCCTGAGGTGGAAGAACCGGCCACTGCCGGCAGTGTGAAAGTGCAAGTGGAAAAACCGGGTGTCAACATTATCGACGCCGCGGCGCGGGGCGCGGGTGACGGTCTGCACCTGGCATTGAACATCGGCGGAATGCTGATCGCGTTTCTCTCACTCATCGCCCTGGTGAACGGCATCTTCGGATCGATTCACGCGAATTTCGACTGGTTCCCCACATCGATGCAGAAACTGTTCGGAATTGTGCTCGCGCCGGTCGCCTGGCTGCTGGGCGTCTCCTACAAGGACTGCGCGACGGTGGGCAATCTGCTGGGCACTCGCTTCGTACTGAACGAATTCGTGGCATTCCTGGAGCTGGGTCCGATGAAAGCGAATATGGACCAACGCTCCTTTGTGATTGCCACGTACGCGCTCTGCGGCTTTGCGAACCTCAGCTCGATCGCCATTCAGATCGGCGGCATTGGTGCGCTTGCGCCGAGCCGCAAGTCCGACCTGGCGCGCATGGGGCTGAAAGCCGTGGCGGCGGGATCGATGGCCAACTTCATGTCGGCGTGCATCGCCGGAATGCTCCTGTAGGAGAATACTCCTTAGTGTTCCAACACACGAAGAAGTTTCTGGAAGAGAGGATGCATGCGCGTCCGCAAGTAGGTGTCGTGCTGGGCAGCGGACTGGGCGCATTCGCGGACGAACTGGCGGATCGCGTTGAGATCCCCTACCAGGAAATTCCCGGCTGGCCGCGCTCAACGGCTGTGGGCCACCCGGGCAAGCTGGTCTTCGGCAAACTCGATGGGACCGGCGTGGTGGTCCTTGCCGGCCGCGCGCATTTGTACGAGGGATATACCGGCTCTCGCGTGGTGTTCGCCATACGCGTGCTGAAGCTGCTTGGTGTTCACTCATTGATCCTCACAAATGCAGCCGGCGGCGTGAATCTTTCCTACAGCCAGGGCGCGCTGGTGCTGATTTCCGATCACATCAATCTGCAAGGTACGAATCCGCTAGTTGGTGCGAACGAGGAGGATTTCGGACCCAGATTCCCCGACATGACCGAGGCGTATTCGAAGCGTTATCGGGAGATTGCGCATCAGGCTGGTCTGGAAATGAACGTGACCTTGCAGGAGGGTGTGTACGCCGCCATGCTAGGGCCAAGCTACGAGACGCCTGCGGAGATCCGCTTCCTACGCATTATCGGCGCGGACCTGGTTGGCATGTCCACCGTGGCAGAGGTCATCGCCGCGAATCATGCCGGCTTGAAGGTATTAGCGATTTCGTGCGTGACCAATATGGCGGCGGGCGTATTGCCGGAAAAGCTGAGTCACGACGAGGTGCTGGCCACGGGCGAACGCGTGCGGGGAACGCTCGTAACGTTGCTGAAGAAGGTGATCCCGCGGCTGGATGGAGAATAGTTGCGTGGATCCCCTCCTCACAGCCGCCATCGCCGCACGCGAACACGCTTTCGCGCCTTTTTCCAGATTCAAGGTTGGCGCTGCGGTTGAAGATGCGGACGGCCGCGTTCACACGGGATGCAATGTGGAGAATGCCACGTACGGCCTCACCATGTGCGCCGAACGGGTGGCTATTTACAAGGCCATTTCCGAAGGCGTACGCAAATTCCAGCGGATTGCCGTCGCCGCGGATACCGATACACTGACCCCTCCATGCGGGTCGTGCCGCCAGATTTTATGGGAGTTCTGCGGCGACGTGGAACTCACACTCATCAACCTGGCGGGACAAAGCGCCACTTACCGGCTGTCGGATCTCTTCCCTAAACCTTTCGATGCCTCATTGCTGGAATAAAGTTCTTCTCTTTCTGATCTGTGTCTCTGCCGCGGCGGAACCAGTCGACTGGCTGATTAGTGCACGCTGGGTGATCACCATGGATGTGCAGCGCCACGTGTATGAGAACGGTGCAATCGCCGTGAAGGCGGATCGGATCGTGGAAGCCGGGACGCGCACAGCGCTAGCCGCGAAGTATCAGGCGAAGCAGAAACTCGATGCCGGAAATGCGATTCTGGCGCCGGGCTTCATCAACACACACACGCACGCGCCCATGTCGCTCTTCCGGGGAATTGCCGACGATGTAAAACTGCAGGACTGGCTGGAGAAGTACATCTTTCCGGCAGAGGCGAAAAATGTAAACGCCGAGTTCGTCCGATGGGGTACCCGCCTGGCGTGTCTGGAGATGCTGCAGTCCGGAACCACGACCTACGCCGACATGTATTACTTCGAAGAAGTGATCGCTGAAGCAACCAAGGAAGCGGGTATGCGCGGTGTTCTCGGCCAGACCATTATTCGCTTTCCGGCCCCTGACGCAAAGACTCCAGCCGAAGGGCTGAAGCGCACAGAAGCGTTCCTACAGCGTTTCCGGAACGACCCGTTGATTGTGCCTGCGGTCGCCCCGCACGCCGTGTACACAAACGACGATTCCACCTTGCAGGCAGCGCGCTCTCTCGCCAACAAATATAAGATGCCGCTGCTCATCCATCTATCGGAAACTAAAAAAGAGAATGACGACGTCATGGCCCAGCGGCAGATGTCTCCCACGCAGCTGCTGGAGAAACTCGGCGTGCTGGACGGCCGCACGCTAGCGGCGCATGGAGTCTGGGTGAGTGACGAAGATCTGGAAATTCTCAAGCGGCGCAATACCGGCGTTGCGCATTGTCCTTCCAGCAATATGAAACTCGCGAGCGGAGTGGCTCCGGTTACGAAGTACCTGATGCTGGACGAAGCGATGGGCCTCGGTACGGACGGGGTTGCGGGCAGCAACAACGACGTAAACATGTTCGAAGAGATGGATCTCGCCGCCAAGCTGGCGAAAGTATCCACCGGCGACCCAACGGCGGTCAATGCGGAGCAGGCGCTGGAAATGGCCACTATCCGCGGCGCTCGTGCCATCCAGATGGATAAAGAAATCGGGTCCCTTGAGCCCGGCAAACGTGCCGACTGGATCACAGTGAGCCTGAATGAGGCAAACGGCGCACCCCTGTACAACTTGTATTCCCAGATGGTTTATGCGCTCAAAGGCGCGGACGTGCGCGATGTGATGGTCAACGGGCGCCTGGTAGTCCGGAATCGCCGTGTCCTCACGCTGAATGCCGCTGAGATTCTCGCCAAGTCCGTTGAGTACCAGAAGCGGATACGGGAATCTTTGGCGAAATAGCCGTTTTACCTACCTTCGGACTTTTCTGGTAGAGATATTCCTCTCGCCGCAGACACTTTGTTTGTGAAACCCAGCAATCGGCAACATCCGTTTCGATACAGGGGAAGACGCTAAGCTAACCCCCTTCCAAACAAAGAAAAGGCCAATAAGAAATGACGCGCGCTACCAGTGTGTTCGCAGTTCTGATCTTCTCCGCAGCGGTGAGTTCCGGTGCCATCACAACGTACACGGACAGGACGATTTGGACGGCAAACGTGCAAAACGAAACTACAGTGACGTTCGACAGTGCAAGTGCCGGTTATACGCCGCCTGCCACCAATAACTATCTCTATCTGGGTTATTCTCCGCTCACAATAAGCGGTATCCAATTTACGAGCTACGCTGATGGAAGGTCATCTACGCAGTACGTCTACAACTACACGAGCGGGACAAATAACTGGAACTCCGGCGCAATCCTGACAGGGACCAGCACGGTCTCGGGACACACGTATAACTTTCATGTTGTGCTGCCGACCGGGACCAAGGCGTTTGGCGTGGACCTGATGCTGATCAACCTGGTGGGGCAGTACACGATCAATTTGGATGGCGTTACTGCGGGATCAGTGACGACGGCCCTCAATCCCACTCGCACCTTCTTCGGCGTGACCTCGGATAATTCGATCGGCGCCGTAGATCTCATCACCACAGTCGGCAATATCACACCGGCCCTCGATAACTTCTCAATCGGGACGCCCGGCAGTGCGACGCCGGAAAGCCAAACATTCCTGCTCTGCGGAGTGGGACTCCTCGCGATCGGCCAGGTCAGGAAGCGTTTCTCGGTTTAAGAGTCCACTCCCGGGCGGCGTAGCCGCAAATCCGCCGCCCTTCTTTCTGTCGGCTTCGCCTATTCAGACTTCTATAATGGCTTTATGCCCTCCGATGAGGCGCGGAAACTGCGCAGCAGGCAGTGGTTTTCCGGCCCCGATTATTATAGTTTTGCTCGCCGCGCCTGGTTGCGCTCTGAAGGTTTCAATCACGACGTTTTCGAAGGCAAGCCGGTCATCGGCATTTGCAACTCCTGGAGCGAACTGAACAATTGCAACCTGCACCTGCGCGAAGTCGCCGAGGCGGTGAAACGCGGTGTATGGGCGGCGGGCGGATTTCCAGTCGAATTTCCGACGATTTCCCTCGGCGAGATGTTCCTGAAGCCTACCTCGATGCTGCTGCGCAACCTGATGGCCATGGATGTGGAGGAGATGATCCGGGCGCAGCCGCTGGACGGCGTGGTTTTGTTGTGCGGCTGCGACAAGACCACACCGGCACAAATGATGGGTGCCGCCAGCGCCGATATTCCGGCGATCGTGGTCACCGGCGGCCCTATGCTGGCCGGCCTCTGGCAGAACCGCTCCCTGGGCTCCGGAACCGACGGCAGGAAGCTGTTTGACCTGTATCGAGCCGGCAAGATCACCGACGAGCAACTGAACGAAGTGGAAGGCTGTATCGCACGCAGCGCGGGACACTGCACCGTCATGGGAACAGCTTCCACGATGACGAGCCTGGCCGAGGTGCTCGGAATGACGTTGCCGGGTTGCGCGGCCATCCCGGCTCCCGATTCACGACGAAAAGGTATTGCGGAATCGAGCGGACGGCGAATCGTGGAGATGGTTGCCGAGGACCTCCGTCCAAGCCGCATCCTCACGCGCGAGGCATTTGAAAACGCGATCATCGCGTGCATGGCGCTCGGCGGTTCCACCAATGCAGTCGTGCATTTGCTTGCGATTGCGGGGCGGCTCGGAGTAAAGCTGTCGCTCGACGATTTCGACCGGCTGTCCCGCAGTACGCCGTTCCTCGCCAATTTGAAGCCTTCGGGCGAATACGTGATGGAGGATTTCTTCCGTGCGGGCGGCGTTCCGGCCCTGTTGAATCGGATAGCGCGGCTACTCCATGGGAATTGCCTCACCGTGACCGGCAAAACCCTGATCGAGAACGTAGCAGACGCGCGCTGTGAAGACGACACCGTCATCCGGCCTTTCGCTCAACCATTGCATACCGAGGGCGGGACTGTGGTGCTGCGCGGGAGTCTCTGCCCCGATGGAGCAGTCCTGAAACAAACGGCTGCTTCCCCGCATCTGTTGCAGCATCGGGGACGAGCGCACGTTTTTGCAAATCATGCCGAGATGCAGGCGGGCGTGGACCGGGAAGATCTCCCAGTAGACGAGAACACCGTTCTCGTGCTACAGAACGCCGGTCCGAAAGGAGGACCAGGAATGCCGGAGTGGGGACAGATCCCGATGCCAAAAGCGCTTTTGAAGCGCGGCATCAACGACGTGGTCCGCATTTCCGACGCTCGCATGAGCGGCACCAGCTTCGGCACGGTGGTTCTGCATGTGACGCCGGAATCGGCGATCGGTGGACCCCTAGGCCTGGTGCGGACCGGTGATGAGATTGCGCTCGATGTGCAAAGCCGGCGCTTGGATCTGTGCGTGTCCGGCGAGGAATTGGAACGGCGTCGCGCTGCATTCCAACCTCCCCAGCCGCACTATGCCAGGGGCTACGGCAAGATGTTTCTCGACCATGTCATGCAGGCCGACCAGGGCTGCGATTTCGATTTCCTGCGCAAATGAAATACGGCTTGCGCGCCATACCCTTGCTTCTTGCGTTAGCGTCCACTGTGTGCGCGGATGGTCCGGATGGATCCATCACAGGAGTGGTCAACGATACGGAGAACCTGCCGATTTCCAACGCTCGCGTTCTCATCGTGAACCGGGACACGGCGATCGCACGCACCACCCAAACGAACGAGCGCGGCCGGTATCAATTTCCCGGACTGCAGCCCGGCGTGTATCGGATAGAGATCTCGGCAGTAGGGCTTTCGTCACTGCAAAAGACTGGGCTTGAGGTACGAGTTGGTGAGCAATTGCGGCTCGATGTGAGTCTTCCGCCGTTCGAAGTGCGAACGCAGGTGAGTTTCCAACCCTCCACCCCGGCCGTGTCAGCCGATGGCAGCGGCGCTTCCACGGTAGTGAGCGGCAACGCAATCCAGGAGCTCCCCTCGAATGGGCGGCAATTGCAGAATCTGGTTCTGCTGGTGCCGGGGGCTTCGGCCGGATGGAATCTGTCCACCGCGGCAAATCGAAACGGCCGCGCACGCGAAGGAACCGAAGGCGCATTCAGCATCAATGGGGCGCGCAGCCGCTCCAATAGCTTCGTTCTGGACGGAATGCCACTGAACCTACGCCAGTTCAACGCGATCAACTTCGAGCCCTCCAACGAAGCCGTGCAGGAGTTCGAAGTAAAGACGCTGGCGCCTGCGGCTGAGTTCGGGCGCACCATGGGCGGCATCATCAACATCGTTACCCGCGGAGGCTCCGCTCAGTATCACGGTTCGCTCTACGAATTCTTCCGGAACGACAAACTGGATGCGAATAACACCTTCAACAATCGGACTGGCCTGCCCCGTGGCGAGGTGCGGCACAACCAGTTCGGCGGGACATTCGGGGGCCCGCTTGCGCGCTACCGGCATTTCTTCTTCGTTGGAACCGAGTTGCTCCGGAACATTGAAACGAGTGAGACACGCCTCACCAGCGTGCCTACCGATGAGGAACGGAGGGGCCTTCTGACGTGGCAGGATTCGTCGGAGAACGACCACAAGCTCGATCTGTCCAATCGCATGACGCCTCTCAGCCGCAAACTGCTCGCGCTGTATCCCAAGCCGAACGTCTCCGATCTAGGCTCGCTGAACTACAACGCTCCTTTGGCTATCAAGCTGAACGACTATCAATATCACCTGCGCACCGATCACCACTTCTCAGACCGCGATGTCGTGACGCTGCGGACTTCGTGGAATCTGAACGACCGGGTTTTCATCATCAACCGTTTCGGCGGCCCCTACATTCCCGGCTTCTCACTGGTAAATCCGGAGCGCACAACCAACGGCACGCTAGGACATTTGCACAACTTCGGCTCCAGCATAGTGAACGAGGCGCGTATGGGCGTGAGCCGCTTCGGAAACCTGCTCGGGAATGGAGATCATCGTAAGGCCGCCGACTTCGGGTTTCCGAACGGCACGAAAGCGAACGGAATTCCAACGGTCTCCTTCTCCGCAGGAACCTTGGAGCAACTCGGCGGCCCTCCCGGAAACAACCGGGAACAGAACGAACTGGCCTTGTTTTTCTCGGATTCCGTAACGGTGTTGCACGGCTCCCATAGTTTGAAGGTTGGAGCTGAGCTGTCGCGTTTCCAATACAACACTCGTGGCGCCAGCAACGAACGGGGCACCGTTCTGTTCGACGGCTCCAGAAATGAGGTGTTGCCGCGCCGGTTTGGAAACCCGCGCGCAAGCGTACTCGCCGATCTGATCCTAGGGTTGCCCCAACAGGCGACCATCACCGTCGGTCAGTTTGGCCGCGGCTACCGCCAGTGGGCTTACGCCGCGTACATGCAGGATAGCTGGCGAATGTCCCGACGTCTGACCATCAACTACGGAGTCCGCTACGAGTACAACACGCCATGGACGGAAGTGAACGGGAAGCTCTCCAACTTTGTGCCGGGCGTGGGACTGATTACTCCGCAGTCTCCCGATTGGCATGGGCTCTACGCCCCGGACTGGAACAACTTCGCGCCGCGGGCCGGTTTCGCCTGGGACGTCAACGGCCGTGGACACACCATCGTGCGAGGCGGATTTGCCATGTTGTACGAAACGCTGATGCAGTCGAGCACGGTGCAACCCATCGAGAATAATCCTCCGTTCTCCGGCACGGCAGTCACATACGTACCCACGCCGTTTCCTCTGAACGGCTCGCCTGCCACAACACTCTTAGACCTGCGCAACAGTGCCGAGCCCTCGCGCAATCTGGCCGCCATCCCATACGGCCTCCATACGCCTTACTCGCTGCAGTATGCAATCGGAGTGCAGCAGTCTGTCGGGAGGGCATGGTTAGTTGACATTGGATATCGCGCGACTCGCGGAATCAAGCTGCCCCTGAACTACAACATCAACCAGGTTCCTATCGAATTGTTGACGCCGGATCAGAGGCTGGAGATCCGAAGGGCCGTCGGCAGTGCGGAAGGCACTCAGCCGGTGTTGGACGCCTTCCGGCCTTACGGCGATTACAACATGATCAACCTGTACGACAACACCGCGAGTTCCATTTATCACGCCTTGCAGGCAAGGGTGGAACACCGCTTTGCACAGGGGTTGGACTTGTTGACATCCTACACGTGGTCGAAATCCATCGACAATTCGAGCGATTTCAGCTCCGGGGATTCTTCCGAGCGCGTGCTGAATTCGTACAATCTCCGCAGCCAGCGCGGCCTGTCCAGTTTCGACATACCGCACCGCTTCACGCTCGCGGCGGTCTACCGCGTGCCGGATGCGCAGCGGGCACGGTGGCTGTTCTCCGGATGGCAATTGAACGCGAATGTCACCATGCAGTCCGGCCAGCCGTTCACTCCATATACGACCACATTCGATCCGTATCGCAACGAAAGCTTCAACCGGCTGGACGTGGTCGGCGATCCGAATGCGAAGGTGCCGGGCGGGCGCGCTTACAATCCGGCTGCCTTCCGGACTCCGCCTCAAGGCAAGTTTGGGAACAGCGGACGGAACATCATTCGCGGCAGCCGCTATCGCAGCATCGACGCATCTATTTTCCGGAACATTGTGGTTAAGGAAGGCATGCGCTTGCAGCTCAGGCTGGAAGCGCTGAACTCTATGAATAATGTGAACTACGAGGGACCAGTGACGAACCAGGCATCCAGCGCTCCAGGTGCGTGGGTGGCCGCGGCTCCTCCCCGGCTGTTGCAACTCGGAATGAAGTTGAGCTTCTGAGTAGACTGAAATCGTGGCAAATGAAATCGCAACATTAGCCGGCGGCTGCTTCTGGTGTCTGGAAGCGGTGTACGACGAAGTACAGGGCGTTGAGTCCGTGGAGTCCGGATACATGGGCGGCTCGCTGCCAGATCCGAATTACAAGCAGGTGTGCGGCGGAGACACAGGACATGCGGAGGTCGTGCAGATCACATTCGATCCCGCGGTCATCACATATCGCGATCTGCTTGAAATTTTCTTCGCCATTCATGATCCGACTACGCTCAATCGTCAGGGCAACGATGTCGGTACGCAGTATCGCTCCTCCATTTTCTTTCACTCGGACGAGCAGAAGCGCACAGCCGAAGACTTAGTGAAAGAAATCACGGGCGAGCAGATCTTTGATGGTCCTGTGGTCACTCAGATTGTGCCCGCGGAGAAGTTCTACATCGCCGAGGGCTATCATCAGGAGTATTTCCGCAACAATCCGAACCAGCCGTATTGCTCGTTCGTAGTGGCGCCAAAAGTGAAAAAGTTCCGGGCAAAGTTTGCCGCGAAACGGAAGGCGGGTTAACGCGAATTGCTGGATTGGATTGCTCCGCGCTCTCTGCTGGAGCTTGTGAAGAATACTGCGCCGTTCCTGTTCCAGCAGCCGCGCACGAGCCGTACGGGCCGCCTGATCGAACGAGATGATTTCCTGGACATTCTGGATGCGGTGGAGATGCATCCCTTCGAATCCCTGACGGAAGGAGAGCAGCTCGAGGACTACTTCGCGCTGTGCCTCTCCTGCCATCACTCGACTGTCGCGACGTTCGTGCCCACCGATGTGGACAGCAAGATTCGTGGCCTGATTTGGCGCAGGGTGCGCGATCGCGAATCACTCCGCCGGATGTTCAAGTTCGCGCGGAGAGCCCACGCATGGAGCCTCGAAGGCATTTCAAAACGCACGACTCGATTGGCCGGGGTGGGTCCTGTGAGCGGTCACGATGGTGAGATGCTCAGCGTCTATGCGGCCGCGCTAGGCAGTTTCCTGCGTGTAGCAGACAGCGAGTACGCGGAACGCGCTTCTCAGGCGATCCATGACGAACTGGGGCGGGAGGCCGCGGAGTTCCGCTTTGCAATCCACAGCAAGGGTCACGAAGTGGATGCCTTGCGAATCGCCGCAACTCTGACTCACAATGCCGGCGACCTGGACCAGGGGCTCAGCTTCTGGCCAAATAGTGAGATCTACAAGACGGCCCGCCGGCCATTTGAACGCCTGGCGCATGAGAACAAGAAGCCATACGATGGCACATACCAGGCCGCTGCTGCGGTGTACAGGTTAGCCATGTCCTGCGAGGGGCATCGCAATTACCCCCTGCGTGGCGTACGCTGTCTGCGGCAGTCGCCCGACCTGTTGCTGCCGCTCGGTCCATTCCTGGACGATTGGGGAGTTGCGATCGCCACGCACCGGTCGCTGACTACGGACGGCAAAGCGGAGGCGTTGGCTGCGTTGCTTGCCGGATGCCGTAAAATTCCGGGGCAGCGGGGCTATTTCCGTGCGATTCACGGAATGGCGCAGGCACTTGGAGGATCACTCGATGAAGTCGTTCGCCAGATGCCATCGATAGCGCGGGCGACGTGGAAGGATTCGCAGATTCGCAAAGATGTAGCGGTGCCCCGCACATCGTTCGAGTCTTCGATGAAGAAGATGCTCGCGGCCGCGCTCAAACCATCGTGACGAACATCCCAATGGCTGCCGCACTCATCACTCCCGCGCATATCCAGCCAAGCCACTGCAGAAACGGCGGATTCACGTGTTCCCCCATCACCTCGCGATTGCTGGTGAGCAGCACCACCAATACAACGAGAGGTGGCGCGAGCACTCCATTTAACACGGCCGACCAGAACAACATTGCGACTGCATCGAAACCGGCGTAATCAATTCCCAGGCCAAGCAGCATGCCCGCCGCTACGATTCCGTAAAACTCACGCGCCAGCGACGGATGATCAGCCAGCGAACCTCGCCACTCCGCTGCCTCAGCCACGGCATATGCACTCGAGCCCGCAAGCACGGGCACGCCCAACATACCGGCGCCGATGAGGCCGATGGCGAACAACATGTATGCGCCTTCGCCTGCCAGCGGGCGCAGCGCTTCGGCCGCCTGCTTCGCTGTGGTGATGCTCGTGTGACCTCCTGCGTGCAGCGTCGCAGCGGTGGTCAGGATGATGAAATACATGATCAAATTCGAAAAAAACATCCCGGTCGCTACATCGCGCCGTGATCTCGCCAACTCCCGTTTGGTCGCGCCCCTCCGCTGGGCGAGTGTGAGGCGGCCTTTCGCTCGCTCCTCCTCCACCTCCTGCGAAGCCTGCCAGAAGAACAGATAGGGCGAGATGGTCGTGCCGAAGATGCCCACCAGCGTCGCCAAATACGTACTGGACCACTGGATATGCGGCGTCACCGTGGCCAGTGCTACCGCGCGCCAGTCCGGCTTCGCGAGCACTGCCGCTAGCACGTACGCAAACAGAACCAGAGTCAGCCATTTGAAGACGCGCGCAATCGTTTTATAGGACGACCAGAGCAGCATCGATGCAATTCCAATCGCGAACAGCGGAGTGAAGTAGACAGAGGAGATCCCGGTCATCATCTCCATGACCTGCGACATGCCGCCGAGGTCCGCCCCGATATTCACCGTGTTCGCAAGGACCAGAATCGCGCAGGCTCCCCATAGCACCCAGCGAGGATAGCGATAACGGATGCAGCCGGCCAGTCCCTGTCCCGATACCATTCCCAGGCGCGCACACATCAATTGCACTGCCGTCATTAGCGGGAAGGAGAATAGCGCGGTCCAAAGGGCGTTATAACCGAATGCTGCCCCCGTCACAGAGTAGGTTGAAATACCGGACGGATCGTCATCCGCAGCTCCGGTGATCAGCCCTGGTCCGAGGTTGCCAAAAAAGCGCCGGAAGCGGCGTGGCACCACAATTTGATTGGTCATGGATAGGTTACGCGTGTGCCTTCTACCTTCGCAAAAGAAGTGAGACTGTGCGGTCTCCGATCCGTTTCACTAAGTATATGTTCGGCATGAATACCGCGCGCCATGAGTGCATCCGCGATTAACGAACGATGACAGCGCCAAGGCACTGCCTCCGCGCACATAATGACCGTCCGCTTCTCCCCTGCCAATTGGAGGAGTTCCTTCAGGTTCACTTCGAACTCGGGCGTTTGCATGTAATCCGCATAGCCACGGAAGGAGTCGTTGCGCCAGCCCGTATTGACTGAATCTTTGCGGGCGTGGCGAAGACCGCCCAGTCCGGGCATATGCCGATATTCAATTCCCGCTTGCTGCAGCGATCGCGCGAGTGCATCCGTGTGGAATTGCGGATTGTGGCGGGATTTGGGCACCGTGCGCACATCCAGCAATCTCCCGACGCCATGAGCCCTCAGGATCCGCAGAAACTCATCAATAGGCCGTGTCGAATGGCCGATCGTGAAAACATCCACCTTAGAAAGTGTAAGCCAACCATTGGGGTCTGACCCCAAGGTATCATTTGGACGTGTTTCCTCGAATTGCCATCTTTCTCCTCTGCGGCGTGGTGTGCTTCGCCCAGCGGGTCGAGGTGCAGGAGCATGTGCTGGACAACGGCATGCGCGTCCTCCTCCTGCCCCGCAAAGGCTCGTTCAATGTCTCGGCCGGATGGCTGGCGCGAGTCGGTTCCGTAAACGAACGGCCCGGCATCACCGGAATCTCCCATCTGTTCGAGCACATGATGTTCAAAGGTACGACCACCATCGGCACAAAGAACAGCGAAGAGGATGCCAGGCTCAATCTCGAACAGGACAAGGTAAGAGCCGGAATCGCGAAGGAAGAGCAGGACTTACAGCGCCGGGTGCGTCTTGGCGAGATCGACGATCCCAAGGACCCTAAGAACCGCACTCCGCGCCATCAGCAACTGCTCACTGAGTTTGACAGGCTCCTCAAGCGCCAGAGTGAGATTCTGATCAAGAGCGACTACGACAAGATTTATCAGGATCAAGGCGCCGCCGGAATCAATGCCGGCACCAGCGAGGATTTCACCATATACTTCCTCCAACTCCCGGCCAATAAACTTGAACTCTGGTTTTGGATGGAGTCGGACAGGCTGGCGAATCCCGTGTTCCGCGAGTTCTACGCCGAGCGCGACGTAGTGCACGAGGAGCGCCGTCGCTCGGTCGACAGCACACCGACCGGCCTCATCATGGAACAGTTCGACGCGATGTTTTGGAAGTCCTCGCCGTACGCCTGGCCGGTCGTCGGCTGGCCCAGTGATCTGCAGGCGATCACGCGCGAGGATGCTAACGAATATTACGGCATATACTACGCGCCCAACAACCTGTCCGTCTGCCTCGTAGGCGATTTCGAACCCGAAGCCGCGCTCGCGCTCGCCAAGAAGTACTTCGGCCGTATCCCGCGCGGACGGCACGATCCGGAGCCGCCGCGGACCGTCGAGACACCCCAATACGCCGAAAAGCGCATGGTGGCGGCCGCCGAGACCACCCCGCAGGCAGTGATCCGGTTCCACACAGTTGCCGATGGTCACAAGGATGAACCGGCGCTGCTCGTCCTCGGCAATTTGCTAAACGGCAATACGGGCCGCCTGTTCAAATCGCTCGTTTTGGAGCAACAGGTGGCGAGCGCGGCGTCAGCCGGGAACAACGGGCAAAAATATGAAGGCTATTTCGAGATCCATGGAATCGCGCGGCCGGGCAAAACACCGGAGGATGTCGAGAAGGCACTACTCAAAGAACTCGAAAAGTTGCGTAATGAACCCGTCTCGGATCATGAACTGGAGAAAGTGAAGAACAACGCGGCGGGTTCCAGCTACCGCTCACTGCAATCTGACTTCTTTCTGATGCGCCGCATTCTGATCGCCGACGGCAACCGTGGCTGGCGGTCCATGAACACCGACGACGAGGCTATCCAGAAAGTGACCGCGGCGGATGTCCAACGCGTCGCAAAGAAATACCTGCTGCCGGAGAACCGCAGCGTTCTGCTGATCAATCGGAAAGGGTCCGGAGGCCCACAGTGAGAAAGCTCCTGATTGGTTTTTATCTTCTTGGCTGGGCATTCGCGGCCGACATCGTCAAGCATCCGCGTGACTTGAAATATCCCGCGCTGAGCTATACGCCTCCAAAGGCGTCGGAGTACCGGCACAAGCTGGCGGGCGGCGCAACGGCGTACATGGTTCCGGATCGTACGCTGCCGCTGGTAAATATCAGCGTCGTCGTGCGCGCCGGCTCATGGCTGGAGCCACAGGGCAAAGAAGGGCTCGCATCCCTCACCGGATCCCAGATGCGCGCCGGCGGAACGAAAACCAAGCCGCCGCTTGCGTTTGACGAAGAAGCGGCGTACCTCGCCGCGCAATTCAGCTCGTTCGTGGGCGATACCGAAGGCCGGGCAAACATGAACTGTCTAACGAAACATCTGGACGTCTGCCTCGATATGTTCTTCGACATGCTGCACAACCCTGGCTTTGCGGGTGACCGGCTGAACCTCGCGAAGACGCAACTCCTCCAAACGCTGCAGCGCCGCAACGACGCCACGGAACAGATCGAATCCCGCGAGTTCAACCGCCTCATGCGCGGTCCGGACTTTTTTGCAAACCGCCTCGCCACAAAGCCAAGTATCGAAGGGATCACTCGCGAAGACATGTTGGCTTTCCACGATCGCTATTACTATCCGGCGAACTTCATCTTAGCGGCTTCCGGAGATTTCGATCCGAAAGACCTGCAATCGAAGCTGGAGAGCCGTATGGCAGGCTGGGCGAACGGCTCAGAGAAGACTTCGCCCATTCCCGTTCCTACCTTCACACCGGCAGGCGGAGTCTACATTGTGGATAAGAAGGGCGTGAACCAGGGCCGCGTGCGAATGGGGCATCCCGGAATCACACGGCAAAATCCGGATCACATCGCGATCAGCCTCATGAACGCCATTCTGGGCGGGGGCGGCTTCACATCGCGCATCCTGACGCGGGTGCGGTCTGATGAAGGGCTCGCCTATCAGGCCGCCTCAGCGTTCGGTGCAGGTGTGTTCTACCCCGGTACATTCACTGCACTTTTTCAATCGAAGAGCCCGAGCGTCGCGCAGGCCGCGGCCATCGTACTGGAAGAGATCAACCGGATCCGCACAGAGAAAGTCACTCCAGAGGAGTTGCGGATCACCATCAACTCTGCAGTCGAAGGACTGCCTCGGCGCTTCGCAACAGCCGCCAGCAAGGCCCAGCAGTTTGCCACTGATGACTACGAGAACTTGCCGGAAGACTACTGGATCAGCTATCGCGACCGGGTACGAGCGGTCACACCCGATGACGTGCTACGAGTGGCGAAGCAGTATCTCAAACCCGAGCAGATGTCGATTCTCATCGTGGGCGATGCCGAATCCATCCAGAAAGGCAATCCGGATAAGCCGCAGTTCCAGGTGTCGAAATTCGGAACAGTCAAGATGATTCCGCTGCCCGATCCGCTAACTCTGGTATATCCGGCACAGTGAGATATATCTTTGTAGCGATCGCGGTCGCATTGGCAATCGCCTGGCAGTTCGCAGTGGTCGAGCGCAAGTACGACGGGAACTGGACGGGCCTCTACTACACGGGCGCTCAGGGTGCCCTGCCGCCGCAACTTGCCGGGGAAGACGTTTACCGCTTTCCTGGCCGCACGGGCTACGACGGCCAGTATTACCACTACATCGCGCACGATCCCTGGATGCTTCGCGGGATCGAGAAATACGTCGACAATCCCTCTCTGCGCTGGCGCCGGATTCTGTTACCCGGGCTCGCGTGGCTGCTGGCCTTTGGCCAGGACGAGTATGTGGATTCTGTGTACTTCGGCCTGGTGCTCGCGTTCGTAGCTCTGGGGGCCTGGTGGACAGGCAAAGCGCTCGGCCCAATGTGGGCGCCCGCTTTCCTGTTGGTCCCCGCAGTCCTCGTCTCGCTGGATCGGATGACGGTCGACGTGTCCACCGCAGCCCTGACGGTTGGCGCGCTGGTGCAACCATGGGTTGCGCTGCCTCTCGCGGGGCTTAGCCGGGAGACCGGGCTCGTTTTGATCTTCGCCGTGGCGATCGCTCGAAAAAATTGGCGGTTCCTGCTCTGCGCGCTTCCCGCCTTGGCTTGGTATGGGTACGTGCACGTTCACACAGGCGCGGATCAAACGGCATGGCTCGGCTTCGGTGGTCTGTTCGAACGCACGCTGCACCCGATCCAATTCCCTGTTACGAGCCATTGGCTTCGTGCGGCAGCAGCACTCGATTACTTGGCCTTGCTCGGGATCTGGACAGGCATCGTCCTCTGCACGTTTCTGAGGCGGCTAGGGACCGCAGAGTGGATCGCGATTCTGTTTGCGTCCTTCGCACTCTGCCTTGGCAAACGAGATATCTGGGCCGATGCCTATGCATTCGGCCGGACCCTATCGCCGCTTCTGATTGCCCTCGCCATGATCGCGGTTCGGGATCGAAAGCCGGCCTTTGCGCTGCCTCTGTTGCTGGTGCTGCCCAGAATCCTCTTTCAACTGAATGCGGCGATGCGCTGAAGCATCCGTCTCGGCGCATCGAATCAGTTAGGCGTAATACGCTGCGTTCTGCTCCGCGAAAGATTTCAGTTCCGCCGGAAGATCGTCGAGCACATAGATCGAATTCGTCGGACACACGGGAATGCATGCGCCGCAGTCGACACATTCAATCGGGTGCACGTAAAGGTGCGGCGCTTCCGCGTAGCCGGGTTCATCCGGAGTCGGATGAATGCAATTGACGGGGCACGCGTCGATGCAGTTGTTATCCTTCGTGCAAGTATCTGTAATTACGTATGCCATCTGGCCTCCGCTGCCAGACCATGCAATCGGGCGTCCAAGATGATCAATGCGGCTTTTCAACCACTTGGGAAAACGGCGCAGGATGCGGGCTGGGGGAACTCGCGCATGGTGAGGGATTCTCCCCCGGCCAAAAGACGAACCGTGGACTAAAGGCGCACAATCCACTTTCGGCGGTACATAAACCAGGCGACGCCGTAAAGGACCGCAACGTTCGTCAGGGCGTAAAGCAGGGACGCGTTCTTTGGCGATGCTACAGGCTGGAAGAAGTTCCGGTATAAAAAAGTTTCGAGCGGAATCGCTTTGCCATCTGGCGCTGTGACCTGAATCAGGCCAAGAGCTTTCGCGATGACTCCGGAGAGCACATACACTGTAATCGCATTCATGCCGTAGATCGCGAACGGCTTCGCAAAGCGCCGCCATTTTTGCACATCGATCAGCCAGTAGCAGCCCGCGAAGACCACCCACGCCATACCGGCCATGAAGACGGCGTAGGAACTGGTCCAGAGTTTCTTATTGATGGGTACCCAGGTCGACAGGATCAGGCCTGCGAAAATCAGCAGATTGCCCAGCAGAAACATCCACGCAGTCTTTTCCTCCATGGTCTTCTTTGCCTGCAGCAGCATGCCCGCGAGAATTCCGAAGAGCACAGTGGCGATTGCGGGAAGGGTGCTGAGGATGCCTTCGGGATCCCACGTTTTCGTCTGGGAGTACATATGACCGGAGAGGAACAGGCCATCCCAATACTGCTGAAGCGTGCCTTCCGGGCGGTCGAGAAAGCCGGGGGTGGAGCCTGGCGCCGCTACAAACATCACCAGCATCCACCAGGCGGCGAGCAATCCGGCAATCCAAAGGACGCGGCCGCGTAAATTTGTGAATAAAAAGATGGTGGCTGCAATCAGATAACATATGGCGATCCGCTGCAGCACTCCCGGTATGCGCACCGTGCTGAACCGGAAATACGGGACCAGCGACAGCAACTCGCCGACGAGAAAGATGAGAACGGCGCGGCGTACGATATGCAGAAGGAGCCTGCTCTTGTCCGCGCCTTCGGCAACCCGGCGAGCCATCGAGAGAGTGATGGCGACGCCTACAATCCAAAGGAAAAACGGGAATACCAGATCGGTGAAAGTCCAACCGTGCCAGTCGGCGTGCTCAAGTGGAGTGTAGACTGCATCCCATGAGCCCGGATTGTTCACCAGAATCATGGAGGCGATCGTCGCTCCGCGGAAGACGTCGAGAGACATGAGACGCTCCGGCTTGCTCACCGGCGCTTGGGAGAGGGTCTCCTGCTGTTCGGTCACGAGCGACTGCACGGGGTCAGAATACCATCAAATGAAGAGGTAAGAAGCCAGTTTGTCTACGTTTGACGCAGTGTTGATTGTTTCCTTCGGCGGCCCGGAGAAGCCGGAGGATGTGATTCCTTTTCTGGAGAACGTGTTGCGAGGGAGGAACGTACCGCGCGACCGTATGCTCGATGTGGCGGAGCACTATTATCATTTCGGCGGCAAGAGTCCCATCAACGATCAGAACCGCGAGTTGATTGCCGCATTGCAGAAGTTGCTGGATGCCGAAGGTCCGCACGTCCCGATCTATTGGGGCAATCGCAATTGGCATCCGCTGCTGCCGGACACAATTCGGCAAATGCGCGCCGACGGCGTCAAGCGTGCGGTAGCGTTTTTCACCTCCGCCTTTAGTTCGTACTCGGGGTGTCGACAGTATCGGGAGAACGTCGCCGCCGCCCAGCAGCAGGTAGGCGAAGGCGCTCCAGAGATCGTGAAAGTCAGGCGTTTCTATAACGACCCGCTGTTCGTGGAGGCACTGACCAGCCGGGTTCGCGATGCAATGACGGAGTTTTCCGGCGCTGATGTGCATCTCGCGTTTACGGCGCATAGCGTGCCAATGGCCATGGCTTCTACTTCGGATTACGTGCCTCAGTTGGAAGAGGCGTGCGCGGCAGTAGCGCATGCGGCCGGTCTTCCGGATTGGAAACTGGTCTATCAGAGCCGCAGCGGCCCTCCGGCGCAGCCCTGGCTGGAGCCGGATATCGGAGATCATCTCCGTTTCGCCGGGAAGAAGAACGTCATCGTTATGCCAATAGGCTTTATCTCGGATCACATGGAGGTGCTTTATGATTTGGATACGGAGGTGGCGGATCTCTGCCGCGAGTTGGGCATCCACATGGTGCGCGCCCGAACGATAGGCACGCATCCCTCATTTGTAAGGCTGATCCGGCAGTTGATTGTGGAGCGCATGGAAGGAGATCTACGAGATCTCTGCGCGCCTGACTGTTGCCCTGCCCCAGCGATGAGACGGCCTTGAAGAAAGAAGCTGGAGCATGGACGCTTGCTATGGAGGAGAAGAGAGAAATCGCGCAGCCTGGCGATCTCTATAGCCGCTGGATCACGTCCGGCCTTTCACACCGAGATTCAGGTCTTTCCTTGCGTACGCAATGCTCCGCTCCATGTGCTCCTTCTGCTGAGCCTGGATTGCCGCGGCGAACTGTGGTGGGGTGGCGCGGCCTTGCAGGTCCTCCACCACCATCGGCTTATCGTACGGCTGGCCGCGCTTTGCTAATGCCAGGAACGCAGAGAAGTCCCGGGCGTGTGCAGCGGGGAACTGCTTCCAGAATTCATCTGTCCAGACTGGAAGCGTCACCGGAGGCCGTCCGGTGATCGGCTTGATATAGATGTACACGGGTGGGAGCACTTCGCGGGCACGCGCCAGAATGCGATGGAAATCCACCGTCCCTTCCCCGAGCGGCACCCACTGTACCGCAATGCCCTCCTTTACCTCGTAAACCACCGAGTCGCGCAGATGAAAAGTGACGGCATACGGGCCGAGCGTCTCGACCGTGGTCAACGGATCCTCGCAAACGAAGACCGGATTGCCGGTGTCCAGGTAGGAGCCGACGAACTCCTTACCCGCGCCTTCGATCACCTGGCGAGTCTGCCAGCACTGCAAGTCTTTGTGATTCTCAATGGCAATCTTCAGCCCCGCATCCATCGTTTGCGAACGCACGGCTTTCAGAACGCGGATCGCAGTCTCGATATGCTGCTCCAGAGGACCGGGAGGCATGTGCGCGCGGTCCGATGCAATCAGCGTACGGACGATAGGAGAGCCCATTGCCTTGGCACGTTCCACGGCTCTCAGAAGCTTTTTTACGTTGTCTTCGAACTCTTCTTTCTTCTGCGGCAGAAAGGTGCCGGCGCCTGTTTCCAGGTGCAGCCCCAGCCGCTCAGCTTGCTCACGGACCTTCGGCCAATGCGAGGGTACGTTCGTTTCGGGGTCGAGCGAGTCTTGCAGGAAGCAGGCATCGAGTTTCAGGCTGGCACAGTATTCGAGTAGTTGCGAGTCGTTCCACTTCAGCGCGCGTAGACAATAAGTGTTCAAGCCCATAGGCGTGCGATCAGGCATGCGCGCAAACAGCGGAGCAGCGGCAATTGTTTCCAGAAACGTGCGGCGGAGCATCTCTGGTGGCAGCTTATCACGCTCACACAAACAAAAAGGGCCGGCATACTCCGCCGGCCCCCTTCATCTGGTATTGGTTCAGATGGCTTAGTGCGGGTTCGTGTTGCGGAACCGCACGGTCACAGTAGTACTGTCCGACTGGCCTGCCGCGTTGCGGACGGTCAGACGGAAGATGTAATCACCGAACAAACCACCCAACTGCACGCGGGTGATCGGCTGGCCCTGATCCAGAACGGCAGCGCCCGTGCTGAGCGGCTCCCAGGTGTAGGTGAGCGCTCCACCGCTCGGATTCGTGGACTGCGAAGCGTCCAGCGAGACCTGACGGTAGATCGTTTCGATCAGGGACGGACCCGTAATCACCGCAACCGGGGGTACCGGCGTCGGCACCGTCACGGTAACCGTGCAATTCGCCGTCTGGTTATTCGCGCCCGTCACCACGATGTTGTAAGTCGTGGTGGCTTGCGGATTGACCGTCACCGGTCCGGCGATCGTGGCGCCATTGACGCCACTTATGGTGATGCCCGTCGCGTTCTGCGCGAGGTAGGAGATTACCACCGGATCACCCGGCTTCGCGGTGGTGCTCGGGCTGGCCGCGCAACTGGTCACGGTTGGAGCCGTACCACCGCCACCACCGCCGCCGCCCGTCTTCGGGTTGACCGTGATGGTAGCCGTGGCGGTCACACTGCCGCCGTCGTTAGTAGCCGTCAAGGTGTAAGTGGTAGTCGTCGCAGGCGTAACTGCCTGCGAACCTGATGCGTTTACGGTTCCCAGCGAGGTAATGCTGACCGTCTTCGCGTTCTCCACATTCCAGCTCAACGTCGAGCTATCACCTGCCGTGATAGTCATCGGATTCGCCGCAAAATTCACGATGCGCGGCGCGGTTCCCGCTGTCACTTGAACCGTCACGTTGCAGGTGACCGGGCCAGCGGCGTTGCGGGCGGTCAGCGTATAGGTGGTCGAAGCGGTCGGAGTCACAACTTGAGTTCCGTTGTCCGCCACCCGGCCGATGCCGCTGATATTGACCTCGGTTGCGCCGGAGGTCAAATAAGAGATGGTTGCGCTCTCGCCCGCCATGATGTTTGTGGGAGAGACCGAGCACTGCGTGAAGGCCGGCAGATTCGGAAGCGGTTCGGCATCCACCTGAACTGTAGTTGTCGCCGAAACCGTGCCGGAGCCGTTCTTCGCCGTGAGCACGTATTGCGTTGTGTTCGTTGGGCGAACGTCATAGTTCCCGTTCCGTCCCACGTTTCCGAGGCTGGTTACGCTGATCTCCGTCGCATTCACAACCTGCCAGGTCAGAGTAGAGGTCTGGCCGCGAGTGATGCGGCTCGGAGTCGAATTGAAGAAGATGATCTGCGGGGCCTTGGCCGTGCTCGTCGTGACGTTGACACGAGCAATACCCTGTGCACCCTGCGAGTCGGTAACGGTCAGCCGGAATGCATAGCTCTGGCCTTCTCCCGCGGTGAACGTCGCGATCGAAGTCAGCGGGTTGGTGATCGTTACGGCCGGGCCGGCAATCTGCACCCACTGGAACGTAATCGGATCGCCTTCCGGATCGAAGGAGCCCGAGCCGTTCAGAGTGATCGTTCCGGCGGGAACGCCAATCTGGTCCGGACCCGCGTCTGCCACCGGCGGTGAGTTGCCGGTGCGCACGCGGCGCGTGATCATTTCGTAACGGACGCGCGGGATATCCACCGGTACCGCATGCTGGATTCCGTTGATTCCGTCCATGTAGTCCTTCGGCCGCTGGAAGTTGCCGACCTGGAAGCCAACGACCGCACGGCCGTCGTTTCCGGAGCCGAGTAGCGTTTCGTTCACGCCGCCTTCCAGAGTGAAGGCGAACTTATCCCGGATGGGGAACACGAATCGAACCGTACCGCCCGGGCGGTCTCCATGCGCATAGCTGCGCAGATAACCTACGTTGCCTTCCACATAGTTATTGCCCATCAGACCGATTTGCGCGCTGGCGCCTGCCTGATCGACGACACCGAGATAGGTCTCGTCGAAGATGTTGCGCGTCGTTCCGACGGCTACGCGGTTGATCACACCGCTGTTCATGTAGCCCTTCGTTCCGAACACGCCGACTCGGCCGCGGCTGAAGATGTAGTCCAGCGTTCCGGCCGCTTGCGCCATGGTGCCGCCACTTTGCATGCCGTTGACCGTCACGTATTTGAAGCTGTTGAACAGGCCAAACTGCGCACGCGAGGTGAACCGGTCCACCAGACCGAAGTCAAATTGACCCTCTTTGCGATCGCGGAAATACATATACTCGCCTTGAGCCTGGAACGCGAACTGTTCCTTGAACGGAGCGAAAAACCGGCCGCGGCCCGTGAAGGTCACGTCGCCGGTGCGCGAATCGCCGCCCACGTTAGCAGCCAGCAGGGAGAAGCGTGGCATACGCGCTTTTTCGATCTGCTCCGCCGTGCGGGTGTCGACGATGGAAGCTGTCTCGGAGCTGGTCAGCGGCTTTGGTTGAGCCTTGACGTATGCATCCAAGTCAGACTGTGCCTTCTTGAGATTCGCGAGCTCCTGCTTGAGCGCGTCATTTTCGGACTTCATTCCGCGCAGCATGTCCGCTATCTCATCCAGCTTGTCAAGTTTTTTCAAGATGTCATCGCAGCACTTCTTCTGCGCTGCAAGAATATCGGGAATTCCTGCGATGGCCTCTGAGATGCCACCTGCAGCAACAACCTTCCCGCTACCGTCCGTGACTGTCAACGTCACACGGCGGTTCATGAATCGGCCAGGCTTGGTCGCGTCGCTCACCTTCGGCTGCCGCTTACCCAGCGAAGCCGTCGTGATCTGGTTGGCATTTGCGCCGTACTTCACCAGAAACGCCTTGACGGTGTCAGCCCGGCGAGCTGCCAGCTTATCGTTGTAGGCGTTGGAGCCGATTTTGTCGGCGTGACCTTCCACCTTGACCTTATAGTCAGGATGCTTCTGCAGCAACTCCGCTAACCGGAGCAAGCTTGGGAAACCATCCGTCAATACTGCATAGTTGAACTCAAAGTTTATTTCTTCCCAGTCGTCTTTCGACGCTGTCGTATCGAGCCCCTGTCCGAAGAGAGACGAAACGAGTAAGCTGAAGAAACAAAGTAACGTGGCTAGACGCCGCATAATACTCCCCCTCTTACTGATTTTTCGTTCTTGTTAATCAGCCCCTTGAAGCACGTAATGGACCGATCTTGAACCAGCATACATCAGATCGTACATTTGATTCGTTACATGCAACTTAGATTTCATGCTAATTTGACTACGGGTGTTCCTGTACCGGAGAGGCGGCCGCTCGCCTATATGGCGGGAGGAAAGTCCGGTCTCCATAGGGCAGCATGCCGGTTAACGGCCGGGGGCAGGCGTGGTGACGCGCCTGTCACGGAAAGTGCAACAGAAAGTGATACCGCCAGTAGTAAGGTGACTTACTACTGGTAAGGGTGAAATGGTGCGGTAAGAGCGCACCGGGCGCGGAGTAATTCGCGCCGCGATGGAAAACCCCATGCGGAGCAAGACCAAATAGGGGAGGAGGGGCTGCCCGTCCCGCTCGACTCCCGGGTAGGTCGCTAGAGCGCTGCAGTAATGTAGCGCCCAGACGAATGGTCGCCACCCGAGTTACTCCAGTAGCTCGGGCACAGAAACCGGCTTACCTCCGGTACAGGAATACCCATTTCACAAGGATCAGATCAATTCCGCGATGACCTTCATCGCAAGGCTGACTTCTGCGGCCGTCGTCGGCCCGAAGCGGAAGCGTAACTGCTCTCCGTTGAACTCGGAGATACCCACAGGAACAAGCGGCCAGCCTATCCGGCGGAGAAGCCGGTCCACACCCGGCAACGGCCCGGTAAGCACCCCTGCCGATCCGGCCACCCCCTCCGGAAATAGACCTAGTGGTCGGTCTAAGTGGGGTAAGTCGCGCAGCAGACGCCGGATAGACGACGCCGTGAATCCCGGGTTACTTCCAACAAACGACACGGGATAGCAGGATAGGGCCCGGGCCACCTTCGGCAGCAGCACGTCTCCGGGGGAAGCAATGCGAAACGAACCCATTCGGATAGGCGGCCAATTGGCGGTCACCACCCACCGTACTGGCGGATCTCCAGTACCATATCGACGTCGAATCGCCTGAGTAATAACCGACACGGGATGGGCAATCCACAGCCCTTTCCTCTGATAATGGTTAGCGACGAGCACGAACCGGGGATTCTCCGGGAGGTAGTCCAACCCTTCGATGAGCGGGGGCGGATAAATGCGCGCCGCGATCGCGCGGGTTAGATCGTCTAGGGATGCCACGGTGCCGTGAGCAATGTGCGGCGTCAGGCCGAGCACCAGATCCCAAGGGACGGGGTACTTTAGACCGGGCGACCTTTCCATATGGCCTTGCGTCCGTGAATGGACAGGAACATTGCAGTGAGCGCGATGAATTGGAACAAATAAATAGCAATTGGTGCCAGAAGGGCCATCGGGCTCTCATACCAGGGCAGTAGAAGAATTATTGGAGTGGCTCCGAACAAAGTCGCGGCTATCCATTGCTGTTCCGAAATGAGCAGGAGGAGCAGCGGGAGATAAGACGTGAGCAGGATCGAAGCCACAATCACTTGAATCCCGGTTCTCGGGTTCAGCAAAAGAAAGCGGAACGAGTTTTTCTGGAAACCGTGGCGGATTTGCGAGTAATTCTCGTACATACGGACCTCGCCGAGATGTTCGGCGCGGACGACTTGGATGGCTACCCGGTGCCGCTTGGCTATGGAGGCCATTTGCACGTCTTCCACCACACTGTCGAGCACCGCGTTATGTCCACCGA
The DNA here is from genome assembly GCA_964464925.1 of uncultured Solibacteraceae bacterium. Lineage (GTDB taxonomy): Bacteria > Acidobacteriota > Terriglobia > Bryobacterales > Bryobacteraceae > CAYXLI01. Next base: position 41,765 of record CAYXLI010000017.1, on the reverse strand, counting down.
AAAAATAGTATGCGTCACAACGGATGAGCAGGCATTGACCGTTCGCCAACGCATCCTTATACCGGAGTGAGTTGACCCTCTTCGCACTGACGCCGCAGAAGTAAAGAGCGAAGGCATACGGAAGGATGACCTTCTCGGCCACGGTTACTCGCTCCTGATGAAGGAAGGCGGAGACCATGGGCAGCTCCTTCTTTTTGGCGTACGCCAGAATTGACGGCAGGAACTCAGGTTTATAGCGGGTATCGGCGTCTACGAAGAGGAGCCAGTCGGTACTGGCGGCGCGTGCTCCAGCCAGACAGGCGTTGGGCTTGCCCGCCACCCTCCTGCGAAGAGCAGGAGCCTCGATTACCTCCGCCCCTGCTTCCCGAGCCAGCTCCGCCGTGCGATCCGTCGAGTGGTCGTCCACCACCAACACCTTGGTCCCGGAGAAACACCCGACGACTGCGGCTATGTTCTTTTCCTCATTGCGCGCTGGAATGATGACTGTCACGCCGGCTGCGTTGTTGGTCTGCACCGGCAATTTTGGCAGACGCTGATACTGGAAGCGGGACTTTAACAGAAAGAGAGCGGTGGCCGCGGCGACGGCGAAAGCGATGACCGTGGTCATGAGGTTAATTTGATCTTAGTAGGACCGTCCACACCGTTAGGGAAAAGGGCCGTTTCGTGCTCGGATTGCCATGCGCCCGTGCCGTCCTGCGCCCGGACCTGCACGGTGGCTCCAGCAGGTGCGGCTGGCAGTTCGGCGTACCAGCGCGTAAGTGTGAATTCGGAAAGCGGCGGCTCAATGATTGCATCGATCCAAGATCCCCCGTCCGCCCGAACCTGCACGGCCCGGATGCCCCTCACTCCGGCGAAAGACGCGCCACCCACTTTCAGTTTGGCGTCCGCACGCGAGTAGCGGTCGACGTGGGAAGCGGTATGGATGATCGGCTCCTTGGTGTAACCCATCCTGGGCCAGGTGCCGAAGTAAGGTTGGTCTACAAACGCGATCTCCCCAATCCACTTCACGTTTTTCAGTCCGTAATAACGTGGAACTAGGAGGCGTATCGGGAAGCCGTGATCGCGGTTCAATGTTTCTCCGTTCATCGCCAGGGCAAACATCGCCTCATTTGAGAATGCGTAGGGCAGAGAGAGGCTGTCGCCATGCCCGTCCACACCGATGATGGCAACTTCCCTCACAGAGGGCGAAATGCGGGCCGGATCGACCAACTGGCTGAGGAATATGCCGCTCCAATGCGCTGTGCCCATCAGGTCTGATTTCAAGGTATTACTGATGCAGCGCAGGGTCTGGAATCGAGGTGTGCGGGGAAGGGATAGCAGCTCGGCGAAAGTGAACTCACGTAACGTGCGGCCGTTCTCGGTAATCTTCAGGCGCCACACTTTGGGATCGAGCAAGGGGTCGACGCTATTCTTGCTCATGCCGTAGAACTCGTTCCGCGGCGTGATCGCCTTGCGGACCAGACCCGGCGCGAAGGCTGCGCGGTCGACGCGAGGGGGTGCGGGAGGAAGCACCACCGGCTCGATTGCACGCCGCGCCAGGAGGCGGTTGCGAAGAAAGCCCTCCACCGCAACGCCGATCGTCGCGCTGGCCATCACGATCGCCCGGCGCCGGCTGATCGCGATTCCCTGCACACGCGCGGGCGGGTTGAGCGAGAACGGAATCGCTAGCGGAGCAGCGGCAAACAGCCAGAATGAGACTTGCCCCCCAGGCGAAGCGTAGCCGAACAACCAGCCTAATCCCAACGCCACGGCGAGCGTCACCGGGATCAGTGCCCATTTGTTAACCCTGCGGGTCCCCAGGTCAATCAGCAGGACGCCGAAGCCGAGCGCCGCAAGGCCACCTGTGAGAGCAAACGGTTTTGCCCATGGGCCGAGCATCTGGAGGATCGGCACGGCGTACCGGGATGGCGTATGCGCCATGATCCATTCAGCAATTGCCTCGGTCCACAACGGGAAGCCGAACAGGTAAAAGCAGGCGTAATGAAACGCAAGGCCCACTACAGTGGCCAGCGAGGAACGAAGCAAAATTCAGCTTCTCCAGAACGGGAGTTTGCCCATAGAGTATCGTGCGAACGGCCCAGCCATACATCTCGCGGTGATCCAATACTTGCGGCGAGCGGGCACGACGGCGCGGCAGTCGAACACTGCGAACCCGGCGAGTTCCATCCGCCCCAGTATTTCACGATAAACATCGGCCGCTATCTTGACGGCGAAACGTCCGCGCGGGTGGAGCATCGGAATGCCCGGCGCAGCCTGCTCATAATAGTGCCTCGCGCGAGCTACCTGCCTGCGCATGAGTTCCCGGAATGCGCCGTTCTGCACACGCGCGCGGAGTTCACGTTCCGTATAGCCGCAGTCCTCCATCTCCTCGGACGGAAGATAAATCCTTCCGCGGTCGAGATCCTCCCCAATATCGCGCAGGATATTCGTCAACTGCATGGCAATGCCGAGATCGATCGCGTGCGGAAGGCCGGCCTCTTCCACCCCGATCACCTCCGACATCATCAATCCCACGATAGAAGCGACGCGATAACAGAACACGCGCAGCTCGGTAAAAGTACGGTACCGCGTGCCGTTCAGATCCATGCGCATGCCTTCAATCAATTCGAGCGGGTACTCGGCGGGAATTCTATAAGTGCTTGCGGTGTCTTGGAAGACTTGGAGAACAGGGTGCGTTGGCCTGCCGCCGTGAAAGGCGCGCTGGACTTGTTCAGCCCAGTCTTCGAGGTCTGCCCTGCCCCGCTCCTGAGACTCGCATTCATCCACAATATCGTCCGTGTAGCGGCAGAACCAGTAGATGGCATGCGCGGCACGAGCGAGGTCCGGAGGAAAGAACCGCGTGGCGAAATAAAAACTCTTCGACCCCTCCGCGGTTGCGGCAGCGGCTTGCCGGTACAGATCCTCTACACCGGCAGATGTTCGCAAATGAGTTTCTCCGCGATTTTGGCGGAGGACAGCACGCCAGGCACTCCGGCTCCCGGATGCGTCCCCGCGCCAACGAAATACAGATTGGGAAAATCTTCTGACCGGTTGTGCGGCCGGAACCAGGCGGACTGGCGGAACACGGGTTCGAAGCTGAACCCTGCTCCCGCATAGCTGTTCAACGTCGTTTCAAAATCGAGCGGCGTGAAGAGCCGTTCGGTTACGAGGTTCCGGCTGAGGCCCGGCAGATAGTTCTGCTCCAGAAACCGCATCACGCGATTTCGGAATGGCACGGCTTCCCGGGCCCAATCGATGCCGCTCTGCTGGTTGGGCACTGGAATCAGTGCATAAAAACAGTCGCAGCCCTCAGGAGCCGTACGCGCGTCGGTGGCCGAAGGCCGATGCAAGTAGAGGGAGAAATCTTCCGTAAGGATCTTGCGGTTGAAGATGTCGTGCAGTAGTTGGCGATAGCGCTCACTCAGGATGATGGTGTGGTGCCGAACGCCAGGATACTGCTTCGACGTGCCGAAATAGATCACAAAGAGGGACATGCTGTACCGCATTCTTTCCAGCCGCGCATCGGTATTTTTCCAGCGTGCCTCAGCCGGAAGCATCTTGCGATACGTATTCGCGACATCCGCATTGCTGACGACCGCGTCGGCGGAAATCATTTCACCCGATTGCGTCTCGGCGTAACAGATCCGGTTACCGGACGGATGCAGGCGCGCGACCGGAGTAGAGAGGCGAATCTGCCCGCCCATTTCTTGAAAAAAACGCCCAAGCCCGTTCACCAACGCGCCTGTTCCACCCATTGCGTAGTGCACGCCCCATTCGCGTTCGAGGTGATGAATCAGAGCGTAGATGGAAGTGGTCTGAAACGGATTGCCACCGACCAACAAGGGATGGAAGCTGAATACGCGCCGAAGCAGCGGATCCTTCACATATCCGGCGACGAAATCATAAACAGTCTTGTGAGACTGCAGACGGATGAGATCCGGCGCGATCCGAATCATGTCACTGAAAGCCAGAAAGGGACGGTCCGCGAGTTCGACGAATCCTTTCTGGAAGACGGCTTTCGCGTCGCGGATCATGCGCCGGTAGCCTTGCACGTCGGAGGGTGCGAACCGTGCGATGTGTTCCTCTGTTGCGCGCTCGTCGCCGTTGTACTCGAAGCTGCGGCCATCGTGAAATTCGATGCGGTAGAACGGATCGACAGGAACGATTTTCACGTAGTTGCTGGTATTGCAGCCTTTCAGCGCGAAGAGCTCGTCAATTAGGAACGGCGCCGTAATGACCGTCGGGCCCGCATCAAACGTAAACCCGTCCTGTTGGTAGACGTAGGCGCGCCCGCCCAATTTATCCCGGGCCTCGAGAATCGTGACGTCATAGCCGCGCGCTTGCAGCCTGATGGCCGCACCAAGTCCGCCAAAGCCGCTACCGATGACAACGATGCGCTTGCGATTCTGCGTCATTGGATCGGGGACAATGGCCGGACCGGCGCGATCTTGGATTCCAACAAATGGATGGCGGCGCTCAGCTCCAATGCGCCATCACCGAACTCCGCCAACGCCTGACCCGCACGCGCGAGGTGATGCTCGATGGGACGAAGCTCCGTTTGCTCGCCATCGGCGAGATCGTCGGCCATCTGAAATGCGATTCCGTAATGCCTCCCGAACGAAAGAAGCGCACGGCTCTCCGGCTCCCCTACGTCCGCGAGTGTCAGGCCGGCCCGGACGGCAAGGTCGAACAACGGCACCGTCTTTAACTCCATAACCCGGAGGCGCCCGGTGTGAAGCATTGGGCCGGAGGCTGCCAGGTCCAGTGCCTGGCCGGCGATCAAGCCACCCACATCGAGCACGCCAAGAAGTCTAGCCTGAAAGTCGCGCAGGCGCGTCATTTCGTCAGCCGATGCGGGCTCATCCAGGACCATGCGGCCTGCGAGGGCGACGAGCCCGAACGCCGCCAGAATCGCGGTGGCTTCGCCAAACGCAATGTGCGCGGCTGGACGGCCGCGGCGCTCGTAGCCGTTATCCATACAAGGCAGGTCGTCTACAATCAGCGAAGCACAATGGATCAATTCGACAGCCGCGCCCATCCGAACGACGTGGCCCGAATGCACCCCTAACATCCGGGCCACCCGTAAGGCCAGAATCGGCCGGATGCGCTGTGCCGTCCCTAGCGCGGCATAGCGCATTGCCTCATGAACTGGCCCTCCATCGGGCATCGTCTTGCAGCGCAGAACGTATTGCAAATACGCCTCGATAGACTGCTTGTCACTATGCGGCTGAGGAACGGGAATCGCCGGACTGGTCATAGCCGTAAGTATGAGATTCGTTCCCCAACCCGGCGATGTAAGAGTTTTGGTGGACTTAGAACTCGTCGTCTAATTGCAACGTTCGCAGGTGGTGAAACTCGGTGACACTTAGCGGCTGTTGCTGGCGGATGGACTGCCAGATATCCACGGAATCCACATCGTCACGCATTACGAGCGGGTATCCGGACGTTTGGTACGGAACATCTGGAGCGTCACTTTCCACGCGCGGCCAGTCCAGGCACTCGTTGAAGTCCGGATCGATCAGGCCAGTGTCCTGGAGTTTCATCCAGGGATCTTCCTTCCCGCCGAGATATCCCGGGACGGCCCGGCATACGAGACCAAGGCGGATGAGGTGCTTCCCGTGCGATTCGAAGCAATAAAGATGACAGCAGTCCAGAACCCGAAGATGGAAGTATCGCAGCAGATAGTCGCAGCAATCCAGTGAAACGAACCAGTAATCCATCCACGGGTGGAACCGGCCGTCCGCGTTGAAATACATGGACATGGAATTATCCAGAATGGCCGCCGTTTCGATCACCATCAGGCCGCCATTGCGCACCAGGCCGCGCGCCGTGGCCAGGCCGCTCATCGGATCGAACATATGGTAGAGCACGCCCGAAAACACGACGACGTCCGACGGCGCCGCAGCCTGCGGCAGATCGCGGAGCGGCACGTTCCAGATGAGATCCACCTTGGAATTGAAGATTTTGTGAACGAAGCGGAACCGGTCTCCATTCGAATATTGCTCATCCAGACGGGACCGCCGGTCATACGCGGTGACATGCCTCGCACCCCGGCGTTCCATTAGCCAGGACATCATGCCGTCCATTGCACCTATGTCGAGGCAGGATCGATCACGTACCTCGCAACCGCGCAGCAGCGTGCGAGTGAGGATAACGTTCGCGTGCCCTTCTGTGGCGGTGAATAGACCGGGCGCTAGCTCCAGGTGGTGATACCAACGGAACCGGAACAGCGGATCTGCCTCGATTTCTTCACGCGTCATGTTCTTCCTACTGTAGCCTTTGTGCTTTAGTGGCATGATGGTGGTGAGCAACGGATATGGACTCTGCGTTAGCGCTCCACCGGCTGCACTTCGCCTTCACAATCACCTTTCACTACCTGTTTCCACAACTCACAATGGGTCTGGCACTGCTGATCCTGGTCCTGAAGACACTAGCACTGCGAACAAACCAGGAGAAATACAACGAGGCCGCCCGCTTCTGGGCGCGCATCTTTGCTGTCAACTTTGCCATGGGAGTCGTAACCGGAATCCCTATGGAATTCCAGTTCGGTACGAACTGGTCGCGGTTCTCGAGGGCAGGTGGAGGCGTAATCGGGCAGACACTCGCGATGGAAGGAGTGTTCTCGTTCTTCATGGAATCGAGTTTTCTGGGGCTATTCCTTTTCGGAGAGCAGCGTCTGGGACAGATCGGCCACTGGTTGGCTGCGTTCTTTGTCTTTCTCGGCTCGTGGTTGTCGGGCTTCTTCATCATCGTAACGGACGCGTGGATGCAGCACCCGGTGGGATATACCCAACTGCCGAATGGGGATTTCGCATTGAATGATGTATCTGCGTTGCTGCTGAACCCCTGGGCCTTCTGGCAGTATCTTCACAACATGACCGGATCTGTGGTGACGGCTTCGTTTGTCATGGCAGCCGTGGGAGCGTTCTACCTTTTGAATCGGAAACATGAGGAACAGGCCCGGACCTTTGTGACACTCGGCGTTAGCTCCGGTCTGCTCGCGTCCATCTTTCTGCTGTTTCCAACAGGTGATGCGCAAGGCAAGAATGTGGCCCGGTATCAAGCGCCGACTTTGGCTGCGATGGAGGGATTATTCGAGACGCAAAGCGGCGCCCCGATGACCATGATCGGACAGCCGGATACGGAAAAGCTGCGCCTGGATAATCCAATCGAAATTCCGAAGGCGCTCAGCTTCGTCACCTATCTGCGCTGGAATGCGGAAGTGAAGGGGCTGAACGAATACAACCGGAACGAATGGCCAGACAATGTACCGCTGCTGTTCTATTCGTTCCACATCATGATCGGGCTCGGGACGATTTTCATCGCGGTGATGTTCGTTTGCGCATTCGCGCTGTGGCGCGGAATTCTGTTCACCGCGAAGCCACTGTTGTGGACACTAATGCTGACTTTTCCGTTCCCTTACATTGCGAATACGGCTGGGTGGATGACGGCCGAACTCGGCCGGCAGCCGTGGCTGGTTTACAAACTGATGCCGACTGCCAAGGGTGCGTCAGCGTTGGTCTCCTCCGGCAATGTACTGTTTACTCTGATCGGATTCATGGGCATCTATATGCTGCTCGGGATTTTATTCCTTTTCCTTATATATCGTGAGGTCGAGCATGGTCCGGTCGCGGAGAGGGCGCATTAAATGGAGGGCCTCTGGTTCTGCTTTCTAAGTTTTCTGCTGGCAGGGTATGTGCTGCTGGATGGCTATGACCTCGGCGTGGGCATTCTCCATTTGGGGCTTGCGCGCACTGACAATGAACGGCGTCAAATGGTCGCCGCCATCGGACCGTTCTGGGATGCCAACGAAGTGTGGCTGCTTGCCGCGGGCGGCACGGCGTTCTTCGCATTTCCGCGGCTCTACGCGTCAAGCTTCAGTGGATTCTATCTGCCGCTGATGATCGTGCTTTGGCTGCTGATGGCGCGGGGATTGTCGATCGAGTTACGGAACCATGTTTCGGGGCCGGTATGGAGTCCGATCTGGGACGCGGGCTTTTGTATCGCCAGTGGCATGCTGATTCTGTTCTTCGGCGTAGCCCTCGGGAACCTGATTCGCGGCGTTCCTCTGGACGCGAATGCCGAATTTTTTCTGCCGCTATGGACGAATCTTCAACTGACCGGATCCACGGGCGTAATCGACTGGTTCACTCTCCTGGTGGGACTGCAGGCGTTGATCGTTGTCGGAACGCAGGGCGCACTATGGTTGAATTACAGACTTACGGGCGAGTTGCAGGCAAGGGCTGTGCGGTTGGCGAAGCTGGGAATGCCAGCGGCGGCAGTTTACACTGCGTTTCTGACGCCCGTGATTTTCAAGGTACAGCCGCAGGCGCCGCAGAACCTTGCATCCATGCCTTGGGGGTATGTTTTTCCTGTACTTGAGGTGATAGGGCTCGCAGGAGCTTACTTGGCTGTCAAAAAAGGAAAGGAACTGTGGGCGTTCCATTCGTATTCGCTTTTTGTCGCGGCGTTGCTCGCCGCCGCAGCATTCGCCCTTTTTCCATTCGTGCTTCCGTCGAACCGGGGGAATGGCGGCCTGACGGTCTATAATTCAGCGGCAGGTGCGGACGGGTTAAAGATAGGCCTCTTCTGGTGGATACCGGGAATGCTTCTGGCAGTCGGATACTCACTATACACACACTGGAGTTTTTCGGCGAAAGTGCCCGCGGGTCCGGCTGCCTGAAAATCCTACAAATGGTTGGTTAAGCGAAGGCTGATGCGACGTTCTTCTTCCGCAGCCAGGCAGAGAGGGAATGACGCCAAGCCATGCCAATGACTCGCGTAACTTCGCCACAATCGAACGGCTTCGGAAGAACGTCGTAGCCGCCTGTATTCAACACCTCGGACCAGAGGTTGTCATCTGCATAACGCGAGATTACCAGTAACGATGGTGGGTTCTGAGACTCACTGCAATGCCGCACCATATCCCGCCAGCCACCATCTGGTAGTTCTTTTTCACACAGCACAACCGCGAACGGCTGTTTTTCCATCATGTTCCGGGCCTCAGAGTACGATCCAGCACGGGTGATCCGCCACTGTCCGTGACGCAAGATCCGGCACACCGCGGAGTAGTCGTCTTTGTTTGCACTAACCACAAGTACAGAAATGGATTCGGGGGTGGGTAACGAGGAATGAAGCCTCGAGGTGGATGCCAACATAGGGACCTCCAGGGGGACAAACCTGATCCGTTTCCGGATAAGGTTTCTTTAATCTTACTCTAGGACGCTTTTGCCGGATATGCCAGCTAATTCCGAAAATTTAACTGTGAACTCTTGGCCTCCTGGTACGTAACCGTTCACCGCAGTTTGTAAAGTTCGAGGCGATACAGTGTATTCTCGGGAAAACGCAAGGAGAGTTCCGACAGTAAGGGAACCGCCATGCCGGGCTGCTTCTCACGTACCCAGTACAACGCCAGTAGAACTTTTGCAAACGGTTCCAGGTATTTTCCGGAAGTGGCGACCCGTTCCAGCTTCAACCGGCCGGCGTCTTTACTGCCCTCCACACCGTCGATCCTGACGAACCATCGCAAGAAGAACGGAAGACTCCCCACGATGTATTCAGTCAGGCCGCTGGTGAGATAACCATCAGTAAAATCAGGATGCTTTTGTAACAGTTTCGTAGCCCAGTCGTTAGACTGCTTAATGGAAGAAAAACTAGCCCACTGTTTCTTATCCACGAGAGAGACATAATCCCCCAAAAGCCCGTAACTAAGAGTCATGGCGAAGAGTGCCTGCGCATCCTCAGGATGCAGCGCCAGAACCTTTCGCGCTTTCTGCTGGCACTGCTCCAGGCTCTGAAAGAAGTGAGCGCGTAAGGTGGGGTCCGGCGATTGCGGACGGTGTCTATCGGCGACACGTTTATCACTGGCGAAGAACTCACTCTAGAATTTGCAGACGCTGTAATTCCTCAAACAGATAGGCCGAAGCTCGCGTGCTGTCCGCGACCGGGTCCTCGGGATGCTGATCTACGTATGCATCCAGAATGCGGTGGGCGGAAGTGAAGTCGAGATTGTAGAGACGTTCAAACGCGCGTTCCAGCGGCGTCTGGGGATTTCTCAAATCGGCGCGCGCCGTGCAGCACCCCGCGAGCAGGAGCGTACAAACAAGAAACGTGCGGAACATAGGGCTGAAAATTAGCCGAAAAGCCGTCTGAAGTATTCCCGGGTACCGCGCTGGATTTGCGCGAGTTTCTCCGGAAGCGGCAAATCGTGCAGCCGCTCCGGAGTCCAACGCCGCACCAGTTTGCTGAGTGTAGCGAGGTGGGTCTCGGAGCCGGGCAGGCGGCCTTCCGCATGTCCCGAGTAGACGCGGAGCCCGTGGTCGAGCGCGCGGTAGAAAGTGGCGGCGTCCTGCAGGAACGAGGCGTCTTCCCGGTCGAGATGGCCCATCTTTTCGATTACGTCGATGCGCTCCGGCGTGTTGAGGACCTTGAAGAAGATACCGGCGCTCTTAAGCCGCAGGTACATAAGAGCGAAGTCGATATCGTAGTAACCGCCGGCGCCGGCCTTCAGAGGATTCTGCTCACCCTGTTCGCGTTCCAGCCGGGCGCGCATGGCACGGAGGTCGGTTCTCGACCGGCCGCTCTGCCCGTAGCGCCGCCAATCTACCTCCTGTAGTTCATGCAAAAAGCGCGTTGCGTTTTCAGCATTTCCCGCAAGGGCGCGGGACTTCATGTATGTGATTCCTTCCCAAGCTTCCGCGCGATTCAGCAGGTATTCCTTGTAAATACCCACGGCTTGGACGAGCGTGCCCTCACGGCCGTTGGGCCTGAGGCGCGTATCCACGGCAAAGACGGTACCCTCCCCTGTATAGGCGGATAAGAGATCGATGAGCCGCTCGGCAACCCGCGTCCAGAAGCGCAGCTCGCCAGCATCAGCATCGGCGATCACGAAGTTCAGGTCGGCATCCGAACCGAGATCGAACTCGCGCATGCCGAGCCGGCCCATTGCGATGACCATCATCTGGTCCGAAGGCAAGTAGTCGGCGCGGATCGGCGGATGCGAGGCGAGCACCTGCCGGATCGCCAGGTTATAAGCGGAGTTGATGGCCAGGTCGGCAAGATCCGAAGTCTCCTGCAGCGTGGTGAAAATGGGTACGCCGAGGCAAATACTGCGCGCCTGAATTCTCAGCATGCTGCGCCGGAAGACACGGCGCAGTTCGGCGGGATCTTCCACGTCCTGTTGCCACAAGACCGGCTCGGCGGCTTCCTCACGAATGGATGCAAGCTGATCCAGCAACTCGGGGTTCCGCATGAGTTCTTCCGAGAAGTGCGGGCTGTTTTCAAAGAGGTCGATGATGTCGCGAGCCAGAACTTCGTTCGTGTCGAGTTGGTGCAGCCGGTCGCCGTTGGCGATTACTTTTTCGAGGAAATGCTCGAAGTATTTGAACCCGCGGCGCAACGCACTCGATGCGATTACGGCCGCGAGTTGCGGTGCGCGCTGATCGAGAACACGGATCAGGTTAGTAGCTCCCTCTTTCGGAGCCAGATCGGGAGTCGACACCTTCACCGGCACCGAACTGGATGACGGCACGGGAGTGTAGTACAGCGGCTGCTGCGAATGGATGACGCGGTCGTACGTCTCCTGAACCTCCTCCAGATGGAGGTTCAGTTCATGCAGCAGGCTGTCCGCCGACGCAGCGCGGCCGAGCTCGCCTTTCGGCATGCGCTTGGAAAGCAGGTCCAGGTCTTCGCGATGGGTCGGCAGTGTGTGCGTCTGGCGGTCATCCATGAACTGCAGGCGGTGCTCCAGGTCACGAAGGAACTGGTAGGCGGAGGCGAGCTTGGAGTATTCAGGATCGGAAAGAAAATCCTTGTCGCGAAGCCGGCGCAGTGCGAGCAATGTGCCCCCATGACGCACCCAGGGCTCTCGCCCTCCATGTAACCGCTGGAGGCATTGCACCAGGAACTCGATATCGCGGATTCCTCCGCGCGCGAGCTTCACATCCAGTTCGGAGCCGCCGCCCTTCTGGGCCTGCCGGCTCGCGAGCTTCTCGTGAATGCGCTCCCGGGTTAGCGAGACGGATTCCACGGCCGAGAAGTCCAGCGTCGACACGTAAATCCGCGGCTCGACGAAATCGAGGAATTCCTTGCCCGGCCCTTTCTCTCCAGCGGCCACGCGCGCCTTGATGAGCATCTGCAATTCCCAGTCGCGTGCGCGCTTTTCGTAGTACGCCTTCATTCCTTCCAGCGAGAGACAAATCTCGCCAAGCCGCCCGTCGGGACGAAGCCTGAGGTCGACCCGATAGCACATGCCCTCGGCTGTATACGTAGAGAGCAGGTCAATGTACTGGTTGGCGACCTTTTTGAAGAACTCCTTGTTCGTAATCGGGTACGGCCCATCGGTGGTGCCCGAGCCCGAATAGATGAACATCAGGTCGATATCCGAACTGTAGTTCAACTCTTCGCCACCGAGTTTGCCGAGCGCGATCACGGAAAACTCGCATTCCTTCGAAACATCGTCGATGTCTACAAATCTCGGTGTGCCGTAGCGCTTCACCAGATCCGACCGGATGCGGCGGTATGTCACATCCAGGATGGAATCGGCCAGGCTGGACATCTCCTGTGTGATTTCAGACAGGGTGCCGTAGGCGAGCACGTCCCGGATCAGGATGCGCAGCAGTTCACGGCGGCGGAAGACAGCCAGCGAGAGAGCGGCTGGAGCGCCGGTATCGGGCCCGAGATACTCCTCCAGCCGTTCCATGTACTCTTCCGACGAGAGAGCACGGTAAAGATCCTGCGCGTTTCCTAATTGGCGAAGCCAATCGGGATGCTGGATGATCTCCTCGGAAAGGAAATTACTGTAGCCGAAGACAGCCAGAAGCAGGGGCTTGGTGGAAGGGTTTTCCGACAGTTCCTGAAATGCTTCGGGCTGTGCCGACTGAAGGCGGCTGAGGTATCGTGTGACGCGATCCGGATCGGCCATTGAGGATCGCCATTCGAGTTCTTCAAGGAGACTGGCCATGGACAAAAAGCGGGACGGCGTGGTCCTGCCCTCCGAATTATAGCTGGAGGAACCTGATCAAAGAAGGCGTCCAATGCTGTCGCCTGGAACAATAACGCCACAGTTTGTGACGGAAGCGTAAAAGCCGCTGAGGCCCCACCGCGGCGAGGAGACGTCACCGGCTTTCACCCGATCGTCATAGAGAGCCTTCTGGATGCCATGGCCGTAGGGCGTCAGCGTAGAACAAGGCACCCGGATCTTGGTGAGTTCGAGCACGACCTCACCGGCGCGGAACCGTTGTCCCAAGCGCAACTCCCGCCGGTCCAGGCCCTCGGTGGTGAGATTCTCGCCCAACGCCCCGGGATAAACGGCAAAGCCGAGCGACTTCATCTCCTCCAGACTTTCCCGCATGATCAGCAGCAGAGCCTGCCGCGGACCACCGTGGTGCTTCGTATTGCGAACCGCGTCGCCTTCGATGCCGAGTGCTCGCACGACGGCTCGATCGACCGGCAGCTTCGGTATACCGCCCTGCGAGATATTAATCTGCAGAACGCGGGCCATTACGGGTTATTCGGATTTCGCACCGGGAACGTGACGATGTTGCTGATATATACGTCCTGGGCGATGGTCAACTGCGTTTGCGGATTCGTTGGGATATCCGTATTCAGTTGGAGTTGTAACTCATACACGCCAACCTGGCCGGTTTTCAGGCCGGAGAACAGGACGTTCGCGGTCTTGCCGCCCGCGATCGCATCGATGAACGCGTTCACGTCGTTCAGCGCCGGTCCGTTGTATTTCAGTCCCGTCTGCGCGGCGGCCAGGGCATCGTCCGGTCCTACCAGGCCGAGGCCAGTGGCGTAAACCGTAATCACTTCCCCCGGAACGGCAGGATTGTCGTCGGTGACCGGAGAACCGGCCACATTCGCGCAACAAGTCACCGACCCAAGGGACGACATAATAAGGGACGCACCATCATTCGCCTTCGCCGAATAAGGAATCCCTTCACCGTCCGGGCCGGGCGCCTTTGCCTGGAGCCGGATGCGAGTGAACGCGCCGGCTGGTGAAGCCTTAACCTTTGGATCAGCGGCGTTGATCTGCTGAATCAAGGCGTCTCTCACACTGGCCAGGGTGTCGGTAGACTGAACGGTGTACGTATAGGTGCGGTCTTCAACGGTTACCGTTGCCGTGTCGTTCGCCTTGATAGTGCCGTCCACCGAGATCGCACCCTGTGCATAACTGCTGCTGTGCAGGGCGATCGCCGGGCGCGGATCGTTCACGCCGCTCGCCGCGAAAATGCCGGGATTCTGGGGCACGATAGGCACGCCGATTGCCGTGCTGACACGAGTGCCTGAGCCGTCCGAAGTGCGGACAAACACGCTGACGCTGGTGGTATCGCTTACCTCAAACGGCATCTGCGCGTTGATCTGCGTCGGAGACACAAAGACCAGCGGCGCACGAATCCCATCCACGTAGACCTGCACGCCGCCGAGCGTGGTCGGCAGCTTATCGCGCGAAGTGTCGGCCGAGAGCGTCTGGGAGGTGAAGTTGTTGCCGACGATCGAAATCAGAGTTCCAGGAGCTATCTTTGCGGCATCCCGTCCGCCGGTCAGCAACCCGGCGCTCGCAGTAAGAACGATGGACGGCGTGGTGCTCGCGGTTGTGTTCGATGTGGCCGTGGTGAGCGTGATGTTATTGCCGTCTTCCCCGGGTGTTTTCGATGTGAGAACGATCTCATTAAACGCAACGTTCGCACGGGCAACAACGTTCGGATCGCCGCCGCTTGCGTTAATCAGATCCACCATCGCCTTGATGATTTTCTCCAGCGTGTCGTCCTTGCGAATCGTGTACTTGTAATCCTTGCTGTTGATCGTGATCGTGGCAATGTCGTTTTCCTTCACGCTGCCGGAAAACGTGACAGTTCCGCTGGCGAAGGTTTCAAAGCTGGCCGAATTGCGTACGGAATTATTCACCACCGTCTGTTCCGCTACTGTGAAAACCATGATCCGGCGATTGAACGTGTCCGCCACGTAGAGATTCGATCCATCCCAGGCGAGAGACATGGGAGTACGGAGACTGTTGGAGGCTGAGACCACCTGCGTGGTGCCATCGTCCGCAAGCGAATCGTCCTTCTGTCCCAGGATCACGTCCGCTCGCTGCCCGTTCGAGGTGGGAACCGAGTTGTAGACCAGCACGCGATTATTTCCGCCGTCAGCGATGAACAGCTTCGTGCCGTCAGATACGGCATAACGCGGAAACTCCATGGTTGCCGCGCAACGGACCGGGAAAGTAAGGTTGTTGCTCGAATCGGTTCCGTTCGATGGGCAAAGGTACTTCGAATTATTGGGCACTGCCGAGTTCACATCATTGGTGCTGTCCAGGTTCGGCTGCCCCAACACAATGTCCGCCGCCGCACCGTTCGAAGTCGGAATACTGTTGTAGATCAGTACACGGTGGTGGCCGAGGTCTGTCACGTAGAGCCTTCGTCCGTCGCTGGTGGCGGCAACCGGATTCAATAAGTTGTTCGCCTTTGCGTCAGCACCGAGTTTGAGCAGGTTCGGCTCTGAGTACGTCGTAAAATTCGGCTGGCCGACAACGACATCGGCTGCGGCGCCGTTGGAGGCCGGAACACGGTTCCAAATCAATACGCGATGGTTCTGTGTATCGGAAACAATCAGACGGCCATCTTGAAACCAAACGCCCTGCGGTCCCCGCAATCCCTTCGCCGAAGGAGTATTGCCTCCGCCAAAATTGGACGTACCCGTCTTGAAGTCCGGTTGGCCAACCACTACATCGGCAGGCTGTTGGTTTGTTGCCGGAATGCTGTTCCAGATGAGAACTCGATTGTTGTCTGTATCCGCAACGGCCAGGTACTTACCATCGCTTGCCACGGCTGTGGGAAGCCGGAATGAATTTTGGGCTAAACCGATGTCGGTCTTCAGGAAATCCGGCTGTCCGAGAACTGTCGTCGCCACGCCCATGCAGATTGGGCAGCGCAGTCCGGTATCCGTCGGAATCTCAGCCGTGGGAGGAAAGAGGTTCTGTGCAAGATTGCTGTAGATCAGCACTCTTTGGTTCAGAGGACTGGCCCCCACCCGGTTCGAATCTGCGACAAACAACGTGTTGTTGGCGTAAGCAAGACCGCCGACCGCACCGACCTGGTATTCCGAGGCGCCAACATCCTGTTTCGTAAACGTAAGTTGGCCTATAAGAAGGCGGGCTGCCTGGCCGGTAGTGAAATCCGCGGCGCAAGCCAAACCCAAACTGGTGGCTAAAGCGAGAGCAAAATACTTCATGGTGAGCCAGATAGAGGCGAAGCCTCAGTATACCAAGGGCTACAGACGCAGAAGGTAAGTACTGCGTTTCTTTCTTACCGGGCCGAATCGTGAGGCCCGGTAATCTGGCCCCAAATCACCTGGTATGCCTCGACTTCATCTTCCAGGTTCTTGCCGCAGCGGACAAATACGCGGGTGTTGACCGGCAGGCCCGAGAACTCACTCAGAAGACCGCTTTCCATATAACGTGTGTCGTTGCGGAGCAGAATGGTTTTCTGTCCTTCCCTCCACGTCCGAAGAACCATCATTTCCGGATTCAAACGAAGGACAACGCCACTCAGAGTCATATTGCCGCGAGGGAAAAGGAGATCCGTTGTTGGCCGGTAAGTCCTCAGGTTTACACGATACCCAGGGTTCAGAACCCCCGGCTTGTTCTCCATTACCCGAAGAGTGCGGACATAACAGCGCGTGGTGCCCGGCTTGTGGTCCGCCACCACTTCCACCTTGTCACCGGTTTTCACGCCTCCAAAGCCGAGGCGCTGGTTATCGCGTTCCAGGTAAGTGAAAGAATCGAAATGACAGGAGTAGACCTGGCTCTCGGGAGTCCGAATTGCAAGCTCGCCCTCTTTCGCCGACCCTTGCCATTCCAACAACTCTCCTCGCAGGATTCCGATCGGGGCGCTTACCTGCGCCTGCAATGCCGTCCCTACGAAAAGCAAAAGAGTTACCGATCGCACGCCCGCCAACTCCTCCCAAGTATAGATCGTTTGGGCCGGGGGGATGCTACAATGAGCATTTTGACGTCCCCAACCCCATCCATCGAAATCCGGTCCGCGCTTGACCGTGCCGCTGGCTGGTTCCTCAGATCCGGAATTCAGGAAGCCAACGGCGGCGTCGCGCGCTACTACCACTCCGACATCCATAAGAACGCTCCCGTCTCCACGGAGATTACAGGTTACGCGGTCAGTTCCCTCGCATTTGCGTTCACGCAGCGCGGGGAGCAGGCCTACCTGAACGCCGCGCGGAAAGCCGGCGATTTTCTGTGTGACAGCGCATGGTCTTCCGAATGGAAGACATTCCCGTTCGAACTGCCACGCCCCGGTGCGCGTACGCTGACTTATTTCTTTGATCTCGGGATCATCGTTCGCGGCTTGCTCAGGCTCTGGAACGCAACAGGCGACGAGAAGTACCTGAATCGCGCACAAGACGGAGCGCTGGCCATGTCACGCGATTTTCCGCATAATGGGGCGTACCATCCTATTCTCGAATTACCTTCGAAGACCGCTCTTCCGTATGAGCCGCAATGGTCGCGCGGCCCCGGATGCTACCAACTGAAGTCGGCGCTCGGGTGGTATGAGTTGTTCCGGGCGACGGGTGAGGAGTCGTATCTTTCGTGGTACGAACGGGCTGTCGATTCCGCAATGAGTTCCCAGGAGACATTCCTGCCGGATCCTGTTGCGCACGAAAAGACCATGGACCGGCTGCACGCTTATTCGTATTTCCTGGAAGCTTTGATGCCGATGGCGGACCACACGGAATGCGCCGCAACGATCGACCGCGGTATTTCACGGGTAAGCCGGTATCTCCGCGAAATCCGGCCATCATTCGTTCGATCAGATGTCTATGCGCAGCTATTGCGAGTTCGGCTGTACGCCGAGGCGCTAGCCGGGGTTCGATTGAATGCGGCGGAAGCATCGGAAGAGGCGGCGGCGATCGAAACCTTCCAGGTCCAGGGTCCGGACCCGCGGGTGAATGGCGGATTTTACTTCGGTCATCGTGACGGCGCGTTGACACCCTTCGTGAATCCCGTGTCGGCCGCGTTCTGCGCGCAGGCTCTGGAATTCTGGCGCGAGTATGAAGCAGGTACCTTCGCGGCTGATCCGGCCGCGCTCCTTTAAGCCTTGACAACTCCGGTTAAGTTAGTAGCCGCATCGGGATCGGATGACCTGATCCCTGAACTGCTGGAGCAGGTGTCCGCAATCTACCCGGAACTGGAGATGTTCGTCATCTCAGAATTCCGCCCGCCTCAAGGGAACTGGATTCCGTACCACATTGGACGTACGTTCCAGGAGAACCTCGCACTATGCCGCGCGACGCTGAGCGGACGCCAGGTCCAACTTGCCGCCGTCCTTCTGCAACCCCGCATGCCTTACTGGCCGATGCGGTTCCTGGTGGCCATGCAGTCCCCTCTGCGGACGCTCTTTTTCAATGAGAACCTCAATCACTTCTCGCTGCGCCCTCACTCATGGCCCACCATGGCGCGGCATCTACTGTGGAGGCTGAGGAACCTGCTGGTATGGGAACTCAGCCCGGGCGGAGCGACTTACACCTTCTTCTGGCGATTGGGCCATCCCAAAGCTTTCCGCCGGCCCGTTTTCAAGCTGCTTTCGCGCGCGGCGGGACGGCTCGGCTCGTTGCGGAAGGCACTGGAACCGAAGGTCGTCTACGTACAACCCGCGACTAACCTGCCTGACGGTTTTTCCGTTGTGATTCCTTCGCGCGATGGGAGGGACCTCCTGGAAAGGCTGCTTCCCAACCTGGAGCAGGAACTGCAGAGTTCGAGCGCCGAAGTGATCGTGTCCGACAACGGTTCCTCCGACGGTACGGTCGATTGGCTGATGCATACGTGGCCCGGCGTAACGATAGAACACTCGGCTGACCCGCTGTCGTTTGCCAAGGCCGTGAACGCGGGCATTCGTAACGCCCGCTACCGCTACACGCTGCTCCTGAATAACGACATGACGTTGTATCCGGGGTTCTTCAGTGCTCTGCGAAAGGCATTTGAGGAAGTGCCGGATCTGTTCTGTGCCACTGCCCAGATCTTCTTTCCTGAAGGCCAACGCCGCGAAGAGACCGGAAAAGCTGTCATGCCGCGAAAGGCGCCGGACTTCCCCGTAACGTGCGAGGAGCCGATTCCAGGCGAGGACCTCAGCTACGTTCTGTATGGAAGCGGCGGTTGTTCGCTCTACGACACGGGGAAGCTGCGCGCTCTCGATATGGTGCGCGAGCATTATGAACCCGCGTACGTCGAGGATCTGGATCTAGGGTATCGGGCCTGGCAGCGCGGCTGGCCCTCTGTATTCGTCGAAGGCGCACGAGTACTGCATCAGCACCGGGCGACTACTTCACGCTTTTATAAAGAGGAGCAACTGGCCTTTGTGCTGGAGACGAACTATTTGAAGTTCCTCGCCGGCTCGGTTGGTTCGCCTCCTCTCTTCCGCCGGCTTTGGTATCAGGCGATTGAGCGATTGAATGCCAAGGCCGCCAAGGACGATCCGGTTGCGGAAAAAGCGCTGCTGGACGCGCCGCGTATTGGGTTTCATTGCGCGCCAGTGGCCTCGCCGTGGGATGAAGAGCTGTTCCTCGGTTTGACCAGCGGATCGGTCGCGGTGTTCCCTGGCACTAGGCGTTCCGGAAGGCCCGTAGTGCTCGTCGCAGCACCGTACATGCCGTTTCCGTTATCCCACGGCGGAGCCGTTCGCATGTACAACCTGATGCGCGGCGCAGCCGCCGATTTTGACCAGGTGCTGATTGCATTCTGCGATGAGTTGGGAACGCCGCCACGGGAACTGCTCGACCTGTGCGTCGAGATTGTTCAGGTGAAGCGGTTTGGGACGCATGCCCTGCCTTCGACGAATAGACCCGATGTAGTCGAGGAGTTCGATTCCTCTGCCTTTCACGCGGCGCTTCGGATGCTGGTGAGGAAGTGGCAGCCGGGCGTAGCGCAACTGGAGTTCACGCAAATGGCGCAGTACGCCTCCGATTGCGCCCCCGCCAAAACGATTCTGGTGGAACATGACATCACGCTCGACCTTTATCAGCAATTGTTGGCGCAGGGCGAAACGTGGGAATTGAAGCGGCAGCTTGCGCGCTGGGACACTTTCGAACGCAAGGCATGGCGGGAAGCCGATTGCATAGTCACCATGTCTGAGAAGGATCGCGAGACAGTAACGTTCGCCAATCGCATTGTGGCTCTTGGGAACGGAGTTGACCTGGCGCGCTTCCAGGCATCGACAAAGACTCCCGATGCGGCCCGCGTGCTCTTCATCGGATCGTTCGCGCATTTACCGAATGTGCTGGCCCTTGATTACTTTCTGCGGGAGGTGTGGCCGTTAATGCAATCGGCAAATCCCACGCTGCACATTATTTCGGGCTCGCGTCCGCAGTACTTCCTCGACATGTACGCCGATCGCGTGCGGCCGCCGCTCGATCAACCCGGCATCGAGCTGGAAGGTTTCGTAGCGGATGTGCGTCCTGCCTATGAACGCGCAACTGTTGTGGTGGCGCCGCTGCTTGCATCGGCTGGAACGAACATCAAGATCCTGGAAGCAATGGCCATGGGCAAGGCGATTGTGAGCACCAGCAGCGGCGTGAACGGCCTGAACGTCGAGCCGGGACGGGACGTGATCGTGACGGACGATCCCGCCGGAATGGCCGCCTCGATTCTCTACCTGTTCGAGAATATGCTGGACAGAATCCGCATTGAAATGGAAGCGCGCAAGAAGGTGGAACGCGAGTATAGCTGGGACGTAATTGCGCGCCAGCAGGCGGAGCTGTATTGGGAACTGATGAACTCCTAAATCTTCCGGCCCACGATCCCGTAATCCAAGCTCCCGAAGAACTTGTCGCGGAATTCCTGCGGGAGTGACGCCAGCTCGGGCATAGACTCTACAGCCGGCGAGAGCCGTTTCACTTCGATTCGCCCAATCCCGAACTCCTCGAAATAGAACGCCATCAGCGCCGGAGGAATCGGTCGGGTGTGCGTCGGATCGAGATAGAAATGGGTGGCGAAGATCGCCAGGCACTCCGGATTAGGAGTCTCGACAGCGAGCACACCTCCCTGCCGCAACCGCGCCGCCGCGAGTTTCACGAAGACCGGAACCCGTTCCGGCGCGAGATGTTCCACCACCTGAGAGCAGAAGATTCCGTCCAGCGAAGCTTCCGGCAAGCTATCCAGATAAGTGAACAGGTCGGCCACTTCCGCATCGAATCCCTTCGCTTTGCACGTGGCGACGGATTCCGGATCGAGATCGATGCCCCGCGCCTTCACGCCTGCCTCCCGCATCACTTCCAGGAACTCGCCGCGCCCGCAGCCCACGTCCAGCACTTCGCCGCACTCACGGAAGTAGGGGACGTATAGCTGCTGGTTCGTGCGGACGTACTCCTCAGGCCCGCGGAACTTATCCGCGAAACGCGCATAGTCAAACGGGATCTCGCCCGGCGTCATCGGCGGCATAGCGGCTGAAGTTCCAGCCGGAGCCGATGAGGCAAACGCCTTCTGCCTGATGGCGCGCAGCTCATGGTGGATCAGCCCCTCGTATTCCAGCCGCACCTTTTCGAAATCGCGATACAACAAGTCCTGCGCCTCGCGAATTCCCTTTTCCATCGCCAACGTAAACTCGGTGTGCTGCTTCCGTGTGGTATCGCGGAAGTTGTCTTCCATGGTCAACGCACGCTGCAGCATTTGTGCCTGGATGTCGGCGATGCTGCGCAGGAACTGCATTTCGTTCGTAGCCAGCTTGTGCTGCCACTCTTCGCGCCAACTGATCCAGTGCACGCGGATGTCCTTCAACTCCGTGGCTTCCCACCGCAGCATCTCTGCTTCTTTCTTCAGCTCGCGGAAGTTCTCCTCCATGCGAGTCGCGAATGCTTTCGTCAGCCGGTTATTCTCATTGAACGCTTCCAGCATCGCGTCCACGCACGCGATCAATGCGCGGTTGTAGTCGATCTGGTCTCGGACGAACCAGCCGAGTGAGCGCGCAATCTGCCGCTTCACAAACTGGATCAGCGCATTTAGCGGTCCGCTCGGCCGCGGGTTCACCGAGCCGATGGACGCTACCTTCGCCTCCGCCGCATCACGTGCATGCAACACGGGCAGCAGGTCGGGCAAAGGCACCTGCACTTCACCCACCGGTCCGGAAGGATAACGAGCCCGGACCCTGTCCTGGATCTCGCGAATAATCGATGTGAGTTCTTCTACTTTACGGTCCTGATCAGCGGCGGCCACGCTTCTTGCTCCAACTTGCCGTCACCTTGGAACGGATCCCACCTCGCGGTGTGAACTCCCCGGTTACGGTCGCGGATATAGGATCGCATGCCTTCACCACGTCCCGCAGGAACTTGTTCACTACGTTCTCGTAGAAAATGCCAAGATTCCGGTATTCCAGCTCATACATCTTTAGTGATTTCAGCTCCAGGCAGAGCTGGTCGGGCACGTATCGTAACGTCAGTGTTCCGAAGTCCGGAAGCCCTGTTTTCGGGCAAACTGACGTGAATTCCGGAATCACGATCTCAATTTCGTAACCGGGGTACTGGTTCGGCCACGTTTCGATCTCCGGCATTTTCGTCTTCACGCCCGATTCGGCGTGTTCGTCTGTGTATTGCCTTTTCGCCATTATTCTCCGACTAGATTCTTGCAGAGGTGATCCAGGAACAGACCTACGTCCGTAACCACTCCGATCGCCTGACCCGTTCCTCTGTCACTCACTTTCGTGGCGACCGCCGGGTTGATATCCACGCAGACCAGCTTCACCCAGCTTGGTGACATGTTGCCGATCGCGATGGAATGCAGCATCGACCCCAGGCACAGAACTACGCCTGCGCCCTTGATGTGCTGCGCGCAGAGATCCTGCGCCACGTTCATGTCCGTAACCGTGTCGGGAAGAGGCCCGTCGTCGCGCAGGCTGCCCGCCAGAACGAAGGGGACGTTGTTCTTTACACACTCGTACATGATGCCGCGCGTCAACCGGCCAGACTCGACTGCGCCCCGGATGTTGCCCGCATGATAGACCGCGTTGATGGCGCGCATGTGATTGCGATGCCCATGTTCTTCCTGCCGCCCGTCCGTCTGCCGTATTCCTAGCGACGTCCCCAGCAGCGCCGCCTCAATGTCGTGTACTCCAAGCGCATTTCCGCTCAGCAGTCCTTGCACCCAACCATGACGGATCAACGAAGCCAGCGCGGGCGCGCCGCCGGTGTGCACCACCACAGGTCCGGCTACCACAATGATCTTCTTCCCTGCTTCCAGCGTTTGCCGCAACAGGTTCGCGGTCTGTTGCACGGCCGTCTCCACCTGCCGCTCCGAAGAGATGCCGTTGCTCATGAAGGCGAACGCCAGGCGGTCGCGTTCCTTTGACTCCGGTACGACGCGAATGCCGCGCATTCCCACAACCACCTGGTCTCCGGCCTTCACGTCGCGCAGCTTACGGCACCATGCCTCGCCGCCCCGCACTACGATAAGCGCGTCCATGCGCTGGTCCTTCACTTCCACCCACTTGTCCGCAAGGCGAATCAGCGTCTGGTGATTCGTCGTCGAGTAGAAATCCTCCGGCGCGCACTTGTCCCGTTCCACCGGCTTCAGATCCACACCCGACCGGTCCGCCGGCGAGCAGCCAAGCGGAATGAGTTGCTCGACGATCTGCTGAATCTGCTGCGCAGTAGGGGCCTCGATCCGCAGCCGCAAATACGACGCATCGCTGTTCGTGCGGCCAATCTCGAAAGTCTCGACTTCGAACTTGCCCTGAAACTCGACAACCGTATCGAAGATCTGCTCCATGATGTGGGAGTCGATCAGGTGTCCATGCGCTTCGACAACCTCAGCGTGAGGCATGGGTGTAGGAGTGGAACTCATAGTTTGTGGGGGTCTCTTTATAGGATAAGGGATCGTCTCGCCGCGATGCGTATCCGGCGCTCCAAGCATTGCCCAAATCACTGCCCCGATGATAGGATCGTTGCGCTGCATTGAGTACAGCAACATCATGCAGGGGGACGGCCATCGTGCCGCCCATGGGGGAAGAAAATGAAACGCAGTTGGATCCTCGCGGTACTTTTGTGCGTGTTGTGTTTTGTCCCGGCTTTCGGCCAGGGACTCACAGGTCAGCTTTCCGGTCGTGTCGTCGATGCCTCTGGCGCCGTGATCACCGAAGCGGAAGTTACCGTTTCGAATGCATTGACCGGCCAGACTCGTACGGCCAAAACCAATGACGAAGGCTATTTCGTATTCACCGAGTTGTTGCCAGGCAACTACTCGGTCACCATCAACCGATCCGGCTTCAAGAAAGCCGAACGTAAAGATGTCACGCTGGCATCGAGCGAACGTGTCACTATGCCGCCCGTCACACTCGAGGTCGGCTCCCTCAACGAGACGGTCCTTGTGACCGCCGAGGCGGTTCGCATTCAGACCGAGAGCGCGGAACGCTCGGGTCTCATCAACTCACGCCAGATGATGGAACTGCCGCTGAAGGGCCGCTCCTATATGGGCACGGCAAAGCTGCTGCCCGGCGTCGTCGATTCCGCCAACCGCGAATCTCCCGGTTGGAACGATCTGACCGGCATGAATATCAACGGCACCCGCGCCGGCTCTATCAACCTGACGCTCGATGGCGTCACGAGCCTCGATACGGGGTCTCTTACAGGTCCCTACCTGGCGCCCAGCATCGACGCGGTCGCCGAGGTGAAGGTGCTGCTCAGTAACTATCAGGCGGAATACGGCCGCAGTTCCGGGGCCACCATCAACACCGTGATCAAAAGCGGCACGCGCGAATTCCACGGCAGCGCCTATTACTTCCTGAGAAACGAGGCCCTGAACGCGAATGAATGGCTGAACAATCGGCAGGGGCTGAAGCGCCCCCGCTATCGCTTCAACTATCCGGGCTACACGCTCGGAGGACCCGTGATTCTGCCCGGAACCAGCTTCAACAAGGAGCGCAACAAGCTGTTCTTCTTCTGGTCGCAGGAGTTCCTGCCGCTGAAGATTCCATCCTCTCAGTACACGATGACCATGCCCACCGCGCTTGAGCGGAACGGCGACTTCTCCCAGTCCTTTGACCAGGGCGGCACACTGATTCGTGTGAATGATCCGTTGAACGGCGGAGCCCAGTTCCCCGGCAATGTGATTCCGTCGTCGCGCATCGACAAGAACGGCCAGAAGCTGCTGAGCCTCTTCCCGCTCCCAAACACGAAGGGCCCGGCGAACAGCTATAACTGGATCGGCCAGAGCATCAACAAACAGCCGCGCCGCGATTCCATTCTCCGCCTCGATTACAACTTCACGCAGAGCACCACCGGCTATGTCCGGCTCATTCAGGATTATCAGGCATACCAGGGTGAGTACGGTCTCGCGGTCGGCCTCGGCGGCGGCAACAACCAGTGGCCTCAGCTTCCCATCGACTACGCGATTCATAGCGCAGGCGCGGTCGGCACGCTGATCCACACGTTCGGCCCCGCCGCGGTCAATGAAGTCACGGTCGGCATAAACCGGGCCAAGCAGACGGTAGATCCTCTTTCAAAGGACCGCCTCGCGGCCAATCAGCGCACCAGCGTCGGTCTCACCCTGCCCCAGCTCTACCCGCAGGCGAACCCGCTTGGGCTGATTCCGAACGCGACATTTGGAGGAATTCCGAATGCCGCGCAATTGCTTGTCGAAGGCAGGTTCCCGTTCTTCGGAACGAACAACATCTGGAACTATTCGGACAACCTCTCTTACATCCGCGGCTCTCACAGCATGAAGTTCGGTGCCTTTTGGGAGCACACAACGCGCAACGCAGCGCGTTCGACCGTATTCAACGGCACGTACAATTTCGACCGTGACGCCAACAATCCGCTTGATACGAATTACGCCTACGCGAACGCGCTGTTAGGCGTCGTGGATGCGTATCGCGAAGACAGCGGGCATCCTAACGCCCATGGCCGCTATAACAACGTTGAGTGGTACGCACAGGATAGCTGGAAGGTAAACCGCCGGTTCACGGTCGACGCCGGCCTGCGTTTCTACATCATCCAGCCCGGCTGGAGCGCCAATGACAAGTTGGCAATCTTCGACCCCGCGGCCTATGACCGCGCGCAGCAGCCGCCATTGATTCAGCCGTATATCGATCCGGCCACCAACACGCGCGTAGGGCGGGATCCGGTTACCGGAACACTGCTGCCCGCTGTCAAGATCGGCACCTTCTCCAGTGCGGCCGGAACGCCATATCAGGGCATGACGATCTATAACGAGCACGTAGTCAATACGCCGCCGGTGCAGCTCGCTCCGCGCCTGGGCTTCGCATGGGATGTCTTCGGAAACGGAAAGACTGCGTTGCGCACCGGCTTCGGCATCTTCTATGACCGCTTCAACGATGACCAGGTGCTGCAATTGGTGCAGTCCCCGCCACTCGTTCGTACGGCCACTGCGAATTACACCACGCTGGCCAGCCTTGTGAGCACACCCGTCAGTCTCGCGCCGACCAGTGTGCCTTCCATTCAGCGCGACATCAAACCGCCGACAGTCTACAACTGGAGCTTCGGTATTCAGCAGAACATCGGCTGGGGAACCATGCTCGATGTTGCTTATGTGGGCAATACGCAAAAGCATCTGGTCAACACACGCAACCTGAACGCGGTTCCCTATGGGGCCAACTTCCTGCCCGCTAACATTGACCCGACCGTTTCAGGCAACCGTCCGCTGCAAAGCAATTTCCTGCGTCCCTATCGGGGATACGCCGATATCAATTACGTGGAGTTTGGCGGCTACGCAAACTTCAATTCCCTGCAGGTCCAGTTGGACAAGCGCTTCTCGAAGGGGTTCACCTACCATCTGGCCTACACGTGGTCGAAGGCACTCGACCTCGCGGACGGTCAGGGTGGAACCGTAAATCCCGTGCTGAATTTCCGCATGCGGAACTACGGTCTTGCGGGCTTTGACCGCAAACATAACCTGCAATTCAACTGGGTGTACGACTTGCCGAAGTTCAGCGAACACTCGCTGAATAACAGGGCCGGTCGCATCGCCCTGGATGGCTGGCAGATCTCGGGCGTCGCTTCGATGGTGACCGGCGCACCCACGGGCATCGGCTACAGCCTTTCCTACTCGGCTGACCTCACTGGTGGTACCGGCAATGGTCTGGACAGCCGCGTAGTGGTTGTGGATCGCGTGAACAAACCCGGACCGCAGGGCCAGTGGTTCAACACGGACGCCATCAAGCCGCCTACTCCTCAGTACTCGGCCAATGGCATCGGCAATGCAGCCATCCGCCTAGTTCCGCTGCCGGGCATTAACAACTGGGACATCTCGCTGTTTAAGAATTTCCAGCTTGGGTCGAATGAAGCTCGCCGCCTTCAGTTCCGGTGGGAGACCTACAACACCTTCAACCACACACAGTACAGCTCTGTGGACACCAGCGCTCGTTTCGATGCCGCTGGGAACCAGATCAACAGCAACTTCGGCTACTTCACGAACGCGGCCCTCGCTCGCCGGATGGTGCTTGCGCTGAAGCTGTATTTCTAAATGCTCCGCGCTCGCCGGCTGCCAGAAGCTGGCGAGCGCATTTCCTCTCCTATGTGCTCCGCAGAATCCACTGCCGAACCCGCTCTTCAGTAAGATTTCCCCCGCACAAGACCGTGGCGGCATGACGTCCCGCGAACTCTCCGCGTGAGGCAAGCAGCGCCGCAACGCCCGCTGCACCGGACGGCTCAATCAATAGACCTGTGTGCCGGTACAGCAGCCGCATCGCTTCCAGCATCTGCTCGTCCGTTACGAGCCTCACTTCGTCCACCAGTCCCTGCATGTCGTCGACTGCTTCCGGCACTGGCACGCGCACCGCGATTCCGTCTGCGATCGTACGGACCGAATCCCGCTCCACCGGCCGTCCCTCCACAAAGGAGCGCTGCATCGAATCCGCACCCGCCGCACAAACGCCAATCGCTCGCGTCGCCGGACTCGCAGCCTTCATCCACCGCGCATTCCCATTCAGTAGAGCGCCGTTTCCCAACGGCAGCAACACCGCATCCAAAGCGGGCCGGTCCGAGAGCATCTCAACCGCAATGGAGCCGGCGCCTTCCGTGATCTCAGCCTCCAGCCCGTCTTCGACAAACCAGCCCCCAGCCGCCCGCGCCGCTGCTTTTGCCGCATCAAAATCATGACCCTCCAGCCGGACCTCCGCGCCCAGCTCGCGCATGCGATCGACCTTCAGCGGGTTCGCGTTCACAGCCGCGTATACAATGACGTTCCGGCCGCGCTTGCGAGCCGCGTAGGCCAAAGCCTGACCCCAGTTCCCCGCGCTCGCACAGATCAGAGGCCGATCGGCGCCCCTCTCATTGAGGAAGAAGTCGGCGCCGCGTCCCTTGAAGCAGCGAATGGGATTGACCGTCTCCACCTTCACGCGCACGCGGCAATCCAACAGATCGAGATCGAATTGCGGGGTATTGCGGAACACCGGATCGATCGTCTCCGCCGCGCGTGCAATTCGCGCCAGGGACAACCTGTGCTTCGGGCGCGCAGCGCCGACCAGTGTCGTGTGGTCGCCAATCGGCCGCACTGCGTCCCGTCCGATCGCCCGCTGCGTCATCAAAATGCCGTCGAGATGATCGACCTCATGCTGCAGCAATTCCGATAAGTCAGGAGGCAAATGCGTCCAGGAGCGGATGCGCCTCTGCTCGTCTTCGTAACTGAGGCTGATGCTGCGGTTTCGCCTGACGCGCACAATACGGTCGGGAATGCTGAGGCAGTCGTCCCAAACCTCGAACTCTTCCTCACTTCGCCAGGTGATCTCGGGATTGAGAATCGATATCGGACCTGCGCCGAGGTTCATCACGATCACGCGCTTGCCGATCCCGGTCTGCGGAGCCGCCATTGCCCGGCCGAATCCGCGCCGGCGCCGGAAATCGTCCAGCGTGGCATGCAAGGCGTCTAGCTGATGCTGTACTTCGCGATCGCCCTCCGGAACGTGAGCCGCAACCTGCTCCAACCGTGGATCGCCGATGGTCAGGATCGGCAGCGGCGTCACGTCACACCACAGCCAGGCAGCGCTTCACGTTGTCGTTTTCCAACGCGAGTTGCTGTTCCCGGCTCAGACCGGTCAGTACGGGGAGTCTCGTCTTCTTTTCCCGGACCATTCGCATGGTGCGCGCTAGATAGACGCCATTCCGTTCGGGGAAGGTCGTCCAGTATTTTTCCGTCAGGCACGGCACGTGAAGAGGATCGCGAGTGATCATCTCAAGCGTCATCTTGGTCTTCGGCCGCGCGCGCTGAATCGTGGCCATGATTTTCGGAACATCCAGGAATCCTGTACCGATCACCACCTCGGACAAAAGAAACCCGTCCGGAGCCTCGTCGACGGCCATGTCCTTGATATGCGTCGCAATCGCATAGGGCGCCAGCCGCTCCACCACTTCCATCGGATCGTCCAGCAGAGAAATGTTGTTGCCGGTATCCAGACAGCAGCCGAAGTATTCGCTGCTGTAGCTCTTCATAATTGCTACCGCTTCATCCACGGTCCAATCTTTGTGGTTTTCGATCCCGAAAGGAAGCTTCAGCTTGTCGGCAATCGGAACCGCGCGTGCCACTGCGGCCTTGGAGTCCGCGACGAACTTGTTCCATGCCTCGAGTGTCGGAAACGTCTCATACCGCCGCCCGCCCAAACACGCCGAGCGAACGCATAATGCGCCCACCTGCTTGGCGGCTTCCATCGTCTTCGTGAATGCCTCGCCGTCCCCCTTCGGCAGTCCGGACATCACTTCAATCCACATCCCGTACTGATCGGCCTTCGCTCGCAGGTTCTTCAAGTACGCGGGATCGAGGGAACTGAGACTCGCCTGTATGCCCGGCGCTCCTAGTCCATGGCAGTGCTCCAGGAATTCCAAAGTATCCTTCGGACGCCAGACGGACAGGTAGCATGTGGTCGCGACACCAAACTTCACCTTCGAAGCCGGAGCGGCGGCAGCAGCCGCGGCGGCGCCCGTTGCCGCCAGAAAAATGCGTCGTGTCATGCCAGGAGACTCCTCAATATTCCATCCCAAGGTGCTCGATATGGGCGCGTCATCATGCCCGCGGCTTCCCTGTCGCCGGTGATCTCCTGCTTCGCAGGGTCCCAGTGCACTTTGCGGCCCAGCCGCAGCGAGATATTCGCCAGGTGGCAGGTGACCGCGGTCCGGTGCCCTTCCGATACATCCGCAATCGGCGTCTTCCGCGATTTGACGCAATCAAGAAAGTTGCGCACGTGGGAATCGAACTGCTGATCTGAACTGCCGGGCTCTTTCTTTGCCTGAATCCAAGGCTCCGGCTGAAAGACGCTGCGCTGCGGCCCACCACCTGGATGGCCTTTGAATACCGGGATCGAATTGGTCGGGTCCACTTTCATGTCCGCCGTTACCTCATATCCCGCGCGTGAGATCAGCAGGCTGCCCTTGGTGCCGAAGATCTCCATGCCCCGGGGGCCGCGCATTCCCGCGCTGACTTCGCGGTGAGACCACAGTGCAGTCCACCCCGGATATTCGAGCAGCGCATCCTGCACGTCTGGCGTCTCGCCATTGTCCTGCGATGGATCGAGCCCGAACCTTCCGCCGGTCGACGTAACCGCGAGCGGTCCGTCCACTCCGGTGAACCACTGCAAAATGTCGATCTCATGCGCGGCCAGGTTCGTCATTTGCCCGCCCGAGTAATCCCAGAACCAGCGGAAATGGTAGATGCCGCGCTTCGGATTGTACGCTCGTTCCGGCGCGGGTCCCAGCCACATGTTGTAGTCGAAGTTTCCCGGCGTAGCCTCATTGGCCGGCGCACCGAACCCAGGCAGAATATTGCGAAACGAACCCATTCGCGCACTGACAATCTTGCCGAAATATTTCTGCTGAACCAATTCGCGCGCATGCTGGTAATGCGTTCCGCTTCGCTGCTGTGTACCCACCTGCACAATACGGTTGTGCTTCCGGGCCACCTTGGTCATCCACTTGCCCTCGTCGATGAACAGGGTCATCGGCTTTTCGACGTAAACATCTTTTCCGGCCGCGCACGCCATCATCGTGATCAGCGCATGCCAGTGGTCCGGAGTGGAGACGACGATAGCGTTCAGATCCTTGTCGTCGAGCATCTTGCGAAAATCGTGATACGATTTCGCCTTCCCTCCGCACGCCGCAATGCCCTGCTCCAGACGCGGCTCATAGACATCGCATAGCGCCGCCATGTCCACGTCTTTTTGATTCTTGAAATCGAAAACGTGCTGGGCGCCGATCAACCCATAACCGATAAAGCCGACCTGCACCCGATCGTTCGCACCGAGGATGCGGCTATACGATGCTGCGGTTGCACTCAGAGCCAGAAATTTACGACGGTCCATTCGTCACTTCTCCCTTGCCTCCCCTCGCTGGCATTCGCCAGGCGTGGCTGTCCCGACTCGCACATAAGTGAGGCCGATTCTATCATTGAAGAGACATTCCATGGCTGCTGCATTTGACCTCGCGTCCATAATCGATTCGGGCGACTTGTCGCTCTTTGACCTGCGCAGTAAGGGCAAAGGCCCGCAAGGCGCACTCCCCCTCACCCCAGACATGCTGTTGAACCGTCCGTCGGGAGACCTGTTCGGCCTCACGCAGGACGCCGGCATGGGCTGGGATCCGGCGAAACTCGGAGGAACCGAGGTGCTGCTGTTGAGCACGCACGGCGGTGTGCGCGCCGAAGACGGCAGTCCTATCGCGCTCGGTTATCACACCGGCCACTGGGAAGTGGGGTTGCTCGTCCAGGAGGCCGCGCATGAACTTAAGGCGGCGGGCGCAGTCCCCTTCGCCGGAGCCTGCACCGATCCTTGCGACGGCCGTACCCAAGGCACCACGGGCATGTTCGACAGCCTGCCGTACCGGAACGATGCCGCCATGGTGTTCCGCCGTCTCATTCGTTCGCTGCCGACCCGCCGCGGTGTGATCGGCGTAGCCACGTGCGATAAAGGCCTTCCCGCAATGATGATGGCCCTCGCTGCACAGCACACTTTGCCTACTGTGCTGGTGCCCGGCGGAGTCACGCTGCTCGCCGAGGAAGGCGAGGATGCGGGGCGCGTCCAGACGATCGGAGCGCGATACGCGCACGGCATGATCTCTCTCGAATACGCTGCAGACATGGGGTGCCGGGCTTGCGGTTCCCCAGGTGGTGGTTGCCAATTCCTCGGCACGGCGGCAACATCGCAGGTGGTGGCCGAAGCGCTCGGCATGTCGCTGACGCATTCGGCGCTGGCTCCGTCCGGACACCCGATCTGGCGCGACATGGCGAGGCGCTCGGCGCGCGCGGTGCTCACACTGGAATCGCAGGGCCGCACAATGCGCGACATTCTCACGAGTGAAGCGATCGAGAATGCAATGGTTGTTCACGCCGCATTCGGAGGATCTACGAATCTCATCCTGCATCTCACCGCGGTAGCGTTCCACGCTGGCCTGCGGCGTCCGAGCGTGGAGGACTGGTCCCGAATCAACCGCCAGGTGCCTCGACTCGTCGACGCATTGCCGAACGGCCCGAAAGGGTTCGCAACCGTTCAGGTCTTCCAGGCGGGAGCAGTGCCCGAGGTGATGCTGCGACTGAGGCGTGCTGGCCTGCTGCACACCAACACTCTGACCTGCAGCGGCGAGACTTTGGACACGATGCTCGACTGGTGGGAGCAGAGCGAGCGCCGCTCGACGTTGCGGGCCGGGCTGAAAAAGAACGATGGGATCGATCCGGATGAGATCATCATGGATCCTTCTTCTGCCGCAAAGCACGGGCTGACTTCGACGGTGTGTTTCCCTTCAGGCAATATCGCGCCGGAAGGCTCGGTCATCAAAGCTACCGCCATTGACCCAAGCGTTGTCGATGCCGCCGGTATCTACCGGAAGCGCGGACCGGTCCGCATCTTCCTTACCGAGCCCGACGTGATCGCTGCCATCAAACAGCACAAGGTACAGGCGGGCGACATCCTGGTTCTCATGTGTCGCGGTCCCATGGGCTCGGGGATGGAGGAGACGTATCAGGTGACCTCCGCACTGAAGCATCTGGAATTCGGCAAGCACGTGGCCGTGATCACGGACGCACGTTTCAGCGGCGTCTCCACCGGCGCGTGCATCGGACACGTTTCGCCGGAAGCGCTGGCCGGCGGCCCGCTCGGCAAATTGATAGAAGGCGACGTGGTCGAGATCATGGTGAATCGCAAGACCCTCGAAGGCACGGTGAATCTTGTCGGCCACGGCGAAGAGATCTTCGGAGCCGAACAGGGCTACCGCGTGCTCGCTGGACGCTCTCTGCGGCCCGACCTCGCACCAGATCCGGCTCTTCCGGATGACACGAGGCTTTGGGCCGCTCTCCAGGACGTAAGCGGCGGCGCATGGGGCGGAGCGGTCTATGATGTCGATGCCATTCTCCGCGTGATCGAGGCGGGGAAAAACGCTCTGGCTAAGGCACCGGCATCTCCGCTGGGATGACGAACGACCGGTGCCGGAAAATATCGATACACTCCACTTATGGGTAAGGGGAGAGTAGCACGCCGTTATGTCGTGCACGGGCGCGTCCAGGGTGTGGGTTTTCGCTGGTTCGTCCAGAAACATGCAGAGCGGCTGGGCGTGCGCGGTTACGCGCGCAATCTGGAAGACGGCTCCGTAGAGGTCTACGCGATCGGTACCGAAGCCGACTTATCCGAATTGGCCGGGGAGTTATGGAAAGGCCCAACTTTTTCGGACGTGCGGCGCGTGGAGGAGGAAAGCGCCGCGATACAGCACCGCACAACCTTTGAAATCGAGCGCTACTAGAGCGCCAAGATGCTAAACTACGTAGTTCCGAATGACTGATCTCAAAGCACTGATCCGGGAAGTTCCGGACTTCCCGAAACCTGGAATTCTGTTCTACGACATCACCACCCTGATGAAGGACGGGCCGGGATTAAAGGCCGTGATTGACGGGCTGCTCGGCAAGTTTGATGGTAAGCCGATAGACGTAGTAGTCGGGATCGAAGCGCGCGGATACTTCTTCGCTCCGGCGCTGGCAATTGCGCGCGGCGTAGGCTTCGTACCCGTTCGCAAGCCCAAGAAACTGCCGTGCGAAATCGAGTTCTGGGAATACGAACTGGAATATGGCACGGACCGCCTGGAGATCCATAAGGACGCAATCAAGCCCGGGCAGAACGTCCTCATCGTAGATGACGTGCTCGCAACCGGCGGCACCGCGGCTGCTACCGGACGGCTGGTGGAAAAGCTAGGCGGACGCATCGCCGGTTTCGGATTCGTCATCGAACTCGACTTCCTGGAAGGCCGCAAGAAGATCAAGAACTACGATGTGGCCTCGTTGGTGCATTATTGAGTTTCGTTGAGGTCCGGGCCCACGCCAAGGTGAACCTGACGCTCGAGGTGCTGAACAAGCGCCCCGACGGTTTTCACAACCTCCGGAGCATTTTTCAGACCATCTCGCTGACCGACACGCTCGGCATCGAATACACACGCGCACGCAAAACGGAAGTCAGGATCAACTCCGTCATACCGGACAACCTCGTCGTCCGTGCCGCCGAAGCTGTTTTGCAGGAGCTGAAGCTGAGTGCGCACCTTCGCTTCACTCTGATCAAGCGGATCCCGATGGGCGGAGGGCTCGGCGGCGGGTCCAGCGATGCAGCCGCGGTCTTGCGGACGCTTCCCGGGCTTACGGGGAAGCGAATCGCGTTGGAGCGGCTGATCGAAATCGGGGCCGGCCTCGGCAGTGACGTGCCGTTCTTCCTTTTTGGAGGATGCGCGCTCGGGTTCGGACGAGGAACAGAACTATACCCGCTGCCACATCCCAAACCCAAGCCGCTGCTGCTGGTCACACCGGGCATCCACTCCTCCACGCCCGAGGCTTACAAACTCCTCCAGCGCACGGAGGCTCTGCCGGGCGGACCAAATCGATCGCAAGCACTTACAGCGGCTCTGGCGGCATTCGACTCAGAGTGGTGGCGGCACTGCAGCAACGATTTTGAAGCGCCCGTGTTCTCTCAATACCCGGAGCTCAAGAAGGTGCGGGACCGTTTGCGGCGCACGGGCGCGCTCGCCGCGATGATGAGCGGGAGCGGGTCCTCCGTGTTCGGATTGTACGAAACGCGCGCGGACCGGGATCGCGCGAAGGCCGCGATCCCAGAATCGCATGCGGTGGAGTTCGTGAAATCCTACGGCGCGAAGTAGCCGTTCAGATCAAACAATACATCGGCAGTGTTTGTGGCGAACGCGTTGATCGATCCTCCCTGGTTCGGCACGATCGCGGCGTTTGCAGTCACACTGCCATCCCCGGCGTTGAGTGTAGACACCAGCGGCTGCATCAGTCCGGATTGCCACAGAGTCAGATAGCTGAGTGGCCCCTGCGGCACCGCCGTCACGTTCATCGAGTACGCCTGCGCAGAAGTCGAAGGGGCACAAGAAGTACTCAACAGGGGGAACGCGCGCGCTTGCCCACTCTGCAACGACGGAGCGCCAAAAAGGCTCCCTGACTGAATGCGCGTATCCACCATGCGGCACGGCGTCACCGGATAGAACAGGAGTCCCCCGCTAGCCGGAGGTGCGAAATAGCCATTGATGTCGATGATGAGGTGGGACTGGTCGGTCACATAGACATCGATGGATCCGTTCGAACCGGCAGGGACGATGGCGGCGTTCGCCAGCACCGCACCCGTCGGCGAGTTCAAGGTAGAGACAAGGGGTTGCGGAAAGCCTGTGGGCCACGTCGTCAGATAACTGAGCGCCGTGGCAGGCACAACAGTCATGTTCAGCGCATATGCCTTCACGGTATTCGGAATGCCACACGATGAGTTTAGAACCGGGAACGTGCGCCCCTGTCCTGCAATCAGAGCTGGTCCACCTAAGGGAGCCGTGGGATTGCGTGTATCGGCGATGCGGCACGGCGTAAGCGGATAGAACACCAGATCTGTGGCAACGTTTGGCTCGAAATACCCGTTCACATCCAGGATCACATCCGCATCGTTCGTCGCGTACACGCTAACACCACCCGAATTGCCGGCCGGAACAATGGCGGCATTCGCTTTCGTTCGTCCATCGGCACTGTTCAAGGTAGACACGAACGGCTGCGGCTGGCCTGAGGGCCAGATAGTGAGATAACTCAGCGGCCCCTTCGGCACGACCGTCACGTTCAGGGAATATGCCGCGGCACTGGTCGAAATACCGCATCCAGCGGACCACAGGTAGAAGTCTCTCGAAACCTGAGCCTGCAGGGACGGGCCACCAAATGCGCCGGCCGGATTTCTCGTATCGACGACGCGGCACGGCGTGATGGGCACAAACCGCAAGCCGGACGAGTTCACAGTCCCATAGTTCGGCGCGTTGATCGCGATCGGCCCGCCGAAGCTGAGTGAAAATGCCTGTGCGAGCACGCCCAAACTCGGCGCAATGATCGTTCCCGTCGCTGTATTGGTGGTACCCGAGGCACTGGCAAACTGTCCTGTGCCGCCTGTGATCGTGTTCGTCACCGCGCCGAACCCGATGTTCGCCGGAGTGATTCCGTTTAAGGACGTACTGCTGCCGGTAGAAGTCCCCGTGATCGTCTGAGTAGAGGGGAAAGTAATGGTGTAGTTCAGGGTGTACGTATACACGACACCGCTCGTCAAAACGAGAGTTCCGGCTCCCGAGACCAAGCCCGATCCTAGTTCAGCCGACGAGGAGGTGCCGGTGAAATTGAAGTTCGCACCAGTGCCACTGGCTGTCGTCACCGAGGCGGAACCGGAGATGGCAAGATTTGTATTGATCGTAGTACCGGCGCCATAGAGCAGTATCGACGAGAGCGGAATGGCAAGTAACGGTTTAAGCGAGACCTTCATACGCTCCAGTTTGAAGATAAGTAAGTACAAATGCAACGCTTAAATTCGGCGTGGCCGCGAACCATGTACGTGATACGGCACGTAATATCGGGGATCGCCGTCACGCGTAGCGACTTCAAATCCGGCCTCCAGAAGGTAGTTTTTGACAAACGCGAGCGTTCGGAACTGTTCGCCTTCTCCCCGGTCGGCACGGAAATCGTGCGCCGCCACGCAGGCGTACTGTGTCCTGGTGAGGGACTCACGGCAGCCGGGCAACGCCATCCGCTCGGCGCCTTCGATATTCATCTTTAAGAAGTCGATCCGCCCGATACCGTGCTCGCGTGCAAGGTCATCGAACTGGCGACCTTCTACGGGATGGCTCGCGGGCGACGCCGAGCCGCTGCGGACGTAATTCGACTCCCATACCGGAAGCGTCTCGATCTGCAGCGCTCCGGGATGCTCCACACAGGCGTAGTTCAGAGCGGTCACGTTATCGAGATGATTCAACTCGCAGAACTTCCGCAGGGCGAGGAACGAGACCGGGTGCGGTTCGATGGCCCACACGCGCCCTTCCGGGCCTACAGCTTGTGAAAACGCAAACACATCCTCGCCGCGGCCAGCGCCGATATCGACGATCAGGTCTCCTGCGTTCGGCTTGTAAACGTGAAACCAGTAGTCATTGGCGTCGCGAACGTATTTTTCCGGGTAGAGCAGCCAGCGTTTTGGATCGGCCGACTGCCACATCTCAGGATGTGGAAAATAACAGGACCCGATACGACGGATCCACAACTCGTCCCAAAAGATTTCGATATCTACACCCGGCAGAGCCTCACGCGCTGCTGCCGTTGCTACCTTGGCAAGCTCCGTCCGGTCCAGTTCACGGACGGCTGCTTCCGGAATCCACATGCTTTTTTCGCTCCTTGATCCTAAGCGCAAGCAACCGATGCTTGTCAGGAGAAAGCCGCTCACCTGAAACCTGACGCGGGCGTCTCGGTGCGCCAACGATCTTCTCCAGATACGCTTCAAACGGCCCTGCATTCAGCGTCTGCGAGTACGCCAGGGCCGCTCTTCTCGATTCGACTGACAACTTTTCGTAGTGAGCCCGATCCGTCAGGAGCCGCCGCAACACGGTCTCCCACGGGCCCACGTCCTGCCGCGGCACGTCGACCACGGGAACCATCAGTTCATCGACTGCGCCGCGGTATCCGCGAATCGGATTCACTGGCAACAGATAATCGACTCCAAGCTTGGCCTCCGCCAATCCGCCCACGTCACTGGCCAACACGGGAATGCCGCGCGACATGGCTTCCAGGATCACGCGCGATCGTGCCTCGGCCCACAGCGACGGTACCAACATCACGCGCGTTTGCCGCAAGAACTCATCGAAGTCATCAAACGGCGCAAAGACGTGGACATTCGATAACCTGCGTAAAGCAGCGAGGTCGGCCTCCGTCGTTCCCCAAGTGGGCACCGCCGCAAACTCCACATCCGGGCATCGCTCCGCTAACGCGAGAAAGACCGCGATTCCCTTCCCCGCACAAGGATTCACCATGCTGACGAACCGATTCTCAAAGCGCCCGAGCAGCGGAGGCTCGCCCGGCGGCAGGAGCGAGATGGGCACGTAGACAGCATCAAGGCCGCCCCACTGGCGCGAGTAGCCGGCGACGTACTCGCTCACACCGACGACACCGTCCGCCGATCGCAACGCCTGCGTCTTCGCCGCGCTTGGCATCGAACTGTCCGGCCCGAACGGCGCCGCTATCGTAGCCCGCACCAGGTACACGACGTGAGCCCTCTTCGCCCGAAGAGCCACGTCAAGCAGCAGATG
Source organism: uncultured Solibacteraceae bacterium (assembly GCA_964464925.1). Taxonomy (GTDB): domain Bacteria; phylum Acidobacteriota; class Terriglobia; order Bryobacterales; family Bryobacteraceae; genus CAYXLI01. Next base: position 3,215 of record CAYXLI010000017.1, on the reverse strand, counting down.
CGCCGGATCGTCTGTGGATGTCAGAATCACGTCCGGGTCGAACGAGCGGATATGCGCCGCGAAGAACGCGCGCAGATGTGCGCTCAGCGTCAGGACGCGAATGTCTACGCCGTTCAGGTCGAGGTGCAGTCCCGTCTCCTCAGTTCTGGTGACGTGGACATGCCGCCGATGTAACTCCTTCAAAAGCTTGTCATGCGCCTTCTGGCCGAAGTGCTCGATGCGAGCCACAACTCGCACCTGGTGGCCCCGTGAGGCCAACTGCTCCATCAGAAAACGATTCGAGCGGTCGCCGCCACCGTAAGACGGGTAATACAAAGAGTTGTGCGCCAGCAGAATCCGCATGAACCAAGGCGTATTATCACACGCCTGCCGACTCTCACCCCGCTCTACTGGGCCGTCTTCATTGGCGTCGCGTTTACGGCGCGCTTCGCTTCCGGCGCAGGAAATGGATATACATCGGGGAGAACCTTCACATCGGTGGTGAACTTCCAGTTACTGCCGCCCGGTGTAGGAAACGTGAGTTCCACGAACGAGGCTGTGAAGCCTTTCTCCGGCTGTTGCAGCTTCACGATGTACTTGCCTTCGCGCTCGGCCGTTACGTCTTTGCTCTGATACGCGGGGCCGATCTTTTCGAGACGGAAATCCCGCGCCTCGGGATTGGTGGCCTGCCAGAGTTTCACTGCGGAGGGTTTGTCTTTGCAAGTCACCTCGATGGCTCCATCCTTCGTGATGTTCCAGGAGAACTCCGGACGCTTCCAGTCCGCGACGATGGACTGATAATACGCGAGCAGGCTTTCCGCCGCATCGGACCGCCGCGTAATGCCATGGTCGGTGTTGGGCACGTACCGCAGATACTTCTCGCCTTTCAGATCCTTGAAGTAGAACTGGGAGGAGTCCGGCAGGAAGAACTGATCTCCGGCGGAATTCATGATGAACTTCGGCATGGTAAGACGGTCGCGATACTCATAGGGTTCCTCGATCTTCATCAGCTCGTGCCATTCCTTGGTGCCGCGCCAATCCATAAGCCCATGCTCCACGTAATCGCGAACGGCCGGAGCCCAGAAACCGTAAGCACGCCAGTGATGCGTAAACGATGCGTCAATATTCAAGAGGTCGATGACGACAGGGGCGATGGCAATGACTCGTTTGTCCACGGCGGCCGTGGTCCACGTAGTCCAACCGCGCTTGCTGCCGCCGGTGACGACCCAGCGTGCGACCTTGGTCCTGCCGCCCGGTTCTGAAGCCAAAAACTCCTGGACGGCATCCATGGCCCGAACAGCGGCTTTGGTCATCGGCAGGCGCCCGGGCCAGCGCTCGTCACCGGTTTCTAAAAACTTCTTCCACGTAAATGCGAGGATGGCATCTTCGGTGCGGCGTCTCGACTCGCCATAAAAACTGAGGGGCTGATCCGGGATCATCCGGAGTTCGACGGCAACGCTCTTCGTCTTTTCCGCCACAGCCGCCAGAAACGCGTCCAGTTTCTCCGGGGGGTTGCTCTCATTGCTTCCGCCCGTGATGAGAAGCAGGGCAATGTCGCTGGCTACCTTCTCCGGTTTGTAGATGGTTACCCAATGCTTCCACTCGGTACGATCCACTTCCTGTGGCGTCAACCAGGTTTGCGAGGTCATATCCAGCACGTAGCCGGTAACGCCAGTTCCGGGGATGGTTTTTGTCAACGCCCATTTGTAAGCGGGATCCGGCCTGGCGACATAACGGTCGAGCGCGGTTGTGCCATTCTGTGCCTGAAGACATGCCGCGAAGGCAAGACTCAGACCGAGAAGCGTTCTTTTCATTTGATCGGGAATTCGCATCTTGACAGTCCTCCAGAGCTCCCTGCCGATTTAGCCAAGGAGTGTACCACAAAGGCCGCTACGAGACGCCCGGGTACGCCGCTTCAGGAACTTACCTGAAAACATTACGATGGAAGAATGATTTCAACCTGGACCGATTGCGCCGGCCGAATGGCCGGGACCTGGAGACTCGATACACTCCTCGGCGTACGGGACGAAACCGCTTATTACATTGGCACGGCCGAAGGGACCGGAACAACGGCCCTGATCCACCTGATCGAGGCGGAGACCGAACGGGGTGAAGCGGTGCGAGACAGTTGGGAACTCGCAAGGACGTGCGAGCACCCGCATATCATGCGGGTCTTCGACACGGGGGACGCATGGATTGATAGCGCTCACCTGAACTATGCTGCGACGGAGATCCCGGATGATGACGTTGCAGAGATGCAGAGCCGCGGAGAGCCTGGCACGGCGCAGGCGCGACGATTGGCGGAGCAGGCTGGGCAGGCGCTGGATTTTCTGCACACGCGCGATCTCTGCCACGGTGGGGTCCGCCCTGAGGCCATCTTCGTGATGGGTGATTCGGTGAAGCTGGGCGTAGACAGTCTGCGCCGGGCGACGGAGGCTTGCCGCGCACGCGATCTGCAGCAACTCTGGGAGATCTTTCCGGTCGAAGAGCCCAAGGCTGCGGTTCCGCGTCCGATACGAGTCGAAGTCGAACCGAATGCTTCCCGAGCGCGGCTGCCGTGGCCAGTAATCGGTGTTGCGGGAGGGTGCGCGCTTGCACTCCTTCTCGGCTACAGGAGTTTGCACACCTCGACGCCGGCTCCGCCAGCCACTCCGGCAGCGGTCGTGAGAACAAGCCCGCCACCGACTCCGGAGCCGGCTAAGCCGTCGCCGGTTCAGACGCGAGCCAGGCAGACGAATCCAAACGGCGCGTGGGCCGTGGTTGCTGCTACGTACTCGAGCTACGGGCCAGCGGAGAGCCGCGCACAGAAGATCGCCCAGCAGACACGCCGTCTGAAGCCACACGTGTACCCGCCGGAAGGTAAAGGCGGTCTTTATTATGTTGTGCTTGGGTCCGGGCTCACACAAAAGGAAGCGGACAAGCTGAAGCGCAGCGCACGGCAGGCGGGCGCACCTCACGACACTTACGTCACTAAACTGATGGAGCGATAAAGTTCGGGCGCTCAAGGCTGGATCTCCCGCGGTTCGCGAGAACCGAAGTGTGTGACGTCTGCCAGCGAGATGTAAAGTTCCGGTGCCGCAGACTTTAAGAGCCCGGTGGGTTCGTTTGACGCGGCGATTTCGATGTCTGGTCCCGGCTGAGCAGTGGGTTCGTTTGGCTCTGCGATTTCCACGAGTGTGGGAGCGGAGTTGGGTTCGTTTGGCGCGGCATCCTGTTCGGCCATCTCTTCGGCGGCG